>JAXMER010000024.1:0-1121 GCA_046348185.1 Rhodoferax sp. | reverse complement strand
ACGCTGATCGGGCCGCACGTGACGATCGGTGCCGGCACCACGGTTGGCCCCCATTGCGTGCTTGAAGGCCACACCACCATTGGCCGCGACAACCGCATCTTCCAGTTCAACTCCATCGGCGCGGCCAACCAGGACAAAAAGTACGCGGGCGAGCCGACCACCCTGGTCATCGGCGACCGCAACACCATCCGCGAGTTCTGCACGCTCAATGTGGGCACGGTGCAGGACCGGGGCGAGACCACCATTGGCAACGACAACTGGATCATGGCCTACTGTCATGTCGCGCACGACGTGCAGATCGGCAACCAGGTGGTGATGGCCAACAACGCCACCTTGGCCGGCCACGTGGTCGTCGAGGACTGGGCCACCGTGGGCGGCCTCACCGGCGTGCTGCAGCGCATGCGCATTGGCGCCCACGCCATGGTCGGCTTCCAGGCCCATGTGGCGCAGGACGTGCCGCCCTTCATGACGGTGGATGGCAATCCGCTCGCCGTGCGCGCCGTCAACGTCGTGGGCCTCAAGCGCCGTGACTTCTCGGCCGAACGTATCGGCGTGATCCGCGAGATGCACAAGTTGCTCTACCGCAGCGGCCTCACCTTGGAAGAGGCGAAGGCGGCCATCGGCGCTTTGCGCGGTAGCGAGGGTGGCGTCGCTGATGGTGACATCGACGCACTGCTTGATTTCATTGCCGCCGCAAAGTACGGCATCGTTCGCTGAACATGGCCCACCCCCTACCGGCTACGCCGGCCCCCTCAAGGGGGCGCAGCCACTGGACCGGCCAAGCCGGATCCAGGGCTGCCGCTGGGGAAGGCACTCTGTAGCGCTCAGGCATGGTGGTCCCTCGGTTCGGCATGGTCGCAGGCGAGGCGAGCGGGGACCTGCTCGCCAGCTTGCTTTTGCAAGGCCTGCGCGCCCGCTGGCCCGGTCTGGTGGCGCAAGGCATCGGTGGACCCAAGATGCAGGCTCAGGGCTTTGAAGCCTGGTGGCCCAGCAGCAAGCTCTCAGTGTTCGGCTACGTGGACGCACTGCTGAACCTGCGCGAGCTGCTGTCCATCCGCAAGCAGCTTGGCAACCGATTGCTGGCTGAGCGGCCGGATGTGTTCATCGGCATTGATGCGCCC
>JAXMER010000023.1:0-1052 GCA_046348185.1 Rhodoferax sp. | reverse complement strand
GATGCGGGCGATCAGCACCGCCCACAGGTAGTGCGCTGCACGCTTGGGCAGCACCGGCTCGCTCGGGGTTGGCAGCACGCTGCTCATCGGTACCACACCAGGCGCGCACTCCCCCGTGCTGATCGACGCGCCCAGCACGGGAGCGGCTTGCGTCGGTGTCGCCAGCGCCGTCACCGCAGCCCTGAGCGGCGAATTTGGTGCCAGCACGCCAAAGTAGCGGTGCTGGTGGGTGCATGGCGGCGGTACCAGGGCGGCAATGCGGTCGATCAGCTCCAGCGGTGTGAGGTGTAGCTCATCGGCCTTGGCACCGCGCTTGTCGCTGGCAGGCTCACTGCGCTGCTTGGCACAGCGGTACACCAGTTTGCTTCCCTCTTTGCGCAGTCGCTCCATGGAAAACGGTGGACGCGCGCAATAGCGCAGCAGCCGCTCCAGCGCAGCGCGGTCGTGGGCTTCGATGCAGACACCGGCATCGACTGAGAACCCGCTGTGCTGGTAGGCCAGCATGTCTTTGGCGTCACAGTTCTCCAGCAAGCCCCGAGCAACGAAGGCGCGCAGGATGCGTTTTTGCAGTGTGGTCTGCACTGGGGCCACGGTATGCGCATCGATGCCGCTGGCCGGGTGGAATACGACACCTGACGCAGAGACTTGCATTGGGGCATCAGCGCTGCCCTCGCCTGCCACTTCCTCAAACACCCCATCGACCACACAGACATGGAAGTGCACGTGTTCGTTCAGGCTGGAGCCAAAGCGGTGAATGAAGGCGACTGCGCCAATGTGCAGGCTTGCCTTGTCTGCATTGGCCGCACCGGGGCAGTTGGCGTGCAGGTTTTGCGCAATGACCCGCAGGAAGATGCGCAGCACCATATTGAGCACTGGCCCGTCGCGTTGCATGAAGTAGCGCAACCTCTTGGGCACGGAGAGCACCCACTGGCGCACCGGCAGGCGGGGGAAGACGTGGTCGGTGAGGTGCGCCGCCGTCTCCACCATGCGCCGTGTGGTGCATGAGGGGCAGACACCCCGGCCTTTGCAGGAGAAGGCAACAAAGTAGTCGA
>JAXMER010000022.1:0-1550 GCA_046348185.1 Rhodoferax sp. | reverse complement strand
AAGAGGAGCCACCGATTGGGAACTGATTGGTGGTGTATGAAAACAACGCAATCGTCGGGCACCCGCCCGGTTCACCAAACGGTGGCCGGGGCATTGGAGTTCAAAGCCAACGGCAAGGCAATGGCCATCGCGTTCACCGACCAGCAACTTTCGCCCCATGCCGGCAGCACCACGTTCTGGGGCTGGTTGCATCCGTTGGACTGGGCCCAACGGCTGGCCGCCGCACTGCCGCACCGGATCCCCACCTCCAACAACAGGCTGCTGCCGCTGGAGAAGGCCCTGGCCTTCATGCATGGGTTGCTCTGTGATGCCCGCAAGCTTACCCACGTCGCCTATCTGCGGCGCGATCCGCTCGCCCCCGAACTGCTGGGCATCCAACGCATCGCCAGCCAGTCGGTGCTCACGCGGTTCTTTCAGGGGTTCACTTCAGCGGGCGCCAACCTGCGCTGCTTCCGGCCGCTCTGGCATTGGGGCCTGGATCGGCTGCCCAGCGCCCGCGACGGCTACACGCTCGATCTGGATTCCACGCGCCTGCTCCACGAGGACGGGCATCAGCAGGGGGTGGCCGTGGGTTACACCAAGCAGGGACTCAAGCCCTGTCTGCATCCGCTGCTGGCGGTGGTGGCGGAGGTGCGCCTGGTGGCGCAACTGTGGTTGCGGCCCGGCAACGCCAGCTGTGGCAGCAACGTCACCGCCTTCTTTCTGGATTTGTGGGAGAACCTTCCGCGCCAGATCCGGCTGCGCGGCGTGCGCGCCGACTCAGGCTTTTGTCTGCCCGAACTGCTGGCCCTGTGGGAACAGCTGCGCCTGCCCTACGTGGTGGTGGCGCAACTGAGCCAGCCGATCCAGAGACTTCTCCGGGGCGAACTCCCGTGGACGGCGACCGACGTGCCGGACACGGAGGTGGCCGAACGGGAGTACCAGGCGCTGAGCTGGCCGCACCCCCGGCGGCTGGTGCTGATCCGGCACCGGGTGCGGGAGGACGACAGCCGCGGGGGCAAACGCCTGCTGGACGTGCCGGGGTATCGGTTTCAGGCCCTGGTCACCAGCCTGCCCCGAACCACGCATCCCCCGCTGGCGGTGTGGCGTTACTACAACGGGCGGGCCGACTGCGAGAACGTGATCAAGGAACTGCGCGAGGGGTTTGCCCTGCCGACCCTGTGCCTGGAGAACTTCTGGGCCAGCGAGGCGGCGCTGAGTCTGGCCACCTTGACCTACAACCTGACCGTGCTCTTCCAGCGGCACTTGGGCTGGCAGCAAAAGGTGACCATTCAGAGCCTGCGCTTCTGGCTGTTCGTGACGGCGGGGGTCTTGAGTCATCCGGGTGGGAAGACCACGGTGAAACTGGCCGTGCCGGTGCGTGAGCGCGGCTGGTGGCGCCGGCTGTGGGACAAAATCCTGAGCCCCTTCCCCAACTGCAATGCAGTCGAAAACCGCCCCGCCTTCAGCCACTCATCCGCATGAATAATCACCTCCCACTACATCGTTCCGGCTAAGTCCGAGCCCGCAGGGCGGGCTTGCGAGCGGACCCGCGTTGCGCTCAGGATGGT
>JAXMER010000021.1:0-2534 GCA_046348185.1 Rhodoferax sp. | reverse complement strand
TTCGCCAAAAACCCCGCCCCGCACCGCCCGGGGGGCGGCGCTCACGTCCAGCAGGTTGGTCAGCGTCTTGGTACCGGTCCAGGAGTAGTAGCGCACGCCGTTCACCAGCTCGGCGCCGTTGCCGCAGCCGCTGGTGGGTACACCGGCGGGGAAGCGCTGGTTGAACTTGGCAGAGCCGGCCGTGGTGAGCGAATCCAGCGCGGCCGTGGGCATTTGCGGCAGGCTGCTGCCGCCCGAGGTCAGGTTGATCAGGGTGACCAGGGCTTTGGCGGCACCGTTCGCCACGCTCTCGCTGACGCTGCCTGCAGGTGCCACACCACGCATGATGTCGGCCACGCGCGAGCCGCGGTTCACGCCACCCACCGAGGTGACCGAGGCCACGAGCTGCGGCGCCACACCGGCCACGTAGCGCGTGGTGGGGCCGCCGTGAGAGTGGCCGATCAGGTTGACCTTGGACGCACCCGTGATGGCCAGGATGTTCTTCACCTGGGCCAGCAGTTGCTCGCCGCGCACCTCGGTGCTGTTGGCGGCCGACACCTGGGCCACATAGACCTTGGCGCCATCGCGGCGCAGCGCTTCGGGGATGCCGTAGAAGTAATCGACGCCCAGCGCCGAATCAAAGCCAAACAGCCCGTGCACCAGCACGATGGGGTAGCGCGTCTGGGTGTAGGTGCCTGCATGGGCGCCGTGCAACAGAGCGAGGGACGCACACGCGAACGCCAGGCCGCGCAGCGCGCGGCGAATGAAACCGGTCATGAATGTCTCCTGTGGATTTTGTATTGCACAAAAACGAACGACCGTGCGTTTTTGTGGGATTTATTGTTGGGTAATCCATGGGTTATCACTATCGGGACATACCCGATACAAGGGCAAAGTGATCTCCGTGGATGGGTGGCGCGTAATAATTGCGTCATGAATACTTCTGACGCATTGGACAAGCTGGATAGGGCTATATTGCGCTGTTTGCAGCACAACGGCCGGGAAACCTACGAGGTGATTGGCGAGCAGGTGGGCCTGTCGCCCAGTGCCGTGCTGCGCCGTGTCAAGCGCCTGGAAGAGAGCGGCGTGATCGATCGCTATGTGGCACTGGTGCGCCCCGAGGCGGTGGGCCTGGGGCTCACGGCCTACCTCAATGTGCGGCTGGAAAAGCACACCGAAACCCACAAGCGCAACCCCATGGATGTGTTTCGCGCCAGCGTGCAGACCTGGCCCGAGGTGGTGGAGTGCGCTTCACTGACCGGCGAAATGGACTACCTGCTGCGCGTGGTGGTGGCCGACATGGCGCACTACAGCCGCTTCATCATGGACACCTTGCTCAAGCACCCCAGCGTGCAGGATTGCAAGACCAGCTTCGTGCTCGACCGTGTGAAGACCACCACGGCGGTACCGGTGTAAAGGCCAACACCGCGCGTGGCCTGGTGAAGGGTCACGGGCAGCGCATCGGAGACTCCCAACCTGTCTCCGTGCCGACACCTTGTGCTGGTGTGGGCAAGCGGGCTCTTTTGCAAGTCATTGATTTCATGCACTAAATTCGGGCTCGTGTTGAATTGTTGCAATGCAGCAAAAATGTCTTGGAATTGCCAGGGAAAACCCCTATATTGGTTCCATGACCGCAAACAACGAATGGCTTCAGGCCGCCTTGGACACTGCCGATCCCGTATCGACACGGGGAAAGGGCGGGCGCCCGCCTGGCGCCGCCAAGCATCTGATGGTGCCGATCCGTTCGCTGGGGCCCAGCCACCGCGAGCGCATCGCCAGGCATTTGTTCGCTTTGGATGCGGAAGATCGCTATCTGCGCTTTGGCTACCCGGCCAGTGACGAGCAGATCCGGCGCTATGTGGATCAGCTCGACTTTGACCGTGATGACATCTTCGGTATCTACAACCGTCGGCTCGAACTCATCGCGATGGCGCACCTGGCCTATACGCCCCTGCCCGAGCATGCGAACTGCGCCGAGTTCGGTGTTTCGGTGGCGCGCTGTGCACGCGGGCGCGGCTACGGGGCGCGGCTGTTCGACCGGGCCGTCATGCACGCGCGCAACGCGGGTGTGCGCATGGTCTTCATCCATGCGCTGACCGAAAACACGGCCATGCTGCGCATCGCCAGCAATGCCGGGGCCGTGGTGCAGCGCGATGGCTCCGAATCCGAGGCGTTTCTGCAACTGCCGCCCCCCAATCTGGACTCCCGCATGACCGAAATGGTCGAGCAGCAGTACGGCGAGGTGGACTACCAACTCAAGCGCCAGGCCAAGCAGTTCTGGGCCTTCCTGGCCAGCGTGCGCGGCATGGGGGATGAAGTGCGCGAAGGTGTGCGCAAGGCGCTGGGGTCCACCGATCGCTGAACGCGGACCTCGGCACACGATCCGTGCCGTCATGGCAAACCGTTATCTTAGTGTAGTGCTTCACTCTGATTGGTACTTTCAGAGCCCCGAAAAAGCTGCCCGGCTAGGCGCAGCGCGCAGGCAATGGTGGTGCCCTTGTCAAGCGCTGCAACGACGCTGGGCGGCTTTTTCGGGGCTCCCTTCGGGCCAGTGG
>JAXMER010000020.1:0-3886 GCA_046348185.1 Rhodoferax sp. | reverse complement strand
TATTTCGCAGCGAATTCCTGTTCATGGGGCGCCAGGGTCGGCTCCCCGGTGAAGAAGAACAGTACCGCGCTTACCGTCGTGCCGTGGAGGGCATGCAGGGCCTGCCGGTCACCATACGCACCGTGGACGTAGGCGCCGACAAGCCCCTGGACGACTCCCTGCACGACGACGCTCACCTCAACCCGGCGCTGGGCCTGCGCGCCATCCGCTGGAGCCTGGCCGACCCGGCCATGTTTCTCACCCAGCTTCGCGCGATCCTGCGTGCAGCCGCACACGGCCAGGTGCACCTGCTCGTCCCCATGCTGGCGCACGCCAGTGAGATCCGCCAAACTCTGGCCCACCTGGATCACGCGCGCGCCCAGCTCGACAACCGAGGCGTGGCGTATGGCCCGCTCAAGCTCGGTGCCATGATCGAGATTCCGGCTGCGGCGATCAATGTGCGCTACTTTCTCAAGCACTTCGACTTTCTTTCCATCGGCACCAACGACCTCATCCAATACACCCTGGCCATCGACCGTGCCGATGAGTCTGTGGCCCACCTCTACGACCCGCTGCACCCGGCCGTGCTGCGCTTGGTGGCAGAAACCATCGCCCAGTGTCGTGCCCAGGGCAAGGGCGTGAGCGTGTGCGGGGAGATGGCGGGCGACACCGCCTTCACCCGGTTGTTGCTGGGTCTGGGGCTGCGCAGCTTTTCCATGCACCCCGCGCAAATCCTGGCCGTCAAGCAGGAAATCTTGCGCGCCGACGCCACGCGCCTGCAGGCCTGGTCCCAGCAAGTCCTGGCTGCCGACGACCCGGTTGAGGCGCTCACGCTGCCGAGCTAATGCTACATTTGTTATAGCTACTGATTCAGTCTTTACGGGGGCTAACGCCCACTTTGTTTAAGTCCTTGCTGGATTCGCCACCATGAGTACCTTCGATCACACAACCCTGGTCCAAAACATCAACGCCCAACTGGGCCCGTTTCGAAAATCGCAGTCCGACGCCATGATGGGCTTTGGGCAGCTCGCCAAGGCCGCCATGGCTGAAGGCAGCGTCAGCGCCAAGCACAAAGAGCTCATTGCCCTGGCCATCGGCATCACCCAGCACTGTTCGGGCTGCGTGGGCTTTCATGTCAAGGCCTTGCACAAGCTGGGCTGTACGCGTGCCGAGCTGGAAGAAATGCTGGCCGTGTGCGTCTACATGAATGGCGGCCCCGGCCTGATGTACGCCGCCGAAGCCCTTGCCGCCTACGACCAAATGGCCCCGGCTGGCGCCTGAACTTTATTTGCGAGATATTCACCATGTCTCTTGTCGCCCAAGTCATTGCCGCTGCCGTCATGCTGCTGCACGTGTACATCTTTCTGTTGGAAACGGCGCTGTTCCAGACGCGCGGGCGAAAGGTGTTTGGCATCAGCAAAGAGCACGCTGTGGTGCTGGCACCGGCCATGTCCAACCAGGGGTGCTACAACGGCTTCCTGGCCGCCGCGCTGGCACTGGGGTTTGTGCTGCCCAATGCCGCCACTGCGCAGGCGTTTACGGTGTTCGGCTTGGTGTGCGTCGCGATTGCGGGTGTGTGGGGCGCAGCCACCGTGAACCGCCGCATCCTGTTCGTGCAGACCGTGCCCGCGGTGCTGGGGCTGGGTGCGCTGGTGTTGAGCTAAAGACTCAGTGCCCCGCGCCCTTGGCCTGCTGGTCAGCGTGGTAGCTGGAACGCACCATGGCGCCCACGGCGGCATGCTTGAAGCCCATCTTGTAGGCCTCTTGCTCGAACATCTTGAACACGTCGGGGTGCACGTAGCGCTTCACGGTCAGGTGGGCGCTGCTGGGGGCCAGGTACTGGCCGATGGTCAGCATCTCGATGTCGTGCTCGCGCATGTCGCGCATCACCTGCAGCACTTCCTCGTCGGTTTCGCCCAAGCCCACCATGATGCCGCTCTTGGTCGGGATGCCTGGGTGCTGTGCCTTGAACTTCTTCAGAAGGCCCAGGCTGAACAGGTAGTCGGAGCCGGGGCGCGCTTCCTTGTAAAGGCGCGGCGCGGTTTCCAGGTTGTGGTTCATCACGTCGGGTGGGTTCGTGGCCAGGATGGCCAGCGCCTTGTCTAGGCGACCGCGAAAATCGGGCACCAGTACCTCGATCTGAGTGCTGGGGCTCAGCGCGCGGATCTCGCTGATGCAGTCAGCAAAGTGCTGGGCACCGCCGTCGCGCAGGTCGTCGCGGTCGACGCTGGTGATGACCACATATTTCAGCTTGAGGTCAGCCACGGTTTGCGCCAGCTTGCGCGGCTCGTTGGTGTCTAGCGGGTCAGGGCGGCCATGGCCTACGTCGCAGAACGGGCAGCGCCGGGTGCATTTGTCGCCCATGATCATGAAGGTGGCGGTGCCGTGGCCAAAGCATTCGCCGATGTTGGGGCAGCTGGCTTCTTCGCACACCGTCACGAGCTTGTTCTTGCGCAGTACGTCCTTGATCTCGTAGAAGCGTGTGGTGGGGCTGCCAGCCTTCACGCGGATCCAGTCCGGCTTCTTGAGCACTTCGCCCTGCTGCACCTTGATAGGAATGCGGGCCAGCTTGGCGCCGGCCTTCTGCTTCAGGGTTGCGTCGTATTCGGCAGCGCTTTGCGCTTCGCGGATGGTGTTTTCGGGTGCGGTGCTCATGGTCTGCTGCGGAGGGTGGTGCGCTGCCCGCAAGGCGGATCAAGGCGCAAGGTAGGTTGCGAGCTTTTGGCCCAAAACGTCGGCAACATCCTGCCAGGGTACCGACACGCCAATTGTAGAAAGGTCCACCGTCTGCAGACCTGAATACCCACACGGGTTGATACGCAGGAAGGGTCCCAGATCCATAGCCACGTTGAGCGACACACCGTGGTACGTACAGTTGCGACTAACCTTGATGCCGATCTGGGCAATCTTGCCCAGGCCGTCGAAGCTGGGTGCGGTACTCGCACCTTTCTGAGGACGTTGAGGCAGTGGCGCGTGCCCTGCAGGGTCGTCTAGGCGTACATAGATGCCAGGCGCCCCCGATACGCGGTGGCCGGTGACACCCAGGTGCAGCAGCGTACGGACCACGGCTTCTTCGATTCGGTAGACGTATTCCTTCACAAAGTAGCCCGCGCGTCGGAGGTCCATGAGTGGATAGGCCACGACCTGGCCAGGGCCGTGGTAAGTCACCTGGCCGCCGCGGTTGGTCTGTACCACTGAGATGTTGCCGGGCATGAGCAGGTGCTCCGCCTTGCCGCTCAAGCCCTGCGTAAACACTGGCGGATGCTCACAAATCCATAGCTGATCGACCTCGATATTCGGGGGCTCGGTGCGCCTGTCGCGGGTAAACGCCTGCATGGCAGCGTAGGTGGGTTCGTAGTCCACCCGGCCTAGGTGGCGCACGTCAAATTCGTTACTGGCTGCCATGCTGCGACTAGAGCACGACCTTGACCATGGGATGGGTCGACAAAGTGCGGTACAGCTCGTCCAACTGCGCACGGCTGGTGGCCGTAATGGTGATGGTCACACCCAGGTATTTGCCGCCTTTGCTCTCGCGCAGTTCAATTGTGCTTGCGTCAAATCCGGGGTCGAACGCCTTGGCAACCGTGGTCACCGCATGCACAAAACCCTCCACGCGCTCGCCCATCACCTTGATCGGAAAGCGGCAAGGGTACTCAATCAGCGAATCGGCACGCGAAGGATCGGATTGGGGGGGCGGCGTAGGGGTCATGGTGGAAAGTGCCCGCTGCATGGGGCCGAATGATCGGGGCGCAATCATTATGGCCGCAGGGCCGCATCTTTTCAGTGCAGCGACGTCTGCAAATGTGCACCACGTTGGGAGGTATTGGAGGGTACCGGGTTTCTACGTATAATGGGAGGCTTTGCGGCGCTTGCAATTTGTAACCTGCCAGTAATTTGAGAGGTCAAC
>JAXMER010000019.1:0-12338 GCA_046348185.1 Rhodoferax sp. | reverse complement strand
AAATTCGTGCCGGTAATGCTTGAGCATCGCGCGCACCGGCATGGCCGCTGCATCACCCAGGGCGCAGATGGTGCGGCCCATGATGTTGCTGGCCACGTTGTCGAGCAGGTCCATGTCGGCAGGACGCCCCTCACCACGGTGGATGCGGTCCACCAGGCGCCAGAGCCAGCCTGTGCCTTCACGGCAAGGCGTGCACTGGCCACAGGACTCGTGCATGTAGAAGTAGGAAAGACGCTTGAGCGACTCCACCATGCAGCGGCTGTCGTCCATGACGATGACAGCGCCCGAACCCAGCATGGAACCTGCCTTGGCGATGGAGTCATAGTCCATGGTGCACTCCATGATCACGGAGGCAGGCAGCACGGGCGAAGAAGAACCGCCAGGAATCACGGCCTTGAGTTGGCGCCCCTTGCGCACGCCACCGGCAAGTTCCAGCAGCTTGGCAAACGGGGTGCCCAAGGGAATTTCGTAGTTGCCTGGACGCTCGACATCGCCGCTGACCGAGAAGATCTTGGTGCCACCGTTGTTGGGCTTGCCGCAGGCCAAGTAGGCTGCGCCACCGTTGCGGATGATCCAGGGCACCGCAGCAAAGGTCTCGGTGTTGTTGATGGTGGTGGGCTTGCCATACAAACCGAAGCTGGCAGGGAACGGCGGCTTGAAGCGCGGCTGGCCCTTTTTGCCTTCCAGCGATTCGAGCAGAGCGGTTTCCTCGCCGCAGATGTAGGCGCCGAAACCATGGTGGGCATGCAACTGGAAGCTGAAGTTGCTGCCCAGGATGTTGCTGCCCAGGTAGCCCGCTGCGCGCGCCTCTTCCAATGCCGCCTCGAAGCGCTCGTACACCTGGAAAATCTCGCCGTGGATGTAGTTGTAACCCACGCTGATGCCCATCGCAAAGCCGGCAATGATCATGCCTTCAATCACGATGTGGGGGTTGAACATCAGGATGTCGCGGTCCTTGCAGGTCCCCGGCTCTCCCTCGTCGGAGTTGCACACCAGGTACTTCTGACCCGGGAACTGGCGCGGCATGAAGCTCCACTTCAGCCCGGTGGGAAAACCAGCGCCCCCCCGACCGCGCAGGCCGGACTCCTTGACGGTGGCAATCACCTGATCCTGATTGAGACCTTCGCCCCCATCCTTGCCCAGAATTTTCCTCAGTGCCTGGTAGCCACCGCGCGCCTCATAGTCCTGCAGACGCCAGTTGGAGCCATTCAGGCCAGCGTAAATTTGCGGATCAATGTGCCGGTCGTGGAAGCAGGTTTCCACACCGGTGGCCTGAAACTGGGAGAGCACCTGTGCTGCCGTGGTCATTATTTGCCCTCCGCAGTACGCAGGTTGTCGACCAACTGATCGAGCTTCTCGCCACTCATGAAACTGCACATGCTGCGGTCATTGACCAGCATGACGGGCGCATCGGCGCAGGCGCCCAGGCACTCGCACTCTTGCAGGGTGAACATGCCGTCGGCGGTGGTCTCGCCTGCCGCAATGCCGAGCTTGTGTTCCAGATGTTCCAGGGCCTTGCCACCATCGCGCAGCAGACAAGGCAGGTTGGTACAGACGTTGAGCTTGTACTTGCCCACCGGCTGCTGGTTGTACATGTTGTAGAAGGTCGTCACTTCGTGGACGGCGATCTCGGGCATGCCCAGGTACTCGGCAATGCCCGCTTCGCTCTCCTGGCTCACATAGCCCTGCTCTTGCTGCACGATGGCCAGGCAGGCCATCACGGCAGACTGCTTCTGCTCTGCCGGGTACTTGGCCACTTCACGCGCAAAGCGCGCCTTGGTCGCTTCAGAAATCATCGGTCAATCTCCCCGAACACGATATCCATGGTGCCGATGATGGCGATCACGTCGGCCAGCATGTGGCCGCGCGCCATTTCGTCCATGGTGGCCAGGTGTGCGAAACCGGGGGCGCGGATCTTCATGCGGTAAGGCTTGTTCGCACCGTCACTGACCAGATAAATACCAAACTCACCCTTGGGGTGCTCCACGGCAGCGTAGGCCTCACCCTCGGGCACATGGAAACCTTCGGAGAACAGCTTGAAGTGGTGGATCAGGTCTTCCATGCCGAACTTCATGCGATCCCGTGCGGGCGGCGCCACCTTGTGGTTGTCGGTGATGACCGGACCGGGATTGGCACGCAGCCAGTCCACGCACTGCTTGATGATGCGGTTGGACTCGCGCATCTCCTGCACGCGCACCAGGTAGCGGTCGTAGCAGTCGCCCGTCTTGCCCAGGGGGATGTCGAAATCGACGCGGTCGTAAACCTCGTAGGGCTGGGTCTTGCGCAGGTCCCAGGCAATGCCGGAGCCGCGCAGCATGGGGCCGGTCATGCCCAGGTTCAGGGCGCGCTCGGGGGTGACCACGCCAATGCCCACGGTTCGCTGCTTCCAGATGCGGTTGTCGGTGAGCAGGGTTTCATACTCATCCACATAGCCGGGGAAGCGGCGGGTGAAATCCTCGATGAAGTCCAGCAGCGAACCCTGGCGGTTGGCGTTGCGCTCCTGCACTGCCTTGGCACTGCGGATACGGCTTTCCTGGTGCTGGGGCATGGAATCAGGAAGATCGCGGTACACGCCGCCCGGCCGGAAATACGCTGCGTGCATGCGCGCGCCCGACACGGCTTCGTACATGTCGAACAGGTCTTCACGCTCGCGGAAGGTGTAGATCAGGATGGTGGAACTGCCGCAGTCGTTGCCGTGCGAACCCAGCCACATGAGGTGGTTGAGCAATCGCGTGATTTCCGAGAACATCACACGGATGTACTGCGCGCGCAGCGGCACTTCAATGCCCAGCAACTTTTCAATGGCCAGGCAGTAGGCGTGCTCGTTGCACATCATGGACACGTAGTCCAAGCGGTCCATGTAAGGCAGCGATTGCAGGAAAGTCTTGTGCTCGGCCAGCTTTTCGGTGCCGCGGTGCAGCAGACCGATGTGCGGGTCGGCGCGCTGGACGACCTCGCCGTCGAGTTCCAGCACCAAGCGCAGCACGCCGTGGGCTGCAGGGTGCTGCGGACCGAGGTTGAGAGAGTAGTTCTTGATTTCAGCCATGATGGATCACTGAAAAGCACTCAGGCCTCAGTGCAGGCCTCCGTAGTTTTCTTCGCGGATGATGCGTGGCGTGATCTCACGCGGCTCGATGCTGACTGGCTCATACATCACGCGGCGTTGATCGGCGTCGTAGCGCATTTCCACATGACCCGACAGCGGGAAGTCCTTGCGGAACGGGTGGCCGATGAAACCATAGTCCGTGAGGATACGGCGCAGGTCGTTGTGCCCTTCGAACACGATACCGAACAGGTCGAACGCCTCGCGCTCAAACCATGCTGCAGAAGCCCACAGGCCCGTGACCGACGCCACCACCGGCATATCGTCCTGAGGACAGAACACGCGCACACGCACACGCTGGTTGAGGGAAACAGACAACAGGTGCGATACCACGGCGTAGCGCGGACCCTCGTTCACGCGATCCGCATACGCAGAATAGTCGAGGCCGCACAGGTCAATGAGCTGTTCGAAGCGGCAGGTGGGCGCATCGCGCAGCAACTGCATGGCTTGCAAATACTGGTCGGCGGCAACCACCACGGTGACTTCACCACGGGCCAGGGTCACAGAACGTGCCAGCGCACCCAGCGCCTGGGCAATGTGATCCCTGAGTTCCTCGGGTCGAATGGCAACAGATGTCATGGCCCTCCCCTCAGGCGCGTGCAATGGTGTTGGTGCGGCGGATCTTCTGCTGCAGCTGGATGATGCCGTAGATCAGCGCCTCGGCCGTGGGCGGGCAGCCCGGCACGTACACGTCCACCGGCACGATGCGATCGCAGCCACGCACCACGGAATAGCTGTAGTGGTAGTAGCCACCACCGTTGGCGCAAGAGCCCATGGAGAGCACCCAGCGCGGCTCGCTCATCTGGTCGTACACCTTGCGCAGTGCAGGCGCCATCTTGTTGCACAGCGTACCGGCCACGATCATCAGATCGGACTGACGAGGGCTGGCGCGGAACACCTCGGCGCCAAAGCGACCAATGTCGTAGCGGGCCGCGGCTGCATGCATCATCTCGACCGCACAGCACGCCAAGCCAAACGTCATGGGCCAGAGCGAACCCGTCTTGGCCCAGTTCACCACGGAGTCATAGCTCGTGGTGATGAAGCCTTCCTTCATCACGCCTTCAATCATTGCGTCGTTCCTCGTGCTAGCCGATCATTCCCAATCCAGGGCGCCTTTTTTCCACTCGTAGGCAAAACCCACGACCAGAACGGCCAGAAAAATCACCACGGCCACAAAGCCGGTCACGCCCACCTCCTGCAGCGAGACCGCCCAGGGGAACAGGAAGGCGATTTCCAGATCGAAAAGAATGAAAAGAATGGCGACGAGGTAGTAGCGCACATCGAATTTCATGCGCGCATCTTCGAAGGCTTCGAAGCCACACTCGTAGGGGGAGTTTTTGGCAGGATCAGGGCGGTTGGGTCCGAGGATGTACCCCAGAACCAGGGGCACGATACCCACCGCAATGCCAATCAAGATGAACAGGAGGACGGGGAGATATTGATCGAGGTTCATCTTGTGGATGCGCTCACCGTGGAGCCTCGCCCGTCATGTCCGCAGGACGGAACACGCGGACAGGCCTGTTTGTATGTTGTTTGGTGCCGTCGGCGAGACTCGAACTCGCACAGCTTTCGCCACTACCCCCTCAAGATAGCGTGTCTACCAATTTCACCACGACGGCTTGTCGTGTCTGGGTGGCATGAGGAACCACTTGGTTTTGGCTTCCCAGACAGACTCAAATTCTACTCCGGAAAAACCCTGTTACGGTGTCCGGCGTCGCATTTCTTGTGTTTTTATTTCACAGGAATTTGACCTGCACCAGAAGCCGGAACCACAGGTGCGGTAGCTGGTGCTGCGGCACCTGGAATGGCCGCCGCAGAGCCCGCGTCGGGCGCCGCCGCAGGAGCAACGGCAGCCGGCGTCTCCAGCACACTTCCCGTGCTGGCCGGACGTGCATTGCCAAAGTAGGCCAGCATCAGCGTGCAGACAAAAAACACCGCCGCCAACACCCCCGTGGTGCGCGACAGGAAGTTGGCACCACCCGACGCACCGAACAGACTGCCCGAGCTGCCGCTGCCAAACGCAGCACCCATATCGGCACCTTTGCCGTGCTGAACGAGGATCAGCCCAATCATGCCCAAAGCGGCCAGGATCTGGACCGTCAACAACAAGTTCACTAGCAAGTTCATTCTTGAAATACTCCTGATTGAATAGCGTGTACCGTCCGCCGTTATTGGGCTGCGGCAATAATTTGCAAAAAGTCTGCAGCCTTGAGCGAAGCACCGCCCACCAGACCGCCGTCGATATCGGGCTGGGCCAGCAACTGCGCCGCATTCGCGGCATTCATGCTGCCGCCGTACAGCAAGCGAATCTTGGCCGCATGGGGGCTGGCCGCTGCAAGCTGCGCACGCAACACGGCATGCACCTGCTGCGCCTGCTCGGGCGTGGCGGTCTTGCCCGTGCCAATGGCCCAGACCGGCTCGTAGGCCACCACCACCTCGCTGATGCAATGGCCGTTGAGGTGAATCACCGCCGCCAGTTGGCGACGCACCACCGCTTCGGTTTGCCCTGCTTCGCGTTCTTCCAGCGTTTCACCCACACACACGATGGGGGTGATACCTGCGGCCAGGGCGCGCTGGGCCTTCACGGCCACATGCACATCGGTCTCGCCATGGTACTGGCGGCGCTCCGAATGCCCCACCAACACATAACGTACCGCAAAGTCGCGCAGCATGGCTGCCGAGAACTCGCCCGTGTAGGCGCCGGACTCGTGTTGCGATACGTCCTGCGCCGCCAAAGCCAGGCCAGAGCCCGCTGCCAGCGCCTGCACCTGCGCCAGGTAGGGCGCAGGCACGGCCAGCGCCACATCACAGGCGGGGGCTGCGCCCACGCCATCGCGCAGCGCATGCACCAGCGCCTCGTTGGCAGCCAGGCTGCCGTTCATCTTCCAGTTGCCTGCAATGAGTTTTTTCATCATGGTCACCAGGTCAAAACAATCTTGCCGATGTGCCGGTTGGACTCCATCAGCGCATGGGCCTGTGCCGCCTCATGGGCAGCAAAGCTGCGGTACACCACCGGACGCACGGCGCCCGATGCAAGCAAGGGCCACACACGCTCGCGCAAGGCGCGGGCGATGGCACCCTTGAAGGCCGTGGAGCGCGCCCGCAGCGTGGAGCCGGTTATGGTCAGACGCCTGCGCAGCAGCTTGCCTGCATCAAATGCGGCCTGCACCCCGCCCTGCACCGCGATGATGGCAATGCGCCCGTCTTCGGCAAGGCAATCGACCTCGCGCGCTACGTAATCGCCCGCCACCATGTCCAGCACCACATCAGCCCCCCTGCCCTGCGTGATGCGCATCACCTCGGCCACGAAGTCCTGGCTGCGGTAAACGATGGCGTGATGCGCCCCCAAGGCCAGACAGGCAGCGCATTTGTCCTCGCTCCCCGCCGTCGCGATGACGGTGGCACCGAATGCACGCCCGAGCTGGATGGCCGCCACGCCAATGCCGCTGCTCCCACCCTGCACCAGCAAGGTTTCGCCCGTCTGCAAACGCGCGCGGTCAAAAACATTGCTCCAGACGGTGAAGAAGGTTTCAGGCAACGAGGCCGCCTCGGCATCGGTCAAGCCCGCAGGGACCGGAAGGCACTGCTCCACCGGCGCCACGCACCACTGGGCATAGCCACCACCGGCCAACAGGGCACAGACACGATCCCCCGGCTGCAAGCCGTGGGCCGCCATGGCCTGCACATCCCCGGACTCGATCACACCCGCCACCTCCAGTCCCGGCAGATCGCTCGCGCCCGGCGGGGCGGGATAGTGGCCCTTGCGTTGCAGCACATCGGGGCGGTTCACCCCGCTGGCCGCCACGCGGATCAGCACCTCGCCCACGCCCGGCACGGGCTGCGCGCGTTCGCACACGCGCAGCACCTCAGGGGCGCCAAAGGCGGAGATTTCGATGGCCTGCATGGAGGGCTCAGACTTGATGCTATTTTTGCCACTAGCGCCCGTGGATAGAGCGCAAGTAGCTATCAAAATAATAGCATTCTATCAATGGATCAGGACTGCATCTGGTCCTGGTTGCCGACCGTTTGCTGCTGTTGCTGCTGATCGGCACCCGGATCGCGGGGCTCGCGCGCCTCGCGCGGTGCGCGCGGCTCGCGCTCACGGCGCTCTGCGGGGGCCGGGCGGTCGCTGATGCCTGCAGGGCGCTCGGCCAGAGCCTTCATGGACAGCTTGACACGGCCCTTCTCGTCGGTCTCCAGCACCTTGACCTTGACGATCTGGCCTTCGGTCAGATAGTCGGTGACCTTCTCCACGCGCTCGTGGGCGATCTGGCTGATGTGCAGCAGACCATCCTTGCCGGGCAGCAGATTGATGAGGGCG
This sequence comes from Rhodoferax sp., assembly GCA_046348185.1. Taxonomy (GTDB): domain Bacteria; phylum Pseudomonadota; class Gammaproteobacteria; order Burkholderiales; family Burkholderiaceae_C; genus Allorhodoferax. The sequence goes on along the minus strand of JAXMER010000019.1, from coordinate 4,914 downwards.
CCAAAGTCCAGGATCTTGGTGACGGGGCCTTCATAGACCTTGCCGATTTCCACTTCGGCCGTGATCTGCTCGATGCGGCGCTTGGCTTCATCGGCCTTGGCGGCTTCGGTGGCGGCGATGGTGATGGTGCCGTCTTCCTCGATGTTGATCTGGCAGCCCGTTTCTTCGGTCAGCGCACGGATCACGGCGCCGCCCTTGCCGATCACGTCGCGGATCTTCTCGGGGTTGATCTTCATGGTGTAGAGCTTGGGCGCGAAGTTGGACACTTCGGTCTTGGCTTCACCCATGGCTTCTTGCATCTTGCCCAGGATGTGCATGCGCGCTTCCTTGGCCTGGGCCAGTGCGACCTGCATGATTTCCTTGGTGATGCCCTGGATCTTGATGTCCATCTGCAGCGCGGTGATGCCGTTGGTCGTGCCGGCCACCTTGAAGTCCATGTCGCCCAGGTGGTCCTCATCACCCAGGATGTCGGTCAGCACGGCGAAACGGTTGCCGTCCTTGATCAGGCCCATGGCGATACCGGCCACGTGCGCCTTCATGGGCACGCCGGCGTCCATCAGCGACAGGCAACCGCCGCAGACGGAAGCCATCGACGAGGAGCCGTTGGATTCGGTGATTTCCGACACCACGCGCATGGTGTAGGGGAATTCTTCCTTGCTCGGCAGGCAGGCCACCAGAGCGCGCTTGGCCAAGCGGCCGTGACCGATCTCGCGGCGCTTGGTGCTGCCCATGCGGCCCACTTCGCCAGTGGCAAAGGGAGGCATGTTGTAGTGCATCATGAAGCGGTCTTCGTACTCGCCGGCCAGCGCATCAATGCGCTGCGCATCGCGCTCGGTGCCCAACGTGGTCACCACCAGCGCCTGGGTTTCACCCCGGGTGAACAGCGACGAGCCATGCGCACGCGGCAGCACGCTGCCACGGATTTCGATGGGGCGCACGGTGCGCGTGTCGCGGCCGTCGATACGGGGTTCGCCCGCCAGAATCTGGCTGCGCACGATGCGCGCTTCGATGTCGAACAGCATGCCTTCGACCTTGACGGCGTCGAACTCGACACCGGCTTCCTTCAGGTCAGCCATGACCACGGCATAGGCTTCGCGGCAAGCGTGCGTGCGGGCCTGCTTGTTGCGGATCTGGTACGCGGCGCGCAGCTTGTCCTCGGCCAGTTGGGTGACCTTGGCGATCAGCGCCTCGTCCTTGGCAGGGGCTTGCCATTCCCAGGCAGGCTTGCCAGCGTCACGCACCAGCTCGTGGATGGCGTTGATGGCGATCTTGCCCTGCTCGTGGCCGAACACCACGGCGCCCAGCATCACGTCTTCGGGCAGTTGCTGCGCTTCCGATTCGACCATCAGCACGGCCGCTTCGGTGCCGGCGACGACCAGGTCCATCTGGCTGTTCTTGCGCGCCGTCTGGCCGGGGTTGAGCACGTACTCACCATTGATGTAGCCCACGCGGGCCGCGCCGATGGGACCGCTGAAGGGAATGCCGGAGACCGCCAGGGCAGCGCTCGAAGCGATCATGGCGGCAATGTCGGCATCGACCTCGGGGTTGAGCGACAGGGTGTGGATGACCACATGCACTTCGTTGAAGAAGCCTTCGGGGAACAGCGGACGGATCGGACGGTCGATCAGGCGGCTGGTCAGCGTTTCCAGTTCGCTGGGCTTGGCTTCACGCTTGAAGAAGCTGCCAGGGATCTTGCCGGCGGCGTAGGTCTTCTCGATGTAGTCCACCGTCAGCGGGAAGAAATCCTGGCCCGGCTTGGCCGACTTGGAGGCCACCACGGTGGCCAGCACCACGGTGTCGTCGATGTTCACCAGCACGGCGCCGGAGGCCTGGCGGGCGATTTCACCCGTTTCCATGACGACGGTCTTGTCGCCCCACTGGAAAGACTTGGTAACTTTGTTGAAAATGCTCATAGTTGCTCCTGATTTAATAGCTGGTAACGCAATACCAGCGGGCTCTGGCGGCCAATTCAGCAAACGATGCCATTCCAGTGAAACCGCCCGCGGAGTTCATTGGAATGACACAGCTTCGATCTGCTCGGCACACCAGCAAAAGTAAAAAACGCCTGAGCTAGCGTGCTAACCCAGGCGTTCATGCGTGCAATGCGGCTTACTTGCGCAGACCCAGTTTGGCGATCAGCGCGGTGTAACGGTCGGCGTCCTTGGCCTTGAGGTAATCCAGCAGCTTGCGGCGACGGCTCACCATGCGCAGCAGGCCACGGCGACCATGGTGGTCCTTGGCGTGCTCCTTGAAGTGAGGCATCAGTTCGTTGATGCGGGCAGTCAGCAGCGCCACCTGGACTTCGGGGCTGCCGGTATCATTGGCAGCACGTTGGTTGGCCTTGACGACTTCGGCCTTGACAGAAGAGGCGATCATTGGAAATGTCCTTGAATGAACGGCGGGCCCACTCTTGAAAAAAGCGTGCACACCTTGGTTTTACTTGCGCCAGGAGCCGGAACAAGCCCTGACGTGCGTCTTGCACCATGCAAAACAGGTGGATTATAACTGCACAAGGCAACCCCCCCCTCACCCACCCCGCACGCCATGACCACACCACGCAGAAACCACCACCCCTTGTTCGCCTGCACCCTTGTCGTTTGCCTGGCATTGGTCACCTATCCGGCAGACACCTGGGCCAAGCGCAAGGCCAATGACCAGAACAGCACCCAGACAGAAAAACCCCGCAAGGGTGTCAGCAAGATCACCTACCACCGCAGCCCCTCGGAAGAAACACCCGCCCAGCGCGACAAACGCCTGAAACGGGAATGCAAGGGCATGCACAATGCGGGCGCCTGCCTGGGATACACACGCTGATCGATAGATCAAGTCAATCACCGGGGATTGACCGCTTGTCAGCACCGATATGCCATTCGTCGGCTCTGCTCAGCCACCCTCCCTTACTGCACCTAGGATGACCCCATGCGACCCTTGACCCGATTGCGCACGCTCCCAATCCCGGCCCCCAGCCGGGTTACTGGTGCGCAGCAAAGTGGATTTACTGCCATTGAATTAATGGTGGTGGTGTCCATTGTGGCCATCCTGGCGGCACTGGCTGCACCCAGCTTTACTCCACTGATTGAACGCTGGCGCGTGCGACAGGCCGCAGAAAACCTCACATCCAGCCTCTACTTTGCACGCTCTGAGGCCATCAAGCGCGGGGGCGGTGTGGCACTTGACGCTACGGGGGGATGGGATCAAGGCTGGAAGATCACCCACACTCAAAATGGCGCGACCACCGACCTACAAGTCAATGTGACACCAAGTAAAACGTCCATGACCCAGAACAACGGCACAACAATGTTGTTTATTGATCGTTGGGGAATGATCTCGGAAACCAATGGCGGAGTCCCCGCCGCCATGAGTTTCCCGATTTTCCCTACAGGCAAGACAGACACTCACAGTAGCGCTATCCGACTTTGCGTGACCAGCGGCGGTCGAATCACGCAAATGAAGCAAGGTGCCGCTTGCCCTTAAGTAACACTGGAAGCGATGCCATGTCTTTTCAATCAAACAGCACCGTCGCTCTCCCAGCTCACCGGGCAGGTGGATTCACGGCGATCGAGTTGTTGGTCACGGTTTCCATCGTAGCCATATTGGCAGCCTTGGCGGCACCCAGTTTCACCCCCCTGGTCGAAAGTTGGAAGGTGCGTCAAGCCACAGAGCAACTCAACTCTAGTCTGTATTTCGCCCGATCTGAAGCCATCAAGCGTGGCGGGCAAATTGCTATTCAAAAATTACCGAACAACACCAACGGCTGCACAAGCGCCACTGGAAACAACGACTGGGACTGCGGCTGGATCATCTGCCATGACACCAATGGCAACGGCAATTGCAACGCGAGCGAACCAGTGCTCCAACGCATCGACGCCCCCGCCAAAGTGCAAGTCACCCGCACCGCCGGCGGTGCCAGCATCAAACTCAACCGATGGGGGTTGGTTGCCGGCACATGGCTGGGCTTCAGCCTGGTTCCGTTGAATAAACCTACCACCCACCCCGGCGCGCGCGGCGTGTGCATGAGCTCGGGTGGGCGCATTCGCGTCATCCTTCCTCAAGACATCCCTTGCACCAGTTGAACGCCATGATCTTCGCACCCACCACCTTCATGCGGCAACAGCGTGGCATCACGTTGATCGAGTCGCTGATCGCCATCGTCGTAGCCGCCCTCGGCATTCTGGGCATTCTGGGTGTGCAAATGCGCACCTTGTCGGACACCTCCACCACAGTTCGTAGAGCACAGGCCATCCGCCTGATCGAAGACCTGGGCGAACGCATGCGTTCGAACCCCAATGCCCTGGCCAACCTGAACAACTACGTTTCGGCTTTCGCTACCGTCCCTTCCCTCCCTTCTCCAAGCACGTGCGCCAGCGGCTGTGACCATAGCACCTTGGCCACCTATGACCGGGATGTCTGGAAAAACGCCGTACGCAACACCCTCCCCCTTGGTCAGGCAGAGATTTTTATCCCCCCTGCAGAAGCTGTTGGGCAAGGTCGGCAACTGGGCATCATGGTGGCCTGGCGCGAAAACGAACGAGACAACAGTACAGCTTACAAAGACGACATCGACGCCACCAAAGTACGTGATAGCGGAACAGGTCTTCTAGTCAACGGCGCCGCACTCGCCTGCCCTGCCAACTTCATCTGCCACCTGCAATACATCCCCGTTGCGGGTCGCTGTGCGCCCTACAAGCCCGGTGGGAACGCACCCATGTACTACTGCCCGGGAGCCTGAGATGCACGCAGCCCACTCAACCGTCATACGCCCTGCCTCTCCCCCCAAAACCATGCAAGCGCCGCCTACCCCTACATCACAGCGCGGCGTCACACTCATCGAGTTGATGGTGGGCATCGCCATTGGCCTGCTCGTCATCGCTGTGGCCATGGGAGCACTCATGGTGTCGCGTGGTGTATCGGGCA
>JAXMER010000018.1:0-43756 GCA_046348185.1 Rhodoferax sp. | reverse complement strand
AAGGCGCAGAAGGCCATAAGTCTGCCACTCGGCGTTCAAATCGAGACCAGACTGGAATGCTGAAATCTGCAAGCAAATCATCAACTTACGAAGCCCGGGCGTGAAAACGTTGGGACACTACTGATCTTCAACAAGTTTTCATAATGGCTGCTATGAAAACTTTGGTAAGTGTTGTGCTCGCTTTGGTGGGAGTTACTGCGTGCAGCGTAACGGTCTGGGCGCAGCCAGTCGGCAAGCCCGGTGCCTTGCCCGTGGGGCAGCTACCGTCCAACCCTGTGGGCGGCTGTACGAATTGCGAAACATCGGGCTCGTGGGTGCCAAAGACGCAGCCAGACAAAGGCCAAGGCTCGCCCGGTGCAGGTGCCAAGCAACAGGCTGCGGCTAGCGATGGAAGCGGTGGCAGCACGTCCCAACTTCCCGATAGCGTGACTCAGTCAAAAAGCCGTTCCTCGGATCGGTACAAGAAAGACCGCGAAGAGACGGGCGGCCCGGGAAGTGGTAGCGCCCAAAGTGAGCAGTCCAAGCGCCATTCGGAAACGTCCAAGCAGCACCAACAAGACACTGCAAAGGCCTTGCGGCAGTCGCAGCAGAAGCAGAAAGAAACGATCGGAGTCCTCAGGCCCTGATTAACGTTGACCAGCCATACCAGTACGAAGCCTACAGGGCCACAGCGTTCCTTCGACAACTTGCACCCGGTTCCATTCCTAGTTCATGCGGGTTCGATAGACGGCTTCGCGTAGAAAGGTCTTGGCATCGGCAATGGTCAAAATCGGTACGATCCTGCAGGGAATGTCTGCATTCTTGACGTCAGACCACACAGCTGCCGTCCCCACGCCCGGTGCCGGTGCCGGGAGTTGCTCCGCGGGCCGATCCCAATACCACCAGAATTCGCGCGGCGAATCCGGGTCGTGCGCGATGCCAGATGCAAGCACTACGCTTGCGTAGAAGGCCGCAATGCAAGGAATCAAGGGTTTCATGGGCGTCACGCATTTTTACAAATGGGTATGTGACTGTACGGCCTGCGCCTTTGCAATTTCACCCGTTCAAAGGGACAGGATATGCCCCACGCGCGGATTGCCCCGCCCCTGTAGCACTTCCTCGTAGGCGGCTTGTGCGGCTTGCCCACCGTTGTGGTGCTGCACCGTCATCCAGGGCGCATCGCTGCGGGTGACGGTGGCGGCAAAAGCGTTCCAGTCGCGCACCAGCCGTTCGGTCAGCGAGGCCGCGCCCCATTCGGCACTGCGCTTCTTGATTTGGGACGGTGCAAAGAACAGGACCGGTTTGGGACCTTCGAGTCCTTTGGCGCCGCCCAGCGCCTGCACGTGGGTGCCGCCGATGGAACTGGAATAACGCAGGCCCTTGCAGTGCGCATGCAGAGCCTGGCGGAACGTCGCATTGCCGGCGAAGTCCACGTAAATCGCTGGGGCGTCGGCAGGGATCTGGTCGAGCTCGTCATAGCGCAGCACGCGGTCGTAGCAGCCCAGGCTGGCGCAGAAGTCCACGTTGGCTGCGGATGTCAGACCTACCACTTCCAGCCCGCTGCGGCGGTGCAGCTGGAAGGCGGTGCCATAAGCGGTTTTGCTGGACGCACTGGACAGCAGCAACACCGGGCGCTGGGGGGCTTGCGCCGCGGCACCGAAGTAGTCGTTGTCGGCCAGAAAGTCGTCGATGAGCCAGGAGGTAACGAATAGTGGGCGCAGCAGGGCCTGCACGTCTTCCGTGTCGGCGCGGTAGAACGGGTCTTGCGCGGTGCGCAGGTACTGGTTGTAGACCACCGGTAGGGCGGCGCGGTGGGGGGCCGTGTCGAACCAGTGGGCGGCGCTGATGCGCCCCGGTGTCAGCACCACGCTGTGCGACATCGGGAAGTAGCCATAGAGGTGTTCGCCCACCGGCACCGCGGCGCAGCGCGATTCGCTCACCCGGCCAAAGCCCCACACAGGAATGCGCCCCCATGCGGGCGGTTGCTCGCCCTCCCCAGGCAGCGGGTAGAACTGCCAGTAGGCCATGGCCTCGCCCATGGCCGCGTAGGTGATGTTGTTCGAGGTGAGGGCAAAGCGCTCGATCTGCACGCGCACTTGGCCGGGTTGCATCGGCGTGACGGGCAGGGTATGGATGGCACAGCGTTGCAGCTGCTGGCGGTGCACCCAGAGTTCGGTGTTATGCATGAAATAGGCCTCCAGCCCCCGTAGATATTGCGTAAGCAGCTATCAAAATCGTAGTGACTGTAAAACGGAAAACCACGGCGGATTCAAATCCAAGTGCAACACACGCGGAGTTTATTGGATGGAGTCTGGGGTGTGCTGCAGTTTGGTGAGCCACTGCCCATAGACCTCCAGTGGCGTCTGCCAGCCCAGTGTTTTGCGAGGTCGCCCATTCATCAGATCGGCAATCTCATCTAGTTGAGCCTGGCTATAAACCGATAGATCGGTCCCCTTGGGCAGGAACTGACGCACCAGGCCGTTGGTGTTTTCATTGGTGCCGCGCTGCCAGGGACTGTGCGGGTCGCAGAAGTACACAGCCATGCCCGTATTGGCTGTCAGCTGCTGATGGTGAGCCATCTCACGCCCGCGGTCATAGGTCAGCGTTTGGCGCATCGGTTTGGCAATGCCGTTTAACTTGTCCGTAAACGCTTGCAGGACATGGGCTGCGGTGGCCGGGTTGGGGTGAGGCAGCTTGACCAGTATCAGTAGCCGGGTGCTGCGCTCTACCAGGGTACCGACCGCGCTGAGGTTGCCCGCGCCCTTGATCAGGTCCCCCTCCCAATGCCCTGGGAACTGGCGGTCCTGAGCCTGGGGTGGTCGTACATGAATGCTCAGCAAGTCGGCAATTTGACCGCGACGGTCTTCACCACGTGAGCGTGGCCAGCGCTTGGTGCGCACCAGGCGCAAACACGCGATGAGCTCTCGACGCAGTTCCCCTCTAGGTTGGGCGTAGATGACGTTGTAGATGGTTTCGTGAGAGACGCGTTGGGCAGCCTCGTCGCGGTGCAGTGTAGTCAAGCGTGCAGCGATTTGTTGGGGCGACCAGCGCAGTTTGAGCAAGGCATGCACCGATGCAAACAGCGCATTTCCCACCATCAGCTTGGGTAGTGGTCGGCCATGGCGGCGTCGGCGAATGCAGCGCAGTTGGGCAAAGCGGCAACTGTACGAAGCACCACCGCGGTTGCGCTCAATCTCGCGGCTGATGGTGGAAGGGGATCGGTTAAGTATGCGGGCAATGGCCCGAATACCCAACCCCTGCTCCCGGCTGATGGCAATGGTCTGGCGTTCTTGGTAGTCGAGATGTTTGTACTGTCGTGCTTGATTCATGTTCACACCTTATCGATTTTTCAATTGGCGTGTTGCACTTCACTTTTGAGCCAGCCCACCATCACCTGGCACGCAGGCGACAGTGGCGTAGGCAAACCGCAGCGCGTTCAGACCACGCTGAGCGTGACTTCGATGTTGCCGCGCGTGGCGTTGGAGTAGGGGCACACCTCGTGCGCCTTGGCCACCAGGGCCTCGGCGGCTGCGCGCTCCATGCCGGGGATGGTTACGGTCAGCTGCACTTCGATGCCGAAGCCTTGGGGGATGGGGCCGATGCCGACGGTGGCGTCAATCTTGGTGTCTGCGGGCAGGGCGATCTTCTGCATGCCGGCAACGAACTTCATGGCGCCGATGAAGCAGGCGCTGTATCCGGCCGCAAACAACTGCTCGGGGTTCACGCCCTGGCCGTTGCCGCCCATTTCCTTCGGCACGGCCAGTTTCAGGTTGAGCGCGCCGTCGGGTGTGCTGGAGGTGCCGTCGCGCCCGCCAGTGGAGGTGGCGTGGGCGCGGTAAACCACTTTGTCGAGTTTCTGTGTCATGTCAGTGCTTTCAATCAGTGCTCGTGGGAGCGGGTGGGTAATCGGGGTGGCAAGGGAGTGGGTCAGAGCAGCTTCTTGAACCAGTCGATGGTGGTGCCGATGGCGACCAGGGCGCGCAGCTTCCACAGGGCCCAGGTGTCGCCGCTTTGCAGCTGTGGTTCGCCGCAGCGCGGGTCGGAGCGCTGCAGGGCGCCGGTCATCTGGTGGTCGATGGGGATGGGTTCGCAGCCGTGGTTGCTTTCGCAGACGAAGTCCCAGGGCTCGCGCGCCGGGGCGTGGCAGCCGAAGCAGTTTTTGCCAAAGCGGTTGTTTACTTCGGCAAAGCCGCGCTTGCCAATGGTGCTGCCCTGGTTGCTGACGCTCAGCTCAAAAAACTCCCAGTCGCCGGTGGCCGGGTTGAAGCCGGGCTCGCGCTTGACCATGACTTCGGTAGGCACCAGCTGCACCACCGAGCCGGGCGGGTAGATCGCGCCCTTGGGGTTGTTGGCAGCAGCCAGCGTGCCTTGCAGGTTGCCCGCGAGGTTGTCCACATAGAAGTGGCGCACCGGGGTCATGTCGCGCATGCAGCGAAAGCTCTTGTCGGTGATGTCGATGCTGGTGGCCAGCGCGAACTGGGTGACAGTGCCCAGCACCAGGGCGGCGAGGGCGATGGTGCGCAGGCGGCGCAGTTGGGTGGTCAGAATGTTCATGGTTGGGTTTCCTAAGGTGCGAATTCAGTCGGTACGGCAGGCGTTGTGCAGGCCCGCGCGCAGGTTCTTGATCTGGCGTGTCAGGGCCATCAGCGTGGGCACGTCCAACCCGCTGTGGGCCATGACGCAGCCCGGAATGTGGGCGGCGCGCTCGCGCAGGGTGCGCCCGGCATCGGTCAGCAACACATGGACGCGGCGTTCGTCTTCCTGCGAGCGCTGGCGGGTGAGCCAGCCCGCGGCTTCCATGCGTTTGAGCAAAGGCGTGAGGGTGCCGGAATCGAGGTTCAGCCGTTCACCCAGCGCGGAGACGGTGACGTCATCCTGCTCCCACAAGGCCAGCAGCGCCAGGTACTGGGGGTAGGTCAGGTCCAGCGCATCGAGCAGCGGCTTGTACAGCTTGGTCATGGCCAGCGAGGCCGAGTACAGCGCAAAGCAGAGCTGGTTGTCGAGCAGCTGGGCGGGGTTGGCGGTGGGAGATGTTTGGTGCATGCGTCGTATTATTGTACAAAATTCAATTGCGTGCAACATAAATGGGATTTCTTGGAGCCATCGACCCTCGGCAAGAAGCGTGTTGCTGGCGCTGGCATTTCATCCAACGCCTGCTGGGTCGTCGTAATCGCTATGAAAAACATAGCTACTCAGGTCCATTTCATGGGGGCTCGGTGCATGAATGCCTTGCATTTCGCTGCTGACCGGTTTGTTTCCCCGGTCAGAGCAGGTTCGGTCGAATGATGCGTTTGGTGGCTGGCCAAACGCCGAGCGCATGGGGCCAGGGCGGGCTGCCTAGAGCCGGAGGGGGTGCGACGGTATGCCATACTTGCCCCTGTACGGTTGAATACCACTCCCAGTCACCTGCGTATCGCTTTGCGGGTTGCAGTGCCCCATCCAAGAATGAAGTCCGGACTCTCCAGCAAGAATGAAGCGCGCGCGGATCATTTTCCCGTCAGCGTCTCGTTTTCGGATTTTGGGGACTCCGTCGTCATGCAGCCGGGGCAGCAAAGCCAGCGTGCAGAGCGCCGCCATCACAACTGGGTACGTCGCGAACAGGAGCGATGGATATTTGCGGTGCTGGCCATCGGCCTGTACGGCGCGGCCATTTTTGTGCTGGCGCAACTGCATCTGCTGCGCTTGGAGACTTTTCACGCGGTGGCTGCCGCGTCGGGCGTCTGGGCGGCTGTCGGCATCTGGTTGGTAGCAACCCGCTCGCGCCAGCCCCGGCAACGACAGGCTTCCAAGCAGGGGTGGGTCGTGCTGGCGCTGCTGGGCATGTTGGCAGTGTTTTATCGGGAGCCCGCCAGCCAGATGGTGATGACACCGTTTGTGTTTGTGGCCCTGAGTTACGACCAGTACCGCATTTCCCGACGGGTGTTGATTGCGCTGGGCTTGCTGGTGTTGGCGGGTTCGGCGAGCATCATCCTGTTGCACTACCGCCAGCTCTACAGCATCGAACTGCTGCAGATCGCTGGCTTGCAGTGGTTGGTCCTGGCGCTGACGCTGCCGTTGTTTATCTACCAGGTGACCAAGATTCAGCGCTTGCACCAGGTGGTGGTGAAGGCCAGCGAGCGCATGAAGCATATCCAGGCCGAGGCCCAACGTGACACGCTGCTGGATTGCTACAGCCGCCGCTATCTGGTGGCGGCATTGGAAGCGCAGAAACAATGGGCCGATGAACGCGGGACCAGTGCCTTGTGCCTGGCCGTGCTGGATCTGGATCATTTCAAGGCCATCAATGACCGGTGGGGCCATTTGATGGGTGATGAGGTGCTGCGACGCTTTTCCAGGTTGGCTCAGAATGAAGTTCGCAGCAGCGATATTTTTGGCCGCTACGGGGGCGAAGAGTTTTTGCTGATCTTCACCCAGTCGAGCTTGCACGGAGCCTATTCCACACTGCAACGCATTCGGCTGGCGCTGGAGAATCTTGCATTTGAAAACGCTCCGGATTTGCGGGCCACGGTTTCCATTGGGGTCACGGTGTACCAGCCCGGCGAATCACTGTTGGAGCTGTTCTCTCGCGCCGACAGTGCCATGTATGCGGCCAAGCAGGGTGGGCGCAACCAAGTTGTCGCGGACCAGTTGCCCACCGAACGGGTGAACGGCCAAACGTTGTCTCGCAGAACGGTCTAGAGACTGGTTGGGGCAATAATGCCCGGTAGCCCCCGTCAATGTTGCCTAACCAGCTATCAAAAACGTAGCAATCAACGTCCGGCTGCGGCCAGTCGAATCTTGAGGCTGAGCTCGGTCTTGGAGTCGGCATGGTCCAGCGCGGTTTGTTGGTCGATCAAGCGCTTGTTGTACAGCCCCAGCAGACATTGGTCGAAAGTCTGCATGTCCGCGTCAGAGTTCTTGTCGATGCAGGTCCGAATCTCGTCGATGTTGCCCTTGCGGATCAGTTCTGCAATATAGGCGGTGCGCACCATGGTCTCGTAGGCCAGCACCATGCTTTCATTGGTGCCCGTCAGCAGGCGCTGTGCCACCACAGCCTGTAGGTTGAGCGACAGGTCCACCAACAGCTGCTGATGGGCCGATTCGGGGAAGAAGTTCAGGATGCGCTTGATGGCCTGGTTTGCGTTGTTGGCGTGCAGGGTCGAGATGCACAAGTGCCCTGTCTCGGAGTAGGAAATGGCACTTTGCATGGTTTCGCGGTCGCGGATCTCACCAATCACAATGACGTCGGGCGCCTGGCGCATGGCATTGCGCAAGGCGTCGGCAAAACTCATGGAGTCGATGCCAATTTCGCGCTGGTCCACCGTGGCTTTCTGGTGGCTGATGAAGTACTCGATGGGTTCCTCCAGCGTCAGGATGTGCCCTGCCTGGGTGCTGGCGCGGTGGTTGATCATGGATGCCAGCGTGGTGCTCTTGCCGGAACCCGTGGAGCCCACGACCAGGACCAGGCCACGCTGCAACATGGCCAGTTGCCCTACCACCGGTGGCAAACCTAGTGCAGCCAGTGTGGGAACCCGGCTGTTGATGAAACGGCCAACGATGGCGACCTCGCCGCGCTGCTGGTAGACATTGATGCGAAAGCGCCCGATGCCTTCCGCCCAAAAGGCCATGTTGAGTTCCTTGACCCGTTCGAACTGATCGATCTGTTCCATGTTCATCATGGAATAGGCCAACTGGCGCGTCTGCCCTGGCGTCAGTTTCTTGCGACCCAATGGTCGATTCACGCCGCGCACCTTCAGGAACGGCGTGGCACCGGTGGTGAGGTAAATGTCGGAGGCGTTGTATTCCGCCACATAGCGCAGGATGCTCAGCAACGCTTCATTACCAGGGATCATGGATATTCCTTTTTGATTTGGGTGGCGCCGGTGCAGGCGTGCCGCGTTTGGTGCCCAACGCGAGCCCGTGGGCTGTTGCAGGCAAGCAGGATGCCGTGCATGCTGCGCAGCGCCGTGGATTGTCGATGACTCGTCGCACTTGCTCAATTGGCGACGCATGGAATGTCGCGGTAAGCCGACATTCTGGAAATGGGTTTTGCCCTTGCGACACGCAGCGGTGCACAGGAGGAGGAGTTGCTGCCCGGATAATCCAGGCATGAGCTTCCTGCAATCCGTACCCTTGTCTGCCCAAACTGTGCTGCTACTCATCGCCAGCAATGTCTTCATGACGATGGCCTGGTACGGGCACCTCAGGAACTTGGCAACGGCGCCGTGGTACACCGCGGCGGTGGTCAGCTGGGGTATTGCCCTGTTTGAGTACCTGTTGCAAGTGCCGGCCAACCGTATCGGGTTTCAGCAGGCGGGTTTTTCGGTGGCGCAGCTCAAGATCATCCAGGAGGTTATCACCCTGAGCGTGTTCGTGCCGTTTGCCACTGTCTATCTGGGCGAGCCGCTGAAGTGGGACTACCTCTGGGCCGGGCTGTGTCTGGTTGGCGCGGTGTACTTCATTTTTCGCAGCGCCTGAGCGCAGCGCTTGCAGGGCACGCCAGTTAAACTCGCCGCCTTGTCAATCTTTCCTGCCGGCTTGAAGGAGCACGTGATGCTGTTTGGAAAATTGTTGCCGCGCGAAGGCAATTTCTTTGAAATGTTCAACCAGCATGCCGATCGCATTGTGGAGGCTGCACAGGCGTTTTCCCGGCTGGTGACACACTATGCGGATCTGGATCTGCGCGCCAAATACAACCAGGAAGTGGATGACGCCGAACGTGCCGCCGATCGGGTCACGCACGACTGCAACAAGGCCATCCACATGACCTTCATCACGCCGATTGATCGGGAGCAGATTCACTCGCTGATCAATACGATGGATGACGTGGCAGACCTCATTCAGGATTCGGCCGAGACCATGGCGCTGTACGACGTGCGCCACATGACCGACGAAATCGTTCGACTGACCGATCTGAGCGTGAAATGTTGCGAACGCCTGCGCGATGCCGTCAAGCTGCTGGGCGATATTGCCGAGCCCTCCACAGCCGAGGCCGCGCTCAAGACATGCGAAGAAATTGATCGTCTGGAGTCCGATGCCGACCGTGTCATGCGTTCGGCCATGAGCAAGCTGTTCCGCGAGGAACCCGATGTTCGGGAACTGATTAAGCTCAAAGCCATCTACGAACTGCTGGAAACCATCACCGACAAGTGCGAAGACGTTGCCAACGTGATCGAAGGCATCGTCCTCGAAAACTCCTGATCAGGTGCTTAACGCCATGGATACTGTGCAAACCGCACTCTGGGTCGTCGTCCTGCTGGTCGTGCTGGCCTTGGCGTTTGATTTCATGAATGGCTTTCATGACGCGGCCAATTCCATCGCCACCGTGGTTTCCACCGGTGTGCTCAAGCCGGGGCAGGCCATCTTGTTTGCTGCTTTTTTCAACGTGGTGGCGATACTGGTTTTTCAGCTGACCGTGGCCGCGACCGTTGGCAAGGGCATTGTGCAACCCGGCGTGGTGGATACGCATGTCGTCTTTGGTGCGCTGGTGGGCGCCATCACCTGGAACGTCATTACCTGGTACTACGGCATTCCCAGCAGTTCGTCGCACGCACTGATCGGTGGCATTGTGGGGGCCGTAATTGCCAAATCCGGGGCCAGTACCTTGATTGCCGCGGGGATCTGGCGCACGGTGGTCTTTATCTTTGTGTCGCCTCTGTTGGGCTTCGTGCTGGGCTCGCTCATGATGGTGGCGGTGGCCTGGACCTTCCGCCGGTTCCGACCCTCCAAGGTGGACAAGTGGTTTCGGCGTCTGCAATTGCTATCGGCTGGGGCGTATAGCCTGGGGCACGGCGGCAACGACGCGCAGAAAACCATCGGGATCATCTGGATGCTGCTGATTGCCACTGGCTACAGTGCTGCCGATGCTAAGCTGCCGCCCACTTGGGTGGTGTTGTGCTGCTATACCGCCATCGGCCTGGGAACCATGTTTGGTGGTTGGCGCATCGTCAAGACCATGGGGCAGCACATCACCAAACTTAAGCCGGTGGGGGGCTTTTGTGCCGAAACCGGCGGTGCGTTTACCTTGTTCCTGGCCACGGCTCTGGGTGTGCCGGTTTCGACTACCCACACCATCACCGGCGCAATCGTGGGAGTGGGGTCCACCCAGCGCGCTAGTGCAGTGCGATGGGGCGTGGCGGGCAATATCGTCTGGGCGTGGATTTTCACCATCCCGGCCAGCGCCTTTGTGGCGGCGGTGGCGTACTGGATCAGTCTGCAGCTGTTTTAGACGGAGCCGGCGTGCTGGCGCCTGCGCCCAGGGTGCGGTCCATCAAGACCACGTCCAGCCAGCGATCGAATTTCCAGCCGCAGTTGGACAGCACACCTACCGGCTCAAACCCGCAGGCACGGTGCACACCCACCGAGCCCTGGTTGCCAGAGTCCCCGATGACGGCGATGAGCTTGCGTACGCCCGCGCGCTCGGCCTGGGCCATCAGCTCCGTCAGCAGCAGGCGCCCCAGGCCGCGGCCACCGGCGTCGGGTGCCAGGTAGATCGAGTCCTCGGCAGAGAACCGGTAGGCCGGTCGCGGCTTGAACCAGTTGCAATAGGCGAAACCTTGTACGCGATCGCCGTCTTCCAGCACCAGGTACGGAAGATGCTTAGACAGCACGTCGCTGCGGCGTGAAGCCATCTCGGCGGCCGTTGGCGGCGTGGTTTCAAAAGTCCCGGTCCCGTGCAGGACGTGGTGGGCGTAGATGGTGGTAATGGTGTCGATATCGGCGTCGGTACTCGGGCGGATTTTGATCATGTTGCGTTGCAGGCTATAATGGAAGGCTATTTCGGGTGTCACTGGCCGGGTGGTCAGTTGCGTGTCTCAACCTGGAATCTGTCGACAAATCTGTCGGTCACCCAAAGGATAAATCATGGTCGTCATTCGACTCGCCCGTGGCGGTGCTAAGGCTCGCCCTTTTTTCAACATCGTGGTCGCTGACAAGCGTACCCGCCGTGATGGCCGCTTTATCGAGCGCATTGGTTTCTACAACCCCATCGCCACCGAAAGCGAAGAAGGTCTGCGCATTGCCCAGGACCGCCTGACCTATTGGAAGAGCGTCGGTGCCCAAGCGTCTCCCACGGTTGAGCGCCTGATCGCCCAGGCCGCCAAGAAGGCCACAGCCTGATTGGTGACCTTCCCGATGGCGGGGCCATGGCCTCGCCATTGTCATTTCTAAAGCCCCATGATTGCCGGTCTTGAAGCCGCAGAACTACCGGCCGACGCCATCGAGGTAGGCCGCATTGCCGATGCGTGGGGTATCAAGGGCTGGTTTAAGGTCCTGCCCTATAGCGCCGCTCCCGAGGCGCTTTTTTCTTCCAAGCGCTGGTTCCTGTTGCCTGCGGAAAAAGGTCCCCAGACCTTCACTGGCACGGCCAAACTCTCCATCAAGCAGGCCAAAGAGCATGCAGATACCGTTGTGGCCTGCGCCCACGATGTCGATGACCGCAATGCCGCCGAAGCCCTGCGAGGGGCGCGCATCTTCATCGCCCGCTCCAGCTTTCCGACCGCTTCGGAAGACGAGTACTACTGGGTCGACCTGATCGGCCTGGAGGTAGTCAATCGCGAAGGGGTTCTCATGGGGACGGTGCGCGACCTGCTGTCCACGGGGCCGCAAACGGTGCTGGTGTTGGACTTCGAACAGGGTGGCAAGGTGCAGGAGCGCATGATTCCCTTTGTGTCGGCCTATGTCGATACGGTGGACCTGTCGGCGCGTCGCATCGTGGTGGACTGGCAAGCTGACTACTGACGGCGGTGATGCATGCGCTTTGACATCATCACCCTGTTCCCTGAGTTGTTTGAGCCCTTTCTGCAGGTGGGCATCACGCGGCGTGCCTATGCCACGGGTCAAGTAGCGGTGCATTGCACCAACCCGCGGGACTTCGCTGAGGGCAATTACCGCCGAGTCGATGATCGCCCGTTTGGCGGCGGGCCCGGCATGGTCATGATGGCACAGCCCCTGGCCTTGGCGTTGGCGCAGGTGCGTAGCGCCCGGGACGACCAGGCTCCGGTCGTGCTGTTCTCACCGCAAGGGCAGCGTTGGAGCCACGGCATGGCGGCGCAATGGGCACAGGGGCCGGGTGCCATCCTGGTGTGTGGACGATACGAGGGCATTGACCAGCGCTTCATCGACCGCTATGTGGATGTGCAGGTCAGTCTGGGTGATTTTGTGCTGTCTGGCGGTGAGGTGGCGGCCATGGCCGTTCTCGACTCTGTCGCGCGTTTGCAGCCTGGCGTGCTGTCGGATGAAGGCAGTCACCAGCAGGATAGTTTCAATCCGGCGTTGGATGGGCTGCTCGACTGCCCGCATTACACGCGCCCGGAGGTGTGGGAGGGCGAACCGGTGCCGCCGGTTCTGCTGTCGGGCAACCATGCGCACATCGCCCGTTGGCGGCGCGATCAAAGCCTGATGGCCACGGCGCGGCTGCGCCCCGACCTGCTGGAGCAGGCGCGTCTGCAGGATGGGTTGCTGCCCGCTGACGAGAAGCTGCTGGCTGGCAAGCGCTAAAGACGCTATAATCCGCCTTTCACCGATCCTCTGCCTGGCCAAGGCCTGATTTATTGGAAAGCAGGTTGGCACCGCGCCGGCGCTGGCACGATCACCAAGGAACAACATGAATCTGATTCAAGTCCTCGAGCAGGAAGAAATCGCCCGTCTGGGCAAAAACATCCCCGAATTCGCCCCCGGCGACACCGTGATCGTGAACGTGAACGTGGTTGAAGGCAACCGCAAGCGCGTGCAGGCTTACGAAGGTGTGGTGATTGCCAAGCGCAACCGCGGCCTGAACAGTGGCTTCACGGTGCGCAAGATCTCCAGCGGCGAAGGCGTGGAGCGTACCTTCCAAACCTACAGCCCGCTGATTGCCAGCATCGAAGTCAAGCGTCGTGGTGATGTGCGCCGCGCCAAGCTGTACTACCTGCGCGACCGCAGCGGCAAGTCGGCTCGTATCAAGGAAAAGCTGCCAGCCAAGAAGACTGCAGCCTGATCCGGGTGCCGCTTGCACCCTCCCAAGAACCGCCCGGGTGCAAGCCTGTGGCGGTTTTTTTATGACCCAACCGCCTGTATTTGACCCGCGCCAGGTCCCCGTTGAGGCCGTGGACCAGCACCTGCCTGCGGTGCCCGCGCAGTCCTTGCTTCCCCAAGCCTTGGTGCAACGTTTCGCCAGGGGGCACTCCTGGTCACCGGAATTGCGGGGCGAGCCTCGCTTTACCCAGCGCCCGCCGGTCGAGGCCGCTGTATTGATTCCGCTGGTGGAGCGCTCCGACGGCCTGACCGTGCTGCTAACCCAGCGTACCGCCAACTTGTCCAGTCACTCCGGCCAAATTGCGTTTCCTGGTGGCAAAGCCGATCCGCAGGACGCCCATGCGCAAGCGACCGCACTGCGCGAGGCCCAAGAGGAAATCAACCTCGACCCTAGGCTGGTGCGCGTGATCGGCAGCCTGCCCGTGTACACCACCGGAAGTGCCTTCATCGTCACGCCCGTGGTTGCCCTGGTGGAGCCGGTGTTTGAGCTCAAGCCCAATCCGCACGAGGTTGCCGATGTGTTCGAGGTACCTTTGGCGTACCTGATGAACCCTGCCAACCACCGACGCCACGTGGTGCAGTGGGAAGGCATGCGACGCGAGTGGTTCTCCATGCCCTACACCGATCAGCACGCGGAGCGCTTCATTTGGGGTGCGACGGCGGGCATGTTGCGCAACCTGTACCGTTTCCTGGCGGATTGAAGGCGTGCAGGGGTGATCGCCTCGGTATGATTGCTGCATGAGCTTTGTCGCCATTCTTTTTGCGTTGTTGCTGGAGCAGGCACGCCCGTTGGGGCAGGTCAATCCCATCCACAACAGCATGCGTGGCTGGGTGCAATGGGCCGTACGCAGTTTTGACACGGGGCGTAACCATCACGGCTGGCTGGCCTGGTCGGTCGGCGTGGTGGTGCCGGCTGCGCTGGTGTGCGGCATCCACTGGGCGCTGGTCTGGACGCTGGGCTGGGTTGCCGCGGGGGTGTGGAGCATTGCCGTGCTCTACGCCACGCTGGGCTTTCGACAATTCAGCCACCACTTCACCGCGGTGCGTGATGCCTTGCTGGCGGGTGACGAGGAACTGGCGTGCCAGCATTTGGCAACCTGGATGCGCAAAGACCTGGTGACCTTGCAACGCAGCCAGATCGTGCGCCACGTCATTGCCTATTCGGTCATCCAGGCCCACCGCCATGTCTTTGGCGTCTTTGCCTGGTACTCGCTGCTGGCAGCCCTGGGCCTGGGCCCGGCGGGCGCGGTGCTGTATCGGGTGGCCGAGTACCTGGGGCGCTATGCCAACCGGCAACTGCTGCCGCTGGAAGCCAACGTCAGCCCGTCGATGCAGGAAATTGCCAGCGCCGCGTGGCGGGCCATGGACTGGCTGCCGGCGCGACTTACCGCGCTGAGTTTCGCGTTTGTCGGCAGCTTCGAAGAAGCGATTGATGCCTGGCGACGCCAGGAGGCCTTGCATCCCGGCGACAGTGACGGCGTCATCTTGGCGGCCACGGCGGGCGCCGTGAATGTGCAACTCGATGATGCGCAGGCAGGCACCGACGCTGCGGTGCCACAGCCTGGTCACTTGCGCGCGGTGGTGGGGCTGGTGTGGCGCACGGTGGTGATGTGGATCGTGCTCCTGGCCTTGCTGTCGCTGGCGCGGATGCTGGGCTGAGTCGCCAGCGGGTTGCGCGTCACCCTTTAATAGCGCGGCTGCGATAGTTCGGCGAACAAGTTGCTATAAATTGCATAGCGACTTACGCTTATTTTACGGGGGCTATCGGCCGCTTCTTCATAAATGTCGGGTTGCACGGCCGCACGCACGGCGCACCCCGGTTCATGCAAGTGGCTGCAGTTGTAAAAACGGCAGCCGTCCATGTGGGCTTTCAGATCGGGCATCAGCTGGGCCAATTGCATGGGGTTGATGTGGTGCAGCCCGAACTCCTGAAACCCGGGCGAGTCGATGATGGCGCTGGTGCGGGTGCTGTCCAGCCAATACAGCGTGGTGGTGGTAGTGGTGTGTTTGCCAGAATTGAGCGCGGTGGAGATCGCATTGGTCTGGGCCTGGGCCTGGGGTACCAGGTGATTCACCAGCGTACTTTTTCCAGAGCCGGACGGCCCCAGCACCAAGGTGCGCTTGCCCACCAGAGCAGACGCCAGCTCGGCAGGCACCTGACCGGGCACACCCTGCGCGGGTTTGATGGCACAGGCCAGCACGGTATAACCCATGTCGCGATACGGGGCCAAGCGCTGCCACGCACGGGAAAACGGCTCCACCAGGTCGCTTTTGTTCAAGGCAATCACGGGGTGGATGCCCGCCGCTTCGGCAGCAATCAGCGCGCGGGCGAGCTGGTGCTCGGAGAACTCAGGCTGCGCGGCGATCAGCACCAGGATCTGGTCGATGTTGGCCGCAAAGGACTTGGTGCGGATGTCGTCTTGCCGGTAGAACAGGTTGCGGCGTTCCAGTACGGCCTCGATGCTGCCTTCGTCGGCACTGGGCAGCCAATGCACTTGGTCGCCCACTACGCAAAGGTTCTTTTTGCTGCGGGGATGGCACAGCAGTCGCTGCCCGTCAGCAGTTTCCACCCAGACATGGCGTCCGTGGCTGGCGACCACCAAACCTTGCTGCAAGTGCGCGGATGGGCTCATGGATTCAAGTGGAACCCAGAATACGCCCCAGCCGTTCGGAAGCAGGTGGGTGTGAATAGTAGAAGCGCACGTAGAGAGGGTCGGGTGTCAGGGTCGAGGCGTTGTCTTCATAGAGCTTGAGCAGCGCACTGGCCAGGTCGGCGGCCTGGGTTTGGGCCACGGCGTACGCGTCTGCCTGGAATTCGTCGCGACGCGATGCGTGCGCAAACCAGGGGCCGACAAAGGTGCTCGCCAAGGGCAACACCATCATGAACAGCAACAGGGCCAGTGCGTCATTCGGTCCCGCGGGGTTGGGCGCGACACCCAGCCCCGTGTAGAACCAGACTTGCTGGCTGAGCCAGCCCAGTACCGCCAGGCCGATCAGGCTGGCACCGAACACGGTCAGCATGCGTTTGAGCACATGGCGGTGCTTGAAGTGTCCCAGCTCGTGCGCCAACACAGCGTCGACTTCAGCCGGGGTGAGCTGGGCCAGCAGGGTGTCGAAAAACACCACCCGCTTGGAGGTGCCAAAACCCGTGAAATAGGCGTTGGCATGGGCGCTGCGTCGGCTTCCATCCATCACGAAGAAGCCTTTGGATGTAAAGCCACTGCGTGCCATCAACGCCGATACACGCTCTCGCACCTGGGCATCCTCCAGGGGCTTGAATTGATTGAACAGGGGGGCGATCCAGGTGGGGTACACCCACAGGGCCAACAGGTTGAACGCCGTCCAGGCACCCCAGACCCATAGCCACCACCAGGGGCCGGTTGCCCCCATCATCCACAGCACCAATGCCAGAAAGGGCACGCCCACCACGGCCGACAGCACCGCCGACTTGACGGCGTCCACCACCCACAATCGCAGGCTCGTCTTGTTGAAGCCAAAGCGCTCTTCAAGGACAAACGTGCTGTACAGCGCAAACGGCAGATCCAGCACCGTGCCGATCAGCGTAAAGGTGGCCACCAACGCAAGCTGTTGCCCGATGCCGGTGCCCAGGGTGGACGCGAGCAGCGCATTCAACGCCGACAATCCGCCCAGCAAGGTCCATCCCAGCATTAGCACGGTGCCCCACACCATCTCCAGCAAGCCCAGGCGCGTCTTGGCTAGCGTGTAGTCGGCGGCCTTCTGGTGCGCGCTCAGGGCTATGCGATCGGCAAACGGCTGCGGTACGGATCCACGGTGCTGTGCGACGTGGCGAATCTGGCGGCTGGCCAGCCAGAACTTGAGGGCCATGCTGGCGCATACCGCGATAGCGAACGCCCAGGTCAGAATCAGTGACGCCTGGCTGGAAGGGAGGAATTCGGTCATGGGGCGCCAGTGTAGGGGATCGGTGACAATCAAGCCCATGACCACACCGACCACCCCCCTCAAGAAGTCCGACCAGAACCTGGTCTGGCTGGACTGTGAAATGACTGGCCTGGACCCCGAGCGCGAGCGCATCATCGAAATCGCCGTCATCGTCACCAGCCCGGATCTGGCTTGCCGCGTGGAAGGGCCTGCCCTGGCCGTCCACCAAACGGATGCGGTCTTGGATCAGATGGACGCCTGGAACAAGGGTACCCACGGCAAGAGCGGCCTCATTGACAAGGTTCGCGCATCCACCCTGACCGAGGCGCAGGCGCAAGAACAAGTCATTGCCTTTCTGAAGCAGTATGTGCCAGCCAATGGCTCACCTCTGTGCGGCAATAGCGTGGGACAGGATCGGCGCTTCTTGGTGAAGTACATGCCTAAGCTGGAAGCGTTCTTCCATTACCGCAATCTGGATGTCAGCACACTCAAGGAGTTGTCCAAGCGCTGGCGACCCGAGGTGTACGCTGCCTTCAAGAAGCAGCAGCGACACACGGCCCTGGCCGATGTGCACGAGTCCATTGATGAGTTGGTGCACTACCGCGAGCACTTTTTGCGACTGAATTAGGTAAAAACCCGAAGTCATGCCATAATCGCAGACTTTGCCGCAATCAGCGGCGACGTGCATCTCCCCTCATTCACCGTTCCCAACGATAGGGAACCTTGCCGGCCCCCAGCGGGTTGCGCACGCTGCGACTGAAGGTTGATGTTTTTTCAACCCTAAGGCAGCAACGGCTGAGTCAGTCGGCCGTACCTGCGTGTGAGTGAAACCATGACCGATACCTCCGTATTGGCGCCGGCGAATGCCGTAGCGCCCGAAACTATTTCCACCTTTGACTCGGCCGCGCCATCGCAGCCGCAGGCTGACACGAGCGCTCCCAGCGCGTTCGCCAGTCTGGGCCTGGCCCTGGAACTGCAACACGCCGTGCGGGACCTGGGCTACGTGCAACCCACGGCAGTCCAGCTCAAAACCATCCCGCTGGCTCTGCCCGGTGCCGAGGGCACGCCGTCCAGCACCAAGTTCAACGACCTGATGGTGTCTAGCCAGACCGGCAGTGGCAAGACGGCGGCATTCCTGCTGCCGGTCTTGCATACCCTGCTGCGCCAGCAAGCCGAACAGATCGAAGCCGAGCGCGCCGAGTGGGAGTTGCGTGCTGCGCAAGCCCAGGAGCGCGGCGAGCCCGCTCCCAAGCGGGCCAAGCGCAAGGACCCCACCAATCCCCGCCATTTCAAGGCCGCTGTGCCTGGTGCCCTGGTACTGTGCCCCACGCGGGAACTGGCCCAGCAGGTTGCCAACGATGCCATCGACCTGGTACGTCACTGCCGTGGTTTGCGCATTGCCAATGTGGTGGGCGGCATGCCCTACCAGCTGCAGATTGCCAAGCTGCAAAATGCCAATCTGGTGGTGGCAACACCCGGGCGCCTGCTGGATCTGCAGCGTTCGATGCAGATCAAGCTCGACCAGGTGCAGTTCCTGGTGGTAGACGAAGCCGACCGCATGCTGGACCTCGGATTCTCCGATGATTTGGCGGAAATCAACCAGCTCACCATCGAGCGCAAGCAGACCATGATGTTCAGCGCCACCTTCGCGCCGCGCATCCAGCAGCTGGCTGCACGCGTGATGCGCGAGCCCCAGCGCGTAACCATCGACAACCCGCAAGAAAAGCACGCCAACATCAAGCAGGTGCTGTTCTGGGCCGACAACGCGCACCACAAGCGCAAGCTCCTGGACCATTGGCTGCGCGACGCATCCATCAACCAGGCCATCGTTTTCGCCAGCACGCAGATCGAGTGCGACGGGCTCGCGGGCGATCTGCAACAAGAGGGCTTCAATGCCGTTGCCTTGCACGGTGCCTTGAGCCAGGGTCTGCGCAACCGCCGCCTGATGGCTCTGCGCAACGGTCAGGTGCAGATTCTGGTGGCCACCGACGTGGCCGCCCGTGGTATCGACGTGCCCACCATCACCCATGTATTTAACTACGGCTTGCCCATGAAGGCGGAAGACTATACGCACCGCATTGGTCGCACGGGTCGTGCAGGACGCGACGGGCTGGCCGTCACATTTGCCGAGTTTCGCGATCGTCGTCGCATCTTCGACATCGAGGCCTATACCCGCCAGCACTTCAAGTCGGACGTGTTGCCGGGTCTGGAGCCGCGCCAGCGCTTTCCAGAAGCCAAGCCGGGCACCGGAGCCAGTTTTGGCGGTCGCGGCAAGCACTTCAATGAGCGTCCCGCTGCGCGTAGCGATCGCGGGTTTGGCGACCGTTCGGCTCCCCCGGCTGGGCGTGGACGACGGGCTCCCGGCGTTGACGGCTATGCCAACGTGTCCCGGGAGCTGGGTTTTGGCGGGCATCAGAACGCCAGCCATGCAGGTGAACGCCGAAACTTCGCTCGCACGGATGCCGCCCCCCGTCCTGGCCCAGCAGCAAGGCCCGGCCATGCCAAACCCGGCAATACGGGCCGAGGCTTTGTTCCTAAAGGCGCCAAGGCCCGCCCCGGCCGCTAAGAGCGCTTCAGGCAGTACTGGGCGGCCCCGTTCGGTGCGCCGCTCACACCATGCCGTTGCGGCTGGCCAGTTCCACGAACAGGCCCGCATGGTCAAGGTCGGCAAGTCCGTGTTGAACGCCATCGGCATACAGCTGTTCAAACAAGCGCGTGATGGGCGCTTCGAACCCAATTTCCTGTGCCGTGGCCAGGGCATTGCGCAAGTCTTTCAGCTGGACGGACATGCGTCCTCGTGGCACGAAGTCCCGATCCACCATGCGTTGACCATGCACTTGCAGGATCCGGCTGTCTGCAAAACCGCCGGTGATGGCTTCCCGCACTTTGGCCATGTTGGCGCCACCGCGTTCGCACAGCAACAGGGCTTCAGCGACGACACCGATCGTTGCGCCCACAATCATCTGGTTGGCAAGCTTGGCCAACTGGCCAGCACCGGTGGGGCCCACGTGCTTGGGGTGCCCCAATGCTTGCAAGAAGGGTAGCGCACGGTCAAAGACGGACGCCTTGCCACCCACCATGATGGCCAGCGTTCCCGCTTCGGCGCCGATCGTGCCGCCGGAGACAGGGGCATCCAGGTAGTCGATGTGCAACTCGCTCAATCGCGCGGCATGGTCGCGCGCCTCGATGGGGCGGATGGATGACATGTCCACGACCAAGCTACTCGGTGCCATGGCTGCGGCAACGCCACCCTCAAACAGTACCTGCTCCACCACGGCTCCGTCATCGAGCATGGTGAGTACGACGTCTGCCTGGCGCACCGCATCGGGCGCCAGGGCATGTACGTGCACGCCGTGGCTGGTCAGGCGCTGGGCCTTGGCCAAGGTGCGATTCCAGGCATGCACTTCGAAACCGGCTTGGGCCAACCGCCGGGCCATCGGGTAACCCATCAGGCCGATCCCCAATACTGTGACCTTCATATCGATCTCCGGGGGCGCTGTCGGCCCCTTTTGAGATCATTGTGGCGCAGGGTTGGTGTGCCGGGGCTTTTTCCGAAGCAGGTGCTCAGCTTTATGTCAGCTTCCCTCGGGCGTGGCACAGGGCGTAGCGTGCGCTCACATCAACAGGTGTTCCCCAGCGTTGTCGCCGCCCAGAATCACGTAGTTCACCTTGCGGATATCCAGCAGCTTTTTGCCACCGGCGTAAGAAATGGAGCTTTGTACATCCTGCTCCATTTCGATCAACGTGTCTGCCAGCTTGCCCTTGACCGGCTCCAGAATGCGTTTACCTTCGACATGCTTGTATTCACCCTTGTTGAAGTCGCTGGCAGAGCCGTAATACTCTTTGAATAGTTGTCCGTCCACTTCGACCGTGCGGCCAGGGCTGTCTTCATGTCCGGCAAAAAGCGAACCGATCATGACCATGGTGGCACCAAAGCGCACGCTCTTGGCGATGTCGCCATGGCTGCGGATGCCACCGTCTGCGATGATGGGCTTGGTCGCCACGCGGGCGCACCACTTCAAGGCGGAGAGCTGCCAGCCGCCCGTACCAAAGCCGGTCTTGAGCTTGGTGATGCAGACCTTGCCAGGGCCAATGCCGACCTTGGTGGCATCGGCGCCCCAGTTTTCCAGGTCGATCACCGCTTCTGGCGTGCCCACATTGCCCGCAATGACAAAGCTGGAGGGCAGTTTGTCCTTGAGCGTGGCAATCATGGCCTTGACGCTGTCGGCATGGCCGTGGGCGATGTCAATGGTGATGTACTCGGGGGCTAAGCCGAGCGCTACCAGCTGGTCCACCGTAGCGTAATCAGGGTCTTTCACGCCCAGCGAGATTGATGCGTACAGGCCTTTCTCTTTCATGGTCCGCGTGAAATGCACGTTGTCCAGGTCGAAGCGGTGCATGACATAGAAGTAGCCATTCTGTGCCAGCCACTCGCAAATGGACTCGTCTACCACCGTCTTCATGTTGGCGGGTACGACCGGCAAACGGAATTTGCGGCTGCCCAATTCAATGCTGGTATCGCACTCGCTGCGGCTTTCCACGCGGCACTTGCGCGGCAGCAGCAGGATGTTGTCGTAGTCGAAAATTTCCATGATTCCAAGCTCCTTCAAAGGTAGGTGACTGAACGGCCACCGGGATTGCGGTGGGCGCTTGGAATGGGTCGGCTTCTCTCGCTGAATCGCGTGGATTCAGAAACAAAAAACCGGACGCCAATTGCTTGGGCCCGGTGTCTGATTGTAGGCAAAAATCGTTTACATGTGCCCCAACAATGCGTCCTTGACCTTGTTATCGGCCGGTGCATCGCCCATCCAGATGCCCATGGCGGCCTTGAAGAGTTCGATCTCACGGTAGGGTTGCCCCTGCAACTTGCCGCCGATGTACATCACCAGCCCAGAAACGGGAACCCAGTCCAGAGACATCACCTCGCCAGCTTTGAGGGTGCGGTTGGCCTTGAATACATCGCCAATGCCCATCAATCCTGGGATCAATTTGGCGCGGTCGGTGCGGCCGGCGACATCATCCACACTGCGATTGAACAGCTTGACGATGGGGGCGGTATCCACCTCCTTTACGGCGGTCAGCACCAGCCGCTTGGGCCCTGGTATGGCACAAAGCTCGTCGAGGCTCTTGAACTTCTGCTTGGCATAGATCTGCACCACGTACGACGGTGCTTTGCCATTGCTGACCAAGCCCGCACCGTTGAGCACCAAGGTGTTGTTGTAGATGGCCAGTGAATCTTCGACCTTGATGCCGCCAAGGTCCAGTGTGGCGCAAGTGGCAGGCAGGCAAAGGGCCCACGCGGCCGCGAAGGGCAAAACGTATTTGCAGACAAAGGTTGGGGCAGTCATTCAGTGTTAGGTCGGGTCGGTATGCAGACGGGGCATGATCTTGGGTGTAACAGCTTGTTTCAGCCATTCGGGAAGACACCTAGTTTCCAAACCGCCAGATCGTGTCCCTTCTTACAATCAGTCATGTTTACGCCTCCTGATAACGCCCTTTTGGCTTCTTCACCCCTGCTGGCAACGCTCAACGATGAGCAGCGCGCAGCCGTGACGCTTCCTGCCGAATCGGCGCTCATCCTGGCTGGGGCTGGGTCGGGCAAGACCCGTGTTCTAACTACGCGCATTGCCTGGTTGCTTCAGAACGGACTTGCCACGCCGTCCAATATCCTGGCTGTGACATTTACCAACAAGGCGGCCAAGGAAATGCTCGCGCGCCTGACGGCCATGCTGCCCATCAACGCGCATGGCATGTGGATCGGCACTTTCCACGGGCTTTGCAACCGCTTCTTGCGTGCACACCACAAGCTGGCCAACCTTCCGGCCAGCTTCCAGATACTCGATACCCAGGATCAGCTTTCCTCGATCAAGCGTCTGTGCAAACAAAACCAGATCGATGACGAGCGCTATCCTCCTAAGCAACTGATGTGGTTCATTGCGGGTTGCAAGGAAGAGGGTTTGCGACCCAACATGGTGGATGCCCGCGACCCGGAGACGCGACGCAAGGTGGACATCTACCAGATGTACGAAGAACAGTGTCAGCGGGAAGGTGTGGTGGACTTCGGTGAACTGATGCTGCGCAGCTATGAGTTGTTGCGCGACAACGATCCCATTCGTGAGCACTACCAACGGCGCTTTCGGCACATCCTCATCGACGAATTCCAGGACACCAACCGCCTGCAATATGCCTGGATCAAGCTGCTGGCCGGGCAGGGTGACGCTGCCAGCCCCGACACGTCCTCTGGTGCGGTGCTCGCGGTGGGTGACGACGACCAAAGCATCTACGCCTTTCGGGGCGCGCGCGTGGGCAACATGGCCGACTTCGTGCGGGAGTTTCAGGTGCGCCACCAGATCAAGCTGGAGCAGAACTACCGCAGCCACAGCAACATCCTGGACTGCGCCAACGCGCTCATCAGCCACAACGCCAAGCGTCTGGGCAAGAACCTGCGCACCGACCAGGGACCCGGTGAGCCCGTGCGTGTGCACGAGGCCACCACCGACTTCGCCGAAGCCCAGTGGTTGGTTGAAGAAGTGCGCAACCTCTTGCGCGACCAGGGCGCGCAGGCGGGTTACCCGCGACGCGAAATCGCCGTTCTCTACCGCAGCAATGCCCAAAGCCGTGTGCTGGAAACGGCGCTGTTCAATGCGGGCGTTCCCTACCGTGTTTATGGTGGACTGCGCTTCTTCGAGCGCGCCGAGATCAAGCACGCCCTGGCCTACCTGCGCCTGCTAGAGAATCCCAACGATGACACCAGTTTCCTGCGCGTGGTGAACTTCCCCGCGCGTGGCATCGGTGCGCGTAGCCTAGAGCAGCTGCAGGATCTGGCGCGGGACATGGGCTGCTCCCTGCACGATGCGGTCAGCGCTCTCGGTGGGCGTGCGGGGGCGGCCATTGCTGGCTTCGTGGCCAAGATCGACGTACTGCGCGAGCAGACGGCCGACATGAATCTGCGCGACATCGTGGCCCAGATGCTCGACCAAAGCGGCTTGCTGGCCCATTACCAGGCCGACCGCGAAGGTGAAGACCGGCTGGAGAACCTGGACGAACTGGTCAACGCCGCCGAAAGCTTTGTCACGCAGGAAGGGTTCGGACGCGATGCGGTCGCGCAAACGGCCGAGGTGGTGGGTGAATCGGGAGAAACGTTGTCACCCTTGGCAGCGTTTCTGTCGCACGCAGCGCTGGAAGCGGGCGACAACATGGCCCAAGCTGGGCAAGACGCCATTCAACTGATGACCGTGCATTCGGCCAAGGGGCTGGAGTTCGACTGCGTCTTCATCACAGGGCTGGAGGAAGGCCTGTTTCCTCACGAAAACTCGTTGACAGACCGTGACGGTTTGGAAGAGGAGCGCCGCTTGATGTACGTGGCCATCACGCGGGCGCGCCAGCGCCTGTATTTGAGCCTGTCGCAGTCGCGCATGTTGCATGGCCAGACCCGCTTTAATCTGAAGAGCCGCTTTCTGGAGGAGTTACCCGAAGATGCGCTTAAGTGGCTGACGCCACGTGCCGGCGCTGGGCGTTCATGGAGTACCCAGAGTGCTACAAATTCGGTAGCAACAGGTTCTTATTTCACGGGGGCTAGACCCCAATCTGACGCACAAGTGGTGCGCAAGGCACCTACGCATGGACTGCGTTTGGGGCAACAGGTTTTTCACGCCAAGTTTGGCGAAGGCACTGTGCTGACCCTGGAGGGCAGCGGCGACGACGCCCGTGCCCAGATCAACTTTCCGCGCCACGGTACCAAGTGGCTGGCCTTGAGCGTAGCCAAACTCACGCCGATAGCCTGACCTACACAGAAAAAAAGCCCGGCATGACCGGGCTTTGGGCAGGAAGGCGATAGTGCCGCTTCAACGGCCCGTGGTATTGGGCGCCTGCAGCAGCCGGGTGACGTCCTTGTCGTTAGGCAAGGCGTAGTCGAAAGCGCGGATGATGCGGCTGTCTTCAGTACGTACAAACTTGATGCTGACGTAGGTGAAGTTCGCCGCTGGCGAATAGGTGCCCACCAACACCATGTTGGCGTTGTGCGCGCGAGCAATGTCCTTGATCTCGCGGGATAGCAACAACTCGCCGGTCTCTTCCTTGATGAAGACATCGCCACGCAGCTTCATTTCCTTGACATTGAAGCCTGCTGCAGCCATGTGCGAAGCGTATTGCTCCGACAGCGTGCGACCCAAGGGGGCAGCCTTGCGCATGTCATTGACGTTGACAATCGTGGCCACCAGCACGGGGGTGTCGGTTCCGGGGGTGAATTTGAAGTCGGCGACCAGCTTGGTGATGGCGTCCTTGTTCAAGGCCACGAAACGGCTGGCGGCTGCTTCGTCGTACGTGGGATCGGTACGCACATTGGACGGCGATCCACAGCCTGCCAGCAATGCTGCCGCAGCAGCTACGGAAAGAATCAGTTTGGAGTTCATGGGCCAACCACCTTCATCACTTGCGGTGCCTTGTACTGCATCAACGGAGCATCCACCTCTTCGACGTAGTACACGTCGGTCTTGCGAACCAGATAACGGCCGCCGGAGGTGATGGTGGTGGTCAGTACCAGTTCGGTGGCCGTCGGGCCGCCCGAACTCTCACTGGCGATGTAGTCGGCGCCGATGGCTGCTGCCAGGCCTCCGGCCATTTTGTCGCCCACGGGGTTGTAGCCCAGCCCGTAGGCCGCGTACAGACCGGCCACAATCATGGTGAAGCGTCCAGGCAGGAAATCAGGGCGATAGCTGTTGTGGCGGACCACTTGGGTCTGGTAGCTCACTTCCAGCGCGGCGCCCTCGGGCGCAACTTGCACCACGCGACCCGCCTTGACGAGATCGGTAATGAGGAAGTTTTGGAACGCCTTGTCGAACTCGGACGCGTTCGCCGGCTTGATGACATACAGGCTGCCCGATGCACCTGCCTTGTTGAGCGATTCCAGTGTCTGCTTGACGACGTCTTGCGAGACCTGGTTCCAGTGCCCGGCGGAGCGAACCTTGGGTTCAACCGTAATGGGGAAATTGGCAGATACGGGAATGGGCGACGACGCGCAGCCAGCCAGGACGGCTGCACCGGCTCCAAGTGCCATCAGCTTCAGGGTTTTCGGAATCAAGGTAGCCCCCTTATCCAGAGTTTGTAAAACAAAATGACGCCAAGGAACAGTCGTCGTGGTTGCCCATTATCAAACGATACAAGCCACAAAAACAAGACAAATCAAGACCTTCTGTCGCATTTTTCATGTGATTTGGGTGATTTGTTGCGGCTTTGGCAACACCTGAAGGCGTCAACCGCCGTAACTGCGCTCGGTCTCCTTGGTTCCCTTGCGTCCGCTAATCTGCCATGCGGTGCGTTCGCCGACCAGGCGCGCCAGGAATTCCAGTTCCTCGTCGGTATGGTTGATGGCTCGGGCCGGTGTGAGCGAAGCCCGATCATCCGCGTTAGCCTCACCCCACACGGCCTGGTGGTACTCCGATACGGATGTATCGCGGTCCTTGCCGGAAGCCAGGTCCACCGTGCCATAGCAGTTGCAGAAATAGGTGCGCCCGCCTTGGTTGGGGAAAATCTCTGTATAGACGCCGGTGCCGCGGATGCCAGCGGTCAGGGTGGGGGTGAGTATCTGGCGGTTGTGGCCCTTGCCCCAGACGCTGACCACCGCGCCGGTCACCAGGCGCAGCAGGCTGACCACGTTGAGGCTGGCGCCGCGCTCCACCACGAGGTTGGAATTCTGGCGCACATGAAAGGCCGAATTGCCAATGGTGAAGATGAGTGTGGAGCCGGGGCCGGTGGCAATCTGGTCGCCCGTCTGAATCAGTTGGTCTGCCAACAAGGGCTGGCCATTGACCAAGGCGTCGCCGCGCAGCTCAACCACATTGGATCGACTTTGGGCCAGTACGGTACTGGCCCCGCCCAAGGCTGTCCACGCCGCAGCGGCCTGCAAAAAACTACGGCGCTGGAACCATAGCAATTCCTGTTCGGTGCGTCCTTGAAGGCTGTGCTGCATGGTGTGTCTCCTGGTTGGCGGAATCAATCGGGCTCGAAGCTGTCGGCGAACGTGAAATAGATCGAGGCAAAGAACATGGCCGCCAGCACAATCCCTAGAGGATATAGCAAACCCATCACTCCAGACGCACCGCCCAGGGCACCCCCGATCATGGCAGCTACCATGAACACGGTGACCGACAGCGTGGTCCAGATCAGGCTGAATACAGCCATGGCGCCCAGGTTGCGCCAGCTGGCTACTGCGCTGAAGAACAAACTCTTGGCAGGTGCCATGCCGTGCCACACCACCAGGGCCGGTGCATGCCAGAAAACCAGCGTCAGTGGTATGTACAAAACCAGGAACAAGGCTGCGCCAGCGGCCAGCCCACCGTGTAGCAGCGCGTCATCGCTAAGCGGCTGCTGGCCCAGATAGATGCGCATGAAAGTGCCGCCGTCGGCCAGGTAGGTTGCGCTGATCACCAGGGCGAAGCTGACCAGATACAGCGCCCCTAGCGTCAGAATCGACCGCGTCACGGCGGGCCCTGCGCGAAAAGCGCTCACCAGCAAGGTGGGCATGGGAAAACGGCCTTGGTGCGCCTCACGCGTTGCCGCCATCAAACCCACGGTTGCCGCCGGTACCAGGATCATGCCCACCATCGGCCCCACGATGGGCACCAGGCTCAACACCGATACGGTCGCGACAAACATGAAGAATTGGCCCATCAGCGCCATGGGTTGGCGAAAAAAGGTGCGCAGTCCCAGCAGCACCCACTGCAGGCCTTGTGACGGTGGTACCTCGTGCAACTTCATGCGGGCGCCGTTTCGCTGCACCACGCGTGCAGAACCAGCGGCTGCGCACGCCGCGCCAGCAGCACCCGTTCGAAATGGGTTGGATCGTGGGCCTTGAGCACGCTGGCTTCACGTGGCAGGTAAAAGTCCCACAGGCGGGACAACCAAAAACGCAAGGCTCCGGCGCGGGCCATGGCGGGCAGCAGCGTGCGTTCCTGCGCGGTCAAGGGGCGCACGCTGGTGTAGGCATCCAGAAACGCCTCGGTGCGCGGGAAGTCGGTGGCGCCGGTGGCGAGGTCGATGCACCAGTCGTTCAGGCACACGGCAATGTCAAACAGCCAGGTGTCCACGCCTGCAAAGTAGAAATCAAAGAAGCCACTGAGCTCGGGGGGCTGGTCGGCTTGCGCCGGTTCGAACATCACGTTGTCGCGAAACAGGTCGGCATGGATGGGGCCGCGCGGCAGTGCACCATAGCTCGATTGCGCAGCGATATGGTTCTGGTAGGCCAGCTCGCTTTGCAGCAGGTTCGCCTGCTCGGGCTGCAAGAAGGGCAGCACCACGGGCACCGTCTCGTTCCACCAGTCCAGGCCGCGCAGATTGGGTTGGCGCATGCCAAAGCTGCGTCCGGCCAGGTGCATGCGTGCCAGCATGGCGCCCACGGCCGCGCAATGCGGGGCTTGCGGGTCCAGCACACTGGCGCCATTCAAGCGGTTGACCACGGCAGCGGGTTTGTCTTTCAGGCGATGAACCACATCGCCATCGCGGTTGGCGGCCGGGTCTGGCACCCGCACCCCGTGGTGGGCCAGGTGCTTCATCAGGCGCAGGTAGAAGGGCAACTGCTCGAACGACAGGCGCTCGAACAGGGTCAGTACATAGGCCCCCTGGTTGGTGGTGACGAAGTAATTGGTGTTCTCGATGCCGCCGCTGCACCCCTTCATTTCGGTCAGGGTGCCCAGGTTCAGCGCCTGCAGAAAAGTGCTGGCCTCGTCGAAGGAGACCTCTGTGTATACCGCCATGCCCGGATTGTAGGGGGCACAATCCAGCCCATGACTGACAAGAAAACCCTGCTGCTGGTAGATGGCTCCAGCTACCTCTACCGTGCCTTCTTTGCAGGTGGCGACTCCATGAGTATCACGCTGCCCGACGGTACGGTGCAGAAGACCGGCGCCATCCGTATCCTCATCAATATGGTGAACAGCCTGCGCAAGGAGTATCCGGCGCAGTACATCGCCTGTGTGTTTGATGCCAAGGGCCCGACTTTCCGCGATGCCATCTACCCCGAATACAAGGCACACCGCGACCCTATGCCCGATGATCTGCGCAGCCAGATCGAGCCCATCCACGCCGTGGTGCGCCACCTGGGTTGGACCGTGCTGGATGTGCCTGGCGTGGAAGCGGATGACGTGATCGGCACCCTGGCCGTGACCGCGGCCCGGCAAGGAATCGAAGTCATCATCAGCAGCGGCGACAAGGATCTGACGCAGCTGGTCAATGAACACATCACCATCATCGACACCATGAGCGGCAAGCGCCGCGACTTGGCTGGCGTGCAGGCCGAGTTCGGCGTGCCAGCGAGCCTGATGCTGGACTACCAGACGCTGGTGGGCGACGCGGTGGACAACGTGCCCGGCGTACCCAAGGTCGGCCCCAAGACCGCTGTGAAGTGGCTGCAGGAATACGGCTCGCTGCAAGGCGTGGTAGACAACGCGGCCAACATCAAGGGCGTGGTGGGCGAGAACCTGCGCAACGCCCTGGGCTGGTTGCCTACCGGGCGCACGCTGCTCACCATCAAGACCGATTGCGACCTGACCGGATGGGTCGATGGCTTGCCTGCTATGGATTCGATAGCTGTCCGCGCACCAGACACGAGGGCTCTGCGCGATTTTTATACGCAATACGGGTTCAAGGGGCTGGCCAAAGCCTTGGGGGAGGGGGATGAGGCCGCACCGTCCTCGGATGCCGGAAATGGGGTCAGAGCCAGCTCCGCTTCGCTACATGGATCCGACCCCAACTCCTCAGAGGCTGACCAAGCAACGAAAGCGCCTAACCACGCCTACGACACCATCCTCACCTGGGAATCTTTCGACACCTGGCTGGCCAAGCTGCAGGCCGCCGACCTCACCGCCCTGGACACCGAGACCACCTCTCTGGATGAGATGCGTGCCGAGATCGTGGGCATCTCCTTCAGCACGGTCGTGGGCGAGGCAGCCTACATCCCGCTGACACACCGCTACCCGGACGCGCCCGAGCAACTCAACCGCGACGAGGTGTTGGGCAAGCTCAAACCTTGGCTGGAAGACGCCACCAAACGCAAGCTGGGCCAGCACATCAAGTACGACCGCCATGTGTTTGCCAACCACGGCATCACCGTGCGCGGCTACGCCCACGACACCATGCTGCAAAGCTATGTGCTCGAAGCCCACATGCCGCACGGCCTGGAGAGCCTGGCCCAGCGCCACGTGGGGCGCAGTGGCATCAGCTATGAAGACCTGTGCGGCAAGGGCGCCAACCAGATTCCGTTTGACCAGGTGGATGTGGAGCGTGCCGCGCAGTATTCCTGCGAGGACTCCGACCTGACCCTGGACGTGCACCGCGCCCTGTGGCCGCAGATCGAGGCCAGCGACAAGCTGCGCTTCATCTACGAACTGGAAATCGCCAGCAGCGAGACACTGTTCCGCATCGAGCGCAATGGTGTGCTGATCGACGCGCCCACCTTGGCCAAACAGAGCCACGAACTGGGGCAGCGCATCCTCCAACTGGAGCAGGATGCCTACGCCATCGCCGGCCAGCCCTTCAACCTCTCCAGTCCGAAGCAGCTGGGTGAAATCTTCTTCGACAAGCTGGGCATGCCGGTGGTCAAGAAGACCGCCACCGGCGCGCGCAGCACCGACGAAGAAGTGCTGGAAAAACTGGCTGAGGACTACCCCTTGCCCGCCAAGTTGCTGGAGCACCGCAGTCTCACCAAACTCAAGGGCACCTACACCGACAAGCTGGCCCAGCTCGCCCTGCCTAGCACCGGGCGCGTGCACACGCACTACGCGCAGGCCGTGGCCGTGACCGGACGCTTGTCCAGCAACGACCCCAACCTGCAGAACATTCCTATCCGCACAGCCGAGGGAAGGCGTGTGCGCGAGGCCTTTGTGGCGCCGAGTGGCTGCGTGATCGCCAGCGCCGACTATTCGCAGATCGAACTGCGCATCATGGCCCACTTCAGCGACGACGCGGCCCTGCTCCGTGCCTTCCACGATGGTCTGGACGTGCACCGTGCCACCGCCGCCGAGGTGTTTGGCGTGGCCGTGGACCAGGTGAGCAGCGAGCAGCGCCGTTACGCCAAGGTCATCAACTTTGGGCTGATCTACGGCATGAGTGCCTTCGGCCTGGCGCGCAACCTCGGCATCGATAACACGGCGGCCAAGAACTACATCCAGCGCTACTTTGAGCGTTACCCCGGCGTGAAGCAGTACATGGAGGTCACCCGCGAAACCGCGCGCAAGCAGGGCTATGTGGAAACGGTGTTCGGAAGACGCCTGCAACTGGGCGGCATCCAGTCCGCCAAGGGTGCGCAACTGGCCGGTCTGGAGCGCGCCGCCATTAACGCGCCCATGCAGGGCACGGCCGCCGACCTGATCAAGCTCAGCATGAATGCGGTGCAGGACGTGCTGGACCGAGAGGCCAAGGGGACCAAGATGATCATGCAGGTGCACGACGAACTGGTGTTTGAGGTGCCGCAAGGCGAGGTGGATTGGCTCAAGACCGAGATCCCGCGCCTGATGGCCGGTGTGGCCCAGCTCAAGGTGCCGCTCTTGGCCGAGGTCGGCGTGGGCGCCAATTGGGACCAAGCGCACTGAGGCCTGTGCGCACGTCGTCGCCATAGCCGCTGCCTTGTGCGGTTGAGGGGGAGGGAGGACAAATGAAGAAATGGGCCTTGGCGTTTCTCGCGGCGGCGTTGGTCGCACTGTCTGCGTCGTTCTGGTTCAACCAGCGCGTGAGCGTCATCCAGGGGCCCTCGGCTCTGGCAGTGCTGAATGACCAAACTGTGTGGCTGTCGGTGGACGAGGCCTTGTGGCAGATCACGTCGGATGGCCACCGTGTGGCCAGCCACGATACCCGCGCATTGGGCATCCAGGGGCGGGTGGGCAACATCGCGCAGGACGCTTCGGGCAAGCTGGTGCTTGGCGTGCGCGATCAGGATGCGCTGTATGTTTTCGATCCAGCGCAGGGTCGGGTCATCAATACACTGACGCCACAGTGGCCAGAGTCCTTGGCGCGGCATGCATCCAGAGCGATCAGCTACGCGTTTGGTAGCAATGGGCAACTGGCCATTGCCACGGGTGGAGGCCATGCCGTGGCCCTGTTTGATGCGTCGGGTCATTTCCTGGGCCGCAGTCCACCTGGGCTCTACCGTTTTACCAACGGGCTATGGTGGCAGGGCGAGACGCTGTGGACCACCAACACCAACGGTTCCGCGCTGATCGCTTTGTCCACGCCCGGCATGGCGCCAGTACAAACGATCAATCTGTCTGGCAACCACTATGCTCGCTACCTGGGTATGGCGGTCGCATCGCACGGCAATCCCCGCAGTGCCGCATCCGATCTGCGGCCCCAGGCGACCGTTGTGCGCTTTGCCAACGGCATGATTTACGGGCGTGTCGTGGACGTGTTTCCCGATGGAACCGAGCGGGAGTTTGAGTCCTCGATCGGCACCGAACCCAGAGACATCGCGTGGCTGGGCCAGCAGTTGCTGGTTGTCGATGGTGCGACCTATGCCGTGCGGCAGTTTGGAGCAGATGGGCAGGCGCTGCCCAATTTTGGAGATGCAACCGTGCAAGCCGCGTTGGCCGCACTGGTGGCAGACAGGTCACGCGCCCAATGGGGCTATCGCATTGCGCTGTACTTGGCCGTTGCCTTGTTTGCGGTGGGCTTTGTGCTGGCGGTGTGGGCTGAGCGGCAAAAGCAGCGGGCCGCGCAGGGGGTACCCATCACCCCGCAAAGGCTGGGTATGCCCGTGTTGAGCCCGTGGGACCGGGTGCGCAAATCTCTGTTGTTCTTGCCCGCGTTGCTGTTCTTTGCTGCGCTGCTGTGGCTGGCGCTCTGGCCTTTTGGGCCGCCATTTGGACAGCCGTTCTGGCTTGTCCGGTGGTTGGCACCCCTGGGGGCGTGGGGCAGTGTGGCCGTGGCATCCGCCCTGTCTCTGCTGATGTTGGTTTACGCGCGGCTCGCCTATGGCTGGGCTTCAAGTCGTCCCCACTGGGAAAGCGTACTTAACGCCTGGGCGCTGCAGTCCCTGTCGCGCCCCGAACTGGCCCGTGTGCTAGAGCCCGGCGAGACTGTGCGTGAGACCCTGGTATTGACTGGCTTACCCATGCGCTGGGTGGTGCTGACGCAGCGCCGCGTGCTGGTGTTTGCGGTGAATCGGCGCGACCGGACTCTGCGCCACGCCTTTGACAATAGCGAGATCACCCACGCGAGCGCGAAACACTGGGCGCAATGGTCTTGGCGCTCTCGCCTGCGTTCCGTGTGGAACGGTGGCGTGGTCAAGTTGGAACTGCAGTCCCAGGGTAAAACCCTGCTCTCAGGCTATGTGGTGTCCGCCATCACGGCGCAGCGCATGGTGGCCTTGCTGGCATTGCAGTCAGATCGCGCCGCCACCCGCAAATCCGGTCAACGCAACCGAATAACCGACGGCAACGGCGGGCACTGGCGCTGGCAGGTGCTGGCCAGCACCCTGGTGCCGGGGCTGGGGCAATGGATGCAGCACCGACCGGGCACGGCCTTGCTGCTCTTTCTGATGTTTGCGGTCCTCACGCTGGCCATCACCGTGCCCCTGGTGTGGACCCTGTGGGGGCCGCGAGCCGCCGTGTCGGCCGACCGCGTGGCCAACACCGTGGTGTCCCATTTCATGCTGGCACTGATAGCGGCCTGGGATTGCTGGAACATGCGACGGCGCTAAGTCCGTGTGGTGAGCTGCACTCAACCGACGCAAATTCGGCGGTGCGTGCAGAAAACAACGCTCTGCGCCAGAATGGGCGCCACCCCATATCCAGTGGGTTTATCAATGAAAGGGCTCGAGATGGGTACAAAGATTGAAAGAGCTTTGCTTGCTGTGACCGGCGTGATGATGCTGGGTAGTTACGCGATTGCGCAGCAGGCGCAGCCAAACCCCGCCAACATGACCTTTTTTGTGACGAGTGTCGGCCCTGGAAACGGGGGAGACCTGGGCGGTCTTGAAGGCGCGGACAAGCACTGCCAGGCGCTGGCAAAGGCGGCCGGTGGGGGTGATCGCCCATGGCGGGCTTATTTGAGTACCCAGGCACCGGCGCTGAGTGACCCCCATTTCGTGAATGCGCGCGACCGCATTGGCGCGGGTCCGTGGCAAAACGTCTATGGCATTGTGGTGGCCAAGAACGTCGAAGACCTGCACTCCCCCAGCAGCAACTTGAACAAGCAGACTGCCGTCGATGAATGGGGGCATTCCGTCAACAGTCGCCCCGTCACGCCACTGAAGCATGACATGCTCACGGGCTCCAGGCCAGATGGCACGGCCTTTCCCGGCCCTCCGTTTCCCGACATGACCTGTGGCAACTGGACCAAGAGCGGCCCGGACGGATCGGCGATGCTGGGCCACCATGACCGCTCCGGCCCGACGACAAACGCCTGGGGCATATCCTGGAATTCGTCGCATCCCTCGCTGGGATGCAGCCAGGAGAAACTGCGTCCCACTGGAGGCGACGGATTGTTCTACTGTTTTGCGGAAAAATGAGCCGCGTACACTCATCCAACCGCCCTTCGGGGCGGTTTTGCTTGGAACTGGTTGGTTGAATAGGGCGTTAGCCCTCGTGAAATATGCGTAGTACGCTATGATTTTGGTAGCAATTTTGATTGGAACCCTGGTCGCTGGCATTGGCTCGGTGTGGCTGGCCGCGGCCCTGAGCTTTGGTTTGCTGGCCCGCTACACCCAGCACATGCTGAGCCTAGCTGCTGGAGCCTTGCTGGCAACGGCCTTCATGCACCTGCTGCCCGAGGCGTTCGAGAGCCATGTGCCCGCACACGATTTGTTCCTGGTGCTGCTGTTGGGGCTGGTGTTCTTCTTCCTGCTGGACAAGGCCGAGCTTTGGCACCACGGGCACGAACACCACCACGGCGCAGCGCCAGGGCATGCGCATGACCACGCGCAGGGGCACGACCACCATCACCACGCCGAGCCAGCCGGACAAGCCGGAGGCTGGGCGGTCCTGGCGGGCGACAGCGTGCATTGCTTTGGCGACGGCGTGTTGATTGCCTCGGCATTCATGGCCGATGTGCGCCTGGGTGCCTTGGCTGCCTTGGCCGTGATGGCGCACGAAGTGCCACACCATATGGGCGATCTGATGGTGCTGCGTGGCGGCACGTCCAGTCGGCGGGTCGCTCTGGTCAAAGTTACGCTGGCCGGTGCCGTGACTGCGCTGGGCGGCATGGCGGGTTACTGGCTGGTCGATCAGCTGCGCGAGGCGCTACCGTATTTCCTGGTAGTGGCTTCCAGCAGTTTTGTCTATGTTGCTTTGGCTGACCTGATTCCCCAACTCCAGAAGCGCCTGACCTTACCCGAGACGGCAGCGCAGGTCGGCTGGCTGGCGGTTGGTATCGGCATGGTGTTGGCGGTAGGTGCCCTGGGGCATGGGCACTGAAAACGGTCCTCAGCGGTGCTGGCAGTGCTGGCGCAACCAGGCGGCGAAGGCTTCCTCACTGATGTCGCCGGCGGCGACTCCGAGCATGGTGAGCGTGGTGTCTGCCTGGCTTGCCGTGAGCTTGTAGCCATTGACGTAGAGAAACAGACCCGTGGTCAACAGCGCTGCCCGTTTGTTGCCATCGACAAACGGGTGGTTCTTGGCGACGCCAACGCCGTAGCTTGCCGCTAGCGCGGCAAAGTCGGGTTCTCCGTACGCAGCCAGATTGAGGGGGCGCGCCAGGGCAGACTCCAGCAGGCCCTCATCACGCATTCCTGCACCGCCACCGTGCTCGGCCAGGCTTTCAGCATGCAGCAAAAGCAGCGCCTGCTTGCTGATCCAGCGCCAACTCATTTGGCCAGCTGGTGGAAGGTGTCGCGGTACTCGCGCATGAATTCACGGCCGGCGGTGATCTCTTCTTCAAGGGCCGGGTCATACGGCGTCAGGATGAAACCGTCCGCAGATTCGGTCAGGAAGATGGAATCACCTTTTTGCAGCTTCAGCCGTGCGATGGCTTCCTTGGGCAAGATGACGCCCACGGAATTCCCAATCTGGGTGAGCTTGAGCAAGTGCATGGCGGACCTCGTTGGTGAATGTTATTACACCTGTAATACTAACACGCCCCCCCCCGGTCTGGGCAAATGGGGGCAGGGCCTCTACCCCTGCGCCACCGGGCGGCTGGGATCGCTGCACCACTCGCTCCAGCTGCCGGCATAGAGAGCGGCGCGGCCCAGGCCCGCCAACTCCATGGCCAGGACGTTGGGTACGGCACTGACACCGCTGCCGCAATGGTGCACCACGCCTGCCGGGTCGCGCCCGGCCAGCAAGGCGTCGAACTCGGCGCGCAGGGTGGCTGCGGGCTTGAAGCGGCCATCGGGCCCCAGGTTGTCGGTGAACGGGCGGTTGAGCGCGCCGGGGATATGTCCGGCCACGGGGTCCAGGGGTTCGACTTCACCCCGAAACCGTGGTGCGCCGCGCGCGTCCACGATGGTGGGGCCACCAGGTTGTGCTGCACGTTTCAGGTCATTTGCTACAGTTTCAGTAGCAACTAAACGAGCCAATTCGGGGGCTAACGTGAAATTTGCTGCTGGGTGCACGGTGGCAGGCCCGCTTTGCACTGCACCGCCAGCGGTTTGCCAGGCTTGCAGTCCGCCGTCGAGCACGGCCACGGCCTCCATGCCCACCCATTTCAGCATCCACCACAGCCGCCCGCAGTAGTTGGCACCCTGGCGGTCATACACCACGGCTTGCATGGTGTTGGACAGGCCCACCGAACCCAGCCAGGCGGCAAAGGCCGCGCGCGTGGGCAGCGGGTGGCGCCCGCCATTGACCGCAGCGCCCGGCATGGGGCGCCCGGTGGCGGGGTCCTTGGGGGCGCTCAGATGGCGGTCCAGGTGCGCGTACACCGCGCCGGGAATGTGGGTCTGGGTGAACTGGGTTTCACCCGCTGCGGGTTCGGCCAGATCGAAACTGCAGTCAAAAACCATCAGCGGTCGTCGGCTGGCCTGCAGTGCCTTGAGTTCAGGAACCTGGATGAGGGTGGTGTAGGTGGTCGTCATGTGCAAGCCCATGGCAGAAGGGGCGATTATGGATGGGGTTCAGTGGTCTTCGGCCGGTGTGTCGGGCAGGGCGCGCGTGCGCAGCACGGTGGCCAGGATGCCGCTGAACACGATCAGCACGATGCCCACCCAGCCCAGCAGCGGAATGCGTTCGTCAAACAGCGTCACGCTAAAGATGGACGCAAACACAATGCCCGAATACTGCAGGTTGGCTACCACCAGGGTGGCTCCCTTGCGAAACGCGCGGGTCAGGCACCACTGACCCAATGAGGCCAGAATGCCGATGGGCAGCAGCCAGGCCACGTCGCGCAGGGCCACCGCGTGCCAGCTGGTGAATCCGCCCTCCAGGACAACGCCCACCAGGCCCACCACCGTGGTGCCGATGGCAAAGTAGAACACCACCCGTTCTTCCGGTTCCCCGACCTTGCCCAGGGCGGTGACCTGCATGTAGGCCAGCGACGCACCCATGCCCGACATCAACCCCACCAATCCGGCAAAGAGTTGGCTGGGCTCCATCGAAGGGCGCAGCGCCAGCAGCACGCCGACAAATCCCATCAGCACCGTCAGCAGCAACGAACCCTGGCGCGGCGCATTACCGTAGAGCAGGGCACCGCCCACGATGTAGGCGGCCACCCACACGCTGCTGGTGTAGTTCAGGGTCATGGCCGTGGCCAGGGGCAAATGGGCCAGGGCGTAGAACCAGGCAGCCATGGCGAACACCCCGGCTGCGCTGCGACCCACGTGCATCATGGGCACGGGCGTGCGCCAGCTGATGGCCCGCAGGCGTAGTACCGCACCCATGAACACCAAGGCCACCAAGCCCCGGTAGACCAGAATCTCCATGGTGCCGAAGCTGTGGGAGGCATATTTGATGCCCACCGCCATGAGCGAGAAGCAGAAGGTGCCCAGCACCATCCAGGAAGCCTGCATCCATTGACCTTACAAGAAAGAGTGCCGTTGGCCCCCGTAAAAGCTGATGGTGCTGCTATTGAATATGTAGCAACCGTAATCAGCCGGGCATCGAGGCAGCGGGTATGCGCGCGCGGTACCACTCGTGGAAGTGCTGCATGCCGT
Source organism: Rhodoferax sp. (assembly GCA_046348185.1). Lineage (GTDB taxonomy): Bacteria > Pseudomonadota > Gammaproteobacteria > Burkholderiales > Burkholderiaceae_C > Allorhodoferax. The sequence continues at coordinate 5,814 of JAXMER010000018.1, read as the reverse complement.
CTTCCATGGGGCTCTGGTAGGGGCCAACCTCGTTGTCACCGCGTAGCCACAGGGCCTTGCGACCGGCGTCCATGCGCTCGCCGATCTCGTCGTCCTCGATACAGGTTTCCATATAGGCCGCGCGCTGGGCCTCAACGAATTCGCGCTCGAAGGCGGCGATTTCTTCGGGGTAATAGAACTCCACCATGTTCAGGGTCTTGTCCGGTCCCATCGGGTGCAGGGTGGAGACGGTCAGCACATGCGGATAGGCCTCGACCATGATGTGCGGGTAGTAGGTCAGCCACACCGCGCCAAAGGTAGGGGCCTTGCCCTCGCGCACCGCCAGCAGGGCGCGCTTGTAGCGTTCGTACACGGCTGATCCGCCAGCGGCCGTCGCTGCGGCCAGGCCCTTGGCCACGCCCACGGTCTGCACGGAGTATTCCTTACCGAACTCCCACTGCAGGTCGTCGCAGGTGACAAAGTTGCCCAGGCCCGGATGAAAGGGAGCGACGTGGTAGTCCTCCAGGTAGACCTCAATGAAGGTCTTCCAGTTGTAATTGCAAGTGTGCAGCTCCACGTGGTCGAGCACGTAGCCGTCAAAGCTCAGCTGTGCGCGCGGCCCCATGCCACCGAGTTCAGCGGCAATGTCGCGGCCGTTGTCCTCGAACAGCATGCCGTTCCATTCGCGCAAGCCGTAGTTGTTGAGGTTCAGGCAGGGGTCGTGCGGGAAGTGCGGGGCGCCAATCAGGGTGCCGGCCTTGTCGCCAGTGCCTGGGCGGGCACTGTACGTCCAACGGTGGATGGGGCAGACGATATTGCCGCCGCTTTCGGTGCCCAGGTTGCCCTTGCCCTTGAGCATGATGGCCTGGCGGTGGCGACAGACGTTGGAGACCAGTTCCACGCCCTGCGAGGTGCGCACCAAGGCGCGGCCTCCCTGCTCCTGGGGCAGGGTGTAGTAGTCGCCGGGCTCGGGAACCCAACGGGAGTGGCCGACATAGCGTGGCCCTTGCTGGAACAGGGTTTGGCGCTCCAGCTGGTGCAGCGCGGGATCGAAGTACGCAGAAACGGGAAGCTGGCTGGAAGCGTGCTGCAGTCGAAGACTTAAATCAGACATGGCTGGGCTGACCTAAAGACTCCCCACAGGGAGGGCGCCGGGTGGCGCAGGCAAACGGGGAAGCCGACACAAACCGTCGGCGGCAAGAGGCGCGATTGTACCCGCCACCCCGTAGCGGGGCGCCAGCGCCTAAAATCCCGGCTTTACCGTTTTTGCGCTGCGCAACCGAGTCCATGCCCAAGGCCCCTGCCAAGACTGACATCCCTGCCACCGCGGCACAGGCTCCCGCGACCTACGAGGCCGCCTTGTCGGAGCTCGAGGCGCTGGTGCAGCGCCTGGAATCCGGCGACATGCCGCTGGACGAACTGCTCACCGGTTACCAGCGTGGCACGGTCTTGCTGCAAACCTGCCGCGACAAGTTGCAGGCCGTGGAAGACCAAATCAAGGTTCTCGATGCGGGTGTTCTCAAACCCTGGAAAGCCACATGATCGACGTACCTTTTGATCTGGAAGCCTGGAGTGCGAGCCGCCTGGCTCAAGTGGAGCAGGCCCTGGACGGCTGGATCACGGTGGGCCCTGAACTGGGGGCCGACCATGGGGCTCCTGCCGAACTGGTGGATGCCATGCGCTACGCCGTCCTGGATGGTGGCAAGCGCCTGCGCCCGCTGCTGGTGCTGGCTGCGCATGAAGCCCTGGCCGGACTGCAGTCCGCTGTCGGCGCCCCTGCCGCCTTGCGCGCAGCCTGCGCCGTGGAACTGATCCACGCCTATTCCCTGGTCCATGACGATATGCCGTGCATGGACAACGATGTGCTGCGCCGCGGCAAACCGACGGTGCATGTGCAGTTTGGCGAGGCCCAGGCGCTGCTGGCGGGCGACGCCCTGCAGGCGTTGGCATTCGAGTTGTTGACGCCGCAGGATGGCTCTGTGCCGGATGCCATACAGGCGCGGCTGTGCGCGCTGCTGGCCCGTGCTGCGGGCAGCGCTGGCATGGCGGGCGGCCAGGCCATTGATCTGGCTAGTGTGGGCGTGGCTCTGACGGAAGCCCAACTGCGCGACATGCACCAGCGCAAGACTGGCGCCCTGCTGCTGGCCAGTGTCGTCATGGGCGCTGCGTGCGCGGGCGCGACTGCGAGCGCGCTGGCGGCCTTGCAGACCTATGGCGGTGCGATCGGCCTGGCGTTCCAGGTGGTGGACGACATCCTGGACGTCACCGCCGACTCCGCTACCCTGGGCAAGACGGCTGGCAAGGACGCCGATGCCAACAAACCCACCTACGTGTCCCTGATGGGGCTGCAGGCCAGCCAGGACTACGCACGGACCTTGCTGGCGCAGGCGCTGGGCGCGCTGGACCGCCTGGAGGCAGACTGCGCCGGTGCGTTTCGCGCCGATGCACTGCGGGCGCTGGCGCGCATGGTGGTGCACCGCGCCAGCTAGTTGATTTAGTAAAAACAACCGTCTAGCCCCCGTAAAACAAGCGCGAGCAGCTACCAAAAACATAGCATATGCCGAAATTCCGTTATCCCCTGCTGCATACCATCAACGATCCGGCTGATCTGCGCCAGGTGCCGCGCACCCAGCTGGGAGAGCTGGCCCGAGAACTGCGCGAGTTCCTGTTGGAGAGCGTGGCCAAGACGGGCGGCCACCTCAGTTCCAACCTGGGCACGGTGGAGCTGACCGTGGCCCTGCACTACGTCTACAACACGCCGCAGGACCGCATCGTCTGGGACGTGGGCCACCAAACTTATCCGCACAAGATCCTCACCGGGCGACGCGACCGCATGGACACGCTGCGCCAGTTGGGCGGCCTGTCGGGCTTTCCGCAGCGCGCTGAAAGCGATTACGACACCTTTGGCACGGCGCACTCCAGCACCTCCATTTCGGCAGCGCTGGGCATGGCGCTGGCAGCCAAAATTCAGGGTGTGGATCGCCATTGCGTGGCTGTGATTGGCGATGGTGCCATGACTGCTGGCATGGCCTTCGAAGCGCTCAACAACGCCGGTGTCGCCGACGCCAACCTGCTCGTTATTCTGAACGACAACGACATGAGCATCAGCCCACCCGTGGGCGCACTCAACCGCTACCTGGCCCAGCTGATGAGCGGGCAGTTCTACGCGGCCGCCAAGAACGTGGGCAAGACCGTGCTCAAGGGCGCGCCGCCGCTGTTCGAACTGGCCAAGCGCATCGAAGAACACGCCAAGGGCATGGTCGTACCGGCCACGCTGTTCGAAAAATTTGGTTTCAACTACATCGGCCCCATTGACGGCCACGACCTCGATTCCCTCATCCCCACGCTGGAAAACATCCGACAGCTCAAAGGTCCGCAGTTCCTGCACGTGGTCACCAAGAAAGGCCAGGGCTACAAGCTGGCCGAGGCCGACCCTGTGTCCTACCACGGCCCCGGCAAGTTCGACCCCGCCGTGGGCCTGGTCAAGCCCGCAACGCCGCCCAAGCAGAGCTTCACGCAAGTGTTTGGTCAGTGGCTGTGCGACCAGGCCGCTGCCGACCCGCGCCTGGTGGGCATCACACCGGCCATGCGTGAAGGTTCTGGCCTGGTGGAGTTCGAGCAGCAGTTCCCCGACCGCTACTTCGATGTGGGCATTGCCGAGCAGCACGCCGTGACCTTCGCCGCCGGCCTGGCCGCCGAGGGCCTGAAGCCGGTGGTGGCGATCTACTCCACCTTCCTGCAGCGTGCCTACGATCAGCTGATCCACGACGTGGCCATCCAGAACCTGCCGGTGGTGTTTGCACTGGACCGCGCGGGCCTGGTGGGTGCCGATGGCGCCACCCACGCCGGAGCCTATGACATCGCCTACCTGCGCTGCATCCCCAACATCAGCGTGGCCTGCCCGGCCGATGAAAACGAGTGCCGCCAGTTGCTCTCCACCGCCTTTGCACAAGACCACTCGGTGGCCGTGCGCTATCCGCGTGGCGCCGGTGCCGGCGTGGCCGTGCAGCCGGGGCTGGAAACACTGCCTTTTGGCAAGGGTGAGATTCGCCGCCAGGGCAAGGGAATTGCCATCCTGGCCTTTGGCACGCTGCTGTACCCGGCGCTGGAGGCGGCCAACGCCCTGGGCGCCACGGTGGTCAACATGCGCTGGGCCAAACCGCTGGACACCGAATTGCTGGCGCAAGTGGCGCGCAGCCACCAAGCCCTGGTCACCGTAGAAGAAGGCTGCATCATGGGCGGTGCAGGCAGTGCGGTGTGCGAAGCCTTGCAGGCAGCGGGGCTTACGTTGCCGGTGCTGCAACTGGGCTTGAAAGACGCCTTCATCGAACATGGCGATCCTGCCAAGCTGCAGGCCTTGCAAGGGCTGGATGCACCCGGCATCCAGGCAGCCATTGCACGCCATTTTGGTGCGCTGTTGGCTCCGGTGGCGCGCGCGGCATAGTGCGTTTTGCACCGGTGTCGCCAAGCTGACAGATTCCTGTATACAAAGCGTGGAGCGTCCATTTCGAGGGAAAACCCCCGGATGGGGGTAGGGGTCGATTCCTACAATGTCCGGTGACTCATAGCAGTCCTTGCGCGGCGCGTATCTGCGTCTGCAAGATTGTTTCAACACCAAGGAGATTCCCGAATGGATCGTCGTTCAATCATCAAAAATGCCGGCATCGCTGGCGTGCTGGCTGCTGGTGCCGCTCCTGCGGTACACGCACAAGCCGCTATCCGCTGGCGTCTGGCCTCCAGCTTCCCCAAGTCGCTGGACACCATCTTCGGCGCTGCAGAAGTCTTCGCCAAGAAAGTGAGCGAAATGTCGGGTGGCAAGTTCACCATCTCCACCCATGCTGGCGGCGAACTGATGCCTCCGTTTGGCGTGGTGGACGGCGTGCAGAACGGCACTGTGGAAATGGCCCACACCGCTCCGTACTACTTCCATGGCAAGGATGAAACCTTTGCCCTGGGTTGCGCCATCCCCTTTGGTCTGAACAGCCGCCAGATGACAGCCTGGATGTACGAAGGCAATGGCCTGAAGCTGATGCGTGAGTTCTACGCCAAGTACAGCATCATCAATTTCCCTGGCGGCAACACGGGCGCCCAGATGGGCGGTTGGTACCGCAAGGAAATCAAGTCTGTGGCCGACATGAAGGGCCTGAAGTTTCGCGTGGGTGGTTTTGCTGGCCGCGTGGTGGAGCGTATGGGTGGCGTGCCCCAGAACATCCCCGGTGGCGAAATCTACCAGGCGCTGGAAAAAGGCACGATCGACGCAGCGGAGTGGATCGGACCCTACGACGACCAGAAGCTGGGCTTCAACAAAGTGGCACCCGTGTACCACTACCCCGGCTGGTGGGAAGGTGGCCCACAGCTGGACTTCTTCATCAACGACAAGGCCTACAACGCCCTCTCGGCCGAGAACAAGACCATCGTCGAGTGCGCGGCAGCATTTGCCCACACCGAAATGCAAGCCAAGTACGATGCCCGCAACCCCACGGCGTTGAAGCAACTGGTGGGAGCCAAGACCAAGGTGCTGCCCTTCCCGCAGGACGTGCTGGATCTGGCTTTCAAGGAGTCCATGGCCCTGTACGAAGAGATCAGCGCCAAGAACCCCAGCTGGAAGAAAGTTTACGACGACTACGCCGCTTTCCGCCGTGACGCCAACCTGTGGTTCCGCTTCACCGAAATGCGTTTCGACCAGTTCATGCAATCCAAGAAGCTGTAAACCAGTTTCTCCCGCATCATCACAAGAGCCCCGCAACGCGGGGCTCTTTTTTTGGTGCGTCCGGCATGACGCACTCACTAGGAGGTGAAAGACCTCTACTCGCCCTGCAAGGGGAAGAGTTAGCC
>JAXMER010000017.1:0-76013 GCA_046348185.1 Rhodoferax sp. | reverse complement strand
CCCTACTTTGTTGTGGGCAACCGCTTGCGAATGGGGTCCTTTGCGAACCCAAGAAAAAGCCCCGCGATGCGGGGCTTTAACAGGGAAGTGAAGCGGGCAATCGATTACTTCTTGTTGTCTTTCTCGACCGCATCTTGCAGGGCCTTGAGCGGATCATCCGCGTCGGCCGGGGCCGAGGCACCACCTTGCGGCAGTTCGGACGGAAGTTCTGGGGCCGGCATGGCAGCTTCCATTTCCAGTTGCACCTTGTTCAGGTCCACGGCTTCTTCCTTGTCCAGGCCACCGGAGACGATGCCTGGGAAGAAGATGATCAGACCGACCATGATGATCTGGATCAGCACAAACGGTACGGCACCCCAGTAGATCTGCATGGTGCTGACCGGTGCAATGGTCTTGCCGGTAACGCGGTCCTTGTACTCCTTGTCTGGCGCCACGCTGCGCAGGTAGAACAGCGCAAAGCCAAAGGGTGGGTGCATGAAAGATGTTTGCATGTTCACGCCCAGCAGCACGCCAAACCAGATCAGGTCCACGCCCAGCTTTTCCGCCACGGGGCCGAGCAGGGGCACCACGATGAAGGACAGCTCGAAGAAGTCCAGGAAGAAGGCCAGGCCGAAGATCAGCACGTTCACCACGATCAGGAAGCCCACTTGACCGCCGGGCAGGCCCGTCAGCAGGTGCTCCACCCACTTCTGGCCATCCACGCCCTGGAACACCAGACTGAAGATGGTGGAACCCACCAAGATGAAGACTACGAAGCTCGCCAGCTTGGTGGTGGTGGTCAGGGCCTGCTTGAGCAGATTCATGTTCAGCCGCCCGCGGGCCATGGCCATGGCGAATGCACCGAGCGCACCCATGGCACCGCCCTCGGTGGGGGTGGCGATACCCAGGAAGATGGTGCCCAGCACCAGGAAGATCAGCAGCAGTGGCGGAATCAGCACAAACGTCACTCGCTCGGCCATGCGCGAGAGCAGGCCCAACTTGGTGATCTTGTTGAGCACGGCCATCACAAATGCCAATGTGACGCCGGCGCACATGGCCACCACGATGGTTTCGTCCGTGGCCACGCTATCGACCTTGTGGCCTTGGACCCAGCTGTAGACGTCGGCATAGTGCTGGCCAAAGAAGACTGCCACCGCCGTGCACACGGCCGTGAGCACACCCAGGGACAGAAGACCGCTCTTGCCGTTGTCCTCGCGAATCGTGCGCGCTTCCAGGGGCAGCGCAGGAACCATGGCGGGCTTGAAGATCGCAACCAGGATGATCCAACCCATATACATGCCCGTCAGCAGAAAACCGGGTATGAACGCGCCCTTGTACATGTCGCCCACACTGCGGCCCAACTGGTCGGCCAGGATGATGAGCACCAGGGAAGGCGGAATGATCTGTGCCAGTGTGCCCGAGGCGGCAATCACACCGGAAGCAATGCGTCGGTCATACCCATAGCGCAGCATGATGGGCAGCGAAATCAGGCCCATGGAGATCACCGAAGCGGCCACCACACCCGTGGTAGCGGCCAGCAAGGCGCCGACAAAAATCACGGCAAAGGCCAGGCCGCCCCGCACCGGGCCGAACAACTGGCCAATGGTTTCCAGCAGGTCTTCGGCCATACCGCTTCGTTCCAATATCAGCCCCATGAGCGTGAAAAATGGAATGGCCAGCAGTGTGTCGTTCTGCATGATGCCGAAGATGCGCAGGGGCAGGGCTTGTAGCAGGGCTTCGGGCAAGATGCCCAGTTCAATGCCCACGAACCCAAAGAACAGGCCGCAGGCACCCAGGCTGAAGGCCACCGGAAAGCCCAACAGCAGGAAGCAGATAAGGCCCGCAAACATGATGGGGGCCATGTTGTTGATGAGGAATTGCATGGTTTTGCGTCCTGGTTCAGGTGTTCTTGGCCTTGGCTTCGGCAGCCAGGCGGATGGCTTCGGCCAGTTCTTCTTCGGCCGTCATGGCAACGGCTTTGGCGGTGGGGTCGTCAATGAGTCCCATCAGAAAAGCTACGCGCTTGATCAGTTCTGACCAACCCTGCAGTAACAGCAGCGAAAAACCGAGCGGAATCAGGGCATACACCGGCCAGCGGATCAGACCACCGGCGTTCGTGGACATTTCGCCGGACTGGAGACCTTTAAGGAAAAAGGGGATGCCAAACGTCAGGAAGGCAACGCAGACCGGCGTGAGAAAACACAGAAAGCCGAAGATGTCGATCTTCATCTGCGTGCGCTTGGAGAAGTGGCTGTAAACCACGTCGATCTTCACGTGTTCACCGTTGAGCAGGGTGTAGGCCGAGGCAATGAGAAAGGACGCGGCAAACAGGTACCACTGCACCTCCAGAAAAGCGTTGGAGCCCACGTTGAAGGCTTTGCGCACGATGGCGTTGACACCGCTGATGACGGTGGACGCCAGGATCAGCCAGATCACGTGCTTGCCGATCAGGCCATTGAGCCAATCCACGGCTCTCGAAAATTGAAGTAGGGCTTTCATGCTGTCTCCGTTGGGGGAAAAGAGGCCAGCCCCTGGGGCACCCCGGAGCTTGCGCAAAGTCTAAGGGGGGTGGGCCGGAAATGGCTGGAGAAAAGCTGACGGGGCGGGGTAATTGCTCTCAGGGAAAACCCGACCTTGTGCAGCGATTCAGTGGAATATGCGGTACTCGACGATGTAGAACAGCGCACCGGCAAAGTAGCCCAGTAAGGCCAGGCTACTGATCTTGCGCATGTACCAGAGGAAGTCGATCTTCTCCAGCCCCATGGCTGCTACCCCGGCCGCCGAGCCGATGATGAGGATGGAGCCGCCCGTACCGGCGCAGTAGGCCATGAATTCCCACAAGAAACTGTCGGTGGGGTACTGCTGGAGGTCGTACATGCCCATGCTGGCTGCGACCAGGGGAACGTTGTCCACCACGGCGCTGACCAGGCCAATGATGAGCACGATCACGTCCTGCCGACCCACCGCCTGGTCCAGCCACTTCGCAACGCCAGTCAGGATGTGCGTGTGCTCCAGTACCGCAACGGACAGCAGGATGCCAATGAAGAACACCACCGAACTCATGTCGATGCGCGTCAACGCGCGCGCCAGAGTCAGGCGCTGCTTGCGCAGCTCTTCAGTCTTGCGGTGCACCAGGTCACCAACCAGCCAGACCAAGCCCAGACCGAACAAGATGCCCAGGAACGGAGGCAGGCCTGTGAGCGTTTTGAAGACCGGAACGGCCACGAGCACGCCCAGTCCCATGAAGAACATCAGATTGCGCTCGAAGGGGCTGGTGTAGAAAGGCTCTTCGTCGGGGTTGATCTTGGGAGCAATCACCGGCCTGTTCCCCAGCAGCATGGCCGTAACAGCCAGCGGCACCAACAGGTTGAGCATGGAGGGAATGAACAAGCCCTTCATGATCTGAACGGTGGTGATCTGTCCGCCGATCCACAGCATGGTGGTGGTCACGTCGCCGATGGGCGTCCAGGCACCACCGGCATTGGCGGCAATGACGATGATGCCGGCAAAGAACAACCGGTCGTCGCGTTGGTCCAGCAGCTTCTTCATGAGCGACACCATGACGATGGTGGTGGTCAGGTTGTCCAGGATGGAGCTGAGAAAGAAGGATACGAAACCCACCATCCACATCAAGGTGGAGAGTTTTTGAGTCTTGATGCGCGAGGTGATGACCTCAAAGCCATTGTGTGCATCCACCACTTCGACAATCGTCATAGCACCCATCAAGAAGAACACGATCTGCGCCGTGCCCATCAGGGACTCGTTGAGGTCAGTGCCGACCTTGCCGGGGTCGCTACTGGCCACGGCATAAATGGTCCACAGCAGGCCTGCGCCCAACAGGGCCGTGGCGGACTTGTTGATTTTGAGAGGGTGTTCCAACGCAATGGCCGCGTAGACCAGCACGAAGATGGCAATGAGCAGGGTCAGCATGGGGCTCCTCGTTTGTCTTTTAAGCCCGGCAGTCTACTGCCTGGTGCCGTGCCGCGGCCTGAACAAACCCTTACGGGCGCGGCGGCGGCCCCCAGTTTAGGGGCGCAACCAACCCCGCAACCTGCGCACCACGGCACTTGCACGCATCCTGGCCTGCTGCCCCAGCGCCGTCACGCTGCGCCAAGCAGGCGTGGCGCGAAAACGGGTCAGCAACTGGTCTTTCCAGTGTTTCCAGCGTCCGTACGCTTTTGCAAACCAGGCCAGCCGCATCAACGCGGGTTGTGTCAATGCAAACAGCCGGGCAACGGCGGCGGTTCCCATGAGCTTGGCACCCAGCACCACGGCCAGGCCGAGCAGGGTGTGGCCGCGCCCGATCCAGTACAAGGCCAGCAACTTGACCGGAAGCAGGAGCAGAGCCGGAATAAAAAAGACCACCAGCGCGCCGTAGGGTGGCAGGCGGCTGATGAAGGCCTCCATGCGGGCCCACAACGGCAGGCGTGCCAGTACGCCCAGCAGCCGCGCCAGCGGCTCCCAACCCCATTCTTCAAATAGCAGTATCAGCGCCAGTATCGGCGCCAGGGTCCAGTTGAACAGGCGCTGCAAGAAGCGCCGCAACCCGTGCATGGCTGGATGAACGTGCCGTTCAGGCCAAGCCCACGCCGAGGCTCACGCTGCCATCTTCTGCTGCATGGAGGCCAGCAAATCCGCACGCTGACCACTGAGGTGCTGGTCACACATGGGATAGAGCACGTTTTCCTCTTTGACGTTGTGCTGCTGCATCATGATGAGCAAGGTTTCGCCATTGCCAGTGAACTCGTCTTCATCACGTGCAGCCAGCGCCGCGCGGCCCGCGTCCAGCAGTGCGCGCATTTGCTTGTGTTCGCCGCGCATGACTTCGGTGGGGCCCATGCGCATGCCGGTGGTTTCTTCGAAGGCGGGAAACAGCAGGCTCTCTTCGGCATCGAAATGCGCGCGCACGGATTTGTCAAATCGCTCGAAGGCGGCGCTTGCGCCAGCCCAGTCGCCGACTTGTGCGGCCTTCTCGGCTTGCGTGTAAAACTCGTCGCAGTGCCGGTGGTCGGCGGTCATGGTGTCTTGGATGGTCGACATGGTGGTGATGAAGGAAAGGTCAACAAAAGGGAAGGCGGCAACAAACAGTTAGTTGCCTGCCAATTTGTGCATCGTAACGCAGGAATTTCAGCCCAAGCGGATATCTGCCTTTGCCAATAGTGTCTTTGCCTGCTGCTGCATGTGGTGTGCGGCCTTCTCGCGGATGGTGCCGTATCCCCGAACGCCCTGGGCCAACGCGGCCACTTCGACCCAATTGGCGTGATTCTGTGCAGACAACGTGTGCGTTGCCGGTTCCAGCAGGGCGCGGTACTGTGCGGCCACATGCCGTTCGCGACGGCGCTCACCCAGCCAACCAAATGGGTCCAGCCGACTGGCACGCAAAGCGCGCATACCGGCCAGCGCGCGTAGCGCAGCATGGGCCCAGTAACCCAGGCGTACCTTGGTGGGGTGCGCGCCCTGCGGGGTACGGGATGAGCGCCAATACTCCGGAAGGAAGTGGTAGTGGATGCGGTAATCGCCGCTGAACTGCTCGGCCAGCGCAGCCTCCAGCGAACCATTGCTGTACTGCCGTGCCACCTCGTATTCATCCTTGCAGGCCAGCAAGCGGGCGTAATGCTGCGCGACAACACGGGTCAGGGGGAGGTTCTGGCTTGCAGCCGTATCCAAGCGAGATTCGGCATCTTGTACCTGCTGTACAAACGCGCGGTAGGTGTTGGCCAGGGCCTGGTTTTGGTAGGCCTGCAAATGGGAGCAACCTTGCTCAATCAACTCCGCCAGCGCAACCTGGGTCGGGTCGGATGGCGTTGCGGGCGATGCGTGCCCCTGCAGCAGTTGTTCCAACGCTTGCGGAGCGGCCGCTGCCAGACGACCGCAAGCAAAGGCGAGTTTGTTGGCGTCGACCGCCACTTCATTGAGCTCCAGGGCTCGCTCCAGCGACGCCAAGGACAAGGGGACCAAGCCGTGTTGCCAGGCGAACCCCAGCAGCAGCACGTTGGCTGTCAAGGTGTCGCCGAAGAGTTGCTCCGACAGGGCCTGCGCATCGCAGGTCGAGACGTCTTTGCCCCCGGTGGCATGCTCAATCTTTTCCAGCAGGGCGTCGGTGTGCAACTGCGCTTCGGGCTGGTTCACAAATGCATAGGTCGGAATCTGGTGCAGATTGACCGCAGCGCGGGTGCGGCCGCGCGAAGCGCATTGCAGCGCGTTGGCACTGGCGCCCACCACCAGGTCGCCCACGATCATGGCATCGGCCTGCTGGGTGTCGATGCGGGCCTGGTGCAGCAGGCTGGGGTCGTGTGCCAGGCGCACAAACGCGATCACTGGGCCGCCTTTTTGCGCAAACCCCATGAAGTCCAGCACCGAGGCACTCTTGCCCTCCAGATGGGCGGCTGTGGTGACCAACGCTCCAACCGTGATGATGCCGGTACCACCGACTCCCGTGATCACGAGATCGTAGGGCGCATCCCAGTGCCATGCCGGTGGCAGCGGCAGGTCGGCAATCGCCTGTGCGATGCTGGTGTGCGACAAGCCTGCGCCCACCTTCTTGCGCAAGGTCGCGCCCTCGATGGTCACCATGGCCGGGCAGGTGGCCTGCAGACAGGAGAGGTCCTGATTGCAGACAGTCTGGTCGATCTGGCGCTTGCGTCCCTTGGCGGTAGCCAGTGGCCGGATGGCCACACAGTTGGAAACGGCCGTGCAGTCCCCGCAGTTTTCGCAGAGTTCCGGATGAATGAATACCCGCGTGGTGCGCGCGGGAGCCATGCCGCGCTTGATGCGTCGACGTTGCTCGGTGGCGCACACCTGATCGAAGATGAGTACCGTCACCCCCGGCGTGGTGCGCAATTCCTGTTGCACGGCATCAAGCTCGGTGCGCGCGTGAAACGTGGTGCCCGGTGGGAATAGGTGCTGCTGGCTGTGCCATTGCTGGTCAGACTCGGTAACGACAGCGATGCGTTGGACGCCTTCGGCCTGCACCTGGCGCGCGATTTCGGGTACCGAAAGACGACGGTCCACGGGCTGGCCGCCGGTCATGGCGACGGCGTCGTTGTACAGGATCTTGTAGGTGATGTTGGCGCCCGCTGCCGCTGCCTGGCGAATGGCCAGGTAGCCTGAGTGCGAATAGGTTCCATCGCCCATGTTCTGAAAGCGATGGGGGCGTTGGGTGAAGAACGATTGTGCAACCCAGTCCACGCCCTCGGCGCCCATGGGAACCTGGGGGAACGTGGTCGAGCGGTCCATCCAACCCGCCATGGCATGACAACCAATGCCGGCATTGGCGTCGGAGCCGGTGGGCACGCGCGTCGACAGGTTGTGCGGGCATCCCGCACAGAAGTAGGGCATGCGGTTGACCGTATCGGCCGCGTTCGAGAGCATGACCGGTGCCACGAAAGTGGGCACCCGTGCGCGGCGGTCCAGCGCAGGGAAGTGGCGTGCCAGCCAATGGGCCAGTACCGGCATGACCCGCGATGGACGCAGTTCACCCAAGGCCGACAGCAGCGGATGATCGTCGATGTCGGTCTTGCCCAACAGGACCGGGCGCTCGGAAGGAGCGTGGTTGTATAGCATGGCGCGCAACTGGTTTTCCACCACGGGCGCTTTCTCTTCGACGACCAGGATTTCGCTCAGACCTTGGGTGAAATCCAGCATGCGCCGGGGCTCCAGTGGGTACACCAGTCCCACCTTGTAGAAGCGCACGCCTGCTTCGGCCAGGGTTTGCAGAGGCAGGTCCAACCGTCGGAGGGCTTCCATCACATCCAGATGCGCTTTGCCGCAGGTGATGATGCCGATGCGCGCCTGGGGGGTTGGCAGCACCCAGCGGTCGATCGGGTTGGCATGGGCAAACGCCCGCACTGCGTCCAGCTTGGCGGCCAGCCGTGCCTCGATGCCCAAGCCGGGCAGGTCATGCAGGCGGTAGTGCAGGCCACCCGCGGGTGGCGTGAAATCCGCCGGTTCTTCAAACTGGGTTTGCAGGCGATCCAGATCAACTGTGGCCGTGCCCTCCACCGTTTCGGACAAGGCAATCAGTCCACACCAGGTGCCGCTGTAGCGCGACAGCGCCCAGCCGTAGAGACCGAACTCGATCATCTCGGACACATTCGCCGGGTGCAGCACGGGCATGCTCCAGGCCTGCATGGCAATGTCGCTTTGGAACGGAATGCCGGACGACACGCAGCCGTGGTCGTCACCCGCAACCACCAACACGCCGCCGCGCGCAGACGATCCGTACGCGTTGCCATGGCGCAAGGTATCGCCCGCACGGTCTACGCCGGGGCCTTTGCCGTACCACATTGCAAACACGCCCTCATAGCGCCGGTCGGGGTCGCTGGCCACGCGTTGTGTGCCAGAGCAGGCGGCTGCTCCCAGCTCCTCGTTGATGGCAGGCATGAAACGGACCTTGTGCTGGTCGAGCAAGTCCTGCGCTTTCCAGAGTGCCTGATCGACCGCACCCAGTGGCGAGCCCCGGTAGCCCGAGACAAAGCCCGCCGTACGCCAACCGTGTGCCTGGTCAAGGCGCGCTTGCATGAGCGGCAGGCGAACCAAGGCCTGCGTGCCCGAGATCAGGATACGGCCGGTCAGAGCGGTCAGGTTGTCGTCCAGCCGGTAGTCGGCCAGTGCCGTGTGTTCCGGTGTGGGTCGGCCTGCGTCCATGACGCGATGCAGCGCCGAATCGGTTGAACCCATGGGAAATCCTCGGTGTAAATTTTGGAAGGAAAGTGCCGTCAAATGCGTTTTGATGCATGTTTGCTGGGCTTCTTTCCAGATAAGTGCACTATAGTGCCTGTTTCACCGTTGGCAATGGGGTTTTCACCTGCCCGTCAGCGGGCGAAGAGCTCGCGCATCAACCCGCGCAACCATGTATGGGCCTGGTCGGTCGTTGCGGTGGGATGCCAGAGCATGCGCACGCTGTAGTGGGGGCCGTGGTCGGCCAATTCCCAGATGCGCACGGGATAGCGGGGAACCAAGGAGTTGGCATACATCTGCGGGACGATGGCCATCAAGTCGCTGCGTGCGACCAGGTCTGGCAATGCGCCGTAATGGCGTGCACGCACCACCGTGCAGTCGGTCAGCTTCAGCTTGGTCAGCATGCCTTCTACGCTGCCGTGGAAAGTCGCAGCCGGTGCGGCGACGGCCAAGGCCGTTGCCGCCAATTGGCGGGCACTCAGTCGCGCCCCGGCACGTCCTACGCTCGGGGTCCAGTCGTGCGCGGTGATGCCGACGAAGTGCTCTTGGAACAGTAGTTCGCTGGCGACGGATTCTGTACCGCTGGACAGGATGCCAACCGCCAGATCGATGTCGTGCGCTTCCAGTGCCGATGCCACACGCGTGGCGTCAACGGCCACGTTGGACACCTGGCAGCGCGGCGCATGCTGACGCAGGGCCTGGGCAAAGCGCGGCAGAAACATCATTTCTCCCAGGTCCGACAGCGACAGCCGCCAATGCATCGAACTGCTGGCAGGCTCAAACCGCTCGGACGTGGTGACGGTGGACTCTAGTGCTGCCAATTGCGTGATGAGGCTCGGCACGATGCGCTGGGCCTTGCGTGTGGGGTGCAAGCCACGCGGCGAACGCACAAACAGCGCGTCATCGAAGTAACTGCGCAAGCGTGTCAGCGCATTGCTGGTTGCAGGCTGCGACAGCGACAACTGACGGGCTGCTTGCGTCACGGATCCCAGCCGGTACACCGCGCAGAGTACCCGCAGCAAGTTGAGGTCGAGTTGGCGAAAGTTGTGAGGCTTGGGCATGGTTGATTATTCATGAATCGAATAATGCAAATCCTAACAATCAATTATGCGAATGACCAACACCGGCGTAAATTTGCAGTCCATGGGCTGCGTTTACGCGTCCAATACAACAAAAAGGGGTGTTCTATTGCGGCCCATCTGCAACTGGCACCACCGATAGGAGACAACTCGTGCTTGAAATCATCATCCAGGGCCGTGGAGGCCAGGGTGCACAAACCGCCGGCAATTTGCTTGCAGGCGCGTTTCATGCCCAGGGCATGCACGTACAGTGCTTTGCTAGCTACGGGGGTGCGCGGCGGGGTACACCGGTCAACTCGTACATCCGTGCCGACAGTCGGCCTGTGCGGGTGCGCTGCGACATCGAGCGTGCAGACGCAATTCTGTGCTTTGACGCCAGCCTGCTGGAAGGGCGTCTGCTGGCTGCGGCAGACAGTCGCACCCTGATCGTGGTGAATTCGGCGCGCAGCGCGCAGGAATTCGCCCAGAACTTTCCGGATCGTCGCATCGTGGCGGTGGATGCCTTGTCCATTTCACGCGAACACGGATTGGGCCGCATCGTGAATTCGGCCTTGTTGGGCGCGTTGGCGCGGGTGATCGAGGCGCCGTCCATGGATATTCTCAGCCAGGCCATCCAGGCCAACACACCCAAACTACAGTCTGAAAATGCGGCCGCCTGCGTAGCGGGGTACCGGTGCGCGGATACACAACTAGCCGGGAGCCTTGCATGAACGCCATTGCCCCCATCTGGACCACCGGCAGCACAGCGGTCATCAAGACCGGTACTTGGCGCGCTTCGCTGGCGCAGCACATCAAGGCGCCTGCACCTTGCCACGGAGCATGTCCGGTCAACGGCGACATCGCCGAATGGATTGGCCTGGCACGCAGCCGCGACTTTGAGGGTGCTTGGCAGGTACTGACCCGGCACAACCCGTTTCCCGCCATTGCCGGTCGCATTTGCCACCATCCGTGTGAAACCGCCTGCAATCGCGCCGGTTACGACGAAGCCTTGTCCATCTGCAAATTGGAGCGCTTTGTGGGTGACCAGGCCCTGCAGCACGACTGGCACTTTCCCACACCATCCCTGGAGCGCCCCGCCAGCGTGGGCATCGTGGGCGGTGGGCCATCGGGCCTGTCTGCGGCGTTCCAGTTGCGTCGCATGGGTTTTGCGGTGACCTTGTACGAAGCGCAGCCCCAGTTAGGTGGTGTGATGCGCTATGGCATCCCAGCCTACCGGTTGAGCAGGGATGTCTTGGATGGCGAGATCGCACGCATCGTTGCCCTGGGTGTAGAGGTACGCTGCAATACGCGACTGGAACAGGCACAAGATCTGAACGACCTGCGCTCGCGCCATGATGTCGTCTATCTGGCCTGTGGCGCGGCGCGTAGCAAGCGTCTGCCCAACCTGGACTACACCCAGCCCTGGGTCTGTGATGGCGCGCACTTCCTGGCTGCCGCCAATGCCGGGCAAGCCCTGCAACTCGGAAAACGGCTGGTGGTGGTCGGTGGCGGCAGTGCGGCATTGGATGCAGCACGCAGCGCACGCCGCCTGGGCCACACCGTGACTGTGCTGGCACTGGAAACACGCGAACAAATGCCTGCCCAGCACGAGGAGGTGCAGGAGGCGCTGGACGAAGGCGTGGAGTTCATCTGTGGTGCGCGACTGGAGAAGGCCGCCGACCAGGCGAGCGCTGGCATCGCCTTGCACTGTGTGCGCGTTCAGTTTGTGCCGGGTGCAGTGCGCGGGCAGTTCACCGTACATCCCGTGCCCGACAGTGGTTTTGTGTTGGCCGCCGATGCCGTGGTGACCTCCATTGGACAGGACCCCGATCTGGGTGGCTTGGTGCAATCACTTAGCAACCAAGGCAACCTGGTAGTCACAGACGCGCAGTTCGCCACCAGCATGGATGGCGTATACGCGGGGGGTGACATGACCAGCATGGCGCGCTTCGTTACCGAAGCGGTGGGGATGGGCAAGCGCGCGGCTTTTGCAATTGCCCGAACGCTGTTGCCAGACGGCGCCACGGCAGACGCCATGCCATGGGCGCAGCCTCGCTATGACAGTGGTCGCCCGCTGGTGCCCCTGGATGCTATTTCCACCCATTACCGTCCCCATGCGGCGCGCGCACCGGCGCAATTGCTCGATGTGCAGCAACGCCTGGTCCGCAGCGACGAGGTGCAGCTGGGGCTGGACCTGGAGCAGATGTTGCTTGAGAGCGAGCGCTGCTTCTCGTGCGGAACCTGCATTCAGTGTGACAACTGCGTGGTGTACTGCCCCGACATGGCCGTCAAGGCGGTCGGGTCGGGCTATACGGTGCTGACCGACTACTGCAAAGGGTGTGGCATGTGCGTCAAGGAATGCCCCACTGGGTCCATGGTGATGCAGGAGGAAGTGCGATGAGTGAACCCAAGCAAGCCGTGCTGATGACCGGCAACCAGGCCGTGGCCTGGGGCGCGCGCCTGGCGCGTCCAGGCGTGGTGCCGGTATATCCGATCACGCCGCAGACCCCGGTGTTGGAACAGATCACCGCCTTCCAAGCGGAAGGTGAATTTGACGGCGAGATCATTACACCCGAGTCCGAACACTCGGTCATGTCGGCCTGCATCCCGGCCTCGCTGGTGGGCACGCGCGTCTTTACCGCCACGGCGTCACAAGGTCTCTTGTTGATGCACGAGCTGCTGCACTATGCCAGCGGTGCGCGGGCGCCGATTGTGATGGCCAACGTCAACCGCACGGTGGCCTCACCCTGGGCGTTCTGGCCAGACCAGACCGACAGCCTGGCCCAGCGCGACACCGGATGGATCCAATACTACGTGGAAAGTGCGCAGGAAGCTTTGGACACCGTCATCCAGGCGTTCCGCGTGGCCGAGCAGGTGTTGGTACCGGCCATGGTCAACCTGGACGCGTTTTATGTGTCGCACGCCATGGAGCCCGTCAGTGTGCCGCCTCAGTCAATGGTGGATGCGTACTTGCCGCCGTTCAATCCGCCCCACAAGCTTGATACCGAGCACGTGGAGTCCTGGGGCAATGTAGTTACACAGGACATGTTCTATCGCCATCGCAAGGAACTCGGCGAGGCCATGGACCGCGTGCCTGCGTTGACTGCGCAGGCCGATCTCGCGTGGGCCGAACGCACCGGGCGCAGCTATGGCGTGGTGGAGCGCTACCGCTGTGATGGCGCACAGACGGTCATCGTCACCATGGGCAGCATGTGCGGCACCGCCCGTGAGGCAGTGGACCTGCTGCGCGATGCGGGGCATGCCGTGGGTTTGCTCAAGATTCGGCTGTTTCGCCCATTGCCCGTCCAGGCCATCACCGAATCGCTGGTCGGAGTGGATCA
Source organism: Rhodoferax sp. (assembly GCA_046348185.1). Lineage (GTDB taxonomy): Bacteria > Pseudomonadota > Gammaproteobacteria > Burkholderiales > Burkholderiaceae_C > Allorhodoferax. The sequence goes on along the minus strand of JAXMER010000017.1, from coordinate 62,956 downwards.
AGTGGTGGTGCTGGATCGCAACTACTCACCGGGACACGGTGGTGTGTTGCACCAGGAATTGCGCGCCGCGCTTTACGGCGGCAAGATTTCGCCGGTCATTCACGGTTTGCTGTCAGGCGTGGGAGGTGTGAACGTCTCGCCGCTACACATAGTGAATTTCATCCAGCAAATGCGTGAAGCCCCGAGTCGGGCCGAATCGCAATGGGTAAGGTAACTGCCATGATTCCAATAGCTTCTGCCAAACAAGACCCGATGCTGTGCTCGGGCCACGCAGCCTGCCCGGGGTGCATCGACGCGCTCTCGGTTCGCCACGTGCTGACCGCCATGGGCCCTGACACCATGGCCGTTATTCCACCTTCGTGCATGGCCATCATTGCCGGACCACAGCCCTACAGTTCGCTGCGCATTCCGGTCTACCAGCCGACACTGGAGTCCAGCGCGGCCGCTGCCAGTGGACTGCGCCGCGCGTTGGATGCCAAAGGCAAGCGTGACACCCAGGTGTTGGTACTGGCGGGCGATGGCGGCACCTACGATATCGGCTTTCAATGCCTGTCTTCGGCAGCGGAGCGCAACGAGGACTTTCTGTACATCTGCCTCGATAACGAAGGCTACATGAACACCGGCGCGCAGAAGTCGTCGTCCACGCCGCACTTTGCGCGTACCGGTTCAACGCCAGCGGGCAAGATGTCACGCAAGAAGAATCTGACGGAAATCATGGCCGCGCACGGGGTTCCCTATGTGGCCACTGCCACGGCGGGGTACCTGCCCGATCTGCTGCGCAAGGTGGAGAAGGCCAAGAGCATCCGCGGCACGCGCATCATTACCTTGCTGATTCCCTGCATGGACGGTTGGGGCGTTGCTGACGACGCGGGCCTGCAAACGGCGCGCTACGCCGTTGAGTCGGGGGCGTTTCCGCTCTACGAAGTCGAAGACGGCCATCGCTATACGCTCAACCACACCACCAAGACGCGGCCTATCGGCGACTACCTGGCTCTGCAACGGCGCTACCGCAATCTGGCGCCACAGGACATCGCCACCTTGCAGGCGGAAATCGATGCGGGTTGGGAATCCCTGTGTCGACGCGCCTCAGTCGAGGAGCCGATCGCTTGAAGCTGCGCAAGCCCCTTCCTGCTGGCGTGCAACGATGCGCAACATGGTGGCCAAAGTGATGGAGCTCATGGACGCTCGGGCAATGGCATCGACTTCTGACAGCACCGATGTCAGGGCTTGCTCGATTGGTGTGCCTGTCGGGGCTGCGTCCTCGTTGGGCAGCGAGTCCTCGAATAGCGAAATGATGTCCATCAGTGTCAACCGGCGCGCGTTGCCGGTGAAACGGTAGCCCCCCCCGACACCCCGGACCGATTGCACCATGCCCATACGCGACAGTTCAGCAAGAACCTTGGCCAAATGGTGCGACGAGACGTTGTATTTGTCGGCAATTTCGGCAGCGGCTATCTTGCGCTGGGGGTTGGACGCAAACTCCAGCAGGCTGTACAGGGCCAGGCGCGTGTTTTGTTGCAGTTTCATAAGCGGCTGCGGGGTGGGTGCGCAAACGGTTTCAGGGTTCCAGATCCATTTCCAGGGGGATGAACGGGCTGATCATCATGCCCTGGCTGCGAAAGAAGGAAAGAATCAAGGTGTTGTCCCGAGCCAGCATGGTTCGCACCTTGAGCACGCCCTTTTGGTGAAACTCGGTGCAGATGGCTTGCAGCAAGCGTGTCGCGATGCCACCCAATCGGACGTGCGGATGCACATCAATGCCAAAGACCCAACCACAGGGAGGCGAGCCAAACTCCCAGTCGCGAACCTCGCCAATGACGAAACCGACCACCCGCTTGTCCAACTCGGCGACCAGGAAGTGCTGGCCGGTGGCGACTGCGTTTGCATAGCGACGAAACAGCGATTGCCAGTAGTCCCGTTTTTCAAGACCCGTCACCAGGCTGTCGATTTCAACGACAGCGCCCAGGTCCTGCAGTCGCACCGCGCGGATGGTGCAGGTCGGTGCGGGCGCGTCGCCACGTGCTCGCGCAGGAGGTTTGCGTCGGGCCGTGGAAGCGCTCTTGGTAGTGGGGTTGGGCATGGTAAATCCGGCAAATTGATTATTGCATCAGAATGCAAGAATACATAGAATGAAAAAGCCTCGCAATCCTGGGTGCTATTTGCATGGTTGTGACGCCCTGTTGCGCGGCACAGGCGCTGCGTGTGCTGCGGGAGTGTACGGTGTGCCGAATAGCGGCACACGCCAACCTTTGGAGATATACGCATGACACGTTGGGCCATGACGGCTGACCTGCGCCGTTGCATCGGGTGCCAAACCTGCACGGCAGCGTGCAAACACACCAATGCCACGCCACCGGATGTGCAGTGGCGCCGCGTGCTGGACATGGAGTTCGGCGAGTTCCCCAGCGTCAAGCGGGTTTTTGTTCCGGTGGGGTGCCAGCATTGCGAAGATCCGCCGTGCATGTACGTCTGCCCCACCACAGCCACCAAGAAGCGCGACGACGGCATCGTCACCATCGACTACGACTTGTGCATCGGCTGCTCCTATTGTGCAGTCGCCTGTCCCTACCAGGCCCGCTACAAAACCGACAAAGCCCAGTTCGCCTATGGCGAGCCGACACAGAACGAGTCCAAGCGGCTCGACGAAGACCGTTTGGCTGTTGCCACCAAGTGCACCTTCTGTGTCGATCGCATTGACGCGGGCCTGGCGCGCGGACTCAAACCCGGCGTAGACCCCGAAGCAACGCCGGCCTGCGTCAACGCCTGCATCGGTGGCGTGCTGGCGTTTGGTGATCTGGACGACCCCGGCAGCAATGTGTCGCAGCTGTTGGCGGAAAACCAAAGCTTTCGCATGCACGAGGAGTTGGGCACGAATCCCGGCTTTCACTACCTGTGGGATAAGGCGGACAAAACATGAGCTACGGACCCAATCCTTGGCAGCAAACCAGCTGGGACTGGCGCGCTGCAGGCAACTTCATCGGTGGCGGGCTGGGCAGCGGATTGCTGATGGTGGCCGCAGCCTGGGCGGACCCCGTGGCGATCTGGGGGCTCTGGGTTGGCCTGGCCTGCGTGGGCTTGGGCCTGGTGTGTGTATGGTTGGAAATCGGTCGCCCGCTGCGCGCCTTGCACGTGTTCTTCAACCCCGCCACGTCCTGGATGTCGCGTGAGGCCTTTGTTGCTCTGCTGCTCTTTCCCATGGGCTTGATTGCGGTGCTCGGTTTTGGCTGGGCGCGCATGCCCCTGGCGGCGCTCGCATTGGCGTTCCTGTATTGCCAAAGCCGCATGCTGCCGGCCACCCGGGGTATTCCTGCCTGGCGTACGCGTACCCTCACACCCCTCATGCTGGCTACCGGACTGACCGAAGGCTGTGGCTTGTGGATGGTGCTGGCCAGCGTGCTTTCGGTGCGCTCCACGGCGGCGTTGGCGGTGTTCATGGCGCTGGTCGTCATTCGCCAGATGTTCTGGATGCGGTACCGCAAGGCGGTTGAAGCCCAACTGGCGGTACGGGCGCGTGAGGCACTGGACTCCAGCGGACGCACCTTGACGCTGCTGGGAACGTTTGGCGCTCTGGCATTGGCTGGCTTGAGTCTCTTATTGCCTGGCGGGCCAGCAGCCAGCGCGCTGACCCTGGCTGCGGGTGTCGCAGCGATCAGCGCCGGAGCGCTGTTCAAGTACAGCCTGATCACCCGCGCCGCCTACAACCAAGGCTTTTCGCTGAAGAAAATACCGGTGCGTGGCGTGCGCACATCCAACTGAATCCCACTGAGAACACTAAAACACCCTCGAGGAGACACCATGGGCGCAACCACCCCCCTGACGGCAATCAAGTCGCCGCAAGCTTCTGAATCCGCGTACTACGACGCAGCCATCGAGACCATGCCGCGCGAGGCGCTGGCCGCGCTGCAGTTCGAGCGCCTGCGCACCACCTTGCGCAACGCCTACGACAACGTGCCCCTGCACCGTGGTCGCATGCAAGAGGCTGGGGTTGTGCCGGAAGACGTGCGCTCCCTGGACGACCTGCATCGGGTTCCCTTCACCTTCAAGACCGATCTGCGCGATCACTACCCCTACGGCATGTTTGCGCGGCCCGTGGAGGCACTGGTGCGTTTGCATGCCTCGTCCGGCACCACGGGCAAATCCACGCTGGTGGGTTACACGCAGGCAGACATCGAGAACTGGTCGTCGTTGATGGCGCGCTCCCTGTATGGGGCAGGTGCCCGCAGCCGCGATGTGATCCACAACGCCTATGGCTATGGCCTCTTTACCGGAGGGCTGGGCGCGCACTATGGCGCCGAGCGTCTGGGCGCGGCCGTCGTGCCCGTGTCCGGTGGCGCCACCGAGCGCCAGATCGGTCTCATCATGGACCTCAAACCGCGCGTACTGTGTGCCACGCCGTCCTATGCGTTGGCCATGGTCGAGGTGGCCGAGCAAATGGGGGTGGATCTGCGCGAAAGCGCGCTGGAAGTGGGCGTGTTCGGTGCGGAGCCCTGGAGCAATGCCATGCGGGCCGAGATCCAGGAGCGCATGGGACTGAGAGCCATCGACATCTATGGATTGTCGGAAATCATGGGACCCGGCGTAGCCTGCGAATGCACCGCACAAGCCGGGCTACACGGCTGGGAAGACCATTTTCTGTTTGAGGTGCTGGACCCGGAAACCCAGCGGCCCGTTCCCGAGGGTCATGCAGGCGAGTTGGTCATTACCACGCTCACCAAGCAGGCGCTGCCCATGCTGCGCTACCGCACGCGCGACATCACCCGCGTCACCACCGAGCGCTGTTCCTGTGGGCGCACGCACATGCGCATTTTGCGCATCACCGGGCGTAGCGACGACATGCTCATCATCCGTGGGGTCAACGTCTATCCCTCGCAGGTCGAGGCCGTGCTGGTCGGGCGCCCCATGTTGTCGGCGCACTACCAGCTGGTGGTGGAGCGCAAGGGCATGCTCGATGAAGTCACGATCGAAGTCGAGGCCTTGCCGGGCGTGGGCGCAGAGGCCTACCCCGCCATCGCCAAGGATGTGTCGCACCACGTGAAGTCCATGGTGGGCATTTCCACCCAGGTGCGCGTCATGGAGCCCGGCACCATTGCCCGCTCGCAGGGCAAGGCGGTGCGCGTGCGCGACCTGCGCCCCAAAGAATAGGTCCCGACGGCGCTACAGCAGTGGCCGTACCTCGCGTGCGGCGTCTTGCAGCAGGGGCAGCAGCTCCTTCTGCATGGATGCTGCCGACATAAGGCGTCCCTGCGTGGCCACGGCATTCAACGCGGCCACCGTCTTGCCGCTGGCGTTGCGCAAGGGCACGGCCAAGGCATGGATGCCGATCTCGTGTTCCTCGCTGGCCAGGCAATAGTCGTCGCGGCGCACTTGCTCCACCAGCGCACGAAAGGCGCGCACATCGACTGTGGTCTTTGGTGTCATGCGCTGTAGGGCATGGCCTTTGAGCCAAGTGTTGACTGCCGTGCGGGTTTGTGCGGCGAGCAACACACGTCCTGTAGAAGTGGCATGCGCGGGCAAGCGTGCTCCGACGTGCAAGCCATAGGCAGTCACCCGGCCGGAAGCGGGGGTGAAGAGGTTGCGGTCGGTGCCTGCCCGGGCGACGATGACAACCTCGTGGCCGTCGAGCACCACCGCCGAAAACGATTCTGGCGCAACTGCAGACAGTCGATTCAAGGTGGGCTGCAGCGCCCGTGGCAAGCGCGCCGAGGCGAGGTAGCTGCCCGAAAACCCCAGTACCTTGCTTGATAGCCAGAAGTAGCGGCCATCGCTTTCCAGGTAGCCCAGATGGGCCAGCGTCAGCAGGTGGCGCCGCGCCGCGGCACGGGTGAGGCCGGTGCGCTGTGCGGTCAGGGTGGCATTGAGCCGCTGACGCTCGGTATCGAAACTCTCCAGCACCGACAAGCCTTTGGCCAAGCCTTCGATCAGGTCTGCTTTCGCAATATCCATAACCTTACTTTTACAACAAGAATTGCGCGATTATCGCGCACTGTGTTCGTTTATCGCACAAATGATGGCGGCTTGTCTAGGCAAGTGGATGTGGTGCACCTAAGCTTCATACCACAACACGACGCGGCGTGCCTGGTGCGCAGCCGTCATCAGAAAGTCCGGGCTCTTGCAGGCATTTCTGACTACCATGAGGAGACAGACATATGGCAGTACACAGCGTATCGCTGGTGATTGCAGGCAGCGGCGGCGCCGGGGTGGTAACCGCCGGATCCCTGCTGTTGGAGGCCGCCGCTCAAGCGGGGTGGTATGCCCTGATGGGCCGCTCGGCCGGGCCGCAGATTCGGGGCGGGGAGGCGGCCACCATGCTACGTTTCGCCACGGAACCGGTGGTTTCTCACGACGATCATTACCACTTGCTGGTGGCCATCGACTGGGAGAACATCAACCGTTTTGCCGCCGAAATCCCGCTTGCCGCCGACAGCCTGATCCTGGGCGACGCCGCGCTGGGCCCGGCCCCAGCAGCCTTGCTAAGTGCCAACCCCCGCCAGGCATCGCTGCCCTTGCAGGAAATTGCCCAGGGCGTGGAAGGCGGACGCGCCAACATGGTGGCTCTGGGTGCCGTTGCGGCCCTCATCGGTTTGCCAACCGAGGCCATGCACGCCGTAGTCAGCAAGCACCTGGCGCGCAAGGGTCAGGCAGCCATTGAAGCCAGCATGGCTGCGTTCCAGGCTGGCATTGCCGCGGCTGCAGGCTTGCCCGCCGTGCCCAAGCTGCCCCCCGTGAGCAAGACTGCGGGGGCGCGCTGGAGCATCACCGGCAACGAGGCCACCGGCTTGGGCGTGATTCGCGGCGGTGTGCGATTTGTGGCGGCCTACCCCATCACACCGGCGACCGAAGTGCTGGAGTGGCTGGCCCCCTCGCTGGCCCAGGTCGGCGGCATGCTGGTGCAGGCCGAAGACGAGCTGGCTTCCATCAACCAGATCATCGGGGCCAGCTACGGGGGCGTGCCAGCTATGACCGCAACCTCCGGGCCCGGCCTGTCGCTCATGATCGAGTCCTTGGGCCTGGCCGTCGCTGCGGAAGTGCCGCTGGTGGTGGTGGACGTCATGCGCGTGGGGCCCTCCACCGGCATTGCCACCAAGTCCGAGCAGAGCGACCTGAACATCGCCGTCTACGGCTTGCACGGCGACGCCCCACACATCGTGGTGGCGGCCAACTCCGTGGCCGACTGCCTCTTTACAAGCCAGTGGGCGGTACATCTGGCCGAGGCCATGCAGGCACCGGCCATCGTGCTCACCGACCAGTCCATGGGGCAGTCGCGTGCCGTGCTGCCCAAGCCTGCCGAGATCGCCTTTATTGGCAAGCGTGTCACCGCACAGGCACTGGCCGAGGGCGAACAACGCTACAAGCGCTATGCGTTGGGCGGCTCCGGCGTGTCGCCCATGGCCATTCCCGGCACGGTCGGCCTCATGCATACCGCTGACGGACTGGAACACAACGAACTGGGCACGCCCTCGTCGCAGGCCAGTGACCACCAGGCGCAAATGGACAAGCGCAGCCGCAAGCTCACAGCGTTTGACTATGGCGACCATTGGGCCGACATCACCGAAACACCCAACGGCGCTGGTGACCTGGCCATCATCACCTGGGGCTCTTGCACTGGACCGGCGCGCGAGGCCATGCAGCGCTTTGCCGATGCGGGCGGTCAGGCGCGGCTGATCTCGGTGCGCCTGTTGGCGCCCGTGCAACCCGAACGCATGGCGCAGGCCCTGCAGGGCATCCAACGCGTGCTGGTAGTGGAGCAGTCGCACAGCGGCCAGTTCTACCGTATGTTGCGTGCGTTCTACGAGCTGCCGCGCGATACGCGTGCCTTGCACCGCGCTGGTCCCTTAGCCTTTGGGCCGGGGCAAATCTTGGATCAACTCAACCGCTGGAGTGCCTGATGGAAGCTGCACTGCGTCAATACAAGCCCAAGGACTACAAGTCCGACCTCAAGCCCATTTGGTGTCCCGGCTGCGGCGACTACACCGTGCTCAACGCTCTGACGCGCGCCTTGGCCGAACTGTCCTTGCCGCCGGAGAACGTGGCCGTGGTGTCAGGCATTGGGTGCTCATCGCGCATTCCGGCCTACACCAGCGTGTACGGTTTTCATGGTGTGCACGGCCGTGCGCTGCCGGTGGCCACTGGCCTGAAGCTAGCGCGACCCGACCTGACGGTGCTGGTCACGGGTGGCGACGGCGATGGTTTTTCCATTGGTGGCAATCACTTCCTGCACGCCTGCCGACGCAATGTTGACCTGACCTACATCGTGATGGACAACCAGGTCTATGGCATGACCAAGGGCCAGGCTTCCCCCACCACCGCGCCCGACTGGGAGGGCAGCAAACTCACCCCCGAAGGCACCGGCATCAACCCGTTCCAGCCGCTGGTGATTGGATTGGCCTCGGGGGCCAATTTCATTGCACGCGTATCGAGCAGCGATCCGGTGAACATGGCGCAGATCATGGTGGAGGCCATCCGCCATCCCGGATTTTCGTTGGTGCAGGTGCTCAGCCCCTGTGTCACGTTCCGGCCCGAGCAGGCGGCCTGGCGCGACCAGGTGCGTACCGCCGTTGTCGATTGCACCGACGACGCCGCGCGCGCCGCACGCCGCCTGATGACCGATGACGGCTTCAATGTGGGCCGGGTGCTGTACAAAGGGTCGCGCCCGCCTTACCGGCCTGAGTTCGAGACGACGCAGGGCTCCGTAGGCGCACTGGAAGGACGGTTCGCACTATGAGTGCCGACAGCATGGGCACTACGGGCTCGCCCGTCCAGACCATCGAAGCGCTCCTGGCCCATGCCCTGGCCATGGAGACCGAAGCCACCGATCGCTACGGAGAACTGGCCGACCAAATGGAGACGCACCGCAAACAGGCGGTGGCTGATATCTTTCGGCGCCTGGAGCGTGCCGAGCGCGCGCACCTGGAGGAACTGACCCAGCGCTGCAGCGGCCTGACGTTGCCGCACTACGCCCCTTGGGAATTCCAGTGGAGTGCCAGCGAGGCGCCCGAGACCATCGCTGTCGACCGCGTGCACTACCAGCTCAGCGTGCGCGAAGCCTTGCAGCTGGCGTTGGACCACGAGCGTCGCGCGGTGGCGTTCTTTGACAGCGTGGCTGCCAGCGGTGCCCCGGCGGAGGTGGTGTCCATGGCTACCGAGTTTGCGCAAGAGGAGCGCGAGCACATCGTTTGGCTGCAAGAATGCCTGGACCAGGCCGATGCCGCACCCGACGCCAGCGCGGATGATCCCGATCCGCCCTTGTGCCAGGAATAGCCCCGTTAGCCAGCCCATCATTGAATACCACCACGAGGACGTCCCATGGCTCTCATCATCAACGAACTGTGCATCACCTGTGACCTGTGCCTGGCTGCCTGCCCCAACAAGGCCATCTCGGCCGGCGACGACATCTTCACCATCGACCCCAACCTGTGCACCGAGTGCGTCGGCCACCATGCGGTGAGCCAGTGCGTCAAGGTCTGTCCGGTGCGTGCCATCGAACCGGACCCGGCGCACCAGGAGTCGCGCGAGGCCCTGCAGGCCAAGTATGAGCAGCTCAAGGTCCGCAAGGCGGCCTGACTCCATTGCTGAATCATCGGTGTCGCTGCTGCTGTGCCTTGCCGTGCTGCAGCGCTGTGTGCGGCTTCGCGCCTGGACACCCATGATTGGGAAACGCAATGAGCCCGGCGCTGCAGCAGGTGCAGTGCGAAGGTGTCGCAAATACTATAAAAATAGTAGCAATATCGCTAGTATTTACGGGGGCTAACCGGCATTTTTGCTTGGAGGCATGACAAATGGCGTACTTCGACCGTGAGACGGAGGTGTTGCCGCGTGCGCAGCTCCAGACCCTGCAATTGCGCAAGCTGCAGGCCATGCTGGCGCATTTGTGGGGCAAGAACCGCTTCTACACCGACAAGTGGCAGCAGGCGGGCGTGGACCCCGCGCGCGTGAGCAGCCTGCCAGACCTGGCGCGCCTACCGTTCACGCGCAAGACCGAGTTGCTGGCCAACCAGGCGCACGTCGCGCCCTTTGGCAGCAACTGCACCTACCCGGCCGAGGCCTACGTGCGCCTGCACCAGACGTCTGGCACCACGGGCGTGCCGCTGCGGGTGCTGGACACGGAAGCCTCGTGGGACTGGTGGGGTCGCTGCTGGGGGCATGTGCTGGCCGGGGCGGGGGTCGGCGCGAGCGACCGCCTGTTCATGGCCTTTGGTTTCGGTCCGTTCGTGGGGTTTTGGGGCGCCGTCGAAGGTGCCCGCAAAGTGGGCGCACTCATGATTCCCGGCGGCGGACGCGATTCGCTGCAGCGCCTGGAAATGATGCGCGACGCCCAGGCCACCGTGCTGTGCTGCACGCCCTCGTATGCCTTGCGCTTGGCCGAGGTGGCGCGCGAAGTGGGTTTCGACCTGCGCTCCATCCCGCTCAGGGCCACGGTGCATGCGGGGGAGCCGGGCGCCAGCGTACCGGCCACCAAGCAGCGCATCCAGGACGCCTGGCAAGCCAAGTGCTACGACCACGCCGGCGCGTCCGAAGTTGGCGCCCACTCGTTCGAGTGCGAGGCCCAGCCCGGTGGCACGCACCTGATCGAGACCGAGTTCATCGCCGAGGTGATCGATCCCGCCACGGGCGCAGTCTTGCCCGAAGGCGAGCGCGGCGAACTGGTCATTACCAACCTGGGGCGCTGGGGTTTTCCCGTCATTCGCTACCGCACCGGCGACCTGGTGCGGGTGAACACCGAGCCGTGCCGCTGCGGGCGCAGCAGCCTGCGCTTTGAGGGTGGGGTGCTGGGGCGCGCCGACGACATGGTGACGGTGCGGGGTGTCAATGTGTTTCCCGGCGGCGTGGAGAACATCATCCGCGCCTTTGCCGAGGTGGACGAATACCGCATCACCGTCAACAAGGATCGCCAGATGGACGAGATGGACATCGAGGTCGAGCTGGTAGGCGGCGCCGACCCCACCGCGCTGGCGCAGGCCATTGCCGTGCGGCTGGACTCGGTACTGGCCTTTCGTCCGCGCGTGCGGGTGGTGGCCCACAACGCCTTGCCCCGCTTCGAGATGAAGGCCAAGCGCTTTCACGTCCAGCAGGCTGCTTCGTAAGGCCAAAAACTGGGGTTACAAGCAAAAACAGCATGTAGCCCCCGTAAAACATAGCGTTGCAGCTATATAAAAGATAGCAAAGCGGTTCTCTACAAACGAAGCGCCACCAAGGCGATCGAGGGCACAAACACCAACAGCAGGATGCGCAGCCCGTCCGATACCAGGAAGGGGCCGATACCGATGAAGGTTTCCTTCATGGGTACGTCCTTGGCCATGCTGTTGATGATGAACACATTCATGCCCACCGGCGGTGTGATGAGCCCGATTTCCACCACCATCAGCGCCAGAATGCCGAACCAGATCGCCTTGCCTTCCGGGTCCAGCCCCCAGTAGTCGGTACCCATGATGATGGGAAAGAAGATGGGAATGGTCAGCAGCAGCATGGACAGGCTGTCCATGATGCAGCCCAGGAACAGGTAGATGGCGATGATGACCGCCAGGATCAGCAACGGCGACAGGCCCAGGCCCACCACCCACTTGGCCAGCTCGCTGGGCATTTGGGTCAGGGCCAGGAAGACGTTCATCACATCGGCACCGAGCAGAATCAGAAAGATCATGGCCGTGGCTTGCGAGGTGCCGTACATGCAGGCCAGAAAGCTCTTGGCATTGAGCCCGCCGCTGCGCCAGGCCACAAAGCCGGTGGCCAGGGTGCCGATGGACGCAGCTTCGGTGGGGGTGAACAGTCCGCCGTAGATGCCGCCAATGACCGCCAGAAAGATGAGCAGCACCGGCCAGGTATCCACCAGGGCTGCCAAGCGCCCGGTCCAGGATACGCGCTCGCCCGCCGGGGCGGACTTGGGGTCCAGCCGCGCCACAACGCCAATCACCAGCATGTAGCCGATCATGGCGATGATGCCGGGAATGAAGGCCGCCACGAACAGCTTGGCGATGTTCTGCTCGGTCAGGATGGCATAGATCACCAAGGGCACCGACGGCGGAATCAGAATGCCCAGGGTTCCACCGGCTGCGATGGCTGCGGTGGCTAGACGTGGCGAGTATTTGTGATCGCGCAGTTCCGGTAGTGCGACCTGACCCATGGTGGCGGCGGTGGCCAGGGACGAGCCGCAAATGGCACCAAAACCTGCGCAGGCACCCACCGCGGCCATGGCCATGCCGCCGCGCCAATGCCCGATCATGGCGTTGCCGGCCTTGAATAGCGCTTTGGACAGGCCGCCGTGGGTGGCAAATTGCCCCATCAGCAGAAACAGCGGCACCACCGACAAGTCGTACACCGAATAGCGCGCAAAGGCGGCGTGTTTCAAGTGGTTCAGCAGCGGGTCCACGCCGGCCACCCAGACGTAGCCCACCGAACCGGCCACCATCATGGCCATGGCGATGTGCATGCGCAGCGCCAGCAGCAGCAGCATCAAGGCCGCCATCAACATGCCTTGTTCGATGCCGCTCATGCCGGGGCTCCTGGTGCAGTCAGGGGCTTCCAGTCCACCCAGGCGGCGTACAAGCCGGTGCAACCCAGCAAGAAGAAGGCGGGCACCATGGGAACGTAGGCCCACCAGGTTGGTAGATTGAGCAGCATGGAGGCGTCACCACTGGAATACAACCCTATTAGGCCAACCGTGGTGCGCCAGGCCACCACAAAGCCCGCCAAGCCCAATACCAGATTGGCCAGGCCATCGAGCCAGCGGTTGACGGGCTTGGGAAACCCGGTGGAGAAAAAGTCCACGATGATGTGGCCGCGAATCATTTGGCAAAACGGCAGCGTCATGGCCACCGCCATGGCCGACATGCTCTGCACCAGTTCGTAGTCACCCAAAATGGGTTTGTCCAGCACGGTGCGGCCCACGATGCTGGCCAGTGACATGAGCGCCATCAGCACCAACATCACACCGGCTGCAACGGCAAATAGGCGCGAGGTCCGGTTCAACACCCGCCCCAGGGGGTCGGAGGGACCGGCGTCCCTGTCAACAAAAACAGCGTCTGCCATGAAGATTCCTAGTTTGGGCCTTGGGCCCGTCGGGACAAAAGTGGGCGCGGCGACCACCGGGGCAGCTGGCACCCGGCCCCGGTGGCGTGCGATCGGGCAGCGGCTACTTGGTGGAGTACTTCTTCACCAGATCGCGAGCCGCCTGCAGCAGCTTGGGACCATCATGACCGGCCTTGGTCATGTTGGCGGCCCATTCGTCGTCCAGGCTGTCGGTGGCTTTCCTCCACTTGTCGAGTTCGGCCGCACCGATCACGTTGATGGCCACGCCGGAATCCTTGACCTTCTGGCGACCGGGTGCGTCATCGGCTTCCTGGGTACGGCCCATGAAGGCGGAGAAGTCGCGCCCCGAGTTGGCGTCCAGCACCTTCTTCAGATCGGGCGGCAACGACTCGTACTTGGCCTTGTTCATGGCCACCACAAACACCGTGGTGTACAGCGCAGGATAGGCCGGATCGGTTTCGGCGGCGTACTTCACCAGCTCGTTGACCTTGATGCTGGGCACCACCTGGTAGGGCACCACGGCACCGTCGATCACACCTTTGGACAAGGCCTCGGGCACGGCCGGCACGGGCATGCCCACGGGCGTGGCGCCCAGCATGCCCAGCATCTTGTTGGTCAGGCGCGTGGGGGCGCGGAACTTCATGCCCTTGAAATCGGCCATGGCGTTCATCTGCTTCTTGGTCGTGAACAGGTAGCCGGGGCCGTGCACGTGAACGGCCAGGATATGGGTGTCCTTGAACTCATGCGCCGAGTGCGTCTGCACAAAGTCCCAGGCCGCGCGGCTGGTTGCTTCCGCATTGGTCATCATGAACGGCAGCTCGAACACCTCCGACATGGGAAAACGGTTGGCGGAGTAGCCCGCCACGGTCCACACAATGTCGGCCACGCCATCCTTGGCCTGGTCGTACAGCTGGGGCGGGGTGCCGCCCAACTGCATGGCCGGATAAATCTGGCACTTGAGCTTGTTGGCCGACTCCTTGGCCAGCTTTTCGCACCACGGTTGAAAGACACCCACTTGAATGAAGGTGGATGGGGCCAGGAAGTGGTGCACCTTGAGCGTGACTTCCTGGGCGTGACCGACTAGACCGCTCGCAGCCGCTGCGGCGGCGATGAGGGTCTTGACTAACAGCTTCTTCATGCGATTCTCCTCAGTATTTCTTATCGACCATTGATTGTTTCGCGGGTCTGGCAATGCGCCAGAGCGTGGTTCAGCACGTCAGTAGCGGGGGATGGTGGGATGGGTTGTTGCGATGACCTCCTTTGCTGGGCGAATCAGGTCGTTGCCGCAGCGGGCGCCAGCTGGGCGGCAATCAGCTGCAAGTGCTGGTGGTACACCCCCCGCGCGTACAGCAGGTTTTGCAGTAGCACCACCTGCGCTGCCGCCAGGGCCGCAGCTGCCGGGTAGACCAACCAGCGCGGCCAGACGGCGGTGGCGACGAGCAACACGCAGGCTGCCAGGTGCAGCCGCAATTGGCGATCCAGACGGCTCTGCGGAATGACTTTTTTCATGTTGGGCGCCAGTACCCGCCCCTGGCCACGGTTTTGCAGATGCTGCCAAACCAGGAACGGCACGATTTTGTACAGCATGCCGGTCATGACCGACCCACAAGCGCCCATGAGCACCAGGGCTGCCAGTAGCAGCGGCGTCGCAGACCATTGCTGCAGCGTCTCACTGACCGTTTGCAGCAGCCACAGCGCGCAAGCCGCCAAGCCCGAGAGCAGCCCAAGCATCCAAAAATGGTGCAGGGTTTCGCGCTTGGCGCGTTTGCTGCGGTACAGGAGGCGTATGGTCAGGCCACAAAACACCACTTGGGCCAGGATGACCGGCGCGCCCAAAGCCGTGTCGGCAAACTCCCATTGCAGTGCCACACCGGCTGACCACAACACCGTGCCCGCCAGCACGCACAGCGCAAAGTAGCGGGCAAAGTTGCGTGGGTACTCCGGCGTCACCAAAAACATGGGCACCACGAACAGCGCCACACTGGCAACCAGCGCTCCACACCACACGATCCATCCCCAGCTCACGTGCAACTGGGTGAGCAGCAACAGCGGCAGCGCGCCGTTACCGCTGGCCAGGCTGCCGGCCAATACCAGACCCAGCGAGACAGTGACGGCCAGCCCCACCAAGGCCACACCAAAACCGCGCGCAGCCGCGTTGGATTGCCACGACACACGACGTAAGGCCTGCGCGGCGGCACCCAGGAAGACGGCGCTACCCAGGCCCAACAACAGCATGGCGGCGCCGAAAAGCCAGGCCTGGTGCGTCAGAAAGGCGCCAGCCAGCAGTGCAGCACCCAGGGTGATGCTGACATGAACCCAACCAGCAACGCGCTCGGGTTGGTGGAAGTTGGCACCCAACGCCACCGGAAACAGCTGTTGCAAGGCACCCAGCATGATCTGCAGCATGAAGCCTGCGGTGAGCAAGTGGGTGAACGCCAGCGCCTCGGATGTCCAGCGCGAGGCCAGCATGGAGGGGCCGCCGATCAGCAAAACCACCGATGCCGCCATGGCAAAGCAGGGCGCGGTCAGGAAGAAGCGTAGCGGCACACCGAGCGGAGGTGCCTGATCAAACGACAGCAGCCCCTGCATGGTGGTGCCGGTCAGTAGATCGTCATGCCGCCATCGGCTGCCACCACCTGACCGGTGACGTAGGCCGACGCATCCGAAGCGAAGAACACAAAGACCGGCGCCACTTCGTCGGGCTCGGCCCAGCGGCCCAGGGGAATGCGTTCGAGGTACTTCTCCTTGAACCGGTCATCCGTGCGGATGGTCTCGGTCATGGGTGTGGCGGCGCCGGGTGCGATGGCGTTGGCCGTGATGTTGTACCGAGCCAGTTCTTTTGCGCTGCTTTTGGCCATGCCCAGGATGCCCGCCTTGGCGGCGCTGTAGTTGATCTGGCCGATCGTACCCAATACACCAGCCGCCGAAGTGACGAAGATCAAACGTCCGTACTGGCGTTCCATCATTCCGCCAACCACCGCCTGCAGGCAGTTGAAGCTACCGGTGAGGTGGACCGCCAATACATCCTGCCATTGCTGCTGGGTCATCTTGTGCAGCATGGCCGTGCGAGTAATGCCAGCATTGTTGACCAGGATGTCGACGCGCCCCCAGGCCTTGTGCACGGCATCGGCCATGGCTTGCACCTGCTCGGCATCGGCCACGCTGCAACTCAATCCCAGTGCCTGCGCGCCGGAATTTTGTAGTTCCGCGGCCACCGCTTGCGCAGCTTCGAAATTGACATCTACCACCGCAACGCAGGCGCCTTCGCGGGCATAGGCCCGTGCGATGGCGGCGCCCAGGCCCTGCCCCGCACCGGTGACGATGGCGACCTTGCCCGCTAGTTGCATGGTGGCGCTCATGCCTTGGGCTTGGCCAGCACTTGCTGGGCGAAGGCGTCATCAAACAAGGCGCCTTGCGCCACCAGCTGGCGGTACTTGACGAAGTCGATCACGTCCTTGCCCGTGGCCTTCTTGGCGTCAAAGGCATTGAAGCCCAGGTAGGCTTCGTGGTTCATGTTGGCCGCCAGCCAATGGCGGTTGGCCAGTTTGAACTGGTCCCAGAAGAACTTCTTCTTGCCGCGAATGCCGTCGATGGACTTCATCAGGCAATGGGGGAACAGGTTGGTGAATTTCCAGATCAGCTCATTGACGGCTTCGTCGAGCTTACTGAAGTTGGTGGTGCACTGCGCCATGAGTTCGCGCGCGGCCTTCACCTGGTCGGCGGCCACGGATTCGCCGTACACCAGTTCGCCGTCATCGACATAAGCGTCGGTGCGTACCAGGGGGTTGCGCACCCAGGCACCGTCCTTTTGCAGCACGGGTACGACCTTGGTGACCAGGTTCTTGGCGCGCATCTTGTAGGCGCTCCAGGTCTCACAAGAGATGCAGTTGTACATGGCGTCTTCCCCGTTGAGCATCCAGGGCAGGAAGTCGGTGGAGCCACCGTCGGGTGCGCTGCCGTGCTTGGGGCCAGCCTGGCCAAAGACAGCCAGGTCGGATGTGACGGTGAGGTCGGTGGCCATGCCGATTTCTTGACCGCCAGCCACGCGCATGCCGTTTACGCGGCAGATCACGGGCTTCTTGCAGTTGAGGATGCCGTCCACCATGGCGTTGAACAGGTCCATGTACTCGCCATACTCATTGGGGCGCTTGGAGTAGTAGGCCGCGTACTCGGCGGTGTTGCCGCCGGTGCAGAACGCCTTGTCACCCACAGCCGTGAACACCACGGCCACGATCTCGCGGTCGCTGGAGGCACGCTGGAAACCGGCAATCACGGCCTTCACCATCTCGGTGGTGTAGGAGTTGTATTGGGACGGGTTGTTCAGGATGATCCAGGCCGAATAGAGCCCGGCCACAGCAGCCCCCTGCGGGTCGAGCACAGGGCGGCGTTCGTACATCACCGAAGGGGCTTCGGTGCCGAAATGCTCCATGCCAAGCAGGGCATGGTCCTTGAGGTCGTTGTCGCGGCGCAGCCATTCGAGGGTCATGGTCGGTCTCCTTTTAGTTGAAATCGGGGGTCAAAATGACACGGCGCTGCAATTGGCCGTGGTGGGCTTGCTCAAACACGTGCTGAATCTGGCTCATGGGGCGGGTTTCGACAAACGGACCCAATTGGATGCGGCCATCCAGGCACATGTCCAGCACGGCCGGGTATTTGTCGGGGGTACAGCCCCAGGTACCGATGATCTCGGCATCGAAGGCCATCAACTTGGACAGCATGTAGCTGGTCTCGTCGGTGCCATAGCCCACTACGACGAGCGTACCGACAAAGGACAACAGCGACAGCGCGGTTTCCTGCCCGGCCTTGGTGCCGGTGCATTCAAAGATTTTCCAGCCGGTGTTGGCGGAGACGCCAGCTTCCTTGGCAATGGCCTTGAAGCGTTCCTTGAGCTCCTTGCCCGGGAACTCGCGCGGGTTGATGGTGGCGTCGGCACCAAAGTCGCGCATGCGTGCCAGCTTCTCGGCGTTGACGTCGATACCCACCACCACCTTGGCACCCATGCCCTTGGCCACCTGAACCATGAAACTGCCCACACCACCGGCAGCGCCCACCACCACGACCAGGTCGTTGGCACCCAGGCGCGCACGCACAGCAGCCTGGTAGGGCGTGGTTACCGCGTCGGCGATCACGGCCAGGTGTTCCAGCGGCACACCCTTGCGGTCACCTACCGGGCACAGAAAGCGTGCGGGCACCACGATATGGCTGGAAAAACCGCCGTAGATACCCATGGAGTTACCGGGCATTTTTTGTGACAGGCAACGGTTGCCGCGGCCACCCTTGCACAGCGCACACTCGCCACACGGAATGACCGCGGGCACCACGACCTCGCGGCCCACCCAGTCGGCGGCCCCACCGACCACTACGCCACTGATTTCATGACCCAGCGACAACGGTGGCTTTTGTACGGTGGGTACACCCATGTAGAAATACGAAAGGTCGGTGTGGCACACGCCGCAGCCTTTGATGGCCACGACAACGTCGCCCTCGCCCAGTGCGGGCATGGGCACGCGGGTGCGCACCAGGGTGCCGGGTTCGGGCATTTGCCAGGTGTCGATGAATTCAGGAATCATGAGCGGGTTTCCTTGTGGTCTAACGCAATGGAAAGGGGGAGTGGTTTAAGCGTGGGTCCAGACGGGTTTGCGTTTTTCCAGGAAGGCGTTGAGGCCCTCCTTGGCGTCGGCCGTATTCATCAGCTCCTGGAGATAGATTTTTTCGGCTGCCTGCAGGGCGGTTTCAAAGGGATGATGGGCAGCGGCGCGCATGGCCTTGCGGGCACTGCGCAATGCGGCAGTGGACAGCTGGAGATAGGGCTGCACAAAGGCCTGGGCGTCGGCGGCAAAGCTCTCGCGTGGGAACACGCGGTTGACCAGGCCCATGGACAAGGCTTCTTCGGCCGTGAAGTTTTCGCCACCCAGCAGGATCTCCATGGCCCGTGCCGGTGGTACCAGGCGCGGCAGCAGTACGGCCGCAATTGGGGGGAACACGGCCAGCTTGATTTCGGGCTGGCCGAACTTGGCACCGGCTGCCGCGACGATCATGTCGCACCCAATCGCGAGTTCCATGCCCCCACCCAGCGCCGCCCCATTGACCAGGGCGATGGTAGGTACCTGCAGGCGCTGCAGGCGCCGGAAGATGCCGTGGAAGACTTCGATCATGCGGTCCACCTTGTCGGGCGTGTGGTCAGCCACCTCCACCCCGGCCGAGAACGCTTTCTCGCCTGCGCCGGTGATGGTCAGCAGTTTGACCTTTGCATTGGCGGCACAGGCGTCGAGTGCCACGTTGATCTCTTCCATGGTGGGAATGTCCAGCACATTGAAAGGCGCGCGCTGGATGACGATACGGGCCAGTCCATCGTCTTGCACGTGGTACTGGATATGAATGAAGGAGTTGCTGTTGCTCATGATTGAGTGATGGTGTCAAAGGTGTTGGGACGCTCCACCAGGGGCTGGACGCGCCAGGGATGAATCTGTTCGCAATCGGCACAGCGGACCAAACCATCCAGCGTGAGGGTCCAAAGGTCGGTACCACAGCGCTCACAGCAACGCTTGGGAGCAGCAGGGGCTGGGGCTGGTGCGGCTCGGAAATAGTGGATCTGTGCCATGGCTGGGCTCCTAGAACAGGTCGTCGAGCTCGTCGCTGCCGCCGCCGGGCATCTGGCCATGTTCCTGCAGGTAGGCCTGGATCATCTGGGACTCGCGCGACGTGAACATGGCCGCCTCTTCCCATACAAAGGCCACGGCTGCCTCGTTGCGACCGAGTTGCTCGCTCAAACCCTGGCGCAGGTTTTCCACGCCCTTGATCATCAGCACCTTCTTGTCGGCGTCCAGCAGCTGGAAGACCCCGGGTTCGGTGCTGACGGTGTCCACCACCTCGCTCTTGAATTCCAGCCAGGATTCGGGTGGCAGCACGGCATCGGTGATGCGCGGTGCCAGGTTGCACTTGAAGCAGCGGGCTGCCTCGGCGCGCGCAGCTTCGTCGGTGAAGCCCAGTTCCACTTCGTCCCATCCCTTGCGCTCGGTTGGGGCGACCATGATGGGATGGAATTTGCGTGTGCGGTTGAAGGCACTGTCGGCTCCCAGATAGGGGGAGGTGTCCCAACCGTCACGCAGCAGGGTTTCTTCAATGTTGCCGTCGCCACCCAATTGGGCGTCCATGGCCGCAGCGGCCACACGACCTTGGGCGATGGACTCAATCAAGGTCGAGGGGCCCAGTACGCAATCGCCACCGGCGTAGACCTTGGGGCGACTGGTCAGCATGGAGTCGGCGCGTACGGTGATGCGACCCTTGCTGTCGGTGACCACGCCAAAGCCCGCAAAACTACGGGGATGCTGGCCCACGGCGGCAATCACCAAATCGGCCCCTTCGTGCACTTCCTCACCGGTGTCGACGGGTTTGCGCCGCTTGGAGGCATCGGGTTCGCCCAGGGCCATACGGGCAAAGGTGATGTCCAGTTTGTGCCCGTTGGTTCCGGGGGCAATGCGCTTGGGTGCGAGCAGGTAGCGGATGTTCACGCCTTCGTCCACGCAGCCCTCGAACTCTTCCAGACGCGCGGGCATTTCCTCGCGGGTGCGGCGGTACACCATGTCCACGTCGGCACCATAGCGACGCGAGGTGCGCGCGTTGTCGGTGGCTACATTGCCACCGCCCACCACAACCACCTTGGATCCAACCGAAATGCCATTGGGGGTGTTCACCAAGCCCATGGTGGCGGCTTTCAGGAAGGTCGGGCTGTCCACCACGCCGGGCAGACTGTCGCCTTCAATGCCGAGCTTGTCACCACCCTGGCAGCCAATGCCGATGAACACTGCTTCAAAGCCTTTAGCAAAGAGATCATCCACCTGTTCCACGGGGGTGTTGAAGGCGAACTGCACGCCGAGCTTTTCCACTTCGGCGACTTCTTGCTCGATGATGGAAACCGGGACCCGGTATGAGGGGATGCCATAGCGGGCCATGCCCCCTGCGGCGGGCTGGGCGTCGAACACCGTAACGGCGTGACCTTTCTTGGCCAGGTAGTAGGCCACGGTCAAGCCAGCCGGTCCGGCACCAATCACGGCGGCCTTGTGTCCGCTGGATGGGAGTTGCACCGAATGCTCGCGCCACAGGCCGGTGTCGTTGTCGGCTGCGATGCGCTTGAGCGACCGGATCGACAAGGGGTCGTCGAGCTGGCCGCGCCGACAGGCCGACTCGCACATGGCAAAGCAGGCACGCCCGACAATGCCCGGGAATGGCAGCTTTTCGCGCACCACGGCCGTGGCCTCGCTGTACTTGCCTTCTGCCGCCAACTGCACGTAGCGCGGCACATCGATACCGGCAGGGCAGGCGGCCTTGCAAGGGACCATGGTTTCTTCCCGACGTGCCGGATCGAGTGTGCGGTCCATCAGGGCACCGGTTGGGCATACGGTGACGCAGGCCTGGCAGAACTTGCAGCCGGAGTCGATGAGCGTTTCGGCAATGGTGCCGACATAGCGGCGCACGCCTTGCGGCGTCTGCACTTCCTTGATTTCCAGGCACCCTACGCCGCGGATGTCATTGCAGGCCACCAGGCAGCGGCGACAGTCAATGCACAGGTTGTAGTCGCGGTCAAAGAACGGTTCCCCCTTGAATACGGGCAACTGCACGGGCTTGTACGGTGGCGTGGTGTTGGGAATGCCGATGTAGTCCGATACTTTGCGCAGTTCGCAGCTGGAGAAGATGGAACAGCAGCGTGTTTCGGGAGGGTTGCCGTAGGAGCATTGCGTGCGCGAGCAGCCTTCGCGCTGCGGGCAGGTGAGGCACACGTGGGGGTGCGGTCCCAGGACCTTGGACAAGTGGCTTTGGCGTGCCTGCTTCAGGGCAGGGGTGTTGGTACGAATGACCATGCCAGCTTCCACGGGAATCGAGCAGGCCTTGCGGGGTTCGGGGCTGCCGTCCACTTCAATCAGGCATAAGTTGCAGCCGCCGTCGCCCTTGCCGTCACAGCCACGTTGTTCGGCGGGTGGCAGGTCGGGGTGCGCGCACAACGCAGGGATGTACATCCCCGCCACCGTGGCCGCATTCAGCACCGAAGCGCCCGCAGGGGCTGATACATCGCGTCCGTCGATCTGCAGTTGCACCGGTGGCCCGAACGTATCACTGGACTGCGGACGGCTGGCCTTCCACCATTGAATGACGGCTGTTTGGGGTGTTTGCATGGTTGTCGTCTCCTGCGCGTGGGGTCCGTACACCTGGGTCTCAGGCGCTAGCGCAGCCAAAGGCCGCAGACTGTCGCTCCAGTGAACGCGACTGAGAATAGCCCGGGAAATAGGCGCCATGGCATTGACCGCTGCGCACTGCGGCGATGAAGTCGGTCATGTTGCGTACGGGTTGCATGAATTCGGTGGCACAGCGCCCCACGGCCTGGGTCTTGTGGCAGTCGCTGCCACCCAGGGTGGGGAGAGCTCGGCGCTGTGCGGCCTGCAGTGCCAACTGGTTATCGGTATCGCTGTTGTTGCCGTTGTGTGTTTCGACCGCGGCGATGCCTTGCAGGGCATCAATGCCGTGCAGCAGACTGGCGAGCCCAACCTCGCGGAAGGGGTGGGCGGGTACGCAGATGCCTCCAAGCACGTTGATGCGTTCGATCACATCCTCCAGCGGCAGGTAGTTGTCGCGCCCCCAGATGTTCCAGCCGTCGTCTTGCACACCATAGGCCAAGAGGTGCCCGCGGTCCGTGGCGATTTCCACACCACGCAGTACCAGCAGGCCCTCATCGTGGCCAACCTGCTCCACCGGCTCGGACGCCTCGTAGGAGTAGTGCTCGGTGATGCACACTGCATCAATACCCAATGCCTTGGCCCGCCGTACCAGATGGAGGGGCTCCAGCCAGTTGTCGTGCGAATACTTCGTATGGCAATGGGTGTCGATCCACATGATGGCCTCAGACCGGTGGTTCGGGCCTTGCGCTCAGGGCAACGCCAGCTCAAGGTTGATGCGCTTGGACGGTACAAACTTCTGGCGGGTGAAGAATTTTTCCAGCGCGAAGTCGTCCCAGTTCACCAACGTGTAGATCTTCTTAACGCCGGCGGCTTTCATGTTCATCACAAATTGGTCCAGCATCTCGCTGGCGACGCCAAACTTGCGAAATTCGGGGGCCACACCGATACCGTCAATCGTGGCCGTACCGTCGGATATGCCGAATTCGCCGAAAAACACATAGCCCATCATGAAGCCGACGACATGCCCGTCAACCTCGCACACGATGGAGCAGTTGATGTTGGCTTTCTTGTTCAGGATGCTGGCGATCTTGCGCTCGTAGTACTCGCGCCGGGGTTGTTTGCTGGCCGCCTCGTCAATGCGCACGATGTCGTCCAGGTCCTCTTGGCGCAATACGCGCAGGATTCGTTCGTTCTTGGGCATGTTCAAACTCCAGGTGGTTCGGGTGTTGGTTGAAACGTGGGAGAGTCAATACAGGTCGTCGTTGAGCTTTTGGGGCTGACCGGCGCGCACGTAGACCGACCCCCATTGCTGACTGTGTCCGTGAGGGTCCGCGTCAAAGCACGTTGTGCAGGTTTCGTCGTCCGAATGCTTGGCCGATGCCGCGGGCGCGGGGGCCAGGTATTCGACATGCACCTCATAGCCCATGGCGCGGTAGTTGTCTACTACCTCGGACAGGCGCGGCTCACCAATGGTGGTTCGCAGCACCCAACCCTCTTGGGCGAGCTTGAATTCCGGGTCGTTCGAGTCGGCGGCGCCACTGCCTGCCGAGCAAGAACTTCCGGAGGAGCAACTTGCTGCAGCGGAGCACGATCCAGCGACGATGCTGACCTCGCCGGTTGCACAGGCCGTGGCAGCAGATGCATTCATGATGGGGATGACAGGATGCACGGAGCTCATGGGTAGGTCCTCACCAAGAATGCTTGATCGCGCCCGGCGTGCAGGCGCTGGTGCAAGGCAAGGTGGTGTAGCCCGCAGCTGGCTTGCAGGGAGCGCAGTCATAGGCCAGGGTGCGACAGTTGGCGCGTTTGACCCAGGTCACCTCGTCATCGTAGTCGTCGGTGATGGTTTCAAACATTTCCTTGGGGCAAGCCTTCAAGCACGCACGCTGGGCTTCACAGTTGATGCACAGATCGGTATTGATGCTGATGTAATACTCGCCCGAACCGTCTTTGTAGCCGTAGTTCGCAATCATGGCTTGCTCCTTGGAAGTGGTACGTGCAACCGTCAGGCAGCTTTGCCGCCGCCTTGTTTTTGCATCAGGGTGTAGCCGAAGAGCGCAGCGCCCAGGGCACCTGCGATCTGGCTGTCGATCTTGGTGTCCAGCGCTTTGATGCCCAGCAGTTTCTCAATACGCTTGACGACGCCGGGGTTCTTGGCGATGCCACCCGTAATGAAGAAGCCTTCTTCCACGCCGATGCGCTCCAAGAGCGAAACCACGCGTTCGGCCATGGCTTGGCAGTAAGCGGCAATCACCTTGTTCTTGGTGTAGCCGGCTTTGAGCAGACCCAGAGCCTCAGACTTGGCAAACACCACGCACACCGAGGACACTGCCTCGGGTTCCACATCCACGTCGAAGGATCGGGGGCCCAGTTCGGCAATCGGAATTTGCATCAGATCGGAGATCACTTCCATGCCGCGACCGGTACCAGCGGCACACTTGTCGTTCATCAGGAAGTTGGTGACCTTGCCCTTTTCGTCGCAGTGAATGGCCTTGCAGTCCTGGCCACCCATGTCCAGAATGGTGCGTACCCCGTTGCCACCCATGTAGTTGGCACCACGTGCGTGGCAGGCAATTTCGGTGATGGCCTTGTGGGCAAACGGTACGTTGACGCGACCATAACCCGTACCAACCACGTAGTGGATGTCTTCGAGCTTCATGCCACATTGGTCCATGACGCCCTGCAGCGCGTTCTTGGCCGAGTCTGGCGAGTTGTTGCCGGTACGCATGCTGTTGTACCCGAACAGTTCACCATCCGCCACCAACACGGCTTGTGATGAGACAGAGCCCACGTCGATGCCGCAGGTCAGGATCTTGGCAGAGCGCCAGTCCTTGTTGGGGTCCACCCAGACGTTTTCTTGCCAGCGCCAGTATTCCTTCTTGGCCGTAACGGTGTCGGCTGCTTGTGTATTGAGTTCACTCATGGGGTTCTCCTGTTTCAAGCTGTTTTAGTGCTGGCGCTCGGCAGCGGTAAGGGCGCATCCCAGGGCGCTGATGTATTCGGGCATGTCGGGCAATGAAATGCTGTCCACACCCATGGCTGTCTTGAGGGATTGCACGAAGCCCGCGTTGTGCACCATGCCACCAATCAGCACCACCTCGCCTTCGATGCCTACGCGCCGCACCATGGCGCATACACGGCTGGCAACAGCATCGAGCACCGCCTTGGCGATATCGTTCTTGGGCGTGGCGGAGTGGATCAGGGACACCACTTCGGACTCGGCAAACACTGTGCACTGGGCGTTCATGGGGATGGTCTTGTCCGACAGCAGGCTGGCGTCGCCAAATTCCTTGAGCGTCATTTGCAAGGCGCGTGACATGGCCTCGGCAAACGATCCCGCGCCGGCAGCGCACTTTTCATTGCCTGCGAAGTCGACCGCACGACCTTCAGCGTCGGTCTTCATGCCACGGCCTTCCTCGGCACCGACATCGACCACCGTGCGGGCCTGGGGAAACATGTAATGTGCGCCCTTGGCTCCGGCTGTCATTTCGGTGATGCCTTCAGCAGCAAATGCCACCTGCTTGCGCCCGGCGCCCGTAGCAAACACGGATGTCACCTGACTGCGTTGCAGGCCCGCTGCTGCCAATGCTTCGTCGTAGGCCTTTTCGGCCGCCTGATCGGCGTCCAGGTCTCCGGGCATCATGATGTGGGTTTTGCGCACCGCATACTTGAGTTGGGGGGCGCCTTCTACTGCGGCGTCTTCCACCAGCACCACCTTGATGGTGCGCGAGCCCATGTCAATACCAGCTGTAATCATGTTGAGTCTCCTTGCGGGTCTAGGGTTCAGGCGGCCTGACGGCGCAAGCCCAGTTGTTCCATGAAGGCGTCTACGCGCGCTTGGGTGCGCACTTCGTCAAACTCGCGTTCGTCGCCCATGTTGCCTTCGTACGTCATCACCGGGACACCGGCCTGGGCAATGCCCATGCGGTTTTCCATGATGCCCAGTGACAGCCCTTCGCAGCCGCGGTTCAGGTGCAGCATCACGCCATCCACATGCCACTCCTTGACGATGCGCAGCATCATCTCGGTCTTCAGGCGCGGGTCGTAGAAATGCTGCCATTGGGGCTTGGACAGGTTCCAGTCGGCGTACAGGCGCAAGGCGGTCTGGCGGTCGTTGATGTCGATGCCCTTGTTCCAGGGCAGGGTGCGCCCGCCCCAGGTGCCGTCTTCCTTGACTTCCCAAATGCCTTCCAGGGCAAACGTGTACAGCGATCCAATCGAAACCGCTCCATACGTTTCCAGGTAGCGGAAGATCTTCAGGAACGACCATGGCGGCTGGGTGTCCGACATCATGCGGACGGTTTCGTTCGGCACCGCTGCGATACCGCGCGCTACGCGGTCTTTGACTTCGTCGTACAACTCGTCATAGAAGTCTGCACACCACTGCGAAGACTTGGCCAGGGTGGCCAGCACGTACAGCGAGTACATGGTCTTTTCATCCAGCGGGGCAGGGCGTGCCTTGTTGAGCGCGCAAATGTCGGCCCAGCGAGAGGTCGAACGCATTTCGTTTTTCACCGCACGGATGAAGAGTTCGTCGTCGAATTTGCGCCCGGTCGTGTGCTCCAGGAACTCGATACCCTCGTTCAACTGAGCCACAACGTAGTCCAAACGCTGGTCGTTGATGTCCTTGTAGGGGCCAACGCCCACATCCACGTAGAACTGGGGAACCTGTTCCGTGATCGCCACATGCTGGTACCACTTGGAGTGGGAGCAGCAAATCTGGGTCTGGAACACGAAGTCGGGTTTGGGGAACTTGCCGCCAAACAGGTACTTGTCGAGATGCATGCCGCCCCAGTAGATGCGCATGTAGGAACACAGGTCGCGGGCGAAGCCATAGGCCTCGGCTGCATCCATGCACTCCTTGGCGAACTTGCGGTCATGGGAAACCGAAGCTGCATAGGGCTCGCCGGTCAGGGAGTAGACATCGTTTCCGAGGCCAGCTGGCAAGGCGTCGAGCGCCCATGCCGATCCGGACCAGCGCAGGCCGCCGTTTTCCTTCGCCCGCGCATAGTCTTGGTAATACTGCTCACGCAGTTCCTTGGCCTTCTTCCACAGTTTCAGTGGTTCGGTCGGATACTTGGGTTGCATGGTGGGGTCTCCCGTGGGGTCAGAACAGGTCTTCTTCGCTCATGGTCTCGAGGAACGCCTCGATACGAATGCGGAAGGGGCCGATGGGGTTGGTGATGTCGAATTCCAGGAACAAGGTGGGTATGCCGTTGGACTCCAGGTGCCGTTTCAAATCGGGGTAATCGCCCTCGTGCGGGTCGCAGAATTTCTGCTGCAGGAAAATGGCGGCGCGTGCATTGAACTCCTTGGCCAGGCCCAGCACGTGGTCAAAGCGGGTGTGCGCCGGGTAGTCCTTGGTGGGGCAGGCGGGACGGTCGCAGTAGCGATCCGCAATGGCCTTGATCACGTCCTCATCGGGCTTGGAGGCATTCCAGAAGTAGCGCGTGCCGGAACACTGGTCGTCGATGACGATGGTGGACCCCACGGACTCGACCATGGCCATGAACGCGATGTCATCGTTCTCGGAGCCGATGGTCATGAAGCGCACGCCTTCCTTGCGTTGCAGGTTGCGCTTGGGCAGTGCGGCCAGGACCTTTTTCAATTCGGCGTTGTGTTCGCGCTTGTCCACGAACTGCGAGGTCAGCGAGGCATACAGGGCTTCGACGCCGGTCACCTGGGGGTCGGTGGCCTTGCGGTATTCGAATAGCTCGCGCAGGAGGCGACGGTTTTCGTCCACGACCGCCAGCGACTCGCGCAGCATGGCATCGGTCAATTCCTTGCCGGTCAGCGCTTGCAGGAAGACGCGGAACGATTGCAGCTCGGCGTAATGGGCCTTGCGGGCATGGGCAGACTGTACCTCGTTGGGCATGGGGACGTAGTAGTCCCATTGCACGGTGGGCACGTTGCTGCGCCAGGAACTAAAGGTCTGGCGGTACTGAATACACGATTGGGTCAAGGTGACGCCATCGCAGTAATCGAATCGCCCGAGCAGGCCCTGCGCCAGCGAATCCCGGCAGAACGGGCAGAACATACCGAAAATGTGGGGTTCGGTGACGTTTTGGGGTTCATGAGCACCCAACACGCGCACGGGTAGCATGTTGGCTGCAATCAGCAACTCTTCGGCGGTGTAGGTGCACATGGTTGCCACGACCTGACCGCCGGTGCGCTGTTTCCAGCTCCGTGCGTAATCGTGGCGCTTTTCGTACCAGTCTTTGAACTGGTTAAACAATCCGTCGCTCATGGGTGAGGTCTCCTTGGACACAGGGTGAATGCACTGATGGGAGGGGCCCTGTTGAAGATGCACTATATCGCATGTGATGAATTATTCAGCCTGTTTTGATGCGTGTAATGGTGCGAGAATCGATGGCAAATGGAATTTGTTTGATATAGATCAGACAAATCGGGGATATGGGTAGGGATTTGGTGTTTTTGGAGGGGCGATCAGTGACCGTTTGGGCCTGTCGTGGGGGATTTGCCGCAAACCAATGGAACTGCAACATAATGCATAGATCGCCGGACTGCTGAAACATCATGGATTCAACAAACAAACCCGCAACGCCGCTGGCCGATAGTCGACAAGAAGCGCAAGACAGCGAGTACCTGCACGCATTGGGAGAGCACATCCGGGACTTGCGCGTGCGCCGTGGCATGACCAGGGCCATCCTGGCACGGGACTCTGGGGTTTCCGTTCGATACCTTGCGCAATTGGAGAGTGGCGACGGCAACATTTCCATCCTGCGTTTGCGCCAGGTGGCGCAGGCCATGGCCATCCCACTGGAGGAAATTACCCGCGTCGGGCCTGAGCAGCCCCCCGAGCTGACGCTCCTGGTGCAGTTCTTGGCGCG
Source organism: Rhodoferax sp. (assembly GCA_046348185.1). Taxonomy (GTDB): domain Bacteria; phylum Pseudomonadota; class Gammaproteobacteria; order Burkholderiales; family Burkholderiaceae_C; genus Allorhodoferax. The sequence continues at coordinate 33,912 of JAXMER010000017.1, read as the reverse complement.
TCTATCGCCAACCCAGTTGACCGAGGCCGGAAACCTGCTGCGAGGCACGTTTGAGAACCGCACCCGCCGCCAGCGTATTGCCTTGGTGGGCCTGCGCGGTGCTGGTAAGAGCACGTTGGGACGCAAACTGGCCACCGAATTGGGTGTGCCGTTCATTGAGTTGGCGGGCATCATCGAACAAGCCGCTGGGGTGCCGTTATCGGAAGTGTTTTCCTTGTATGGACAGGCGGCCTACCGTCGTTACGAGCGCCGTGCCTTGGAGACGCTGGTCGAAACGCATGATCGTTTCGTGCTTTCTACCGGGGGCAGTATCGCCACCGAGCCTGCCACGTTCGATCAGCTGCTGAGTTCTTGCTTCACCGTCTGGCTTAAGGCCACGCCGGTCGATCACATGGCCCGTGTTATTGCGCAAGGCGACCGGCGGCCGATGGGCGACAACCGCGAAGCCATGCAGGATCTGGAGCGCATCCTGGTGGGGCGCGAACCGATGTACCGCAAATCGGATGCCATCGTCAACACCTCGGGCCTGGATGTGGATCAAACGTTTGCCGAACTCAAGCGCTGCATCATGGCGTGATGCGGGAGCGGTGCTCGGCGTAGAAGGTGTCGATTGCCTGCAGTACGGCATCGGGCGCGTCGCGGTGTGGGGAGTGGCCACAGTTGGGGAGCACGCAGGTTCTTGCGCGACCGATGTGGCTCTGAACGCGCCGCAGTTGCTCCAGGGTGCCGTATTCGTCGTCCTGCCCCTGGATGAGCAGCAGGGGGCACCGGATGGCAGCGATCTCCGACTCGATCGACCAGGTGCGAAAGTCGGGATGCAGCCAGATGTTGTTCCAACCCCAGAAGGTGGAGTCCACATCGTCGTGGTAGCGCTGTAAACGGGTGCGAAGATCGCCGTCGAGGTAGGCCTGGCGCGCCAGGGCGATGCTTTCGACGGTGATCGGTTCGACCATCACGTGTGGGGCCATCGCAATGCATCCTTGCAGGCCCGAACCATAGCGGCTCGCATACAGCAGCGCAATGGAGGCGCCGTCGCTGTGGCCCAGCAACCAGACCGGCAGCGGACCTTGCGCAACCTTCAATGCCTGCAGCAAGGCGGGCAAAACCTCAAAGGCCTGGTGGTGCATGAAATCGCAACCCCAGTGTTCGTCGCGTGCGCGGGCGCTGGAGCCCCCGTAACCGGGACGTGAATACACCAGACCGCGCCAGCCCATGCGCTGGCAAAGCTGCTGTGGGAAGTCCTTCCACATCCGCAGCGAGCCCAGGCCTTCATGCAGCATCACGCACAAGGCGGTGGGTGCAGCGCTGCCTTGCACCCAGGTGTATTCCACCTGAGTTGTGCGTTCGCGCCAGGGCAGGGTGATGCGTTCGCTGGCGACGGACATCATGGACTCGGGGCTTGCAAGTCGCGCAGTCTGAAGCGTTGAATCTTGCCCGTTGCGGTCTTGGGTAAATCGTCCACAAACGCAAACTCGCGCGGACTCTTGAAGGGCGCGAGCCTGTCCTTGAGGAAATCGCGCAGGCCAGCGGCATCCACATTGCGCCCGGGCTTGCGCACCACAAAGGCCTTGGTCTTGGTAAGACCTTGCGCATCGGCGTATCCCACCACAGCGGCTTCCAACACGTCCGGATGCTGCACCAGCGTCGCCTCGATTTCGAACGGGGACACGTAGATTCCGCTGACCTTGAGCATGTCGTCGCTGCGCCCGCAGTAGGTATAGGTTCCGTCGCTGTTGCGCACATACTTGTCGCCACTGCGGGTCCAGGCGCCGCGAAAAGTCTGGCGTGAGCGCTCGCGGTCACCCCAGTACATCACTGCAGAGGACGGCCCGTTAATGAATAGTTCCCCCATGGCGCTGCTGCCATCGGCCTGATCGGGTACGGGCGTGCCATCTTCACCGCGCAATTCGATGGTGTAGCCTGGCACGGGCCAGCCGGTGGTGCCGTAGCGCACTTCGCCGGGGCGGTTGGACAGGAAGATATGCAGCATTTCCGTGGAGCCAATGCCATCTACAACATCAACGCCGAAGATCTCGGTAAAGCGCATGCCCAGTTCGGCTGGCAGTGCTTCGCCTGCCGACGATGCCATGCGCAAGGCAACCTGGCTGCGCTCGGGTAGTTCCGGGCTTGCCAGCAGCCCGGCGTACCCCGTGGGAGCACCAAAGAACACCGTGGGTTTTCGTACGGTACGCTCGCCGATGCGGCCCAGCCAGCGCTGGATGACCGCCTGGGGCGTCGGCCGCTCGGCCATGAGAAGGGTGGTCGCTCCTACGCTCATGGGAAAGCTCAAGGCATTGCCCAAGCCGTAGGCGAAGAAGAGCTTGGCCGCTGAAAAGCACACGTCATCGGCGCGCAGATCCAGTACACCGCGCCCATAGAGCTCGGCGGTCCAGTAGGGATTGGCGTGGGTGTGCAAGGTGCCTTTGGGTTTGCCTGTCGAGCCTGATGAATACAGCCAGAATCCTGGATCGTCCGGGCTCGTGTCAGCACACTGGGGCAGCGGTTGTGCCTGGTTCAGCAAGGCGCGTAGCGCCAATGTGCCCTCGGTGGCGGTGGTGTCAGCACCGGCCACCAGTACTGCGCGCAGTTCATGGGCACTCTGGGCAGTGGCACGCTGCAGCACGGGCACAAGCGCCGGGGACACCAATGCCAACTGGGCACGGCTGTGGCGCAGCATGTAGGCATAGTCTTCAGCGGTCAGCAAGGTATTGACTGCCACCGGCACGATCCCGGCATACAGCGCGCCCAGAAAACAAACGGGCCAGTCACAGCAGTCGTGCATCAACAGCAAGACCCGCTCCTCGCGTCGAATGCCCAAGTCCAGCAGAACGCGGGCCATGCGTGCCACACGCTCGGTTAGTTCCCCGTAGGAGAGCGATTCGTGGTCGTCAATGAAGGCCGTCTGGCCGGGGCGCTGGGCATTGCGCGCGATCAGGTGGGCGGCGAAGTTGAAGGACGGGCCGGGGGCTGGTACGTCGAGCTGGGGACGGTTCACATCAATCTCCTGAAACCACAAAAGATGAAATATCTTGCACGTATGGGTGACGCATGCAATTTTGACGCTAGCCAGCAATCCACGGGATATCTTTCAGGCCCCGTACTTTCATTGGATGAATGCTCGTTGCCAAGGAATCGCCAAAAAAGCCATGTCGTAATCGTGGGTATTTGTTTGAGGCTCCAGCATGGCAGCGGTAGGCAATATACTGCATTGATACAAATCAAACAAATGCAATTTATTGCAAAAACTGGAGCGCTTTCATGTCCACGCACGAACCCGTCAGTTACCAAACCGATCCTGCGCACTACCGCCACTGGCGCCTCGAAGTGGACGGACCTGTGGCCACCTTGTGGGCCCAGTTTGATGAAGACGGTGGCTTGCGGCCCGGCTACAAGCTCAAGCTCAACAGTTACGACCTGGGTGTGGACATTGAACTGCACGACGCGCTCAACCGCGTGCGCTTCGAGCATCCGCAAGTGGGTACCGTGGTCATTACCAGCGCACGCGACAAAGTGTTCTGCTCGGGTGCCAACATCTTCATGCTGGGGCTCAGCAGCCACGCCTGGAAGGTGAACTTTTGCAAGTTCACCAACGAAACGCGCAACGGCATGGAGGATAGTTCTGCCCACGACGGCATTCGCTTTCTCGCTGGTGTGAACGGGGCGTGTGCTGGCGGCGGCTATGAGTTGGCGCTGGCGTGCGACGAAATCATGCTGGTGGACGATCGCTCCAGCGCGGTCAGTCTGCCCGAAGTGCCCTTGCTCGGCGTGCTGCCCGGAACCGGGGGCCTGACCCGTGTGACCGACAAACGCCATGTGCGCCACGACCATGCCGACCTGTTCTGCACCAGTGCCGAAGGTGTGCGTGGTGAGCGTGCCTTGCAGTGGCGTCTGGTCGATACCCTGGTCAAACCCGCAGCGTTTGCCCAGCGCCTGCGCGAACGCGCGCTGGAACTCGCAGCGCAGAATGCCCGCGCAGCCGAAGCCGTCGGCGTGCGCTTGCAGCCCCTGGTGCGCGACGTGCAGGGCGACGCTCTGAATTACCGCCATGTGCAGGTACAGATTGACCGCGAGCGTCGCACGGCCAGCATCTGCGTATTGGGCCCCAAGGCAGCGGATCTGACGGTGGAGCCCAGCCAGCTGCAGGCGTTGGGCGATGCCTGGTATCCGCTGGCCATGGCGCGCGAACTGGACGACGCCATCTTGCACCTGCGCACCAATGAACCCGAGATCGGCATCTGGCTGTTGCGCACCAAGGGCCAGGCGCAGGCCGTGCTGGACATGGATGCCCTGATGGATGGTGCACGCGACCACTGGCTGGTGCGCCAAACCACCGGGCTGATGCGCCGAACCTTGTCGCGGCTCGATGTCAGCGCGCGCAGCCTGTTTGCCCTGATCGAACCCGATTCCTGCTTTGCCGGCACCCTGCTGGAGCTGGCCTTGGCGTGCGATCGCAGCTACATGCTGGACCTGTCGGCCGACGACGCTGCCGCTGGGCCTTGCCTGGTGCTGGGGGCGCGCAACTTCGGCGCCTACCCCATGGCCACGGGGCAAAGCCGACTGCAGCGACGCTTCTATGGCGACGACGCCGTGCTGCAAGGCCTGCGCGCGCAAGTCGCTGTGCCGCAGACCGGCGCGCAGGCCTTGGCGCTTGGGCTGGTCACCGCGGCGCCAGACGATATCGACTGGGCCGACGAAGTGCGCATTGCCATTGAAGAGCGTGCGTCCATGTCACCCGATGCCCTGACCGGCCTGGAGGCGAACCTGCGCTTCAATGGACCCGAAAACATGGTCACACGCATTTTCGGGCGCCTGTCTGCGTGGCAGAACTGGATCTTCCAGCGCCCCAACGCTGTGGGTGAAAAAGGCGCGCTCAAGGTCTACGGCAAAGGCGAGAAAGCCGCGTTTGACTGGAACCGTGTCTAGCCCCCTCCCCAAGTCCCCGTTTTCATATTCACTCTCACTCACCGATCACGTCAGGAGCATCGCATGTCCAGCATCAACTACAGCGAGAAAATCCCCAACAACGTCAACCTGAGCGAAGACCGCACTTTGCAGCGGGCACTGGAACAATGGCAGCCCAATTACCTGCAGTGGTGGGCCGACATGGGGCCAGACCGTTCGCGCGAACTGGAGGTGTATTTGCGCACCGCCGTCAGTGTCGACCCCCAGGGCTGGGCGCAGTTTGGCTACGTGAAGATGCAGGACTACCGCTGGGGCATCTTCCTCAACCCAGCCGAGCAGGACCGCCAGATCCACTTTGGCGACCACAAGGGCCAGGCCGCCTGGCAGGAAGTACCCGGTGAATACCGGGCCAACCTGCGCCGCATCATCGTCACCCAGGGCGACACCGAACCCGCCTCGGTGGAACAGCAGCGCCACCTGGGCCTGACCGCGCCCAGCCTGTACGACTTGCGCAACCTGTTCCAGGTCAACGTCGAGGAAGGGCGACACCTGTGGGCCATGGTGTACCTGCTGCACAAGTACTTCGGTCGCGATGGACGCGAAGAAGGCGAGGCGCTGCTGCAGCGACGTAGTGGCCAGGTGGACAACCCGCGCATCCTGCAAGCCTTCAACGAGGAAACGCCGGATTGGTTGAGCTTCTTCATGTTCACCTACTTCACCGACCGCGATGGCAAGTTCCAGCTCTGTGCGCTGGCCGAAAGCGGTTTTGATCCGCTGGCGCGCACCACGCGCTTCATGCTCACCGAGGAGGCGCACCACATGTTCGTGGGCGAAAGCGGCGTCAGCCGCATCATCCAGCGCACCTGCGCCGTGATGAATGCGCTCAAGACCGAAGACCCCGCCCAGCTGCGTGCGGCCGGTGTCATCGACCTGCCCACCTTGCAGCGCTACTTGAACTTCCATTTCAGCGTCACCATCGACCTGTTTGGTGCCGACGAGTCCAGCAACGCCGCCACGTTCTACAGCAGCGGCCTCAAAGGCCGTTATGAAGAAGGCAAGCGCAACGATGACCACCTGCTCAAAGGCCAGACGTATGGCGTTCTCAGCGTTGTCGATGGCAGGCTGGTGGAGCGGCAGGTGCCCATGCTCAATGCGCTGAACGAAGTGCTGCGCGACGACTACATCAAGGACAGCATTGGTGGCGTGGAGCGTTGGAACAAGGTGATCGAAAAAGCGGGCATTGGTTTTCGGCTGCGCACGCCGCACAAGGCCTTCAACCGCCACATCGGCTCCCTGGCCGGGTCGCACGTCACACCCGACGGCCAGGTCGTGGATGCGGCCCAGTGGAATGCACTGGTCGGGCAATGGCTTCCCACGGCGGCAGACCGGACGTTTGTAGCCAGCCTCATGGGGCGCGTGGCTGAACCGGGCAAATTCGCCAACTGGATTGCGCCACCGGCCATCGGCATCAACCGCCAGCCGGTGGATTTCGAATACGTGCGCTTCAACTGAGGCAGCACCATGAGCGCCGTGGCACTGATCGAACAGCACTTGATCGACCCGGAGGTTTGCATCCGCTGCAACACCTGCGAGTCGATCTGCCCGCAAAAGGCCATTACCCACGATGCGCGCAACTACGTGGTCAGTGTCGATGCATGCAACCACTGCATGGATTGCATTGCGCCATGCCCCACCGGGGCCATTGACCATTGGCGCACCGTGGTGCGAGGGCATGCCTATACACAGGACCAGCAGTTCAGTTGGGATGAGTTGCCAGCACCTTGGTCGCCCCAGGAGCTGGCTGCGCAGCAAGGGGATCTCGACTCGAATGAGCCTGTCACGAGCGCGGCCCCGGTGCAATCGGGTCCTGCGCCAGCGCTTGGCGCAGAACCTGTGGCCGTGGCGCGATCGTCCCGCGTGCCGCCGTGGTCGGCCGCTCACCCCTACACCAATCTGTATGGACCCAAGGCGGCGCAGGCCAGTGTTACGGCCACCGTGAGCGGCAACATCCGTGTGACTGCGGTTGGGCGCGAGTACGACACGCACCAGATCGTGCTGGATTTCGGCAGCATGCCCTTTCCGGTGCTGGAGGGGCAATCCATTGGCATCTTGCCGCCGGGGCTGGACGCCCAAGGTCGTGCCCACCATGCGCGCCAGTATTCAGTGGCCAGCGCGCGCAACGGCGAGCGGCCCGGTTACAACAACCTGGCTCTCACGGTCAAGCGGGTGCTGGTGGATCACAACGGCAATGCCGTGCGGGGCGTGGCCTCTAACTACCTGTGTGACCTGAAGGTGGGCGACACGGTTCAGGTGACTGGTCCTTTCGGTACCAGCTTCCTGATGCCCAACCACCCCCGCTCGCATCTGGTGATGATCTGCACCGGTACCGGCAGCGCACCTATGCGTGCCATGACCGAATGGCGACGGCGCCAGCGTCAGGGCGGGCAGCCCGTGGCGGGGCGGTTGGTGCTGTTTTTTGGGGCGCGCAGCCGCGAGGAACTGCCTTACTTCGGTCCGCTACAAAACTTGCCCAAGGACTTTATCGACATCCATTTTGCGTTTTCGCGTGCGGCGGATGTGCCACGGCGCTACGTGCAGGATGCACTACGCGAACAAGCGGCCCTGGTTGGTGAACTGCTGCACGATCCCGGCACGCATGTCTATGTGTGTGGCCTGCGTGCCATGGAAGAAGGCGTGTTGCACGCGCTGGCCGATGGCGCGCGCGGTGCCGGTCTGGACTGGGAAACCTGCGCGCTGGCGATGGAGCGCGAAGGCCGCTTGCACCTGGAAACCTACTGAGCCTGGGGCTCCACGTAGCGGCTCAGGCGTGCGCGCATTTCCGGGCTGAAAGATACCGCCCGGCGTGAGCTCAGCGATGCCTGCACCAGCGTCAGGGTGGCTTCCACCCGGGTCTGCCCCAGGGATTCGCCGCGCACATGCAGCGTCAGCGAAGCGCCACCCAGGCGCTTGACGGTGAGGAACAGGCGTAGCGTGTCGCCCACCTTGCTCGGCGCAATGAAGCGGCATTCCACGCTGCCCATGGGCACGCCCAGACCGGTTTCTGTGTGGTAGCGGGCAAAGTCCACGCCCAGGCCCTGGTTGAACCAGTCTTCGACCAGCTCGTTGAACAGGACAAAGTACTGGGGATAGAAGACGATGCCCGCAGGGTCGCAGTGATGAAAACGAATCAGTTTGTCGCAGCTGAAGTGCGACCCAGCGGTCTTGTCCACAATAGGCTCCAGGTCAGGTTTAGGGCCTGTGGAACACAGGCTCTCAGACCATGGATTTTGCCTTCTCTTGTTTGGCGGTCAATCGCTTGGCGGTTTTGGCGGTGTCCACCACAAACCGGTTGTGCTTGCCCCGGGCCACTTCTTCCAGGCAATCCTTGGCCGTGAAGGTGAATGCCACGGCAGGGCCATTGACTTCCGTGAGCGTGACGGTGATGTCCACCCACATACCCAGCAGGGTGGCCCCCACATGGTCTAGTTCGACGCGCGTGCCTACCGAATCCTTGCCCGACTCGATGTGTTGCAGTAGCAGATCACGGCAGGCCATTTCGACGTCGTACAGCAGATTGGGGGTGGAATACACGCGGCAGTCGTCGCCCATGAAGCTGATGGTGCGTGCGGCATCGATGGTGACACGGCGGGTGGCGCTGAGTCCGGGTTGCAGGGTTTCGCTCATGGCGGTTCTCCGTTGGGGGGTTAAGGAAGCGACGATGAAAAGGGGGCTACTGTGCTTGGGCCGCGCGCAGTGCCTGGGCATAGGTGCGTGCGGCTACATAGCGTGCCAGTGCCCGCGTGCCGCGCGCGCAGTTGCGAAACACGCACACGCCCTGGTCCATGAGTGCAGCGGACATGGCATCGTAGAGCACGCCGCCATCGACGATGCCGATCACCGGCTTGGCGTTGGCGTGCACCAGCTTGGGCATGAGTTGCGCCGTGCTCAGGGGGTCTTGCAGGTCGTAGCCGGGGCGCAGTTTGCTGCTGGGCAAGGCGCGCACCATGGGGGCGGTGGGGTCCAGGCCCACCACCACGGCATCAATGCCGGGATCATCCAAAAAGGCCTGCACCACCTGCAGGTGGGCTTCGTCGTCGGCGCCGGGGTTGATGTCGATGGGGTTGCGCACTTCCACCAGCGCGTCGAGCTTCTTGGCGCGCAAGACCTCCTGGATACGCGCCACCGTGCTGTCCTGCAAGGCACCCATGTGCAGGGCATAGTCGGTGCTGGCGATGGAGTCGGCAATGCCCACGGCCTCGAACCCAGCGCCGCTGATGCCGCCCAGGCTTAGGCCGCCCACTTGCTTGTCGTGCAGTTCACCAGCCAGGTAGAACAGGTCGTCAAAGCTGGAAAAATCGGTTGCCACGATGGCACCGGCATGGCCCACCACGGCATCGAACAGGTCGGGGTCGCCCGCCTGGGAGGCCGTGTGGCCCTGAGCGGCGCCCGCCCCGGCGGGTGTACGCCCGGCCTTGTAGACCACCACCTGTTTGCCGTTCAACGTGGCCTGACGCACGGCGCGCGCGAAGTCCAGGCCGTCATGATCTTTGAATCCTTCGATGTAGACCCCGATGGTCTGGATTTCGGCGTGCGTGGCGAAGTACTGCATCAGGTCGCCATGGGTGAGATCGGTCTGGTTGCCCAGGGCCAGCATGTAGCGCGGATCGAGCCAGGGGTTCTGGCTCAGGCGCGTGATCATGAAGGCGCCGCTCTGGCTCACCATGGCTGCGCGGCGCACGGGTTTCTTGGGCGGTTTGGGCAGGCGCTCCAACGGGATGAACCAGGAGTCGTAGCCCCCGGCATGGGATACCACGCCCAGGCAGTTGGCACCCAGGAAGATCGGGCCGCCGTCACCTTGCCCATGTGCCGCCTGAATGCGCTGCGCCAAGGCCGCAGCAGGCTCTTTGCTGGCCTGGGTCTCACCCAGGCTGCCGGGGATCAGCATTACCGCATGCACGCTGTTGCTGGTCAGGATCTCGTCCACCAGGGCATACACCGCCTGGGCCGCCACAGCTACGATGAGCAGATCGAGCTTTTGCGGCAGGGCTTGCAGTGAGGGCACGCAGGTCACGCCGTCGATCGCGGTTTCGCCTTCGCGGATGACGCACAGCTGCTCCTTGGGGTAGCCGCTGCCCACCAGGTTCTTGAGGATGATGCGCCCAAAGTTCATGCTGGTCGACGACACGCCGATGACGCCAATGCGCTTTGGGTGCAGCAGATGTTCGATTTTGTGCAGCGGGCGCGGCAGGCGTCGTGGCAGCGGCGGTGCCAGACGGCTTTGCGCGGCCAGCACTTGCAGGCCGTGCGGCGCGGGGCGCAAGTCCAGCTCCAGTTCTGCAATGGTCCATTGCTCGGGCGCCTGGTGCGCTTCCTGCGCCTGGGCCAGCGCCAGCAGCTGTTCCAGGCAGGTACGCAGGGCGCTGTCCGGGTGCGGCAGACCCTGCTGGGCGGCGGCGGCCACGATGCAGCGATAGGCTTCGGTGCGCTGCAGGTGTTGCAGGAAGTCGGTGGCGGTTGTCAGCACGGCAGCCACGGCCAGGCGCCGTGTGCGTTCGTTGGGCTGCTGCGCCCAGGCGCCGCCCATCTGGGCACTGAGGACCTGGCCGAACTCGCGGGTGCTTTGCAGGCGCAGGCGCAGCACCGGTTCCCAGCTGGGTGGCGTAGAAGGCTGCTGCAGTGCAGCGCTCAGGCCCCACGCATCCAGCAAGGCCGTCCACTCACCCTCGGAAAAATGGTCGCGTCCTGCTGCGCGGGCCAGGACCACGCAGGCGCCAGCCTGCTCCACGGCGGCATGGACCTGCGGTGCGGTGGGGGCAAAAGCGTGCATGGCAGATCCTTGGAGTAGGGGGTGGGGTTAATTATGGTATCGCAATACCAAATTATAGGCACGCACCTCGCGCAGGATCAACGGGGATCGTTGCCAACCTAGGGAAAACGAGGTAGTCGCGCCTGCGCCTGGCGATAGTGCTGTGCCGGGCATGCTTGATAAAAATAGCCAGTAGCCCTCGTAATTGTTGGTGCTGTAGCTATCAAATAGATAGCACTGTGCGCACCGTCCCAATACCTGCCACGGTCAGGGCCAGCGAGCCCACCAGGTGGATGGCTGCCGTGCCCAGCGCCAGGGCGTAGCGCTGGTGCATGAGCAGGTGAACCACTTCGGCGCTGAAGCTGGAGAACGTGGTCAGCGCGCCCAGAAACCCGGTGACCAGCGCCAGGCGCCACAGCGGGTCCAGGTGGGGCAGGGCCTGGAACACTGCCACGCAGATGCCGATCAGGTAGCCACCGATCAGGTTGGCCGCCAGAGTGCCCCACGGAATCACGCCACCAGGGCTGAGCCAAAGCCCCAAGCCCCAGCGCGCTAACGCACCGGCGCTGGCACCCACACAAATTGCAATCACAGGCCACATGGGCGGCTAGTTTGCCATCTTTTGGGGTAGCCAAGTTACCAGGTCGGGGACCAGGTAGATCAAGGCCACCGCCACGCACATGAGCCAAAACATGGGCATGGTGACTTTGGCAATCCAGGTCAGCTGGCGACCGGTCATGCCCTGTAGCACGAACAGGTTGAATCCCACCGGCGGCGTGATCTGCGCCATCTCCACCACCAGCACGATGAAGATGCCGAACCAGATCGGGTCGATGCCGGCGGCGTTGACCGTGGGCATCAGCACGCCCATGGTCAGCACCACCATGGAGATGCCGTCCAGAAAACAGCCCAGGATAATGAAGAAAACCGACAGCGCCACGATGAGCTGCGCCTTGGATAGGCCCAGCGAGCCAATCCACTCGGCCAGGTGGCGCGGCAGGCCGATGTAACCCATGGCCAGCGTCAGGAAGGCGGCCCCGGCCAGGATGAGCGCGATCATGCAGTACAGGCGCGTGGCACCCATGATGGCGTCACGAAACGAGGCCCAGTTCAGCGACCCTTGCACGCCGGAGAGGATGAGCGAACCCACCACGCCCACGGCGGCCGCCTCGGTGGCGGTGGCCAGCCCGGAGTAGATGGAGCCCAGCACCGCCGTGATGAGCAGCACCACCGGGATCAGGCTGCGCGACTGGGCAAGTTTTTCCAGGAAGCTCATGCGCTGGTCGGCAGCTGGCACCTGCGTCGGATTGCGCAAAGCCCAGAACATGATGTAGCCCGAGAACAGGGCAGCGAGCAGGATGCCCGGAATGACACCGGCGATGAACAGCTTGGAGATGGACACCTCGGCAGCTACGCCGTAGACAATCATGATGATGGACGGCGGAATCAACAGCCCCAGCGTGGCAGCACCGGCCAGCGTGCCCACCACCATGTGGTCGGGGTAGCCGCGCCGGGTGAGTTCGGGCAGCGTCATCTTGCCGATGGTGGCGCAGGTGGCGGCACTGGACCCCGACACCGCGGCAAAGATGGTGCAGCCAATCACGTTGGTGTGCAGCAGGCGCCCGGGCAGACCCTGTACCCAGGGCGCCAGGCCCTTGAACATGTCCTGGCTGAGCCGGGTCCGAAACAGGATTTCGCCCATCCATACAAACAGGGGCAAGGCAGTGAGCGTCCAACTGCTGCTGGAGCCCCACACGGTGACGGCCATGGCGTCCCCGGCGGGGCGGCTGGAAAACAGCGTGACCGCCATCCAGGCCACGCCGGTCAGCGTGAGGCCCACCCAGACGCCGCTGCCCAGGATCAAAAATAGCGACACCAGCAGGGCGGCGGTGATGGCAAGATCATTCATGGGAAAAGTATTTGCTATCAATACGATAGCTGTATGTTCAATGGTTACGGGGGCTACTGGCCGATTTTGCTACTCATTGCGCAAGGGCTCGTCGCTGTGGGCAACGGCGCGCTCACCTTGCAGCTCCAGCACCAGTTCGTCCAGAAAGGCCACGGCCAGGATGACCGTGCCCAGCGCCATGCCGATCTGCGGTATCCACAATGGCGTGGCATCGCTGCCGGTGGATACATCGTTGAACAGGCGTGACTGCCAGGCCAGGCGGCAACTGTAGAAGGCAAACAGGCCCGACAGCGCAGTACCGAAGCCCAGCGCCCACACCTCCATGCCTTTTTTCCAGCGGCCCGACAGTGCCGCCAGTACCAGGGTCACGCGGATGTGCTCGCCACGTTTGAGCGTGTGGGCCAGGGCCAGGAAGCCACTGGCGGCCATCAGGTAGCCGGCGTAGGCGTCGGTACCGGCCACGTAGAAGTTGAGCTGCCGTCCCAGCACCGACAGCAGCACCATGATCAACAAGCCCACCATGAACAGCGCAGCCACGTAGGCAGCGCCGTCGTACAGGGCGTTCAAGACCTTGCGCATGCCAGTTGGGCGCTCAGGGCTTGTGGAAGGCATCGACCACGGCCTTGCCTTCGGCGCCAGACTTGTCCAGCCACTCCTTGAGCATGGTGTCGCCCACCTTCTTCATGTCGGCTTTGAGCTGGGCCGAAGGCGTCGCCACGGTCATGCCGTTGGCCTTGAGTTTTTCGATGGATTCCACGTTCACGCGCTTGCTGGCGGCCAGGCCGCGCGCCTCGGCCTCAAGAGCGGCTTTGAGTACGGCCGCCTGGGTGGGCTTGTCCAGCGCGTCAAAGGCCGCCTTGTTGACGATGACCGCGTTCTTGGGCAGCCAGGCCTGCGTGTCGTAGTAGTACTTCAGGTTCTCGTAAAGCTTGCTGTCCACACCGCTGGCGCCCGAGGTCATGGTGGCCTCCACGACACCGGTGGCAAAGGCTTGCGACAGTTCGGCGGCCTGCACCGTGACGGGTTGGGCGCCCACCAGTTCGGCAATCCGGCTGGTGGCCGGGCTGTAGGCGCGCCACTTGATGCCCTTGAGATCGGCCGCGGAATTCAACGGTTTCTTGCTGTAGATGCCTTGCGGGGGCCAGGGCACGGCGTAGAGCAGGGCCATGCCTTGCTCGGCGAGCTTTTTCTCCAGCGCCGGCTTTTGCGCCTTGTAGAGCTTGATGGACTCGTCGTAGCTGTCAGCCAGGAAGGGCAGGCCGTCGACACCAAAGAGCTGCCATTCGTTCTGGAAATTCACCAACAGGACTTCGCCAGCCTGGGCCTGGCCGCCTTGCACGGCGCGCTTGATCTCGGGGGCCTTGAAGAGGGCTGCATTGGCATGCACGGTGATCTTGAGCTTGCCGGCGCTGGCCTTGTCCACGTCGTTGGCGAACTGTTGCAGGTTCTCGGTGTGGAAGTTGGTGGCTGGGTAGGCCGCGGCCAGGTCCCACTTGGTCTGGGCAAAGGCGCCGGGCGCGACCAGGCTCAGGGTCAGTGCGGCGGCGGTGGCAGTCAGGGCAAACAGGCGACGTTGCATAGGAACTCCGTGGGTTGCAGGAAAGGGTTGGGCTGTTGAATGTAATTCGCAATCGGTGTCGGATGCTTGGTATTTTCCCTAAATGTTGACAAATTGTCGGCAAATTGTTTCCATGCTGCCTACAATCCGCCGCAAACATCCGTTCACAACCCGAGAGCGCCCATGGCAAGAAAGAAACCCGTTGCTGGACCCGCTGGCCCGGCTGCGACCACGCCAGAACCCATCGTGTCGTCGGCACATCTGGTGTCGCCCCGCAGTGCCGAGATGAGCGAGTTCGAGTTCGGCCTCATCGTGGCGGGCAACGCGTTTCATCGCTGGATCGTGCATTGCATGGCCGCAGCGGGCCTGAAAGACCTGACGCCGCTGGACGTGCTGGTGCTGCACCATGTCACCCACCGGGCACGCAACAAGCGTCTGGCCGATATCTGCTTCATCATGAACGTGGAGGACACCCACCTGATCAACTATTCGCTGAAAAAGTTGCAGAACCTGGGCGTAGTGGCTTCCAGCAAGAACGGCAAGGACGTCACCTACGCCAGCACCGACAGCGGGCGCGACTACGTGGTGCGCTACCGCGAAATCCGCGAGTCCTGCCTGATCAACGCCCTCAATGCCGACGACGGCCTGAACCGCGACATTGGTGAGCTGGCGCGCCTGCTACGGCTCTTGTCCGGCATCTACGACCAGGCGGCCCGTTCGGCCGCATCGCTATGAACCCTCATGCAAATTCCCGCTGGCAATTCTGGATCGACCGCGGCGGTACCTTTACCGACATCGTGGCCAAACGCCCCGACGGCACCTTGGTCACGCACAAGCTGCTGAGCGAAAACCCCGAGCACTACCGTGATGCCGCCGTGGCGGGTATACGCCACCTGCTGGGCCTGCCAGCAGCCGCGCCCATCACCCCCGCGCTGGTGGAATGCGTGAAGATGGGCACCACCGTGGCCACCAATGCGTTGCTGGAGCGCAAGGGCGAGCCTACGCTCCTGGTCACCACACGCGGCTTTCGGGATGCGCTGCGCATTGCCTACCAGAACCGCCCGCGTCTGTTTGACCGCCACATCGTCCTGCCCGAGCAGCTCTACAGCGCCGTGGTGGAGGCCCAGGAGCGCATGGGCGCGCATGGCGAGGTGGTGCAGCCCCTGGATGAATTGCTATTAAAAAAGGAGCTGGAAGATCAGTATTTACGGGGGCTAAGGAGTGTTTCTGTTGTATTCATGCACGGCTACCGCTATACGGAACACGAACAGGCGGCAGCGCGGCTGGCGCGCGCGGTGGGCTTTACCCAGGTCAGCACCTCGCATGAGACCAGTGCGCTCATGAAGTTTGTGAGCCGCGGCGACACCACGGTGGTGGATGCCTACTTGTCGCCCATCTTGCGCCGCTATGTGGAGCAGGTGGCGGCCGAAATGCCGGGTGTGAAGCTCTTCTTCATGCAGTCCAGCGGCGGGCTGACCGATGCGCACGCTTTTCAGGGCAAGGACGCCATCTTGAGCGGGCCTGCCGGGGGCATCGTGGGCATGGCGCGCACCGCCACGCTGGCGGGGCAGGACAAGGTGATCGGCTTTGACATGGGCGGTACTTCCACCGACGTAAGCCACTTTGCCGGTGCCTTCGAGCGTGAGTTCGAAACCGCCGTGGCCGGTGTGCGCATGCGCGCGCCCATGATGAGCATCCACACCGTGGCTGCGGGTGGCGGCTCCCTCCTCAGCTTTGACGGCGCGCGCTTTCGTGTCGGGCCCCAGAGTGCTGGTGCCAACCCCGGCCCGGCCAGCTACCGCCGAGGCGGCCCGCTCGCGGTGACCGATGCCAACGTGATGGTCGGCAAGGTGCAGCCGCGTTACTTCCCCAAGGTGTTTGGGCCGCACGCCAACGAAGCGCTCGATGCCGAGGTGGTGCGCGCGCAATTCGCTGCCCTGGCGCAGCAGACCGGGCGCGCGCCCGAGGCCGTGGCCGAAGGCTTTATTGCCATTGCCGTGCAGCAGATGGCCAACGCCATCAAGAAAATCTCGGTGGCGCGCGGCTACGACGTGACCCGCTACACGCTGCAGTGTTTTGGCGGTGCCGGAGGCCAGCACGCCTGCCTGGTGGCGGATGCACTGGGCATGACGCAGGTGCTGGTGCACCCGCTGGCCGGAGTGCTCAGTGCCTACGGCATGGGGCTTGCCGACCAGACCGTGAACCGTGAGCAAGCGGTGGAATGCCGCCTGGAGCATGAGGCGCTGGCGGGTATCGCTGCACAGCTGGATGCACTGGAGCGCACCGCCCGTGCCGAGTTGGCGCGGGCGCAGGTGGGTGCGGGGCCGGTACAGGTGCACCGGCGGGTACATGTGCGCTACGAGGGCAGTGACGCCGCCCTGGTGGTGCCCTTTGGCGATTTGGCCGCCATTGTGGCTGCCTTCGAGGCGGCTTACCGTCAGCGCTTTGCATTCCTCATGCCCGATAAGCCGTTGGTGGTGGAGGCCGTGTCGGTGGAAGCGGTGCTGGGCGGCGATGCGCCCCAGGAGCCCTGCCACGCCCTGCACCCGGTGCGCGATCTGCAGCACAGCGGCGTGGTGCGCGAGACGGTGCCCATGTATTCGGGCGGCCAATGGCACCAGGCGCTGCTGGTGGTGCGCGAAGACCTGCGCCCCGGCGACGTGGTGCCGGGACCGGCCATCATTGCCGAGCAGAACGCCACCACCGTGGTGGAGTCCGGCTGGCAGGCCCGTTTGACGCAGTTTGACCATCTAGCCCTCGTGCGCATTGAGCCTCGTGCTATGCAATTTGCAGCAGGCACGCAGGTCGACCCCGTACTGCTGGAGGTCTTCAACAACCTGTTCATGAACATCGCCGAGCAGATGGGCCTGCAGCTGCAGAACACGGCGCACTCGGTCAATATCAAAGAGCGCTTGGACTTTAGCTGCGCGCTGTTCGATGCCCAGGGCAACCTCATCGCCAACGCGCCCCACATGCCGGTGCACCTGGGGAGTATGGGCGAGAGCATCAAGACCGTGATCCGCGACAACCAGGGCCGCATGCAGCCGGGAGACGTGTATGTGCTCAACGACCCCTACCACGGCGGCACCCATCTGCCCGACATCACCGTCATCACGCCGGTATACCTGGGTGAGCAGGGTGGCGATGTACCGCTGTTCTACGTGGGCTCGCGCGGGCACCATGCCGACATTGGCGGCACCACGCCGGGCTCCATGCCGCCGTTTTCCACCCGTATCGAAGAGGAGGGCGTGCAGATCGTCAACTTCAAGCTGGTGGACCGGGGTGTGCTGCGCGAGACCGAGATACTCGCGCTGCTTAGCAGTGGGCCATATCCGTCGCGCAACCCGCAGCAGAACCTGGCCGACCTGAAAGCGCAGATCGCCGCCAACGAAAAAGGCGTGCAAGAACTGCGCAAGATGGTGGACCAGTTTGGGCTGGATGTGGTGCAGGCCTACATGCGCCATGTGCAGGACAACGCCGAAGAGGCGGTGCGCCGCGTAATTGAGGAGATTGGGGTCAGATTCCAATTATCGAAGCCAAAACGAATGCAGCAAGCGGGGGGAAGGGACAATTGCAATCTGACCCCAATTTCTTCGTTCACGCTCAAGCTCGACAACGACGCGCAGATCCAGGTGGCTATCCGCGTCAACGCTGCCCAGCGCAGCGCGGTGATCGACTTTACCGGCACCTCGGCGCAGCAGAGCAACAACTTCAATGCGCCCACGGCGGTGTGCATGGCGGCGGTGCTGTACGTGTTTCGCACCCTGGTGGGCGATGACATTCCACTCAACGCCGGTTGCTTGAAGCCGCTGCAGGTCATCATTCCGCCGGGTTCCATGCTCAACCCCAACCCACCGGCCTCGGTGGTGGCGGGCAATGTGGAGACGTCCAGCTGCATCACCAACGCACTCTACGGCGCCCTGGGTGTCATGGCGGCCAGCCAGTGCACCATGAACAACTTCACCTTCGGCAACGACCGCTACCAGTACTACGAAACCATCAGCGGCGGCAGCGGTGCCGGGGAGGGTTTTAACGGCACCAGCGTGGTGCAGACGCACATGACCAATTCACGCCTCACCGACCCCGAGGTGCTGGAATTTCGCTTCCCGGTGCGCCTGGAAAGTTATGCCATCCGCAGTGGCTCGGGGGGCAGCGGGCGCTGGAAGGGTGGCGACGGCGGCGTACGCCGGGTGCGCTTCCTGGAGCCCATGACGGCCAGCATCCTCTCCAACGGTCGTGTGCATGGTGCCTTTGGCATGGCTGGCGGCGAGGCAGGCCAAGTGGGTATCAACCGCGTGGTGCGTGCCGATGGACGCATCGAGGTGCTGGGTCACATCGGCCAGGTGCAGATGCACCGTGGCGATGTGTTCGAGATCCACACGCCGGGCGGCGGCGGTTATGGTTTGGCCTGAGCGGGACGGGGTGGCTCTGGTAGTGCTTCGTCGAACGGTACTCCGTCGACGGTAAGGCCCTGACGCGAAAACTTGGCGGCGCTGGCGGGGCGGATGCCTTTGATGCGGGCCATGAGGTCGGCCCAGTCCTTGAAGGCGCCCTTCTTGCGTTCGGCCAGGATGCGGCCCGACAGGGCGGGCCCAATGCCCTTGATGCTGTCGAGCTCCGCTTCGTCAGCCTGGTTGACGTCCATGGCGGCCTGTGCGGCCAAACCGGCCAACAGCAGGATGCAAGTGATCAGCCATGTGCGCATCAGGGGTTGCCCGCCAGCCACTGCACGTAGCGCTGCACTCCGGTTTGCACGTCGGCAAACACATGCTGGCACCCCGTGCTGCGCAGGGCGGTCAGGTCGGCCTGGGTGTAGCACTGGTATTTGCCGCGCAGGGCATCGGGGAAGGGGATGTATTCGACCAGCCCGCCCGAGACCGCCTGCTCCAGGGTGAGGGGGGCTTCACCTTGCTGGGTGCGCAGTGTGTTGACGACGGTGATGGCAACATCGTTGAACGGCTGGGCCCGGCCCGAGCCCAGGTTGTAGATGCCGGACTGGGCCGGATGGTCGAAGAACCACAGGTTCACGGCAACGACATCGTCCACATAGACGAAATCGCGCATCTGGCCGCCACCGGGGTAGCCGCCGTAATCCCCAAACAGCTTGACCTTGCCCTCTTTCTGGAATTGGTGGAACTGGTGAAAGGCGACGCTGGCCATGCGACCCTTGTGTTGCTCGTGTGGCCCGTACACGTTGAAGTAGCGGAAACCCACCACCTGGTGGGTGCGACCGGCGCGGGTGCGGTGGAAATCGGCACCGCACTCGCGGCGCATGCGCTGGTCAAACAGCAACTTGGAGTAGCCGTATACGTTGAGCGGATGCTCGAACGCGGGTTCTTCGCGGAAGGTGTCGGAGCCGCCGTAGGTGGCGGCACTGGACGCATACAACAACCGCGCACCGCGCTTCTGGCAGGCCTGGAACAGATGCCAGGACAGCGTGTAGTTGTTGGCCATCATGTATTGGCCGTTGGTCTCCATGGTGTCGCTGCAGGCGCCTTCGTGGAACACGGCTTCGATCTGGCCGTAATGCCCGTCGGCGTAGGCGTCGTAGAAGTCGGCAGCGTCCACATAGTCGGCAATGCGCAGGTCGGCCAGGTTGCGGAACTTGTCGCCCTGGGTCAGGTCGTCGACCGCGATGATGTCGTCAAGGCCGCGCGCATTGAGGCCCTTGATGATGTTGCTGCCAATAAAACCAGCGGCACCCGTTACAACAATGCGTGTCATGCAAAAAGCTCCTCGAACGAAACAGTGGCGGTGCCGAACTTGCCCACCACGATGGCCCCGGCGCGGTTGGCCAGTGGCATGGCCTGGCGCAGCGGCAAGCCAGCGGCCACCAGTGCAGCCATGGTGGCAATGACGGTGTCGCCCGCGCCGGTTACATCGAACACCTCGCGCGCCTGTGCTGCCACGCTGATGTCGCCTGCGCCATCGAACAGGGTCATACCCTCTTCGCTGCGCGTCAGCAGCAGTGCCTCCAGGCCCAGTTGTTGGCGCAGGTTTTGCGCCTTGGTACGCAGGTCGTCCTCGTCACGCCAGCGCCCGATCACCTGTTGCAGCTCAGCCCGGTTGGGGGTGATGACCGTGGCGCCGCTGTAGCGGGAGTAGTCCGAGCCTTTGGGGTCGATGAGTACGGGGCGCCCCAGCGTTCGGGCATGGTCGATCATGTGGTGCACGTGGTCTAGGCCACCCTTGCCGTAGTCCGAGAACAGCACGGCCTGGTGGCGCGGTAGCAGCGCGCGGAAGGATTCCGTTTGCGACGCCAGCACCTCGCCTTTGGGGGTGTTCTCGAAGTCCAGGCGGATGAGTTGCTGCTGGCGACCGATGACGCGCAGCTTGACCGTGGTTTGCAACTGGGCGTCGCGGCCAAAGTAGGGCGTAATGCCGGTGCGCGCCACCAGCGCTTCGAGCTTGTGGCTGGCTTCGTCGTCGCCCACCACGGTCAGCAAGCTGGCCTGGGCGCCCAGGGAGACGACGTTGCTGGCTACGTTGGCCGCACCGCCAATGCGCTCTTCCTCGCGCGTGATGCGCACCACGGGAACGGGGGCCTCGGGGCTGATGCGGTCGACTGCGCCGTACCAGTAGCGGTCGATCATGGCGTCGCCAACGACCAGTACATGCGATTGGGAGAGTTGGAGTTTCGAAGGGTTCATGGGGGTTATCAGAGCTCTTCCACCCGGCGCGCCGGGTAGCTGTCCCAGGTCTGACAGCCGGGGCATTGCCAGAAATGCTGCTTGGCCTCGAAGCCGCAGGCCGCACAGCGGTAGCGGGTGAGCGGCTGCACGGCATGGTTGAGCGCGCGCTGCACCTGTGGGTGGAACTGTTCGTGTTCTAGTTTCTCGTCGGCGATCCACTTGGCTGCAGCCACCAGGGAGGGTTCGCGCTCAAGGTGGCGCACATACCAGTCGCGGGCGGATGTGGTGGGCGTGCCGCCCTGGGCTTCTAGCGCCACGATGGCATCCAAGACATCCAGGCAAGGGCTGCTGGCATAGACCTTCTTGAGCTGCTCCAGGGCTGTGGCGGTCTGTCCGGCTTCGATGGCGTAGCTCGCCAGTGCAGGTGCGATCAACGCTGTTGCCGCAGGCGCTGCATCCAGGGCGCCAGACAGGGTTTGAAAGGCCAGGTGGGCCTGCCCTTGCGTCTGTTGCAGGCGCGCGAGTTCCATGCGGGCGCGGGCTGCTTCAGGTGCAATGGAGATGGCTTGCCGCAGCAGGTCTGCAGCCTGGTCATGCGCATGCTTGGCGATGCACGCCTGGGCCTGCTCGCACAGGTAATGGGCTTGGCGTGTATGGAAGCTGCCCTGTCCGCTGGCTTCGAGCTTGTGCGCAATCTGGGCAGCCTGGGCCCAGTCGCGCGAACGTTCGTAATTGGCCAGCAGACCCAGCCGGGCCTGGGCTTCGAAGCGAGTCCCTTCGAGCTTGTTTAGCGCGTCTTCGGCACGGTCCAGCAGACCGGCTTTCAAGAAGTCCAGCGCCAGCGCGTGCTGGGCGCGGTGGCGGTCGTCGGGGCTCAGGTCGGCACGCGAGAGCAGGTGCTGGTGCACGCGCACGGCGCGTTCGTATTCGCCACGGCGACGAAACAGGTTGCCCAGGGCAAAGTGCAGTTCGGATGTGTCGGGGTCGTTCTGCACGGCTTCGATAAAGGCGTCAATAGCCTGGTCCTGCTGTTCGTTGAGCAGAAAATTGAGACCCTTGAAGTAGGCCTTGGGGGCTAGCTGGTTTTCGACCCGCAGCTGGCGCATGTCCAGTCGGGAAGCCCACCAACCGAGTGCAAACGCCACGGGCAGCGCCAGCAAGAAGTAGCTGAAGTCAAATTCCATAGGGGGGCTGTACGCTGGAAGGTGCAGACTCCGGGGGCTTTGCGACGGGGCTGGGGGTGTGCTCGGCTGGGTGGCGGTGGCGCCACCAGCGTGGCACCATGCCCACAACCCCCACTGCAACACCGGCTGCAAATGCGCTCAGAACTGCCAGGACCAGGGCGCCGGTCCACTGGTGACCGAAGAAAAAGTGTACGGTGACGTCGTGCTGGTTGTTCAGGGCAAACGCAAAAAGGGTAAAGAAGACGGCCGCCTTGAGCGTCCACTTCAACAACGCGGCTAGTTGTTTCATCGATGTCCTCGGTGGCGAGGCATTCTAACGCCGCATGGGGGCGCCAGAAGTCAACTGCGGTTGGCCTGCTGCTGTGCTTCGAGCTCGGCAGTGCGCTGGTCCACGGACTCGCGCAGGGCCTTGCCAGGCTTGA
Source organism: Rhodoferax sp. (assembly GCA_046348185.1). Lineage (GTDB taxonomy): Bacteria > Pseudomonadota > Gammaproteobacteria > Burkholderiales > Burkholderiaceae_C > Allorhodoferax. The sequence goes on along the minus strand of JAXMER010000017.1, from coordinate 11,499 downwards.
AGTGTGGAACCCGTTTTTCCGGGATGGCGACGCTTTCGCCGCTGCGCGGATTGCGTCCCATGCGCGGAGGGCGATGGTTGATGGAGAAGCTGCCGAATCCACGGATCTCGATGCGGTGCCCGGCAACCAGGGCTTCGTTCATGGCGTCCAGAATGGCTTTCACCGCGAATTCAGCATCGCGATGGGTGAGTTGACCAAACTGGTTGGCCAATGCTTCAACGAGGTCGGATCGGGTCATGACGAAGGGGGCATCCAGAAAAACGACCGGCACTCCCATAAGGAGGGCCGGTCGTTGGATCATGCTGGCGACATGTTATCTGTATTGGAGGGTGGACGCGAGCGCCACCCTCTGCAACTTAGTTGTTGTCCAGCTTAGCCTTGAGCAGTGCGCCCAGGTTGGTGGTACCAGCGTTGCCGGTGTTCTGGTTCAACGAAGCCATGGCTTCTTGCTGGTCAGCAGCGTCCTTGGCCTTGATGGACAACTGGATGTTGCGGGTCTTGCGATCCACGTTCACCACCACAGCGGTCACTTCATCACCTTCCTTCAACACGTTGCGGGCGTCTTCCACGCGGTCGCGGGAGATTTCGCTGGCGCGCAGGTAACCCAAGACGTCTTCACCCAGGTCGATTTCAGCGCCCTTGGCATCCACGGTCTTGACCTTGCCGGTCACGGTGGAGCCCTTGTCGTTGATCGACACGAAGGTGGTGAAGGGGTCGGAATCGAGTTGCTTGATGCCCAAGGAGATGCGCTCGCGCTCCACGTCCACAGCCAACACGATGGCTTCGACTTCCTGGCCCTTCTTGAACTCGCGCACGGCGGCTTCGCCGGATTCGTTCCAGGACAGGTCGGACAGGTGCACCAGACCGTCGATGCCGGCAGCCAGACCCACGAACACGCCGAAGTCGGTGATGGACTTGATCGGGCCCTTGACGCGGTCGCCGCGCTTGGTGTTCTGGGCGAACTCTTGCCAGGGGTTGGCCTTGCACTGCTTCATGCCCAGGGAAATACGGCGCTTGTCTTCGTCGATTTCCAGGACCATGACTTCCACTTCGTCACCCAGGGCAACGATCTTGGAGGGAGCCACGTTCTTGTTGGTCCAGTCCATTTCGGACACGTGCACCAGGCCTTCGATACCGGGTTCGAGTTCCACAAACGCGCCGTAGTCGGCGATGTTGGTGATCTTGCCGAACATGCGGGTGCCTTGGGGGTAGCGGCGAGCCACGCCCATCCAGGGATCGTCGCCCATTTGCTTCAGACCCAGGGACACGCGGTTCTTCTCGGTGTCGAACTTGAGGATCTTGGCGGTGATTTCTTGACCAGCCTGCACCACCTCGGAGGGGTGGCGGACACGGCGCCAGGCCATGTCGGTGATGTGCAGCAGACCGTCGATGCCACCCAGGTCAACGAACGCACCGTATTCGGTGATGTTCTTGACCACGCCGCGCACGATGGAGCCTTCCTTCAGGGTTTCCATCAGCTTGGCGCGCTCTTCGCCCATGGAGGCTTCCACCACGGCGCGGCGGCTCAGCACCACGTTGTTGCGCTTGCGGTCGAGCTTGATGACCTTGAATTCCATGGTCTTGTTCTCATACGGAGACAAGTCCTTGGTGGGGCGGGTGTCGACCAGCGAACCGGGCAGGAATGCGCGGATGCCGTTGACCAGAACGGTCAGGCCGCCCTTGACCTTGCCGGAGGTAGTGCCGGTGACGAAATCGCCAGATTCCAGGGCCTTTTCCAGGCTCATCCAGGAAGCCAGGCGCTTGGCGGTGTCGCGACTGACGATGGTGTCGCCGTAACCGTTTTCCATGGCCACGATAGCCACGGAAATGAACTCGCCCACTTGAACTTCGAGTTCGCCTTGGTCGTTCTTGAACTCGGCGATAGGCACATAGGCCTCGGACTTCAGTCCGGCGTTGACGACGACGAAGTTGTGCTCGACACGCACCACTTCGGCGGTAACGACTTCACCCACCTTGGTTTCGGAACGTTGGAGGGACTCTTCAAAGAGGGCTGCAAAAGATTCAGACATGTTGTTGTGCGGGGTGAACCGCAAGTTGCTTCGCGGCGGTGGCCGCGGGTTACGTTGTTGAACCACGCGGCCAGTGCACTGCAGTGCGAGAGGGGCTGCGTGGGCCGATCAGCCCTTGGGGAAGGGCTGGCTGTCCTGCCACCAGTTCAGCACCACTGCGAGCGATTCTTCAATCGTCTGGGTGGAGTTGTCCAGAAGCCGGGCATCCTGCGCGGGTTTCAAAGGAGCGACGCTGCGAGACATGTCCCGCTCGTCGCGCGAAATCAAGTCCGCGTAAAGAGATGGGAGTGTAGCCGGTATGCCCTTCAAAAGCAACTGCTCGTAGCGGCGCTGGGCGCGCTGCTCGGCGTTGGCGGTCAGGTACACCTTGAGTGGGGCATCTGGAAAAATGACCGTTCCCATGTCGCGGCCATCAGCCACCAGTCCGGGGAGCTGGCGAAAGCGCTGCTGCAGACCCACCAAGGCGGTGCGCACAGCCGGTAGCGCCGCGACCTGCGACGCATGCATGCCGACTTCTTCGCTGCGGATGGCTTCGGTGATGTCCTCGCCCGCCAGCCAGACGCGGTCTGACTTAAAACGGATGTCCAGGTGTGGCACCAAAGCAGCGATGGCGTCGGCCTGCTCGGCGCTCGGCGCCAGTTGGGCACGCAGGGCCGCGAGGGTGGTGATGCGATACAGCGCACCCGAATCCAACAGGTGGTAGCCCAGCTTGTGCGCCACCGCGGCCGCCAGCGTGCCTTTGCCCGAGGCGGTTGGGCCGTCCACGCAGACCACGGGAATGGCCGCCGGCGCTGCCTGCGCAAGGGAGAACAGGGCTTCGAAATAGTCCGGGAAGGTCTTGGCCACGCACTTGGGGTCTTCGATACGGACTGGCACGCCGGCGGGATTGAACGCCGCCAGCGAAAAGCACATGGCGACGCGGTGGTCGTCATAGGTGTGGATTGACGCTGCTTTCCATGCATCCGTAGTGGCGGGTGGTGTGACCTGGATGTAGTCGGGGCCTTCCACCACGGTGGCGCCCAATTTGCGCAGTTCAGTGGCCATGGCCACGATGCGGTCGGTTTCCTTGACGCGCCAGCTCGCGATGTTGCGAAGTGTGGTGGTGCCCTGGGCGTACAGCGCCATCACCGCCAGCGTCATGGCCGCGTCGGGGATATGGTTGCAGTCGAGATCGATAGATTTCAGCGGCCAGGCTCCGCGGCGGATGTGCAGCCAGTTGGGGCCGCTTTCTATCTGCGCTCCCATGGCCTGCGCGGCATCGATGAAGCGGATGTCGCCCTGGATGGAGTCGGCGCCCACGCCCAGGACCTTGATGCCATTTTGGCCATTGGCCCCCGTGCTTATTGCTCCGAGTGCTATGAAATAGCTAGCAGATGAAGCGTCTGCCTCGACATGGATGGTGCCGGGCGAACGCAGTGCACAGCCCGCCGGGATGGTGAAGGACTGCCAGCCGTCGCGCTGCACCTGCACGCCAAAACGTGCCAGCAGGTTGAGCGTGATCTGGATGTACGGCTTGGAGATCAGTTCGCCCACCACGTCGATGCGGATGCTTTGGGTCTGGGCCGTCAGTGGCAACGCCATTAGCAAGGCGGTCAGGAATTGACTGGACACGTCGCCGCGCACGCGGATGGGCGCGTCCAGTTGCAGGGTGGGCTTGCCAATGCGCAGGGGCGGGTAGCCCTCGTTGCCCATGTAGTCGATCGTGCAGCCCAACAATCGCAGGGCATCTACCAGGTCGCCAATAGGGCGCTCGTGCATGCGCGGGATGCCACTGAGTTCAAAGTCGCCACCCAGCACCGCCAGTGCGGCTGTGAGCGGCCGCATGGCCGTACCTGCGTTGCCCAGGAAAAGCTGGGCGCTCTGCTGGGGCAAGGTGCCGCCCAGCCCGGTGATCGCAACGGAGCCGCCACTGACGTGCACCGTGCAGCCAAGTTGGCGCAGGGCAGCGAGCATGACCCGCGTGTCATCGGAATCCAGCAGGTCGTGGATGGTGGTGGTGCCCTGGCTCAGGGCGGCCAATAGCAGGACCCGGTTGGAAATGCTCTTGGAGCCTGGCAGTGTGATGGTGCCCGCGGCGCCGGACAGGGGCGGGAGGTCCAGGAAAACGGTGGAATACATCAGGGCGTGTTTCGAGAGGTCATTCTCCAAGTGCCACGCGCCAGGCTGGCCTGTTCAAGCAGGCCTTCCAGGGCCTCGCTGTTGCCGCTGGAGATCATCAGCTCCAGGGCGTGCAGGTTGCGCTGGAAGATCTTGCTTTGGGCCAGTAATTCTTCGCGGTTGGAGATCAGGATGTCGCGCCAGATCTTGGGGTCGCTGGCAGCGATGCGCGTGAAGTCCCGAAAGCCCGGACCGGCCAGCGAGAGGAAGTCTGCGCCCTGGGGTTGACCAGCCACCGCGTTCATCATGGCAAAGGCGATCAGATGGGGGAGGTGGCTGACTGCGGCAAAAGCGGCATCGTGCTGCTCGGGGGCCATTTTCAAGACCTTGCACCCCAGCGCAGTCCAGACGTCTTCGGCCTTTTGTAGCTGGGCAGTGAGGGTGCGCTCAATGGGCGTGAGGATGACTTGGCGGCCCGTGTACAGGTCGGGGTCGGCAAACTCCACGCCGGAGGCTTCCTTGCCTGCGATAGGGTGGGCTGGCACAAAGGAGCCAATGTGTTCGCGCAGGGCACGTCGCCCGGCATCGATCACGTCGCGCTTGGTGGAGCCCACATCCATCACCAGCATGTTGGCGGTGACCAGGTGCTTGATCGCCTTGAAGGTGGCTTCGGTGGCGGCTACGGGCACGGCAATCAACACGATGTCTGCACCAGACACGGCGAGCAAGGCCGAAGGCGCTTCCACGTCGATGACGCCCATCTGCCGAGCCCTTTCGGTGGTGCTGGGCGACTTGCTGTAACCCACCACACGCTTGACCAAACCCGCGCGCTTGAGGGCCAGGGCGAATGAGCCCCCCATCAGTCCGCATCCAATCAAGCCAAGCTGTTCAAACATAGGGTGTCCTGTGGGTGGGTTAATCCGCCAGTGGATAGGTGCCCAGAATCTTGTAAAACGCGCAAAGACCTTGCAGGTCGCGAAGTGCCGCCGCCACGTTGGGTTGTGAGGGATGGCCTTGCAGGTCAATGAAGAAAAAGTACTCCCACTGACCCGATCGTGCCGGGCGCGATTCAAAGCGTGTCATGGAGACGCCGTGCGCCTTCAACGGTACCAGCATGTCGTGCACGGCGCCGGGCTTGTTGGGAACGCTGGCAACTAGGCTGATGCAGTCGCGCCCGGTCGCTTCGGGGGCGGGCATGGTGCTGGGCAGGCAAACCACAACGAAGCGGGTTCGGTTGAAGGCTTCGTCCTGGATGGCGTGGGCCGCGATGTGCAAACCGAAATGGCTGCCGGCGCGTTCACTGGCGATCCCCGCCCAGGCCGGATTGCTGGCGGCCAGGCGTGCGCCCTCGGCATTGCTGGATACGGCACGGCGCTCGGCGTGCGGCAGGTGCGTGTTGAGCCAGTGCTGGCACTGTGCGAGTGCCTGCGGATGGGCCAGCACGACTTCGATGCCATCCAGCGAAGCGGTGGTGCGCAGCAGATGGTGGCGCACCAGCAGGCTGATTTCGCCAATGATGTGCAAGGGTGAGTGCAGCAACAAGTCCAGGGAGCGGGTAACCACGCCCTCGGTGCTGTTCTCCACAGGGATCACGCCAAACTCGGACTGGCCGGATGTGGTGGCCTGGAAAACTTCGTCAAAGTTGTCGCACGGAACGTGCTGGATGCTGGAGCCGAAAAAGCGCAGGGCGGCTTCTTCGCTGAACGTGCCTGAGGGTCCCAGGTAGGCCACGCGCTGGGGCGCCTCCAGGGCGCGACAGGCCGACATCACCTCGCGCCAGATCATGGCAACGCTGCTGTTCTTGAGAGCGCCCGCGTTGGCCTGCTGCAGCCGCGCAATCACCTGCGCTTCGCGCTCTGGACGGAATACAGCCGAACCCTCCATGCGCTTGATTTCGCCGACCTCATGGGCCAAGGCTGCGCGCTGGTTCAGCAGCTGCAGCAACTGGGTGTCGACAGCGTCTATCTCGACGCGCAGCTCGGGCAGGGTTCTGGGCATGGTAATTAGGCAGTGCTGTCGGTGGGGCCGTCGGTGCCGGGGTCATCCTCGGTGGCACTGTTGGCGTCGTTTTCGACGATGCGCTGCAGCCCGCTGAGCTTGGCGCCCTCGTCCAGGCCGATCAGGGTGACGCCCTGGGTGGCACGGCCGAGCTCGCGGATCTCTGCCACGCGGGTGCGCACCAGCACACCCTTGTCGGTGATGAGCATGATCTCGTCGTCGGCATGCACCAAGGTGGCAGCCACGACCTTGCCGTTGCGTTCGCTTTGCTGGATGGCAATCATGCCCTTGGTGCCCCGGCCGTGGCGGGTGTATTCGACGATGCTGGTGCGTTTGCCGTAGCCGTTCTCGGTGGCAGTCAGCACGCTTTGCTGCTCGTCTTCGGCTACCAGCATGGCAATCACGCTCTGGCCCTCTTCGAGCATCATGCCGCGCACGCCGCGGGCAGCACGACCCAGCGGGCGCACGTCGTTCTCGTCAAAGCGCACCGCTTTGCCGCCGTCAGAGAACAGCATCACGTCGTGCTGGCCATCGGTCAGTGCCGCGCCAATCAGGTAGTCGCCCTCGTCCAGGTTCACGGCAATGATGCCGCCCTTGCGGGGGTTGGAGAATTCGTCCAGCGCCGTTTTCTTGACGGTGCCCATGCTCGTGGCCATGAACACAAAACGGTCGGATGGAAAGGTGCGCGCCTGCCCGGTCAGCGGCAAGACCACATTGATCTTCTCGCCTTCGTCCAGCGGGAACATGTTGACGATGGGGCGTCCGCGTGAACCACGCGAGCCGGCCGGAACTTCCCACACCTTGAGCCAGTACAGGCGGCCCCGGTTCGAAAACGCCAGGAGGTAATCGTGCGTGTTGGCAATGAAGAGCTGATCGATCCAGTCGTCTTCCTTGGTGGCAGTGGCCTGCTTGCCGCGCCCGCCGCGCTTTTGCGCCCGGTATTCGCCCAGCGGCTGGCTTTTGATGTAGCCGCTGTGGCTGAGCGTGACCACCATGTCGGTGGGTGTGATGAGATCTTCGGTGGACAGGTCGTACGACGAGTGCTCCACCTGGCTGCGCCGGGCGCCGATCTTGGTTTGGCCGAACTCGGCCTTCACGTGGCTCAATTCGTCGGAAATGATGGTCGCCACGCGCTCGGGCTTGGCCAGAATGTCGAGCAAGTCCTCGATCTCGGACATGACCTCCTTGTACTCGGCCACGATCTTGTCCTGCTCCAACCCGGTCAGGCGCTGCAGGCGCATCTGCAGGATTTCCTGGGCCTGGGTGTCAGAGAGGCGGTACAGGCCGTCGGCCTGCATGCCGTAGCTGCGTTCCATGCCCTCGGGGCGGTAATCATCCGCGTTGACCACGCCTCCGTCAGCCCGGGTGCGGGTCAGCATTTCCCGAACCAGCTTGCTGTCCCAGGCGCGGGTCATCAACTCGGCCTTGGCTACGGGCGGCGTGGGTGATTCGCGAATGATGCGGATGAATTCGTCGATATTGGCCAAGGCAACGGCCAGACCTTCGAGCACGTGGCCGCGGTCGCGCGCCTTGCGCAGGTTGAACACCGTGCGACGGGTCACGACTTCACGGCGGTGGCCGATGAAGACTTCGATCAGGTCCTTCAGGTTGCACAGCTTGGGTTGGCCGTTGACCAGCGCCACCATGTTGATGCCGAAGGTGTCCTGCAACTGGGTTTGCTTGTACAGGTTGTTGAGCACCACCTCCGGTACTTCGCCGCGCTTGAGTTCGATCACTAGGCGCATGCCGGACTTGTCCGATTCGTCCTGGATGTGGCTGATGCCTTCGATCTTTTTCTCGTGCACCAGCTCGGCCATGCGCTCCTGCAGGGTCTTCTTGTTGACCTGGTAGGGCAGCTCGTCGACGATGATGGCCTGGCGCTGGCCCTTGTCGATGTCCTCGAAGTGGCAGCGCGCACGCATCACCACCTTGCCGCGTCCGGTACGGTAGCCGTCCTTGACGCCATTGATGCCGTAGATGATGCCCGCCGTAGGGAAGTCCGGGGCCGGGATGATTTCCATCAGGTCATCCACCGAGGCATCCGGATTGCGCAGCAGGTGCAGGCAGGCGTCCACGACCTCGTTGAGGTTGTGCGGGGGAATGTTGGTGGCCATGCCCACGGCAATGCCGCCCGAGCCGTTGACCAGCAGGTTGGGCAGGCGGGTAGGCAGCACCAGGGGCTCTTTTTCCGAACCGTCGTAGTTCGGGCCGAAGTCCACGGTTTCCTTGTCCAGATCCGCCAGCAGTTCGTGGGCTATCTTGGACAGGCGGATTTCGGTGTAACGCATCGCTGCGGCGTTGTCGCCATCTACCGAGCCAAAGTTGCCCTGGCCATCAACCAGCATGTGGCGCATGGAAAAGTCTTGCGCCATACGGACGATGGTGTCATACACCGATTGGTCGCCGTGCGGGTGGTATTTACCGATGACGTCACCGACGATACGCGCCGATTTCTTGTATGGCCGGTTCCAGTCGTTGTTGAGCTCGTGCATGGCAAACAACACTCGGCGATGCACGGGTTTTAAGCCGTCGCGGGCGTCGGGCAGAGCACGGCCCACAATCACGCTCATCGCATAGTCGAGGTAGCTGCGGCGCATCTCTTCTTCGAGTGCGATGGGCAGGGTTTCTTTGGCGAACTGGGTCATGGGATTGGGGCCTGTAGCCTGAGACAACCCACCATTCTAAGGGGCTTCATTTGTCGTATGTGGGCAACAGTTGCTGGCGGTATTTTGGGAGTGCCCAGGCTTCCATCAGGGCTTGTAACAAATCCGTATCGCACTATGGCACAATGTTTCAAACCCCCTATTGGGGGGCTCCTCTTTTTTTCGCAGCGCAGCTGCAGTCTGTTTGCAAAAGGAACGTCATGAAACTACTGAATCGGATCGCCATCGCCCTCTCTGCTGCTGCGCTTGTCTCTACGGTTGGCGCGCAGGAAATTCACAACTGGCGCAGTTCTGCCGGTGACGCTTGGAAGAACTCCGTGGGCCAATGCTGGCGCGATTCCAGCTGGACCCCTGCCACCGCAGCCCAAGGGTGCGATGGCTGGATTGCTCCTCCTCCTCCCGCTCCCGCTCCGGTTGTCACGCCCCCGCCCAAGGCCGAGCCCAAGCCCGCACCCAAGCCCGCACCGGCCGCTTCCAAGGTGACCTACGCTGCGGACGCCTTCTTTGACTTCGACAAGGCGGTCCTCAAGCCCGAAGGCAAGGCCAAGCTCGACGACCTGGTCTCCAAGGTCAAGGGCATCAATCTGGAAGTGATCATTGCCGTGGGTCATACCGACTCCATCGGCTCTGACAAGTACAACCAGAAGCTGTCGGTCAAGCGCGCTGAAGCCGTCAAGGCCTACCTGGTGTCCAAGGGCATCGAGAAGAACCGTGTCTACACCGAAGGCAAGGGTGAGAAGCAGCCCGTGGCTGACAACAAGACCAAGGAAGGTCGCGCCAAGAACCGCCGCGTCGAGATCGAAGTGGTCGGTACCCGCAAGAACTGATTGCGCGGTGCGAACCTGGAAAACCCGCCTCGGCGGGTTTTTTTGCGCCTGTGGAAACCGGGGCGTGCCAACCCTGGCCTGTGCGCCAGGGGATAATCAGCCGCATGAATCACACTGCCGTCAACGCCGATCCGGCCGAACTGGCCAAGTTCTCTGAACTGGCCCACCGTTGGTGGGACATGGACAGCGAATTCCGTCCCCTGCACATGATCAACCCCTTGCGTCTGGACTGGATCCAGTCGCTGGTCGCACTGCCCGGCAAGAACGTGCTCGACATCGGCTGTGGCGGCGGCATCCTGGCCGACTCCATGGCGCGGCGCGGAGCGGACGTGCTGGGCATCGACCTCTCCACCAAGGCCCTGAAAGTTGCGCAGCTCCATGCACTGGAAACGCAGACGCCGCGCATTCGTTACCGAGAAGTCAGCGCCGAAGCCCTGGCGGCCGAAGCGCCAGCGAGCTTTGATGTGGTGACCTGCATGGAAATGCTGGAACACGTGCCTGATCCCGGTTCTGTGGTGGCTGCCTGTGCTGAGCTGGTCAAACCCGGTGGTTGGGTGTTCCTGTCGACCATCAACCGCAATGCCAAGGCGTTCATGTTGGCCATCGTAGGTGCGGAATACGTGCTGAACCTGTTGCCTCGCGGGACGCATGAATTCGCCAAACTCATCAAGCCCAGCGAACTGGCGGCCTACTGCCGCAGCGCAAACCTGGACGTGCGGCAGTCCCGTGGCCTGGAGTACAACCCGCTGACCCAGCGCTATGCCCTGACCCAGGACACCAGCGTCAATTACCTGTTTGCCTGCCAGAAGACCGCATGAGTACCACGCAAGCGCCCTGGCCGATTGCGGCAGTATTGTTTGATCTGGATGGCACCTTGATTGACAGTGCCCCCGATTTGGGGGCCGCCGCCGACCTCATGCGTTTGCACCGCAGCTTGCCGTCTCTGCCGCTGGAGCAATACCGACCCATGGCCGGTGCGGGGGCCCGAGGCATGCTGGAGATCGCATTCGGTGTGGGCCCGGAAGATCCGAGTTTCGAGGACTTGCGTGAAGAGTTTTTCGGCAACTACGCGCGCTGCATGCGAGAGCGCACTACGATCTTTGCTGAGGTTCCTGAGTTGATTGAGGCCTTGAATGCCATGGGCCTTCCCTGGGGCGTCGTCACCAATAAGTCGCAGCGATTCACGATTCCCCTAACCCAGGGGATGGCGCTGTTCGAAACGGCACGCACGGTTATCAGCGGGGATACTACGCCCCACCCCAAGCCCCACCCCGCACCGATGTTGGAGGCGGCGCGCCAGTTGGGCGTGCCCGCAGCCAGTTGTCTGTATGTGGGCGACGATGAACGCGATATTGTGGCTGGCCATGCTGCGTCCATGCGTACCGTTGCCGCCACCTATGGATATCTTGGAAAAAAGACCGATGTGAAGGCCTGGGGCGCGCATGCAATCATCGATTCACCCCTTGCGCTCTTGAATTGGATCACAAAGGCCTAAAATAGAAGTAATGGGGCTGTACCGGTTTCGACGTGGGTTCGGACGCGGCGCAGGGCATGTCGAGGTTCTGTCACCTCGTAAAACAGCAGAAAAAAACTAACTGCAAACGACGAACGTTTCGCACTCGCCGCTTAATTGCGCGTGAGCCTCACAACAGCAAGCCGATAGGCTGGGCAAGGGTGGCGCAAGCTGTCCAGGCTGTGGGGTAATTTCATTCGGCTGGACCCGCCTTGGGTAACTTAGGGCGGGTCGAGACAATAGGTTGCTGGCGCTCTACCTAGCGTGCCGCTGCGCGAGGTAGGGGGCGAGATCTAAATCAGACGGCTACACATGTAGAACTGCCCGAAAAAGGCTTGCGGACGCGGGTTCAATTCCCGCCAGCTCCACCA
>JAXMER010000016.1:0-280054 GCA_046348185.1 Rhodoferax sp. | reverse complement strand
GTGCTGACATCGGCCGCCTTCATTACTTTGCTGGCTGCGGCGCCGGTGTTGACGCCGATGGACTTTGTACGCCATGTGGTGCTGGCACCGCAGGGTTGGGTTTTTGAAGCCTGGCTGGCCCTGGGTGCCTTGGGTGCGGCGCCGGTGTTTGCGTCCAGCGTAGTTGCCATGCCGCTGCTGCTGGAGCGGCGTGTGACGGTGCTGCAAGCCGTGCTGACGAGCTGGCAAACCGTGCTGGCCAATCCGGTGGCACTGGCCCTGTGGGCTGCGCTCATCATGGGTTTGACCGTGCTCGGCCTGGCCACGGCGTTTGTTGGTCTGGTGGTGGTGGTTCCCTGGCTGGGCCATGCCAGCTGGCACGCCTACCGGGATCTGGTGGACGCCCCTACGCCGGAGCAGCGCTGATGTTTGGCTATACCGAAGAGCAGATCGCCAGCTTTGGGCTGACGTTTGGTGTGGGCGCCTTCATGCTCTACATGCTGTTCATCATCGGCCAGCTGGCCTGGGAGTCCAAGGCGGGCAAGTTCGGTACGTTTGTGATGTTTTTGGGCCTGGCCTTTGGCATGGTGGGCTTTGTGGTCAAGTACCTAATCCAATGGTACCTGGAGCGATAAAACGATAGCTAGCCCCCGTCAAATGGGCGTTTGATGCTACAAATACCGTAGCTACTGCAAGGCCGCCAGGGGCCGGATGCCAATCAGCCAGCCATGCAGCTTGAAGGCAAAGACCGCCCAGGCGAGCACACCCAGCACCACGGTCAGCACGGTGCGCCCCAGGGTACCTGCAGCGTAGGTTTTGCCCGCTTGGCGGTCGCGCGCGCGTAGCGATGCATAGTCCGCCACCGCCCACAGCAAAAAACCCCCAAACAACAGCAGGTGGACCAGCTGGCCATTGGCCAGCAGATGGGCCAGGGCCCAGGTCTTGACACCCAGCACCATGGGGTGGTGCACGCGGGCCTTGATGCCGTTGCCGGGAACGTAAGTAGCCACCAACAGCACAAAAGCAATCAAGGTAAGCAGTGAGGCGGCGTGACGCATCCCAACGGGGGGCGTCCACAGGACGACGGGGGTTTCTCGCACCACACCAAAACCATAGATGATGAGAACGAAGCCCGCCAGGGACAAGACGCTGAACGCACCCTTGAAGGCACTTGCTCCCATTTGAGAGACCAAGGCCGTGCGCCAGCTGTCAGCCACGATGCGCAGGGAGTGCAGCCCCAGGAAAACCAGCAGACCCGCTATCAAATACACCATGGTTTCTTTCCTTGCGTTCAGGCACCGACGACGCGGTTCTTGCCGGAGCGCTTGGCCAGGTACATGGCCTGGTCGGCGCGTTTGATGGCGTCGTTCCCGGCTTCGCCGCTTTCCAATTGCGCGACCCCGGCGCTGAAGGTGATGAGCACCTTCTCCGCCCCGGACATGAAGAACCGGGTGGTAAGTTCGCGCTGCAGCCGCGTCATGGCGGCAATACCTTGCTCCAAGGCGGTGTCAGGCATCAGGATGACAAACTCTTCCCCACCATAACGCGCCAGTGTGTCTTGCGGGCGCATGCACTCGCGTGCCACCTGCGCCAGGTGGGTCAGGGCTGCATCGCCCGTGGCATGGCCCAGGGTGTCGTTGAGCTTCTTGAAGTTGTCAATATCCAGCAGCGACACGCACAACGGCGTTTCCTTGCGTCGCACGGTCGAGAGTTCTTTCTCCACCGCTTCTTCCAGCCCCTTGCGGTTGAGGGCGCCGGTCAGCGGATCGTGGCGCGCTTGCAGGCTCACACGGTCGAGCTCCTGGTGCAGACGCGTGAGCTCGGCCTCGGTCTGGTCGACGCGCTCGCGCATGGCTTGCAGTTCCTCGCTGGAGTGTTGGCTTTCCAGTGCCATGGTGCGGGTGGCGTTGACCACTTCCTTGAGCACCGGCGCAATTTCCTCCAGCGTCTTGGCTTGCTCGATCTGGCGCGCGTTTTCTTCCAGTTTGCTCTGAAAGGTGCCGGTGGACTTGGCCATATCAGACAGGCGCTCGATAAAAGCGGCCAGCATCTGGCGCATCTCGCTTTGCGCTTGCAGCGTGCGTTCCTTGGCGTCTTTCTGCTTGAAGATGACGTCTTTCAGCCGCCGCTCCACATCATCCAGACGGCGCAGGGTCAGCGGTGGTGTCGCAGCGGCCATCAGGGCCTGCATCTGGCCCTTGAGCCATTGCTCTTCGATGCTGAGCTCGGCAATGTTCTCGAAGACCAGGTGCAGCAGCTTGAGCAGGGTTTTCTTGATCTCGGCCTGGTCTTCAGCCACAAACGAGACGCGGTCGCTGTAAGTAGTGATGAGCGACTTGACGGCAATGACGTCGGTACCCGACTGGCGCAGCGCCTGGGTGAGTGCGGTGGTTAGCTCCGCAAAGCGCGTGTCGTCTGTGCCGAGTGCAGGCTGGGTGTATTCGATCATGCGCCCGAGCTGGCCAAAGAATTCAGCCGTCAATGCCGGGACAGATACCGAGGAGGGCTTTAAAGCGCCCGCTGCGGGCTCGTCAGCATTGGCGGGCACAAACCCACCGTAGGCAACCAGGGCCGACTTGACACCTTCCCAGTTCAGCCGGTCAATAGCGTATTCGAGCAAGCCCTTTTGCTTTTGCTGTCCCGGTGTGCGCACGGGCAGTGCCTTGGCAATTTCGCGCAAAGTCTCGGCCGGAAACGGTGCGGTGGCAGGTATGCCCGCAATCTCGTTGTAGAGGGCCTGGTAGTTGGCGGGCGTGGGAACCAGCTTTTTGGTAGTGAGCTGCTTGAGCGTCTCACGCGCGATCTCAAACGGTTTCTTTTCACTCATGACCACGACCTGCTACAAAAAATATAGCTATTAACGTCCATTTATCGGGGGCTGAATCGCAATTCTAGGAGTAAGGCGGGTGCAGCGCTCACGGCTGCTCCAGAAAGTCCTGCACAACTGCCACCGTGGCCAGCGGGTCTTCTTCGTGGGGTACGTGGCCCAGGCCGTCAAACAAATGCAGGCGCGCAGAGGGTAGATCGTGTGCAAAACGCTGCGCATGGTCACTGGGTATGAGCCGGTCTTTCGTACCCCAGAGAATCAAGCTGGGTTGGCGGATGGTTGGAATCGCTGCCTCATTGCCACTCAGCGGCTGCTGCAGGCGTTGCACCAGGGCCTGTCGATTGCCTGCGCGCAGGGTGAGGTCGTAGTAACGGTCCACCAGTTGCGGCGTGACCTTGGCTGGGTCGCCGTAGACATTGCGCACACTGCTTTGCACCAGGCCGCGGGGTAGCACGTACTGCATGGTGTCGCGCACAAGGGGCATGCGCGCCAACTGAAACCCAATCGGTACCGATTCGGGCTGCAAGGGGTACCCCGCAGCGTCGACCAGCACCAGTTTGCGTATGCGTTGCGGATGGGCTAGCGCGGTGTTCCAGGCGATCTGTCCGCCCAGTGAATTCCCTGCCAGCACACATTCGGAAACTTGCAGGGCATCAAGCATTGCAACGACAAAGCGCACGTATGCGGCGATGGAATAGTCTGCGTCAGGTCTGGGACCCGTGAGCCCGAAAGCCGGTAGGTCAAAACGGATCACCCGGTGCTTGGTGCCGAGTTGCTGAACCCAACCGTCCCAGGTGTGCAGGCTGGCAGACGTGCCGTGCAGAAGCACGATGGGGACAGGGTCATCACGGGGACCTTCGTCACGCAAATGCACTTGCATCCCTTGGACGGCCACGAAACGCGAGGGTGGCGCAGCCCAGCGCGGCGCGAGACTTTGCACCGAACGGTCCGGCGCCCACGTGGCCAGCAAACCAGCCACCAAAAAAACGGCGACCGTGATGATGGCAACCAGGCCCAAACGCAGGAGAAGTTTCATGGGACCGGACTCTACACCGGCCTACCGGGGGGCTGTCAAAGCACAAAGCTGTGGACAGTTATCGGATATCTGGGTAGTTATCCACTGCTTGGTCAATCCAGGCAGAGTTGTCCCTTTGCATCCACAGGAGCGCATGCATGGGTGCCCACAGTCGTTGGGCAGACGTAAGTTGTTGATACAGAAAGGAAAAAGTGACTTATCCCCGAAATCGGCGACTACCTATCTACTAGTACTAACTTTAAAGACTTAATTTATATAGATAAGAAAGAAGTCATCTGCCGATGTTTCCGTCGTGCAGTTGCAGCCCAGGGTTTCAAGTAAGATCGCCCGGTTTAACCCCTTCACAACGTCGTTTTGCATGCCTTTGTCTAACGCCGGTTCTCCACACGCCAGCGCACCGGCCTCGTTTGAGATCAAAAGTGCCAACCTGCCTTTGGTGGCCTTGATCCTGAAACGCGATGACTGGGATTTGTTGTCGCAAGAGTTGCTGCGCCAATTTGGTCCCGACGGCGAAAGCCCCAACTTTTTCGACCATGACGCCTTGGTCGTGGATCTGTCGCATTTGGATCCTGAGGCCCCCGTCAAGGATCTGGTGCCGTTGTTGCGCGTCTTGCGCAGTTGTAGCCTGGTGCCGGTGGCGGTGCGCGGGGGCAATCCCGAGTGGATGGCCGCTGCCCTGGCCGTAGGCCTGGTGCAGGCCGAACCCGAGATGCAACGCACGCCGCGCACGGAGCCCGCGCATGCCCCCACCGAAGTCGTGCGTGAGGTGGTTCGCGAGGTAGTGCAGGAGGTGGTACGTGAAGTGCCCGGCCCCGGGACAATGGTGATTGACCGGCCTTTGCGCTCCGGACAAAAGGTGTATGCCCGCGGTGCCGACCTGGTGGTACTGGCCATGGTGAACCAAGGTGCCGAAGTAGTGGCCGATGGCAACATTCACGTGTACGCGCCGTTGCGGGGTAAGGCCATGGCGGGGGCCCGCGGCAATGTGCAAGCACGCATCTTCTCGACCTGCCTGGAACCGGAACTCATTTCCATCGCAGGGGTGTACCGCACCAGCGAAAACGCCCTGCCTGCGGAAGTGCATGGCAAAGCGGCCCAGGTGCGTTTGAGCGATGATGGACAGGAAAAGCTGCTCATTGAGGCTTTGAAGACGTAAGATACAAACGGAAAGAATATCGGTATGGCAAAAATCATTGTGGTGACTTCTGGCAAGGGTGGCGTGGGAAAAACCACGACCAGCGCCAGCTTTGCGACCGGCCTGGCCCTGACGGGTGCCAAGACGGCCGTGATCGACTTTGACGTGGGTTTGCGCAACCTGGACCTGATCATGGGCTGCGAGCGCCGCGTGGTGTACGACCTGATCAACGTGATCCATGGCGAGGCGAACCTGAACCAGGCGCTGATCAAAGACAAGCAGTGCGAAAACCTCTTTGTGCTGGCGGCTTCGCAGACGCGCGACAAGGACGCTCTCACGCAAGACGGCGTGGAAAAAGTGCTCAAGGATCTGGGCGATATGGGCTTTGAGTACATCGTGTGCGACTCGCCCGCCGGTATTGAAACCGGCGCCTTGATGGCCATGCACTTTGCCGACGAGGCCTTGGTGGTCACCAACCCCGAGGTGTCGTCGGTGCGCGATTCCGACCGCATCCTGGGCATGCTTTCCAGCAAAACCAAGCGCGCCATGGAGGGAGCCGAACCCATCAAGGAGCACTTGCTCATTACCCGCTACAACCCCAGCCGGGTGGATTCCGGGCAGATGTTGTCGCTGGAAGACATTCAGGACATCCTGCGCATCAAGCTCATCGGTGTGATTCCCGAGAGCGAATCGGTGCTGCAGGCTTCCAACCAGGGCACACCCGCCATCCACCTGCAAGGCAGCGATGTGGCCGAAGCCTACAAAGACGTGATTGAGCGTTTCCTGGGCAACGACAAACCCATGCGCTTTATCGAGGCGCCCAAGCCCGGTCTGCTCAAGCGCCTGTTCGGGGGGAAGTAAGCCATGTCATTCCTGTCCCTGTTCCTGGGCGAGAAGAAAAAGACGGCCAGCATCGCCAAGGAACGCCTGCAAATCATCCTGGCCCACGAACGCGCCGGGCGCAATGCCAGCCAGCCCGACTATCTGCCCGCACTGCAAAAAGAGTTGATTGCCGTTATCAGTAAATACGTGCAGATCAACCCCGATGACATAAAGGTGAACCTAGAACGCCAGGACAACCTGGAAGTGCTGGCGGTCAAGATCGAGCTGCCCGACGCACGTTAACGCGGCGCTTCATCCGGTTCGAATGCTTCGGTTCGCTCAGTGGTGGGTGCGCTGGGCGTGTGCACTTGCTCGGTCATGTGGACGGTGTCGCCCACGGTAACCACCGTGCTGGCGCGCGTACCGTAGTGCGGTAACGTAATAAAGATGGACGAGAGTGCGAGCTCCAGCGCCGGTGCAATGCCGGTTTGTGGCAGTTCGTGCGCTGCTGCCGGTGTGCGGTCGTGCAGCAGTTGCAGCGCCTGGCCGTGCCAGTCATCCATGTTCTGCGCAGCGGGCAAGGCCTGCGCTTGTGTGCGCAGGCGGCGCAACTTGGGCCAGGGCGTGTTGAAGTCGGCGTTGGATACACCCCCCCAGCCTGGCTGCAGAGGCACGATGCGGGCGTGGCGGCTTTCCAGCCCCATCAGGGTGGTGCCGTCAAACACCAGCAGGTTGAACGGGTTGTAGGCGGCGCATTGGCTAAGCATATCTTGCAAGAACTCCGCGGCGCTAAGGCAGCTGCATAAGAACTGTGTCACCAATTCCCCACGGGAGCGGGCATCATCGCGGCCTGCGTTGCCGCTGCGAAAGTTGGTAATGGCTGCCAGGCGTCGCTGGCGGTTGACACCTAGCCAGGTGCCACCAGCCTGTAGATCTTGGCCCGCCAGAATCGGGCCATAGGGTGCTGCAGGGTCGGTATCCCACCAATGCAGCGGTAGTGCCGCTCGCGCATGGAATTCGTCGCGGTTGGACAGCAGCACCAGCGGGGTCGCGCTGGTGGGTTGCCAGTTCCAGACGATCAGGCACATGGTGAATGCGTGCTGCCTTTACGTGCTGGCGTAAACCGGCAGGCTGGTACGGTCGATGATGCGGCGCAAGACAAAGCTGGAATGCACCCCAGTGACACCCTGGATGCAGGCAATGCGGTCGAGCAATAAGGCCTGGTAGTGATCCATGTCGCGTACGGCCACTTTTAACTGGTAGTCGGAGTCCTGCCCGGTGATGAGCAGGCATTCCAGCACCTCGGGCAATGCGGCCAGCGTAGCCTCGAAATTGGCGAAACGCTCGGGCGTGTGCTGGTCCATGGAGACGCGCACCAGCGCCATCAGCGAGAGACCGAGCTTGCGGGCGTCGAGCATGGCATGGTAGCCCTGGATCAGCCCCGATTCCTCCAGCGTGCGCACGCGGCGCAAGCACGGTGACGGGGACAGCCCGATGCGGTCTGCCAAGTCCTGGTTGTTGATGCGACCCTCTTGCTGCAAGATCTCAAGAATCTGGCGGTCGTAACGGTCCAGCTGCATGTTTATGCTGTGAATATGAAAATTAGAGGCATAGTATGCCAAATTAGTCGGGGCGATGGGTAACAACGCAATAGTCTGCCCGGCCTTCGCTCCTACACTGGGTTCACGGTTACCGCCCCACGCACACCCCGCAGCACCGGTCACAAGCCCCGCTGGCGCAGGCAGCCCACAAGGCAAGGCCTGGTTGAATCACTACCCCGGACCCCACCCCTGGTTCGGGGTTTTTCTTTTTGTGGACGAAAGGACGGTTACCGCCGCCCCAGAAAATCCACCATCATGCGCGCTACGTCCGCACCTTCATGGCCCAGCGCCAGGCTGTTGCGGGCAGACTGGTATTGGGCCTCACCGAGCTGGCTGCGGCGCTTGTCTAGCAGGTGGGCGCTCAGGGCTTCCTCGAACTCGGGGTGGGGCTGGATGCAGAACACGGTATCGCCCACGGTGAAGGCGGCCACGGGGCAAAACGTACTGCTGGCCACCAGGGTGGCACCGGGCGGGAGTGCTGCCACCTGGTCCTGGTGGCTGGCCAACAAGGCGATCTGGCGCCGTCCCGGCGTGCGGTCCAGGTCGCTTTGGTGCCAGTCGTAGGTCAGCCGCCCCACGCCCCAGCCTTGCGATGCGCGGCCTACCGGCGCGCCCAAGCACAAGGCGATGAGTTGGTGGCCAAAACACACGCCTACCAGTTTCTTGTTTTGACGCAGCAGTTCGGTAGTCTGGCGGCGCAGTTCCACCACCCAGGGCTCATCCGAGAACGAATCGGCTCCGCTGCCGGTCAGCAGCACGGCGTCATAGGCGTCGAACGATGCCGGGTACTGCCCGCGTGGGGTACTGAATACCTCGAAGGTCCAGTCCACCCCTGCGTTGCGAAACAGGCGCATGAATAGTTCACCAAAGCTGCCATAGCGCGTGGCCAGTTCACCTTCGAGGATGTCGTTGTCGAGGATGCAGAGTTTCATTTGCTATTCAAAAGATAGTTGTATACCTTGTGTTTACGGGGGCTAACAGGCCCTACGGGCTCGCACAGCGGCTGCCAGCTGCTGCAGCACCGGTACCGTCTGTGCCATGCTGATGCAGGCATCGGTCACACTGACCCCCACCGCCAGGGGCTTGCCCTCGACGATGTCCTGGCGGCCTTCTTGCAGGTGGCTTTCGATCATGATGCCGGTGATGCGGCGGTCGCCCGCGGCGATCTGGGCGGCCACCTCACCGGCCACTACGATCTGGCGGGCGTGCTGCTTGGAGCTGTTGGCGTGGCTGACGTCGATCATGACCTGTTCGCGCAGGCCCGCAGCCTTGAGCAGGGCGCAGGCCGCGTCCACATCGGCCTTGCTGTAGTTGGGTGCCTTGCCCCCGCGCAGGATGACGTGGCAGTCGTTGTTGCCGCGTGTCTCGAAGATGGCGGCCTGGCCCATCTTGGTCATGCCCATAAAGGCATGGCTGGCTTTGGCGGCCAGGATGGCGTCGGTGGCAACCTTGATGCCACCGTCGGTGCCGTTCTTGAAACCCACCGGACAGCTCAAGCCGCTGGCCAGTTGGCGATGGCTCTGGCTTTCGGTGGTACGCGCGCCAATGGCGCCCCAACTCACCAGGTCGCTGATGAATTGTGGGCTGAGTAGGTCCAGGAATTCGGTAGCCACGGGCAGCCCCAGGGCCAGGATGTCGAGTACCAAGCGGCGCGCCATTTCCAGGCCTTCGTTGATGGCGAAGCTGCCGTCCAGGTGGGGGTCGTTGATGTAGCCCTTCCAGCCCACGGTGGTGCGGGGTTTTTCGAAGTACACGCGCATTACCACCAGCAGTTCATTGCGCAGCGCATCGGCCTGCACTTTGAGCTGACGCGCGTAGTCCATGGCCTGGTCGTGGTCGTGGATTGAGCACGGCCCTACCACCACGATGAGGCGGTCGTCGCGCCCGTGCAGCACGTCGGACAGCGCCTTGCGGCTGCTTTCCACCACGGCCTGGGCCTCGTCGTTGGCACTGAGCTTTTCTTCGAGCAAGGCCGGGGTGATGAGCGGGCGCACGGCGCGGATGCGCAAGTCGTCGATGCGGGTGGTGTCGTGGGTAGTCAGGTGGGCGGCGATAGCGGAGGTCATACTACAAATTTGATAGCTGGTTGAGCTTATTTTACGGGGGCCGATGGCCTCCATTGTTTCTCCACATTGTTTACGCACAGTTGCTGCGTGCAGGCACCACCGGGGCGCCCGAGAACCAGGAGACTCACCATGAAGATACACCGATCGTTGGCCTTGTGGCGTACCGCAGCAACAAAGCGGTTGCTGCGCAGGGGTTGGATCATGACCAGCATGGCTGTTGCGCTGTTGTCCGGATGCGGCGGTGGGGGCGCGGGTGACGCTTCGGTCGCTGCGACCGAGTCAACCGATACCGACACCGTGCAAGCCCAGGCTGTACCACTCAGCAACGATCGCGCCCGCCTGGGCCAGGCCATCTTTGGCGACACCGATTTGTCCGAGCCGCGCGGCACCGCCTGCGTGGCCTGCCATCAACCCAGCCAGGGCTTTGCGGGTAATCATGGCTCGCGTATCGGTGTGGCGCAGGGCAGCCTGCCAACGTCACTGGGCCTGCGCAATGCCATGCCCACCGCCTACAGCGCGCGGGTGCCGGCATTGCACTTCGTTACGGCTGATGGCGAGACCGAAGCACAGGGCGGGCATTTCTGGGACGGCCGCGTGGACACGCTCGCGCAGCAGGCCCTGGGCCCATTGCTTAACCCGCTGGAAATGAACAACCCCAGCAAGCGTGCGGTGGTGGACAAGATTGCCGCGGCCCGTTACGCACCGCTGTTCCGTCAGGTGTTTGGTGCCACGGTTTTCAATGACACCGAAGCTGCCTTCGCCAGCATTGGCGTTGCGGTGGAGGCTTTTGAGCGCGAAGCGTTGCAGCCCTTCAGTTCCAAGTTTGATGCCATGGTGCGTGGTCAGGTTAGCTTCACACCGGCCGAGGCGCGCGGGATGGCGCTGTTCATGGACCCACGACGTGCCAACTGCGCGGGTTGCCACAAAATGAACCCCGGCAGTGGCAAGCCACAGGACTCGCTGTTCTCCGATTTCACCTACTACGCCACCGGCATTCCGCGCAACACGGCCATTCCCCGCAACGCCAACGCTGCCTTCTTCGACCTGGGCCTGTGCGGCCCTGAGCGCGCCGCACCGACCTTGCCGACCGATGTGGTGCCGGGTGTCACGATAGACAATTTCTGCGGGAAGTTTCGCATGCCCACGCTGCGCAACGTGGCCGAGCGCCCGGCCTACATGCACAACGGCTTCTTCAAGGACTTGTCCGAGGTGGTTCGCTTCTATTCCACCCGTGCCAGCAACCCGCAGCGCTGGTACGGGCCGCGCGGTGTGCCCAATGATCTGCCCACCCACTACCTGGGTAATGTGGAGCGGACCAAGGCGCCGTTCAATCGCCGCGTGGGTGATGCGCCGCTGTTGAATGACGGTGAGGTGGCCGACATCGTGGCCTTCCTGCACACGCTGTCGGACGGCTTTCGTGCGCCTTGAAACTACGGCCTTGTTGCCTTGGCCCTAAGATGGCTGCATGCGTACGCCCCGTTTGAAGATCGCGCATCAGCTGTCGCTGCTGATCGCCGCCGCTGTGGTGCTGGCGGTGCTGGTGGTGGGCGCCCTGAGCGCCTTCAACCTGCGTAGCGGCTTTCGGGACTACCTGCAGGCGCGCGACGATGAACAGTTGATGCGGCTGGTGGTATTGGTTGAGAAGCATGCGGCGAGTGATCCCCAACTGCAATGGTTGCGCGACGACCCAGAGCCCATGCGCGCCTTGATGGATGAGTTCAATGGGCGTAGCCCACGTACCCAGCGCCCACCCGCGCCGAATGGGTTCGCGCCGCCGCCCCATCCCGACGAACCGCCACCGCCTGCACGCGGTGGGTTGGGAAACCTGGGTGAGCGACTTTTCATCCGCGATCTGCAGGGCCAGCGCTTGGCGGGGCGGCCGCAGCCGCAGGGCGTGTACAAGACCGTGCGGGCGGTGAAAGTCAATGGTCAAGAGGTCGCCATGGTGGAGCTGACTGCCGAGCCCGAACCCGAGGGCCTGGATGCGCGCTTCCTGCAGCGCCAGACGCGCCGCCTGCTGTGGGCTGCCCTGGGCACCATTGCGGTGGCCCTGGTGGGCGCCTGGTGGATGGCCGGGCGCTGGAGCCGGCCCCTGCAGGCCCTGCAGCGTGCCAGCCGCGAGATTGCCCGTGGACGTCGCATTCAAAGCCTGCAGCCCACCGGTGCCTTGGAGATTGCGCAGCTGATGGAAGACGTCAACACCATGACCGCCGAACTGGCGCGGCTGGAGGCCATGCGCCGCAGCTGGATCGCCCAGATCTCGCACGAGCTGCGCACGCCGCTGTCGGTGCTGCGCGGCGAGTTGGAAGCCATCGAAGACGGCGCGCGTCAACCCACGCCGGCCGTGCTGGGCAGCCTGCGCGACGAGGTGCTGCAACTCAACCGCCTGGTGGATGACCTGCATACGCTTTCGGTGGCCGATCTGCGCGGCCTGCCCTGCGACTTCACGGATGGCGACGCCCATGCCCTGCTCTGGCGTGTGGCCCAGCGCTTTGCGCCGCAGGCGGCCCAGCGTGGCCTGCGCCTGGAACTGCCGCCCGAAGCGGCGCCACCGATTGCCGTGCGTTGGGACATGGGGCGCATCGACCAACTGCTGTCCAACCTGCTGACCAACAGCATCCGCTACACCGACGCGCCTGGGTCGATTGCCGTGGACTGGCGCAGCGACGGCCGCCTGCTGACCCTCACCGTGGACGACAGTGCCCCTGGCGTCAGTGCCGCCGATCTGCGCGAGCTGTTCGAGCCGCTGTTTCGCGGGGACCGCGCCCGCCAGCGACGCGGCGATGCGGCCGGTGGCCACAGCAGCGGACTGGGCCTATCCATCGTGCGCAGCATTGCGCAGGCGCATGGCGGCACGGCCACGGCCAGCGCCTCGCCGCGTGGCGGCCTGCAGTTGTGCGTGCGTCTGCCGCTTGTTGCGACGGCACGTGCAACACCGGGGGCCGCCACGCCATGACCGCGCAACGCACTATCCTGGTGGTGGAGGATGACGCCAAGATCGCCGACATGCTCACCAACTACCTGCATGCGCAGGGCTACGCCACTGCCGTGTGCGACAACGGACTGGACGCCCCGCAACGGGTGCGCGCGCTCAATCCCGCCCTGGTGCTGCTGGATCTGATGCTGCCGGGCCAGGACGGCCTGTCCGTGTGCCAGCAAGTGCGCGCCTTCTCGGCGGTACCCATCATCATGCTCACTGCGCGGGTGGACGAGGTGGACCGCCTACTGGGCCTGGACAGCGGCGCGGACGACTATGTGTGCAAACCCTTCAGCCCACGCGAGGTGGTGGCCCGCGTGAAGGCCCAACTGCGTCGCGCCGATGGCTTGTTGACCCCGTCTTCACCGGGCGCACAGGCATTGGTTGTGGATGGCGAAAGCCCGTGCGTACGCTGGCACGGCCAAGCGCTGGCGTTGACACCGGTGGAGTTCCGTCTGCTGCAGCTGCTGATGGCGCGCCCAGGGCAGGTGTTCTCGCGCGCGCGGCTGCTGGATCATGCGCACCAGGACCTGCGCGACGTGAGCGACCGTGCCATCGACAGCCATGTCAAAAACCTGCGCCGCAAGCTGGAGGCGGCCGGTGTGTCAGGGTACGCGCTGGTGGCGGTCTATGGTGTGGGGTATCGGCTGGAAGTAGACTGAGCGCGCCTACAAGGTAGCCACTTCGGCAATGGCATTGGCCAGGTAGTCGATCTTGTGCTGCATGTCGGCTTCGGTATCGGCATAGCGCTGCGCGATGGTGGCGAACTCGTCCTGGATCTCGACAAAGGCGTCCACCAGGTCGGGGTCGAAGTGTGCGCCACGCTCGCTGAAGATGACCTGCACGGCCTTGTCGTGCGGCACGCCGTCCTTGTAGACCTTGCTGCTGATGAGCGCGTCATACACGTCGGCAATGGCCATGATGCGTGCGGCCAGCGGGATGTCGGTGCCCGCCAATTGGCGGGGGTAGCCGCTGCCGTCCCATTTTTCCTGGTGGCACAGCACCAGATCTTTCACGATGGCCAGGCGCGGCGACGGGCGGCCCAGGGTTTTTTCGGCGCGTTCGAGGGCGGCGTGGGCCAGTGCGGGGTGCGTGCGCATGATGGCCATCTCGTCGGCGTCGAGCCGACCGGGCTTGAGCAGGATGCGGTCGGGGATGCCGATGGAGCCCATGTCGTAGAGCGGAACGCTGAGAAACAGGGTGTCAATGTAGGCCGGGGTCAGGATGTCGGCAAAAGCAGCTTGCTTGGCCAGGGCCTGCGCCAACGCCAGGACATAGTGTTGTACGCGCAGGATGTGGCTTTCGGAGTCCGCCTTGCGCTGCTCGGCCAAGGTGACCAGGGCCATCACCAGGACCTGACGCGCGTGGGGAATCTCGTTGGCGTCAGTCAGGCTGGCGGGGTTGTGGGTGGAGTCGGATGCCATGTTCAGTCTCCTTGTTGCGCGGCAAATGGCGCCTGGTACAGCCATAGCATTGTGCCACCGGGGGTGCGTAGGCAGGTAGTGGGATTGAGGGTTGTGGCTTCAAAATCGAGGCTGACCAGCCAGGCTCCGGGGCGTAGCTCGGCTTGGGCCTTGCGGGCCGCAGCCTCCATGCTTTCGGGGCGCTGAAACAGGTAGACCATGTCAAAGGGGCGCCAGTTGGTATGCCAGAAGTCGCCGTGACGCACCAGTGCCCAGGGGCAGCGCAGCGCACACAGCAGACGCAGCATGCGGCTGCCTTCCACGCCGTGCCACTGGGCTTGCGGGTAGGCGCGGCGCAGGGCGCGCAGGCCGTCGCCCAGGCCGCTGCCTGCGTCCAGAATGGCGGCGCCTTCAGGCAGGGGCGCGTGCTGGGGCAATTCGTCCAGCGCATCCAAGGGTGTGGGAAACAGTGGCGCGTCGCGCCAGGCACCCAGGGGGTAGACCAACAGCAAAAGGCCCAGGGGCACCAGCCAGGCCCAGGCCGGCAGCGCGCCGGTTGGCAGGCTTGAATGGCTCAGCAGCAGTGAGAGCGGAAAACCGCTGGCGATCAGGATGCGGCGCCACCACCGGTCCCCCCACAGGCTCAGAACGACGCCCAGCGCGGTGGCCAGCCCGATAGCCCAGGGCAGCGGTACCTCCAGCGCCAGCGCAGTACGCAGCAGCAGCCACGTGCTGCCCCAGGCCAGCAAGGCCGCCAGGGGCCAGGTGCGCACGCTCCAGTGCCGTTGTGGCTCGGTGCTTGGCATCTTATGCGACGGTAGTCCTCGCAAAATAAGACGATATAGCTACAAAAAACATAGCAAGCAACTTAGCGTGCGGTTTGGTTGCTCAGGCGGTCGATGAGGCCGTTGAGCTCATCGAGTGAACCGAACTGGATCACGATTTCGCCCATATCCTCTAACCGCCCTGCCCGCTTCACTCGTTTTTTCACCACGATGTCCACCTGTGCCATCAGCAGGTCGGACAGTTCTTCTTCCACGCGTTTGATGTCACGGGATTTTTCTTTCTTGGGTTTGGTGGCGGTAAGCTGGAATTCGGCGCCGAGTTTCTTGACCAGGCCTTCGGCCTCGCGCACCGACATTTTCTTGGCCGCAATCTGGTTGGCGGCGGTGATCTGGGTGGCGCGGTCCAGCGCCAGCAGCGCGCGGGCGTGGCCCATGTCCAGGTCACCGGCCATGAGCATGGTCTGCACCGGGTCTGCCAGGTTCAACAGGCGCAGCAGGTTGCTGGCCGCACTGCGCGAGCGCCCCACGGCCTGCGCAGCCTGCTCGTGGGTGAGACCGAATTCCTTGATCAGGCGTTGCAGGCCCTGGGCTTCCTCCAGGGGGTTGAGGTCTTCGCGCTGCATGTTCTCGATGAGCGCCATGGCAGCAGCGGCTTCGTTGGGCACATCGCGCACCAGCACCGGTACGCTTTCGAGCCCTGCCAGGCGTGAGGCGCGAAAGCGACGCTCACCGGCAATGATCTCGTACACCGGCCGATCCAGATCCACTGCAAGGCCTTCGGCGTGCTGCGCCTGGCGTTGGCGGCGCGAAGCAGTGGAGTCCAGCGGACGCACCAGGATCGGTTGCATCACGCCCTGGGCCTTGATGCTTTCGGCCAATTCATACAGGGCACCCTCGTCCATGTGGGTGCGCGGCTGGTAGACGCCTGCGACAAGGTCGGTCAGTGGCAGGCTGCTGGGAGTGCCGGAGGCGGTCGTGCTGGGTGTTTCGTCGACCGGGCGCTCTTTGACCTTGGGGCCGAGGAGTGCTTCCAGGCCCATGCCTAAGCCTTTGGGTTTTTTGGTGACCATGGTGGCACCTTGCCTTTCTATGCGGATATCTTGAGTTGTTCCAGCAACGCCAGCCCGTCGGGCCAGTCGCCCAGACCCGAGTCGGCGTTGATGTGGCCACAGTGGCCGTAGTCGGTGAATCGGCTGCCCCAGCCATGGGCAAAGTGCTGGGCGCGCTCGATGCTGCAGTAGGGGTCGTCCTGGCTGCCTAGTAGCACGCTGGCAAACGGCAAGCGCTGCAGCACGATGGGCGACCAGCTTTTGAGCACGGCGCGGAGTTCTTCACGCTCGGGGTCGCCGGGTGCGACCAGCAAGGCGGCGGCCACGCGGTGGGTGTGGTGGGAGTGCGCGGCCCAGGCGGCGGTGAGCATGCAACCCAGGCTGTGGGCGACCAGGATCACAGGATGGGGAGCAGCCAGCACGGCCTCTTCGAGTTGCACCATCCAGTCGCCACGCAAAGGTTGCATCCAGTCGTGCTGCTGCACACGGGTAAAGCCGTGCAGGGCCTCCCAGCGACTTTGCCAGTGCGCGGGGCCGGAGTTCTGCCAGCCCGGCAGGATCAGAACGGTGTGAGCCATGGAGTGGGCGCTGGAGTCAAATCTTCTGGATGCGCTGGACCATTTCCTGCGCAAACGCCACGAACGCCTGGGCACCTTTGGACGAGGGGTCGAACACCACGCCGGGCACGCCGTAGCTGGGGGCCTCGGCCAGGCGCACGTTGCGCGGAATGACGGTGTCGAACACCTTGTCGCCAAAGTGGGACTTGAGCTGGTCGCTCACCTGCTGCTGCAAGGTGATGCGCGGGTCGAACATGACACGTAGCAAGCCGATGAGTTGCAAGTCGGGGTTGAGGTTGGCCTTGACCTGCTTGATGGTGTTGACCAGGTCGGTCAGGCCTTCCAGTGCAAAGTATTCGCACTGCATGGGCACGATGACGCCGTGGGCGCTGCACAAGCCGTTCAGGGTGAGCATGCTCAAGGACGGCGGGCAGTCGATCAGCACAAAGTCGTAATCGGCATCCACCGCCGCCAGCGCCGATTTCAGGCGGCGGTCGCGGCGCTCCACTTCCACCAGTTCCACCTCGGCTCCGGCCAGCTCGCGGTTGGAGCCCAGGATGTCGTAGCTGCAACCACCGGCCTTGAGCTTATCGCTTTGCGCGCGCGCTTCGGCAATGGAGGCTGACTCCAGCAGTACGTCGTACACCGACAGTGGCAACTGGCGCTTGTCTACACCCGAGCCCATGGTGGCGTTGCCCTGTGGGTCTAGATCCACCATCAGCACGCGCTGGCCCACCTTGGCCAGACCGGCGGCCAGGTTGACGGTGGTGGTGGTTTTGCCAACGCCACCTTTTTGGTTGGCAACACAGAAGATCTTGGCCATGGGCGCCTCAGGGGGATGGGTTCGACAGGTTTCGGGAAAAGGGTTTCACGTGGAACAGGCTCAGCGTTGCAAAGCCAGCTTCACACCAAAGCCCAGCAACACGATGCCCGCCAGTTTTTCCAGGGTGCGGCCAATGCGGGGGTTGGCGCGCATCTTGGTGGCGAGAAAGTAGGTCAGCAGCGTGGCACCCAGGCCATACAGGAAGGTGAGGAACGCAATGGTCCCGGCCATGAAGGCGTAGGTGATCATGCCCTGGCTGTGGGCGGGGTCGGCAAAGAGCGGGAAGAAAGCCATGTAGAACAGGATGGCCTTGGGGTTGAGCAAGGTGATGAACAGGGCCTGTTTGAGGTAGTGACCGGCGGTGATATTCAGAACCGGCCCGGCGCCGGGTTTGGCCGTGAGCATCTTGAACCCCAGCCAGGCCAGGTAGGCGGCACCAACCCATTGCATGGCGGCAAAGGCATCCGGGTACGCGGTGAGCAATGCCGCAACGCCTGCGACGGCCGACCACATCAGCACCTGGTCGCCCAGGATGACGCCCAGCGTGGCCGCCAGTCCACCCAGAATGCCGCCCTTGCTGGTGGAGGTGACCAGGGCCAGGTTGCCGGGTCCGGGTATGGCCAGGAAGATGATGATGGTGACGACAAACGTGCCGTAGTCGGTGACGCCGAGCATGGGGATTCCTTGGTGGGGGAAGCGGTGAGTTTACGTTAGAGATTGGGCGGGTTTTCTTTGTGTGTGGTTTGTATCTTGTCGAGTGGTCCGGTTGGAGTGGCCCTTGGGGTTTTGCTTCGTGTCCCCCGCCCGCTGTGCGGGCTCCTCCTTTACCTGCGCAAAACCCCAAGGACCACTCCAGCCTAGGGCGTTAAGTCCGCAATGCCAATACAGAAGGTTCGATCGTCATGCAGCGTTCCACGTGAAACGCTTCAATGCGTATGCCGCCCAGGATCTAAGGACCGGCCCATAGTCGCCCCGGTATTCACCCCGAGTTCACCAAGCGCGCAAAGATGGGTTGGGGTAGGCGTTTTGCGCAGGTAAAGGAGGAGGCTGAGCGCGGCCTCGGGCCGCGTTCAGCCGGGGGACACGGAGCAAAACGCCTACCCCAATCCACCCGGCTACTACCGCTAGAGAATCACCAACGACCAGACTCAACGCGTTAATCGCATCCAAACAATGCACCGTTGCGCATCCAACCCCGGTACCTCCAGTGGTTCCACGTGAAACACTTCCACCGATGCCGGTAACGCCGCGATCTCATCCGCCGGGTGCTTGCCCTTCATGCCCATCCACACACCCTGCCCTGTCAATGCTTGCCTGGACCAGGTTGTGAAATCCACCAACGAAGCAAAGGCTCGCGAACTCACCACGTCATACGTCCCGGTGAGTGACTCCACCCGGGCGTGGATGCCGCGCAAGTTGGGCAGCTTCAAGGTGGCGGCCACTTGCTGGATAAAAGCGGCTTTCTTGCCCACAGTGTCCACGCAGTCCACCCGGATGTCCGGGCAGCAGATGGCAATGACCACGCCGGGTAGTCCGGCGCCCGAGCCGACATCCAGCAACTTGGCGGTGCCCTCGCCCACATGCCCGTCCGCGCGCATTTGCGCAATCTGTCGACGCAGCGGTCCGATGACTGCCAGGCTGTCGATCAAGTGGTGCGTGAGCATCTCATTGGGGTCACGCACCGCGGTCAGGTTGTAGACCTTGGTCCATTTCTGGATCAGGCCTAGGTATTCCAGCAGCGCATCGACTTGGGGCGTGGTCAATTCCAGGCCCAAAATCTGAGCCGCCGCGGTGAGTTGCTGGCGGTGGTTGGTGCTCATCATGCCTCCACTGGTTCGGCGAAACCCTTGAACTTGCCCTTCTTTAAATGGATGAGCAAGAGCGAGATCGACGCTGGCGTGATGCCCGACAGGCGCGAGGCTTGACCGAGAGTTTCGGGGCGGAACTTGTTCAGCCGCTGGCGGGCCTCGATGCTGAGTGCCGCCACCTGCATGTAGTCCAGGTCCAGAGGCAGGCGTAGGTTCTCGTAATGGGCGGCACGCTCCACTTCGTTCTTCTGGCGGTCGATGTAACCGGCGTACTTGATGCCGATCTCCACCTGTTCCTGCACCGCTACTTGCAGTGCTGCCTCGGTATCCAGATCGGCTGTGTCAGTGGTGGCGCCCAGCAGATCAGCATTGGCGAAGCGATTCGATTCCATGCCCACGAGCTGGGCATAGGTGACACCGGGTCGGCGCAGCAGATCAGCCAAGTTGTATTCGTGGTCAATGGCTTTGCCCAGCACGCGCGCGGCTTCCAGTTGATCGAGGTTGCGCGGATTCACCCAGGTGGATTTCAGGCGTTCGGTTTCACGTGAAACCGCATCGCGCTTGCGGCAGTAGGCGTCCCAGCGCACGTCATCCACCAGGCCCAGACTGCGGCCCACTTCGGTCAGGCGGGCATCGGCATTGTCCTCGCGCAACTGCAGGCGGAACTCGGCGCGGCTGGTGAACATGCGGTACGGCTCGGTCACGCCCTTGGTGATGAGGTCGTCCACCAGCACGCCCAGGTAGGCCTGGTCGCGGTTGGGCAACCAGGTATCACCGCTGTAGGTGATGGCGCCGGCCGCGCTGGCTGCGCCCATGCGGGCGGCAGCCTCGGCACTGCGCGCGCGCGCCTGCAAGGCGGCGTTGATGCCAGCGAACAGGCCCTGTGCGGCGGCCTCCTCGTAGCCGGTAGTGCCATTGATCTGGCCCGCGAAGAACAGGCCACCAATTTGGCGCGTCTCGAAACTGCTCTTCAAGGAGCGCGGGTCGAAATAGTCGTACTCAATGGCATAACCAGGACGCAGGATGTGGGCGTTCTCCAGCCCCGGCATGGAGCGCACCAATGCCAGCTGGATGTCAAACGGCAGGCTGGTGGAGATGCCGTTGGGGTAGTACTCGTGGGTGGTCAGGCCCTCGGGCTCCAGAAAAATCTGGTGGCTGTCCTTGTCGGCAAAGCGGTTGATCTTGTCTTCCACGCTGGGGCAGTAGCGCGGCCCCACCCCTTCGATCTTGCCGGTGAACATGGGGCTGCGGTCGAAGCCGCTGCGGATGATGTCGTGCGTGCGGGCGTTGGTGTGCGTGATCCAGCAGGGCATTTGCCGCGGGTGCATGCGTGCAGTGCCCAGGAAGCTGAACACCGGCACACCCTGCTCTTGGCGCTCGCCACCGGGCATGCCGTCGCCGGGCTGCTCGGTGCAGCGGGTGAAGTCGATCGAGCGGCCATCGATGCGCGGCGGTGTGCCGGTCTTCAGGCGCCCTTGCGGCAACTGCAATTCCTTCAACCGGGCGCTGAGCGACACGGCGGGCGGATCGCCCGCACGGCCCGCGGCGTAGTGGTTCAGGCCCACATGGATCTTGCCGTCCAGAAAGGTGCCCGCCGTCAGCACCACGGTGGTGGAACGGAACGTGATGCCCACCTGCGTTACTGCCCCCGCCACCCGGCCGCCCTCTACCACCAGGTCATCCACTGCCTGCTGGAACAGCCACAGGTTGGGCTGGTTTTCCAGGCGCTGGCGGATGGCGGCCTTGTACAGGATGCGGTCGGCCTGGGCGCGGGTGGCACGCACGGCCGGGCCTTTGCTGGAGTTGAGGATGCGGAACTGAATGCCGGACTCGTCCGTGGCCAGCGCCATGGCGCCACCCAAGGCGTCCACCTCCTTGACCAGGTGACCCTTGCCGATGCCGCCGATGGACGGGTTGCAGCTCATCTGGCCCAGGGTCTCGATGTTGTGGGAGAGCAGCAGCGTCTTGCAGCCCATGCGGGCCGCACCCAGGGCGGCTTCGGTGCCGGCATGGCCGCCACCGACGACGATGACGTCGAAGTGTTCGGGGTAAATCATGTGCAGAGGTGGCACAGGCCGGTGGTTGCTTCGGCGGTGCCAGGGCGGGAGGAGGATGGGTCAATTTTACCGGCATGCCCCCGTGCCTGCAGGGATGGTGCCAAACCCACGACAATCCCTGCCCATGAAAACACTCGTCTTTGCGGGCAGCACCCGCGCCCATTCCTTCAATCGTCGGCTGGCCGGTGTAGCCGCAGCACTTGCCCGCGCTGCGGGTGCCGAGGTTACCCACATCGAACTGGCGGACTTCGACATTCCGCTCTACAACGCCGACCTGGAAGCGCAGGGCACGCCCGCCGATGTGCTGCGCCTCAAAGAGCTGATGGACAGCCACCCGGCCTGGATCATCTGCTCTCCGGAATACAACGGCAGCTACACCGGCTTGCTGAAGAACACCATCGACTGGGCCTCCAGCCCGGTCAAGGGCCACCCGGTCTGGAGCAATGGCGACCGGCCTTTCGAAGGCAAGGTCGTGGGCCTGCTCAGTGCCTCCAATGGCGGCCTGGGCGGCCTGCGTTCGCTCAGCCACCTCAACCCGCTGCTGCAGAACCTGCAGTGCTGGGTGGCGCCCAAGCAGTTTGCACTGAGCCGTGCCGCAGAGGCTTTTGACGACGCCGGCCAGCTGAAGTCCGAGGCCCATCGCCAGAGCGTTCAGGCGGTGGTGGGGCAAGTTCTGTGGGCCGCCCAGCGCCTGGGAAATCCTGCAACGAACGGATACACATAGAGGGCCAAGTTTCAGACCCACGGCAGGGTGCGATCTGAGATACTGCACGGGTTTTAACCTGCAGGACACACCATGAGCATCTTTGATCGGTTCTGGGGAACCGCAAAGAAAACCGATGCACTTGCGCCTGGCCCGGCGGCAACTGGCGTGCAGCCAGCCCCAACTGCCGTGGATCGGCGCAGCCGCAAGCGCAAGAACGCCCGCAAGGGCGCCAAGGCACTCATCATCGACGACTCGCCCACGGTGGTGGCTGTCTTGCGCAAGATTTTGCGTTCTGCGGGGTACACCACCAGCGAAGCCGGTGATGCGGAATCAGGGCTAATGTTGATGCAGCAAGATGTGCCCGACCTGGTGTTTCTGGACATCATCTTGCCCGGCATGAACGGATTTGGTGCCTTGCGCGCCATCCGCAAGGATCCGGCTACGCAGCACGTTCCCGTCATCATGATCAGCGGCAACGAGCACGCCACCGAACAGTTCTACGCCAACCGCATCGGGGCGGACGATTTCATGAAGAAACCGTTTTCGCGATTCGAGGTGTTTGCTCGCATCGAGACTCTGCTCGATGCCAACCGCATTCCCCGGCGCAAAACCGATCTTGCAGTCGCACCAACTCCGGCTCCAGCTGCGGCTGCGGCACAGCCATCTGCCTCAGTACCCGGTACGGCGGGGCAGGATATCGGTACCAACGTCGCGCAGGCCCCGCGGCCCGGTGCCTGGTCTGCGCTGGATGCCCGCAAGGAACTCACTGCCATGGGTTTGCAGTACTTCGACCAGAACCAGTTCTTTGCCGCCATCCACCGGGGCGACCAGCTGGCGGTGGAGTTGTATGTGGCGGCCGGGGGCGTGGCGCTGGACGAGCCCCTCAATGGACAGACCGCACGCGATCTTGCCACCGCGATGGGCCGCACCGCATTGGCGCAGCTGCTGACTGCAGCCGCCCGTGCACGTACCCCAGGCAGCCCGTAGTCCATCTGGCAAGGCTATCAACCAAAATGACCGGTAGCCCCCGAGAAATAAGCAACTGTAGCTATAAAAAAATAGCATATCGTGGTGAGAAAGCAGTGCGGTGCGTCAGCGCTAACCGGGTTCCGCAAGGCGTTGCAAGGCGGGTACATCCACGATGTCCATACGCCCGTAGCCTAGTGTCAGGACCTTGGCATCCACCAGCGCCCTGAGTTCCTTGGCCAGGGTTTGGCGCGTAATGCCCAGCATCATGGCCAAGGCATCCTGCGATACATGCACCTGGGCACGGGCCTGCGAGGCCATGGTGGCGTCGCCATGGGCCAGTACCAGCAGGCGCCGCGCCACACGGGCGCGCATGTCGCGCAGCATGGTGTCCTCCACCATGCTGAAGACGGCGCGCAGTCGCTGCGCCTCCAGCCGGGCAATGGCGGCGGCAAAGGGTTGGCGAAGCATCAGTGTCTCGAATCCTTCGCGGTCGATGACCAGCAATTGCACGTCTTTGACCACAGTTGCATCGTAGGGATTGTCCTGCCCATCGAGCAAGGTGGATTCGCTAAACCAGTTGCCAGCCTCGATCAGGGCCAGGATGCCCTCGCGCCCGTCGGGTGCCAGACTGGATATCTTCACCAAGCCTTCGACGATGCCGTAGAACGCGCACTCGGGGTGACCCTTTCGGTACAGCACCGCACCGCGTGGCAGGCGCACCGGCTGCGCCCGCTCCAGCATGGCCCGTTGTTCGGACACAGGTAGGTTGCCAAACCAGGGGTTGGCCTGCAGCGCGGGCAGGAACTGCGTATTGGAGGGCGGCATCGAAAGGGGGTTGGTGAAAACCCTCAAGTGTTAACTATTTGACAGTGTATCGGCGACCCGGCGTGTAAGGTGCGGGTCTTTGCTCTGCAACTTCCACTCTGCGAGGTCCTTCCATGTCTGCCATCCCTTTGCACAGCGTCACCCCGGCCGATGCGATTCGCCAGTCGCTGGAAGAAACCCTGGCGCTGCAGCGCGCCGCGTACTTTGCCCATCCCTACCCCAGCTTTGCCGAGCGCAAGGCCGACCTGCTCAAGCTCAAGGCGCTGATCCGCGACAACCGTGAGGCCATCGTGGAAGCCATCAACAAGGATTACGGCAACCGCTCCCGCCACGAAACGCTGTTTGCCGAAATCTTCCCAGTGCTCGATGGTGTGGACCACGTGCTCAAGAGTCTCAAGAAATGGATGCGCCCGCAGCGCCGTGGCATCGATCTGATGAACTTCTTTGGGGCCAGCAACCGCGTGATTCCGCAGCCGCTGGGTGTGGTGGGTGCGATCGTGCCGTGGAATTTTCCGGTCAACCTGAGCTTTACCGGGCTGATCTACACCTTTGCGGCGGGCAACCGCTCCATGGTGAAGATGTCCGAGAACTCGCGCCACCTCGCCAAGCTGCTGATCGAGAAGTCGCCCGCCTATTTTCCCAAGGACAAACTGGCCTTCTTCGACGAAACCGGTGGCGTGGGCATCGAGTTTTCCAAGCTCAAGTTCGACCATCTGTTGTTTACCGGTTCGGGCATGACGGGTCGTGCGGTCATGGCCGCCGCTGCCGCCAACCTGTGCCCCGTCACGCTGGAGTTGGGTGGCAAGTCACCTGCCCTGGTGTGTGACGACTACAGCCTGCGCAAGGCGGCCGAGCGGCTCCTGTTTGTGAAGTTCTTCAATGCTGGGCAGATATGCACCACGGTCGACCATGCCTATATTCCGCGTGCCAAGCTGGCCGAGTTTGTGGAGATGGCCAAGACCATCGTGCACCAGCGCTACCCCAGCATCAGTTCCCCCGATTTCACGTCGGTCATTGATCGGCGGGCGTTTGATCGCATCGTGGGTGCCCTGGAAGAGGCCGAAAGCCGCGGCGCCAAGCTGATCCAGCTGGTGCCGGGACCCCGCTGGGACGAGAAGACACACAAGATCGCGCCCCACATCGTGCTCGATGCCCCGTCGGACTCCCAGCTGCGCACCCGCGAAATCTTTGGCCCGGTGCTGCCGGTCATCCCCTTTGACGCCATCGAAGAACCGATCCATGCCATCAACGCCGGGCCACGCCCGTTGGCTTTCTACCCGTTTAGCAACGACAAGGCACTCATCCAGCGCCTGCTGCACCAGGTGATGTCCGGTGGCGTGAGCGTAAATGACGGCCTTTTCCACGTTGCCCAGCACGACCTGCCGTTTGGCGGTGTGGGCGAAAGCGGCATGGGCCACTACCACGGCTATGAAGGTTTTGTGACTTTCTCCAAGATGCGCCCGGTGTTCTACCAGGCCCCGTTCAGCGCCATGAAGTTCCTGTGGCCTCCATACAGCGACTTCGCCACCAAGTACCTGCATTTCCTGACGAAGTGATTGATATCCATGAGCAGCAAAGAGTTTGACTATGTAATCGTGGGCGGAGGGTCGGCGGGTTGCGCGCTGGCCGGTCGTTTGAGCGAAGACCCCGCCACCACCGTCTGCGTGCTGGAGGCTGGGGGGCAGGACCACTCCGTGTTCGTGCGGGCGCCACTGGGCATCATCGCCATGGTGCCCTGGGGCTTGTTCAATAGCTGGCACTATTTCACGGCACCGCAAAAGGGTTTTAATGGCCGTCAGGGCTTTCAGCCGCGCGGCAAGGTGTTGGGGGGGTCAAGCTCCATCAATGCCATGGTCTACACCCGGTGCAACCGCAACGACTACGACGGCTGGGCGGCATTGGGCAACTCCGGTTGGAGCTATGCCGATGTGCTCCCGCTGTTCAAGCGGGCCGAGAACAGCCACTGTTTCAGCAATGACCCCTACCATGGCAACAGCGGACCGCTGCATGTGAGCTACGTGCGCAGCCCTAGCGCGATCAACGAGGCCTTCATGCAGGCCTGCGTGGAAAAGGGTATTCCCATCAACCCCGACTACAACGGTGCGCAGCAGTACGGCATTTCCCGCACGCAAGCCACCCAGTACAACGGCGAGCGTTGGAATGCGGCGCGCGCCTACCTGCACGCCAACGCCGATCGCAAGAATCTCACGGTGCGCACCGGTTGCCACAGCCGCAAGGTGGTGTTCGAGGGACTGCGGGCGGTGGGCGTGGAGATTCGGTGCAATGGTGCCATCGAAACGGTGCGCGCACGCAAGGAGGTGATCCTGAGCGCCGGCGCCTTCGGTTCGCCCCACTTGTTGATGCTGTCCGGCATTGGACCTGCAGCCCATTTGCAGGCGCACGGCATCCCTGTGCTCAAGGATGTGCCTGGCGTGGGGCAGAACCTGCAGGACCACATCACCAGCTCCATCATTTTTCGAACCCCCCGTTGGCAGGCCACGATCGGCAATTCGCTGCGCGGCGCCTGGACGCTACTGAAGGCTGTCTTTGAATGGAAGTCCAAGCGCACGGGCTGGATCAGCACGCCGGTTTCGGAAACTAATGGTTTCGTCAGTACCTGCGGCAACACCGACCACCCCGACATCCAGTTCGCCCTGCTTCCCAGCATTGTGGATAACCACACGCGCCGCCAGCATCTAGGCCACGGATTTACGCTGCACACCACACTCATGCGACCCAAAAGCCGTGGCAGCGTGACCCTGCAAAGTGCCGATCCGCACCAGCCTCCCAAAATCGATCCGGGCTTCTTCAGCCACCCCGACGACATGGCCGTGTCCATCAAGGGCGCGCAACTGGGTTTTGAAGTCATCCACGCCAAAGCCATGGACAGTTTCCGTGGCAAACCGCTGGTGAATTTTGACTACCGCGATCCAAAAGCCATGGAAAAATACCTGCGTGCCACCTGCGATACCGAATACCACCCGGTCGGCACGTGCCGCATGGGGCCGGATTCCGACCCGATGGCGGTGGTGGATGCGCAGTTGCGTGTCAAAGGCGTGCAGGCCCTGCGGGTCGTCGATGCGTCCATCATGCCCAACCTCGTATCGGGCAATACCAATGCCCCTACCATCATGATTGGCGAGAAGGCGGCCGACTGGATTCGCGCGGGCATCTGAGCATCGAAAATTTTCAATGCTCCCTTCAACCCTGCTGGCGTCAGGGCAAGAGGCGGCCGTCTAGGATGGGGGTTTTCCTCCACTGTGAACGGTTGTTTCATGAAGCTCTATTACTCTCCTGGTGCCTGCTCTCTTTCGCCCCATATCGTTTTGCACGAGTCCGGGTTGCCGTTTGAGGCCATTCTGGCGCCTACGAAGACCAAGAAACTGCCCGATGGCAGCGACTACACCGCTGTCAACCCACTGGGCTATGTGCCGTTTCTGACCCTTGATGATGGCCGCACCCTGCACGAAGGCCCGGCCATCGTGCAATACCTCGCAGACCAGGTGCCCGCCAAGGCGTTGGCTCCCGCCAACGGAACCTGGGAGCGCTACAAGTTGCAGGAATGGTTGACGTTCATCGGTACCGAATTGCACAAGGGTTTTTCACCCCTGTTTGCGCCGGGCATGCCCGAAGAAGCCAAAACCATGGCGCGTGAGCGCCTGAACGGCCGATTGGCCTGGGTTGACAGTGAACTGGTGGGCAAGCAGTTCTTGATGGGTGACACCTTTACCGTGGCCGACGCCTATTTGTTTACGGTCACCAACTGGGGCCAGTACGTGGGTGTGGACATCAGCGGTCTTGCCAATCTCAGCGCCTACCGTGCCCGGGTGGGCGCACGGCCTGCGGTGGTGGCTGCCATGAAGGCGGAAGGCCTGGTCAAGTAAGCCGCTTGCAGCTTGTTGGGCTGGCCCGGTATGCGCCGTGTTGTGTGCAGACAACTGTGCGCGTACGGTGCGTTCGGGTAAGTCCCGATGCCAAATGCCTACAAAAATTAGGCAACTTCGATGAATGGCCCCATAATGGCGCGGGTATTGCCGAGATTTCGGTCGTACTGGTTGGCGGTGTATTACCAGTTTTGTGTCCGCGTTTGTCTACAGTTTGTTGATTGCGGGTTTGGACACCATCGCGTTTCGTGTTTTTTTGAGGAGTCCTTACATGGGCAACAAACTTTATGTGGGCAATCTGCCCTATTCGTATCGTGACGACGATCTGCAGCAGGCGTTTTCGCAGTACGGCACAGTGGCAAGCGCCAAGGTCATGATGGAGCGCGACACCGGTCGTTCCAAAGGCTTTGGTTTTGTCGAAATGGGCAGCGATGCCGAGGCCCAGGCCGCTATTGGCGCCATGAACGGCCAGCAAGTGGGTGGACGTGGCTTGGTTGTGAACGAAGCGCGTCCCATGGAAGCTCGTCCCCCCCGTAGCGGTGGTTTCGGCGGTGGTCGCGGCGGTTTCGGCGGCGGTGCCGGCGGTGGCCGTAGCGGTGGTGGTTACGGCGGTGGCGGCGGCGGCTACGGTGGTGGCAATGGTGGCGGTTACGGCGGTGGCCGTGGCGGCAGCTACTGATCCCACAGCATCGGTTTCACGCAAAAAGGGTCTTTACGACCCTTTTTTTGTGCCCGCCACTGGGTGAATGATTGGCGCCGGTGTGGCCTGGGCCGACGCGCGTCACGCGTTAGCTGCCATCAGCCCGGCGCTTGCGCGGGCGCCCAGCCAGCACCCGGTCAAAAAGCGCATTGGGTAGCATGCGCAGGCCTTTGGCGAGCCAGCCCATCTGCCAGGGAATGACCCGGTAGCTGACGTTCGCGTCGATGGCGCTGTACGCGCGTTCGGCGAAATCTTGTGGGGACATCAAAAACGGCATGCGGTAGCGGTTCTTCTGCGTCAGCGGCGTATCGATGTAGCCCGGCCCGATGGTCACCACACCCACGCCTGTTCCACGCAGTTCGCCGCGCAGGCTCTCGCAGTAGCTGATGACCCCAGCCTTGCTCGCGCAGTAAGCGCCATGACCGGGAATGCCCCGGATGCCCGCTACGCTGGCAATGCCTACCAGGCGGCCCGAGCCGCGCGCTACCATGGGTTCGACAAAAGCATGGAAAGTGGCTGCCAGCCCGACGTTGTTAACGGCAAAGGTTCGCGCCATGACATCCAGGTCGCTGCGTATCCGGGTATCCATGCCGATGCTGATACCGGCATTGGCAATGACCACATCGGGCACACCCTGCGTGTGCAGACACTGTTGTGCGGCACCTACGATGCTTTCGATGTCGGCCACGTCGGCACCGTACAGGCGATAGCGCAACGGGTCGATTTTCTGGGCCTGCACCCAGGCTTGCATCTCATTTGTACGACGTGCCACCAGGGCCAGGGCATACCCCGCCTGGTAGTAGCGCCACGCCAGGGCTTGTCCGATACCGCTGGAGGCGCCGGTGATGAATGCCAAGGGGGCCATGGGTCTGCTCCTTATGACGGCAATGGGTCGGTCTTATTCGACTGGCGGCATCAGGGTACCGCGCACCCGCCCGTTCAACTGCAAGGTCTGCTCCACGTTGTCGAAGTCCATGCGGTCGGCAGTGAACCGATCCTTGCCCCGGATCCATTCCACGGGCTTGTGGGACGTGACGCGTTCCGTATGCAGGAAGGCGTGCAGGAACTCGCCCCGATACTCCAGGCGTTGGCTGGGCTGTGCGCCAGCCGATGGGTCGGCCTCGCGCACGATCAAGGCATTGCCAATGAGCTGGACCTCGGTGGCATCTTCATTCGTCAGGGCGCGGTCGGCGGACGCAGTGGTCTGGCGACCCTGCGGATCATAGGAGCGAATGCGAACCCGCTCGATTTCCAGTTGCAAGGTGTCGGGGTAGTGGCGGGCCTCACTACCCATGACCTCGGTGCGCAAACGCCCGGCTTCATCAAAAGTGCGCGCCGAAAAGTCGCGCATGAAGTAATCCGGCTCGTGCTGCGGCGGCATTGCCACGCTGGCGGCAGCGGCAGGGGGGGTGCTGCGCACCAACCAGTAGGTCCCCAGCGCCAGAGCACCCATGAGCACCAGGGGGAAATAGAGCCAGAAGCGCTCCCAGGCCTCGCGCAGCAGAGCGGTCATTGCACGCTTGCATCCAACAGGTCGACGTAGCAGCCGCGTGCCACCAGAAGCAGGTCACAGCATTCACGCACGGCGCCTTCGCCGCCGCAGGCCTGTGTGACGTACCGGGCCACGGCGCGTACTTCGATGTGGGCATTCGCTGGCGCACAAGACCACGCACAGCGGCGCATCACCGACAGATCGGGCCAGTCGTCGCCCATGGCGCCGGCTTGGGCCCAATCCAGGCCCAGCGCCTGCAAGCTCTGCTGCGCAGCCGGGCGCTTGTCCTCGGTGCCCAGGTGCAGGTGGGTGATGCCCAGGGCCGCCAGGCGGATGCGCAGGGCCACCGAATCGCGCCCGGAAATGACTACCGGGGTGATGCCCGCGCGCATCAGCAGCTTGAGTCCGTGCCCATCCAGCGTGTTGAACCGCTTGAGGGTTTCACCCTGCTCCGAAAAATACAGACCCCCGTCCGTCAGCACCCCGTCGACATCCAGAAACAGAACCTGGATGCCCTGCGCCTGCAGGAGCACGGTGGGATCGAATGCCAGCGCAGGCCGCAGGGAGGGCAACGTCATCAGATCACCTTGGCTCGCATCAGGTCGTTGCTGTTGAGCGCGCCACACAGCACACCTTCGGCGTCAACCACCAGCACGCTGGTGATGCGCTGGGCTTCCATCAGGTCGGCGGCTTCCACTGCCAAGGCCGATTCAGAAATGGTGACAGGCGCAGGGTGCATCACGTCGCCAGCCACGTGCTGGCGCAGATCGTCGCCCTGCTCCACCAGGCGGCGCAAGTCGCCATCGGTAAAGATGCCTATGGGGCGATGGTGGGCGTCCACCACGGCTGTGGCGCCCAGACCTTTGGCGCTCATCTCGCGCATAACCGCTGAAAACGGTGTGTCGGCTTGCACGCGTGGCACGTCGGCACCTGCACGCATGACATCGCCAACCAGTGTGAGCAGTTTGCGCCCTAATGCCCCACCAGGGTGGGAGCGGGCAAAGTCCTCGGCCCGAAAGCCGCGCGCGTCCAGCAAGGCTACGGCCAGGGCGTCTCCAAGGGCAAGCTGGGCGGTGGTGCTGGCAGTCGGTGCCAGGTTCAGCGGGCAGGCTTCCTTCTCGACGCCGCAGTCCAGCCACACATCGGCGTGGTGGGCCAGGGTGGAGCGGCTATTGCCCGTAACGGCGACCAAGGGTGCCCCCAGGCGTTTGAGTACAGGCAACAGGGTGGTGATTTCGTTGGATTCGCCCGAATAGGACAGCAGCAATACCAGGTCTTGCTCGGTAACCATGCCCAGGTCACCGTGGCTGGCTTCGCCCGGATGGACAAAGAACGCCGGTGTACCCGTGGAAGCCAGGGTGGCTGCGATCTTGCGTCCGATGTGGCCGCTCTTGCCCATGCCCATGACGATGACGCGGCCCCGGATACCCAACACCAGCGATACCACCTGCAGAAACTCCGGTCCCAGGCGCGATTTCAGCCCTCGGATGGCGGCCGCTTCGATGTCCAGGGTTTCCAGGGCCAGGGCCAACGCACGCTCAACACGTGTGCCACGCAAGGAAGACGGAGAATTCATGACACCGATTGTATAGAGATGCCCCCCTGCGCGGGATCGTGGCGGTTGGGGGTGGTTTGCATCCCTTGTTCGATGCTGCGGCACCAAACAACCTGTTAGCCCACGTGTTCATTGACTCTATTGCTACACAATGTATAGCGCAATTCGTGTGCCAAGACCCTGAAACTCGGCATTGGTAGGATCGGGCCATGTCCGGACTGGAAATCACCCTGCTCTACCTGTTGGCTGCCGTGCTGGGTGTGGTGCTATGTGGCAGTCTGAAGCTGCCTCCGATGCTGGGCTATCTGGTGGTCGGGGTGGTCATTGGCCCTAATGCCCTGGCGCTGGCACAGAGCTCCTCGGGCATCCACCATCTGGCCGAGTTCGGCGTCGTGTTTCTGATGTTCGTGATCGGGCTGGAATTCAACCTCCACAAACTCCAGGCCATGCGCCGCCATGTACTGGGCCTGGGATCGCTACAGGTCGTGGTGACCATGGTGCTGACGATTGCGGGAACCTATCTGCTGGACTGGATGTTGCCGGGCGACTGGAACCTGCGCTGGCAGAGCATGGTGGCGTTGTCCGGCGTCATGGCCATGAGCAGCACGGCCATGGTCGTCAAGATGATGGCCGAACGCCTGGAGCTGGAAACCGAGCACGGCAAGCGCGTCATGGGCATCCTGCTCTTTCAGGATTTGGCGGTGGTGCCGCTGCTGGTGGTGATCCCGGCGCTGGGCAGTTCGACATCGGAGATGATTCCGGCGCTGGGGTGGGCCTTCGCCAAGGCTGCGCTGGTCCTGTTTGTGTTGCTGGCCGTCGGGCCGCGGTTGATGCAGTGGTGGCTGCACCGGGTGGTCCGCACGCAGAGTAACGAACTCTTCATGCTCAACCTGCTCTTGGTAACCCTGGGCCTGGCCTGGCTGACCGAACTGGCCGGGCTGAGCCTGGCGCTGGGTGCGTTCGTGGCGGGCATGCTGATTTCAGAAACCCCCTACAAGCACCAGGTGGAGACGGATATTCGGCCCTTCCACGATGTGCTGCTGGGTTTGTTCTTCATCACCATTGGCATGATGCTGGACTGGCACATCGTGCTGGGGCGCTGGTCCATGGTGCTGTTTATGCTGGTGGCGTCGTCGCTGCTCAAGGCAGTCGTCATTGCAGCACTCACGCGTATGCTGGGTGCCAGTACCGGCATCGCCCTGCGCACGGGCTTGTACCTGGCCCAAGCCGGGGAGTTTGGCTTTGTGCTGCTGTCGCTGGCGCAAAGTCGGGGTTTGGTCGACCCGGAACTGCTGAACCCAATTCTGGCTTCGATGGTGCTGTCCATGCTGGCCACGCCCTTTATCATCTCGCGCAGCCAGGCCCTGGTGATGAAGCTGGTAGCCAATGAATGGATGATGCAGTCGCTGCAGATGACCACCATTGCCCGCAAGTCCATTGGAGCCAATCGCCATGTCGTGATTTGCGGCTTTGGCCGATGCGGGCAGAACCTGGCCAAGATTTTGGAAGGCGAGAAAATTCCCTACATCGCACTCGACCTGGACCCGGACCGCGTCACCCATGCGGCGGCAGCCGGTCACTCGGTGGTTTATGGAGACGCTGCGCGACTGCAGGCGTTGGCGGCAGCCGGGCTCTCGCGTGCCAGTGCGGTGGTGGTCACCTACCTCAACGAACACTCCGCATTACGGGTTCTGGGCCTGACGCGCCAGCACGCCCCCCAGGTGCCCGTGATTGTGCGCACCCAGGACGACCTGCGCCTGGAGGACCTGCAGCATGCAGGTGCTGCCGAGGTGGTACCCGAAACCCTGGAGGGCTCACTCATGCTGGCCAGCCACGCCCTGGCCTTGGTGGGCGTGCCCATGCGCCGGGTGCTGCGTATCGTGCAAGAACAACGCGACGCCCGTTACAACCTCCTGCGTGGCTATTTCCGCGGCGCCGATGACGACACGGCTGACGAACTGCAACACGTGCGGCTGGCCACACTGATCTTGCCACCCAAGGTGCGCGCCGTTGGCACCGCGCTAGAGCAGCTGGGGCTGGATGAACTCCACGTGCGGGTGGTCAGCCTGCGCCGTGAAGACGGGAAACCGGCGAAGCTGGACGACGGTTGCACCCTTCAAGCTGGCGACACCTTGGTATTATCCGGACGCCCCGAAGCCCTGGCACTGGCCGAGCAGCGCCTGCT
Organism: Rhodoferax sp.; assembly: GCA_046348185.1. Taxonomy (GTDB): domain Bacteria; phylum Pseudomonadota; class Gammaproteobacteria; order Burkholderiales; family Burkholderiaceae_C; genus Allorhodoferax. The sequence continues at coordinate 246,813 of JAXMER010000016.1, read as the reverse complement.
CAAAACATAGGCCTTGCGGCGCACCGACGCGGCACAATGGGCGCTTTGACGTCCAGCCACCGACACCATGCAAAACCAGAGCATTTCCCAATACCTGCGCGACAACATTCGCACCGTGCCCGACTGGCCCGCGCCGGGCGTGCAGTTTCGCGACATCACCCCGCTGCTGCAGGATGCCAAAGTCTTTCGCGTGCTGATCGACGCCTTTGTGCACCGCTACATGGATCCGGCGCTGCGACCCGACGTGGTGGCAGGGCTGGATGCACGTGGCTTCATCCTGGGTGCCGTGGTGGCGTACGAACTCAACGTTGGTTTCGTACCCATCCGCAAGAAGGGCAAGCTGCCCTTCACCACGGTGGAGGAAACCTACGAACTGGAATATGGCTGTGCGACGGTGGAGCTGCACACCGACGCCGTAAAGCGTGGCAGTCGGGTACTGCTCATTGATGATCTCATCGCCACGGGCGGCACCATGATGGCCGGTAAGAAGCTGCTCGAAAAGCTGGGCGCCACCGTGATGGAAGGCGCTGCCATCGTTGACCTTCCCGAACTGGGTGGCTCTGCCAAGCTGCGCGCTGGGGGGTTGCCGTTGTTCACCCTGGTCGACTTCGCAGGGCACTAACGCGGCCCTGCATCGCGCACCTCAGTTCAGGTCGCCGTACTGCGTACCGCTGAGTGGCGAGGGGCCTTCGTCGATCTCGGTGTCATGGAACTCCGGGGGCGGCGCCGGATTGCGACGACCCGACTGCACGATCTCCCCGGGCTGAACCAGAGGGGTGTGCACACTGGCCAGCGCTTGCTTGAACGCCACGACCTCGTCGGGGTGCAGGGGCTCGAAGTTGGAACGCGCTGCCGGTGTGGCTGGTGCAGGCGTTGCTCCCGCAGAGGCGGTGGCGACGGCCTGCAAGGGGGCAGGCTTGGAAGGGGTGGTTGCTGGTCGGGACAGTCCTGCTGTCACATGCTCGTTAATACGCCAGTACACGGCTGTCACCAGGATGTCGTGGCGGGCCTTGGCGTACTGGGCGATCATGGCCTCGATCTCGGCCAGGCACGCGGCATTGTTGGCGTTGGGTCGGGCCAGGTCCATCATGATCAGGTATTGACGTCCGCGGGCATCGAGTGACAACACCTTGAATTTATAGCTGGATGACAACACACCGGCCTTGATCATGGCCTCGCGCACCACGGCGTATAGCAGCTCACGGCGCTCCAGGCGCTCGTGTTTGCGATTGGCGGCGGTGCCCGGCGGGGTTACCGGGCCGCGCGCACGCGGCTTGCCCGACGGGCTGTAGGGCTCGGTGGCATCGGCATGGCCCAGGCCTGAGCTCTCCATCGGGGTAGGAGCGGATGCGGGCTTTTTCGTGAACCAGTCCAGAATCGACATGGGGCAGCCTTCAGTAGCAACGACCGCGAGAGTGTATGCCAGCTACTTGCCAATGCAAAACTGCGAGAAGATGACACCCAACAAATCGTCTGCGCTGAACTCACCCGTGATCGACCCCAGCGCAACCTGGGCCAGACGCAACTCTTCGGCCAGCAGTTCCAGCGCCGGGCTCGCCACGGCCAGATGGGCGCTGGCCTGATCCAGATGCGATTGCACCTGGCGTAGCGCCTGAATATGGCGTTCACGGGCCATGTACAGGCCGCTCGTCCCCGGCTGCCAGCCTGCTGCCTGCAGCAGCCGCTGGCGCAGTGCCTGCAATCCCTCTCCTGTCTTGGCCGACAGCGTAATGCCTTCATGCGCTGCCCTGTCGGCTGCCAGATCGGCCTTGTTCCAGATGTCGATCACCGGCACAGACTTTGGTACTTTTTGGGCGATAGCCCCCGCAATTATTGAATCTGCCGCTATGTAATCAATAGCATCATAGCGGGTGAGATCGTGCAGGAACAGCACTGCGTCGGCATTAGCGATGGCTTCCCAGGCACGCGCAATGCCGATTTGCTCCACCGCATCTTCGCTCTCGCGCAGTCCGGCGGTGTCCACCACATGCACCGGCACGCCTTCGATCTGGATGGTTTGCTGCACTTTGTCGCGGGTGGTGCCGGCAATGGGGGTGACGATGGCCAGTTCGGCACCGGCCAGGGCGTTGAGCAGCGAGGACTTGCCCGCGTTGGGTTGCCCGGCAATCACCACCGTCAGACCCTCGCGCAGCAAGGCGCCCTGGGTGGCCTGCCCCAACACGCCGTGCACGTCATCGCGCAGGCGCTGCAGCTGGCCCTGGGCGTCGGCTTTGCGCAGGAAGTCGATGTCCTCCTCGGGGAAATCCAGCGTGGCTTCCACCAACATGCGCAGGTGCACCAGAGCGTCGCGCAGAGCGTGGATCTCGTGGGAGAAACGCCCCTGCAAGGACTGCGCGGCACTGCGTGCGGCAGCTTCGGTGCTGGCGTCGATCAGGTCGGCAATGGCCTCGGCCTGGGCCAGGTCGATCTTGTTGTTAAGAAATGCACGCTGGGAGAACTCGCCGGGCTCGGCCACACGCAAGTAGGCCAGCAGGGGCTGACCCGTTGCGCCATTGGTCTGGGCCGCCAGTTCCAGGCAGCGTGCCAGCAGCAGCTGCAACACCACGGGGCCACCGTGGGCCTGGAGTTCGAGCACGTCCTCGCCGGTGAATGAGTGCGGTGCCGGGAAGTACAGCGCCAGGCCCTGGTCAATGGCCTGGCCAGCCTGGTCGGGAAATGGCAGGTAGGTGGCCTCGCGTGCGCGCAGGCTGCGACCCAGCAGGCGTTCGACGAAGGGCCCCAGCGCGCGAGCGCTGACCCGCACGATCCCCACGGCACCCCGCCCCGGCGCGGTGGCAATGGCGACGATGGGATCGTGGTTCTTCGAGAGCATTGGAGGGTGGGGGCGGCTAAACCAGGGACACCGCGGAACTGGCTTTGCCAGGCCGCTGGTGTCGCCCCCCTTCCCAAGGGGGGAGGCGCGTAGCGCCTCGGGGGGTCATTTGAATTTCGGCAAGTTGAACTGCGGCGGCACACCCATGCGGGTGTTGATGACCCACATCTGCGCAATGGACAGCACGTTGTTGGTGATCCAGTACAGCACCAGGCCCGAGGGGAAGAAGAAGAACATCACGCTGAACATTAGCGGCATGATCCACATCATCTTGGCCTGCATGGGGTCCGGGGGCGCAGGGTTCAGCGCGGTCTGCAGCAGCGTGGTCAGGGTCATGACCAGGGGCAGCACGTAGTAGGGATCGGGTGCGGCCAGGTCATGGATCCACAGCGCCCACGGTGCACCGCGCATTTCCACGGTGGACAGCAGCACCCAGTACAGCGCGATGAACACCGGGATCTGGATCATGATGGGGAAGCAGCCGCCCATGGGGTTGACCTTTTCCTCTCGGTAGATGCGCATCATCTCCTGCTGCATCTGCTGCGGGTTGTCCTTGAGGCGCTCGCGCATCTCCATGATCTTGGGGTTGATGGCCTTCATCTTGGCCATGCTGGCGTAGCCCTTTTCATTGAGCCAGTAGAAGGCCACCTTGAGCAAGAGCACCAGGGCCACGATCGCCCAGCCCCAGTTCTGGATTACGCCGTGCAGCTTGTCGAGCAGCCAGTACAGGGGTTTGGCGATGATGGTGAGCCATCCGTAGTCCTTGACCAGTTCAAGACCCGGGCTCAGCGTTTCCAGCATCTTCTCCTGCTGGGGGCCGACGAACAACTTGGCTTCGATCGACTTGCTAGCGCCGGGTGCGAGTGCCTCGATGGGGGTGATGGTGGCGGCCCGGTAGCAGCAGTCTGCCACGCCTGAACCAATATCCACACCGTCCAGCGCAATGGTGCGCGGCAGCCCTTCGGGCAACAGCCATGCACTCACAAAGTAGTGCTGCACCATAGCAATGTAGCCTTCGTTGGCCTGGTGCTCGTAGTCGGCTTTCTTGGACTTGATGTCCTTGAATTCCACCTTTTGATACTTCTTGGCAGCGGTGTACACCGCCGGGCCAGTGAACGTGGAATAAAACGACGATTCGCCTTCGGGCTTGTTACCGTCGCGCACCAGTTGCAGGTAGAGCTGGGGGGTAAGCGGTGCACCCGAAGTGTTGGTGAGCTCATGCTTGACGGCGATGTCGTAGGCGCCGCGTCGCAGGGTGTAGGTTTTCACCAGTTTGATGCCACCCACTTCGGGTGAGGTGAATGTCAGCACCAGTTGGTCTTCGCCGTCTTTCAGCGAACGGGCACCGCTGACTGACATGATTGTCTTGTGCGTCGGGAACCCCCCGTTTGCGCCAGCACCGATCACACCGGTTTGTGCCAGGTAGATGCGGTCCTTGCTGTCATCGAGCAGCACCACGTTGCCACCCTTGTCAGCGTGACGCAGGAATTCGCTGCGCACCAAGGAGCCACCTTCGTTGTCAAAGGTCAGCTTGAGCACGTCCGTGGACACCTCGAAGCGCTCATGGGGTGCTGCACTCGCCACAGCCACCGGTGCCGTGGCGGTGCCGGGCAGCGCACTTCCCACCGGTGCGGCAGCCGGTGCGGGTACCCCGGCGGCACTGGCTGTGCTGCTGGGCGCTGAGGCTGGTGCGGTGCTGGCGGGGCCCGGAAAGAATGTGGGCTTGCGGCCGTTGTAGACCTGCCATTGGTCCCACAACATGACCATGGAGATGCCAAAGATCACCCACAAAATGGTTCGGCGAATGTCGTTCATGAGGGGTTCTTTTCAGAGGGAGAGGAAATCAGCCGACGAAACAGGCCCGGGGGCGCCATCGGAACGGGGTCGGTGCCGCCCGCACACCAGGGGTGGCAGCGGACCAGGCGGGCGACAGTCAGGTAAGTTCCCGCCGCTGCACCGTGGCACTCCAGGGCTTGCAGGGCGTACGCGGAACAGGTGGGCTCAAAGCGGCACGCCGAGCCTAACCAGGGGCTGAGCAACAATCGGTAGGCCTTGACCAAGGTCATCAGCACCGCGCGCATCATGGTTGTTGCGGGGCGCAGGCCCGGGTAAACAGTTGGATCAGTTCGTCCCGTACGCTGTGCTTGAGAGCATCCGAACTGGCACTGGGGAACTGCGTGCGATCAAAAGCCGCCCTCAGCCGCACCACATGGGCGGCTTCAGTCAGGCGACTCTCAAAGGTGCTGCTCACGGCGTAGATCTGGCGCTTGATGGCGTTGCGCGTGACGGCCCTTCGCGCCCAGCGCTTGGGAACCATGGCGCCCACCCAAACGGCAGCTTGCGGAAATAGTGCAACCGCGCTGGCGGTGCCGCCAGCGGGAGACGCAGGCTCAGACAGAGCGCACGCATGCAACGCGAAGTGCCGGGTTCTGGCAAGCGTTTCGCCCCCCAGAACGGCCTGGAATTGGGGCCGTGTCTTCAGCCGTACCACGTGGCAGGATGACGGACCCGCTCGCGCAGCTTAGACGGCCAGGCGCTTGCGACCCTTGGCGCGACGGGCGTTGATGACGGCGCGGCCGCCGCGAGTCTTCATGCGAACCAGGAACCCATGGGTACGGGCGCGGCGGATCTTGGACGGTTGGTAAGTGCGTTTCATTTGGAAATCCTCTAGGGCTCAATGGTTCCGCCATGCACCCTGAAGGTTTGCTGTACTGGCAGATTCCGATCAATCGCCCTGAACACAATCAGGGGAACCGCGGATTATCGCAAGATTTTTCAAGTCCGGCAAGGCGTTGGCTCGTATAGTCGGAGTACTACTGGAAGTTACCGTATTTTCCCTGTCATGTGGATAAGGTTTGAATAAACTACAATTTCCGGAACCGGCAAACCATAACTATCCACAGAAGCTGAAAACAATAATGCCCGAGGGATTCCCGCTCCACCCCCCCCTGTCACCCAGTCAAGACATCGGCCAGAGCCTTTGGCAAAGCTGCGTGGACCAACTGGCCCAGGAACTGCCGGAACAGCAGTTCAATACCTGGATCAAGCCCTTGACTGCCCTTGTGGCAGAAGACTTCTCCAAGGTCACCATCTTCGTTGCCAACCGCTTCAAGCTGGACTGGATTCGTGCGCAGTACAGCGGCCGCATCGCCGCTCTGCTGGAGCGCATGTATGGCCAACCCGTGACCGTTGAGTTAGCGATCACTCCCAAGGAAGTGCCGGTGCGTGCTGCGCCTAAGCTTCAGGCGGCGGAGTTTTCCCCGGAGGAAGAAACCGTTCTTCCGGGCGAATCCGCCAGCGGCGTTTTACCCAAGAACCGGATCAACAGCACCCTGACCTTTGATAACCTGGTTGAAGGAACGGCCAACCGCATGGCGCGCGCGGCAGCCATGCATGTGGCCAGCGCTCCGGGGCATTTGTACAACCCCCTGTTCATCTATGGGGGCGTCGGCCTGGGCAAGACCCATTTGATGCACGCGGTGGGTAACCGGCTGCTGTCAGATAAACCGGGCGCCAAGGTTCTCTACATCCATGCGGAGCAGTTTGTTTCCGATGTGGTTAAAGCCTACCAACGCAAGACGTTCGACGAATTCAAGGAGCGTTACCACTCGCTGGATTTGCTGCTCATCGACGATGTGCAATTCTTTGCTGGCAAGGACAAGACGCAAGAGGAATTCTTTAACGCGTTCGAAGCGTTGCTGGCCAAAAGGTCGCATATCGTCATGACCAGTGACACCTATCCCAAGGGCTTGGCGGACATCTCCGAGCGACTGGTCTCGCGTTTCGGCTCGGGCCTGACGGTGGCGATCGAACCGCCCGAGTTGGAAATGCGTGTCGCCATTCTGATCAACAAAGCCCTGGCCGAAGGCGCAGAGATGCCGGAGGAAGTGGCTTTCTTCGTTGCCAAGAACGTGCGCTCCAACGTGCGTGAACTCGAAGGTGCGCTGCGCAAGATACTGGCGTATTCCCGTTTCAGCCAGAAAGAAATCTCCATTCAGCTGGCGCGTGAGGCGCTGCGCGACCTGCTCTCTATCCAGAACCGCCAGATCTCGGTTGAGAACATCCAGAAGACGGTGGCCGACTACTACAAGATCAAGGTCGCTGACATGTATTCCAAAAAGCGCCCTGCCAGCATTGCGCGTCCGCGCCAGATTGCTATGTACCTGGCCAAAGAACTGACACAGAAGAGTCTTCCCGAAATTGGAGAATTGTTTGGCGGACGCGACCACACAACGGTTTTGCACGCCGTGCGAAAGATTGGTAGTGAGCGCCAGCAACTGACGGAACTCAACCAGCAACTGCACGTGCTGGAACAAACCCTGAAAGGGTGAGCCAGCGTAAATGGATGAACCCGCCCGAAATGACGCCCCAAAACTGGGAGAATGGCGGGATTTGGTAAAACCGGGCGCTCTTAGGGATGTGCCACAACAGCAATTAGACACGAGGTTGACATGATTGTTTTGAAGGCAACACAGGACAGGGTTCTATCGGTACTGCAATCGGTGGCGGGCATCGTGGAGCGCCGTCACACCTTGCCTATTCTTGCCAATGTGCTGCTGCGCAAGACAGGCACGGCATTGCAGATCACTACCAGCGATCTCGAAATCCAGATTCGCACAACCGCTGAGCTTGGCGGCGACACCGGCAGCTTCACCACGACCTTGGGGGCACGCAAACTGATCGACATCCTGCGCACCATGCCCGCGGACCAAACGGTATCGCTGGAATCCAGCCAGAACAAGATCATTGTCAAGGGTGGCAAGAGCAAGTTCACCCTGCAGACCATGGCGGCGGAAGACTTTCCCCTGGTGCAGGAGTCGCCCAACTTCGGTCCTGCGTTCAGCGTGCCCCAAAAAACGCTCAAAGGTTTGTTGAGCCAGGTGTCATTTGCCATGGCCGTGCATGACATCCGGTATTACCTCAATGGCATTCTCTTCGTGGCTGAAGGCAAGCAGCTCAGCCTCGTGGCCACGGACGGGCACCGCCTGGCGTTTGCCAGTGCCACGCTGGATGTGGAGGTTCCCAAGCAGGAAGTGATCTTGCCGCGCAAGACTGTCATGGAGCTTCAGCGACTGCTATCGGACGGTGATGGAGCCATCGAAATGCAGTTCGCCAACAACCAGGCCAAGTTCGTATTTGACGGCATGGAGTTCGTGACCAAGCTGGTCGAAGGCAAGTTCCCCGATTACAACCGCGTTATCCCCAAGAGCCATAAGAACAGCATCACGCTAGGGCGCGCGGCCCTATTGGCCACTCTGCAGCGCACTGCCATCCTGACCAGCGACAAGTTCAAGGGCGTACGCCTGAATCTGGAACCGGGTACGGTTCGCGTCGCTTCCAACAACGCAGAACAGGAAGAGGCCGTGGATGAGCTCGACATTGACTACCAGGGCGACAGCATCGAAATTGGTTTCAATGTGACCTACCTGATCGACGCCCTGAGCAACATGAGCCAGGACATGGTGCAACTCGACCTGTCGGACGGCAACAGTTCTGCCCTGTTCACCATACCTGGGAATCCCAATTTCAAGTACGTCGTGATGCCCATGCGCATCTGAAGGCGTTGTCCATCGATTGCATCCCAAACCCCCGCATCACGGGGGTTTCGAGTTTTTAGAAAAGACCAACATGTCCGAAGAGAAACCCAGCAGCCCCGCCATCGACACCAACCAATCCGGTGCCACCGATGCCTATGGCTCGGACTCCATCCAGATTCTTGAAGGCCTGGAGGCGGTGCGCAAGCGCCCTGGCATGTACATCGGCGACACGTCCGACGGCACTGGCCTGCACCACCTGGTCTTTGAGGTGGTGGATAACTCCATCGACGAAGCCTTGGCGGGGCATTGCGATGACATCGTCGTCACCATTCACTCCGACAATTCCATCAGTGTGACCGACAACGGCCGCGGCATTCCCACCGGCGTGAAGATGGACGACAAACACGAGCCCAAGCGTTCGGCGTCGGAAATCGCCCTGACCGAACTCCACGCCGGCGGCAAGTTCAACCAGAACAGCTACAAGGTCTCGGGGGGGCTGCATGGTGTGGGCGTGAGCTGCGTGAACGCGCTCTCCAAATGGCTGCGCCTGACCGTGCGCCGCGACGGCAAGGTGCACCAGATCGAGTTCGCCAAAGGATTTGTGCAAAACCGCTTGCTGGAAACCGTGGATGGCGTCGAGGTCAGCCCCATGAGGGTGACGGGTGCCACCGAGAAGCGCGGCACCGAGGTGCACTTCCTGCCAGATACCGAAATCTTTCAACAGAACAGCGAGTTCCACTACGAAATCCTGGCCAAGCGTCTGCGTGAACTCTCGTTTCTGAATAACGGTGTTCGTATCCGTCTGAAGGACGAGCGTGACGGCCGTGAGGACGATTTTTCGGGCGCAGGTGGCGTGAAGGGTTTTGTGGACTTCATCAACGCCAACAAGAAAGTACTGCACCCCAACGCCTTCCATGCCATCGGCAGTCGTCCAGCCGACACCTATGGCGGCATTCCCGGCACCGAAATTGGCGTGGAAGTGGCCATGCAATGGAACGACGGCTACAACGAAAGCGTGCTGTGCTTCACCAACAACATTCCGCAGCGTGACGGAGGCACCCACCTCACGGGCCTGCGCGCCGCCATGACGCGCGTGATCGGGAAGTACATCGAGAGCAACGAACTGGCAAAGAAGGCCAAGGTCGAAGTCAGCGGTGACGATATGCGAGAAGGTCTGTGCTGCGTGCTCTCTGTCAAGGTGCCAGAGCCCAAGTTCAGTAGCCAGACCAAGGACAAGCTCGTCAGCAGCGAGGTTCGTGCCCCGGTGGAAGACATCGTGGCCAAGGCCTTGGCCGAGTTCTTGGAAGAGCGCCCCAACGACGCCAAGATACTGTGCGGCAAGATCGTCGAAGCCGCCCGCGCCCGCGAGGCTGCTCGCAAGGCCCGCGAAATGACCCGCCGCAAGGGGGTGCTCGACGGTATGGGCCTACCCGGCAAGCTGGCTGACTGCCAGGAAAAAGACCCCGCCTTGTGCGAAATCTACATCGTCGAGGGTGACTCAGCCGGTGGCTCCGCCAAGCAGGGGCGTGATCGCAAGTTCCAGGCCATTCTGCCGCTACGCGGCAAGATCTTGAACGTGGAGAAGGCGCGTTACGAAAAGCTCCTGACTAGCAACGAGATCGTGACTCTCATCACGGCTTTGGGCACCGGTATCGGCAAGGCGGCTATCGAAAGCGGCAAAAGTGGAGTGGACGATTTCAATATCGACAAACTGCGCTACCACCGCATCATCATCATGACTGACGCCGACGTGGACGGTGCCCACATTCGCACCTTGCTTCTAACCTTCTTCTACCGCCAGATGCCCGAGTTGGTGGAGCGCGGCCATATCTACATTGCCCAACCACCTTTGTACAAGGTCAAGAGCGGTAAGGAAGAGTTGTACCTCAAAGATGCTGCCGCGTTGGACAGCTATCTGCTGCGTATGGCGTTGGTGGGTGCCTCTGTCGTCACCGGTGGGCCTTCGCCGACGACCCTGCAAGGCGAGCAGTTGGCCGAGCTTGCGCGCAAGCACCAGCTTGCCGAAGGCGTCATCGCCCGCCTGCAAGCCTTTCTGGATGCAGAGGCCCTACGAGCCATTGCGGACGGTGTTTCCCTTAACTTGGATAGCGTGGCGGACGCAGAGGCATCTGCCATTGCCTTGCAGAGGCACCTGCGCCAGGTCGGCAGCACGGTTGAAGTCGCCGGCGAGTTCGACGTCAGAACCGACAAACCCATCTTGCGTATCAGCCGTCGGCATCACGGCAATGTCAAAAGCAGTGTCATCACGCAAGACTTCGTTCATGGTGCGGATTACGCTGCCTTGGCTGAAGCAGCCAGGACTTTCCGCGGCCTGCTGGCAGCGGGCGCCAAAGCCATCCGCGGTGAGGGTGAAAAGCAAAAGGAGGAGCGTGTCAACGACTTCCGCCAAGCAATGGATTGGCTCATCAGCGAGGCGGAACGCACTACCAGTCGTCAGCGCTACAAAGGCTTGGGTGAAATGAATCCCGAGCAATTGTGGGAGACTACTATGGACCCTGCGGTGCGCCGACTGTTGCGTGTGCAAATCGATGATGCCATCGAGGCGGATCGAGTCTTCACGATGTTGATGGGCGATGAAGTGGAGCCCCGACGCGACTTCATTGAGACCAACGCCTTGCGTGCTGGCAATATCGACGTTTAATTGTTGCGTGCTATCGCAGTGCGCTGCGTCTGTACTGCATGGCCTCGGCCACATGCGCCAGGCCAATAGGGTCGGAGCCTGCGAGGTCAGCGATGGTTCGAGCCACCTTGAGTGCGCGGTGCGTTGCGCGAGCGGACCACCCCATGCGCGTGGCTGCTACGTTGAGGAACTTGCGGGCGTCGGCGTCTAGCTGAATATGGGCATTGATCGCCTGGCCTTGCAAGGCCATATTGGTACAACCCTGCCTGGCTACTGCACGTGCACGCGCCTGCACACAGCGACTCTGGATCGTGACGCTACTCTCGCCAATAGGTGCGTCCAGCAGCTCATTCTGAGCCAATGCCGGAACCTCGACATGCAGGTCAATACGATCCATTAATGGACCGCTGAGTTTGGACTGGTAACGGGCTACCTGGTCGGGTGTGCAGCGGCATTGATGCTGTGGAGAACCGAGAAACCCACACGGGCAGGGATTCATGGCGCCGATCAACTGGAATCGGGCTGGAAACTCACATCGCTGTGCTGCCCGAGAAATCGTAATGGCGCCTGTTTCCAGTGGCTCGCGCAAGGCTTCAAGTGCCGCGCGCGGAAACTCAGGCATCTCATCCAGGAACAGCACGCCATGGTGCGACAGGGATATCTCGCCGGGCCGAGGCGGTGAGCCTCCTCCAACCAATGCGACCGCGCTGGCCGAGTGATGCGGATGGCAGGTGGGGCGCAATCCCCAATGTTCCAATGCGAACCGCCCGCACAAGCTGGCTATAGCGGCGCTCTCCAGTGCTTCTTCGCACGACATGGGAGGCAGCAAGCCCGCAAAGCGCTGGGCCAGCATCGATTTGCCAGAACCCGGAGGTCCTACCAAAACCAGACTGTGCCCGCCTGCGGCAGCGATTTCCAGGGCACGCTTGGCCGCAGCCTGCCCTTTGACGTCGGCCAGATCCTGCACGCAGTGGGAAAGCTGAGGCGGGTCCGCCTGCACCCGGCTCCACCCACTTGATGTGGATTCGCTCGCGCCTGGGATGCTCGCTTGATCGGATGAGCCCGGTGCAAACTGTTGCACCACGTCCAACAGATGCGCTGCCCGGTAGACCACGGCACTAGGAACCAGAGCTGCCTCCTCCGCATTGCCCGGTGGTAGTACCAGGCAAGGCGCATGGCCCTTAGCCCGTGTAGCCAGTGCCATGGCCAGTGCTCCACGAACGGGTTGCAAGGCACCGGTCAACGACAGTTCACCGGCAAATTCGTAGGCTGCCAGACGCGGCCCATCGACTTGCCCGCTGGCCGCCAGGATACCCAGAGCGATTGGCAAGTCCAGCCGTCCCGAGTCTTTGGGAAGATCGGCGGGGGCAAGGTTGACTGTGATGCGCTGGTTGTGGGGAAACTGCAGACCTGCATTCAAGATTGCACAGCGCACCCGCTCTCGTGCTTCTTTGACCTCCGTGTCAGCTAGCCCAACCAACGTAAAACTGGGAAGTCCGTTGGCCAGGTGCACCTCGACTGTGACGCGCGCTGCTTCCAGTCCACGCAACGCCCGACTTTGCACCAAAGCAAGACCCATTTAATCATCCTCCCGCATTGAATCGCGCACTGGAATGAGGCCAATGGCCAGCAAATGCACCTAAAAGGCGCATACTGAATATTCATACAGCTATCTTAGCGCAGTCTGTCGCCATTTATCAGAAGTTATCGAGAAAAGACGCAGAAAAAGCACGTGGCACACAACATGCTAAGCACAGGGTGTCCAGTAACTCTTTGTTGGAGCCCACCATGCGTTCAATCTCTTTCACCCTTCTGGGTCTTGCGCTTGCGAGTCTTTCTGTCGGTGCCGTGGCACAAACCACCTCTCAATCGGAATCGACCATGAGTTTCAATGTAGGTCTAACCAGCGACTACCGCTACCGCGCAATCTCGCAGTCGTCATTTAAGCCTGCCTTACAGGCAGGAGTTGACTACGCGCACAAGAGCGGTTTGTATGTCGGCGCTTGGGTATCCAATGTCAGCTGGATCAAAGACTATGTTGGCGCAACTGATGGCTCCACCGAAATTGACTTCTACGGTGGCTACAAGGCCGAGATCGCCAAAGACGTGAGCATGGAATTTGGCGCCATCACCTACCAATACCCCGGCAATACGGCGGACAAGGTGCTGGCCAACGCCAACACAACGGAGGTCTATGCCGCACTGACAGTGGGACTGGTCACAGCCAAATACAGTCAGAGTACCAGCAACTTCATGGCCAATCCCAAAAGCAATGGCAGTCGCTACCTCGAGCTGGCTGCAACGCTGGATCTGGGCAATGGCTATTCGCTCACGCCCCACATCGGTCGTCAAACCATCCCGAATCAAGCGGACAACGTCGGCGACTACACCGACTATGCATTGGCACTGGCGAAGGACTTCGGCAATGGCTTGACCGCTTCGTTAGCCTTTGTCGGCACCAACGCGAATGACGCTTTTTACAGAGTCGGCACTTTCGACAACCTGGGCAAGTCCGGCGCCGTGGTCGGACTGAAATACACGTTCTGAATGATACAAAGGAATACGCCATGAAACTCATTACTGCCATCATCAAACCGTTCAAGCTTGACGAGGTGCGAGAAGCGCTCTCTGGCATCGGCGTACAGGGCGTCACGGTCACCGAAGTCAAGGGATTTGGCCGTCAAAAGGGACACACTGAGCTCTACCGCGGCGCAGAGTACGTTGTAGATTTCTTGCCCAAGGTAAAGATCGAAGCCGCTATCGACGACAACTTGGTCGAACGGGTCATCGAAGCCATCGAAGGCGCAGCGCGCACGGGCAAGATCGGCGACGGCAAGATCTTTGTGTACGACCTGGAGCAAGTGGTCCGTATCCGCACTGGCGAAACCGGCAACGAAGCCCTCTAACCAACGGACCCATAGAACGGAGTCACCATGAAGAAATTACTAGCCTCCCTGGTCTTGGGCTGGAGCTTGTTCAGTACCGGCGCGTTGGTCCATGCGCAGCAGGCACCCGCGGCGCCGGTAGTTGTCAGCGCTGAAGGGCAGCCCGCCGACGTCGCAGCATCGGCAAAGTCGCTTGCTGCCGCGCACGCTCCCGCTACGGTGGCCTCGGAGGCCGCCCCGGTTGCACCGACCCTGATCCCCAACAAGGGCGACACAGCCTGGATGATGGTTTCCACCTTGCTGGTGATCCTCATGACCATCCCGGGTTTGGCCCTGTTCTACGGTGGCCTGGTCCGCAGCAAAAACATGCTGTCCGTGCTGATGCAGGTGATGGTCACCTTTTCGATGATCGTCGTGCTGTGGTTCCTTTACGGCTACAGCTTCGCCTTCACCGAGGGCAATCCGTTCATCGGCGGCACTTCGCGCCTGCTCATGAACGGCATCTGGAGCAATGTTGCCGGCACTTTCGAGAACGCCGCCACCTTCAGTAAAGGTGTGGTAATTCCCGAAATCGTGTTCGCCGCCTTCCAGGCCACGTTTGCGGGTATTACGTGCACGCTGATCGTGGGCTCTTTTGCCGAGCGTATCAGGTTTGGTGCCGTACTGATGTTCATGGTGTTGTGGTTCACCTTCAGCTACCTGCCCATCGCCCACATGGTCTGGTTCTGGGCCGGCCCTGACGCCTATACCAGCGCCGATGTAGTGGAAAAGACCAACGCGACCGCAGGCTTGCTGTGGCAGTGGGGGGCGCTGGACTTCGCTGGCGGCACCGTGGTCCACATCAACGCCGCCGTGGCCGGTCTGGCGGGTGCCTACTTCATCGGCAAGCGCGTGGGCTACGGCAAGGAGTCCATGGCTCCGCACAGCCTGACGTTAACCATGGTGGGCGCCGCCCTGCTATGGGTGGGTTGGTTCGGATTTAACGCTGGTTCCGCTCTGGAAGCCAATGGAGTGGCCGCTCTGGCTTTCGCCAACACGTTCATCGCTGCCGCCGCCGCGGTGCTCACCTGGTCTATTGGCGAGGCCTTGCACAAGGGTAAGGCCTCCATGTTGGGCGCAGCATCAGGTGCCGTTGCGGGGTTGGTAGCGATCACACCAGCTGCCGGAAACGTTGGCATCGGCGGTGCCATGATCATTGGTTTGATTGCCGGTTTTGCCGGATTGTGGGGTGTCAGTGGTCTGAAAAAGATCCTTGGTGCCGACGACACGCTAGACGTTTTTGGTGTGCACGGCGTGTGTGGCATCGTGGGCGCTTTGTTGACCGGCGTATTCAACTCACCTGCACTAGGTGGCCCGAGCTACCCGGTAGACTGGTTCTCGGTTTCGCCCACCCTAGCAGCTGACTACTCCATTGCTGCGCAGGTACTGGCCCAAGCCAAGGCAGTTGGCGTGACCGTCGTGTGGTCAGCCGTTGTCTCGGTCGTGTCCTACTTCATCGTCGACAAGACTATTGGCCTGCGCGTAAGTGAAGAAGATGAGCGCGAAGGACTGGATATCACCTCGCACGGGGAAACGGCGTACAACCGGTAAACCATCGATTTCTCACCGAAAACGGCACAATCGTCACCATGACGTCTCATGCAAACGAACCCCAAGCACCGATTACGCCCATGGATTGGCGACCCGTTTCCGCGCATCGATGTGCATTGGGAGAATCGCCCTTCTGGCATCCCCACGAACATATGCTGTATTGGGTAGACATTGCGCAGAGGCAGGTTGCACGCGCCAACGTGCACACGGGGATGGTACAGACATGGGATCTGCCCAGTGAACCAGGCTGTATTGCACCAGTGCTGGGAGGGGGGCTGGTCCTGGCCTTGCGCGACGGAATCTTCCGCGCAGCTGAATGGGGGGGCGCACTGGCGCGAATTGCTCAATTGCCATACGACCCCAGCAGCGTTAGAGCCAACGATGGTCGATGTGATGCCTTGGGTCGTTTCTGGGTCGGAACGGTCGACGAAACCAAAACCCACAATGCTGCGGCCCTGTATTGCGTTGACGCCCGCCAGGGGGCCGCCATAGTCAGCTGCCATGCCCAAGATGCACTCACTGCCAATGGTCTTGAATGGAGCCCCGATCGCCGCACGTTGTACTGGTCGGATACGCCACGCCATCTGACGTACGCCTGGGACTATTCCGAAACCGGACCCCATCTATCGAATCAACGCGTGTTTCAACGCTTTGGAACAAAACCCGCCAACTGGAGCTTTCCTGATCCGAGCTACCTAGGACGTCCTGATGGCGCCGCCGTCGATCTGTTGGGCAACTACTATGTTGCCATGTACGAGGGTGCGCGCGTATGCAAGTTCGCCCCCGATGGGCGATTGCTTGCTGCTATTCCTACACCGGTTGTATGCCCCACGATGCCATGTTTCGGTGGGGAGGATGGCCGGACCCTGTTTCTCACCAGTGCAAGCAAGGGCCGCAGCGATCAGGAATTGACTGAATTACCGCTCTCCGGCGCCATTCTTCAGACACGGGTTGACGTGGGCGGTGCGCCAGTTCATTTTTTTGTTCAAGGCTAGCCTCGCACGAGGTCGCCGGTCACTGCTTGGTAGCTGAGGCCGCACGACCCGCGTGGTCCGCGTGGCGGGCGCGGCCAGCGAGTGGTTCAATCAAGTCACGACCGACGTCAGTAAATTTCAAAACATGTCCACCGCGTTGACGGGTGAACTGCAACGCATCCTCCTGCGAGGAAAAGGCAGGCAAATTCCCAGCGCGCATGGGACCCAGCGCGTTTGAACCGTGTACGTACCATGCCGTTTCAGCGGCAATCCAGCGCTTGCTAGAGCCATCGGTCACGTAACGTGCGCGAATTTGCGCAACCGAGCGACCGGGACTGTATCTTTCCACATTCTGCACGTACATGAAAAGAGACAACGGTGAATCAAAAAACTGTGCGTCACCGTTTTCAAAAATGACTTGGGCTGCCCAGTCGGATGCACGCGCCGGGTACATGCCACACACGGGGCAACGCGCATCGGCGGGAATCGGCCGGGCCGCCAACAGAGGCAAGCCCAAGGATGGATCGTACGGTGTCGGTGGTGCGACGATGCAAACATCACCCGTCACTGGAACCTGATTGGGCTGCCCGAGCCAACCGTTCCACAGCGCAAGCCTCGCACCGCCCCAAACCAGCGCCACCAAGCCCACCGCCAAAACCAAGAGAAACTGCCGCACCTTTGCAGAAGCGAGCGGTCTAAACGCGAGCGTAGTCATGGACAGCTAGCGAAATGGGCTACATCCGGGTGTCGTGCAGTGCGCCACCGCTCAGGTCCACCATGTCGGCCTTGATGTCGCCAAAGCGCAGCACCTTGCCGCCGTATTCAGCAGCAAACTTGGTGGCGTCCGCCTCTTGCGCAAAGCTGCCGATAGTCGGCCCCATGGAGCCGTGGCGCTTGCTGCCCAGCACGTAGAAGGCGGTCTTGGCGTCGATCCAATAGCCGTGGGGCTGGTTCCAGTCTGCCTTGCCCATGTCCTGAACGTACACGGCCTGCATGGCGCGCACCTGCTCGCCCGCCAGCAGGGTGTGGAACAGCTCCACTGTGTCGCAGAAGAAGCTGGGCTTGTCCTGACCCACGAAGTGCACCTGCGCCTTGGGGCCGGGGTAGTCCGCCAGCAGCATGCCGTCGAGTTCGCAACTGGTGGAGCGGTCGAACTCCACCGGCGCTAGTGGGCGCTGCTGTGCGGCCTGCTCGCCGCAGCCGACCAGCAGGCTCAGCGGTGCGACGGAAAAAGTGGCGGAAAAAGCTGCCCAGCCCAGCAGGCGGCGGCGGCAGGAACAGAAGGTTGTCATGGCTTGAATCTCCAATGCGCCAGAACCAGCGGCGCCACAATCCAGACCAGCATCGCGCCTCCCATTTTCAAGGGGCTACCCATGGCCGGGGGCACCACGGTGGCTAGTCCGTACAGTGTGCGCACGTCTTCCAGCGAAAACACATTCAGGATACGAAACACGTCGGCCGGGTTGAGCAGTAGCAGCAGGGCAAAGGCCTCGCCACCAAAGCGCCCGCCGCTGCCCACCAGCACTCCCAGCAGCAACAGATCGAACACCAGCACAAAGAAGAACCAGGTGGCAATGGCCAGGCCCGATGCCCGCGTGCGGTCGCGCGCCAGCACAGACAGCAATACCGCCAGGCTTAGAAAGGCCAGCCCCAGCAGCACCGAGCTGAGCATGAAGCCGAAGTAGTGGTACATGGAGGTCCAACTCATGTGCTGGAATAGCAGCACCGCCACCATGCCAAATCCCGCCAGGGTGGACAGCGCCAGCGCCGCCGCCAGGCCCAGGTACTTGCCCAGCAGCAGTTCCAGGCGCGTGATGGGAAGGGACAGCAGCAGGTCCAACGAACCACGTTCGCGCTCCCCCACGATGGCATCAAAGCCCAGCAGCAGCGCAATCAGTGGAATCAGGTAGATGACCAAGCTGACCAAGCTGGCGATGGTGAACTCGATGGAGCGAAAGCCCACCGCGCCCTGTTGCGCACCGCCAAAGTAGGCAATGACCAGCGAGAAGACGGTGAACACCAGCGCCACCGCCAGCACCCAGCGGTTGCGCATGCGGTCACGGAATTCCTTGGCGGCAATGGTGAAGATCTGCGTCAGTTCCATGGGCCGTCTTTCAGTCTGCAAAGCCGAAGAACACGTCTTCGAGCGAGGGTTCGAGCATCTTCAGGTCCTGCACGCGTGCGCCCAGCGGCGCCAGCGCCGCCAGCACGGCCATCTTGTGCGTACGCGGGCAGCGCAGGCGCAGGCCGGTGGGCAGCACCTCGGGTGCAATGCCGGTGGCCTGCTGCAGTAGGCGGCAGGCCTCGGTAGCATCCTGCGGGCCTACGTCGACGGTGAAGCACAACGGCATCTGGGTCTGTTCGCGCAGCGCCTGCACACTACCCACGGCCTGAACCTTGCCTGCGGCCATGATGGCCAAGCGATCTACACGCTCCTGCAGTTCGGCCAGGATGTGCGAGGTGATGATGACCGTGACCCCATCTGCCTGCAGGCCGCGCAGCGTGGCATAGAAGTCGCGGATGGCCTGGGGATCGAGGCCATTGGTGGGCTCGTCCAGGAACAGCACGCGCGGATGGCCCAACAAGGCCTGGGCAAAACCCAGGCGCTGGCGCATACCCTTGGAGTACTCACGCACGGGCCGCTGGCCCGCGTGCAGCAGACCTACGCGCTCCAGCACGGCTTGGCACTGCGACAAGGGTGCGTGCTTGAGGCGCGCGAAAAAGCGCAGGGTTTCCAGGCCGCTGAGGTTGTCGTAGAGCACCACGTTCTCGGGCAGGTAGCCCAGGTTGCGCCGGGCTGCGCGAAAATCGCGCCCGCCCACCTGCGCACCGCCCACCAACAGGCTGCCCTGCGTGGCGGGCACCAGGCCCAGCATCATCTTGAACAGCGTGCTCTTGCCTGCACCGTTGTGACCGATAAGGCCGAAAATCTCGCCGCGCGGGATGTCGAGGTCGACGCCATCGACGGCGCGCAATGCACCGTAATGTTTGCTCACGCCACGCAGCGCGACCGCTGCGTCGTGCGCTACGGTGTCACTGACCGGGGAAATGCTTGCCACGCCATTCGCTCCATTGTTGGTGGGTTGGTTGCATGCGGGGTTTGGGGTCCACCACCGAGGGCACGCGCAACACGGGAAACTGCTGGCCCACCAGGCGCAGCGCCTGCACCGCAGGGCTTGCCAGCAGCAGCTTCATGCTGGGGTGTTTCCAGGTGAGGCGGTCCACCATGTCGTTGGCTTCGTAGGGCACATCGCCGACGCCGTCGCCGTCGCGGTCCCAACCCAGGTAGTTGCTCCAGTGGTTGCCGCTCTGCACGCCCCAACGTTCGTCGCGAGAACCCACGTAGCGCACCTGTTCGCGGTTGGCGATGAAGTCATTGCCCTCCACCACGTTGCGCGTAGAGCCCGCCGAGAGGTGCACGCCCACCACGTTGTCCACCACCAGGTTGTTCTTGAGGGTGGCGAACTCCACGTCGTAGATGAAGAAGCCCCGGTTGTTGCCCGCCACTACGTTGTTCTCGATCACCGAATCCTGCAGGGTGCGCAGCATGATGCCGTGATCGGAGTTGCCCCAGGCGCGGTTGTTGCGCACCACTTGATCACGCACTTCCATGAGCGCCAGTCCGCCCCGGTTGTAGAAAGTGTCGTTGTCTTCCCACAGGTTGTAGTAGGAGTTCATGTAGTGCGTGCCGTAGCGGCTGTGGTGCAGCTTGTTGCCCTTGAAGACCGCGTGGTGCGACACATCGACATACAGTGCATCACGCACGAAGCTGATGTTGTTATTCAGGATGCGCGCGCCCTTGGTGTTGTAGAGCTGGATGCCGTTTCCGCGCTGCGACGACCCGTAATCCCGTTTGCCGGTGATGATGTTGTGCTCGATGCGCACGTCGTCGGCTTTCTCCACCCACAGACCAAACAGGTTGTACGTCAGCTCGCAGTGGCGCACGATGGCGCGGTGCGCACCCGGATACAGGTAGATACCCGCGTTCTGGTTCCCGAGGTTGTCGCCCGAGTCGCGCACGATGAGGCCTTCGATCAACACGTCGGGAGCGGTCACGCGGATGGTGTCGCCCTGGTTGCCACCGCTAAGGGTGGGGCGGTCAATGCCGCGCAGCGTTAGCGGTTTGTCGATCAGCAGGTTGGTCCGGTATTGGGCGCGATGGATCTCGATCACGTCGCCAGGCTTGGCCGCACGAACAGCGTCTGACAGATTCTGCCCCGCGGCCACCACCACCGTGGCGGCCACAGCAGGGGTTGCCAACACCACGCCCAAGGGCAAAGTCAATGCCCTGCCCCATCGTCGCCATGGCTTCATAGCATCAACCAACCCAAGGCCTTGAGCAATAGGAACAGTGCAGCGCCAATCAACAGGTTCTTGAATCCCACGTAACTCATCATGTCCATCACATTGGCTGCGCGGTAGCTACCACGCCACCAGACTCCATCCTTCACGTAGCGCCGACCCGACAAGCGAATCAGTACTTCATACACGCTCCAGCCGAACCACCATGCAATCAGCGCGCCACCAGACAATTGTCCCAATGCCGCCATGATCCAAGCGATGGAGACGGCCAGCCCCAGCGAGAATCCGGCCACGTTGAGTGCCCGCTCGCTGTCCCAGCCTTCGCTGCTCCAGGGCCAGAGGTGGTCGCGTATTTCCATGGCGACCCACTTCCACGCCGATTCGCCTGCCTGGTGCCAGGGTGCCACAGCTTCGGTAGGCATGCGGGGATCGGGGCCATTGGCTGCCTTGGGGCTGATCTGCTCTTCCACCTTGGCTGGGTGGATAGGAATGAAATAGCCGTTGGCACCGATAGGCGTGATCTCCAAGCCATCCTTTTCGCGGCGCTTGCGCTCCTTGGCCAGGGGCGGGCAGCCCTTGACGTCGGTGTACAGCACCATGCAGTCCAGGCAGTGCAGGCACTCGCGGTGGTCGATGCGGCCATCTGCATCAATGGCCTGGGCGCCGCAGCCTACGGCGCACGCCTTGCAACTGTTGCAGTCCTGCTTACGCTTGAGGCCAAACCAGCGGAAAGTGCTGGGCATGGCCAGCGACGCACCCAGCGGGCAGATGTACTTGCAGTACGGCCGCTCAATGAAGATCGACACCCCCAGGATGGTTGCCACAAAGAGGCCGTAAGGCCAGGCGCGGTTCATCACGCCGACCAGGAAGGTGGTCTTGAAGGGTTCAATCTCTGCCAGTTTTTCGGCCAGGCCCATGGAAGCCAACGAAACCGCCAGCAGGAAGAAAAAAACACCGTACTTGAGCCATTTCAGACGGTCGTGCCAGGCTTGGGGCAGCCTGGTCTGAAACCGCCCCAGGCCCACGACGCGTGCGATCTTGAACAAGGACTCCTGCAACGAGCCAAATGGGCACATCCAGCCACAGAACAACCCGCGCCCAAACAGGAACACGGTGACGATGATGAAGATCCAGAACAGGAAAATGAACGGATCGGACAGGAATAGCGACCAGGTCCACTGGAAGAACAGGGAATGAAACCAGGTCAGCACCTGCGTGATGGAGGGCTGGGCCATCAATCCGAAACCTACCCAGAACATGCTAATGGCCCAAAAGCTGTACTTGAAGGTGTTGACCGGCCATTTATTCTTGTGCGTGGACAGGCGGGTGAGCTTTTCGCGCAAGGCATAGACCACCGCCACGGCCACCAGCAGCACTGCAAACAGCGCGATTTTCAGGACTTGTGATTTCCATACTCGCACCCACGGTGCTTCAGGCTCGTCGACCTTGGGGCGTCCGCCGTCGAGCAAACTGGCGGGCAGCCAGTACTTGGACTCGAAAACTGCAAAGCTGCGGTGCCCCGTCGCACGGTCGACCCGGTTACCCAGGAACGCAAATTTCCATGGATATGCCGCTGAGAACGACCGTGATCGGATCACGAAAATGGCCGATTCGGTGTAGCGCGGTGCGCCATCGGCCTCCAGCCCGTAGAGGTTGATGAAATCGAGATCACGGAAGGTGAAGGCGTCCGCCCCCTGCTTGACCTGCACGCGGTCAAAAATGCCGCCCCGCACAAAGCCCGACCCCTTGAAGGACTCGGCACCGGCGGTGCGTACGACAAAGAACGCGTTTTCTTCCGGCTTGAGGCGTGAGCGCAGACTGTCGTAGCCGTTGTCTCCCAGCAGGCTGCGGCCTACGTCGGGGTGGTTGAGGTCACCAAACCACAGCTCGATGAAGGGCTCGGGGCCGCGCTCCAGGCCCACCTGCTCGGGCTTGACCAGCAGTTGCTGCACCGCGCCCATCTGTACCAACTGCGCCCATTCGTAGCGTTGATCCTTGCTGACAAAGCGCGCCGGTTCACGCACCGTGGGCGCGATGATGCCGGTCTGTCGCGCCACCGCTTGGCCTGACAGTTGCATGACCTGGTTCTGCGCGATCACCGTCACGGTTGCGCCAGAGATGGCGTCCACGCCCAGCACCTCTTCTTCGGGCCGGGACGGGCCCACCTCGATCTTGTCCTTGACCGATTTGCCCAGGTACTGGTTGTTGAAATTGATCAGGGCCGATTCAGGAATGCCCAGCAACAGAATGGGCTCGGAGTGCTTGAGCACTTTGATACCCACATAGTGCCCGGTCTTGTCCATGCCGATGAGTGTGATCACCGGCTTGCCCGAGTACGCCGGGGTGTCGGTGATGTCGGTGGACAGCATCACATAGCCCAGCAGTTGCTTCTGGGCCGAATCGTTGTCGTAGGCCTCTACATACGGCGGCTGGCCCTTGCGCTGCGAAAAATGCCCTGCCCCAGGGAATACGTCCTTGCAGGGAAGCAGGGCGCACATGTCCGGCGTCGTCGCCAGGTTGGTGGGAAGCTCCGCTTCGTAGGCGCCGGTGGCGGCATGTGCAAGCGACCCGCAAAGGCCTAGAACCGAGAAGAGCGCGAAACCGAAGGCAGCAAACCGTTGACCCAGCGAAAACATTGACTTTTCCAAACAAAAAGGCAGACACCGCGTCCTGCGCAGTGTCTGCCAAAGGTGGCCGATCAGGCCTCAACAATCATGCGAGTCCGCATTTCAAGGTGCAGTGCATGGCAGAAGTTTGTGCAATAGCACCAGAACACACCGACCTGGTCCGCAGTAAAGGTCACCGACTTGGTTTCCAGCGGGTTTACGATGAACTGAATGTTGTAGTTCGGAATCGCAATACCGTGCGTCAGGTCTTCGATCTTGTCCAGGTTGGTCAGGATCAGGGTGACTTCGTCGCCCTTCTTCACCTTGAACTCGCGCATGCTGAAGGCCGGCGCCTGCGAGGTCAGCTTCACGGTGACCTTCTTGCCGTTGCGGGTCACGCCCGATTCCTTGGGATCCTTGATCGCATTGGGGAAGTCATCCAGCGCATACACCTGCTTTGGTTTCAGCAGATCGCGCTTGAAGATGATGAAGTCGTGCGGTTCGCCGCGCACCGGGTGATCGGCCAGCAGCACCATCTTCTCACCGGACATGTCGATGAGCTGTTCGTTCTCGGGGTGCAGCGGGCCCACAGGCAGGAATCGGTCCTTGGAGAACTTGCAACCCACCGCCAGGTACTTGCCATCGGCAGCTACGGTTTCGGACTGCGAACCATTGATGTGTCCCGGCTGGTATTGCACATCCAGGCGATCGACCACGTACTTGGCGTTCTTGTCGCCCTTGTGGAAGGCAATGGCCTTTTCGATGTTCCACTTGACCACCTGGCTGTCCAAGAACAGCGTGGTATAGGCGTTGCCGCGGCCGTCGAAAGCCGTGTGCAATGGACCCAGGCCCACCTCCACCTCAGCGACGATGGCGTCGTCAATCTTCTCCATCTTGCCGTCAAACCAATCCAGTACCTTGGCCAGTTCGATCGTGGTGACCGTAGGCGAGAGCTTACCGGCGCAGATGAAGTACTTCTGGTCGGGGCTGGCGTTTACGCCGTGCGGGTTCTTGGGAACAGACACGTAGGCTGTCAACGCGGTCTTGGGGTCCTTGTTGGCTTCGCGTGTGCCATCAACCACCGGAACCTTCGACGTGCCAATAGTCTTGAACTTGCCAGCCTTAACAGCTTCTTCGATGCGGGCAACGTTGAAAAACAGGCAGGCATCGCGCTCGGCGGACATCATGTCTTCGTAGTGCGCGCCCATTTCGGTGTTGTACTGGTTGGTGGCGGCGAGCTTGCCGTCGTACGACGTGGCGACCAGGTCGCAGTTGCCGTCAATCATCACCTGCCAGCGCACTTCCATCGTCTCTGCGTCCACACAAGTGAACAGCGAGCGGTATTTGGTAGCGTCTTCCGTGCCGGCGTTGGGCAGGGGAATGGAGAACTCACCACCGCAGAACACGCGGGTGGTGTAGTTGATGGCCGCGTCCACCGGATCGCGCTTGTCCGGGAAAATACCGTGGAAGCCCTGCACATTGGGCAGCTGGGTGATCTTGTCGCAAACGAAGTAGTCCAGACGAATGCGGGCGATGCGGCTGTTGATCTTGTCGTTGATCCAGGCGTAGCGACCGTCGTAGTTGCCGTCCTTGTACGAAGCGTGCGTGTGGTGCGTGTCACCAATGGTGTAACGCAGCGAGCCATCGGGCTTGGTGCCCATGACTTTCTTGGATTCGTTGGTAATTCCCCAGCCGACCAGGGCGTCTGGCACGAAACAGGGAATGCGGTGGATTTCTCGGCCCGAGGGCAGACCCAGCACGCGCATGTCGCCGGTGTGACCACCGCTCCAGAGGCCGTAGTAGGTATCGAGTTCGCCGGGCTTGAGGTGGATGCTGGCGCCGCTGTGGGCAGCAGCAGGTGCAGAAGTGGGCGCTGGTGCCGAAGGTGCAGCAGCAGGGGCAGACGCCGGCTTGTCGTTGCAGGCCGCGACTCCGGCGGTCAAACCAGCCAATGCGGCGGTGTTGATAAACCGCCTGCGGCCCATGCCGACGGTTTCAATTTGGGGATCCGGTTTCTTATCGCTCATGATGACCTTTCTTGGTTAAGGTACGTGGAAAAAAAAGGGGGGCCTCGCGCTGGCGGCGGATCCGCCGTGGAGGAATGGATGCGCAAACTGGCTGCAGGCACCGGCACTTTCGCCACAGGCAGCAGCGTGGGCAAGCGTGCCGGGGTGGGATCAGGGGCGACGGCCGGTAACAGGCACAGCGGGCAATCCATGTCGGACGCATCCGCAGTGCCGCTGCTCGGTGACTGAACCAAAAACTTGACTGCCCCGGCGCCGGAGCAAATGAGTTGCATGGCCCGTGGCTGCACGATGGGCGATGCCATCGCAATTCCCATGCCCAGCAGGAGCCAGGCCGCAATCCAGATGCGCAGCCGTTCCATGGGTCCTAGGGTTTTCATGGTTGACAAGTATAAGAAATCAATCTTGAGCAACATTGACTTATGTCACAAGTTGCAGTCAACCCGACCTCTTAACTTGGGATGGTTCTGAATTACATTATCCCTGTTGATTGCTGCGTTGCACAACAACTCCCGACCAACGCGCTATGATTTACCCCCTGTATTGCCTATTTGCGCTGCGCCATGCCGCGCGGTGCCGCTTGATCCTGAACGGGAGCGGATCGGGGCACAAGGTTATGCAGCAATCCATTTCCCAACTTTCACCTCTACGTACGACCATGAAGAAAACTTCCTCCGTCATTGCACTGGCCACCTTGGCCCTGTTCCTGAGCGCTTGCGGCGACAAGAAACCCGCGGAAGCCCCTGCGCCAGCCCCGGCGCCCGCAGCAGCCCCCGCCCCCGCTGCACAACCGGCTCCTGCGCCTGCCGCCGCTGCTTCCGAAACACCGGCTGCAAGTGCTGCGCCAGCCGCCACTGCAGACGCTGGGAAGGCTGTTTTCAGCAAGACCTGCGCCATGTGCCATGCCGCTGGTGTAGCGGGCGCACCCAAGCCCGGTGACAAAGCCGACTGGGGCCCGCGCATCGCCCAGGGCAAGGACACCTTGTACAAGCACGCATTGGAAGGTTTCAACGGATCCAAGGGTTCCATGCCCGCTCGTGGCGGCAATCCCAAGTTGACCGACGACGAAGTCAAGGGCGCAGTGGACCACATGGTTGGCCTGTCGAGTTAATGGAAGGAGAAAGGGCCATGCACGCACCAATGGGATCCCAGGGGCTGACCCGGCGCCGCATGGCCATGGCGCTGCCCTTGCTCGGGGCAGCTGCCTTTTTGCCAGCCACCGTGCAGGCGCAAACGCCGGTAGTAGTGGAGCGTGCACAGCGCAGTCTCATGGGTACCCAGGTGGACATGGTGGCCCAGGGCGCGGACG
This sequence comes from Rhodoferax sp., assembly GCA_046348185.1. Lineage (GTDB taxonomy): Bacteria > Pseudomonadota > Gammaproteobacteria > Burkholderiales > Burkholderiaceae_C > Allorhodoferax. The sequence goes on along the minus strand of JAXMER010000016.1, from coordinate 220,112 downwards.
CCGCCGTCTTGCGTCGTGCCATGGAACGTGCCTGGCAGGAAATGGAGCGCCAGGCGGACTGGATGACTCATTTCCACCCCGACAGCACGGTCAGCGCCATCAACCGCGCGGCGGGCAAGCAGGCCGTGGCGGTGCCGTCGCAAGTAATGGCCGTGCTGCAGTCGGCACAGCAGATTGCAGCGCAGACCCAGGGTGCCTTTGATGCAACCGTGGGCGCACTTCCTTGGCATTTCGGTTCCGACGACCACCGCGTACCCAGCACCCAGGAAATCGCCAACCGGCGTCGTCTGGTGGGTTACCGTGGCTTGGTGCTGGACGCCGACCAAGGGACTGCCTACCTGCGTAAAGCGGGCATGGCACTTGATCTCGGGGGCATCGCCAAGTTGCCTATTCTGGAGGCAGGTCTCCAGACCCTGAAATCCCAAGGTATCGAGAATGCCATGCTCAATGGGGGTGGCGACGTCCTTGTGATGGGACAACTCCAGGGTCGTCCCTGGCGTGTAGGCTTGCGCGACCCTGCGGCGCCCGAGCGCTTGCTGGGAGTGCTGCATGTACAGGACCGCGCCATCGTGGCTTCCTCGGGTGACTACGAACGTTTCTTCATGGCGCAAGGCGTACGCCAGCACCATATCCTGAATCCCGCTACGGGTCGGCCCACCCAAGGGCCCCATGGCGTGAGCCTCTGGGCACGCGATGCCGCCAGCGTCAATGGTCTGGGCACTGCCTTGATGGTTCTGGGCAGCCGTGCCGCACCGCGCCTGCTGGCGAACCGTCCGGGCGTTGAGGCCCTGGTTATTGAGCGCGACTTCCAGCGTTGGCAAACCGCGGGGGTTGCTGCGGCATTGCTGCACGCCTGATCCGGCCGCCCAGCCGCGCATTTATTTCACGGCTGGGCGCGCAAAAATTTCAAACCGCAATTCATGGCCTGCGCATACCATGCAGGCATGAATGCACCCCTAGACGCTTCCCTCTCCCGAATCGCCGATCGCGTGCGTGCTGCTGCGGCAGACCGCACGCCGCTGCGCCTGCGTGGCGGCGGTAGCAAGGACTTCTTTGGACCGCCCACTCAGGGCGTGCCCTTGGACACCACCGAGTTGCAGGGCATCCTGGCTTACGAGCCCACCGAACTGGTGGTGACCGCGGCGGCGGGTACCCCCCTGGTGGAGCTTGAGGCGGCACTGGCCGAGAAGGGCCAATGCCTGCCCTTCGAGCCGCCCCACTTCGGGTGGCAATCCAACACCCGCGCCACCGTTGGTGGCATGGTGGCCGCAGGGTGGAGCGGCCCTGCACGCGCCAGCGTGGGCGGTGTGCGGGACTACGTGCTGGGCTTGCATCTGATCAACGGCCGCGGCGAACACCTGCAATACGGGGGCCAGGTCATGAAAAACGTGGCCGGATACGATGTGTCCCGACTGCTGGTGGGCAGCATGGGCACCTTGGGCCTGATAACCCAGGTGTCGTTGAAAGTTTTGCCGCTGGCACCGGCCGAGGCCACGCTGGTGTTTGCGCTCAGCCAAGCGCAGGCGCTGCAACACCTGCACGGCTGGGGCGGCCAACCGCTGCCACTGAACGCGAGTTGCTGGGTCCATGATCCGACCGCCCCCGGTGGTGGCCAGGACCTGCTGTTTGTGCGCCTGCGCGGCGCGGTGGCGGCGGTTGAGTCGGCTTGCAAGCGCATGCTGGCGCAGTGCCCGGGCCAGCGCGTGGACCCGGCCCAGGCGCAAGCGGACTGGACACACTGCCGCAACCAGACCCTGCCGTTCTTCACCCGCCCGGCAGGCGACCTGGTGCTGTGGCGGCTGAGCGTGGCCCCGACCGCACCGGCGCTGAATCTGCCCTGGGCGCAACTGGTTGAGTGGCACGGCGGCCTGCGCTGGCTTTGGGCTGCGCCTGATGCGGCCGACGAACTGCAGGCGCTGGCACGCGCTCACGGGGGGGGTGCTATGACATTTGTAGCGCAACCATCAATGTTTACGGGGGCCAATAGCGCATTTGATTCGCAAGACCCGGTTGCCCTGGCGGTGCAGCGACGCATCAAGCAGGCCTTGGACCCCCAGGGTGTCTTTAACCCCGGCCGCCTGTCGGCCCAGTTCTAACCGTCACTGCCCCGCACCATGCAAACTTCGCTTGCTCCCGAGTACCGCGACAGCGCAGACGGCCGCGCCGCCGAAGCCATCGTACGCAAATGCGTGCACTGCGGTTTCTGCACCGCCACCTGCCCGACCTACCAACTCCTGGGGGATGAACTTGACGGCCCGCGTGGGCGCATCTACCTGATCAAGCAGGTGCTCGAAGGTCAGCAACCCACGCGCAAGACGCAGCAGCACCTGGACCGCTGCCTGACCTGCCGCAACTGCGAAAGCACCTGCCCCAGTGGCGTGGACTATGGGCATCTGATCGACATCGGGCGCAAGCTGGTTGACGCCAAGGTGTCACGCCCCTTGACCGAGCGGGCGGTGCGCTGGGCGCTGAAGGAGGGCATTCCGTCGCCCCTGTTTGGCCCGGCCATGGCACTGGGGCAGGCGGTGCGGCCCCTGATGCCCGTAGCCCTGAAAGCCAAGGTTCCGCCGCGCCAGGCGGCAGGGGTATGGCCTGCACAGACCCATACGCGCAAGGTGCTGCTGCTGGCGGGTTGCGCCCAACCCGCCATGAGTCCCAACATCAACCCTGCTACGGCACGCGTACTCGATGCGGCAGGCATTCAGACCCTGGTAGCCCCCAAGGCGGGCTGCTGTGGCGCGGTCAAGTTCCACCTGAATGACCAGGATGGTGCCAAGCAGGAAATCCGCACCAACATCGACGCCTGGTGGCCCCACATCGAGGCTGGCGTGGAGGCCATCGTCATCAATGCCTCGGGCTGTGGAACCATGGTCAAGGACTATGGCCACGTGTTGCAGGATGATCCGGCCTACGCCACCAAGGCGATACGGGTCAGCGCACTGGCCCGCGATCTCGGTGAACTGCTGGCGGGCCTGGTGCCTGCGCTGCAGCAGCGTTATCCGGATCTGCCCGCGCACAACCGGCAATCTGGCGCGCGCATCGCGTTTCACCCGCCATGCACCTTGCAGCACGGCCAGAAGCTCAAAGGCCTGGTGGAGCCCCACCTGGCGGCGCTGGGCTATGACATCCGGGTTGCCGGTTGCGAAAGCCACCTGTGCTGCGGCTCGGCCGGTACCTACAGCGTGCTCAATCCAACGCTGGCCTACCAGCTACGGGACCGCAAACTCGGCCATCTGGGGGATTTGCAGCCCACGGTGATCGCATCGGCCAACATCGGCTGCATCACTCACCTGCAAAGCGGCACCGACACACCGGTGCGTCACTGGGTGGAAGTTCTGGATGCTAGCTTGCAGGCACTGGCCGTGCGCGCATGAACGTCTCAAATTCGTCTACCGGCAAAGGACGCGAAAAGAAGTAGCCCTGTGCAAAGTCGCAGCCCATATGGGTCAGCAGGTCGCGCTGCTGCTCGGTCTCAACCCCCTCGGCCACCACTTGGATGCCCAGTGCATGGGCCATGGCGATGATGGCCTTGCACAGGGCTAGGTTGGTCGAATCGGGCACGAGATTGCGCACGAACGATTGGTCGATCTTGATGAAATCGATGTCGAACTTCTGCAGATAGGCCAGCGACGAATAGCCGGTGCCAAAGTCATCCAGCGACACCCGGATGCCGACATCGCGCAACGCGGTCAGTGACTTGCCGACAGTGATATTGGAGTTCAGCAGCAGCCCTTCGGTGATTTCGACCACCAGTGCGTCGCCATCCAATCCCAGCGCATCCAGATGGCGCAGCCAGGGCAGCTGGATTTCGTCATCCTGGTGGAACTGCACCGGTGAGCGGTTCACGCTGATCTGGAACTTGGCTGACAGGCTGCTGCGCCAGCGCTGCACCTGCTGCGCAGCCTGCTCAAACACCCATTCTCCGATGCCGACAATTAACCCGCTAGACTCGGCAATCGGGATGAACACGGCCGGGCTCACAAGCCCGCGTGTCGGATGGTTCCAGCGGATCAGGGCCTCGGCCTTGTGGATGGTGCCGCCGACCAGTTCGACGATGGGCTGGTAGACCACCTGAAACTGCCCGTCAGCCAGTGCGGTGCGCAAATCCGCCGCCAGGCGCACGCGCGTCTGCGCGGCCTCTTGCAGGGCCGGGGTGAAAAAGCTGAACCGGTTGCGCCCGGCGCCCTTGGCCACGTACAGGGCCTGGTCGGCGTTCTTGAGCAAATCCTCGGTCTGCGCAGCATCCACAGGGTACACCGTGACGCCAATACTGGCCGACACAAAGACCTGCTCATTGTCGAGCTGGAATACCTGTGACAACGTGGTCAGAATCTTCTGCAAGACGCCTTCCAGATTGTTGCAGTCGGGCAGCTCCGTCAGAACCACGGTGAACTCATCGCCACCCATGCGTGCCACCGTGTCCGACTGGCGCACGCAGGACTGCAGGCGCCGCGCCGCCTCGATCAACAGCTGGTCGCCCTGGTCGTGGCCCAGGGTGTCATTGACTTCCTTGAAATGGTCCAGATCGATGAACAGCACGGCCAGTTGCAGCTGATCGCGGTCGCAATGTTTCATCTCCCGCTCCAGCCGATCGCGCAGCATGCGGCGGTTGGGCAAACCCGTCAGGCCGTCGTAGAACGCCTGGCGCCAGATCAGGGCCTCCGCTGCTTTGCGCTCGCTGATGTCGGTGAATGTGCCGATCATCCGCAGGGGTTTGCCAAATGCATCGCGACTGATCACCATGCCGCGGCTAAGTACCCATTTCCAGCTACCGTCTTTGCAAAGGATGCGACGTTCACTCTGGTAGGACGGGGTTCTCCCTTCAAAGTGGTCGTTGCGTGCCTTTTGCAGAATTTCCATGTCGTCCGGATGGGTTCGGCTGTCAAACTCTTCAGACAGGTTGTCCAGATCGCCACTGTCGTAGCCGCACATGCGCAGCAAACCTGGCGAGAAGAACTCAGTGCCGGTCTGTATGTACCAATCCCACACTCCGTCACCCGTGCTCTCCAGTGCCAGCTTCCAGCGCTCCTCGCTCTCGCGAATGGCCGTCTCGACTGCCTTGCGTTCTGATATGTCCTGCAGCACCGATGTGCTCTTGACGGCTTGACCCTGCTCCCAGGCGGTCGTACCCTTGAAGCGCACCCAGATCGACCGCCCCTTGGCCGTGCACATCCGTGCCTCCACATCATGCTCACTGAGTGTCGCGTGCGGATCAGCGGGGGGGGCCGGTTCAATCAGCTGGCGTGATTCGGGTGCAAAGAAATGGTCTGCCTGGGCCAACTCGGCGCCTGAGAGCGCGCCAGGTTCCAGGTCCAGGATCCGGTACACGCCATCGGTCCAGAAGACGCTGCCCTGCACATGGTCGCGCTCCCATCCGCCCACGCGTGCAATCGTTTGGGTAGCCGCCAACAGTTCGTTCAGGCGCTGCCGATCGGCTTGCATCTTGACGTAGTCGCTGACATCGGTGAAGGTGCGCACCAGTCCGCCGGATGGCAATTGCTGCGTGCGTACTTCCAGGGTCTGGCCCCCGCGGGTTGCGCGCAGGTAGCGGGTTGGATGCGTTTGGGCCGGCAGGCCCGAGGTGTCCATGACGTTGGAGCGCGCCTCCTCACCCACCCACTGGCCCTCGGGGCCAAAGTCGCCCCGCTCGCGCTGGAAGCGCATCACCTCAGTCAGCAGCGGACGTGCATCCAGCAGGCTCTTGGGTAAGTCCAAGAGTTCGCACACCCGTGCGTTGAACGTGCGTACCCGCCCCGTAGCGTCGACCAGCACAATACCCTGGCTGATGCTGGCCAGTGTGGTCTGGAACAGCTGGGCGTTCTCACGCAATTGCTCGTTGAGCAGGCGCAGCTCGGACTCGGATGCCTTTTGCTGGTTGATGTCGGTGTGGGTACCGATCATGCGCAGTGCGCGCCCCTGTGCATCCCACTCCACTACGGTGCCGCGCGTCAGAATCCATTTCCACGAACCGTCCTTGCAGCGCATCCGAAAGTCTTCGGAATAGCTGGCAGCCTGCCCATCGATGAATCGTTGCGCTGCTGACTCAACCCGTTCTCGGTCTTGCGGGTGCAAACGCTCGGCAAAGTCCTGGTATCCGCGTGTCAACTCTCCGGCATGAAAACCCAGCATTTCCTCCCAATGTGCGGAATGTGTCTGGGCGCCGGTAGCAATGTTCCAGTCCCACACCCCCACTCCCGACCCCTCCAGGGCCAACTTCCAGGGGTTTTGAGCGACAGGTTGGTTGTTGAGGGTGTCGTCCACCGCGCCAGTATCCCACTTGCATCGGCACGTGTGAACTACCCTGGCGCAAACCCGCGCCGAACGCTAGGCGTTCAACACTGCCTCGATGTCACGGGCCAGGCTTTGCGGCGTATCGGTGGGGGCATAGCGCTGCACCACTTTGCCGTCGCGGCCCACCAGGAACTTGGTAAAGTTCCATTTGATGGCCTTGCTGCCCAACAGGCCCGGCGCTTCGGCGGTCAGCCAGCGGTACAAGGGGTGGGCGTTGCCACCGTTGACGTCGATCTTGGACATCATCGGGAAACTCACCCCGTAATTGAGTTGGCAGAACTCGGCGATCTCGTCGTTGCTCCCTTTGTCTTGTGCGCCAAACTGGTTGCACGGAAATCCCAGCACCACCAGGCCGCGGCCGCCGTAGGTCTTGTGCAGTTCTTCCAGCCCGGCGAACTGGGGGGTAAAGCCACAAGCACTGGCGGTGTTCACGATCAACAACGGCTGACCCTTGAATTGGGCCAGGGCCACGGGCTTTCCGCTGATGCTGGTCGCTTCAAAATCGTACACGGTGGTCATGCTAATCCCTTGGATGCAAAGAACCTTACCTTAGCACCACCTGCAAAAGTTTGCAGGTGGCAATAATTCGCAGAAGATGTGGCGAGCAAGCATCCATCATTGGCAGAGAGACTGCATTGGCCATATCCACCCGCATTCAACAGGGGCAGCGCCGCCTGCGAGAAGTCGTGTCCCGCTACGACCAGGTCCAGGGCGAGGCCACGGCGGACGCGTTGCGGCGCTTCATGCTCCTGCTTTGGTTCGCGCTGCCCATGCACATGTTGTTGACCGTCTGGTTTGGGCGCTACCACGCACCTGCCGACCAGCTCCATTTACAACAGTGGGCCGATACCCGGGCGTGGCTGGATACCAGTCTGGTCGGGGCATTGGCACTCTTGGGTTTTTGGGCGCACCGTCTACTCGGTCAGGGCAAAGGCCAGAGTCCGGCGGCGCGGGCGGTACAGATTGCAACCTGCACCAGCTATTTGGCCTTTGGCGCAGCGGCTTCGATTCTGGAAGCGTCCATCGGCAATGGCATCGCCACCTACCTGGCTGTGGCCATGGGCACTGCAACCTTGTCGCTATTGCGACCCTGGCTCAGTGCCTGCGTTTTTTTGGCTTCGCTGGTGTTCTTCATTGCGGGGCTCAGTGCCCAGGATGTGCCGCCGGCCTTGCGCTCAAGCATGATCGTACCGGCCATTTCCACGCTCGTGATGGCCCAGCTCGTGGCGATGGTGATGTGGCACCAGTATGTGGCCAGGATCCTGTTGCAGCGCGAACTGCAAGCCACCAACGCCGCCTTGCAACAGCAGCAGGCGCTGCAAACCCTGGCTGAGCGCGACACGCTCACGGGTTTGTACAACCGGCGCAAATTCATGCAGATCGCCGAGCAGGAACTGGCACGTACTGCACGCATGCCCGCCGCGGTGAGCCTGCTGCTCGTGGATATGGATCACTTCAAGCGTATCAACGACCATTTTGGCCACCCGGCAGGCGATGCCGTGCTCCAACATGCTGCTGACTTGCTAGCGGGTCACGTGCGTCAAACCGATACGGTTGCACGTTTGGGGGGTGAGGAATTCATTGTGCTGATGCCCCAAACCCCCGCCGAAGGCGCCCTAGCCCTGGCCGAAAAATTGCGTCTGGCCGTTCGCGGCCAAACTCTGGACTGGCATGGCCAGTGCATTGGTGTTACGGCGAGCCTCGGGGTGAGCAGCGCCTGCCCTGGTGAGCACACCAGTTTCGAGGCCTTGTACGGCGCCGCTGACCAGGCACTGTACGCTGCCAAGAACCAGGGCCGCGACCGCGTGGTACTGGCAGCGTCGGCTGACCCAGCCGGGCCCGCAGCTTCAGCCGCCTGATCGCGCCGCCAGCATCGAGGCCAACAAGATCAGCGCTGCGCCCGCCAGCACCTGCGCGGTCACCACCCCGGCACCCAGCGCCACGGACGACCCACTGGCAAATACCACCTCGGCGAGCATGACGATGGAGGTGGTGGTGGCGGGTAGCCGCGCGGCGCCGTACTGCAGCCCCATGTTGCCCACTAGGAAGAACCCGCTCATCGCCAGCACGCCCAGTATCCAGTTCCAGGTCAGCGTCGGCAGGACAGGGATGTGGCCCTGCACCGCGCCGCCCAGGGCAGCCAGCAGGGCCAAAGCTGAACCGCCGACAAACATGGCCAGCATGCTGGCGGTGGTGGGCGTGTCGCGCAGGCGGCGCAGTTGGATATTGGTCAGCGCAAAGCAAAATCCGCCTGCCAGGGCCAGCCCATCGGCCAGCGACTGGGGCCACGGCCAGGGCTGACCTTCCACCTTGAGGACCACGCCCACGCCAATCAGCGCCAGTCCCATGCGTGTGAGCGAACCCGCGCTGGGTCGCTCACCCAGCAAGGGCCAGGCCAGCACGACCACCCAGGCGGGCATCAGGTAGAACAACAGCACCACACGCACCACATCGCCCACGGCCACGGCCCAGTTGAAGCACACATTGGTCAGACCCGAGGCCAGCAGCAGCACCCACCAGTCGCGGGAATGCCAGCCTTTTCGCAAGGCCCCCGGCGCAACCGACAGCAGGGCCAATGTGGCCAGCAGGTACATCAGCGAGGTGGTCCACAAGGGATGCACGCCCAGGGCCTGCAGGGTACGAAACGGCCACCAAGAGACGCCCCAGGTAAAGGCATTGAGCAGCAGCGCGGCCACCGCAATTGCGGTGATGCGCGCCGATGGCCGTTCATCCATGGGTGTTGTCGTGGCGTGCCAGTTCCAGCAGGTGATCCACCTCGGCACCATGCTCGCGGCAGTTGCCTTCGTGCCAGCGCTTGATGAGCCACATGCAGCCCGCCACCACCAGCCCGAACACCGTGATGGCGCCAAAGGCCGACAGCCCCATGCCGGTGGAAAAACTGTAGAAAAACCCCAATCCCAGGATGCAAGCCTGTTCGTTGAAGTTCTGCACCGCGATCGAGCGGCCCGCGCCCATCAGGTTGTGGCCCCGGTGTTGCAGCAGGGCGTTCATGGGCACTACCAAAAAGCCGCCCAGACCTCCGAGCAGTACCAAAAACGGAGCGGCCACCCAGACATTGGAAATGAAATTCAGCAAAATCACCAGCACGCCCATGGCAATACCCAAGGGCAGCACCAGCGTAGCCTGGTCCAGGCGCATGCGTAGCGATGCGGCTACCGCACCCACGGCGGTGCCAATGGCCACCACGCCCACCAAGGCCGACGCCTGCGTCACGCTGTAGCCCAATGCAGCAGACGCCCAGGCCAGCACGATATAGCGCAGGTTGCCGCTGACGCCCCAGAACAGGGTGGTCGTAGACAGTGAAATCTGCCCCAGCCAGTCCCGCCACAGGCGCAGATTGCAATGCCAGAAATCAGGCAGCAGGGTGACGATGCGTTTGGGCAAGCGGCGCATCGGCACGCCGGTTTCCGGGATACGGGTATTGAACCAGGCCGCAGCCAGATACACAAAGATCAGTACCGAAATAGCCGCTTCGGGCGGCGTGTCGACGCCGGTGTCGATGAAGGGAAAGTCAAACGACAGCAGAAAACTCGACACGGCATGCCCCACCAGCTGCCCGCCCAGCAGCACACCCAGAATGATGGAGGCAATGGTCAGCCCCTCGATCCAGCCATTGGCTTTGACCAGTTGCGAGGCGGGAAGCAACTCGGTGAGGATGCCGTACTTGGCGGGTGAGTACGCGGCCGCACCCAGGCCCACAATGGCGTAGGCCATCAGCGGGTGGGTGCCAAACAGCATCATCAGGCAGCCCACGATCTTGATGGTGTTGCTCAGCAACATGACCCGGCCTTTGGGCTGGGAATCGGCAAATGCGCCCACAAAAGGCGCCAGCACTACATAGAACAAGGCAAACATGGGCACCAGTGCCGCCTGCTGCCATTCTTTGGCACCCGTTGAGCGCAACAATTGCACGGCGGCTACGAACAAGGCGTTGTCGGCCAGCGAGCTGAAAAACTGCGCCGACATGATGGTGTAAAAGCCGCGTTTCATTCCAAGGGCTGATCGCCGCCCCGTTCTGCGCGGCGGGTTGTAGATGTTCCAAACGTGGCGTGGTTATAGCACGGCAGCGCAATGTCAAAATCGACCCACCGCCATCTACCTGCCTTTGCCACCATGCCCCGCCCCATTCTTGCCACCATTCACCTGAGCGCCGTGCAAAACAACCTGGACGCTGTGCGCTCGCAGGCGCCGGATGCGCGGGTGTGGGCCGTGGTCAAAGCCAATGCGTACGGGCATGGTATTGAACGGGTCTTCGAGGGCCTGCGCAGCGCCGACGGCATTGCGCTACTGGACCTGGCCGAGGCCCAGCGCGTACGCGACCTGGGCTGGCGCGGCCCGATTCTGTTGCTCGAAGGTGTGTTTGAGGCGCGCGACCTGGAGCTCTGCTCGCGTCTGGATCTCTGGCACGCCGTGCACTGCGACGAACAGATCGACATGCTCAGCCGCCACAAGACCCATGTGCCGCACCGGGTGTTTCTCAAGATGAACTCGGGCATGAACCGCCTGGGCTTCACGCCCGACTGCTACCGCGCAGCCTGGGCGCGTCTGAACGCCCTGCCCCAGGTGGACGAGATTTCGCTCATGACCCATTTCAGCGATGCCGATGGCCCCCTGGGCGTAGCCGCCCAGATGGCACGCTTTGCCGAGGCTACCCGTGACCTGCCCGGCGAACGCAGCCTTAGCAACAGTGCGGCCGCCCTGCGCCATTCCCGCACGCCGGATACGCCAGACAGCCCGGCCTATGTGGCATCCGACTGGGTTCGGGCCGGGATCGCCCTGTATGGCAGCGCGCCCGACTATCCCGAGCATGGCATCGACCACTGGCAACTTCAGCCCAGCATGACGCTTGCTGCAAAAATCATAGCAATACAGTCAATCAGTACGGGGGCTACTGTTGGATATGGCTCAAGCTTTACGGCGCAGGCGCCGATGCGCATCGGTGTCGTGGCCTGCGGCTACGCCGACGGCTACCCGCGCATCTGCCCCACTGGTACGCCAGTGCTGGTGGACGGGGTGCGCTGCCGCACCGTCGGGCGCGTCAGCATGGACATGCTCACCGTAGACCTCGGCCCCGTGCCCCAGGCGGGCATGGGCAGCACGGTCACGCTCTGGGGGCGTGCCGCCAACGGTACGGTATTGCCGGTCGACGAAGTGGCAGCGCAGGCGCAGACCGTGGGGTATGAACTCCTGTGCGCCCTGGCCGCACGCGTGCCCGTGGAGGTTGCGCCATGACGCGCCAATATGTCCCCATTCCCGCGCCGCTGTTGGGTGTGGGTCAACCCCTGCCCGTGGACCTGTGGGCGCCTTCGGGGCAGTTGCTGTTGCGCAAGGGCCAGACCGTCCAGTCCGCGCAGCACCGCGAACGGCTGGCCGAGCACCAGGCGTCCTGCACGGCGGCCGATGCTCTGGCCTGGCAGCGCGCCTACGAACGCGCGGTGCATGCGCTGCTGTCGCAAGGGGTGGATCTGGAGACCGTGGCCAAGACACCCATGCCCAGCGAGATTCGGGAGAGCGATTACGTGGTGGGGCAGCAGTTGCATGGCGGCTGGCTGGACCTGCAAGAGGTGCTGCGCGGAATCTTGTACCAAGGTGGCTTGGCCATGAATCCGCTGCAACGCCTGGCAGGCATTGCTGCCAAGGCGCTGGAACTGCTGGACCAGGATACGGACGACAGCCTGTATTGCCTGTTCCAGGCGCTGGCTCGCCAGGAGCTGGGTTACTGCCCCACGCACGCCCTCTTGTGTGCCGTGGTGTGCGAGCTGACCGCGCGCAAGCTGCAAGTGGCGCCCCTTTTGCGCGCCGCGCTGTTCCAGGCCGCGCTGGTCATGAATATCGGCATGGCGCGCGAACAGGACAGCCTGGCGCGCCAGGCATCGGCGCTAACGGCGTGGCAGCGCACGCTGATTCAGGAGCACCCCGAGCGCAGCGTGGACATCCTGCGCGGCCTGGGGCTGGACGACCCGGATGTGCTGGACATCGTGCGCTGGCACCACACCCCCAACGCGCCCGAGGGCTTGCCTGCGAACCTGCTTGCGCGGCGCGTCTTGCATCTGGCCGACAGTTTTGTGGCCAAGGTGGCGCCACGGCGCACGCGCGCGGCGCTGTCGTCGCTCAAGGCTGTGAAATCCATGGTGGTGGGCACCGCCGAGGCTGACCTTGGTCTGGGCTCAGCCATGGCCCAGGCCACCAGCTTCTACCCGCCGGGCACCTATGTGCTGCTGGCCAACGGCGAAACCGCTGTGTCGGTGCAGCGTGGCGAGCGCGCCAACACGCCCTGGGTCATCAGCGTGCTGGACAAGCACGGTGTGGCCATCAGCCGCCTGGAGTGCAAGGCCACCACCACACCGGCCCACACCATCCAGGCCGCGGCCACGGTGGACCGCGTGAAAGTCACCTTGCCGGTGGAAAAGGTGCGCAAGGCCCGCCAGCGCATACCTGTGGCGTAAGGCTAAACGCATGGCCAAGGATAAAACTGAATTCGTCTGCCAGGACTGCGGTGGCACCAGCCCCAAATGGCTGGGCAAGTGCCCGCATTGCGGTGCCTGGAACACTTTGCTGGAATCCGTGGCCGCACCCACGGCAGCCGCGGGCAAGCACCGCTTTGCCGCCTTGGCGCCCACCGGCGCCGTGGCGCGGTTGGCCGATATTGAGGCCACGGAAGTGGAGCGCACCCCCACCGGTCAGGAGGAATTGGACCGGGTGCTGGGCGGCGGCGTCGTGGAGGGCGCGGTGGTGCTCATCGGCGGCGACCCCGGCATTGGCAAGTCCACCTTGCTGCTGCAGGCGCTGGACGCGTTGCAGCGTCTGGGGCGCAGCACACTGTACGTGACGGGCGAGGAAAGCGGCGCTCAGGTGGCGCTGCGTGCCCGACGCCTGGGGCTGGAGGCCAGCCAGGTGCCGGTGCTGGCCGAGATCCAGCTCGAAAAAATCCAGGCTGCGCTGCACGCCCATGCGCCGCAGGTGGCGGTGATCGACTCCATTCAGACCGTCTACTCCGACCAGCTCACCTCCGCCCCCGGCTCGGTGGCTCAGGTGCGCGAATGCGCCGCCCACCTCACCCGCATCGCCAAGGCCAGCGGCTGCACCATCGTGCTGGTGGGCCATGTCACCAAGGAAGGCGCCCTGGCCGGACCGCGCGTGCTGGAGCACATGGTGGACACCGTGCTGTACTTTGAAGGCGACACCCACAGCCCCTATCGCCTGGTGCGCGCCATCAAGAACCGCTTTGGGGCCGTCAACGAGATTGGTGTTTTTGCCATGACCGACAAGGGCCTCAAAGGGGTTTCCAACCCCAGCGCCATCTTCCTGAGCCAGCACGCCGAGCCGGTGCCCGGCAGCTGCGTGCTCGTCACCCTGGAGGGCAGCCGCCCGTTGCTGGTGGAGGTACAGGCCCTGGTCGATAGCGGCGGCCCCAGCCCACGGCGCTTAAGCGTGGGCCTGGAGCGCGACCGCCTGGCCATGCTGCTGGCGGTGTTGCACCGCCACGCGGGGGTGGCCTGCGCCGACCAGGACGTGTTTGTCAACGCCGTGGGCGGCGTGCGCATCAGTGAGCCCGCGGCCGACCTGGCGGTGATGCTGGCTATCACCTCGTCGTTGCGCGGCAAGCCCCTGCCCAAGGGTTTCTTTGCCTTTGGCGAGGTGGGCCTGGCCGGTGAAGTGCGTCCCGCGCCGCGCGGGCAGGAGCGCTTGCGGGAAGCCGCCAAGCTGGGCTTCACCCAGGCACTGATTCCGAAGTCCAACGCGCCCAAGAAGCCCATCGACGGCTTGACCATCCATGCCGTGGATCGCATCGACGAGGCGTTGGCGGTGGTGCGGGGCCTGGTGTCTTAAGCTGCCCTTAATCCGGCCCCGGCACAGTGGGCTCCCATGCAAACAGGAGCCCCCATGAACATCCGAATCCTCACCCCACTGTGCGCCGCGGCCTTGGCTGCGGCTACCTTGATGGCCCCCGCCAGCGTGCAAGCTGCCACTGCGCAGGAGTTGCTGGCCCAACTGAACGCCCAGGCGCCCAGTCCAGGCAATGCCGGACGCGGGCAGACATTTTTTACCAGCAAGCACGGCAAGGAATGGAGTTGTTCCAGCTGCCACACCAGCAGTCCCTTGCAGGCAGGGCAGCATGCCGCCACTGGCAAGACCATCCAACCCCTGGCACCGGCAGCCAATGCGCAGCGCTTTACCGATACGGCCAAGGTCGAAAAATGGTTCCGCCGCAACTGCAACGACGTGGTGGGGCGCGAATGCAATGCCCAGGAAAAGGCCGACATCCTGGCTTGGCTGACCAGCGTGCAATAAGGAGTCCACCATGCACACCCGCACTTTCCTGCGTACCCGCACCCTGGGCCTGATCGCTGCCTTGACCTGTCTTGGCGGCACCGCCGGGGCCGATGGTGGCGGCCGCTTTGCCACCCAGAACGATCTTTTCCAGGCTGAATGTGGTTCGTGCCACGTGGCCTATCCGCCAGCACTCTTGCCCGCCAGTTCCTGGCAGCGCCTGCTGGGTAATCTGCCGCAGCACTTCGGCACCGATGCCTCGCTGGACACCGCCACGCTGGCGCAAGTGCGCAGCTTCATCCAGGACAACGCCGGTAGCTACCGGCGCGTGCGCGAAGCGCCACCGCAAGACCGCATCACCCGCTCAGACTGGTTCCTGCGCAAGCACCGCGAGGGCGAGGTCCCTGCCGACGTGTGGAAGCGCGCCAGCGTCAAGAGCCCGGCCAACTGCGCCGCCTGCCATCGTGGCGCAGCACAGGGCGAGTACGACGAGCACGCGGTGAAGATTCCGCGCTAACTTTGGGAGATCATCATGCAAACCACTACTTCTGTGCGCGTCTGGGATGCCCCGGTGCGTGTCTTTCACTGGCTGCTGGTGCTGAGCTTTGCCGGCGCCTTTGTTACGGCCGAAAGCGAACGCTGGCGTCTGGTGCACGTCACGCTGGGCTACACCGTGGCGGGCTTGATCGCCTTTCGCCTGATCTGGGGCTTGGTCGGTACCCGTTATGCCCGTTTCACCAGCTTTGTGCGCGGTCCCACCGCGGTGTTGGCTTACCTGCGCGCCTTGCTGCGTGGCAACCCGGAACACTATGTGGGCCACAACCCGGCCGGCGGATGGGCCATCGTGGCCCTGCTGCTGGGGTGTGCGCTGCTCACGGCCAGCGGCTGGGCTACGCACAACGAATGGGGCGGCGATTGGCTGGAGGAACTGCATGAGGGCCTGGGCAACGGCTTGCTGGCGCTGGTGGGTGTGCATGTGGTGGGCGTGATCGTCTCCAGCCGCCTGCACCATGAGAACTTGGTGCGCGCCATGTTCACGGGTCGCAAGCGTGCCGATCCGACCCAGGGCAGTGTGCGTGGATGGGGCGTGCTGGCCCTGGTTCTAGTGGCGGCCGTTATCGGGTTTTGGTGGTCACAATGGGCAGCAGCCCCCGTAAATGCTGATCATAAAGCTCCTGTTTTGATAGCGCCTGGCAAGACCCGTATGATTCCGCCATCTCCACGGTAACCAGCCTCATCATGCGCATCCTCCTGGTTGAAGACGATCCGCTGCTGGGCGACGGCCTGCGTGCCGGCTTGCGCCAGCAAGGCTTCGCCGTGGACTGGGTGCGCGATGGCTGGGCCGCCGAGCGCGAGATCGCCAGCGGCGACTTTGCCGCCGTGGTGCTCGACCTGGGCTTGCCAGGGCAGGATGGGCGAGCGGTACTGCACGGCGTGCGTGCGCGAGCCAATGCCACCCCCATTCTGGTGCTGACGGCGCGCGACGCCGTGAGTGAGCGTATTGGCGCGCTCGATGACGGCGCGGACGACTACGTGGTCAAGCCCGTGGACCTGTTTGAGCTGGGTGCGCGCTTGCGCGCCTTGCTGCGCCGCGCCAGCGGGCACGCTGCGCCGGTGCTCACGCACGGCGCCCTCACGCTGGACCCGGCGCAGCGCCAGGTGCTGCTTCACGGGACCGCGGTGGTGCTGTCGCAGCGCGAGTTCGACCTGCTGCACGCGCTCATGCGCGCCGGGGCGCGGGTGCTGACGCGCGAACTGCTGGAGCAGCAGCTGTACGCCTGGGGCAGCGAGGTCGAGAGCAATACCATCGAAGTGCATATCCACCACCTGCGTAAGAAACTCGGCGCCGAGGTGATCCAGACCGTGCGTGGCGTGGGCTACTGCCTGGGGGCGGCTCCGTGAGCGCAGTGCCAGCTCGCGCACCGTGGTCGCTGCAGGCCCGGCTGTTGGTCGGCATCCTGGGGGCACTCATCCTGGTGACTTTGGTGACAACGGCCGTCGTGTGGAAACAAACGCGGCATGAACTCGACGAGCTGCTCGATGGCCACCTCGCGCAAGCCGCAGCCCTGCTGGTGGTGCACCAGGCACAGGCGAAGGGCGATGACGATGCCGTGGCCGAAGCGCCCGAACTGCACCGCTACGGGCCGCGGGTCGCATTCCAGGTGTTCCATGACGGTGTGCTCACACTGCGCTCGGCCAACGCCCCGCGCACGGCCTGGACCGAGCAGGATGGTTTTGTCACCGTGGGTTCGGATCATGAATCGATGTGGCGCGTGTTCGCCACCCAGGGAGCGCAGCCCGATGTACGGGTGCTGGTAGCCGAGCAAATTGGGGCCCGGCGTTCCATCTTGCGGGCTGTGACCAGCGGCATGCTGCTGCCGCTGGCTTTGGCGCTGCCGGTGTTGGGCATCGCCCTGGTGATCGCTGTGCGCCAGGGCTTGCGCCCGCTGAACCGCTTGTCCACCGACATTGGACAGCGCCGCGCGGATGACTTGCAGCCCTTGGCCGAAACGGGCCTGGCGCTGGAGATCCGGCCGCTGGTGCAGGCGCTCAACGGACTGCTGGAGCGCATCGACGTGCTGCTGCACAACGAACGTCGCTTCACCGCCGATGCAGCGCACGAATTGCGCACCCCCATCGCCGCCATCCGCATGCAGGCCCAGGTGGCCATGGGTGCCGACGCCCAGTCACCCGATCGCATGCAGGCCCTGTCCCAGGTGATGGCGGGCTGTGACCGAGCCACCCACCTGGTCGAGCAGTTGCTCACGCTGGCGCGGCTGGAGCAGGCTTCGGCGTCGGCCGGGCATGCGCCCGTGGATGCCGTGGCCCATACCCGCAGCGTGCTGGCCGCGTTGGCACCGGCCGCACTGGCGCGCGGGCAGACTCTGACCTTGGACGGCGCGGACACGGTGGCTTTGGCGGTGGCGCCGACGTTGCTGGAGGTACTGGTGCGCAATCTGGTGGACAACGCCCTGCGCTACAGTCCCGCGGGCGCGCAGATCCAGGTGCATTGGCGCCAGGACGGTGCCAGCAGCGCCTGTCTGGAAGTGCACGACAGCGGCCCCGGCCTGAAAGAGGCCGACGCAGCGCGTCTGGGGGAGCGCTTCTTTCGCGTGCTGGGCACAGGGGCCAGCGGCAGCGGCCTGGGCTGGTCCATCGTGAGGCGCATTGCCCAGGTGCAAGGCGCCACGGTGCACGCGCAGCGCAGCGCGGCCCTAGGGGGCTTGCAGGTGTCGGTTTGCTGGCCATTGGCGGCATAAAATCCCGTCTTTGCGCACCCGGCGCGCAGCACCCAACAGTGAAGGACTTCCCATGAGCATACTTCCCCCCTCCATGTCCGATCGCGACGGCAAAATCTGGATGGACGGCCAGATGGTGGACTGGCGCGACGCCAAGATCCACGTGCTCACCCACACCCTGCACTACGGTTGCGGCGCCTTCGAAGGCGTGCGCGCCTACAAGACCGACAAGGGCACCGCCATCTTCCGCCTGCAGGAGCACACCGAGCGCCTGTTCAACAGCGCCAAGATCTTGCGCATGAATATCCCCTTCACCCAGGAACAGGTCAACGAAGCCCAGAAGGCCGTGGTGCGCGAGAACCAGCTCGAGAGCTGCTACCTGCGCCCGCTGACCTGGATCGGCGACAAAAAGCTGGGCGTTTCGCCCAAGGGCAACACCATCCACCTGATGGTGGCGGCCTGGGCCTGGGGCGCGTATCTGGGCGAAGAAGGCATGAAGCGCGGTATTCGCGTCAAGATTTCCAGCTACACCCGCCACCACGTCAACATCACCATGACGCAGGCCAAGGCGGTCAGCAACTACACCAACTCCATCCTGGCCAACATGGAAGCCACCGACGACGGCTACGACGAAGCCATGCTGCTGGACCCCAGCGGTTTCGTATCCGAAGGCGCGGGGGAAAACCTGTTCGTCATCAAGGGCGGCGTGGTTTACACCCCCGATCTGTCGGCTGGCGCCCTGAACGGCATCACCCGCAACACCGTGCTGCACATCTGCAAGGACCTGGGGCTAGACGTGGTGCAAAAGCGCATCACCCGTGACGAGGTTTACATCAGCGATGAGGCCTTCTTCACTGGTACCGCCGCCGAAGTCACGCCTATTCGCGAACTCGACCGCATCCAGATCGGTGCGGGCAGCCGCGGCCCCATCACTGAAAAAATTCAATCGGCCTTTTTTGACATCGTGCAAGGCCGCAACCCTAAATACGCCCACTGGCTCACCCCTGTGGCCGCCTGAACCTGAACCGGAGCAACCTGCCCATGGCTTCCAATACCGTCGAACTCGCTGCCAAGGACCTCAACCGCGAAGGCGGCGTGTACTGCCCCAATCCGCTCGCCAAGATGGAACTCTGGAACGCCCACCCACGCGTGTTTCTGAACGTTGCCCGTACCGGCCAGGCCGCATGTCCGTACTGCGGTACACACTACCAGCTCAAGGCGGGCGAACACGTCGCAGGACACCACTAGGCGTGACCCGCTCCCTGGTCATCGCGCCCCAGTGGATTGGCGACGCGGTGATGACCGAACCCCTGTTGCGTCACCTGCAGGCGCGCGGCGAGCGCATCACCGTCGGCGCCTTGCCCTGGGTGGCGCCGGTGTATCGCGCCATGCCCGAGCGGGTGCACTCGGTGCTGGAATTTCCCTTCGCGCACGGCGGCTTGCAGTGGTCCGCGCGGCGCCACTGGGCACGCCAGCTGCGCCAGCAGTTCGACGTGGCTTATGTGTGCCCGAATTCCTTTAAGAGCGCCTTGCTACCCTGGTGGGCCGGTATCCCGCGGCGCGTGGGATACCATGGGGAAAGCCGTTACGGTGTGCTGACGCATCGGTTGCTCAACCCGCCCAAGGATGCGCGCCCACCCATGGTGCCGTTCTACTTGGCGCTCGGTGGCGACGCAATGGACACGGCCGTCGAACCCCGGTTGGTGATGGATGCGGTGCAGGTGGATGCCACGCTGGCGGGCATGCACTTGCAGCGCCAGGGCTACTACGCCTTTGCACCGGGCGCCGAGTACGGGCCTGCCAAGCGTTGGCCGGCGCAGCACTTTGCCGTGCTGGCTGAGCAGTTGCCGTTGCCGGTGGTGTTGCTGGGCTCGGCCAAGGATGCCGACGTCTGCAACGCCATTGCCCACACCGTCAACCAGGCTCGCCCTGGGCACTGCCAGAATTGGGCTGGCCATACGACCCTGGAGCACGCCATGGCGGCCTTGGCCGGCGCCAGGGCGGTCGTGACCAATGACTCGGGACTGATGCATGTGGCCGCGGCCCTGCAAATTCCCCAGGTGGCCGTGTTTGGCTCGTCCAGCCCCTTGCACACGCCGCCCTTGAGTTCAGTCGCCCATGTGGTGTGGCTCAAGAACGACTTGACCTACGAACCCCCACTGCAATGCGCACCCTGCTATGCACGGGAATGCCCACTTGGGCACACGCGCTGCCTGGTCGACATCCAACCCGAGGATGTGCTGCGCTGGCTGTCGCAGTAAAAAAGAAAGCCACCCGAAGGTGGCTTTGTAAAGTCCCCGAAGGGACGTCGTTGGAACCGGTAGAAGCTTGCCGTGTTGCCGACTTTGCTTCATTTCTTGCGTTGATGCGACAGCACTGGGATGGATTCTCGGGAGGTTCATGCGGCAAAACAATCCCATGTTTATGGGATATTGGGGTCGGCGACGCAGAAAAATCGTGAATTTTTTCGCGTTTTTTGACCCAAAGGTCAGGTCTTGGCGCTTGCAGGCAGTGGCAAGCGGATTTCAAAACAGGTGCCACGGGGCGACCGGTTGAAACAATGCACGCTGCCCTGGTGGCGCAGGGCAATCGATTTGACCAAGGCCAGCCCCAGGCCCACGCCGCCATCGCGCTCGGACGCTCCAGGCAGGCGAAAGAACGGCTCGAAGATCCGTTCCTGGTAGGCCTCGGGCACGCCGGGCCCTTCGTCGCAGACCCGGATGCAGGCCTGGCCCTGCTGGTGCTCCACGGTCAAAATTGCATGTCCCTTGGCATGGCGGTGCGCGTTCTCCAGCAGGTTGCGAACCGCTCGGCGCAGCAGCTTGCTCACACCCTGCACCACCAATTCGCTGCCTCCGGGTGTTTCCAGAACAGCGTTCAGCCGGGAGCACTCTTCGGCGCACAAACCCACCAGATCCACGGCCTCCACGGTGCCCAGATCGGCCTGCTGTGCATCGAGGCGGCTGGCCAGCAGAATCTCGTCGATGAGCAAGTCGAGTTCGGCAATATTGGCTGCAATTTCGTCCTTGGCGCGCTGGGCCGCATCATCGGGGACCGGTGCAAGAAACTCCAGTCCCATGCGAATGCGCGCCAAGGGTGAGCGCAACTCGTGGGAGGCATTGGCCAACAGGGACTTCTGCGAAGCCAGCAGGGCATCGCGCGCCTTGACCAAGGTTTCGATCTGCTGCGCGGCGTGGTTGAAGCGGCCAGCCAGGTAGCCGATCTCGTCGTCCCCCGAAACCGGCACGCGGGCCGCCAGATTGCCGTCGCCCCACTGTTCGACGCCGTGCTGCAAAGCCTCCAGGCGCCGGGTCAGGCGGCGCACGATGGGATACGTGGCCAGGGCGACGGCTACGCCCACCAGGCCCAGGGTCCAGAAGAATCCAAACGGCGCACGCCAGGTCGAACCTGGGTTGGGACGCGGCAGGTGCAGGTGGATGGTCTGGCCGTCGTTCATGCGGATATCGAACTCCGGTCCCTCCCCAAGACGTCCCCGCCCGGGTTCGGTTGGGGGACCTTGCGGCGGCGGTGGGGGGGTGTCGGTGACGCCATCCCCGCGTGGGCCGGGAGGATCTTTGCGCTCGCCACGGCGCGCCTCGGGTACCCAGGCTGGGCTGTTGTGCCCGCGTCCGATGCGGGCCTGACCCTGGCCAATGATGTCGCCTGAGGCGTTGCGGGCCACGACCTCGCGCAGCGGCGGCTCCGCCGCCATGCGCCAGGCCCAGCCTACCAGGAAGGTGAGCACGGCCACCGTGGCCACGACGGCCAACCAGATGCGCAGGTACAGCTTGTTCACTCCTGCTGGCGTGCGAACACGTAGCCCACACCGCGCACGGTGAGGATGCGTTTGGGGTTCTTGGGATCGGTCTCGATGGCCGCGCGAATGCGCCCCATGTGCACGTCGATGGAGCGATCGAATGCTTCGAGCTCGCGACCGCGCACGGCCTCCATGATCTGGTCGCGTGTCAGTACCCGCCCGGCGCGCTCGGCCAGCGCCAACAGCAGGTCGAACTGGTAGGACGTGAGTTCGGCGGGCGTCCCGGCCACGCGCACGCTGCGGGCATCGCGGTCGATTTCGAGCGAGCCAAAGCGCAAGGCGGCGCTCTCAGGTGCCGTCGCTTCGCCCTTACGCCGCAAGACCGCCCGGATGCGAGCCAGCAACTCGCGCGGCTCGAAAGGCTTGGGCAGGTAGTCGTCGGCGCCAATCTCCAGCCCGATGATGCGATCCATGGCATCGCCCTTGGCCGTCAGCATGAGAACCGGCACCTGGGCCACGGTTGCGGGCAGCGCACGGATGCGTCGGCACACCTCCAGGCCATCAATGTCCGGCAGCATCAGGTCCAGGATCACGAGATCCACGGGGGTGCTGGCGCCGTCCTGCGTCAGCCGCGCCAAGCCCCCCAGGCCATCGCCCACCGTGGACACCGCAAAACCAGATTGTTCCAGGTAGCGCGACACCATGGCAGCCAGGCGGGCATCGTCTTCGATCATCAACAGGTGGTGACTCATGGCCGCAGTCTAGTTGGGGGTGGTTTCAGGGCGATGTGCCGGTTGGCTCGGTTCTGTAAAGTTTGGTAAAAAAAACGTCACTTCATGGCTGACGACGCTGAACACGCCACAGCACCAGCAACAGCAGCAATGGGGGAATGGCGGTCAGCCCGGTGGCCACAAACGCCGTGGCGTACGCCCCCAGCAATCCGTACGCGGGTGTGAGTGCTTCGACCCCGACCCCGGAAAACCCTTTGAGAAACTTGCCTAGCAGGGCGTAGGTGGACGACAGCATGGCGTACTGGGTCGCGGTGTAGCCCAGGCTGGTGAGACTGGACATGTAGGTGACCAGTGCCACCCCCGCAAACGCCTGCGCGAAGAAATCCAGCGTCATGACACTGGCAAACACCGGTGTACTGGCGTTCAGGCTGAGCAAAGCAAAAGCGGCCGTGCCCAAGCCTTCCAGAACCAGGCCACCAATCAGGGTGGGCAGCAGGCCCACGCGCACCGCACTCAAACCCGCCGCGGCGATACCCAAAAACGTGGCCAGCAAACCAAAGGAGCCGCGCACCCAGGCCACGGTGTCTTTGGCGATGCCCAGGTCGTGGTAGTAGGGGTTGTACATGGGGCCCATGACGAAATCGGGCAGGCGGTACAGCGCCACCATCAGCAACATGACAACACCGATGCCGCGGTGCTTGCCGAAGAAATCGACGAACGGCCCCACCACGGCATCGGCCAGGCCGCGCAGACTCCATAGCGGTGGCCTGCCCAGGCGTACGGCTTCGGTCCGCGCGGGCTCCACCGCCAGCAGCGTGGCCATGGTGCACAGCGCCATCAAGACGGCCATGGCCACGTAGGACAGCGACCAGCCCACGCGCGCTGCTGCGGCAATGATGAGCGCATCGGTCACCAGCAGCGCTATGCGATATCCCAACTGGGCCGCCGAAGTCAGCAGGCCCAGTTCGTCGGGGTCCGCGGCGACTTCGATCCGCCAGGCATCTACGGCAATATCCTGCGTGGCGGAGGCAAATGCCGTTAGCAACGCAAAAGCACCAATGGTCGCCAAGCCACCGGTGGTGCCCACCAAGGCCATACCCAGAAGGCCAACGGCCACCAGCAACTGGCACAACAGCATCCAGCCCCGCCGACGTCCCAGGCGCCCGAGCAACGGCACGTCGAGCCGGTCAACCAGGGGCGACCAGTAAACCTTGAAGGCGTAGGCAAAGCCAACCCAGGAAATGAAGCCGATCGCCGCCAGGCTGGTGCCATCGTCGCGCAGCCAGTAGCCAAAGGTGTTGGCCGTGAGCAGAAATGGCAGCCCCGAGGCAAATCCCAAAGCGGCCATCACCGCCACCTTGGGCTGGCGCAGTTCGTGCAAAACGGCCAGCGCAGAGCGTTTGGCCGCCACAGCGGCCGTCATGGGATTGGCAAGAAAACAAACATCCGGGGAATAATAGCGCCATGCAAACCCAACATGCCCGTTTCCCATCCGCCAGCGTAGGCGCATGCGCGCGCAGAACCGCGCTTGCGCTGGGGTTGGCAGCGTTACTGTCGGCACCGGTCGCCTGGGCACGCGAAGGGGTCGAGGTTGGTGGCAACTCGGTGTTCACCAATCTGGTGTCGGCCGACCAAGTAGAGCGCGACGCCACCGTGCAGTACGCCCGCATGCTGGAAAAGGCCCGCGGCCTGAATGCCCTGGGCTCCGCCGACCACCCCCAAGTGCGTCGCTTGCGCGCCATCGCCCAACGCATCATTCCCTACACCGCAGCCTGGAACCCGCGCGCGCGCGATTGGCGCTGGGAAGTCAACCTGATCGGCTCCAACCAGATCAACGCCTTTTGCATGCCGGGCGGCAAGATCGCCTTCTACACGGGGCTGCTGCAAACACTGCAGCTGTCAGACGACGAGGTGGCCATGGTCATGGGCCATGAGATTGCCCACGCGCTGCGCGAACATGCGCGTGAGCGCATGGGCAAGAACGCCGCCACGGGCGTTGGCGCGGGCCTAATTAGCCAGTTGCTAGGCTTCGGGCAGTTGGGTCAGACGGCTATGAACTACGGCGCCCAACTACTGACGCTGGAGTTCAGCCGCGAAGACGAATCCGAGGCCGACCTGGTCGGCATGGAGCTGGCCGCGCGTGCCGGATTCGACCCCCGCGCCGGTGTCACCCTATGGCAGAAGATGGGTGCGGCCAACAAGGGCGCGCCACCGCAGTGGTTGTCCACGCACCCGTCGGGCAAGACGCGCATCGCCGACATCCAGGCCAACCTGCCCAAGGTGATGCCCTTGTACGAACGCGCCGCTACAGTGCGTTAATGCCGGTTAGCCCCCGTGAAGTAAGGCGGTCTAGCTACGAATAATGTAGCAAAATGTGCAGTCAGTGGCTGAAATCGTAGGTCACCGTGATGGGGGCGTGGTCGGAGAACTTGGCGTCTTTGTAGATCGTCACCGCACGTGCCGCCGCAGCCAGGGTTGGTGTGGCCAGGTGGTAGTCCAGGCGCCACCCCACGTTGTGGGCATAGGCCTGGCCGCGGTTGCTCCACCATGTGTAGCAGGTATCGGTGCTGGTGGGCTCCAACTGGCGGTAGACATCGACAATGCCGCCCTCGCCGGTCAGGCGCGTCATCCAGGCGCGCTCTTCAGGCAGGAAACCACTGTTCTTCTGGTTGCTGCGCCAGTTCTTCAGGTCGGCCTGCTGGTGCGCGATGTTGACGTCGCCGCACAGGATGAAGTCGCGCTCGGCCTTCAGGCGCTGCAGATGCGGGTACATCCGATCCAGGAAACGGTACTTGGCCCGTTGGCGCTCCTCCCCCGAACTGCCGCTGGGGAAGTAGCAGCTGATGACGGAATGCTTGCGCTGGGGCGTGTCAAAGCGCAGCTCCACCCAGCGCCCCTCGGCATCGAACTCCCCACCGTCAAAACCCACAATCACGTCACTGGGTTCCAGACGGGTATAGGCGGCCACGCCGGAGTAGCCCTTCTTCTGGGCAAAGTGGAAGTAGCCCTTGAGCCCGGCCAGGTGCTCGAACTTGCCCGCCACATCGTCGGCCTGCGCCTTGACTTCCTGCACACAAATACAATCCGGCTCGGCCTGGGCGATCCAGGCTTGCAGCCCTTTGCTGGTGGCAGATCGAATGCCATTGAGGTTGAGGCTGGTCAGCTTGAACAAGGAACTTTTCATGTCGGAACGTGACCCGTTGGCCCAGGAGTTTGTGCAGTTTGCGGTGGAGTGCGGGGTGCTGCGCTTCGGCGAATTCAAGACCAAGGCGGGTCGCATGAGCCCGTATTTCTTCAACGCCGGATTGTTTGACGATGGCGCCAAGCTCGGTCGTTTGGCGGCATTCTATGCCCGGCGCCTGCTGGCCAGCGGCATCGAATTCGACATGGTGTTCGGCCCGGCCTACAAAGGCATTCCCCTGGGTGCGGCGCTGGCCGTAGAACTGGCGCGCAACGGACGTAACGTGCCCTTTGCCTACAACCGCAAGGAGGCCAAGGACCATGGCGAGGGCGGCACCCTGGTTGGCGCTCCCCTGCAAGGGCGCGTGCTGATCGTCGATGACGTCATGTCTGCCGGCACCGCCACGCGCGAGTCCATTGCGCTCATCCAGGCCGCTGGTGCAACGCCACACGCGGTGTGCATCGCGCTGGACCGCCAGGAAAGGGCCACGGAGAACGGCCAGGACGTGCCCTACAGCGCCGTGCAGTATGTGCAGCGCCAGTTGGGCCTACAGGTTTGTGCGATTGCGAAGCTGGCTGATTTGATGCAGTATCTGCAGGGTCAGAGCCATGGGGGCTTGGACCAAGAGTACCAAAAGGTTCTGGCCTACCGGGAGCGGTATGGCGTAGATTGAAAGCGAACATGGCACATACGTTGCGGGGTTGCGTGCTGGGAACGGTGATCGGCGCCGCGCTGGTGGCACAGGTGTCGGCGCAAGGCGCGGCGGGCGCCACACCTGACAACAACGGCGTCTACACCTGCGTCGATGCCAAGGGCCGCAAGCTCACCTCCGACCGGCCCATCATGGAATGCCTGGACCGGGAACAAAAAGTGCTCAATCCCAGCGGCACGGTCAAGACCAAGATAGGTCCCAGTTTGACCGCCCAAGAGCGCGCCGAGCTGGAACAAAAAAACCGGCGCGAAGCCGAAGAGCGTGAAAAGCAAGCCGAAGACAAGCGCCGCGAGCGCGCCCTACTCACGCGCTACCCCACCAAGGCGGTGCACGACCAGGAGCGTCAGGAAGCCCTGGCGCAGATCATGGCTGTGATTCAGGCGGCCAAGACGCGCATCGATGAACTCGCCAAGCAGCGTATCGCTATTGATGAGGAGATGGAGTTCTACAAGAAGGACCCCAGCAAGGCACCGGCTTATGTGCGCCGCCAAGCCGAGGAGAACACCAACAGCCAGGCGGTGCAACGGCGCTTTATTGCCGAGCAGGAAGCTGAAATCAAGCGCGTCAACGCCCGCTTCGACGATGAGCTGGTGCGGCTGCGCCAACTGTGGGCGCAGCCCGGCGCCGCAAGCACGGCCCCGGCCAGCAGCAAGTCGCGCTAACAGGTTTCAGCGGGCCAACTTGGCGCGCAGCAGCTCATTGACCTGCTGCGGGTTGGCCTTGCCCTTGCTGGCCTTCATGATCTGACCGACCAGGGCATTCAGCGCCTTGTCGTTGCCGGCCTGGAACTCGGCCACGTTCTTGGCGTTGGCGGCAATGACCTCGTTGACGATGGCTTCCAAGGCGCCGGTGTCGTTCATCTGCTTGAGGCCTTTGGCCTCGATGATGGCGTCCACGTCGGCGCCATCACCCGTCCACAGGGCGTCAAACACCTGCTTGGCCGCATTGTTGGAGATGGTGTTGTCCACAATGCGGGCAATCACAGCGGCCAATTGCGCGGGCTGCATCGGTGCGGCTTCAATGGCGCGGTCTTCGGTGTTCAGCCGACGGGACACCTCCCCCATGATCCAGTTGCTGGCGAGCTTGGCCTGGCCGCAGGCCTTGGCCGTGGCTTCGAAGTAGGCGGCAATGGCCTTGCTCTGCGTGAGCTGCGTGGCGTCGTACTCCGGCAGGCCGTAGTCGGCCACGAAGCGCACCGCCATCACACGCGGCAATTCAGCCATCTGCCCGCGTACTTCCTCGATCCATTGCTCCGAAATACATAGCGGTGGCAGATCGGGATCGGGGAAGTAGCGGTAGTCGGCTGCATCCTCCTTGGTGCGCATGGCGCGGGTCTCGCCGGTGTCGGGGTTGAACAGCACCGTGGCCTGCTGGATCGCGTGGCCGTCTTCAATCTGCTCGATCTGCCAGCGCACCTCAAAATCGATGGCCTGCTGCATGAACTTGAAGCTGTTGAGGTTCTTGATCTCGCGCCGGGTGCCCAATGGTTGGCCCGGCTTGCGCACCGACACGTTGGCGTCGCAGCGAAACGACCCTTCCTGCATGTTGCCGTCGCAGATGCCGATCCAGGTCACGATCTTGTGCAGTTCCTTGGCATAGGCCACCGCCTCGGCGCTGGAGCGGATATCGGGCTCGGTCACGATCTCCAGCAGGGGAGTTCCGGCGCGGTTCAGGTCAATGCCGCTTTGGCCATGAAACTCCTCGTGCAGGGACTTGCCGGCATCTTCTTCCAGGTGGGCGCGCACCAGGCGCACGGTTTTCTTCTCCCGTGCCGCGTCGGCGCCTTTGCCGGTTTCGAGGAAGAAGCTCACCTCGCCACCTTGCACCACGGGAATCTCGAACTGGCTGATCTGGTAACCCTTGGGCAGGTCGGGGTAGAAGTAGTTCTTGCGGGCAAAGATGCTTTTTTGGGCTACGTGGGCGTTCACGGCCAGGCCAAACTCGATGGCCCGCTCCACCGCGCCCTTGTTCATCACCGGCAAGGTGCCGGGCAGGGCCAGGTCCACGGCGCAGGCCTGGGTGTTGGGCTCGGCACCGAAGGCGGTGGCGGCACGGGAAAAGATCTTGGATTGGGTGGAGAGCTGGGCGTGGGTCTCGAAGCCGATGACGACTTCATAGCCCTGAACCAGCGCTCCTGTGGGGCGGCCTTGTTGTTGTGCTTCAAATGGGTTCATGGTCTCGCTCATGTCAGAAGCCCTCCGGCTTGCGTGCATGCCAGTCGGTGGCTTGCTGGAAAGTGTGCGCAGCGTTCAAGAGGCGCGCTTCCTGCAGGTAGTTGCCCAGCAGCTGCATACCCACGGGCATGCCGCCCGCGCCAAAGCCCACCGGAATGCTCATGCCGGGCAGGCCCGCCAGCGAGCCGGGCAGGGTGAAGATGTCGGCCAGGTAGTCGGCCAGCGGGTCCTTGTGCGCACCCAGTTGCCAGGCCACGGTGGGGGCCACGGGACCGGCAATCAGGTCGCAGTCCTTGAAGGCGTTCTGGAAGTCGTCGGCGATCATGCGCCGGATCTTCTGTGCCTGCAGGTAGTAGGCGTCGTAGTAGCCGTGCGAGAGCACATAGGTGCCGATCATGATGCGGCGCTTGACCTCGTCACCGAAACCTTCTGCGCGCGTCTTCTTGTACATATCGGCCAGATCGGTGTAGTCCTTGGCGCGGTGGCCGAACTTCACACCGTCGAAGCGGGAGAGATTCGAGCTGGCCTCGGCGGGGGCGATGATGTAGTAGACCGGAATGGACAACTCGGTGCGCGGCAGGCTGATGGGCACCAGCTTGGCTCCCAGCTTTTCGTACTGCTTAAGCGCACCGTCCACGGCGGCGCGCACGTCGTCGGCCAGGCCTTCGCCGAAGAACTCCTTGGGCACGCCGATGCGCAGCCCTGCGATGGAGTCGTTCAGCTGCAACGTGAAGTCTTCCGCAGGCACGTCCAGCGAGGTGGAGTCGCGGTCCAGGTCCGGGCCGCACAGGGCCGACAGCAGCAGCGCGCAGTCCTGGGCAGAGCGGGCCATGGGGCCAGCCTGGTCCAGGCTGGAGGCAAAGGCCACCATGCCGTACCGAGAAGCGCGGCCGTAGGTGGGCTTGATGCCGGTGATGCCGCAGAACGAGGCGGGCTGGCGGATCGAGCCGCCGGTGTCGGTGCCAGTCGCGGCCGGGGCCAGGCGCGCGGCCACGGCGACAGCGCTGCCGCCGGATGAGCCGCCGGGGATGCGGGTCGTGTCCCAGGGGTTGCGCACCGGCTCTACGGTGCTGTGACCTACGGCAGGCACAGCGGTGTTCTCATTGCTGGAACCCATGGCGAACTCGTCGCAGTTGAGCTTGCCCAGGGTCACGACGCCTTGCGCCGCCAGCTTGGCCACCACGGTGGCGTCAAAGGGCGAACGGTAGCCCTGCAGCATGCGCGAACCGGCGGTGGTGGGGAAGTCCTGGGTGACGAAGATGTCCTTGTGCGCCAGGGGCACGCCTTCCAAGGCACCGGCGGTTCCGTTGGCAATACGGGAATCGGCGGCGCGGGCCTGGGCCAGGGTCACTTCGGGGTTGATGGCCACATAGGCGCCCAGATCGGCGTGGGCGTTGGCGCGGTCCAGGAAGTGCTGGGCCAGTTCAACAGCAGAGACCTGCTTGGCGGCCAGCGCCTGGGTCAGGTCGTGTACGCCCAGATCATGCAGGGCGGTGGCAGGGGATTGCGTCATGGTTCGCTTTCTCAATCAGTTGGGGTCAGCGCACACGCTCGCGCGAGTGGTTTGACCCGCAAGATCTATTCGATGACCTTGGGCACCAGGAAAAGCCCGTTTTCAACAGCCGGGGCGCTTTGCTGGTTGGCCTCGCGCCGGTTGGGCTCGCTCACGGCATCCTCGCGCAGGCGCAGGGCTACGTCCATGGTGGCGACCGGGTGGGACAGGGGTTCGATACCGCGGGTGTCGACCGCACGCATCTGTTCCACGATGTCGAAAAACTGGTTGATTTGTGTGAGCATGCGCTCACTTTCTGTGGGTTCCAGCGCCAGACGTGCCAGGTTGGCAATACGGGCGATGTCGGTGGATGACAGGGACATGGTGCGAAATGGCTTGAAACCAAAGGTAAATCGATGCGGATGGCCCGGTTTAGAGAGGCCTATTCACAGGCAATCGGGTATTATCCTGCCTTTGGCGTGAGGTCCGTAAAAGACCACAGTTTGACGCCAAACTTACGCTTGATACCCCACAAACCGGTGGCGATGCCGTGCCCCGAGCGCACCGCATGCCCGAGAGGATTTTTGATGTTTGGATCTTTCAGTCGGTATTTCTCCACCGACTTGGCCATTGACCTCGGTACGGCCAACACCCTGATCTTTGTGCGCGGCCAGGGCATTGTGCTCGATGAACCCTCCGTCGTCGCCATCCGCCATGAAGGCGGCCCCCAAGGCAAAAAGACCATCCAGGCCGTGGGCAAGGAAGCCAAGGCCATGTTGGGCAAGGTGCCGGGCAATATCGAAGCCATCCGCCCCATGAAAGACGGCGTGATTGCCGACTTCACCGTCACCGAGCAGATGCTCAAGCAGTTCATCAAGATGGTGCATCCGCGCGGCATCTTCCGCCCCAGCCCGCGCATCATCATCTGCGTGCCTTGCGGCTCCACCCAGGTGGAGCGACGCGCCATCCGCGAATCGGCCCTGGGTGCCGGTGCCAGCGATGTGTACCTGATCGAAGAGCCTATGGCTGCGGCCATCGGTGCCGGGCTGCCCGTCAGCGAAGCGAGCGGTTCCATGGTGGTGGATATCGGCGGCGGCACCACCGAGGTGGGCGTGATCTCGCTGGGCGGCATGGTCTACAAAGGCTCCGTGCGCGTGGGCGGCGACAAGTTCGACGAGGCCATCATCAACTACATCCGCCGCAATTACGGCATGCTCATTGGCGAGCCTACCGCCGAATCCATCAAGAAGCAAATTGGCTCGGCCTTCCCCGGCTCGGAAGTCAAGGAAATGGAAGTGCGCGGACGCAACCTGTCCGAAGGCGTGCCGCGCAGCTTCACGATTTCCTCCAACGAAATCCTGGAAGCCCTGACCGACCCGCTGAACAACATCGTCTCCGCCGTCAAGAACGCGCTGGAGCAGACGCCCCCCGAACTCGGGGCCGACATTGCTGACCGCGGCATGATGCTCACCGGCGGCGGTGCGTTGCTGCGTGATCTGGACCGCCTGCTGGCCGAGGAAACCGGCCTGCCCGTGCTGGTGGCGGAAGACCCGCTGACCTGCGTGGTGCGCGGCTGCGGCATCGCCCTGGACCAGATGGAGCGTCTGGGCTCGATCTTTACCAGCGAATAAGCGCCGGGCGGCGCTGGCACGACCATGCCCCTGGGTACGCTGGATCGCCGTCCACCACCCTTCTTCCGCCAGGGGCCGTCGGCCCTGTCCAAGCTCGCCGTTTGCAGTGCGCTGGCCTTGTTTCTGATGGTGGCGGATGCACGCTTCAAGGTGATGCAGCCGGTACGCACGGTGCTGGCCACGGCGTTGGCCCCGGTGCAGTGGCTGGCCTTGCGCCCGGTCGTCGCGTATGCATTCGCCAGCCAGTATTTCGCTTCCCTGTCCGCAGCGCAAGCCGCGCAGGATGAGGTACTGCGCAAGCACAACCTGCAGTCACAGCGCGCCAATCAGGTCGAGCAGCTCACGCTGGAAAACCAGCGCCTGCGAAAGCTGCTGGGCCTGCGTGCACGCCTGCAATCGGCTGCGCAGTCTGCGCAGGTGCTGTACGACGCAGCCGATCCCTACAGCCGCAAGGTCATCATCGACAAAGGGCTGGCCGACAAGGTGGAACTAGGCGCACCCGTGCTGGATGAATCTGGTGTGCTGGGTCAGGTGACTCGGGTCTACCCCACTGTCAGTGAGGTGACGCTGATCACCGACCGCGACCACGCCATTCCTGTACTCAACACGCGCACCGGTGCTCGCGGTGTTGCCTTTGGCGATGTGTCCCAGCGTGTCGATGCCATGGAACTTCGGTACATGGCTGCCAACGCGGACGTCGCCAGCGGCGATCTGCTGACAACCAGCGGTGTGGATGGTGTCTATCCTCCGGGTCTGCCGGTCGCACGCATCGAGAAGGTGGAACGTCGCGTGGATGCGGCGTTTGCGCGCATCTACTGCGTCCCGCTGGCCCTGGTCGCCGGGGCCAGCCATGTACTTGTGCTGTCATCTCCGGCGGCGCAGATTCCGTCGCGCCCCGCGCCCGAACCTGCCACGCCGCCGCGCAAGGGGGCAGCAAGATGATCATGCGACCAGGCCAGCAGCTGCTGCTACCTGCCAATCCCCTGTTCATCTGGGTCAGCCTGTTCAGTGCGATGCTGCTCAATATGGTGCAGAACATGGCCTTCTTGGGGCGTGCTGCCTGGGCACCGGACTTGCTTGCCGTGGCCCTGGTGTTTTGGACCGTGCACCAACCCTTGCGTATCGGTATCGGTGCCGCCTTTGTTTTCGGGCTGTTGACGGATGTGCACCAAAGCAGCCTGCTGGGGCAGCATGCCCTAGCCTACACCGTGCTCAGTTTCTTTGCCATCACCATCCACCGGCGCCTGCTATGGTTTTCGGTGCCCTCCCAGGCTGCGCAGGTGTTTCCGTTGTTCGCAGCCGCCCACGCGGTCGAGTTGGCAGTGCGCATGATCCAGGGTGGCACGTTCCCTGGGCTGGACCTCCTGCTGGCACCTGTGCTGGAGGCGGTATTGTGGCCATTGGCCTCCATCCTATTGCTGGCTCCCCAGCGCAGGGCGCCGGATCCGGATGCAAACCGTCCGCTATGACGGAGATCCGCAACATCGAGATGGACCTCGCGCGCTTTCGCACGCGGGTCTTTGCCGTCAGCATGCTGTTGCTGGTGTGTTTTTCGCTGCTGATTGCACGGCTGGTCTATCTGCAGGTCATGCGCCATGACGACTTGCGCGCGCAGGCCGAAAGCAACCGTACATCCATCGTGCCCATCGTGCCCAACCGGGGACTCATCGTCGACCGCAATGGTGTCGTACTGGCCAGCAACTACTCGGCCTATACGTTGGAGATCACACCGTCCAAGACCCTGGCCGGATGGGAGGCCACCGCAGACGAACTGGCCAAGGTGCTCGACATCACGACGCGGGACCGACGCCGTTTCAAGAAGCTGCTGGAGGAGTCCAAGAGCTTTGAATCACTGCCCATCCGCACCCGCCTGACCGATACCGAGGTGGCGCGCTTTGCGGCCCAACGGTTTCGCTTTCCGGGGGTGGAGATCAAGGCCCGCCTGTTTCGCAACTACCCCTATGGCGAGCTGGCTAGCCACGTGATTGGCTACATCGGGCGCATCAACCAGGCGGAAAAGGCAAAGATCGAAGACGACGACAACCAGGCCAACTACCGGGGCACTGAATACATTGGCAAACTGGGTGTGGAACAGAGCTTTGAGAGCCAACTGCATGGCACCACCGGAGTGGAGCGGGTGGAAACATCCGCCGGGGGGCGCGCGGTGCGCAAG
Source organism: Rhodoferax sp. (assembly GCA_046348185.1). Taxonomy (GTDB): domain Bacteria; phylum Pseudomonadota; class Gammaproteobacteria; order Burkholderiales; family Burkholderiaceae_C; genus Allorhodoferax. The sequence continues at coordinate 186,439 of JAXMER010000016.1, read as the reverse complement.
CTCGCCAGCACGCCCTCCACGCCGGGCAATACCGTCATGCTGTCCATCGACATCAAACTGCAGAAGCTGGTGGAGGACCTGTACGGCGAGCGCCGCGGGGCGCTGGTCGCCATCGATCCGCGCAACGGAGAGGTCCTGGCCTTTGTATCCAAGCCCACCTTCGACCCCAATCTGTTTGTCGATGGTATCGACTCCGAAAGCTGGGCTGCGCTAAACGAGGATGTCGACAAACCGCTGCTCAACCGCGCATTGCGCGGCACCTACCCGCCAGGTTCCACCTACAAGCCGTTGATGGCCATAGCCGCCCTCAACAGTGGCAAGCGTGCCGCCAACGTGGTCATCCAGGACAACCTGACCTACAGCTTCGGCGGGCGCACCTTTGGCAGCCCCGAAGCCGACCGCCCCGGCCCCAAGGACATGCGCCTGGCCATCGTCAGCTCTTCCAATGTGTACTTCTATAGCCTGGCCCACGAAATGGAAGTGGACCTGATCCACGACCAGTTGGAGCCCTTCGGTCTGGGGCGCCTCACTGGTATCGATATCCAGGGCGAGGTCACGGGCGATTTGCCCTCGACCGAATGGAAACGCAAGAAGTTCAAGCGGCCCGAGCAGCAGAAATGGTTCCCCGGTGAAACCATCTCCCTGGGCATCGGCCAGGGCTACAACAACTTCACCATGCTGCAGATGGCCACCGCCTACGCAACCCTCTCGTCGGGGGGGCTGCGCTTCAAGCCTCATCTGGTGCGCGAGATACGCGACCCGGATCAGCGCACTACGCAACACATCTCCAGCGATGCGCTCGAACCGCTGGCGCTCAAGCCCGAGCACGTGGAGGTCGTTCGCAACGCCATGCATGGCGTGACGGTGGAAGGCACCTCCACCAAGGTGTTCGCCGGTGCCAGCTATTCCAGCGGCGGCAAAACCGGTACGGCGCAGGCGGTGGGTTTGCGGGCGGGCGAAAAATACAGCAGCGTCAAGGCCGACGAGCACAAGCGGGACCATTCACTCTATGTCGCCTTCGCTCCGACCGACAACCCGACCATCGCGCTGGCCGTTATCGTCGAAAACGCCGGTTGGGGCTCGGGCTCTGCTGCGCCCATTGCGCGGCGTGTGTTTGACTACTGGCTGTCGGGCCAATACCCCACCGACGAGGACATGGCGGCAGTGCGCAAGGGGCAGGCCATGGCCCCCTTGAGCAAGCCGCGCGAAGCCAAGGACGTGGCCTGGCCCCGCGTGCCGCTACCCAATTAGTTGGTGGCGGCGGTCTTGCCGTTGTGCTTGGCCTTGTAGATGGCGGCGCTATCGCGGTTGGCTTCGCGCTGAAGCTTGCGGCGTTCCTTGTGGGTGACGGTGCCATCGGCCTTGGCAGCGGCCTCGTCTGCGGCCAGCTTGGCTTCACGCTTGTCCAGGCGGTTGGTTTCCTGGGCCGTTAATTGACCGGACGCGACGCCCTGGTCGATGCGCTTTTGCTGGTTGACTTCACGTCGATCGAGCTTGGGCGTAGCGGGTTGGGCCATGGCGACACCGGTAGCAGCCAGCAGCAGGGCCGACATCCAGACATTGAACTTCATGTGTTTCTCCTAAACGTAGTGGGGTGGTTACCGAGTCGCCCGATACGGGAACGGCTCTGACCTGCACAACGCCTGCATGATCCCCAACGACGACCGCTGTTTCATGAACGGGTGTAACAGAGTGTTGGGCCCGCGGGCGTCCACCCCTACACTAGACCCATGCAAAAAGTTGCCCTCATTACCGGCGCATCGCGCGGCATTGGTGCCGCCACCGCCGTGCTGGCCGCGCAATCGGGCTATGCGGTGGCTGTGAACTACGCCCGTAATTCGCTGGCTGCCGACGAAGTGGTGCGCCAGATCCGCGCCGCGGGTGGCACCGCCATGGCGGTCCAGGCCGATGTTGCGGTGGAAGCCGACATCCTGGCGATGTTTGCCAAAGTGGATGCCAAGCTGGGTCCCCTGTCCGCGCTGGTCAACAATGCCGGTATCGTGGATGTGGCCAGTCGCGTGGAAGCCCTGTCGTGGACACGCATGCAGCACCTGTTTGCCACCAACGTGCTGGGCGCGATGGCATGTGCCCGCGAAGCGGTGCGCCGCATGAGCACGCGCCATGGAGGCATGGGTGGCACCATCATCAATGTTTCCAGCGCCGCAGCACGCGGTGGCGGTGCTGGGCAATATGTGGACTATGCCGCCACCAAGGGCGCCATGGAGACTTTCACCATAGGCCTGGCCAAGGAAGTGGCGGCCGAAGGCATCCGTGTCAACGCCGTGCGCCCTGGCATCATCGACACTGACATCCATGCAAGCGGCGGCCAACCTGAGCGTGCCCAGCAGCTTGCTCCCCAGATACCTATGCAACGCCCCGGCACCGCGCACGAGGTGGCGCAGGCCATCGTGTGGCTCATGGGCGAACAATCCAGCTACACCACCGCCAGCATCCTGGACGTGACGGGTGGGCGTTGAACCGGAAAACACCATGGACTTCAAACCGCTCGTTACCCTGCTGGCCATCGTCAACCCCTTGGCCATCGTGCCGTTCTTCATCCATTACACCCAGGGATTCACTGCCGAGCAAAAGCACAAAACCATCGTGGTCTCCACCTTCAGCGCGTTTGCCGTCATTGCAGGCAGCGCCTTGATGGGCCTGCACATTCTGGACTTCTTCAGTATCAGTTTGGCCAGCTTCCAGGTGGGGGGTGGCATGCTGCTGATGACGTCGGCGCTCAATATGCTCAACGCCCAACCCGCCGAAGCCAAGGCCACCACGCACGAAATGGAAGATGGTGCCGAGAAGGCCGCCATGGGTGCCAGCATTGCCGTGGTGCCGCTCACCATTCCGCTGCTCACCGGGCCAGCCACCATGTCCACCATGGTGATCTATGCCGAAAAAGCCAAGACGTTCTGGCAAATGGCGACCCTGGTGGGCTATGGTGTGGTGGTGGCGTTAGCCACCGCGCTGTGCTTTCGCCTGGCCGAACCTATTGCGCGGGTGCTGGGCAAGACCGGCATCAACGTCATGACCCGCCTGATGGGGCTGATCCTGGCCGCCCTGGCGGTGGAGGTGATGTCCGATGGGCTGGTCAAACTGTTCCCGGCCCTGGGTCGCTGATCGCCGCATTCAGCCAGCCCTGCACTCGCTCGCGGATGCCGTCGAGCACCGGGTTGGGTGCCTTGGCCACCCGCTGCACCCAGGCGACATGGGACTCCAACCCCTCGGAGGCGAAGGGCAGCGCCACCAATTCGCCACGTGCCAGCATCGTGCGCGCCGCGGCCAGGATGCCGATATAGACCGCATCGCTGTCGCGGGCCGTGGCCAGCAAATCTTCCACCACCTCGCTGGCCAGTGTGATAAGCGTGTCCGGATGGGCCTGGGGTCCGAAACGGGCCACCAGCAATCGGCCCACCACGGCGCTCACACCGGTGCAGGCAATGGGATAGGGCAGCAGATCATCCAGGCTAGGAAGCGCTTTTTGCACCAGCGGATGGCCCGGTCGTACCAGTGTGCCCGTGGGCAGCACGGCCAGTTTGTGGACCACCAGGTCCGGGTGAGCATCGGGCAAGGCCCGCAAATCGGTGACCAGGACGTCCAGGGCCCGGTTGCGCAGGGCCTCGATTTGTTGGGTGTGCGGCCCGCGGCTGAGCTGGATGTGCATGCCGCCCGGGTGCTCAGCCGCCATGCGCAGCAGGTGCGCGCCCAGCAAGGCGCTGGGCGTGGGGCTCAGCCCCATGCGGATGTGGCCGGCTTCGCCGCTAACGTGGTGGCGTACCACCTGCTGCAACTCGTCGGCCTGGGCCACCACCTGGCGCGCATGGGCAAGCACCGTGCGACCAATGGAGGTGAGCGCGTTGCGATGGCCACTGCGCTCCACCAGGGCTACACCCAGCCCCGACTCCAGCATGGCGATGCTGCGGCTGAACGCCGCCTGCGAGCGCCGCGTGCGATCGGCTGCCTTCGTGAAGCTGCCACTGTCGGCCAGGGCGATGAAGTGGCGCAGTTGGGCAATGGTGGCGTTCATAACATGCAGAAAACCGAATAATCTGTCCTAAATTATGCATTGGACAAGAAAGTTGCGTCCCCCTAGCATCCTGCCTTTATCCACCGCAGCAAGCGGACAACGACCCGAGGATGACCCATGATCAAGAAACTGCTACTGGGGCTGCTGGCCCTGATCCTGCTGCTGGCGGCGGCGGTTGGCATCAATACCGTTCGCAAGGGCTCGCACCAGCTGCAGGTGGCGCCCCTGGCCCCCGTGGCGGTGGACGAAAAGGCCGTGGCCGAGCGCCTGGCCGAAGCAGTGCGCCTCAAGACCGTGTCGTCGCGCGATGACGCGGCGCTCAACGCCGACCAGTTCAAGGCCCTGCACAGCCTGATTCAGACCAAGTTTCCCAAGACCCACGCCGCGCTCAAGCGCGAAGTGGTGAACGACCTGAGTCTGCTCTACACCTGGGAGGGCGCCGACCCCAAGGCCAAGCCCATCATGCTCATGGCCCACCAGGACGTGGTGCCCATCGCTGCGGGGACCGAGGGCGACTGGCAGGTGGCACCTTTTGCAGGCGAGGTGAAAGACGGCTTTGTCTGGGGTCGCGGCTCTTGGGATGACAAGGGCAATCTGATGTCCCAACTCGAAGCCGTGGAAATGCTGGTGGCCAGCGGTTACAAGCCCCCGCGCACCATCTACTTGGCCTTTGGCGCGGATGAAGAGGTGAGCGGTGCACGCGGTGCGGCCCAGATTGCGGCCCTGCTCAAGGGGCGTGGCGTGCAGCTCGACTTTGTCATTGACGAAGGCTTGCTGGTGCTTGACGGCGTTATGCCCGGTCTGTCCAAACCCACCGCCCTGATCGGCGTGGCCGAAAAAGGCTATATGTCGGTGGTGCTCAAGATGTCGGCCACACCTGGCCACTCATCCATGCCGCCCAAGAAAGGGACCAGTGCCATTGCAATGATGAGCGCGGCGCTGAACCGGCTGGAAGACGAGCAACTGCCCGGTGGCATCCGCGGTGTGGCCGGTGAGATGTTTGACACCCTGGCACCCGAGATGAGCGGTTTTGGCCGGGTGGCGCTGTCCAACTTGTGGCTGTTTGGTCCCTTGGTGCAAAAGCAGCTCGAAAGCGCGGGCAGCACCAATGCCATGCTGCGCACCACCACAGCGCTGACCATCGTCAACGCCGGCAACAAGGAGAACGTGCTGCCGGGGCGCGCCGAAGCCACAGTGAACTTCCGCATCCTGCCCGGTGACACGAAAGAGGGTGTGCTCGAACACATGCGCTCCAAGGTGGCAATGGAAGCCCCGTCCGACAAGTTCGAGCTCTTCGCCCTGCCGGGTGCAGTGGACGCCTCCAAGGTGGCGCCAACCGATTCGGTCCAGTACAAGACGCTCAACAAGACGGTGCGTGAAGTCTTCCCCGATGCGCTGGTTGCCCCGGGGCTGATGGTGGCCGCCACCGATTCAGCCCACTTTGGCGCCATCAGCGACCACATTTTCAAGTTCTCGCCCATCCGTGCGAACAACGAAGACCTCAAGCGCTTCCATGGAACCAATGAGCGCCTGAGCGTCAAGAACTACCTGGATGCCATCCGCTTCTACCACCGCCTGATTCCGCAGATGGCGGCGGCCCAGTAAGCCGTCAGCGCGCGGGCGTGGCCTGTGCCTGCAGCCAGGCACTCAGCTCCGCAACCAAGGCATCCGTGGCTGCGCGCAGTGCTTGTGCGCCGCCGCTGGCATCGGGGGTGGCGCTAGGGCGCTGCACGGCAAAACTGCGTTGCGCCAGCCAGCGTTCGCCACCGCTGTGGCGTTGCACCAGGGTGGCCTGCACGCGCACCAGGCCCGCACTGTGTTGGGCGTCGTCAAACACCTGGCTGAATTCTTCCAGTTCCAGTGCCAGGCGCAGGCTGCCATCGGGGGCTGCCACGCCCTGCCCATCGCCTAGCACCGTGCGGCTGGTGCCCAGTTGCTCGCGCACGCGCTGGTGCAGAAGCTCGGCCGGGGCCATGCTCCAGCGCGCTTGTGCGTAGGGGCGCAGCTGCTGTGCGTCGCTGTAGGCCAGACGGTAGTGCATGGCCGTGCCCTCCCAGGCGGCGCGGGTTTGCACGCGGTCTAGCACCAGCACCGCGCCTGCTGCCTGGCGGTCGGCGCTCGCGCTAGGTGCTGTGGGTCCCGGTCCGAAGTCGAATACCGCCCGGTTGGGTGGAGCCTGCAAGGCAGTGCACCCGCCTAATCCGAGTGCCATGGCATATAACAGGGCCTTAGCCCCCGTAAAACCTGGTTTTATAGCTAGCATTTTCATAGCATTTACTTGGAAGGAGGGGTGAACCCCGGCTCGCCGGGGCCGGGTGCTGTGACCCCGTCGCCCAGGATCAGGCTTTGCGGGTTGCTCTGGAGCCGCTCTGCCACCTGCCCGGTGCGGCGCAAGGCGTGGGCGGCATCGTCAGTAGCGCGGTTCAGGCGCGGCAGCAGGCCGGTGTTCAGGCTCTGGCCGCTGGCGTTCAGGGTGTCGGCTGCGCGTCCGAGCTGGTCCAAGGTGCCACCGGGCGCCGTCATGCGATTGGTAGCCAAGGCGAAGGCGTCGGCGCTGGCGCCTACCGCGTCGGCGTTCTTGTCCACCCGGGCCATCGTGGACTGGATAGCCACCAGCGTGGCGCCTGCCTGCTGGCCCATGGCGGGCAGGTTGGCCCGCTCCCATTGGCGGGCCAGAGAGTCGATGGAACTGGCCGCCTTGCCGATGTTCTGCACCGCCTCCATGAGCGCTTTCTGGTTGCGCGGGTCCAGCAGCTGGTTGGCCTTTTCGGCACCCTCGGTCACTTGGCCCAGCAAGCCCGCGCCCTGGTCGCTCAGGCGTGAGAGCAGGTTGGCGCGCAGTGGGATGCGGCTGGGCTGGTCGTCGCTGGTGTCCAGTTCGGCACCGTCTTTGCCGTCGTCATCGAGCTGCACGAACGCCAGCCCCGTAACTCCCTGAAAACCCAGCGTGGCGTAGGTGGTGGCGGTGATGGGGGCACTGCCGTCCAGCGCCAGGCGCACCAGCACCTGCCCGCGTGCCACGCTGTCGAGCGCGATGGACTGCACGCGCCCCACCGTCACGCCTTTGTATCGCACGGGCGCCTGCTCCTGCAGGCCCGTGACGCCTTCGCGGCTGGCAATTTCGAAGATGCGGTGATGCCCGCTGTCGCGCGACAGCCATGCCGCCAGCGCTACCAGCAAACTGGCCACCAGCACCACAAAGGCACCAGCTGCCAGGGCATGTGATTTGTTTTCCATACGGTTTCCTTGCTATCCCTGTGCTTCTTGTTGGTGCAGCAGTTCCATCGCCCGCAAGCCCCTGCCGCCCAGAAAGAATTCGCGCACGAACGGATGGTCGTGGCCGATCACTTCACGTGGGCTGGCGTGGATGATGACGCGCTTGTCCGCCACCACCGCCACGCGGGTGCTGATCTCGTAGATGGTGTCCAGGTCGTGCGTGACCATGACGATGGTCAGCCCCAGCTCGCGGTGCAGCGCACGCACCAGGTCGCAGAAGGCATCCGATCGGTCGGGGTCCAGCCCGGCCGTGGGTTCGTCCAGCAGCAAGAGCGGCGGGTCCATGATGAGGGCACGTGCCAGCGCAACACGCTTGACCATGCCGCCGGACAGGTCGGCGGGCATTTTGTGCGCATGCGCCGGGTCCAGCCCCACCATCTGCAGCTTGACCATGGCCGCGTCGCGCACCAGGTCGGCGGGCAGGGTGCCCAGCTCGCGCAAGGGAAAGGCAATGTTCTCCAGCACCGTGAAGGCCGAATACAGCGCGCCGTGCTGGAACAGCATGCCCACACGGCTGGCCGCACCGGGGCCGGTCAGCTCCAGTGCGGGGCGCCCGAGCACCGTGATGCTGCCGCGCGCGGGCAGCTCCAGGCCCAGGACTTGGCGCAGCAGCGTGGTCTTGCCGCTGCCCGATCCACCCACGATGGATACCAGCTCGCCGCGCGTAATGCGTAGGTCCAGGTCCTTGTGGATGATGGTTTTCACCCCGGCGCTGCGAAACACCGTCCACAGCCCGCGAATGTCCACCACCGGGTCGGCATCCGGCAACACGGACACGGGCGCGGCGCAGTTCACAGTCCCACGTCCTTGAACACCACGGCAAACAAGGCATCGACCAGCAGCACCATGGTGATGGATGTCACCACCGAGGCCGTGGTCCCTTCGCCCAGGCTTTGCGTGTTGGGTTGAATGCGCAGTCCATAGTGGCAGCCGATCAGTGCAATCAGGATGCCAAACACCACCGACTTTCCCACCGCCAGCCACAGGTTCGACACCAGCACCGCCTGCGACAGCGCGCGCACGAAGTACCCCGGCGTCAGCCCCATCACCACATCCGACGCCAGCACCCCACCGGCCAGCGCCGCCAGCGTGGTCCAGACCGACAGCAGCGGCATGGCCAGCGCCATGGCCAGCGCGCGGGGCAGCACCAGCCGGTAGCCGCGTGGGATGCCCATGATGCGCATGGCATCCAGTTCTTCGGTGACACGCATCACGCCAATCTGCGCCGTGATGGCCGAACCCGAGCGCCCCGCGATCAGGATGGCCGCCAGCACCGGCCCCAGCTCGCGAATGATGGCAATGCCCAGGATGTTGACGATGAACGCGTCAGCCCCGAATTGGCGCAGCTGCTGGCTCATCAGGTAGGCCAGCACCACGCCAATCAGGAAGCCCACCAGCGCCGTGATGGGCAAGGCCGTGGCGCCTACGCGGTAGATGTGGCCGGAAATATCGCGCCAGGGACCGCGTCGGGGCACGCGCACCAGCTGCACCAGATCCAGCAGCAACTGGCCCACCAGCCGCAGCCCATCGCCGGCGCGCTCGGTATGGCGTTGAATACGTTCGCCCACGCGCAACACCCGTGCCGCTGCGCTGCGCCGACGCGCGGGCGGCAGCACGGCGGTGTACTGCGCCACGCGCTCCAGCGTAGCCCGTTGCCCGGTACTGGCCTGCAGGTGCTCGGGCCATTGGTGAAACCAGCTGTTCCACAACAACTGTGCGCCCACATGGTCCAAGCGCTGGATACCCGTCAGGTCCCAGCGGTAGCTGCGCCAGTCTGCAGGCAAGGCCTGCAACACCGGCTGCAAGGCCTGCCAGTGCAGCGGCTTGGCCAGGGCCTGCGCGGTCCAGCGCCCGCACACACGCGCATGTGCGCCGTCGGCTGCGATCTCCATGGCAATGTGTGGCGGGGATTCCTCCATGGCGGCATCGTACATGCTGCTGGCATGATTGGCACCTTGGCAATACCCTAACTCGCCCCCCCTTTTTTTGACGACCGGAGACCCCCACCATGTCCGCATCCGCAGCTATCTACACCACCACACCCGAACTCGCAGCCGAGCTGCGCGGCCCTGTGCTGTGGCTCACCATCACCCGCGAGGAGCGGCGCAACGCCATGAGCCACGGTGTGCTGGCTGCCATGGCTGCAGCCATGACCACTGCCCAGGGCGACCGCAGCGTGCGCGCCATCGTCATTACCGGCGCTGGCAGCAAGGCCTTCTGCGCTGGGGCCGACCTGCAGTCGGCCAAGGCCTTCACCACCGACTATTCCGAACCGCACGGTCACCTGGCCCAGGTGCTGCGCGTGGCCAAAGCCAGCACGGTGCCGCTGATCGCCCGCGTGGGTGGCGCCTGCATGGCCGGCGGCATGGGCCTGATGAGCATGTGCGACATGGCGGTGGCCTCCAGCCACGCCGTGTTTGGCCTGCCCGAGGTGAAGGTGGGCGTGTTCCCGGCCCAGGTCTTGAGCGTGCTGCAACACCTGATCCCACGGCGCAAGCTCTCCGAGATGTGCCTGACCGGCGAACCCATCACCGCCGCCGAGGCCCTGACCTACGGCCTGGTGAACTATGTGGATGATGACTTGGATGCCAAGCTGCAGTGGCTGCTGGAGCGCCTGCTGGACAAGTCCCCCGCAGCTATTCGCCGTGGCCTGTACACCATGAAGAAGGCCGAGGCGATGTCATTCGAGGAAAGCATGTCCTTCACTGAAAGCCAAATCGCCCTGTTCACCCTGACTGAAGACGCCAAGGAAGGCCAGAAGGCTTTTCAGGAAAAGCGCAAGCCACAGTGGGTAGGGCACTGAATTGCTGCAAAGATGGTAGCGGCAAATTCAATGAAGACGGGGTTGGCTATGGTTTTTTGCGCTACGGCCCCGGTGGGCTTCCTTTGTCAAAGATCACCCGCCACTGACCATCTGGCTCCAGACGCCAGATCGAATTGAACCGGCCAATCAACTTGCCGCTGGCATCGTGCACAGGTCCTGTGCTCAGTGCCAGCGTGCCCGAGTCCAGCACCTCCACCTGGTCGGGTACCCAGGCGAACGGCGCTTGCGGCCCCTCGAACCAGCGTGCCCAGTACGCCACTACGGCCGCCTTGCCGCGCAACGGGGTTGGGCCGGTAAAGAACACGGCCTCCTCGGCAACTGCATCGCCAAAGCGAGACAGGTCGCGCTCGGCCATGCTACGGGCGAAGGCTTGCTCGGCAGCGGTGACGGCTGCCTGCGGGTTGGTTTGCGGTTGGGACTTCATGGGTGCGCAGGCGGACAGCCCGGCCAGCAAGGCGACTACGGAGCCAGTGCGGCGCAAGGCGGGCCAGCGCAATCTGTACACGGGTGTCATGACAATGGGGTTGGAATCGAGGGTCCGTGCATTGTGGCGCCACGGGCGCGCGCTGTCACCTGCTGTAAGCCAGTCACCGGCGAGCTCGGCTACGATGAATGCATGAGCGAGACTACCTTTGACTACATCATCGTCGGTGCCGGTACGGCCGGGTGCCTGCTGGCCAACCGGCTCAGCGCCAATGCATCCAAGCGCGTGCTGCTGATTGAAGCCGGGCGCAAGGACGATTACCACTGGATCCACATTCCGGTGGGTTACCTGTACTGCATCGGCAACCCGCGCACCGACTGGCTCTACCAGACCGAGCCCGATGTCGGACTGAATGGTCGCGCCCTGCGTTACCCGCGTGGCAAGACCCTGGGTGGCTGCTCCAGCATCAACGGCATGATCTACATGCGTGGCCAGGCGCGCGACTACGACCAGTGGGCGCAGCTGCTGGGCGATGCGTCCTGGGGGTGGGCGCAGTCGCTGCCCTATTTCATGCTGCACGAGGACCACTACAAAGGCGCCAACGCCTACCACGGTAGCCAGGGCAAGGAGCCGTCGCTGCATCACGTGGGGCCCGACTACCGCAAGATCCTGCGCCACCACAAGGCCGGTGGTGAATGGCGGGTGGACAAGCAGCGCTTGCGCTGGGAAGTGCTGGACGCCTTTGCGCAAGCCGCCGTGCAGGCCGGTGTACCGGCTAGTGATGACTTCAACCGTGGCGACAACGAAGGCGTGGGCTATTTCGAGGTCAACCAGAAGAATGGCTGGCGCTGGAACACCGCCAAGGCCTTCCTGCGCCCGACTTGCTATGCCCGCCCCAACTTCGAACTGTGGAACAACGCCCAGGTCGCCAAGCTGGAACTGACGCAGTCCGAGAACGGCTTGCGCTGTACCGGTGTGCAGGTTTGGGACGGCCACCAGATGGTGAGCGCCACCGCCCGTGCCGAGGTGCTGCTGTGCGCGGGGTCAATTGGCTCGCCGCAGATACTGGAATTGTCCGGACTGGGGCAGGCCACCCATTTGCAAAGTCTGGGTATCCCCGTACGACAAGACCTGCCGGGGGTGGGCGCCAACCTGCAAGACCATCTCCAGATACGCACCGTCTTCAAAGTGCGCAACGCACCCACACTCAACACCATGGCCAACAACTGGTTGGGCAAGGCGCGCATCGGCCTGGAATATGCCTTCAAGCGCAGCGGCCCCATGAGCATGGCCCCCAGCCAGCTCGGTGCCTTCACGCGCAGCGACCCGGCACAGCCCCATGCCAACATCGAGTTCCATGTGCAACCCCTGAGCCTGGACGCCTTTGGCCAGCCGCTGCACAGCTTCAACGCCATGACGGCCAGTGTCTGCAACCTCAACCCCACCAGCCGTGGCACTGTGCACATCCGTTCACCCCGTTTTGCCGATGCACCGGCCATCGCGCCCAACTACCTCAGCACCGACGCCGACCGCAAGGTGGCTGCCGACTCGCTACGCGTGGCACGGCACATCATGGCGCAGCCCGCTATGGCTCCCTACCAACCGCAGGAGCACAAGCCCGGCGCGCAGTACCAGAGCGACGCCGACCTAGCACGCTTGGCCGGTGATATCGCCACCACCATTTTTCACCCGGTGGGTACCACCAAGATGGGCCGCACAGACGACCCACTGGCTGTGGTCGATGCGCGCTTGAATGTGCGCGGCGTGGCGGGCCTTCGTGTGGTGGATGCGGGCGTCATGCCGCTCATCACCAGCGGTAATACCAACTCGCCTACGCTCATGATTGCCGAAAAGGCGGCGCAATGGATCATGGAAGACGCCCTAATGTCAACGAAGGGTTAATCCCAATGTGCGCAGCACCAAAGCTGCGTACAGTACGCCCACTCACAGGTAAACGGCAACCGCAAGGGCCCGAAGGTAACGAAGGCCGAGGAGACGGCAAGCAACAAGCACAATTCTGCATCCACCTGAGATGCAGCTCAGCAAGGCACCGACACCGTCGGTGCTTTTTTTTTGGGGGGGAGGACTTGGCATGCAACGGGCCGCTTGGCACTTGATTCTTCGCGCATGCACAGCGCTTGCGTTGTGTAGCACAGTACCCTGGGCCGCTGCGGGCGCCAGCCAACCCTGTCGAGTAGACGGCATTCCCAACGAGGTGCAATGCGGCTCCATTCGCCGCCCTTTGGACCCGGCACGTGTTGACGGCCCGCAGATCGATATCCATTACCTGGTCGTGCCCGCCATGGCGCGCAACAAGCGCCCCGACGCCGTCTTGCTGCTGGCCGGTGGCCCTGGTCAAAGCGCCATCAGCCTCGCACCCGCCGTGCTGCCCGGCTTGGCCCGGCTCAACAACCAACGCGACCTGGTGTTCATCGACCAACGCGGCACTGGCAAGTCGGCTCCCTTGCAATGCCCCGACGACAAGAACCTGCCACTGAAAGACGTCCTGGACAGCCAACGCCAGGCCGAGCGCCTGCGCACGTGCATGACAGCCTTGCAGAAGCTGCCGCATGGTGACCTACGCCAGTACACCACCGTGATCGCTATGCAAGACATCGAAGCTGTGCGCGCCCACCTGGGCTACACGCAGTGGAACCTGGTCGGCGCATCCTATGGCACCCGCGCTGCGCTGGACTACCTGCGCCAGTTTCCGACCCATGTGCGGCGCACCGTACTGGATGGCGTGGCGCCACCCGATATGGTCTTGCCTACCAGCTTTTCGCAGGATGGCCAAGCTGCGCTGGACGCATTGATCAAGGCCAGTGCGCAGCAATTCCCGCAACTGCGGCAGGACTGGCAGACCCTGTTGGCCAGCCTGCCACGCACGGTGCAGATTGCGCATCCCTTAACCGGCGCACAGGAGACGGTCACACTGGACCGCGATGCCGTCCTGCGCAGCGTGCGCACGCCGCTGTACAGCCCGGCTCTGGCCGCTGCCTTGCCCCACGCCATCCATGAAGCCGCACAGGGCCGCTTCACCGCCTTGGCGGGCCTGAGCAGCGCACTGGGCACCAGCAAAGCGATGCGCCTGGCTGCGGGTATGCACTTCTCGGTTGTGTGTGCAGAAGACATGGCGCGCCTGGATGCCACCGCCGCCACCGATGCCGTCGGCACCGACTTTGGCGATAGCGATGCCCGCTGGTACCGCACCATCTGCAGCTTCTGGCCCCGTGCCGCCGTGGACCCGGCCTTCTACCAGATGGGCCCCTCTGTATCGCCTGTGCTACTGCTGAGCGGCGGTGCCGACCCGGCCACGCCGCCACGCCATGGCGAGCGGGTGGCCAAGGCCCTGGGCGCCAAGGCCCAGCATGTAGTGGTGCCCCAGGCCGGTCACGGCGTCATGCAATTAGGCTGCATGCGCGAGGTAGTGGCCCGTTTCATCACCGCTGCGACCGATGCCCAAGCGCTGCCGCAGGATGCGCAGTGCGCCACCGGTGTGCCCCGGCCCCTGCCGTTCATTCCCGTCCAGCCCCACACTGCCAAGGGGGACGCCCCATGATCGACATCCAGGGTATTCGCAAGGAGTTCCGGGTGGCCACTCCCACGGCGCCATTTCGGCGCCAGCCGCCCAAGCTTGTGCAAGCGGTGCAAGGCGTTGACCTGCACGCGCCCAATGGCCGCATCACCGGCCTGCTGGGCCCCAATGGCGCAGGCAAGACCACCACGCTGCGCATGTTGGGAGGACTGTTCCCGCCCGATTCCGGTAGCTTGCACGTGGACGGTATCGACGCCACCGCGCAACCCCGCCAAGCCCTGGCACGCATGGGCATCCTGGGTGATGCGCACGGCTTGTACCCGCGCTTGAGCGCGCGTGAGAACATCGTCTATTTCGGACGCCTGCAAGGCATGGATACCCACGCCGCACACGCCCGCGCCGAAGAACTGGCGCGTCTGCTCGATATGGGCGCTTTCCTGGATCGCCGAACAGAAGGATTCAGCCAGGGCGAACGCATGAAGACCGCCCTGGCCCGCGCACTGGTCCACGACCCGGCCAACATCGTGCTCGACGAACCCACCAACGGGCTGGATGTTCTGGCCACCCGGGCGCTGCGCGAAACGTTGCGCCATCTGAGCTCGCCCGCTGGGGGGAGCAAGTGCATTGTCTTTTCCACCCACATCATGCCCGAGGTGCAGCAACTGTGCGACCACGTGGTCGTCATGGCGCGTGGCAGGAGTGTGGCCCAGGGCACTGTGGATGCACTCATGGCGCAGACCGGACACACCCAGTTTGAAGACTGCTTCGTGCAGCTTGCCTTTGGCACGGACAACACGCAAGGAGCCTCCCAATGAATCGCGATTTCTGGCGCACCCTGCTGGTCGTGGTGGGCAAGGAAGTGGTGGACGCCTTGCGGGATCGGCGCACGCTGCTGCGCCTGATGGTTCCTGCCGTGTTGATGGGGCCGGTGCTGCTGCTGGCGGTATCGGGCTTGATTGCGTCCTTGCAGGAACGTGCCGAGCAGCGCACCGTGCTGGCGGTGGGGATGGAGCATGCGCCCACCCTGCGCAACTACCTGGAACGCCAGACCTACACCATCAAGCCAGCCCCAGACGACTACGAGGCCCGCTTGCGTGCAACCACCTTGCTGGAACCGGTGCTGGTCGTGCGGCCAGACTTTGAGCCTGCCTTGCTGGCCGGGGAACGCCCGGTGGTGGAAATCGTCAGCGATTCCGCCAACCAGCGTGCCAGTGCCACCGTGCCGACCTTGCAGCGCTTGCTGCAAGGTTTCAACCAGGAGCGCGGCAGCCTGGCGCTGGCCTTGCGCGGTGTCTCGCAGGACCTGCTGCAACCAGTGGCCGTGCAGGAGCGCGACCTGGCCAGCATCCAGGCTCGTGCAACCCGCATGACGGCCATCATCCCGATGTTCATCATCATGGCCGTCCTGTACGGCGCCCTCACCGCCGCGCTGGATAGCACTGCGGGCGAGCGCGAGCGCGGCTCGCTCGAACCGTTGTTGATGAACCCGGTGTCGCATTTGGCGCTGGTGGTTGGCAAGTGGTGCGCCGTGGCGCTGCTGGGCATGGGCGTGGCCTTGATTTCGTGCCTGAGTTTCATTCCGGCGCAGTGGCTCATTCGCAACGACACCTTGCAGGCCATGTTCCAATTTGGCTGGTACGAGGTGCTGGCCTTCCTGGCCCTGCAGCTACCCCTGGCCGTGGGGCTGGGGGCGGTCCTGATGGCCTTGGCGATCCGCTCCAAGACCTTCAAGGAGGCGCAGGCGGGTAGCGGCCTGGTGATCACCGCAGTTGGTCTGGCGCCCATGGTCAGCATGCTCAATCCCGGCGGTGAGGCGGCATGGTACCTGTGGGTGCCTGGACTGGCGCAGAACACGCTGATGATGCTGGTGCTCAAGGGTGAAACCCTGACGCTGGCCAAGGTGGCTCCCAGCATCGCGGTGGGTCTGGCGTTGGCTGCGGTGTGCCTGCTGTTTGTGGCTCGCTCCATGCGCAAAGCCGTCGCACGTTAGAAAATTCTCCCCGTGGCCCCCGTAAATGTTGATGATATTGCTATATAAATGGTAGCAATTTCACTTGCGAGTCGGGTGCGAGAATGTCCCCATGGAAATGCTTGTGGTGTCGCTGGCCTCGTTACTGGCTGGTTTTGTAGATTCGATTGTCGGGGGCGGGGGCCTGATTCTGGTACCCGCGCTGTTTGCCACCTTTCCCGCAGCGCATCCGGCCACCCTGTTTGGCACCAACAAGGGAGCATCGGTCTGGGGCACCAGCATCGCGACCGTGCAATACAGCCGCCGCGTGCAGATGCGTTGGGCGGCCTTGGCCCCGGCGGCGGCGGTTTGCTTTGCCGCCAGCCTGGGGGGGGCGTGGCTGGTCACGGTCGTTGCCCCCGACCTGTTGCGCAAAGCCCTGCCAGGGGTGTTGCTGCTGGTGCTGGGTTACACGCTGGCCAAGAAGGATCTGGGCCGCCACCATGCGCCCCGCTTCCACGGTACGCGCGAGGTTCTGGTGACCATAGCCATTGCGGCAGCCATCGGCTTTTACGATGGCTTCTTCGGGCCGGGTACCGGCAGCTTTTTCGTCTTTCTGCTGGTGCGTGTGCTGGGTTACGACTTCCTCAGCGCCTCGGCCGGGGCCAAGCTGCTCAATACCGCATCCAACCTCGCTGCCATCGCCCTGTTCGCATGGAAGGGCCACGTCTGGTGGCACTACGTGGTGGCGATGGCGGTGGCCAATATCCTGGGCAGCCTGGCCGGTACGCACCTGGCGCTCAAGCACGGCACCGGTTTTGTCCGAGGCGTGTTCATTGGGGTGGTCACGGCGCTGATTCTGAAGACGGGCTACGACGCCTTCTTGCGCTAGGGTCGATCACCACGCATGCATCGGGTCGGAAACCGGCTTGCTCGCCTTTGCGCGCGTAGCCCAGGGGGTTGGCCACCACCTGGCAGCCCGATACGGTGTAGTCGCAAGGCGCGTGCAGGTGGCCATGCAGCCAGGCGTCGGTTGCCGGAAACAGCGCGTCGAGTGCATTGCAAAAACCCGCCGTCCCGGGCGTTAGCCCATAGCGGGGGTCGGCGCTACGCAGGCTCGGTGCAAAGTGGCTCACCACGACGGTGGGTCCGTCGTGAGGCCGGGCAAACGCATCGCGCAGCCAGGCCTGGCACGCCAGGGCTTGTTCGCGCATCTGTGCGGCCAGCCAGGGTTCGCCATGGCGGGTGATTGCAGCCTTGCGCAGGTAGAAGTTGGCAGCGCGAAAGGCTGTCTCGCGCGCCTTCAGGGTCCGCGCGCCGCTGGGGTCTGCGCCTACGCTGGGCGCCAGCGCGTCGAAATCGCTCCATAACGTGGTGCCCACGAAACGGACGCCCTGAATGATGGTCTCGCTGCGTTCCAGCCAGGTCAGGCCGAGCCGCGCGCAGGTATCTTGCAGGCGGGCATGCGCTGCATCGAAATCCATGTTGTCGTATTCGTGGTTGCCCGGCACAAAGATCACGGGCGTTGGCCAACCCCGCAGCGGTGAAAAGCGTGCCAGGCCGAAATCGGAGTCGGTCAGCTGCGACTGGGCTTGGTAGGAGCCGATGTCGCCAGCCAAGACCAGAACGTCGGCGTCTGCCAGCGGGCTGGCGTGCCAGTCGGGATGGGCCTCCAGGTGGACGTCCGAGATCAGTTGAATCTTCATCCGCCAAATGCCTTCTCGGCCAATGCAGCCACTTGCTCGCGCAACCAGGCGTGGGGGCGTACCGTCTGTAGCCGTTGATGCCAGAGAGCGTCCACCTGGATGGGCGGAACGGCAAACGGCAGTTCGCGCAGCACTACCTGGTCGGCATAGCCTGTGACGTTGACAAAGTGGCGGGGCAGCACGGTGAGCAGGTCGGACTGGGCCACAATTTTGCCGGCGGTGAAGAACTGGTTCACCGTCAACACCACATGGCGCTGGCGGCCCAGTGCTTCTAGCGCCTGGTCCACAAAGCCATACGCACGACCCGAGAAGCTGACCAGCATGTGGCGCGCCCGGCAGAAGTGGTCCAGCGTGAGGGGTTCCGATGCCAAGGGATGACCGGCGCGCATCACGCACACATAGTCGCCCTGGAACAGCCGATGGCAGGCAAAGGGGTTGCTGGCACCGGCCTGGGCGCGGGCCGTGATATCGGTGATGACGGCGGGGAAATGACCGATGGCCAGATCGGCATGCCCTTCGTCGAGCATGCGCCGCGGGTCGCGCGTGGTCAGCGGTACCACCCGCAAGGACACGTTGGGCGCAACGGGGGTGATGGCTGCAACCAAGGCGGGCATCAGTTCTGCGGCGGTTGCGTCGGCCATGGTCAACACAAAAGTTGTCTCGGCCTGTGCCGGGACAAATACCGTGGGTTGCAGGGCATCCTGCAAACGCTGCAGGGCATCGCGCACCACCGGCCACAGTTCCAGTGCCCGTGGCGTGGGGTCGAGACTGCGCCCATTGCGTACCAGCAGATCGTCGTCCAGCGCATCGCGCATGCGCCGCAGGGCATTGCTGACCGCCGGCTGCGTAAGCGAGAGCTGCGCACTGGCGCGCGTCAGACTGCGCTCGGTCATGATCGCGTCAAACACCTTCAAAAGGTTGAGGTCCAGCGTGCGCAGGCGAGTTTGGGGCATGAATCAATTATTCACGATGTGAATGAATGTCATCACCACTAAAAAGTGGACTCGTATTAGTGATTACCCTAATATTCAGCTTTATTAAGTAAACCTGATCACTGCTTTGGAGAATCCCATGGCCCGCACACTATCCTTTGAATCGACTTTGCTCACTCCCTCACCCATGGCATCCGCCCATCGGGTGCCAACTGCTGGATCGCGCACGCTGGCGGGGATGCTGCTGGCCGCCGTGCTGGCCGCGTTGCTGGTTGTCGCCGATCAACTGATCGAAACCTGGGTCGATGGGCACCTGTTGCTGATGTGGGTTGCGCTCTGGACGGTAACCTTCACGATGTTGGCCTTTATGGCAACACCGTTGCGCAGGCTGACCGGCGCCATTGCACAGGGGCTGGCCCGGTGGTCTCGTTTTCAGGCCCAGCAACGTGAAGAAGCTGCGTTTTGGGCCGTGGCCGAGCAAGATCCACGTGTATTGCGTGAGTTGCGCATGGCGCGCTGGCACGCTGAATCCTGATTGCGTCACCCGCCCAAAAAAGGCCACCCTCGGGTGGCCTTTTGTTTTGGAGCGATTGCGCTTAGGCGGTCAGGTGTTGTTCCAGCTTGGCTTTGGTGGCCACCAGCTCTTTCGGCAGGTGGTACGCCAGCTTGGCAAAGTGCTCGGTGTGCAGTGCCAGTTCTTCAGCCCAGGCGGCCTTGTCCAGACTGGTGACCGAATTGAACTGGGTTTCGCTGAAGTCCAGGCCGGTCCAGTTGATCTCGGCGTAGGCCGGGGCGATGCCAAAGCCGGTCTCAACACCCTGGGCCGTGCCTTCGATGCGGTCGATCATCCACTTCAGCACGCGCATGTTGTCACCGTAGCCGGGCCAGACGAACTTGCCATCGGCACCCTTGCGGAACCAGTTGACGCAGAAGATCTTGGGCAGGGTGTGGCCGGATTCCTCCAGCTTGTGTTCCATGTCCAGCCAGTGCTGGAAGTAGTCGCTCATGTTGTAGCCGCAGAAGGGCAGCATGGCGAACGGGTCGCGGCGCACCACGCCTTGCGCGCCAAAGGCGGCTGCGGTGGTTTCAGAGCCCATGGTGGCGGCCATGTACACGCCTTCCATCCAGGTGCGGGCCTCGGTCACCAGCGGCACGGTGGTGGAGCGGCGGCCACCGAAGATGAAGGCGTCAATGGCCACGCCGTTGGCGTCGTCCCATTGGGCGTCCAGCGCGGGGTTGTTCGTGGCAGCGACGGTGAAGCGGGAATTCGGGTGAGCGGCCTTGGCGCCAGTCTCTTTGGCGATGGCTGGCGTCCAGTCCTTGCCCTGCCAGTCGATCAGGTGGTCGGGTACCACGCCGGTGTCCTTCTCCATGCCTTCCCACCACACGTCGCCGTCGTCGGTCAGGGCCACGTTGGTGAAGATCACGTCTTTGTTCAACGACAGCATGCAGTTGGGGTTGGTGTGCATGTTGGTGCCGGGAGCCACGCCGAAGTAACCGGCTTCGGGGTTGATTGCGTACATCTTGCCGTCGGCATGGGGCTTGATCCAGGCGATGTCGTCACCGATGGTGGTGACCTTCCAGCCCTTGAAGGCGGCTTCCGGTGGCACCAACATGGAGAAGTTGGTCTTGCCGCAGGCACTGGGGAAAGCAGCGGCCACGTGGTACTTCTTGCCCTGGGGGTTGGTCACGCCCAGGATCAGCATGTGCTCGGCCAGCCAGCCCTGGTCGCGGCCCATGGTGGAGGCGATGCGCAACGCCAGGCACTTTTTGCCCAGCAAGGCGTTGCCGCCATAGCCTGAACCGTAAGACCAGATTTCGCGGGTCTCGGGGTAATGGACGATGTACTTGACCTTGGGGTTGCAGGGCCAGCTGGTGCTGTCTTTTTCACCGGCGCCCAGCGGAGCGCCCACGGTGTGCATGCAGGGCACGAATTCACCGGCAACACCCAGCACGTCGTACACGGCCTTGCCCATGCGGGTCATCAGCCTCTGGTTCACGGCCACGTAGGCGCTGTCGGTCAGCTCGATGCCGATGTGCGCAATGTGGCTGCCCAGCGGGCCCATGCTGAATGGCACCACGTACATGGTGCGGCCCTTCATACAGCCGTCGAACAGCGGCTGCAGCGTGGCGCGCATCTCTGATGGGGCCATCCAGTTGTTGGTGGGGCCAGCATCTTCCTTCTTTTCGGAACAGATGTAGGTGCGGTCTTCCACACGGGCCACGTCGGAGGGATCGGAGCAGGCCAGGAAGCTGTTGGGGCGCTTGGCGGGGTTGAGTTTTTTGAAGGTACCGGCGTTCACCAGTTGCTGGCACAGGCGGTCGTATTCTTCCTGGGAACCGTCGCACCAGTGCACGGCGGCAGGCTTGCACAGGGCAACCATTTCGGAAACCCAGGCCAGAACCTTGGGATTTTTTACATAGCTGGGGGCATTGATGGTCAAGCCCTGCATGACGGGTGCATTCATAAGTAAGCTCCTAGTTTGAAAATCGTCTTTTCAAAATAGAAGCAGCGCTCGGACTTTGAGAAAACGGTTTTCAGCACCGAGCGCATGCGGACGTACCGCCAGCCCCGTCCCCAACCCGCGTGGGGAACTGCGGATTTTAAGAACGGGTACCGTGGTTACAGTTCCGTTACGTGGAAACGTTATGCAAACCACGCATGATGTTATGCATGGAATTGTGTCGGCCTCTTGAGCCCACAGAGCAGGGCCATTGTTTCGGCCTTATCCGGCGTTGGCATCAAAGCCCGCGCTGCGAAGAACCGCAAGCACTTCGCTGACATGCGCATGACTGCGGGTTTGCATCACCAGTTCAATTTCCGCGTTCTGCGCCGACAGCGTGGTAAATGCGCGCTGATGCCGCACTTCCTCAATATTGGCACCGGCTTCGGCCACCATGGCCGTGATGCGAGCCAGTGAACCGGGCACGTCGCGGACACCAACACGAATGCGCGCCAGCCGTCCCGCACGGACCATGCCGCGTTCGATGATGGATGCCAGCAGTAGCGGATCGATATTGCCCCCGCACAGCACCAGCCCTACGCGCTTGCCACGGAACCGCTCGGGATACTTCAATAGCGCCGCCAGACCCACGGCGCCAGCACCTTCGACCAAGGTTTTCTCAACTTCCAACAGCATCACCAAGGCCTGTTCGATGTCGCCCTCGGTTACCAGCAGCATGTCGTCGACCTTCGCCCGAATCACTTCCAGGGGCATGGCGCCGGGCGTGGCCACGGCAATGCCCTCGGCAATGGTGCTGCTGCCTTGCACATGATGCGAGCCCTTGATGGCGTCGTACATCGCCGGAAACCGTTCGGTCTGCACGCCGATCACTTCCATGTCGGGCCGCAGTGCCTTGGCCGCTGTCACCATGCCCGAAACCAGGCCGCCGCCGCCTACGGCGATCACCAGGCATTCCAGCCCCGCCACATCCTCCAGCATTTCCAGCGCGATGGTCCCTTGCCCTGCGGCAACTGCGTCATCGTCATAGGGGTGAACAAAGGTCAGCTGGCGTTGCTCGGCCAACGCAAAAGCGTGCGCGCGGGCCTCTTCCAACGTGTCACCATGCAGGATCACCTCAGCACCAAAGCCGCGCGTGCGCTCCACCTTGACTCCGGGCGTGAAGCGCGGCATGACGATGACGGCATGCAAGCCTAGGCGTTGGGCATGGTAGGCCACACCTTGGGCATGGTTGCCTGCGCTCATGGCAATGACGCCCCGCGCTGATTGCTCGGGCGTGAGTTGCGAGAGTTTGTTGCACGCCCCACGCTCCTTGAAGGACGCAGTGAACTGCAAGTTCTCGAATTTCAGGAATACCTGCGCGCCCGTGATGTCGGACAGAGTCCTTGACTCCACGCAGGGTGTGCGCAGAACGTGGCCTTTCAACCGTTGTGCGGCGGCCAGGATATCGGTGTAGTGGATCATGGTTGTAGAGGATCTTTTGGGGTGGGGTCTTCCATCATGCGCCGGACTGCGGTATGGTGCCCCCGTACCGCACTGTACCGGAGGCGCGCATGGGCAGACGTTCGCTGTGGACGCAAGAGGAGGGCCATTGGCTGGTTTCGCCCAGCCTGCGTGATGCGCCCATGCTTGACCTGATGTGCTCGCACTTTGTTTTGGCACTGGTGGTGCGCCAGGGCGCGGGTTTCAATGTCCGGCGCGACTTTGCCAGTCTGCTACCGCTGGTTGGGCGGCATCTGGTGTGGCCGCAGTCGGTGTTGATGCGCCTGCGGGAGTTTCTGGCGCAACGCTGTCAGGGTAACGAACTGTGGCGCGGACACGAGTCGTTGGCGTCGACCGACTTCCTCGAACGATTCGGTTTGTGGCGCGGTCCCTTTGACGAAGCCACCATGTACTTTTTCCTCGACGAATATGCCAAGGAGCAGCACAAGGACATCATGGCCATGCTTTCGGCCACGCAGGAGTGGCTGCGTCGCGCCGTCAAGCGCCACAGCACCCTGGTGGAGCGCAACATCAACGCCTTGTCCAGTTTGCTGCAGTTGAACAAGGCCGAGCGCGCCATCCTGCTGTACGGCACCCTTGCTCGCTACCAGCGCGACATGCGCAGCCTGCTGGTTGAGTTCAAGGTGAACAACGCGCCCGAAGCCTTCGCCACCATTGCCGAAGTGGCTGGCGTCAGCGCGGCGCAGGTGGCCGAAGCCTTGCGCACCGGGTCCCGGCTGGAGCGCATCGGCCTGGTTGAAAACCTGATCTCGGAGCACAACATCACTGATCTGGCCGACCTGATGAAGGTCAGCGAGAAGCTGCCACCGGTATTGATGCGTGCCTACCGCAACCAAGCGGAGCTGATGGCGGTCTTCACACGCCCGTGCACGGCCACGGCGCTCAGCGTGGAAGACTTTGGCTTTGTGCAAGCCGATGTTGACATTCTTTGCAACTTGCTCACCCATGCGGTGGCACGCCAGGAAGCGGGCGTCAATATCCTGCTCTATGGCCCACCAGGAACGGGCAAGACCGAACTGGCCAAGGTGGTTGCACAAGCCAGCGATCTGGTGCTGTTTGAAGTGGAATATGCCGACCGTGACGGCAACTCGCTCAATGGCCGTGATCGGTACCGTTCATTGCAGATCGCCCAGGTATTCCTCAAGGGCGCTGCCCGATCCGTACTATTGTTTGACGAAGTGGAAGATGTCTTTCCGCCGCTCTCGCGAGAGGCAGCGCGCTGGATGTCGCGTTCAGACACTGATGCCGATCTGGGTTCCAGCATCAATGGAAAGGCCTGGGTCAACCAGGTGCTGGAAGCCAATGCCGTACCGACCATCTGGATTACCAACCGCATCGAGCAGATTGACCCGGCCTTTAGGCGCCGGTTTGTCTACCATCTGGAACTGAAATCGCCGCCGCCAGGCGCTCGGGCCGAATTGGTGCGCAAGACCATGGGCGCGCTTCCCGTGTCGGACGTGTTTCTGGAGCGGCTGGCCCAACGCCAGGGACTCACTCCTGCGCAGATTCGTACGGCAGCACGCTTTGCGGAGATTGCCGGTGCGGCTCGCACCGACGAGGACGGTTCCGATGCACTGGAATCGTTGATGGAGCGCCAGATCCGCCATGCCGACCACGCCCTGGGCAATCGTTCCCAAACACTGACGAGCCACCACGCTGCCAGCGCGAACTACGATCTCTCCCTGCTCCACATTCGCTGCCAGTTCGAGATCTCCCGCGTGGTCCAGGCCCTGCAGCTCCGGCGCCACGGTAGCCTGTGCTTTTATGGACCGCCCGGGACCGGTAAGACAGCGCTGGCGCACCACATCGCCCGCGCATTGGGCCAACCCCTGCAGATGCGCAAGGCCAGCGACCTGCTGGGACCCTATGTGGGAGAAACCGAGCAACGCCTGGCCGCAATGTTTCATGATGCGGAATCGGATGGTGCGGTGCTGCTGCTTGACGAGGCCGATAGCTTTCTGCAGGATCGGCGCGGCGCGTTGCGCAACCACGAAGTCAGTGAAGTCAACGAGCTGCTGCAGGGCATGGAGCATTTCCGCGGCGTATTCATTTGCACCACCAACCTGATCGAGCGACTGGATCAGGCGTCATTACGGCGTTTTGCCTTCAAGCTGGAGTTCCGCCCCCTGACGTCGGCGCAGCGAGAGTCCTTGTTTGTGGAACAGGCGTGCAAGGGCAACGCCAACTTGCTCATACCGGCCCTGCAAAATCGCTTGCAAGCACTCGATCACCTGTGCCTGGGTGATTTTGCTGCGGTGCAGCAGCAGGTGGAGCTGTTGCGTGCAGCCCTGGATCCCGCTGAGTTTCTGGAGCAGCTAGAGACTGAACACCGGCTTAAACCCGAGGTTCGGGAGGCGCGTTCCGTCGGATTTCTGTCCTGAACCAGGGTTTCCCCGCTTTTTTTGTAAATAACGTGTCAACCGATTGACGTGGTCAAGCGTCATAGCAGCAAGCGGACGCTGCTGTTATGCCGGTAACTACCGGGCAACAGGGCTCCTCGGTCAACTTAACCTGCGCTTGCCATGCAAAAAGAAACCATCAAAGTACCGGAAAAAGGAACCTATCAGTGGCAACTTTTCGACTACTGGTCGGATGATTTTCGCCATACGAATGCCGAGCATTCCGCTTACATTGCCTTGAATTTTGCCGGGGTTCTGGACGTATGCCGCAGCAAGTTGCACACCCTGATTCAGCACCACCGCCAGCATTTGGCAGATGCCAAGGGTGGCAAGTGCCATAGCCGTGCTATTCAGCGACTGCAAAACACCATGTCAGGCGCCGCCATGTCGTACGAAGACTGCTTTCGTCGGCGCGCACAGGCCTGAGATACCTCGAAAAACGCTGGCCTCGCACTACTGGCGGGCCAGCACGTCCAGCACCTCCGCCGCATAGGCTTCGAATTTCTTGCTCCCCAGGCCGCTGACATCGCGCAAGTCTTCTAGGTCCTGAGGGTTGCGTTTGGCAATGGTTGCCAACGTCGAATCGTGAAAGATCACGTAGGCGGGTAGGTTGTGAGCCTTGGCCACTTCCGAGCGCCAGGCCTTCAGTGCCGCATAACGAACGAGCGCATCCGCATCTAGCGCCAATGGCGCCTTCACGGTGGCCGAAGCACCCCGGGTCTTGCGTCGTGTTGCAGAGACGGCGGAGCTATCACGCAACAAGATCTGCACTTCCCCACGCAAGACCTGACGCGATTCGGCGGTCAGATGCAAGGTGTTGTAGCCGTCTATGTCCACGGACACGACACCGCGTGCCAGTAGTTGCCGAAGCACGCCGCGCAGCTGATTTTCACTAAAGTTAGCACCCACTCCAAAAGTACTAAGCGTAGCGTGGCCATATTGGTGGACCTTGTCGGTCGCTTTGCCGCGCAGGACGTCCATGATATGACCGGCGCCAAAGGCCATCGCGCTGTGCTGCTGGATGCGATAGATGGTGCTCAACAACATGCGGGCAGCCTCGGTTCCATCCCACACCGCAGGTTGGGTGAGGCAGTTGTCACAGTTGCCGCAATCGGTACTGGCTTCACCGAAATAACCCAGCAAGCGAACCCGGCGGCATTGCGTGTCTTCGGCCATGGCCAGCAAGGCTTCGAGCTTCCCGCGCAAAATGGCCTTGAACGCATCGGGTGCCGGACTTTCATCAATCATGCGGCGCTGGTTTACGACGTCTTGCATGCCATAGGCCATCCACGCATCAGCCGCTAACCCATCCCGTCCCGCACGCCCGGTCTCCTGGTAGTAGCCTTCGATGTTCTTGGGCATGTCCAGGTGGGCCACAAACCGCACATCGGGCTTGTCAATGCCCATCCCAAAAGCAATGGTCGCCACCATCACCTGGCCCTCGGCCCGCAGGAAGTGGTCTTGGTGCCGCTGGCGGGTGCTGGCGTCCAGGCCCGCGTGGTAGGCCAGTGCCGGGATGCCCGCATCCCGTAGCGCTTGCGCCACCTCATCCACCTTGCGCCGGGACTGGCAATACACAATGCCGCAATCACCTTCGTGCTGCGTTCGAATGAAGCGCAGCAACTGCTCCATCGGGCTGCGCTTTTCAATGATGGTGTAGCGGATATTGGGTCGATCAAAGCTGCTGACGAAGCAGCGGGCGGAACCCAGCTCCAGCCGCTCCAGGATATCGGCGCGGGTGAGCGCATCGGCGGTGGCAGTCAACGCGATGCGCGGCACACGGCTGTAACGCTCGTGCAGGATGCTCAGCGCACGGTATTCCGGTCGAAAGTCGTGGCCCCACTGGCTGACGCAATGGGCTTCATCGATGGCAAACAGACTCAACCGATCCTGCGCATGCAAGGTATCCATCAGCGCCAGAAAGCGCGGATGCGTCACGCGTTCCGGTGCGGCGTACAGCAGGGTGATCTCTCCGCGCAGCAAGGCCTGTTCGGTCGCCTGGGCGGCCTCCAGGCTCAGCGACGAATTGAGATGCGCAGCGGCAACGCCAAGCTCATGCAAGGCGCCGACCTGGTCGTGCATCAGTGCAATCAGGGGGGACACCACGACCGTCGTGCCCAATCCCAGGCGCTGGCGTGCAATGGCCGGGATTTGGTAGCACAGAGATTTGCCGCCCCCCGTGGGCATCAACACCAGGGCGTCACCGCCCTGCGTGACCCAGTCCACCACGGCTGACTGGTCGTTGCGGAACTGGTCGTAGCCAAACACCTCCCGCAAAATGCAGGTGGGGTCCGGGGACGTGGATGGCGAAGCGGGAGTCATACAGACCACCATTGTCGCTGCAGGTACACTGCCCTTATGAACAGTCGCCGACCGTTGTCGTTGCGCCAAATCCTGTTTGTTGGGGCAGGGCTGGGCATGCTGTTGCCTGCGTTGGTCCTGTCGTATTACCACGTTGTGAGCAAGTGGGACAGCGAGATCGAGGTTCGGGTGCAGGCACCCATGCAACAGTACACCGAAGTCCTCGCCCACGGACTGGCTGCGGCTATCTGGAATGTCGACAAGGCGTATGCCGCCGAGCTGACCCGTGCCGTCATGCGCAATCCGGATCTTGTCAGTGTCACAGTCGTCGACGAGTACGGCACGGCCTTTGTCCAGCAGGAGAAACCCGTGGCAGCCAGCGGTCGTCTGCTGCGAGAGCAGCGCGACATCGTCCACAATGGGAATCGGGTAGGCAGTCTGACCGTGGCATTGACCACTGCACGCGTCGAACAGGAGCTGACGGCCGATCTCATCAAGCTGGCGCTGGCGCTACTGGCCCAAGTTGGCATATCGTTCGCATGCATCTGGTGGTTGTTTGAGCAGCGCATGATGCGTCCGCTCAAGGAACTGCTTGTCGGTGCCCAGCGGCTCGCCGACGGAGCCTTGGAGCAACCGATTCGATGGCAGCGCCAGGATGAAATGGGCAGTCTGGCGCAGGGGCTGGAATCCATGCGCGGCAACCTGGCGCGCCTGATTGCCGAGCGCGACCGTCAGAATGCAGCCTTGCAGCGCGAACTGCAAGAACGCAAGGCGGTCGAAGAAGCCCTGAGCCAAAGCCGCGCCCATCTGGAGCAGCGTGTCCAGGAGCGCACCAGCGAGCTAACCCATGCCTTAGAGCAACTCACCGCCGCGCAGGATGAGCTGGTGCGCGCTGAAAAGATGTCGGCGTTGGGTGCGCTGGTGGCTGGTATTGCCCACGAACTCAATACGCCCCTGGGCAACAGTCTGACCGTGGCCAGCACGATCCAGGACCATTGCGCCGCCTTCTCCCGCGACATGGCCAAGGGTCTGACGCGCAGCCGACTGGAGGAGTACGTCGAAAACACGCGCATGGGCGCGGAAATCCTGGTGCGCGGCTTGCACCATGCCGCCGAACTGGTGTCCAGCTTCAAGCAGGTGGCGGTCGACCAAACCAGCCTGAATCGGCGTGAGTTCGACCTGGCCGCCACGATGAATGAAGTGCTCACGACGCTCGGGCCATCCATGCGCAAGACACCCTACACCGTGGAATGCGACATCCCTAGCGGAATCCTCATGGATAGCTACCCCGGCCCGCTGGGCCAGGTGGTGACCAATCTCATCAACAACTCCATCCTGCATGGATTTGAATCGCGTGAGCGCGGCCACATCAGCATTCGTGCGCGTGCGCTACCCGATAACTGGGTGGAAATCGCCATTGCCGATGATGGTGTGGGTATTGCACAGGACCATCTGACCAAGGTTTTCGACCCCTTCTTCACTACCAAGTTCGGCCGCGGGGGCAGCGGCCTGGGTCTGCACATCGTCTACAACCTGGTCACCACCACCCTGGCAGGGCGCATCCGGGTTGAAAGCACCGTAGGCCAGGGCGCTTGCTTTACCATGACCCTGCCGCGCCATCCCGACGCCGGGATGTAAAATCGTAGCCTCCCAAGGAGCGTTGCAGCAAGGGCAGCCGCGTCGAATCAGTGGCGCTGGATTTTCTTGTCAGGCTTGGGACTCTCAACGGCGCTCACTGTTTCCCTGAAAGGAAGTGAGCCCGCCATGCAACCTCTCGTCTACACCCGCGCCCAAGCTCTCCCGGCCATTTTGTCGCAGCGCATCGCCATTCTGGATGGCGCCATGGGCACCATGATCCAGCGCTTCCATCTCAACGAAGCCCAGTACCGGGGTGACGGCGTGCGCGCGCCGTTCCCTTCCCAATATGCGCGCTTCAAGGACTTCCCGCGCGACGTCAAGGGCAACAACGAGTTGCTCAGCCTGACCCGCCCCGATGTCATCGCCGACATCCACGCGCGCTACCTGGCAGCAGGCGCCGACCTGATCGAGACCAACACCTTTGGCGCCACCACGGTCGCGCAAGAAGACTACGGCATGGCCGACCTGGCGTTTGAGATGAACCGCGCCTCGGCCCAGCTCGCGCGCGCCGCATGCGACCAGTATTCCACCCCTGACAAGCCACGCTTCGTGGCCGGTGCTCTGGGCCCCACGCCCAAGACGGCCAGCATCAGCCCCGACGTCAACGACCCCGGTGCCCGCAACATTGACTTTGAAACCCTGCGCCGCGCCTATTACGAGCAAACGCAGGCGCTGGTGGAAGGCGGTGCCGACGTCTTGCTGGTGGAAACCATCTTCGACACGCTGAACGCCAAGGCCGCGCTGTTTGCCATCGACGAGTTTTTCGAGGCCAGCGGCGAGCGTCTGCCCATCCTGATCAGCGGAACGGTAACCGACGCCTCCGGGCGCATCCTTTCAGGGCAGACGGTCGCCGCCTTCTGGGCCAGCGTGCGCCACGCCCGCCCCCTGGCCATCGGATTGAACTGCGCCCTGGGCGCTACGCTGATGCGCCCCTACATCCAGGAGCTCAACCGCGTGGCGCCGGACACCTTCATCAGTTGCTACCCCAACGCCGGTTTGCCCAACCCGATGTCCGACACCGGTTTTGATGAAACCCCCGAGGTGACCGCCCGCCTGATTCGGGAATTTGCCGCTGAAGGGTTGGTCAACATCGTGGGTGGTTGCTGCGGCACGACGCCAGACCATATCCAAGCCATCAGCCAAGCCGTGCAGCCACTGCACACACGCAGCGTGCAGCGCGGATTCTTTTACGCAGCCGCAGCCTGAAAACCCCGTTTAGCGGGGCTTGGTTAGCGCCTGTTGCCGCACGAAGTTCTCGATTTCCAGCTGCATGGCCTTGGCCAGCTTGGCGTACAGGCGCAGTTTGCGGGCGTTGTCGCGCAACCGCTCGGCCAGGCGCGCCGAGATCGCCAGCAGCAACTTAGCGCCCAGCGGTGGACGTTCCATAATCAACTGCTGCAACGCGTCGCGAGTCAGGATGGCAAACAGCGAATCGGCGCTAGTCGTGCAGGATGCCGAGCGTGGTTCCTTATCGACCAGGCCCACCTCGCCCACCAGCGCGCCGGGGCCCAACACACTTAAGGTCAGGGGCTCGGTGCGGCTCACGGTGATGCTTTCCACCACCACTTCGCCTTCCAGCAGCAGCGCCATGAACCCCTCATCCTGCGCATCACCTTCCCGGATGAACGTGGTTTGCGCGGGGATGTAGCGCGGGGTCATGTACCCCACCACCACCCGGGCCTCGTCCATGGAAAGGTGCAGCAGCGCGTTCGGTGCCACCAGCAATTCGGCGGCGCACTCCACGGCGCGGACTTGGGCAGGGGGGGGTGAGGGCGTTTCGGTGGGGTCCATGGTGTGGGGCGCAGTCTCCAACGCATCTGATCATAGGCGAGGCATCGTCTTCGTCCAAGTCCGGCAGCCTCCAGAGGTGTGGCGTAAAATCGGCGTTCTTCCAAGGAGCGTTGCAGCGGGGCCGCCCCCGTCAGGCTTGGAAGCAGGGTCTTCCCACATGCAACGACGCTCGCCTGCTTTGCAACCAATCAGGTGAGTTTATGCCAGTAGCCCCCGTAAATGCTGAACAATCTGCTACAAATACTGTAGCTCCCATGCTCTTGTCCGGTCTGGAGCCGTTGGTCATCAAGCCCGGCAGCTTGTTTGTGAACGTGGGTGAGCGCACCAACGTGACCGGCTCCAAGGCCTTCGCCCGCATGATCCTGGAAGGCCGGTATGAAGACGCGCTTTCGGTGGCGCGCCAGCAGGTCGAGAATGGCGCCCAGGTCATCGACATCAACATGGACGAAGCCATGCTCGACAGCCAGGCCGCCATGGTGCGCTTCCTGAACCTGATTGCCTCCGAGCCCGACATTGCCCGCGTGCCCATCATGATCGACAGCTCCAAGTGGAGCGTCATCGAAGCTGGCCTGCGCTGCGTGCAGGGCAAGGCCATTGTCAACTCGATCAGCATGAAAGAAGGCGTGGACGAATTCAAGCGCCAGGCCAAGCTGCTGCGTCGCTACGGTGCGGCCGCCGTGGTCATGGCCTTTGACGAGCAGGGTCAGGCCGACACCTATGCGCGCAAGATCGAGATTTGCGAGCGGGCCTACCGCGTGCTGGTGGATGAGGTCGGTTTTCCACGCGAAGACATCATCTTCGACCCCAACATCTTCGCCATTGCCACCGGCATCGAGGAACACAACAACTACGCGGTGGACTTCATCGAGGCCACGCGCTGGATCAAGCAGCACCTGCCCGGTGCCAAGGTTTCGGGTGGCGTGTCCAACGTTTCCTTCAGCTTCCGGGGCAACGACCCGGTGCGCGAGGCCATCCACACCGTGTTCCTGTACCACGCCATCCAAGCCGGGATGGACATGGGTATCGTCAATGCGGGCATGGTCGGCGTCTACGACGACCTGGAGCCCACCTTGCGCGAGCGAGTGGAAGACGTGGTGCTGAACCGCCGCCCCGACGCGGGCGAACGCTTGGTGGAAATTGCCGAGAACGCCAAGGGCGCGGCCAAGGACGAGAGCCGACGCCTGGAGTGGCGCGGCACGCCCGAGCACCCAAAGACCGTGGGCGAACGCCTTTCGCACGCGCTGGTCCATGGCATCACCGACTTCATCACCCAGGACACCGAAGAGGCCTACCGCGAGATCCTGGCCAAGGGTGGGCGCCCGCTGCACGTGATCGAAGGCCCGCTCATGGATGGCATGAACATCGTGGGCGACCTGTTTGGCCAGGGCAAGATGTTCCTGCCCCAGGTGGTCAAGAGCGCGCGCGTCATGAAGAGCGCCGTGGCGCACCTGGTGCCCTACATTGAGGAAGAAAAGCGCCAGCAGGAAGCCGCCGGGATGGACGTGAAATCCAAGGGCAAGATCGTGATTGCCACCGTCAAGGGCGACGTGCACGACATCGGCAAGAACATCGTCACCGTGGTCTTGCAGTGCAACAACTTCGACGTGGTCAACATGGGCGTGATGGTGCCCTGCCACGAGATTTTGGCGCGCGCCAAGGCCGAGGGCGCCGACATCATCGGCCTCTCAGGCCTCATCACCCCTAGCCTCGAAGAGATGCAGGTCGTCGCTGGCGAAATGCAGAAGGACGAGTTCTTTCGGATCAAGAAGATTCCGCTACTGATCGGCGGTGCCACCACCAGCCGGGTGCACACGGCCGTCAAGATCGCCCCGCACTACGAAGGCCCGGTGGTCTACGTGCCCGACGCCTCGCGCAGTGTGGCCGTGGCCCAGGGCCTGTTGGGTGAGGGGGCACAGGCCTATGTGACCGAGGTTCAGGCCGACTACGAGCGCGTGCGCGCGCTGCACGCGGGCAAGAAACCGGTGGTGCTGTGGCCGTTGGCGCAGGTACGCGCCAACAAGACGCTGGTGGACTGGGCCAACTACCAGCCCACCGTGCCGAAGTTTCTGGGCCGTCGCGTGCTCAAGAACTACGACCTCGCCGAAATCGCCCGCTACATCGACTGGGGCCCCTTCTTCCAGACCTGGGACCTGGCCGGACGCTACCCCACCATCCTGCAGGATGCGCTGGTGGGCGACCAGGCGCGCAAGGTACTGGCCGACGGGCAGGCCATGCTCAAGAAGATCATCGAAGGCCGCTGGCTCACGGCCAACGCCGTGGTCGGCCTGTACCCGGCCAACCGGGAGGGTGACGACGACATCGCCTTCTGGGCCGACGAGTCCCGCCAGACCCCGGTGCTGACCTGGTACGGCCTGCGCCAGCAGACGCCCAAGGAAACCGACGCCAACGGCCGCATGCGCCCCAGCCGCTGCCTGGCGGATTTCGTGGCGCCGCTGGATGCTAGCAATTTGGTAGCAGCAACATCAGATAATTCGGCGGATAACGGCCTAAATGACCAAAATGCCCGAAAAATGGCCGATTACGCCGGCCTGTTTGCCGTCACGGCGGGCATCGGTGCTGACAAGCGCGAGCAGGCCTTCGCCGCTGCACATGATGACTACAGCGCCATCCTGCTCAAGTCGCTGGCCGACCGCCTGGCCGAAGCCTTTGCCGAACTGCTGCACCACAAGGTGCGCACCGACTGGTGGGGCTACGCCAGCGCCGAACAGCTGGACAGCGCCGCGCTCATCGCTGAGCAATACCAGGGCATCCGCCCCGCCCCCGGTTACCCGGCCTGCCCGGACCACAGCGTCAAGCACGACCTGTTTGCCCTGCTCCAGTGCGAGGACATCGGCATGGGCCTGACCGATGCCATGGCCATGACCCCGGCGGCCAGCGTGAGCGGCTTCTACATCGGCCACCCCGACGCCAGCTACTTCAGCGTGGGCAAGGTGGGCGAGGATCAGGTGCAGGACATGGCGCGCCGCCGGGGCATGGACGTTGCGCAGCTGCAACGTTTTCTGGCGCCGAACTTGTAGGCCCCAAGAAAAAGGGCCGCCACGGCGACGTGGCAGTCCGATGGGGGTGGTGTGTGGATCTGGTGAATCAGCAGCCGGTGATGGTGGCAGCAGAGTATGTCGGCGCACCGTTGGCAACTGGCGCCCAGGTGTAGGTGAATTGGCACGTAGCCGGTGCGGATGCGCCGAGTGGCCGGACTGTCATTACGGTTCCGGCAAAGGTCACGGTGTAATCCGTTGCCAAAAGCTGCGCGGCAGCTTGGATGCCACCGGCTGCTGCCGTAGGGTAAGAGAAGCCGGTCAACACGTTGGAGCCATCCATCACAACCCCAACCGTAGCACCTGCCGCTACGTTGCATCCACCTGCCATGAGTTGCGATGTGGCGCCCGTTGCAGTCTGGGTCATGCAGATGGCTTTGGCCAAGGCAGCCGCGGACTTGACGCTGGCCAGCGCTCCTTGCAGCTTGGCCGCACGGGCATCCGATTGCAGGGCTACGTAGCGCGGCAGCGCCAGGGCAGCCAAAATGGCGATGATGGTGATGACAATCACCAGTTCAATGATGGTAAAACCGGCTTGTGCTGAACGTTTCATGGGAGTCTCCGAGTCGTGGACGCGGACCAGTATACGGGGCACACCATGCGGGCAACAAGGGACAAATTCACACAGCCAAACCAAATCGGGGCCTTTTTGATCTACAGCAACAAGCTCCGGGTGCTATCATTTTTTAACCACCCCCTACCCAGGAACCGGTCATGAATATGGCAACCCCCGGCGCTGCAGCAGCGGAACCTCCCCGACCCGTACCGGGTCGTCCCGAAAAGCTGCGCCTGGGTGACGTGCTGGTGCAACAGCGCCTGATTTCGCAGGAACAACTGCAGCAGACCCTGGAGCTGCAACGCACCACCGGGAAGAAGATGGGTCGGTTGCTGATCGAGACCGGCATCATCACCGAAGAGCTGCTGGCCAACGGATTGGCGCGCCAGCTGCGCATTCCGTTCGTCAACCTCAAGACCTTTCCCTTCCGCCCGGATGTCGTCAAGCTGCTGCCCGAGGCGGCGGCGCGCCGGTTTCGCGCCCTGGTGCTGGAAGACCGGGGCGACTCCCTGCTGGTGGCGCTGGGCGATCCGCTGGACCTGTTTGCGTTCGACGAACTGCAGCGCATCCTCAAGCGCAATATCTCCATCGCAGCGGTGCCGGAAAGCAGTCTGGGCCCTGCGTTCGACAAGCTGTACCGCCGTACTGAAGAAATCAGCGGTTTGGCCCGCGCGCTTGAAAAAGACTTGGGTGATGCCGTGGACTTCGGCGAACTCAGCCAGACGGTGGGCCAGGAAGGCGCGCCCGTGGTGCGACTGCTGCAGTCGCTGTTTGAGGATGCCATGCAGGTCGGCGCATCCGACGTGCACATCGAACCCCAGGAAGCGGGG
Source organism: Rhodoferax sp. (assembly GCA_046348185.1). Classification (GTDB taxonomy): domain Bacteria; phylum Pseudomonadota; class Gammaproteobacteria; order Burkholderiales; family Burkholderiaceae_C; genus Allorhodoferax. Next base: position 151,228 of record JAXMER010000016.1, on the reverse strand, counting down.
TTGCAGATTCGCGTGCGCGTCGATGGGGTGCTGCAAACCCAGACACAGGGCGACAAGCGCATTGGCGCAGCGCTGGCACAGCGCCTCAAGCTCATGGCGGGGTTGGACATTTCGGAAAAACGCCTGCCCCAGGATGGCCGGTTTAGCGTGCGCCTGAAGGATCACACCATCGATGTGCGCTTGTCCACCTTGCCCACGGTGTACGGTGAGTCTTCTGTCATGCGTCTGCTGGTTCAGGGCGCTGGCATGCGCCGACTCGATGCCATCGGCATGCCCGACGACATGCTCAAGCGGTTTCGGGAAGCCCTGGGCCGCTCGGCGGGCATGGTGCTGGTTACCGGTCCCACGGGCTCTGGTAAAACCACGACGCTGTACGCCGCACTAGCGGAAATCAATGCCGACGAGCTTAAGGTCATTACGGTGGAAGACCCCATCGAATACCGCCTGCCCGGTTTGTCGCAAGTGCAGGTCAACGAAAAAATCGACCTCACCTTCGCACGTGTGTTGCGTGCCGTGCTGCGCCAGGACCCCGACGTGGTGCTGGTGGGCGAAATGCGCGATGCCGAAACTGCTGAAATCGGTATGCGCGCTGCCATCACGGGCCACTTGGTGCTGTCCACCCTGCACACGCGCGACGCCATGAGCACGCCGTTTCGATTGCTGGACATGGGCGTGCCGCCCTTCATGGTGTCTACCTCGCTGCAGGCCGTGATTGCGCAGCGCTTGGTTCGCATGGTCTGCAAGGAGTGCGCGGCACCGCACACGCCTTCGGCGCAAGAGCAATCCTGGCTCGACGCCATGCTGGCTCCTGGTGACACCCTCACGCCCAAGCGCGGCCTGGGTTGCTCGGCGTGCAACGGCACGGGCTATGCGGGGCGTCACGGCGTCTACGAATTGCTGGAAATGGACGCGGAGTTGGCACAGGCAGCCTCTCGGTCCGACCCGGCTGCGTTTATGCGTTCGGCGCGGGAGCGCATGCGCGGACGCACCATGGCGCACCACGCGCTCGACCTCGTGCGCCAAGGCAAGACGACGCTGGCCGAAGCGCTGCGCATCGGCTTCGACCTGGAAGACGAAACCGAGGCGCAGGACTGATACCCGATGCCAATATTTGACTGGCGTGGCCGTAACAGCCGAGGCGAAGAGGTCTCGGGACAGCTCGAAGCCGTGGCCGAGGGCGGTGTTGCCGATCAGTTGCGCGCCATCGGCGTGGCACCGGTGTCCATTGTTGTCGCGCCACCCAAGAGCGCGCCGTCGGAAGACATATTGGCCCGGCTCACACGCAAGCCGGTCAACAACGAAGACCTGATGGTGTTTTCGCGCCAGATGTACACCTTGAACAAGGCTGGTGTGCCCATCCTGCGCGCTTTTTCGGGGTTGGAGGCCTCCACCGACAAGCCCGCCATGGCGGAGCTGTTGCAGGACATACGGGCCAGCCTGGACCAGGGGCGGGATTTGGCTGCTGCCTTGTCCCGCCACCAGGACATCTTTGGCCCTTTCTACATTGCCATGATTCGAGTGGGCGAAATGACGGGGCGCCTGACCGAAGTCTTTCTGCGGTTGAATGAGCACCTGGAATTCGAGCAGGACGTGCGCGCCCGCATCAAGCAAGCAGTGCGCTATCCCGTTTTTGTGATGATTGCCATGGCCGTGGCCATCGTCATCCTCAACCTGTTTGTCATCCCGGTTTTTGCCAAGGTGTTCGCTGGATTCAACGCCCAGCTGCCGCTCATTACCCGCGGTTTGCTCGCGTTTTCGGCGTGGATGATCAAGTGGTGGCCCATGCTCATTGTGGGTGCCATTGCTGTTTGGATGGGGCTGCGGGCCTACGTGCGCACGCCCCAGGGCCGCTACCAGTGGGACTCCCGCAAACTCAAGCTGCCGCTGGTGGGCGACATCATCCTGAAGGCAACCTTGGCGCGATTCGCTCGCAGTTTTGCGCTCTCCAGCCAGAGTGGCGTGCCCCTGGTGCAGGCGCTCACCGTGGTGGCGCAGACCGTGGACAACGCCTTCATCGGCTCGCGTATCGAGCAAATGCGTGACGGCATCGAACGCGGCGAAAGCATTTCCCGCTGCGCTGCGGCCACCGGCGTATTCACCCCGGTGGTGCTGCAGATGATTAACGTGGGCGAAGAAACGGGCGAGCTCGACAACCTGCTATTCGAAATTGCCGGTATGTACGAGCGCGAGACCGACTACAACATCAAGGGACTCTCGGCTGCTATCGAACCCATCCTGTTGGTCATCATGGGTGCATTGGTCTTGCTGTTGGCGCTGGGCGTATTCCTGCCGCTGTGGAACCTGGGCCAGGCGGCCATGGGTCGCGGTGGTGGCTGACGATCGCGCCCTGGCGGCCCGCCCGCCCCAGCACGGAACCTACCGCTTCTGGAACTACCGGGTTGTCCAATGGCTGGTGTTCCTGGTGTTTCTGTTGGTCGTTGTATTGGTGCTGGCTCGCAAGGCGCAGGAAGTGCAGGCGTTGGCCGAACTCACGGTGGTCAAGAGCACGGTGGGCGCGCTGCGCACCGCCTTGGTTCTGGAACAGGCCCGCCAGCAAACGGATCGCGCCGCCGCCATCCAGCCTGCCTGTGAAAACCCGTTTGATTGCCTGGACCGCCTACCGTTGCAATACGTCGGCGCGTTGCCGCTGGAGCGAGCTGACACCGTAGCGCCGGGCAGCTGGTTCTATGACAGTGCCTGCCCCTGCGTGGGCTACCGGCTGATCTACCCGCATTGGCTGACCGAGCCATCTGGGCGAACGTTTATCGCCTGGCGGGTCGAGCCCACTCGCGGGTCGCCTACCCTGCGACCGCTCGAAGCCTACCAGTGGCTGGGTGAGCGCTTGCGCTGAGGTGAGGTCGGGCAGTGGAAATAGTAGGAATTTGTCAACTAATTCATACACTTAAGATACAAAATTCGCGCACAAGTTGATATAGAGTGTCTAGAATTTGCTTGTTGGATCGGGCGAATCCCATCGCCCAGGTGCCCGCGTCTGCGGGTTGGCATGGACGTAAAAGGTGGCAAACATGAAACGCAATCAACAAGGCTTTACCCTGATCGAACTGGTCATGGTGATCGTGATTTTGGGTATTTTGGCTGCGGTGGCGTTGCCGAAGTTCGTGGATTTGTCTGCAGAAGCGGGTACTGCGGCTACTCAAGGTGTTGCTGGGTCCATTGCGTCTGCGACAGCCATCAACTACGCCGCCAAGTCTGCTGGTAAAGCTGGCACCACAACGCTTAACGACACTAATGCAAACACCTGTACTGTTGCTAACATGACTGCTCTGGTCAAAGGCGTAACGTTCGTTGCCGTCGCGCCAACATCTGCTTCGGAGTATCAGGTCGGTGTGGGATCTGGCTCTCCGGCAACATGCCTGAATAGTGCTGGAACCGTGACTACTTGCACCATTACAGGTCAGAAAGGCACCGCTCAGCAAGCAACAGTGGTTTGCACCGGACCTTGATATGTGCTGATACAAACCATAAGAATGCCACCGTACGGTGGCATTCTTTTTTGATTTGTGGTTGAGCGTGATATGCAATATTGCCGGGTTGTCTGATTGGCAAATATGTTGAGGCTAAGACGCAATAGGTATCGCGGCTTTACGCTAGTCGAACTGGTGATGGTGATGCTGTTGCTTGGGATATTGGCTGCGTTTGCAGTGCCGCGGGTTAGTGACATCAGTATCTTCGGCTCCAAGGGCTTTCACGACGAAACGTTGGCAATCCTCCGTTTCGCGCAAAAGACCGCCATTGCACAGCGACGCGCGGTGTGCGTGGACTTTGCGGCAGCGGGCGTGTCTTTGCGCATGTTCGCCGCCAACCCAGCGCCTGCCACCTGTGCGGCTGCAACCGCTGCGCAGGCGCCTGCGCTGGCGCTTCCATTTACCCCCAGCGGGGGGAGCGGTTTGTCGGTAGCGCCCGCGCCTTCACCTTTGCCCATGCAGTTCACGCCGCTGGGCAGTACCGACCAGGGCGCAAAGCTGACGGTCAGCATTGCCAATAGCACAGACATCTTTGTTGAAGCGACCACCGGCTATGTGCACGACTGAACGCCGCCAACGGGGATTCACCCTGATCGAACTGATCATCTTCATCGTAATCGTGGGTATTGGTGTGACCGGAATTCTCTCGGTCTATACCAACACCATTCGTAACAGCGCCGATCCGATGGTGCGCAAGCAGGCCATGGCCATTGCCGAATCGCTGATGGAGGAAATCACTGCGAAGGAGTACGCAAACCCTACGGGTGGTTACACCGGGGTCACCCGGTCGCTGTGGGACGACGTGGATGACTACAACGGCTATACCAGTGCCACCGTGGTTGACCTGCAGGGCAGTACTGTCGCGGGTCTGACGGGGTACCGCATAGCCCCAGCCGTGAGTGTGGCGACCACGACTCTGGGTGCGGCTACGGTCAAAAAAATCATCGTCAACGTGACGGACACGCAGAACAATGTTGTCACGCTCACGGGCTACCGGGGCAATTACTAAAGTCCGCACCATGGCTCGCATGCTCTTGACCCGCAGCCGCACCCGTGGATTCACGTTGGTGGAATTGATCATGGTGATTGTGCTAATGGGCATCGTGGGCGGCATGGTGGCCGTTTTCATGCGCGGTCCTGTCGATGCTTACATGGCGCAGGGTCGCCGTTCGGCGCTCACCGACGTCGCCGACACCACGGCACGGCGCATTGCGCGCGACGTGCATCGCGCCTTGCCAAATAGTGTGCGCACCAGCGGCACTAATTGTCTGGAATTCATTCCCACCAAGACCGGTGGACGGTACCGGGCAGAAGGCCCCGGCATGCTGGATTTCAGCGTGGCCACGAACAGCTTCAACCTGCTTGGCGACAACGCCAACTTTGCTGGTTCGGCACTGCCGACGGATCAGGTCATCGGCGCGGGCGATCTGGTGGTGGTCTACAACCTGGGTATCGCGGGTGCCAACGCGTACGCGGGTGACAACACTTCGGCGATCACATCCGTGGGGAGTGCAAGCGGGGGAGAAACCCCAATCAACATTACCAACAAGAAGTTTCCTCTGCCATCGGCCAGCAGGCGCTTTCACGTCATTGCCGCAGGGGAGAAGCTGGTCTCCTACGTTTGTAACGGGAATAACCTCATTCGAACCGTGGGCAGCACGCTGAGTACGACGGCCAGCTGCGCCACTTCGGGGTCGGTTATTGCCGCGCAAGTGGACTGTAGTGCCACCACCTTCAACTACTCCGGCTCCGACCTGCAACGCAACGCCGTCGTGACCCTGAGGCTGACCCTGCAGGACGCCACCGCCGCGGAGGCGGTGACGCTCCATCAGGAAGTGCACGTGGATAACACACCATGAGCTCGCCGCGTCCCAACGGTTTTGCCGCCATCGCCGCCTTGTTTCTGGTGGTGGTGCTGGCCGCGCTGGGTGCATTCATGTGGCACATGGGCGCAACTCAGCAGCTCACGTCGGTGCAGGATCTCCAAGGCAGTCGCGCCTACTGGGCCGCGCGAGGTGGTTTGGAGTGGGGGCTCACGCGTGTGAACTCGGCTGGCGCTTGTCCCGCGGCTACGACGCTGGCCATCGACGGCTTCAGCGTTGCTGTGACTTGCGCGAGCAGCACCTATACCGAAGCCGGCGCTTCGCCTACGTTGTTCCAGTTGCAGGCGATCGCTTCCCAGGGGGGTTTGGGAACGGTAAGCTATGTCGAGCGCAGCGTTTCGGCGTCAATGGAGAGATGAGCGCTATCCACTCGCAAGAATAGGACTACCCATGAAGTTGCTCTTGCTTCGTTTTTCAGTTTCAAGCTTGCGCAGTGCAGGACTGGCGCTGGTTCTCTGCCTGGTTAACGTCGCGGCGCAGGCAGCCATTTCGGTGGCGGGATCCAAATCGGTCACGACTGGTGCCGCGACTGCAACCACGCTGGCAATCACGCCGGTAGCCGGTGCGCAGCGCGCGGATCTTATGCTGATTCAACTGACCCTGAACAACGCTTCGGCCATGGTGACGCCACCGGCCGGCTGGACGGAACTCAGCGCGGTGGCGGTCAGCGCCACAGGTATCCAACAGCGTGTCTATTGGATGATTCGATCCAACACTGAACCTGCCAGCTACACCTGGACGTTTTCCGTTGCGGTGCGTGCTGGCATGGTGCTGATGGACTTGCGCGGGGTTGATACCAACCAAGCCATCAATTCTTATGGATCAGTGCAAGGCATTGGCACCGCCCTGGTTGCTCCCGAGGTGGCGCAGGCCTACACCAACGGCATGTTGGTGTCGTTTTTCGGAAGTACCGGGACAGCGTCGAGCATTACGCCTCAGGCGAGCATGACGGTTCCCAGTGGAGGGCAAACCAGTGCCGTTTCGGGCGGTTCCGGCATTCAAATGGCGGCGGCTTATGAACAGTTGACCAGTGATGGCTTCACCGGTGTGCGCACCGCCACTGGCGACAGCGGGACCTACATCGGGCAGTCCTTAGCTATTACGCCTGCCGGTACGCCGGTATGCTTTTCGGACAACTTCAATCGGGCCAGCCTGGGTGCCAATTGGGCGACGAGCAACAGCAAGGGCGGGTTCAATCCCACCATCAATACGACGGCGGGCAATCAACGCCTGCAATTGACCCAGAATGCGAATGACCAAGCCACTTTGGCGGTGCTTCAGCGGTTGTTTCCGGCAGCTGGCAACAATGTGGTGGTGACGTTCCGCGACTACGCCTACCCCAATGGAGGCGGCGGTAGCGGCGCTGATGGCATCGTGACGATATTTTCGGATGCCAACGTGGCACCGGTGGCCGGCGGTAGCGGCGGATCGTTGGGATACGCCCAGTACAGCAGTCCCGCCAATTCCCCAGGTTTTGCAGGGGGGTGGTTGGGGGTTGGCATCGACGAATATGGAAACTTTTCCAACCCAACGGAAAACCGTTATCTGGGGCCCGGTCTTACTGTAAATTCTGTGTCGATACGCGGACCAGCAAACAGTTTCTATACGCAAGCTCCTGCCAGTCAATACGCCAGCGGTTATCCCTACTTGGCTGGCACGACGGCGTTGGCGCCCATCATTGGGTCGACCGCTTCGATTGCATCGGGCGGCGGTCCGGGATATTGGTACCGCATCACCATTGACTCGCGAGTTCCCGGCGAGCAATGGGTGCAGGTGGAGCGCAGCACCGATGGCGGCGCGACGTATACCGCAGTAGTTGGGTACTTCAATCTAATGAACTCGCTGCGCATTCTGAGCGGTTGGGGGGGGGTGACCATGCCGACCATCCCAACCAATTTCTGGTTGTCGTTCACCGGCGGCACCGGTGGGTCGAAGAACATCCACGAGATCGACGACTTGCAGGTCTGCGCCAACAAGATGGTGGCGGCGTCGCCGGTGATCGATCACTTCCGTTTCGAGAATCCTGGCACGATGGATACCTGCCAGCCCTCCACCATCACGGTGACCGCTTGCACGGCGCCGGAACCGGCCTGCACGCCTTTTACCGGGGGCGATGTCTACGCGACTTTGAAACCTAGCGGTTGGGTGGGCGGTGATAGCGTGAAACTCATTGGCGGTAAAGGCACCTTGCAGTTGGCTTTGAGCAGTGCGGGCACCTATACCCTGGATGTCGACAAGACCAAGACCATCTTCCCTGCCCTCATCAACCCTGCGGGCAGCGCCGCGGCGTGCGTATTGCCGGGAACCAACACCGCAACGAGTTGCAATCTGACGGTCAGTACGGCCAGCGCGGGATTTGGGGTGACGTTTCCTGCCAGTTCACAGGTGGCGTGCGACGATTCGGGGGACATTCTCATCAAGGCTTGCAGTTCAGGTTACGCCGGGGCAACCAAGAACCTGCAGTTCTGGTTTGACTATGTGAACCCTGCGACCACCGCTGACGCCTCCCGAGTGGTGCAGTTGAGCAATGACGGTTGGGGGACCACGACTAATTTGTCTACGACCAGCCCGAGCAGCTCCTCCAGCCCTGCACCGGTGCCCGTCACGTTCGACAGCACAGCAAGGGGACGGGTTCGCGTCAAGTATGCGGATGTAGGGCAGTTGCGCTTGCGCATGCGTGATGCTGCGGCTACCAGCGTGACCGGAAACGGCACGTTCATCGTCAGACCCTCTTCTTTCGTGGCTACTGCAATCACCGACATGGCGAGCGTCGCAAATCCCGCTGCGGTGGATGCCACCGGGGCCAAGTTTGTTTCAGCGGGTTCGTCGTTCAAGGTGACGGTGGAGGCTCGCAATAACTGTTCCACACCTGCTGTCGTCAAAAACTTTGGCAAGGAATCCCCTGCGGAAGGGGTCAAGATGGACGTAGCCTTGGCGCCGGCGTTAGGTCTGACAAGCAACCCTGCGCTGACAACCAGCACCGATTTCAGCTTTGCCAATGGAATTGGAACTGCAACCGTGGCGTGGCCGGAGGTGGGCATCGTCAAATTGACACCCCGTCTGAAATCGGGTGCGTATCTAGGTACTGCGGACACCGTCGGGGCGCAGACTGGTAACGTGGGCCGCTTCTTCGCCGATCATTTTGATACGACGGTCAATACGCAGGGTTGTGGCACCTTTACTTATGACCGACAGCCCTTCGGATCGGTCTCGATTGTTGCGAAGGCCAAGGTCGGCGCATCGGCGCTTCTGAACTATCGCGGATCGAGCACTGCAGGACTGAGCTTTGCCAAGCCGGTCACGTTAACCGATACGGTCACCAAAGGGGCCTTCACCATCGGTGGTGCGGGAACGGTTCCTGTGTTGGCGTTCAATAACGGCGCCAGCGGAGGAACTGCAATTCTCAACGGGTCCGACGCCAATCATCCGCTGGTTACCTACACGTTCACAGTCAATCCAACCGCTCCGACCACCATCGGTATTGCAGCAGCGGACACCGACAACCCCAGTTCGTCCGGCGTTGCAGCGAGCGCCGCCATCCGCAGTGGCCGCGTCCGTCTGAGCAACGCCTATGGGTCGGAGCGACTGACCAATGGTCTGATCTTGCCGGTTTCGATTGAGTATTACGATACCGCCTCCGGCACGGGTTGGCGCACTGGGGTGGATACCTGTACGGTGCTTGCCGCGAGCCAGTTCGCCTACGTCTATCCTTCCGATACCAGCAATCAGCTGGCGGCCTGCCGTACCGCAGGCACCGCGCTGGCCATCAATCCCACACCCAATCTGACCTTGGCGCAGCCCGTGGGGAGCCTGTCCGGATGGGCCGATCTGACGCTCAATCTGGATACCGCTGCCGCCGGCAGCACCTGCACCACCGCCAACGCCGGTGCGGGTTACAGTGGTGCGGCCACTACCGCCAATGCCCCTTGGTTGCAGTACAACTGGGGCAGTGGGGTAGGCAACCCAACCGCACGCGTGCGGTTCGGGGCCTACAAGAGCCCCCTCATCTACCGTCGTGAAAATTACTGAGGAATCGTTGCTAGAGCGCACTTGTGGCAAAAATTGCCAGTTGGCCCGCGTTTAATCTGCATAGTCAGCTACTAAAATGAGAGCATTTCGCCACCTTCTTCAAGGAACCATGCATTCCACACTACCTGTGGTCCGTCATTACAGCTGCGAGGGGCAACGCTGACCATGCGCTGGCCCTGGCGCCGTGCTGCCCGTAGCGACCAGGTCGTGGTGTCCTGGTCCGATGGCGTCTTGGCGTTTGTGCGCGCACGTGCCACCGGGCCTTCGCAGTTCCAGGTGGTGTCTCATGGTGTTGAGCGCGAGGCTTCTGCCGGGCGGGATGCGTTGGTGCACAGACTGCAGGAGCAGGGGTTGAAAGGTGCTGTCGTGCACGCCATGCTGCGGCCGCAGCAGTACCAGTTGCTGCAGATCGACACACCTCCTGTGAAGCCCGAAGAGCTACGGGCCGCAGCGCGCTTCCAGATTCGCGACTTGGTCAACGCCCATATCGACGACATGACGCTGGATGTGATGCAGGTCGGTGACGGCCAGCATAAGAGCGGCAACCACCTGTTCGTGGTGGCGGCACGCAATGAGGTGATCCGTGAGGTGCTGGACCTTGGCGATGCGCTGTCCTGGCAGGTGCCGGTGATCGACGTGCAAGACATGGCGCAACGCAATCTGCAGGCCCTGGCGGCGCGCGACGCCGACCGTCTCGCGCGCGCCGAAGCGCTGCTGCTGATCAGCGATGCCGAGCATGCCTTGCTGACGATCACTGCCAACGAAGAATTGTTCTTTTCCCGCCGGATTGACCTGCCACCGGGTTTTCTGGAGACCCGCTGGGACGAGCTGTTGCAGGCGCATTCGGTACCCCCGGTGAATGCATTTACGCCCGTGGCAGAGTACGTGCCGGAATACGCGGGCGGTGGCGACTACGTGCCCGGTGGCGTGCATGTGGCCAGCGATACCGATCGGTTGCAGCGCCTAGTGGTAGAGGTTCAGCGTTCGCTGGATCTGTGGGACCGCACCTGGACCAGCTTGCCGCTGGCGGGCTTGTCCCTGCACGCGCCCGGTCACAGCGGTGCGATGGCCGAGTGGCTTACCCGCGAGCTCGGGCAAACTGTTGGCACTCTGGCGCTAGGCAACCACTTTGTGGGCCTGGACTCCGTCAGCCCCGAAGACCTGGCTTACTGTTTGCCCCTGCTGGGGGTGCTGCTGCGCGACGAAACGCGCAAGCTCTAAAACGAAGAGACAGCACCATGGCCCAGCAAATCAACCTGTGCACGCCCATTCTGCTCAAGCCCAAGCGCTATTTTTCGGCGCAAACCATGGCGATAACGCTGGGAGTTTTTGTCGTACTGGGAGGGGCTTTGTGCGGGGTCTGGGTTTGGAACCTGCAACAGGCCACAACCGCGTTTCAACAGTCCATGGCCGCGCAGGAGCGCGAACTGGAAGGCCTGAAGACCGCGCTGCGCGATGCGGCAGCACGCCCCACGACTACCGATCCGGTGCTGACTGCGCAGTTGCAGGCGCTGCGCACAACACTGGGTCAACGTACTCAGTTGCGTGAAGCCTTGCGACAAGGACTATTTGAGCCGGGCCTGGGGCACTCGGATCGGCTCGCACTGGTCGCGCGCACCTTGCCACCGCAAGCCTGGGTAACCGACATCCGTCTGGACCAGGGGCGTTTCGAGGTCCAGGGCTATACCCTGGAGACAGGGGCTTTGAACGCGTGGGTTGACCGGCTGGCAGCGGAGCCGTTGACCCAGGGGATGCGGCTTTCCACCGTCAAGGTGGAAAACGTTCCTCCACCGGCAGCGTTACTGCCCGCATCGGCGGCATCGGCTGCGACGGCCTTGGCAGCGCCGGCGCGGCCTGTCTGGTCGTTCCTGTTGGTGAGCGTCACGCCGGCGAAAGCCGCAGCGAGCGCGGCCAGTGCACCGGGAGGGCGGACATGAAGCAACGCTGGCTTCAGCTCGCAGCGCGCATCGATGCACTCACGTTGCGTGAGCGCGCAATTTTGTTCGGAGTGTGCCTCGTGTGCTGCGTGGCGTTGGCCGACACGTTGTTCTTGTCGCCCGCGCGCGACGCGCACGCAAAGGTCACTGCGCAGTACAACACCCAGACGCAGGTGCTGCAGCGTATGCGTGCCGAGCTCCAGAGCACGGCTGCGGCACCGGATGTGAATGCTGCGGTGCGTAACGACATCAGCTCGTTGCAGCAGGAGCTTGACGCGGTGAATGCCGACATCCGGATGCTGGCACCTGAGGCCGTGGGTGGACCAGCCATCGAATCGACTCTCGTGCAACTGCTACGTCGCCAGGAGGGGTTAACCTTGTTGGGCACGGCGACTGCGCCGTCTGCAGCGGCCAGTGCACCCGCACCCAATACGCCGGTGCGACAGGCATTGGAGTTGCGGGTGAGTGGCTCCTACGCACAATTGACGCGCTACATTGCTGCGCTGGAGGCCACCCTGCCGACCCTGCGCTGGGGTCTGCTGCACTTGAGTGCCACGCGTGAGCAGCCTGAGCTCAAGGTGGAGATAGTGTTGCTGGGGGTGGCGCCATGATCCGTGTACGGTTCGTTGTGGTGGCACTGGCTCTGGGGTACGGAGTCGCAACAGTCTCGGCCCAGGAGCGCGACCCCACCAAGCCTCCTTCTTTAGGCGTGGGTGCCAGTTCCGTGTCGAACACCTTGCCCAGTGAAGGCCTTACTGTCATGGTGCGCGACGGCAAGCCCCATCTGGTGGTGGGTACCCGCTGGTATGCCGTGGGCGAATCGGTGGGGCATTTGCGCATCGACCGCATCACCGAAACCGAGGTGTGGTTGCACGACGGCAACGCCCTCATTAAAACTCCGCGCTTTGCGGGCGTAACCCGCACCGCCAGCAGTTGCCCCCCCGGCGCTGGCGCGCAGGGCTCGTCAGAGGCCGCATCGGCCGCGCGCGGCGGCACAATACACAAGAAATTGCTGGCCCCTGCGCCGGTGTCACCCACGGGTGCGCCGAGCGGGTCGTGCGAGGAAACAACCCCGTGAAATGCAAGCCATGAACTGTTCCATCCACTCCGCATGCCATGGTGTTACGCACCGTTCCCTCTACTGGGCGCGCGGCGCAGGGGCTGCAGGTCTGTTGGTAGCCTTGCTGGCGGGCTGTGCCACCGCCGAACGCCCCTTGCGCACGCCCGATGTCACTGACGCCGTGCGCTCGGAACTGTCCCAGGCGCCCGCGGCAAAGCCCGCAGCGCCTGTGCCCACCCAGGTGGTGGATGCCCTGGCAGAGCCTGCCCCCAAGGCTGCGCCGGCAGCGGCGGAACCGCGGCTGGACCTGCTGGTGAACGATGCGCAGGCGCGGGAGGTTTTTCTGGCCATCGTGGCCGACACGCGCTACAGCATGCTGATGCACCCCGACGTATCGGGCAAGCTCTCGGTCACGCTACGAGGCGTCACCGTGCCCGAAGCGCTGGAAGCTATTCGTGACGTGTACGGTTACGACTTCAAGATCGAAGGGCGGCGCATCACGGTCTACGCTCCCACCCTTCAGACGCGTATCTTCACCATCAACTACCCACACGCACAACGTCTGGGCACCACCGAGCTGCGCGTTGCATCGGGGTCGCTCAATACGCCCAACAGTCCGTCGGGAACCTCGGGCGCTACAACCCCAGTGCCCACCTCCGCAGCTGGCAGCACCGGTGCGCCCGGCACGCCGGGCACCAGCGTCCAAACCGTGGATGGAAGTCGTCTGCAAACCAATTCGCGCACCGATTTTTGGGCAGAGCTGTCCGACGCCGTCAAGGGCATGCTGGGGGGTGGACAGGGGCGCAGTGTGATTGTGAGCCCGCAAGCGGGCATCATGGCAGTGCGCGCCATGCCTGACGAGCTGCGCCAGGTGGCGCAGTTTCTCAAGGCGGCGCAGGGTGCGGTTGAGCGCCAGGTCATGCTGGAAGCCAAGATCGTGGAAGTGGAACTGCGTGACGGTTACCAAAGCGGTATTGATTGGTCGGCTTTGCGCAACGCGGGACGCTACACCGGTGTGGCCGGTACCGTGAGTGGCACCACTACCAACAACGTGCTCATGAATGGCGTGCGTGATAACGTGCCCGGCTTCCCCACGGGCGTAGCCGCAGCAATAAGCGATGCGCTGAGCCTGCCCGTGGGTACAGGGGGGCTTTTTGGTCTGGCCCTGGCCACCGATGGCTTCCAAGCGGTGTTGGGTTTTCTGGAAACCCGTGGCGATGTGCAGATTCTGAGCAGCCCACGCATTGCCACCATGAACAACCAAAAGGCGTTGCTCAAGGTGGGAACGGACGATTTCTACGTTACCAATGTGTCGGGCGGAACCGCGGCCACCAGTTCCTCGTCGTCGAGCAGCTCCACGCAGCCCACAATGCCCACAGTGACCCTGACGCAGTTCTTCTCGGGTATTGCGCTGGATGTAACCCCCCAGATTGACGATGGCAACACCATTACCCTGCATGTGCGTCCCTCCGTTACGTCGGTTACCGAAAAGACCAAGCAGATCGACCTGGGGGCCGTGGGCAACTACAAGCTGCCGTTGGCGTCCAGTTCGGTTAATGAGTCCGACACCATGGTGCGCATCCAGGACGGCCAGATCGTGGCCATTGGCGGCCTGATGCAACTGCAGTCGTCGCGTCAATCGTCGGGATTGCCGGGCGCGACCGAGGTCCCGTTCTGGTCGTCCATTGTGGGAAACAAGACCAACTCCGGGCGCAAGAAGGAAGTGGTGGTTTTGATCAAGCCCACCATCATTCGTACGGCCGAAGACTGGGAGGCCCAGACCCGGCGCACCAGCTCGGCGCTGAACGACATGGATGCCAGCCGCGCCCGCGTCATCCGCATGGACGGCAAGGTGTACCAAACGGAGCCCGTGCGGCCTGTGCCGTGATGTACCTGGGGCATTTTTCGCTGCGCGAGGCCCCGTTCGCCATCACGCCGGATTCGTCGTTTTACTATCCGCATGAAGGCGCACAGGCGGCCCTGAACACCTTGCTGGTTGCGCTGCGTTCCGGCGAAGGGTTCCTGAAAATCGTGGGCGAGGTCGGTTGTGGCAAGACCGTGCTGTGCCGCCAGCTCCTCAAGACGCTGCAAGGCGAGTTCGTCACGGCATACGTCCCCAATCCCGACATGGGGCCCGACGATTTGCTCATGGCCTTGTGCATGGAGTTGTGCATCCCGCTGACACCGCCGATCAGCCGCCACTCGGTCTTGAACGCCTTGCGCGACTGCTTGTTGCGTCATGCCGCTGAAGGCCGCTCTGTGGTTGTTTGCATCGACGAGGCACAGGCCATCCCCTTGCGCACCGTGGAGAGTCTGCGCCTGCTGTCCAACCTGGAGACGGAAAAGCGCAAGCTGCTGCAGCTGGTCCTTTTGGGACAGCCCGAGCTGGACACCAAATTGGCGCAGCCGGAGATCCGCCAGCTCATGCAACGGATCACCTTTGCCGAGTACCTGGGGCCCATGGCCGCCGAGCAGGTGGGTGTCTACTTGCGCCACCGCCTGCGCACTGCGGCCAGCGATGACCATACCGACCTGGATGTGTTTGAACCCGCTGCGGTCGCTGCCATTGCGCGGGCTAGCGGCGGTGTGCCCCGGCTCATCAATGTGCTGGCCCATAAATGCCTGATGCTGGCGTACGGCGAAAACCTGCACCGCGTGAACACGACCCATGTGCGCCTGGCCGCGGCAGACACGCCTGGCATCGCGCCGCCGTCCAGTCGCTGGCGGCGCCTGTGGCGCTGGCTGGCCTTTGAGCGCGCGCCAGCCCGGTCGCTACCCTTGCTGGATGGTACTTCGGGAGGTAAGACGTGAGCGTCATTAACAAGATGCTGCGCGACCTGGATCAGCGCCAGACCCATCCGCAAGGTGTCGGCTCCACGCCCAACGCGCAGTGGGCGGGGGCCACGGTTGCCCTGGATAAGACGCGTTCTGATTCGCCCACGCCCCGCTCCGTCAGGATGGGCCCCGTGATGGGCGCCATGGTGCTGGTGATGCTGTTGGGGGTGGCGGGGTGGTGGGGTTGGCAGTACCTGCACAGCCCTGCACCGGAAGTGGTGCCAGCGGCTGGGGTGGCTCCTGCGCGCGCCACGTCTGCAGCCGAAGCACCGCGCCAAAGCGACGCACCCGCAGAAGAGCAAGCCATGCAACTGCGCATGGAATCCCAGTTGTCAGCCCAAAACGCGCTTGATGCCTTGCTGACGACACCGCCTCCGCCGCCACTGCGCGCCAAGCCGGTTGCGGCGGCAGTTCCCGCACCCGCCGAAGCGCCCGCTACAGCCCCATCCGCCAAGCCTGCAGCGTCCCGGTCCTTGCCCGTGGCGTCCCAAGCCGGTACAACGCTCCTGACCGAGTCCAAGCCGGCCAGTCCTGCCGCCAGCGCACTGCTGGCGCGTCGCACCCAGCTCTCGGGCAGTGAAGCTTTGGCGCAGGCGCAAACCTTGTGGAACAGCGGTTCGGCCGATGCGGCCATTGAGATGGTGGCGTCGGCAATGGCCGCAGCCGAGCGCAATGTGCGCAGCGGTAGCGAGGCCGTTGGCAATCCGCAGTTGCTCACCCTGGTGCGTGAGTGGACCCGCATGCAGTTGGCCAGCGGCCGTTACGGGGCAGTCTGGGAAGGCTTGACCCGGTTGGAGCCGGTTCTGGGCAATGTGCCCGACCTGTTAGCGCTGCGCGCCAACGCCGCGCAGCGCATCGGCCGCCACCAGGACAGCGTGCAGTCCTATCTGGCAGCGCTGCAAATCCGCCCGGACGAACAGCGCTGGTTATTGGGCGCTGCAGTGTCCCTGGCCGCCTTGGGGCAAACCACCAGTGCGGCAGAATTGGTCGACAAAGCACGCGCACTAGGACCCATCAACAAGAGCATTGCCGCCTACCTGCGTCAATCCGGTGTGCCGCTGCACGACTAAGACCCGCCTGACAAGGATAGCCCCATGAACATTCTCCTGGCCGTTGACGGCAGCGCCTACAGCAAGAAGATGCTGGCCTATCTCAGCACCCATGAGGCACTGCTGAGTGCCAACAATAGCTACACGATCTTTCATGCACAACCGGCCTTGCCGCCGCGGGCGCGTGCTGCCGTGGGCAAGGATATCGTTGACCAGTATTACGCCGAAGAAAGTGAGCGCGTGTTGGCGCCGGTCGCCAAGTTCCTGCTGCGCCACGGTGTGAATGCCAAGTCGGTCTGGAAAGTAGGCCCGGCGGGTGCCAGCATTGCGAAGATGGCCGACGAAGGTGCGTTTGACCTATTGGTCATGGGCTCGCATGGCCACGGCGCACTGGCCAACCTGGTGATGGGTTCGGTCGCCACCCAGGTGCTGGCCCACTGCAAGGTGCCAGTGCTACTGGTGCGCTAGCTCGGGTGCGGGCTTGCTGGCCCGCAATACCTCGCGCGCTGTGCTGGACAGTGCCTCGGTTAGTCGGTCGATCACCACGGAATCCAGATTCCAGCAGTGCCAGTACAAGTTGATGGATAGCCGCGTTTGCGGCGCCAGATTCACCAGTGCGCCCTGGACCAGCAGTTCGCGTACCTGCAATTCGGGCAGGACGCTGACACCCCAGCCCGCCTGTACCGCGCGGACCTGGCCTTCGGTGCTGGGCACAAAGCGCTGGCTCAGGGCCACGCGGCGCAACCCGCACGCCTTGCTCACAAAATCGGTCTGCAAATCGTCCTTGCGGTTAAAGGCAATGAAGGGGAGCTGGCGGAAATTGTGCGGTGTCAGCCCCTGCGGGCAGTGCACTTCTGCGTACGCGGCGCTAGCGACCGCCACGTATTGCATGGCGCCCAGGGGCAGCACCTTGCAGCCGCGCAGCGCCTGCTTGAGCGTGGTCACGCATCCCAGCACCTGGCCTTCGCGCAGCCATTCGTGGGTAAAGTCCTGGTCATCGGTGATGATCTCCAACGGCAACCCGTCGGCCACCAGCGGACCCAGGGCGGGCAAAACCCAGGTGGCGATGCTGTCGGCATTGATGGCAATGGAAATGCGATCCTCTTCACGCTGGCCGCCCGTGCCAGGTGTCAGCTCCTGCAAATCGGTTTCCAGGTCGGCGCGCAGCAGGCGCATTTGCATGGCGTGCTTGATGAGCAAGCGCCCCGCCGATGTGGGTTTCACCGGCCGACTGCGTACCAGCAGCACGGTACCTACCTGGGCTTCGAGGGCGCGCAGGCGTTGCGATACCGCGGACTGGGTCACCGACAGCCGCACGGCGGCGCGCTCGAACCCCCCCTCTTCCACAATGGCGGCAAGGCATTCCAGTGCATCGGAATCAAAGGTTCGCATGTGGGGCTCCAATAGCAGGGAATGTCGTTATTCTATTAGCGGGGTTAATGAAAAAATCATCAGTGCAACTTCGTTATTGTTGCAAAAGTTTGGGTCCAGCGCCGCAGCGGTTGCGTGTTCGGGCCAAATTTGTGGCCTAATAGAAGGTTTTGACCAACTGTGAGAAAGTACCGCCATGGGCAACAAGATCGTTACCGAAGCTGACCGCAAAGCCACTCCCCGTCCCGTTGCCCCCAACGGCGTGACCCTGCCCACTCCCGGCCGTGGCCAGCGCATCAGCCTGGAGCGTGGCACCGCCACCCGTTCCAAGAAGAACCCCGGCAAGCGTCACCGCTAATCAAGTCTTGGGTTGCGCCAAGGCATGCGCCTTGGCCAAGCAGTCCAGGAACGCCCGCGTCGCCCGTCCTGGTTGCGGTGAGCGCCGGGCGATCGCAAAAAACTGGCAGGTGTAGCGGAACACCGTCGCATTCACCGGCCGCATCTGCCCCGCGCGCACGAAGCTCTGTGCGTAGTGGTCCGGCAAGAACCCCAGAAACGCCCCCGACAGGATCAAGGTTGCAATGGCCTCCTGGTCGTAGCCCGTGGCCTTGCGCGCCAGGCGCAGTTGCTGGCTGACCTCCATGTTCGGTGAGTGGTAGCCCAACCCGGCAAACGGCTGGCCACGCAGCCCGTCCCAATCCTGTGGCACCCGCTCCGCCGCGAACAGCGGGTGCGTGGGGCCGCAGTACAGCAGCATGGTCTCGTCAAACAGCTCGCAGTACTCCAGTGCCTCCGAGCTGCGGTGGCCGGGGATGATGCCGACCTGGTACTGGCCGTCCAAGACGCCGCGCTCGATGGCATTGAGCGTGCCTACGTGCAGGTGCAGGGCCACGTCGGGCGCTTCGCGCGTGAAGGCCGCCAGGGCCTGGGCGATGTGCGACGCGGGGTTGCTGGCGGTCTTGTCGAACAGGGCCACGTGCAGCGCGCCACCCATGCGCTGGTGGATGGCGTCCACCCCGGCTCGAAAGGCGTCGGTCGCCGCCAGCAAGGCGGTGGTCTGGTCGTAGATCTGCTGGCCTTCCGGTGTGAGGGCAAAGCCGGCCCGCCCGCGCCGACACAGCGTCAGGCCCAGGCGGGTCTCCAGGTCCTTGATGTGGCGGCTCACGGTGGAGGTGCCGATGTTCAGCTCCAGCTCGGCCGCCGCCATGCCGCCGCAATCCACCACCGCGCGGAACACCCGCAGCAGGCGCAGGTCCATGTCGCTGATCTGACCCAGTACAGCCTTGTTTTTAAGTTTCATAAATCAGCAACTGAATAGTGATATTTGTGACTTTGTAAGAGTAACAGAGCCGCCCACAATGCGCCATTCCCTATCGGAGACGCACCATGAAACCCCACGACACCGCCAGCCCCACCACTGCCGTGACAACCGCCAGTGCCTTCCCCGGCGACGCACGCTGGATGGAGGCGCATTGGATGCCCTTCTCGGCCAACCGCAACTTCAAGACCCAGGGCGCGCAGAACGGCCGCATGCTGGTCGGCGCCCAGGGCGCCTACTACATCGACAACCACGGCAAGAAGGTGTTCGACGGCCTGTCCGGCCTGTGGTGCTGTGGCCTGGGCCATGGCCGCTCCGAGATCACCGAAGCCGTGGCCCGCCAGGTCGCCACGCTGGACTACGCCCCGGCCTTTCAGTACGGCCACCCGCTGTCGTTCGAGCTGGCCAACAAGATCACCGCATTGATGCCGCAGGGCCTGGACCATGTGTTCTTCACCGGCTCGGGCTCTGAGTCTGCCGACACCGCGCTCAAGATGGCGCGCGCCTACTGGCGTGCCAAGGGCCAGGGCACCAAGACGCGCCTGATCGGCCGTGAAAAGGGCTACCACGGCGTGAACTTCGGCGGCATCTCGGTCGGCGGCATCGTCGGCAACCGCAAGACCTTCGGCCAAGGCATCGAGGCCGACCATCTGCCCCACACCCAGCCCGCACCCGGCTCCTTCCACAAGGGTCAACCGGCCACTGGCGCCGAACTGGCCGACGAACTGCTTAAGCTGATCGCCCTGCACGATGCCAGCAACATCGCCGCTGTGATCGTGGAGCCCATGTCGGGATCGGCTGGCGTCATCATTCCGCCGCAGGGCTACCTGCAGCGCCTGCGCGAGATCTGCACGGCCAACAACATCCTGCTGATCTTTGACGAGGTCATCACCGGCTTTGGCCGCATGGGTGCCTACACCGGTGCCGCCGCCTTTGGCGTGACGCCCGACATCATGAACATCGCCAAGCAGGTGACCAACGGCGCCCAGCCGCTGGGCGCGGTCGTGGCCAAGCAGGAAATCTACGACACCTTCATGGCCCAGGGCGGCCCGGACTACATGCTGGAGTTCGCCCACGGCTACACCTACTCGGCCCACCCCGTGGCCTGCGCCGCCGGGGTGGCCGCGCTGGATCTGCTGGTCAGGGAAAACGCCGTGGAGCGCTTGGCCAAGCTGGCGCCGCATTTCGAGCGCGCCGTGCACAGCCTGCAGGGGGCCAAGCATGTCGCCGACATCCGCAACTACGGCCTGGCGGCGGGTTTCACTATCGCATCCGCCCCCGGCGAACCGGCCAAACGCCCGTACGAGATCGCCATGAAGTGCCTGGAAAAGGGCTTCTACGTGCGCTATGGCGGCGACACCATCCAGTTGGCGCCGCCCTTCATTACCACCGAGGCCGAAATCGACAGCCTGATCAACGCCCTGGGTGAAGCCATGAACGCCACTGCCTAGTCAGATGCTCCTATTGTTATAGCGTTGCATCCAGTATTTACGTGGGCTAAGCGCCAATTCTGTATAGATAGACCCAGGAAACTCCATGTCCCAACTCCCTACCATCGGCCACCTGATCGGCGGCCAGCTCATCACCACCGGCGAGCGTGCGCAAAACGTCTACAACCCCGCCACCGGCCAAGCCGAGAAACGCGTGCTGCTGGCCTCCAAAGCCATGGTGCAAGAAGCCATTGCCAATGCACAAACCGCTTTCCCCGCCTGGCGCAATACCCCGCCGCTCAAGCGAGCCCGCGTCATGAGCAACCTGAAAGTGCTGCTGGAACAAAACGCCGATGAGATTTGCGCCCTGATCACCGCCGAACATGGCAAGGTGCTCTCCGACGCCTTGGGCGAGCTGCAGCGCGGCATCGAGAACGTGGAATACGCCAGCTATTGCCCCGAACTGCTTAAGGGCGAGCACAGCAAGAACGTGGGCCCCGCCATCGACAGCTGGAGCGAGTTCCAGCCACTGGGCGTGACCGCCGGTATCACCCCGTTCAACTTCCCGGCCATGGTGCCGCTGTGGATGTGGCCCATGGCCGTGGCCTGCGGCAACACCTTTGTGCTCAAGCCTTCCGAGCGTGACCCTAGTTCGGCCCTGCGCATCGCCGAACTCGCCTTGCAGGCCGGTCTGCCCCCCGGCGTACTCAACGTAGTCAACGGCGACAAGGAAGCCGTGGACACCCTACTAACCGATCCGCACATCAAAGCGGTGAGCTTTGTCGGATCTACGCCCATCGCCGAAACCATCTACGCCGAAGGCTGCAAGCACGGCAAGCGTGTGCAGGCTCTGGGCGGCGCCAAGAACCACGCTGTCGTCATGCCCGATGCCGACATCGCCAACGCCGTATCAGCGCTAATGGGCGCGGCCTATGGCTCGTGTGGCGAGCGCTGCATGGCCATCCCGCTGGTGGTGGCCGTGGGCGATGCCGCTGCCGACGCCGTGATCGCCGGCCTGAAGACCGAGATCAGCAAGATGAAGGTCGGCCCTGGCACCCAACCGGGCATGGACATGGGCCCACTGGTCACCAAGGCCCACTACGAGAAAGTGCGCGGCTACGTGGACCAGGGCGCAAAGGAAGGCGCCACCTTGGTGGTGGACGGCCGCGGCCTGAAGGTGCCCGGTCATGAGGATGGCTACTTCCTTGGCCCCTGCCTGTTCGACAACGTCAAGCCCGGCATGGTGATCTACCAGGAAGAAATCTTCGGGCCTGTTCTGGGCGTGGTGCGCGTGAAGACCCTGCAAGAGGCCATGACTCTCATCGACGCCCACGAATACGGCAACGGCACCTGCATCTTCACCCGCGACGGCGAAGCCGCGCGTTTTTTTACCGACCACATCCAGGTCGGCATGGTGGGCGTCAACGTGCCCTTGCCCGTGCCGGTGGCCTACCACTCCTTCGGCGGCTGGAAGCGATCACTCTTTGGCGATTTGCATGCCTACGGCCCCGATGCCGTGCGCTTCTACACCAAGCGCAAGACGATCACGCAGCGCTGGCCGTCG
The DNA here is from genome assembly GCA_046348185.1 of Rhodoferax sp. Classification (GTDB taxonomy): domain Bacteria; phylum Pseudomonadota; class Gammaproteobacteria; order Burkholderiales; family Burkholderiaceae_C; genus Allorhodoferax. The sequence goes on along the minus strand of JAXMER010000016.1, from coordinate 129,267 downwards.
GCTGGGGTGCGCGAAGGAGCAGTGTTCAGCTTTCCCAGCAGCCGCTGACCGTGTTGCCACGGCGCCGCATGTGGGGGCGGCTTGCGGGTTATCCGGGTTGCTGCCCCAATGGGCGGCATGGTATGTTGGATGCCCGACACGGGGGAGGACAACACGATGGAAAGCGCTCTGCGCGGCCAGGACTTGGCGGATCAGTTACGCCAACTGCAGCATGACCATCAGGCACTACTGGCGCATACACAGCAACAGCTGACGCAGACTCGCGCGGCCCTGCGCGAGAGCGAGGCCACGCAACGCATGGTGTTCCAGGGCGCGTTGCGCCCCATCATCATCATCGATCCGGTGCAGGGGATCGTCGACTGCAACATGGCCGCCGTGCAGATGTATGGTCATCAGACACATGCGGACGTGTTGGGCAAGATGCCGTTGGCGTTTTCGGCGCCTACCCAGTACGACGGCACCGACAGCCAGACCGCAGGCGAGCAATGGTTGCGGACCGTGTCCAAGGAAGGCGCGTGTCACTTCACCTGGCGCGCCCAGCGGGCCAGCGGCGAAATCTGGGATGCGGACGTTCACCTGATGGTGTTTGAGGCCGGTGGCCGCTCGCTGCTGCGCCTGACCATCGAGGATGTAACAGCGCAGCATCGGGCGCAGGCCGCCATTGCTGCACAACAAGCCGAAATCCGGGCCCTGCTGGACGAGCAACAGGCGATTTTCGACAACGCACCCAATGGCATGTCGTACACCGCCGATGGGGTGATTCTCAAAGCCAACAAGCGCCTCGCCGAGTACCTGGGGCGCACGGTGCCCGAGCTGGTGGGCTGCAAGGCTGCCCAGGTGTTGTTTGACTCCGAGTCCAGCCACCAGGCCTTCAGCCAGGCGGTGGCCCCGGCGTTGCAGGCCGGGCAGGATGTGCACATCGAGTGGGAGTTCGCACGCAAGGACGGCAGCCGATTTGTGGCCCTGGTGTCCGGGCAGGCGATTCAGTTACCGGGGCACGCACGTGCTGCCGTGTGGGTGTACGAAGACATCGCAGCGCGCAAGTGCATGGAAGACCAGCTGCGCCAAAGTGAGCAGCGTTTGCGCCAGGTACTGGAAAACAGCCCCGCCGGGGTGACCATCAGCACCGAAGACGGACGCACGGTGTTCTCCAATCGCCGCCTGGCGGAGTTGCTGCACAACACCCCCGAAGCCATCTTGCAGCGCTCGGCGACGCAATTCTGGCGCGACCCAGCCGACCGGCTGGATTTCCTGGAGCGTGTTCGTGCACAGGGCCGGGTGCAGGACTACCAGGCCACGTTTGTCACCAGCGGTGGTGCACCGCTGACCGTGCTGCTGAGCTCGGTGCTCTTGGAACTGGCCGGCGAACGCCACCTGGTTACCTGGATATACGACATCACGCAGCGCGAGCGCAGCGCCGAAGCCGTGCGCGTTGCGCATGCCGAACAGAGTGCCGTATTCGAAGCCACAACGCTGGGTATCGCCTTCCTGAAAGAGCGCATCATCATTCGCTCCAACTCGCGTCTGGACGCGATGCTGGGCTATGCGCCGGGCGAACAACTGGGCAAACGGACACGCATCTGGTACACCGACGACGCGAGCGATTTCGACGTCGGAACTGCGTACCGGGATCTGGCGCAAGGCCGTGTGCACCAACGCGAGCAGGAAATGGTGCGCAAGGATGGGTCGCATTTCTGGTGCCGCATGAGTGGCAGCGCCATTGATGCGGGTGATCTGGCGCGTGGCACGGTCTGGGTGCTGGAAGACATCACCGAAGCGCGCCGCGCACGCACCGCCATCGAAGCCCAGCAGTCCGAGATTCGCGCCTTGCTCGATGAACAGCACGCCATTTTCGAGAACGCGCCGGCGGGCATCGTCTACACCGCCGATGGCGTGATCTTGCGGGCCAATCGGCGCATCGCCGATCATCTGGGGTGCAGCGTGACCGAGCTGGTGGGGCAGCCTGGCTCCATCCTGTTTGTCAGTGCCCAAAACTACCAGGATTTCGGTGCCCAGGTGGGCCCGGTGCTTGCGGCGGGTAAGGATGCGCACCTGGACTGGGATTTCGCGCGTAAGGATGGCGGTGTGTTCTACGCCCGGGTGTCCGGCCAAGGCATGCGCCTGGCTGGTGACCGCCTGGTCACGGTGTGGATGTTTGAAGACATGGCCGAGCGCCGCGCGGCCGAACGCGCCACGCTCCAGGCTCGCCAGGCTGCCGAAGACGCGGCCCGTGCCAAGAGCGACTTCCTGGCCAACATGAGCCACGAAATCCGCACCCCCATGAATGCCATCATCGGCATGTCCCACCTGGCGCTGCAGACCGATCTGGATGCTCGCCAACGCAACTACGTCGAGAAGGTCCATCGCGCGGCCAACAATTTGCTGGGCATCATCAACGACATCCTCGATTTTTCCAAGATCGAAGCCGGCAAGATGACGCTGGAGCAGCACCCATTTGGCCTCGAAGAGGTCTACGATCACCTCGCCAGCCTGGTTGGCCTCAAGGCCGACGAAAAGGGTCTGCAATTGAACCTGTATGCGGCACCGGACGTGCCCGCCGTTCTGGTGGGCGATGCACTGCGCCTGGGGCAGGTGCTGGTCAACCTGGGTAATAACGCGGTCAAATTCACCGAGACCGGTGCCGTCGAGATTGGCGCCCAGGTGCAGACCTGGCAGAGCGATGGCGTGGTGATGCACTTCTGGGTTCGGGACACCGGGATCGGACTCACCGCCGCACAGCAAGAGCGGCTGTTCCAGTCATTCAGCCAGGCCGATGCGTCCATCACCCGCAAATACGGCGGTACCGGCCTGGGGCTGGCCATCTGCCGCAATCTGGTGGCCCTCATGGGTGGGCACATCTGGGTGGAAAGCGCGCCCGGACAAGGCGCCACGTTCCACTTTACCGTTACCCTGGGCGCAGAAGCGGCCCAGCCCATCGCGGGTCACAGGGCCAGCGCCACTTCGCAGCGTCGTACCCAGTCTCTCCAGGAGCGGTACCCTTGCTTGCAAGGCGCACGCGTCTTGCTGGTGGAAGACAACCCCATGAACCAGGAGCTCGCCCAAGAGCTCTTGCGCATGGCCGGGATGCGGGTGGAACTGGTGGACAACGGCCAAATGGCGCTGGACTATCTGGATCAGGACGCGGACTTCGCCGTTGTGCTCATGGATTGCCAGATGCCCGTGCTAGACGGCTACAGTGCCACCCGCGCGCTGCGCCAGCGGCCCCACTTGAACGCCCTGCCCGTCATTGCCATGACCGCCAACGCCATGGCTGGTGACAAGGAAAAAGCGCTGGCCTGCGGCATGAACGATCACATCGGTAAACCCCTGGATCTTGCGGAGATGTATGCGACGCTGGCGCGCTGGATTGCGCCGGAGTCCGCGCGCCTGAACCCCGCAGACCCCATGGCCCGTGTGGCATCCACCCTTGCCGATGGACTGCCCGTACTTCCGGGGGTGGATGCCGCCGCGGGCGTGGCACGCCTCATGGGGGACGCACCGTTCTACCGGGCCTTGCTGCGGATGTTTTACGACTGCCACCGAGACTTTGCGGTCAGGTTTCGCGCCGCCTTGCAAGGCTCGGACCCCGCTGAACCCTATCGCCTGGCGCACACCCTCAAAGGGGCGGCGGGAACCATCTGCGCCGGCACGTTAACCGATGCGGCGCAGGCGCTCGAGGTGGCATGTGAGCAACCCGGCCCGCCTGCGCGTATCGACCAACCCTTGCACGCCACCGAGCAAATTCTGCGGCCCCTGCTGCAAGCGCTGCAAGAGTTGCCGCCGACCTAGTCAGGCGTTCTCCAGCACGATTTCTTCCAGCGTGTGCGCCACCCGCTTGCAGTGCTCCAGCACCGCTTCCTGGTTGAAATAGAAGCGGCGCATCTTCATGGCGTGCCAGGCGGCGGCTTCGTCGCCCTCTTCGCGAAACAGCCGTGCGATGGCTTCGCGCATCAGCGCGGCGCCTTGGGACTCCAGGTCATCAATTTCCGGCACTAGCGCTGCGATTCGGGGGGCCGAGTCGCGCTCGGCCAGGGCGATCACGGCGCGGTTCAGGCGCATGCAGGCATCGGCCGTCAGGGACGCCAGGGCCCGCGCTTCGGCCGTCGAGCTGGTGATGTTGTACATCGTCACGCCGTTGGCCACGCTTTGCAGCGTGTCAAGCACGCGGTCCAGGTCCAGAATCAGGGTGTGCAGCTGGTCGCGGTTGATGGGCGTGGTGAAGGATTCGTACAGCAGTTTAATGAATTCGGCCTTGATGCCATCGGCGCTGGTTTCATTGAGGTTGACCTCTTCGATCAAGGACGGAGTCTGGTCCGTCTGGTTGCCAAGACCGGTGATCAGGCGCATGGTGGCGCTAGCGCCAGCCACCAGCCGGTCGGCGTGGGCGCCTAGCAGGTTGAAGAAAGTGCCGCGTTGGGGCATGACGTTGTTGAGCATGGTGACTCCGTTCTTTTCTTGCGGCTCAGAGGAAGCTCAGCCCGACGTACCAGAACGCCGCTGCAATCAGGCCCGAGGCCGGGATGGTCAGCACCCAGGCAACGACCAGGTTGAAGGTCAGCCCCCACCGAACGGCCTTTACGTCCTGCGCCGTGCCCACGCCCACGATGGCACCGGTGATGGTGTGCGTGGTGGACACCGGAATGCCGCCCAGCGTAGCCAGCCCCAGGCTGATGGCGCCGCCCATGGAGGCGCACGAACCACTGACCGAATTGAGTCGCGTGATCTTGCTGCCCATGGTTTTCACGATGCGCCAGCCCCCCAGGTAGGTACCCCAGGCAATGGCGCCGTAGCAGGCATACACCACCCAGGTTGGCAGCGTGGCCACATCGGGCGTGGCAATACCGGCGGTAATAAGCAATAGCCAGATGATGCCAATGGTCTTTTGCGCGTCATTGCCGCCATGCCCCAGGCTGTAAGCCCCCGCGGCAAAGAGCTGGCCGTAGCGAAACCAGCCGCTGGCCTGATAGGGCGATTGGTTGCGAAAGATCCAGGCCACCAGCACCATCAAGATGCCACCGATGAAGAAGCCCACCAGGGGCGAAAGCACGATGAACAACAGGATCTTGCCAAAGCCGCCCCACACGATGGGCGCAAGTCCGCCCGCCTTGACCACCGTGGCACCGACCAGGCCGCCCACCAGGGCGTGCGAAGACGACGACGGAATGCCGTAGTACCAGGTAATGATGTTCCAGGCCAGTGCACCCATGAGCGCACCGAAGATGACGAAGTGGTCCACGAACTGCGGGTCCACCGTGCCCTTGCCGATGGTGGCTGCCACCTTGAGCTGGAACACCCATAGGGCAATGAAGTTGAAGGCCGCTGCAAACAGTACCGCCTGGCGCGGCGTGAGGGCGCCCGAGGCGACGATGGTGGAGATGGAGTTGGCGCCGTCATGAAAGCCGTTCATGAAATCGAACGCCAGCGCCACGCCAACCAGAAGTGCCAGCGACCACATGCTGATAGAAATATGCTCCATGTCGGGCTTTCAGGAGTTTTCGATCAGGATTTCTTCGATGGTCTTGGCCGCGTCCTCGCAGCGGTCGAGCACCTCTTCTTGCAGGGCGTAGAACTCGCGCATCTTCAGCGCTGTCCACACTGATCCGCCCTCCTGAAATAGCTGCGTGATGGCCTTGCGTTGCACCCGGTCGGCCTGGGTTTCGATGGCGTCAATCTCCTTGCACAGGTCTGCCGTTTCCTGGTTGCGGCGCTTGTCGGGCAGGGCCATGACGGCGCGGTTTAAGCGCATGCAGGCGTCGGCACCCAGGGCGGCCATTTCACGCGCCTCGGGCGTGGACTGTTGGATGTTGTACATGCCCACCGCGTTGGCCACGCTTTGCAGGGCATTGAGCACCGCGTCGAGTTCGATGACCAGCGAGTGGATCTGGTCGCGGTTGATGGGCGTGGTGAACGATCGGTGCAACAGCGCAATCAGCTCGGACTTGATCTTGTCGGCGGCTTGCTCGCTCATGTTGACTTCGGCTACCAGCACCGGGATGTCTTCGGTGCCCGCGCCCAGGCCGTTGAGCAGGCGCAGCGTGGCATTGGCCCCGGCAACGACGCGGTCGCAATGCGCGCCCAGCATTTCGTAAAACTCCGATCGCCGAGGCATCAGGTTGCTGAACATGGATACTCCTTTGGATACGGGCGCTTTGGCGGCCCAACGACTTGCTGCGCAGTGTGACAGCTTTATGGCTTGTTTGTGACCCTATTGTCCCACCATGCCAGCCCGGCCCCCACGGGATGCAGGCGCTGCTGGGTTGATCTGTGTCAACGGCACGCTGTGCGCCGACGCGCCGATAATCCCCGCCACATGGCACTCATCACACTTCTGGACGCCCACCTGGGCTTTGGTCACGTTCCCCTACTCGACGGCGCCGCCTTCTCCCTGGAAACGGGCGAGCGCGTGGGCCTGATCGGACGCAATGGCGCGGGCAAATCCACCTTGCTCAAAATTCTGGGCGGCCTGGAAAAACCCGACGACGGCAGCGTGGTCCTGCAAAGCCACACCCGCATCACCTACGTGGCCCAAGAGCCGGTGCTAGACCCAAATGCTACTATTTTTGAAGCGGTATCGCTAGGAATGGCGGGGGCTAGGGCCCTTATTGATCAATACACCCAGGGCCAGGGCGATCTGGACGCCCTGCAAAGCCAGATCGAGGCGCTGGACGGCTGGACCTGGGAGCAGCGCGTAGAGGAAACGCTGCACCGTCTGAACCTGGCGCCCGACATGCGTGTGGGCACGCTCTCGGGCGGTATGCGCAAACGCGTGGCCTTGGCACAGGCCCTGGTGGCACGGCCCGATGTGCTGTTGCTCGACGAGCCTACCAACCACCTGGACTTGGAAGCCATCGAATGGCTGGAAGACCTGCTGCTCGAGTTCCCGGGCAGCTTGGTCGTCATCACCCACGACCGCAGCTTCCTGGACCGCGTGGCCACGCGCATCGTGGAGCTCGACCGTGGCCAGCTCACCACCTATCCCGGCAACTTTGCCGCCTACCAGGCGGCCAAGGCCGAGCAGGCTGCGCAGGAAGCCGTCATCAACGCCCGTGCCGACAAGCTGCTGGCGCAGGAAGAGGTGTGGATTCGCAAGGGTGTCGAAGCGCGGCGCACGCGCGCCCAGGCCCGCATTGAGCGCCTGAAGGTCCTGCGCGCCGAGCACGCCGCCCGGCGCACCGCCCAGGGCAGCGTGAAGATGGATGTGGCCGTGGGCGCAGCCAGCGGCAAGCTGGTGTCTGAGCTGACCCATGTCACCAAGGCTTTTGGAGATATGGCCCCCACGCTCCCCGCTGCGCGAGGTTCGCTGCCCCCCGAGGGGGCTGGCCCCACCTTGGGGCGGCCCGGCGGCGGGTCCGGTCGCGTGGTGGTGCGCGACTTCTCCGCCACCATCCTGCGCGGCGACAAGGTCGGCCTGCTCGGGCCCAACGGCGCGGGTAAGACCACCCTGCTCAAGCTCATCCTGGGCGAGCTGCAACCCGACCCCGCACCCCCCAACGCCCCCACGCCCGAGCCGGGCAACAGCCCCTGGGGCACGGTGCGCCTGGGGGCGAACGTGACCGTGGCCTACTTTGACCAGATGCGCAACGCCCTCAACCTGGACGCCACACTGGAAGACTTCATCAGCCCCGGTTCGGAATGGATCGAGATCGGCGCCAAGCGCCAGCACGTGAAAAGCTACCTGGGCGACTTCCTGTTCGCGCCGGCGCGCGCGCATTCGCCCGTGCGCTCGCTCTCGGGCGGCGAGCGCAACCGGCTGCTGCTGGCACGCCTGTTTGCCCGCCCGGCCAACGTGCTGGTGCTGGACGAGCCCACCAACGACCTGGACATCGACACCCTGGAACTGCTGGAAGACCTGCTGCAAAACTACGATGGCACGGTGTTCCTGGTCAGCCATGACCGCACCTTCATGGACAACGTGGTCACCAGCACCATCGCCTACGAGGGCGAGGGGCGCTGGCGCGAGTACGAGGGCGGCGTGAGCGACTGGCTGGTGCAGTCCCGCCGCAGTGCCGCCTTGTCGACGGCTGACAGCAAAAATGCCACTCAGCCCCCGAAAAATGGACGCGAAGCGCTACAAAATGAGGAGCGCGTCGCGCCTGCTGCGGTACCTGCAACCCCCGCACCCGCAGCGCCCAGGCCGCGCAAGCTCAGCTACAAGGAGCAGCGCGAGCTCGACGAGCTGCCCGCGCGCATCGCGGCCCTGGAGGCTGAGCAAGCGTCCATCGCCGCTGCCCTGGCTGACGGCAGCCTTTTTGCCAGCGACAACGCCCGCGCCGTGGCACTGACCGAGCGCAGCGCCGCCATCGAAGACGCCCTGCTGGCTGCGCTGGAGCGTTGGGAGGCGCTGGATCGACCCGCCTAGCGGGTCGCGCAACCGCTCAGGCAGACGTGCCGAGCTGGTGTCGGATGGTGGCTACCAGCTGGTCGATCTGGAAGGGCTTGCCCACGTGGTCGTTCATGCCCGCGTCCAGGCAGGCCTGGCGGTCGGAGGCCATGGCGTTGGCCGTCATGGCGATGATGGGCAGGGCTTGCAGGCCCAGCTCGGCGCGGATGGCGCGCGTGGCTTCAAAGCCGTCCATTTCGGGCATCTGCAGGTCCATCAGCACCAGGTCAAACGCGTCCGGTTGCGCGCGCAGCGCCTCCAGTGCCAGGCGGCCGTTGTCGGCCACGGTGATCGCCGCACCTTCCTTGCCCAGCAGGCCTTTGGCCACCATCTGGTTGATCTTGTTGTCTTCGGCCAGCAAGATTCGCACCCCGGCAAGGCGCTGGGGCTTCTCGCCGCCGGGCGTTGCCACATGCACCGGCGCGGATGCAGGCAATTCGGCCAGCGGCAAGCGGATCTGGAAGTGAAAGGTGCTGCCCTGGCCCAGCGCGCTGTCGAGCCGCAGCTCGCCGCCCATCAGCGCGACCAGGCGTTGCGAAATCGCCAGCCCCAACCCGGTGCCGCCAAAGCGCCGCGTGGTGGAGGACTCGGCCTGGGAAAACCCGCCAAAGATCAGGGCCTGGTTCTCGGGTGCGATGCCGATGCCGGTGTCGCGCACCGAAAACTGCAGCGCCACGTCTGTAGCGCTGCGGTCGACCACCTCGACCTGCAGCACCACCTCGCCCAGCGTCGTGAACTTGACGGCATTGCCCCCCAGGTTGATCAGAATTTGGCGCAGCCGCATGTCGTCGCCCAGCAAACCTGGCGGCAGCAGCGGGTCGAGCTCAAGGCGAACCGCCACCGGTTTGGAGCCCACATTGGCCAGGATGACGATGAGTAGATCCTCCATCGTGCGCCGTAGCTCGAAGGGGCGCGGATCCAGGGTCATCTTGCCGGCCTCAACCTTGGAAAAATCCAGGATGTCGTTGAGCAGGCCCAGCAGTGCGCGCGCAGCGCCTTCGGTCTTGCTGGCGTAGTCGAGCTGCTGGGGGTCCAGGTCGGTGCTTTGCAGCATCGACAGCAGACCCAGGATGGCGTTCATGGGCGTGCGGATCTCGTGGCTCATATTGGCCAGGAACTGGCTCTTGGCCTTGGACGCGGCTTCGGCGCTTTGCTGCGCGCGCACCAGGTCGGTGATGTCAAAGCGAAAGCCCACTGTGTGGCCGTCGGGCAGCTTGCGCTCCAGCACGCGCAGGATGCGCCCGTCGGTGAGCGTTTGCACCAAGGTGGAGTTGCCCGAGCGGTGGGCGGCCACGCGCTCGGCCACCCATTGCTCAGGGCGCCCTAGCGCGTCGCGGTAGGCACCACGCGCCACGCCATAGCGCACGATGGACTCAAACGTGGCGCCCTCCACAATCACGTTTTCGCTGTCGTGGAACACCCGTCGGTACTTGTCGTTGCACAGCACCAGGCGGTCCTGCGGGTCGTAAATCACGAATGCTTCGTCAATCGCGGCAATGGCGCCGCGCAGCAAATCGGCTGCGCGCTGCTGCGCCGCCTTGGCAGCCTCGCGCTCGGTAATGTCGGTGCGAATGCCGATGTATTGCTCCACAAAACCGTCTGCACCAAGCAGCGGCACGATGGTGGCCGCCACCCAATAGTGGCTGCCATCGCGGCGGCGGTTGCAGACTTCGCCGCGCCACACTTCGCCCTGCACGATGGTGTGCCACATGTCCTCGTACATCGAAGCCGGATGCAGCCCGCTCTTGATAATGCGGTGATTGGCCCCCACCAGCTCGTCCTGGCTGTAGCCGCTGATGGCGCAAAAGCGGTCGTTGGCGTAGGTGATGGTGCCGGCGCGGTCGGTGATGCTGACAATGGCATGCTGGTCCAGCGCAAACTTCTGCTGATCCAGCGCGCGGCGCGTCATTTCGCGCTCCTGCACCAGTTGCGCGGTGCGGTTGACCATGTCAACCAGACTCTGTATTTCGGCGGGCTCGTCGGCGATGTCCAGCGTTTGGGTGTGTGCGGCATCGGTACCCATGGTTTGTACGGCATCGCGCAAACGCTCCAGGCCGCCCAGCCAGCGCGTCAGGGCCCAACGCATGAGCACCAGGCCCAGCAGCAGGCTTGAAAACCCCAGCACCAGGGTCCAGCGCGTCAGCCACCACAGGTTGCCGGCAATATGGGCGATGTCGAACTGCAAGCGGATGACGCCGTAGTCCTTGCCGCCCACCGCAACATTGCGATTGACGTCATACACGACCGACTGCATCCAGCGCAACAGAGCCTCGGGCGCCTGCGCGCGCGGCTGCGCTTGGTTTTCGGCGCGCAAGCGGCTGCCGTCCACGGCGATGAACTGGGCCGTGGCGAACTCCGAACCCTGCACGCCATGCGTAAGGATCTTCTGCACCGAGTCGTAGTCGCCAATGACCACGCTGTCCTGCACCGAGTGGGCCACCACCTCGATCAGCATCACCGAGGACATTTGCGTGTCCTCGATGCGTTGCTGGAACTGGTAGCGCAGGAACAGCCCCAGGCCGACCATGACCAGCACCGTCAGCGTCACCGCGTACAGGGCAAAGATGCGGTTGATCAGGGTGGAGGGAACCACGCGGCGCAAGGTGGCGTGCAGCATGGAATACGGGGGTACTCAGCGAAGGGTGGCGGGTGCTGTCTGGTAGAAGTTGCGATAGGCACGGTAGTCGGCACCCGTGGCGGGGATAAACCCGGTACCCGGCGGCAGCTTCACCAACTCAGAGGCGCGGTCCAGTACTTTGCGCCCCTCCACATCCTGGGCCATGCCTACAAACGCCTTGCTCACGGCAGCCAAATCCTGGGCGGGCACGTTCTTGGAAGCCATAAGGGCCAGGTCGTTGAGTGGTTCGGACTCCCACAACACCCGTAGCGTCTTGCCCTCGCGTGTGGACCAGCCGCTGCTGAGCTGCGAGTGTGTGCCCACAGCCTTAACCTTGCCCCCGACCAGCTGGCCAAAGGCACCATCCATGTTCCCGCCAAACAGCACCTGCACGGGAACCTTTTGATGCAGCAGGTGAGCGTAGGCAAATTTGTAGGCCACCGTGGCCTCGGGGCCCGGAAATCCTACCGGTTCGTTGGCCAACTGTTCGAGCTTGGTGATCGGTGAATCCTCCAGAACCGCGATCTGGCTGCGGATGGGTGTGGTGGCGCGTCGCCCGAACACCTTCCAGCCCAGATGGTCGCGTTCGGGGCTGAAGAGGTGGTTGGAAAAAACGAAATCCACTTCGCCAGCCAATACATAGGCGGTAGTGTCGGCCGAAGTGCGTCCGATCTTGAGCTGCAGTTTCACGCCGCTCTTGCTGCTGACGTAGTCCAGGATCGGGTTCCAGTAACCGGCCGTGAGTTCGATGCCGTATTGGTTGACCGGCGAGAAACGGTAGACACCACCCTCCTGGGCCTGCGCTAACGGAGCCAGGAGTGCGAGCACAGCCGAGGTCAGTGCCAGGCGCAAGGAGGTTCGACGAAACAAGCGTTGGCGCATCAGAGTGGTCCTTTCGCGGTCAGTGGTTCAAGTGCAGGCGGTGCGGACGAGTGCATCTTCGCACAGTTGCACCGCGCGTGGAAAATCAAAAACCTGCAGGGCAGCGTCCAGTGACTGGGCAAATGCGGCATCGGTGCCAACGCACAGTGGCCGCAAGGCGGCAGCTACGTTGAGCGCACGCAGATCGCTGTTGCGCAGCAAGCCCAGTAATTCCTGCAGCAGCACACGCTGGTGGGCAACCGAGTCGTCGGTAACGGGCGCTGTGTTGGGTTGACTGGGCGCGGTGGAAGTGTCCCAGCGTTGCAAAAGCGGTGTCAGTTCGGCTTGCGCGGCCTGCACTGCGGTGCGCACCTGCTCGCACACGTCGGCAAGGCGCACGCCCGGCGCTTGCGCCTTGATGGTTCGCTCCAGCGTCTGCAGCGTGGCCGCCAGTGTGCGGGCCCCCACGGTGGCGGCAAGCCCTTTTTGGGTATGCAGGGCGCGCAGGGCGGCTTCGGTATCGCCCTGCTCCTGCGCCTGCTCCAGTTGGCGCGGCCACTGCCCCATATCGCGTGCAAAGCTGTGCAAGACGGCGCCATAGGTGGCCTCGTCGTTGCCCATGCGCTCCAGTGCGCCGCGCGTGTCCCAGTGACCCGCGTCAAGGTCTTGCAGCGTTGGCGCTGGGGCAGGCACGTTGGCGGGTGGCAGGTCTGGGGCCTTGGCTGCTTGCGCGCGAGTCACCAGCCGGAGCAAGGTGGCGACCAGGTGGTCCAGCTCAAACGGCTTGCCAACATGGTCGTCCATGCCTGCTTCCAGGCAAGCCGCGCGGTCCGACGCCATGGCGTTGGCCGTCATGGCGATGATGGGCAGGCTGTGCAGATGCAGCTCTTGACGGATGACGCGCGCGGCGGTGTAGCCGTCCATGACGGGCATCTGCACGTCCATCAACACGGCGTCAAACGGTTCCTGCGCATTGCGCACGGCCTGCACGCCACGCTCGCCATCATCGGCCAGGGCCACCTCGGCGCCTTCCTGTTGCAGCAGGCCGCGCGCCACCATTTGGTTAATCTTGTTGTCTTCCACCACCAACAGGCGCAGGCCCGCCAGACGCTTGGGTTTGACAACCTTTTGGGGCTCGGCCTGGGCCGCGGCCGCACCGCTGTGGCTGTCCATCACGGCCTCACGCAGCATGTGGGTCGTTGCGGGTTTGATCAGAAAACCGTTGATCTGCGCTTGTTCCTGGGCACTGCGTTGGGTAAGCAGCTCGCGCCCCCGGGCCGAAACCATGACGAAGATGGGCATGGGCACGCTGCCCATCAGCGCACGCAGGCGCAAACCCGTGGACCAACCGTCGATGCCGGGCATGGCCCAGTCCACAAACGCCGCATCGAACGCGCCTTGTCCCAGGCTTTGGCGCTGGCGCACACAGTCCAGGGCCTGCTCGTGGTTGTCGGCGGGGGTGGCTTTCCAGCCCAGGGCTGCAACCATGTCGCAGAACACCCGGCGCGCCTGGGCGTTGTCGTCCACCACCAGAATGCTCAGCCCCGCAGGCGTGGGGGGCTCCACTGGTGCCGGCGCCACGGGCAGGCGCAACTGGAAATGAAAGGTGCTGCCCTGGCCCACGGCGCTGACCAATTCCAGTGTGCCCCCCATCAAGCCGACCAGGCGGCTGGAAATGGCCAACCCCAGTCCGGTGCCGCCAAAGCGGCGCGTGGTGGAGGCTTCGGCCTGCGAGAAGCCGCTGAAGATATGGGCCTGGTTCTCAGGGGCGATGCCGATACCGCTGTCTTGCACGGAAAACTCCACCAATGCATCGGAGTCGGTGCGCTCCAGGCACCGCAGGCGTAGGGTGACTTCGCCTTGCGCCGTGAACTTGATGGCGTTGCCGCTGAGGTTGATGAGCACCTGCTGCAGCCGCATGTCGTCGCCCACCAGCGCTGCAGGCAACTGGGGGTCGATGTCAAAGAGCACTTCGACATTCTTGGCCCCAAGGTTGGCCGAAAGAATCACCGAGAGATCGCGCAGGAGCTTGTCCACGGTGAAGGCGCGCGGGTCCAGCGTCATCTTGCCGGCCTCGACCTTGGAGAAGTCCAGGATGTCATTGAGCAGGCCCAGCAGCGAGCGCGCGGCGCCTTCGGTCTTATCCACATAGTCGAGCTGGCGTGCCGTGAGATCGGTGCTTTGCAACAATTTCAGCAGCCCCAGGATGGCGTTCATGGGGGTGCGGATTTCGTGGCTCATATTGGCCACGAACTGGCTTTTGGAGACGCTGGCTTGTTGCGCGCGTTCCAGTGCATCGCGCAGTTCGGCGTCGGAACGGCGACGGGCCGTCACGTCGCGCTCTACGGCCACAAAGTGAGTCACCTCCCCCATGTTGGAACGCACGGGCGAGAGGCTGACTTCGATCCAGTACGGTGTGCCATCTTTGGCATAGTTCAGCAGCTCTTCGCTAATGGGTTCACCCCGGTCCACCGCCTGGTGCAAGCGCGCCAGCGCTGCGCGGTCGGTATCCGGCCCTTGCAGCAGGCGCGGCGTCTGGCCCAAGACCTCGCTTTGGTTGTAGCCGGTGAGCACCTCAAAAGCCTGGTTCACGAACACGATGTGCGGCCCGCTGCCATGCACATCGCTGGCGTCGGTGATGAGAATGGAGTCCTTGATACGGCTGATGCACAGCTCCAGCAGGTACAAGGATTCGTCGCGTTGACGCCGCTCGGTAATGTCCTGGAACGCTCCCGACAGCATCACGGCCTGGTCGTTTTCAAACTGCACCGTGCCTACCGCGCGCACCCAGATGGCGCGCCCGGTGGCCGTTACAAACGGCAACTCCAGATCCCAACCTTTGCCTTCAACGATACCGCTTTGCACCGCCTTTTCAATCACGGGCCGCGCCTCGGGCGCGTAGAAGCGGATGGTTTCCTCCAGGTTGGGGACATAACTGTCATCGACTTCGTGGATACGTCGCGTTTGCTTGGACCAGTGGACGTGGCCGCTTTTGAGATCGACGCTCCAGCCCCCCACGCCCGCCACCTCTCCCATGCGTTCCAGAGAGGCCTGACTCTCGGCCAAGGCCAGCTGCGCGAGCTTGTGGTCGTGGATGTCCTGGGTGGCGCCGGACAGGCGCACGGCGCGACCCTGGGCATCGAAGTGCACCTTGCCGCGGGTGCGAAACCAGCGGTAGCCGCGCGACTTGGTGCGCAGTTGCAACTCCACATCGTAGGGGCGTTTGCCAGCGAATGCATCGCGCCAGGCGGCTTGGCTTACGGGTACGGAATCCGGGTGAATCAATGCGATGTAGTTGCTGGATCTGGCGGGCATCTCATCTGGGGTGTAGCCCAATAACGCATAGAAATTAGGTGCCCACCACTGTTCGTCTTGCGTGATGTCCATCCAGTCCCATAAACCATCACTGCCGCCTTCGATGGCCAGGGTCATGCGGTCGGTGAGCTCAGCCAGGCGCTGGGCATCGCGTATGCGCGCCGTAATGTCCGTGCGGATGGAGACGTACTTTTCTACCAGCCCGTCGTCGCCGATGAAGGGGGTGATGATGCTGTCGACCCAGTACAGGTGCCCATCCTTGGCGCGGTTGCAGATATCGCCGCGCCAGGAGCTTCCGGTGCTGATGGTGGCCCACATCGATTCCCAAAACGCCTTCGGTTGCATGCCGGAGTTGATGATGCGGTGGTTCTGGCCCACCAGTTCTTCGCGGCTGTAGCCGCTGATGTCGCAGAACGCCTCGTTCACTTCCATGATGCAGCCCTGGCGATCGGACACGGAAACGATGGTCTGGTACTCCATGGCGCTAAGCAGGATTTGGGTTTCGCGCATGGCAGCCTCCAGCTTGCGCTGGGTTTGTTTCAGCGCCGAAATGTCGGTGCCAATCTCCATGAATCCTTTGAGGGCGCCATGGGCATCGAATGTGGGTTGTACTTCGGTGTCGACCCAGTACTCGTGCCCGTCCTTGGCGCGGTTGATCACCTCGGCACGGTGCGCACGGCCCTGGGCCATGGCTTCGTGCAGGCCTTGCAGCACATCGGGGCTGGTCTTGTCGCTGCCCAGCAGCTCGTTGGGTGTCTTGCCCCGCGCCTCGTCCAGGGTGTAGCCGGTCATGCGCGTGAAGCCCTCGTTGACCCAGATGATGCGGCCCTTGGCGTCGCCAATGGTGACGGCGTTGTGGGTGCTCTGGGCGACGCGCGCCAGCCGATCCAGGTCGGCCGTCATGCGCTGGGCCATACGCTGTGCGCGCGAGCGGCCCGACGCCAACAACCACACCGACAGGGCCAGCAGCGTGCTGGCCAGGGTGCCGACCAGGGCCGTCACGATCAGCGCAGACTGGCCGCCGGGCACCAGCAGCTCGGTACTGCTGGCCATGCGCAGAGCCAAGGTGCGCCGCCCTGTGTTCACGATGCGCGTCTGCTCAATGATGTGTGGATTGGCAGAGACATCGGGCAGCATGCTGTCATAGATGCGTCGCTTCGCATCGACCTGGGCTCCGTCATGGATTTGCACCTGGAGCAGGCGGTCGGCCGCTTCGGCAATGCCCTCGAACATATCCTGGATCACGATGGTGCTGACCAGCAGGCCCTGCAAGGCCTCCTTGCGCTGGGCCAAGGTGTCGCGCGGAAGTCCCTGGCGGTACAGGGGCACGAAATAATAGAAGCCCTGCGCCAGGTTGTCTTGCATCAGCAATACGGGGGCGCTGAGCACGGGCAAGGCGGTGTCGATGGCCTGGTCCATGGCTTCGCGCAGGACGGCATCTTGCCCAAAGTCGTGACCGAGCAAGGCGCTGTTGGGCTCTTGCGGTTCGATGTACTTCAGGATGTACAAGTCGCGGGTGCTGGCGTCGGTGGCATCCACGCTAAACGTGCGCAAGCTCGCCCGCTCGCTGCGGATGAAATGCTCCAGCCGTTGGCGCGGCACATGCTCAATGAAGCCCAGCGCGCTCACCCCTTGCGATTCGGCTATCGTATTGCCTGTCTGCACCAGAGTCTGGAACTCGTGGCGGGTGACGTTGTTGTTGGCGGCGAAGGCGCCGCGGGCCCCGCGCAGCGTCATCAGGGGCAACTCAAGCCGATGCGTCACCTCGGCTTGCACATGATCGGCCAAGGTTTCGAATCGGGTGTGGGCATCCTCGGTGCTTTTGTACGCGATCCAGATCATGAGACTGACCGTCAGTCCCAGCCCCAGAAACTGCATCACGAGCGGGATCAGCAGCGGATTGGATGCCGGCCCTGCAGGCAGGGCGTCGCTCGCCTCAGAGGGTTCGTGCAGCGCGCGCGTGCAGCGCCAGTACGTGGCAGGCGCCGCCAGCAGCACCAGCAACGTCACGTCGAGGATGCCGCTGAGGGCGGGGGTCAGGTCACCCGCTAGCTGCGGCAACACCAGCATGACCGCCAGCTCGGCAAGCGCAACGATGCCCAAAATCTCGGCAAGCAGGCGCAGCGGTGGGCGAGTCTGGGGCATGGACGCAGGCACGGATGCCGTGGTTTTTGCAGCGGGATTTCAGCATAGCAGAGGCTGTGCGCACGCGCTACTGTCCAGCGCCTAGAGCACGCCCTGGCTGCGCAGTGCGGCAATGGCTGACGGTTCCAGGCCCAGCTCGGCCAGCACCGCGTCGGTGTGTTCGCCCAAGCCCGGCGGCGCTCGGCGCAGCACCGGTGGCGTGCCACCCAGGCGCAAGGGGCTGGCTACGGTTGCTATGCTATCGATAGCTATAGGCCCAGCATTTACGGGGGCTGATGGCGCATTTGGCTTGGAACCGGCTGGTGCAGCCTGCTGCGTGGGCTGGCGCACCACCAGCGCACGGTGCTGCACCTGGGCGTCGGCAAAAGCCTGGTCCAGGGTGTTGATGGGGCCGCAGGGCACGGCCTTGTCTTGTAGCAGGGCAATCCACTGGGCCGTGGTGCGCTGGCGGGTGACGGCTTCGATGAGCGGCACCAGTTCGCTGCGGTGGCCCACCCGCAGCGCATTGGTGGCAAAGCGCGCATCGCTGGCCCATTGGGGCTGGGCGGCGGCATGGCAGAAGCGGGCAAACTGCCCGTCGTTGCCAATGGCCAGCAGCATGGCCCCATCTTGCGTGGGAAAGTCCTGGTACGGCACCAGGCTGGGGTGGCTGTTGCCCTGGCGCCCCGGCACCGTGCCGGTGTTCAGAAACCCCGCAGCCTGGTTGGCCAGGATGGCCATGCCCACGTCCAGGAGCGCCATGTCGATGTGTTGCCCTTGGCCGGTGCGATGGCGGGCTTCGAGCGCGGCCAGGATGGCACTGCAGGCGTACACGCCGGTGAATACGTCGATCACCGCCACACCCACCCGCTGTGGGCCGCCGCCGGGTACGTCGTCGCCTCGGCCGGTAATGCTCATCAGGCCGCTCAGGGCCTGAATCATCAG
This sequence comes from Rhodoferax sp., assembly GCA_046348185.1. Classification (GTDB taxonomy): domain Bacteria; phylum Pseudomonadota; class Gammaproteobacteria; order Burkholderiales; family Burkholderiaceae_C; genus Allorhodoferax. Next base: position 111,025 of record JAXMER010000016.1, on the reverse strand, counting down.
GTCGTAGCCCGCACGCTCGGCATAGGGGCCGGTTTGCCCGAAGCCGGTGACCGAGCAGTAGATGAGGCGGGGGTTTTGGGCCTTGAGGCTGTCATAGTCCAGGCCGTACTTGGCCAGGCCACCGACCTTGAAGTTTTCCACCACCACGTCGCTGTTGGCAGCCATGCGCCGCAGCAGCGCCTGGCCCTCGGGGTGCGCCATGTCGATGGTGACGGAGCGTTTGTTGCGGTTGCAGGCGGTGAAGTAGGTGGCGTGTTCGGTTGCATTGCCCTGGGCATCGGGCAGGAAGGGCGGCCCCCAGTGGCGGGTGTCGTCGCCTTCACCGGGCTTTTCGACCTTGACAACGTCAGCGCCCAGGTCGGCCAGCATCTGCGTGCACCAGGGGCCGGCCAATACCCTGGAAAGGTCCAAGACCTTGAGGTGGGACAGGGCACCGGCGGTGGCTGGCGTGGCTTGGGTCATTCTTGTTTCTCTATCGGTGTTGTTGTTGGTTTTCCCTGCGGGGCGGGGGTACCGTCCCAACTCTCCCCCCGCCCTCTCGCCCCGCCGGGCGAGAGGGAGCCTGAACAGCCGATTTGGCACTGCCCAGAAAGCAGGCCATTGAGGAGGTAAGCCCAACCTCGACTCTGCACTGGCTCGGTCGATATTGCGCCAACAACGATTTGGGGCTCTGTCTGCGTGTGCCGCCCGTACCGCGTCAACGGCGCCTATTAACAAGCAGGGCCAAATGGGCTGTTCAGGCTCCCCTTTCCGCCCTGGCGAGGGTGGAAAGGGGCGGGGGGGATAGGGGGTGTGTTCAAAAGGCCGCCTGCAAGGCAACATAACTAGAAAGCCGCAATCCCCGTCTGGGCTCGCCCGAGAATCAAAGCGTGGATGTCATGCGTCCCCTCATAGGTGTTCACCACTTCCAGGTTCACCATGTGTCGCGCCACGCCGAACTCGTCCGAGATGCCGTTGCCCCCCATCATGTCGCGGGCCATGCGCGCGATGTCCAGCGCCTTGCCACAGGAATTGCGCTTGAGGATGGACGTGATCTCCACGGAAGCCGTGCCCTCGTCCTTCATGCGCCCCAGGCGCAGACAGCCTTGCAAGCCCAGCGCGATCTCGGTTTGCATGTCGGCCAGCTTTTTCTGGATGAGCTGGTTGGCGGCCAGGGGCTTGCCGAACTGCTTGCGGTCCATCGTGTATTGGCGCGCACGCAGCCAGCAGTCTTCGGCTGCACCCAAGGCCCCCCAGGCGATGCCGTAGCGGGCGCTGTTCAGGCAGGTGAACGGGCCTTTGAGCCCCTTCACTTCGGGGAAGGCGTTTTCTTCGGGCACGAAGACGCCGTCCATCACGATCTCGCCGGTAATGGAGGCGCGCAGGCCTACCTTGCCGTGGATGGCCGGGGCCGAGAGGCCCTTCATGCCTTTTTCCAGGACAAAGCCGCGGATCGGGCCGACCTGGCCGCCTTCGGACACCTCCTTGGCCCAGACCACAAACACATCGGCAATGGGGCTGTTGGAAATCCACATCTTGGAGCCCTTGAGCTGGTAGCCACCGGCCACCTTGTACGCCCGCGTGGCCATGGAGGCGGGGTCAGAGCCGTGGTCGGGTTCGGTCAGGCCGAAGCAGCCAATCCACTCGCCGGTTGCCAGCTTGGGCAGGTACTTCTGGCGCTGGGCTTCGGTGCCGAATTCATAAATGGGCACCATCACCAGCGAACTCTGCACGCTCATCATGGAGCGGTAGCCGCTGTCCACGCGCTCCACTTCGCGGGCGATCAGGCCGTAGGCCACGTAGTTCAGGCCGGGGCCACCGTATTGCTCGGGAATGGTGGGGCCCAGCAGGCCCAGTTCACCCATCTCGCGGAAGATGGCGGGATCGGTCGTGGCATCGCGAAAGGCTTGGGTGACGCGCGGCTGCAACTTGTCTTGGCAGTAGGCGGCAGCGGCGTCTTTGATTTGGCGTTCGTCGTCGCTGAGCTGGGTGTCTAGCAGAAAAGGGTCTTGCCAGTTGAATGCGGCGTGGGCCATGGTGCGTCTCCGGAATGGGTTGTGGGGTTGCAGGGGGTGAAGTGCTGCATGGTAGTGCGCCACCTCCACCGGGGCAAACGATGCTTTTGCACCAAGCTATGCGAAATAGGAATATCTGAGAGAATGGCCGCACCATGCGCCGCAGCATTCCATCCACCCAGTCCCTCCTGTGTTTTGAGGCCGCGGCACGCCACATGAGTTACACGCGCGCGGCGCAGGAGCTGGCCCTGACCCAAAGCGCCGTGTCGCGCCAGGTGGCTGCGTTGGAGGAATATCTGGGGCATCGTCTGTTTGCGCGTACGCGCTACGGACTGACCCTGACGCCGCGCGGGAGCGCCTACGCGCGCCAGGTGGCTGAGCGCCTGGGTGCGCTAGAGCGCGACACCCTGGACGCCATGACCGGTGCCGGTACGCAAGGGGCCGTGCAGCTGGCAGCGGTCGCCACCTTTGCGGCGCGCTGGCTGATTCCGCGTCTGGGGGGCTTGCGTGCGCGGCACCCGCAAGTGGTGGTGCATATCGAAACCCGAACCCGCCCCTTCCTGTTTGCCGACACGGCCTTCGACGCTGCCCTCTACGCGGGCACGCCCGAGCAGCTCCAGCGCTGGGCCGGCACCCAGGCCACGAGGCTGCTGACCGAGGTGACGTTGCCCGTTTGCGCACCGGCCCTGCTGGGTGGGCGCACAGCACCCGGCACAGCCGATGCGCTGGTGGATTTGCCCTTGCTGCAACAGAGCACCCGGCCCTTTGCCTGGCGCCAGTGGTTCGAAGCGCAGGGGCTGGCGGTCGCGCAGGCGCTGTCCGGCCCACGCTACGAACTGTTTTCCATGACCATCAGCGCGGCCATCCACGGCCAGGGCCTGGCCTTGGTGCCGCGGCTGTTGATTGAAGACGAACTCGCCCGCGGTGACCTGGTGGTGGCCTGCAACCAACCGCTGCTGGACGAACGCGCCTACTACCTGGTGACGCCGATGCGCGACACAGAACCGGCGGCGCTGCGCGATTTTCGTCAGTGGCTGGTGGAGGTCACGGGCACGGACCAGACGGTGTCACCACCCTCGTAAAAACCCTTACATACAGCGCCGGGTGCGCGGCATACGATGCCGACAAGATCTTGACCATACGGTCAGATTCTTCAAACAGGAGTCAGCTGTGCCTACTGCCCCGCCTCCCGACATTCGCGCCGCGCGCCTTGCGCCCGCGGACTACGCCCGCCACTTTGGCGATGCCGTGCCGCGCTTCACGCCCACCCAGGCCCTGCAAGAAGCCGCACGCTGCCTGTACTGCTTTGACGCTCCCTGCGCCAGCGCCTGCCCGACCGGCATCGACGTGCCGTCTTTCATCCAGCGCATTGCCGACGGCAATCTGCGCGGTGCCGCCCACGCCATTCTGGACCCCAATCCCCTGGGTGGCATGTGTGCGCGGGTCTGCCCTACCGAGAACCTGTGCGAGGCGGTGTGTGTACGTGCCACGCAGGAGCAGCGCCCAGTTGCCATCGGACGACTGCAGCGCTTTGCCACCGATGCGGCCATGCAGCCGTCTGTGCCACCCCTGTTCACACGCGCCCCCGATACGGGCCGACGCGTGGCGGTGGTGGGCGCAGGGCCGGCCGGGTTGGCCTGTGCCCATGCGCTGGCCCGCAAGGGCCACGCGGTGACGGTTTTCGACGCCAGACCCAAGGCCGGCGGGCTTAACGAATACGGTTTGGCTCGTTACAAGACGCCGGACGATTTTGCACAGCAGGAGATTGCCTGGCTGCTCTCCATCGGCGGCATTGTGGTCCGCACCGGCTGGACCCTGGAAACACCCGAGCAACTCAAGGGCTTGCGCCAGGAGTTTGACGCGGTCTTCCTGGGTCTGGGGCTGGGCGGCACGCGCCGACTGGGTGTGCCTGGCGAAGATCTGCAAGGCGTGCAGGATGCGGTGGATTTCATCGCCCGGTTGCGCCAGACGGCGGATGTGTCCACCCTGCCCATGGGGCGACGGGTGATCGTGATTGGCGGTGGCATGACGGCCGTGGACATCGCGGTGCAAAGCAAGATGCTGGGCGCGCATGTAGTGCACATGGTGTACCGGCGTGGGCCCGAGCAGATGGGGGCCTCGCGGGTGGAGCAGGAGTGGGCGCAAACCCACGGCGTGGTGTTGCATCACCACCTGGCGCCGGTGGAGATCGAGGGTCAGGATGGCCACGCCCGCGCCGTGCGCTTTGCCGAACAAACCCTGGTGGATGGTCGCCTACAACCGACCGGGCGCGAGTTGCGCTGGGAGGCTGACCTGGTGTTCAAGGCCATCGGCCAGGCCCTGGTCAGTGAGGTTCTGGCCGCGGTCGGCCTGGCGCTGCAAGACGGGCGCATTGCCACCGACGCCGAAGGCGCCACCAATCTACCGGGCGTCTGGGCCGGAGGCGACTGCCGCGCCGGGGGGCTGGATCTGACGGTCGAGGCCGTGGCCCACGGCATGCAGTCGGCCCACGCCATCCACGCCGCCCTGTCGGGCACCCCGCTGGCACGCTAAGGGAGTCACCGCATGGCCAACCTGCACACCACTTTCGCCGGGGTCAGCAGCCCCAACCCCTTCTGGCTGGCCAGTGCGCCGCCTACCGACAAGGCCTACAACGTTCATCGCGCCTTTGAGGCGGGCTGGGGCGGTGTGGTCTGGAAGACGCTGGGCGAGGCCGGTCCGCCAGTCGTCAACGTCAGCGGGCCGCGCTACGGCGCGCTGCTCACACCCGATCGGCGTTTGCTGGGCTTCAACAACATCGAACTCATCACCGACCGCGACCTGGAGCTGAACCTACGCGAGATTGCCGAGGTCAAGCGCGCCTGGTCCGACCGCGCCATGGTGGTGTCGCTCATGGTGCCCTGCCAGGAAGCAAGCTGGAAGGCGATTTTGCCGCGCGTGGAAGACACCGGCGCCGACGCCATTGAGCTCAACTTCGGTTGTCCGCACGGCATGAGTGAGCGCGGCATGGGCGCGGCTGTGGGCCAGGTGCCCGAGTACATCGAGATGGTCACCGCCTGGTGCAAGCAGTACAGCCGCCTGCCGGTCATCGTGAAGCTCACGCCCAACATCACCAACATTCGCCTGCCCGCCCAGGCCGCCAAGCGCGGCGGTGCCGATGCGGTGAGCCTGATCAACACCATCAACTCCATCATGGGCGTGGACCCGGATACGCTGACCATGACCCCCTCTACGGGCGGCATGGGCAGCCATGGCGGCTACTGCGGCCCGGCCGTGAAACCCATTGCGCTGAATATGGTGGCCGAGATCGCGCGGGACCCCGCCACGCGTGGCCTGCCTATCAGTGGCATTGGCGGAATCGGCACCTGGCGCGACGCGCTGGACTTTTTGGCTCTGGGCGCGGGCAATGTGCAGGTGTGCACCGCGGCGATGGTCTATGGCTTCAAGATCGTGCAGGACATGGCGGACGGCCTGTCCAACTACCTCGATAGCAAGGGGTATGAGAGCGTGGCCGATGTGGTGGGCAAGGCCGTACCCAGTGTGACCGACTGGCAGTACCTGAACCTGAACCACACGGTCAAAGCCCAGATCAACCAGGACCTGTGCATCCAATGCGGGCGCTGCCACATCGCCTGCGAGGACACCAGCCACCAGGCCATCACTGCCTGGCAGGACGGCAAGCGCCACTTTGCAGTGAAGGAGGATGAGTGCGTGGGCTGCAATCTGTGCGTGAACGTATGCCCGGTACCCGACTGCATCACCCTGCGCACCCTGGCACCCGGCGAGACCGACCTGCGTACCGGCCGGGCTGTGAGCGCCACGCACCAGGACTGGACCATGCACCCCAACAACCCGATGCGCCGTGCTTGAGGCATCAGACCCGCTATACACATGAAATTATCTGCTAGCCCCCGTAAATACTATTGATATAGCTACGTTTTTAGGAGCAATCATGACAAACCTCTTTATCCGTGGCGGTACGGTGATCAATGTCGACCGGGCTTTCCGCGCCGACGTGCTCACCCAAAACGGCAGTATCGTGGCCGTGGGCGAGAACCTGAGCGCCCCCGCTGGCGCCACGGTGGTGGACGCCGGCGGCCAGTACGTCATGCCCGGCGGCATCGACCCGCACACCCACATGCAGCTGCCGTTCATGGGCACCACCACCATGGACGACTTCTTCACCGGCACGGCGGCCGGCATGGCCGGTGGCAACACCACCATCATCGACTTCGTCATCCCCAACCCGCAGCAGCCCATCATGGATGCCTACCAGACGTGGCGCGGCTGGGCCGAGAAGGCGGCGGGCGACTACAGCTTCCACGTCGCCATCACCTGGTGGGACGAGTCCGTGCGCCGTGACATGGGTACGCTGGTGAACCAGGAAGGTGTGAACAGCTTCAAGCACTTCATGGCCTACAAGAACGCCATCATGTGCGACGACGAGACTCTGGTGAACAGCTTCAAGCGCTGCCTGGAATTGGGTGCCATGCCCACCGTGCATGCCGAAAACGGCGAGCTGGTCTACCTGCTGCAAAAGCAGGTGGCCGAAATAGGCATCACCGGACCGGAGGGCCACCCGCTGTCCCGCCCACCCATGGTGGAAGGCGAAGCCGCCAACCGGGCCATTGCGATTGCCGATGTACTCAATGTGCCCATCTACGTAGTGCACGTAAGCTGCATCGAGGCTGCCGAGGCCATTGCCCGCGCCCGCGCCCGCGGCCAGCGTGTGTATGGCGAGGTGCTGGCCGGCCACCTGGTGGTGGACGACAGCGTCTACCGCCACCCGGACTTTGCCACTGCCGCCGCGCATGTGATGAGCCCCCCGTTCCGCCCCAAGGGCCACCAAGAATTCTTGTGGCGCGGGCTGCAGAGCGGCAACCTGCACACCACCGCCACCGACCACTGCACCTTCTGCGCCGCGCAAAAGGCCGCCGGCAAGGACGACTTTGCCAAGATCCCCAACGGCTGCGGCGGCGTGGAAGAACGCCTGGCCGTGATCTGGGACGAGGGCGTGAACAGCGGGCGCCTGACACCCAGCGAATTCGTCGCCATCACCTCCGCCAACACCGCCAAGCTGTTCAACATCTATCCGCAAAAGGGCAGCGTGTCCGTAGGGGCCGACGCCGACCTGGTGGTGTGGGACCCGGCCGGGACCATGACGCTGTCCGCCAAGACGCAGCACAGCAAGGGTGACTACAACATCTTCGAGGGCCGCACCGTGAAGGGCATCCCCAGCCACACCATCAGCCAAGGTGAGCTGGTGTTTGTACAGGGCGATCTGCGGGCGGTGAAGGGCAAGGGCCGCTACATCAAACGGGCACCATTCAGTTCCAACTTTGTGGCTGCCAAGTTGCGGGCGGAGGCGTTGGCACCGACTGCGGTGGTACGGCAATGACCCGATTTCTTAACAGGACAGAATTCGCGCTCTGCACAGCCGACTTGGGGCACAGTCACAGGCCTCATCAAGTCCTGCGGACTAGCAAATCGGCCCGTGACCGTACCCCAAGTCGGCTCAGACAAACTGGTTTGGAATTGAGAATGAAACCGCGGCGGTGGCGCAACATGGCTGCGACTGGGATGGGATAGGCCGTTGGCCGATTTGCTAGTCCGCAGGACTTGATGAGGCCAGCGGCCTATCCCTTCCCAGTCGCCAGTGCAGCACCATGGATCACCGCTCTGTGCGCATGCGTGGCAAACGGAAAGACTAACTGAGGTACACACCATGAACTCCACAACCGACATCGCATCCGCCCGTATCAATGGCCAGCGCCTGTGGGACTCCCTCATGGAGCTGGCCCAGATCGGTGCCACCCCCAAGGGCGGCGTTTGCCGCCTGACGCTGACCGACCTGGACAAGCAAGGCCGTGACCTGGTCACCCGCTGGGCGCGTGAGGCCGGAATGACGGTGACCATCGACAAGATCGGCAACGGCTTCATGCGCCGCGCCGGACGCAACAACAGCCTGCCCCCCATCGTCACCGGCAGCCACATCGACACCCAGCCCACCGGTGGCAAGTTCGACGGCAACTACGGCGTGCTCGCCGGCCTGGAAGTGGTGCGCACGTTGAACGACTTGGGGCTAGAAACGGAGGCGCCGATTGAGGTTGCCTTCTGGACCAACGAGGAAGGCTCGCGCTTCGTGCCGGTGATGATGGGCTCGGGCGTGTTCGCCAAGGCCTTTACGTTGGAACACGCCTACGCTGCCACCGACACTGCAGGGCTGACGGTCAAGGGTGAGCTGGAACGCATTGGCTACATCGGGCCGCAGGAGCCCGGCGACCACCCGATTGGCGCCTACTTCGAGACCCACATCGAACAGGGCCCGGTGCTGGAAGATGCCGGCGTGACCATCGGCGTGGTGCAGGGCGTGCTGGGCATCCGCTGGTTTGACTGCACGGTGACTGGCATGGAAGCCCACGCAGGCCCCACGCCTATGGCGCTGCGCAAGGATGCGATGCAGGTGTCCGCGCGCATCATGCAGGAGGTTGTGGCCTGTGCGATGCGCCACCAGCCGCATGGCCGCGGCACCGTGGGAATGGTTCAGGTGTTCCCCAACAGCCGCAACGTGATTCCGGGGCGCGTGAAGTTCAGTATCGACCTGCGCAACAGCACGGACGCGCTGGTGGACCAGATGGCCGACGAGGTGAAGGCCTTTGCCGCCAAGGTGGCGCAGGAGAGCGGCCTGGATGTGAAGATTGAGATGGTGTCCAGCTACCCCGCGCAGGCCTTCCACGACGACTGCAAGAGCGCCGTGGCCAACGCCGCTGCCAAGCTGGGCTACTCCAACATGCCCGCCGTCTCCGGCGCCGGCCACGACGCCGTCTACATGGCCCGCCTGGCCCCCAGCGGCATGATCTTTATCCCGTGCAAGGACGGCATTAGCCACAATGAGATCGAGAGCGCCAAGCCGGAGCACATCACCGCCGGGTGCAACGTGCTGTTACATGCGATGTTGGAGAAGGCGGGGGTGCTGTAGTGCTTGCATGTGGCAAGTCGAAATGACTACTCGCTTTTTTATAGCGAGCGGCTAATAGAAAACGGGGGCTAATGTGACTTTTTGAACATTCGTTCATGCAAAAAAAGTTCCCGGAAAAATTGCGCTATGCCAGAATGGCCGTCTCTATAGGGGGACAGCCATGTCAAGTCGTGCGTCACTGAACCATTTCTACCGCACCGTTTGGAACCACACGCTGGGGTGCGCGGTTGCTGTAGCGGAAAACGCTTCTTCTGGCGGAGGGCGTGCAAGCGGGGCGATTCAATCCGTTGTATTTCCGCATCAACCTGTAGCCCGGTTGGCATTGCTTTCTCTGGCGGTAGCGCTGGGATGGGGGTTCACGGGCATTGCACGTGCCAATCCAACTGGGGGTGTGGCGGTCGTGGGGCAAGCCACTTTTGATTACACCCAGCCCAACCACCTCTTGGTGACGACGCAAAATGGCGCTGGCACCAACTATTCGGCTATCAACTGGCAGAGCTTTTCCATTCCCAGTGGCAGCAGCACGCGCATCCAGCAACCCAATGCCAGCAGCATGTCCATCAACCGCGTGGTCACCAACACGCCCACCACGCTTTTTGGCACGCTGTCGAGCAACGGCAAGATCGTGCTGGTGAACCAGTCGGGCATTGCGGTGGGGCAGGGTGCAGTGGTGGACACGGCGGGGTTTACAGCATCTACATTGGCCATGAGTGACGCGGATGCGCGTGCCGGGCGTACCCGCTTCGCGGTTGATGGCGCCGCACCCGGCGCACTCAATGTGCAAGGCCAGGTTATTGGCCGCAATGGCGATGTGGTCCTGGTTGCGCCCAGTGTTGAAGTTGCCCAGTCCGCCGTGATTGAGGCGCCCAATGGTGCGGTGATCTTGGCGGCGGGGCAAAACGTGGACGTCACGGGTCGTGGCTTGGAGGGTATTCGCCTGAACGTGCAGGCGCCGCAGGATCAGGCGCTGAATCTGGGTACCCTCAAGGGCGACGCGGTCGGTATTTTTGCGGGAACACTCAAGCACAGTGGTGCGATCAACGCCACCCAGGCTAGCGTGGATGGTGGGCGCGTCGTGCTTAAGGCTAGTGGTGACGCCTTCATCGAAGGCAATGGCCGGATTGTGGCAACGCGTGCTGACGGTCTGGGTGGTGCTGTACAGGTGCTGGGCAATCGTGTCGGGTTGACCGACAACGCAAGTATTGATACTTCTGCCGTCGGGGGCGGGGGCACGATTTTGGTTGGTGGCGACGCACATGGAACCAACCCTGCAGTCCCCAACGCCCAAGTGGCCTACATTGATGCGAATGCTCGTCTAGCCGCGGATGCTACCGAGAAGGGCGACGGTGGAAAGGTGGTGGTGTGGGCTGATGGCGTCACGCAGTTCAACGGCAAGATTTCCGCCAAGGGTGGCGCCCAGGGTGGGAATGGTGGTTGGGTGGAAACCTCCGGTAAGCGCACGCTGGGGTTCGCAGGGTTGGTTGACACCACCGCGGCCAAGGGATCTACCGGTTCTCTGCTATTGGATCCATCGGACATTACCATCGGCTTCACTAATTGGCCCGTGGCGACTTTGTCTGGTGGTGTTTTCACGTTCCCCTCCGATGCGAACGGGACGATGACGCCATCAACGATCACAACCCAATTGGCATCCTCCAACGTCACCATTGACACGACATCAGCAATGGCGGGCAGTGGTGATATCTATGTCAACAACGGCGTGACCTGGGGTTCGGGGAATACCTTGAAGCTGAAGGCCACATCGGGCATTTATGTCAGCGCCCCAATCAGCGGCACAGGTGCCACTGTGGCGATGCAGGCGGGATCGGCGGGTATCACCAATACCGGGCCGGGCACTATTTCGGCCGACAAGCTTGAGATCATTTCTGGTGGCAACGTCTCGTTGACCGGCGCTAACGCTGTGCGTGTCAATACCATTGCCAGCAATGTAACTGGTACGACGACGATTGAGTCGTATGCACCAGGCAGTTCGTTGACGATCGGCAGCGTTGGCTCTACGACGGGCATGGCCTCCAGCGGGGCATTGACTCTTTACGAGTACAGCACAGGTGCCAATATCGTTGTCAACGCCAATGTATCTGGAGGCGGCGCTGGCTTAACCAAGATTGGGCAAACGACGACTTCAGGAACGCTCACGGTTGCGTCTGGGAAGACGGTTTCAGGATATGACACCGAGTTGTATGCAGCAGGTGGTGTATCCATAAATGGCACCATGTCGGGCAGCAATACTGCAACACTGCACACGGGTTTGGGTGGTGGTGCCATTTCGACCGGCAGCTCGGGTCTTATTTCTGCACCAACGATCACTTTGCAAAATGATCCGTCGACTGTCGGAAGTATCGGTTCTGCGGCATCGCCGTTGCGCACCAGCGGCACCAATGTCTACATTGGTGCCTCTAGCTATGGTCCAAGCGGCGTCTACATTAAGCACACCGGTACGCTGCATTTGAAGACGGCAAACATCCAGTCCTCGGCGCCAGTTCAAATTGTGGCATCGGGTGATATCGGGTTGTACACATCCATCAACACGGGGGCGACCGGAACGGCACTCATATTGGCGGCCGGTGGAAATGTTACCGACAATGGCAACGATCAATACGCGCCCAATGGCCGTTGGCTCGTTTACTCCACTAAACCCAGTTTGAACTCCTTGACTGCCAGTGGAGGAAGTGGCCTGAAGCAGACGTATTCGTTCAGCCAGTACGGTTCCAGTTACGGTAGTGCGATACAAGCTAGCGGCAATGGACTCATCTACAGTTGGTCTCCGTCGCTCACGGTAGGTACACCAGCTGCATTGGATAAGGTTTACGATGGAAAGGCCAGCAGCAGTGTGGCAACCGCCTCGCTGGGCTTGAGCGGATTCGAGGTGAGTAACGTCAATACACTGGTGGGGTCTGACTCCATCACCAGTACCAACGTTACTGCCAATTACCCCTCACGCAATGTTGGCACTGGCTTGGCTGTGACCTACAGCGACGTCACTGCCCAAGACAGTGCTGGCAAGCCCGTGTACGGGTATGTCATCCCAGGCGGCAGTGCCACCATTTCCCAACGCCCACTGTCCATTTGGACCGGCGCATTCAACAACCAATGGGCCAATCCGCTCAACTGGGACGCGCTACCTGACGCCAACAACGTGCTGGCTGTATCGATCCCAGCCGGTACCAATGTTGTGTTTGACACTTCGGTGGCTCCCACTGTACTCAAAACACTCACCAGCGCAAGTCCGGTCACGATAGCGGGAAGCAGTCTGCAGATTTCCGATGGTTTCACTGTGGCCGGTTATTCGCAAACCGGTGGATTACTCAGCGGAAAGGGTACTTTCAGTGTCAACGGGTCGTTCAACCAAACTGCTGGTAAGTTGGATTGGGGTGACATCATTGCCGTAATTGCACCCAGTGGAAACATCGTGTTCAACGATCTGAAGGCTCCTGGCGTGAATCTGACAGCTACCACTGGTTCCATCACAGGAAACGGCGGCGTTGTGACCGATGGTCTTGTCGTTGTTACAGGCGCCGGTGCGGTCATGAATAGCGTGGACAACCGCATCAAAACCTTCAAGGCTACGAACACGGGGTCGGGCAATATTGAACTCACCAACGTTGGTGCACTCAACGTGCAGGGCATTAACAATGTGGGCGGCGGAATTGTGATGAACAATACCGGTGGCATCACGACCACCGGCCCTGTAACCGCACCTTCGGCCGTTGGCATTTCTCTGACGGCCAACAGCCCTCTGACGATCGGCGCCGACGGACTCTCTTCGGGGGGGAATGTGGTTCTTACCGCCACAAACCTCACCAGCGCAGGTAACGTCACCATAAATGGACCGGTCACTTCCACTGGGGGTACTGTGGCATTGAATGCGGCGAATGATATGACCCAAAACGCTGTCGTGTATGGCGCAAAGGGTGTCACAGTCAAGGTCGGTGGCACGCTCACCTTGACGGCTGCTGCAAAAGCAGGGGCTGCACCGGTGAGTTACTTCGTTGGCGGAAGTTCTGTAACTCCACCGCCTAGCACCGACTCAGCGCCTTCGGTCGATCCTTTGCCACCGACAGCCACGGACACGGGGGTGTTTGATCGCGTTCAGGATGCCATTGCGCAAACCAATCTGCTGACGACTTTCCTGGATAAATTCGAGTTGGCGGTGCAACAGCAGAATGACGATCCGAACGACAAGGATCGCAATCGTCGTGGCCTCGTCGTCGAGGGGGATGTATGCACACGTTGAAGTTTGGCGTACTCCGAAATCTGCCAGTTGTTGTGCTGGGTGGATTGCTGGTATTTGGCGGTCAGGTGACCGCCTTAGCCCAAGTGGCATCGAAATCACCCGCGGCAATTGGTGAAGTTGAGTTTTCCCGTGGCGTCGGTTTCGCGCAGTCTGGCAACCAAATGCCACGCACCCTGGGTAAGGGTTTGGCCCTTGCCGAAGGCGATCGGCTTACGACAGCCGAAGGCGCCTCGGCCATTATCAAGCTGCAAGACGGTACGCGTATGACGGTGCGACCCAATTCGGAAATGGTTCTGCAGCAGTTCCAATACAGAGAAGCGTCCACGGACAACAGCATGGTCATGCAGTTGCTGCGTGGGGGATTTCGGGCCATTACTGGCCTGATCGCCAAGAGCTCGCCCAACGCGGCACGTGTGACAACCAAGACGGCCACTATCGGTATTCGGGGAACAGATTTCGACGCCCGCATCTGTGGCGCAGATTGCAAGGCTGAGTCGGCGGAGATTGCCGAGCAGCCCAGGCTCAATACGATTCTGGCCAGTGCGAAAGTCATCTCCGTGGATGGAGATCTTTCTGCGGTAGATGCCGCTGGTGCACGTCGACGTTTGGTGGCTGGTGGCAGCGTCTACGCGGGTGAAACCGTGGAAACCGGTATGGGCACCAAGGCTGTGCTTGCATTTCGCGACGAGAGCCGAACCACGCTCGGCTCCAGTACACGCCTGCGCGTGGACAGCTTCGTGTTTGACGCGGAGAAACCCAAAGAGGGTCGATTCCTGGTGTCTTTGTTGCGGGGGTCGTTGCGTGCGTTGACGGGCCTCATCGGCAAGGCTAACAACCGCAATGTGGGCTTTAGTACGCCGACGGCCACTATCGGAATCCGTGGTACCGGCCTGGACATGGACTGTGCTACCGACGCCGGATGTAGTCTTTTTACCTGGTTGGGCACGATTGAGGTTACGCCCAACGGCCAAACGGCCCTGCAGGTGCTCCAGGCTGGCCAGGGTTTGTTCGTCAGCCCCACCGCAATACGCCCCTTGTCAGCACCCACGTTGCAGGAATTGCAGCGTCCAGATGGTGTCCAGGTAGATATGCGTCAGCTGTTTGGTAGCGAAGGCGATGCGGAACAGGAAGGCTTGTATGTGTTTGTGCGCGATGGCCACATCCAGGTAACAACCGGGCGTGGAACGCTGCATTTAGGCCGTGGTGAAACAGGATTTGCTGCCAACGATGGCCAGACAGGGCGGCCTTTGATGATGCCCTTGTTCCTGGAGTTCGATCGCACTCCCATGCCCAACAGCGCCAACCCCGCATTGGCCTCGGTTCTCAACGATACCCGGCTGCGCCCACTCAACCAGTGCCGTTAATCATGGACATGTCCCGTATATCTCAGCGATTCCATGCCCGCGTCCGTCGGCCGTTGGCGCCTACGGTTTTGGCCGGCTTGTTGGCCTGCGCCTCATGCGCGGCGCTGGCGCAAGCAAGTCCGAGCTTTGTCATTCGCGGCTTCGATATTACGGGCGACAACCCGTTGGCTGATGGGGAGGCCAGTCGCATTCTGGCACCTTACCTTCGCAGTGACGCCACGATTGAAACCCTGCAAAAGGCCACAGCAGCGCTGGAAAAGGTGCTTAAAGACAAAGGGTTCGCGCTGTATCGGGTTTCATTGCCTCCACAGGAAGTGGGCAAGTCGGTCACTCTCAACATCGTGAAGTTCGTCATTGGCAAAGTCACGATCGAAGGTCAGGGGGCGTACAGCACTGCCAATATCCGGGACAGTTTGCCGGAGCTGCGAGAAGGTGCGACACCGAATTTCAACAGGTTGGCAGTCCAGACGGCGATTGCCAATGAGTCTGCAGGCAAGCAAGTGCAGGTGGCGCTCAAGGAGTCCGAAGAGGGCGACAAGATTGACGCGCGTATCGTTGTGCAGGCCGCCAAGCCTTGGAGTCTCTCGTTGAGCGAAAGCAACGCCGGAACCAATGCCACGGGAAATGATCGCCTCACCCTAGCTGGCACACACAGCAACCTCTGGGACGCCGACCACCAACTTACGGCTGCTTACACCACTTCGTTGGAACGACCTGGTGACGTGCGTCAACTCGGCTTGAACTACCGCGCGCCGTTCTATCGTCAAGGCTTGGTATTGGGGGCCAGTATCACCCGTTCGGACGTGGTGGGTAACTTTGGTGCCTTCAGTAGCACCGGCGCCGGACAGACCTGGGGCCTCAATCTCAACCACTATCTGGCGCCCAATGGTGGTTACCGTGGCTACCTGACTTTTGGGGTCGATGACAAACAGTTTGACATCACACAAATCAATGGCCAGCCGTTGGCAGGGCAGCAGGTGCGCCGCAGTCGACCGCTTTCATTGGGCTACAACGCGCGTTCGGAGTCTGACACGTCTGTGTGGACCTACAACATGGAACTGCTGGGCAACCTCGGTGGCGGCTCAGGCAACGATCTGGCGGCATACCAATCCGAAGATGCCCGGATTACAACGACTGCCTGGCGGGCTCTTCGCGGTGGCGGAACCTACTTTGCCAGTTTCTCCCAAGGCTGGACCTGGGGGCTTCGCGGCCAGTTTCAGTTAAGTGGGGATGCATTGATTTCGGGAGAGCAGTTTGGATTGGGCGGCGCATCCTCGGTGCGCGGTAGCAGCGAACGTGCACTGTCCGGCGATAGCGGGCTTTTGCTCTCGACTGAACTGACTACGCGCGAGATCATGCCTGGTTTGCGTCTGATCGGGTTCATCGACGCGGGCTGGTTGAGCAATCGAAATCCGAATGGCAACCCCAAACCTTCCAGTGATTCGCTTTCGAGCGCCGGTTTCGGCCTGCGTTACACCCATCCGAGCTTCTCGGTCACCGCCGATTTTGGTCGAATCATTGGTGGAAGTACCTTGCCGTATGCTGCGGGCTCTGGAATTCCACAGTCTGGCGACCAGAAGTTACACGTTAACGTTTCCACCCGATTCTGACCCACCCCCATGTCTGCGGCTTCGCATCTCGAAAGCAGAGCGCCAATTGCCGCGAGAAGCCGTGGTATTGCACGGCGTAGCGTCACGGGCGCTTGACGCTAGCCGCGCCAAATGCGCCCCCTGCGCTGACCAGCACCACACCCGCCAGTACACCCAGTGCAGGCCATAGGAAGCGGGCTTCCAGCGGTTCATTCAGCAACCAAGCTCCTAGTAGCATGCCAAACAGAGGCGTCATGAAGGCGAAAACGCCCAACCGCGTTGCAAGGTAGCGGCGCAATAGCCAGAACCAGGCCAGGAAGCTGGCAAACGACACGACCACTGTGTGAAAAGCCAGGCTTGCCCATAGGCGTGCGCTGGGCACCCAATACACCTGGTCACTGAACCAGGCTACTGCCAGCAGCACCACAAAGGCAGCAACCAACTGGTAGAGCAGGGTTTGGGTTGGTGGAGCACTGGTCAGCCGCGTGCAACGCACCAGCACTGTGGTTGCGCCCCAGGCCGCACCAGCCATCAAGCCTAAAAAGTCGCCCCACAACATGTCCGCCTGGGTGGTGCCGCCGGGTGTGGAGCCCGTACGTCCCAAAAAAACCACCGCCAACCCGCCAAACGCCAGGGCAATACCCAGCCACTGAATCGGTAGCATGCGCTCGCTGGGTAACTGCCACTGCAGGCCCATCGCGGCAAAGATCGGTGCGGTGTACAGAAATACCACCATGTGCGAGGCACTGGTGTGGCGCAATCCTTCGGCAACCAACACAAATTCGAGCGCAAACAGCGCACCCACCGCCAAACCGGCCCGTGCAGTACCGCGCGTCCAAGGCTCGCCGCGCACTAGCATCACCAGAGCCACCAGCACGGCGGCACCGCCGGAACGTAGACTGATCTGCAGCATGGGGGCGATGTCTTGCACCGTGGCCTTGAGCACCACTTGCTGCAAACCCCAAACCATGCAGAGCATCAACATGGTGCCGATGGCGCGGGCGTCGGGGGCAAGGCGGGTATCCATGGCCCTATTGTGGATTTGGCTGACCAAATGGATATAGTGAATATCCGACAATCCATCCACCCGGACCGCCAATCACCAGCCCATGCCCGCATCGTTTTCGACCGTCTTGCCACCCAAGCTGGAAGTGGCATTGGATGCACCCGCTCTACCCGCTCCCATCATGTTCCGCGCAGCCCGCGTCCCGGCGGGTGGTCTGTACCCGCAGCACCGCCACGCCTGGGGCGAGTTTGTGTATGCCTTTAGCGGCGTGATGGAGGTCAAGCTGCCGGGGCACCATTACCTGGCCCCTTCCCAGTACGGCATTTGGCTGCCACCTGGCGTGGAGCATGTGGGGCAAAACCGCTTGGCCGCCTGGCATTGTTCGGTGTACGTGGCGCCCCAATGCGCTCAGGGTTTGCCGCCGGTTGCATGCGCGCTCTCGGTCAGTCCACTGGTACGTGCATTGCTGGAGCATCTTTGCCAGCACCCCGCTGACCAGGCGGGGGGTGAGGCCGAAGCCCGACTGTTGCAGGTTCTGGTTGATCAGCTCGGTCAGCTTCCCCGGGCGGGAAGCTATCTGCCCGGATCGGACGACCCAGCCCTGGCTGCCGTCTTGCGTGCGTTGCAGATGCATCCAGGCGACAACCGGTCGCTGGCTGAGTTGGCCGAGTCGGTGCACACCACCGAACGCACGCTGCTGCGCCGCTGCCAGCGGGATCTGGGCATGCCGCTGGCAGCGTGGCGCCAACGGCTGCGCGTGGTCAGCGCCATGCCGCACCTAGAAGCAGGGCGCAGTGTGGAGGCTGTTGCACTGGATCTGGGCTATAACAGCGCCTCGGCCTTCATCGCCATGTTCAAGCGCTTGGTGGGCGTGACGCCAGATGCGGTGCGCCGGGGCGCGGGATATCGCGTTTTTGCATAATTGCTACAAAATGAGTAGCATCAAAGCCAGCATTTACGGGGGCTAATAGGGTAAAACCTTCGATATCACCTGAGCGCAGTTATTCGCCCCGCACGCCGGTTTGGGCACGACTTCTATTCGTCGCGGGCGGTGGCCCACTCTGCTTGAATGCCCAGAATTTGCGGCAGGATGGACAGAAATGCCTCGACCAGCCGTGGCTCGAAGTGGCTGCCGGCATTTTCTTTGACTGTTTGCACAACCCGCTCCAGTGGCCAGGGCTCTTTGTACGGTCGCTGAGTGGTCACGTCAAGCCAACCAATTGGCACAAAGTGCCAGTTCGGTGGCTGTACAAGGAGGTGAAGTCGTGGCCCAGGTCGTAGACACGATGAAGGGCATCAACGAGTCATCTCATAAGATATCAGAGATTATTCAAGTCATAGACGGCATAGCCTTCCAGACCAATATTCTGGCGTTGAATGCGGCGGTGGAAGCGGCCCGCGCCGGTGAGCAGGGGCGCGGGTTTGCAGTGGTGGCGTCCGAAGTACGGTCCCTTGCGGGGCGCAGTGCCGAAGCAGCCAAGGAGATCAAGTCGCTGATTAGCGCCAGTGTCGAACGTGTCGAGCACGGAACCGCATTAGTGGACCATGCTGGCACCACCATGACCGAAGTGGTTACCAGTATTCGCCGGGTGACTGACATCATGGGTGAGATCACGGCAGCCAGCAACGAACAGGCTCTGGGCGTTGCACAAGTGGGTGAAGCCGTGAAGCAGATGGACGAAGTAACCCAGCAAAACGCTGCGCTGGTGGAAGAAATGGCCGCTGCGGCCAGTAGCTTGAAGAATCAGGCGGGCGAACTGCTGAATGCGGTCGGCGTATTCAAGCTCTCTTCGGACACCAACCGCACCAGCATGCTAGCTCTTCAATAGACTGCAACCGTCATGCCTTGCGCGGCCAGGCCTGCGCAAGGGCAAAAACCGAGTTTGGCACGCCTGGCCGCAGTAATGAGCGCGGTGGCTTAACCTTGACTCCCTTGTTCACGGGCCTGCGCTCCTGCACCACAAAGCCCTTGGCCTTCTGTTGGAGCGCCAGGCTGTGCAGCGTAACGGTCTGCAGGTACGCCATCACGGTATGGTGCAGGTCGTTCCAGAGGTCTTGGGTCATGGCCTGTGCGCTGGCCGATGATTCCTGCGCTTCGCCATTTTCAGAAGTCTGGTTTCCATCCTCGATGGCGCCAATGATGTCGGCAACGGCAATCGACTGTGCGCTGCGTGCCAGGGTATAGCCGCCGCCAGGACCGCGGGTGCTTTCTACCAGGCCATGCTGGCGCAAACGGGCAAACATCATCTCCAGGTACGACATGGAAATACGGTGCCGTACAGCCAGATCTTGTAGTGGCACGGGCGCGTTGGATTCGCGCAAGGCCATGTCAATCAGGGCGGTAATGGCAAAACGACCACGGGTACTTAATCGCATAGTTAAAGCTCCCATTCGCGTGAGATTGCGAACGTAGGGGCACTGTAGTCGCCGTTATGTTTCGTGTAAATTCGAATTTGTAACTTTCTGAATTCGTTTTTTTCGAAATATTTCAGGTGTTGGGCAATGAACTTCAAACATCTTTACTACTTTTGGGTCACTGCAAAGGCGGGTGGGGTCGTGCGAGCGGGCGAGCAACTGCACACTACACCCCAAACCTTGTCGGGGCAGATCAAGTTGCTGGAAGATCGCATGGCGCGTAGGCTGTTCCGCAAGAATGGCCGCAACCTGGAGTTGACCGAAGACGGTCACTTGGTATTGGGCTACGCCGACCAAATCTTCGCACTGGGCGCTGAGCTTGAGGCCGCGGTGCAAGGGGCGCACGGCGGCAAAAGGGTGCTGGACTTTCGAGTGGGCGTAGCCGATTCGGTAGCCAAGTCCATCGCATACCGACTTCTGGAGCCTGCCTTGTCCATCGCCGAGCCCGTGCGGCTGGTCTGTAGCGAAGGCAAGTTTGCCGATCTGCTCGCGCAGCTGGCTTTGAACCGGCTGGACTTGGTATTGGCCGACGAACCCATGTCGCACCGGCTCAGTGTCAAGGCTTTCAATCATTCACTCGGGCAAACCGCCATGGGTTTCTTTTGCGCGCCAGCGTTACGTCGCGCATTACAGGGTAGCTTTCCGGAGTGTTTGAATGACTTCCCGTTGCTCATCCCAGGTGCACAGGCGTCGGTACGGCAGCAGTTGGAAGGATGGCTTAGTCGTCACCAACTGCACCCGCGCATCATTGGCGAGTTTGATGACGGGGCTCTGATGAGCGCTTTTGGCCGGGAAGGAAGGGGTGTATTTCTAGCGCCTGCTGTGCTGGAGCAGGACACGGTGAAGCAATACGGCGTCGAGCTTATCGGCAAAACCGACGAACTGCTGGACGAGTTCTATGCGGTGTCGGTGGAAAAGCGCATCACGCATCCCTGCGTGGTGGCGATTACGGGGGCGGCGCGGGGGCGGTTGTTTGGTTAGCCTAACAATCAAAAAAAAGGGCCGCGATACGCGGCCCCTCTGAAACTAAAAGCCTAAGTGCTTAGAACTTGTAGTCGTAGGAAGCGGTCAACTTCACTGAACGTGGTGCGGTCAGGCTGAGCGGTGTTTCGTAAGTGTTACGGACACGGGTGCCGCTGTTGTAACGCTCTTCCACGTTTTGTTCGACTTGGCGATCAAACACGTTGAAGATGTCTGCACGCAGCTGAAGACCCTTGACCATCGATGGCTTGTACGTAAAGTTCAGATCCAGGCGGAAGTCCGCAGGCATTTCGCCAATGGTGCCGCGTGGAATCAGAACGTTTTGTGAGCGAACGGTACCCAAGCAGTAGAAAGTCTGGTTTGCGTAGTCAGGCGATCCGTTGGGGTTAGACGGCGCGCTACCGATACAAGAGCGCGGACGTCCGGATGCCCACAAGACGTTGGCGCCAACGCCCCACTCCTTGCTGAGCTCCATATAGCCATAAGCCTTGATCTGATGCGTACGATCGTTGGGCAAACGTCCATCGGCACCCGCCATCAGTTCAGGGTAGTCCCAAACGGAAGTAACGGCTACGTCTGCTTGTCCGTTGTCCGACTTCACCTGACCTTCGGTGTTACCGGCACTACGCGACCAGGTGTAGTTCACCTTGCCATACCACCCGTTGCGCAGAGGATGTTCCAAGAACAGGTCGACAGCTGTATAGGTGCGCTTGACGTCATCAAAGCCCTGGTCGGCCTTGGTCAATGGCACCGTAGTCAACTGGGTTGGATCGGCGCCAAATTGCACCTTGAACGTGTTGTCCTGACCGGGGTTAAAGGTCTGGCAGGTATTACCCCACAACGGATTGGTAATAGTGACGTTGTGCGCTGCAGCCCATTTCTCGAAAGGACGTACGTCACAGAAGTCATCGATCGTCGACTTGAGAGTGCGGTACGTGGCCTTGGCACCCCAATTCATGGTTGGCGAGAAAGCCTGCTCGAAACCAATAGTGAAGTCATCCTGGTAGGACGGCTTCATATCGAGAGCTGCCAGCGTTTCTACGACTTTGTCTTGCCCATATTCGTTGTTGCCCGAGAATGGACCACCGCCCAATTGCTGCAAGCCAGTGGGAGCGCCAGTAACGGGGTCGACCCCGGTGTAGGTGTAATACTGCTCCGTATATGTGGAGCGGCCTGCACCACGCACCGCAATGTGCGTCGGAATTGGCACCGAATAGCGTCCCAGGGTTGCGAACACCTTCATGGTGGAGTCGCCCATGACGTCCCATGCTGCGGCAAATCGGGGCAGCAACTGTGGTGCATTGTCCAAGAACACGCGACCCGCATCGTTGATGTTCTTGAAGCTCTCGCGACGCAAACCAGCGGTCAACAAGACATTCTTGGTGATCTGGTACTTGTCTTCGATGTATTGGGCCTCCTGAACCCCAGAGGATGCGGTTACGTCGGTGAACAGATCCTTGCGGACGTAATAACCTTGCGCACCCAATCCACCGTTGGCTGCAGGACCTGGAACCGTAGTGCCCGCCGCGGTATCCAGCGGAGTTCCGGGAGTGTCGGTCTTCAGGTAGGTCCAGGTACCACCACCAGCCTTGAATTCACCGGCGCCATTGGAGGTAATGTCGTTACGGTCGATACCAAAACGAATTGTGTGCTTGCCGGCCTGGTATTCAAAGTCCAGTCGGCTGGACTTCACGATATCTTCAGAGCCAGGTGGCAGAACGTTGCCAGTAAGTGGCTGGGGGTTCGAATAGGTGAAACCTGGTGCTCGAACCGAGGGATCGGACACCGTCGAGAACAGTACCTGGTTCGGGTCGTAGTTGGGGAACTCGTTGATGTGCTTGGAGCGGTTCTCGCCTACCAGGGCCGTGACTGTAAGCTCAGGGGTCCAGTTACCTGTGTACTTCAGCATGCGCAGATCGCCGCCGTTGTCATCAATGTTGGTCAATGTCTGTTGCGACGTAACCCCACCCACGCGGGTGCGCGTTTTGTAATCAAATCCGCTGTCAGCAATGGTGCGCACTGGTGTGTCGCCAATGGCTGTCAACTCCAGTCGATGATCTTCGGTAATGTTCCAGTCCAACTTGGCCATGTAGCGCTTGGTGTTGGTGCTTTCCTCACGCCAGCCGTTCTGCAATTGTGAGGTCGCGGTGCGGTCCACCACCACGCGTCCGGTGTCTTGCTGAATGTTCTCGAAGGCGCCATAAAAGAACAGCTTGTCCTGAATCAGAGGACCACCCAGATAGGCGCTTGCGGTGGTGGATTGATTGGTCAGCTCTTCGCGCGCCCGACGTAGCGTGCCGTCAGTGGCCGAGTTGTAGGTTGCCCCACCGTTGTACTTGCTCGTGTTGGCGTAGTACCAATCCTTCGACTTTGCACGCAGGGAGTTCGGGGTAATCGAATAGCTGACACCTGCCTCCCAGTTGTTGGTACCGCTCTTGGTAATGATGTTGACCACACCACCTACAGAGCGGCCAAATTCAGCACCAAAGCCGCCGGTTATGACTTGTGCCTCTTGGATCGCGCCGAAGGGCAACTGCGAGGCGCCAAGACCCGTCAGAGGGTTTACAACCGGAAAGCCGTTGATGTAATACGAGTTCTCGGAAGCTGCGCCTCCACCAAACGATGCGCCACCTGCGAAGCGGCTGTCAGCACGGGTCGTATTGGGGGCAAGTTGAATGATGGCCTCAACGTTCTTTCCAACCGGAATTGCGTCCAATTGCTTGGCGGTAAAAGTTGCACCGTTATTGGTGCTGGAAATGTCCACGCGTGCCTTGGTGCCGACAACCTGAACAGTTCCAAGGCTGGCATCCGTGGGGAAGCGCACTTCTGCGCCTTGGCCGATGGACACATCCACCTGTGACGTTCCGAAAACCGACGCACCCTTAAGGGAATTGACTTTGTAGGACCCAGGAGGGAGGGCGGTGGCTTGGAAATGCCCAGTCGCGTCTGGCGTCAATGTACGCTTTGCACCAGTAGCCACGTTTTCAATGACGATCGACGTGGTTCCGGATGGAGCCGTGCCAAAAATATTTCCGGTTGTGTTGGACTGCGCCAGCGCCCCCGTGGAAACCGTAGCGGCAATGGCTAGCAGCGCCGCATGTGCGAACGCGGTTCGCTTAAAGGTGGTTTTTCGACCCATATTAGGCTTCTCCAATAAAAAACGGGAGTCTCATTCCTCCCTGTCAATGGTTTGACGGTCCAGACCGCTTGGTGCCCATTGCTCGATAAAGCTAGTGACCAGGCTGGTGCAGATCCACTTACAGTTCATCAGTCATCAACCACAAATGTTCACGCTGGGTAAAGAAGCGTGAACATTCGCTAAATAACATCCGTACGCCATGTTAAGAAGGCGTGTCAAAGTTTGTAAATAAGGGGAATCCGCAAAAGTTTCGAGACTGTTACAAATGCGCAACGGATCAGAAAAAAGCGCAGTCTTCTCGTTCGGAAAACCGCGCTATCGGGCAGGGCGGAAAGGCTCTAATCCAAGATGCATGCAGAGCGTGTTTCAGGGCCAACATCGCGCAGGCCCGGCACGGCTTGTGCGCATTGCGCAACCGCCTTGGGGCAGCGGGTTCGGAAAACGCAGCCCGTGGGTTGGTTGATAGGAGACGGCAGATCGCCTTGCAGCAACTGGATGCGCTTGTTGCGCTCGGCCTTCGGGTCAGGTAGTGGGATGGCCGACAGCAACGCCTGGGTGTAGGGATGGCGCGGCGTGTCGTAGAGCGCGTGTTTGGATGCCATTTCCATTGCGCGGCCCAGGTACATCACCATCACGCGCTGGCTGATGTGCTTGACGACGGCCAGGTCATGTGCGATGAAGATCAGCGCCAGACCCATCTCTGCCTGTAGTTCCTTGAGCAGATTGATGATTTGCGCCTGGATGGATACATCCAATGCCGACACCGGCTCGTCACAAATGACCACCTTGGGCCGCAAAATCAACGCACGGGCAATGCCGATGCGTTGGCATTGCCCACCCGAGAACTCGTGCGGATAGCGGTTGATCTGCTGTGCAGTCAGGCCCACGCGTTGCATCATGGCCAGCACGCGCGCCCGATGCTCATCGGCCGAGAGCTCGGGGCAATGGGTATGCAGCGGCTCGCCAATGATCTGTGCCACCGTCATACGCGGGTCCAAGGACGCCAGTGGGTCCTGGAAGATCATTTGCGCCACCTTGCGTTGCGCCAACCACGCTTTGGGGTCGGCACCGCGCATCTCTCGTCCTTCCCAGACGATGCTGCCGTCGGTGGCTGGTACCAGGTTCAGCAGTGCGCGCGCCATGGTGGATTTGCCGCAGCCCGACTCGCCAACCACGCCCAGCGTTTCGCCGGGGTAAAGGTCAAACGATACGCCATCCACCGCTTTCAGCGTGCGCGATGGACTCCACGGCCATTGCCCGTCAGAGCGGATGGTGAAGTGCACGCGCAAGTCGCGCACAGAAAGGAGGGGTTGGCGCACGGTGGCGGCCTGGGAGACAGTAGTCGACATGCTCAGACTCTTCACGTTCCGGCGACGGCTTGCACACTCTGGTGGCAAGCCCGCAGCACCTGGGCATCGTGGGGGGCGGGCCCTAAGACAGGGCGGATGGATGCGCATTGCGGCAAAGCCAAACCACAACGTTCAGTAAAAGGACAGCCCGGCGGCAGTTGGGCCATGTTCGGCGGTGTGCCGGGTATCGCCACCATGGGAGTATCGCCCCCGTCCAATTTGGGCACGGCGGCCAGCAAGCCCGCCGTGTACGGGTGGGACGGGCGGTAGAAAATCGATTCGGCAGGGCCCTGTTCCATCACCTGGCCGCCGTACAGCACCAGCACCTGGTCACACAGGCCCGCAACCACGCCCAGATCGTGCGTGATCATGATGATGGCGGTGCCGAAGTCACGCTGCAATTCGCGCATCAAGGTCAGAATCTGGGCTTGCACGGTCACGTCCAGTGCCGTGGTGGGCTCGTCGGCAATCAGCACGTCGGGCTCGCACAGCAGGGCCATGGCGATCATGACGCGTTGGCGCATGCCACCCGAAAACTCATGCGGGTACATACCAATGCGCCGCGCCGCTTCGGGCATCTTCACGGCATCGAGCGCCTGGATGGCGCGCACGCGTGCATCCTTGCGCGAGAGGCCCTTGTGCAGTTCCAGTACCTCGGTCATCTGGCGTTCGACCGTCAGATACGGGTTGAGCGAGGTCATTGGATCCTGAAAGATCATGGCGATGCGGTTGCCGCGAATGCGGTTGAGCTCGGGCGTTGGCAGGCTCAGCATGTCCTGTCCCTGAAAGCGCACCTGCCCGCTGGCCTGGCCGTTTCGTGCCAGCAACCCCATGATGGCCAGCACCGTCTGGCTCTTGCCCGAGCCGCTCTCGCCCACAATGCCCAGGGTCTGCCCCCGATCCAGGTTGAAATGAATACCGTTGACGGCGCTGACGATGCCGTCAGGCGTCTGAAACTGCACCCCTAGTTGATCGACTTCCAACAAATGCATGGTGTTCAACGCTCCTTGGGGTCCAGTGCGTCGCGCATGCCGTCACCGATGAAATTGAAGCAATACAACGTAACCGACAGCAGGCCTGCCGGAAACAACAAGATCCAGGGTGTCACTTCCATCACCTTCGCCCCATCCTGGATCAGCACCCCCCAGCTGGTCATGGGCTCCTGAATGCCCAGACCCAAGAAGGACAATACCGACTCGGTGAGGATCACGCCAGGCACCGTGACGGTGGTGTAGATCACCACCACGCCCAGCAAGTTGGGCACGATGTGACGCAGGATGATGCGCGGCGTGGACACGCCTACGGCGCGCGCGGCCTCCACGTATTCCATGGAGCGCAAGGACAGCGTCTGGCCGCGCACCACGCGCGCCATGTCCATCCACGAGAACACTGTGATGGTCAACACAACCAAGTAGAACTCGCGTCCCAGAATAGTCACCAGCAAGATGGCAATCAGCAGGTAGGGGATGGCATACATCATGTCCACGATGCGCATCATGATGTTGTCCACTTTGCCACCGATGAAGCCAGCGGTCGCACCCCACAAAATGCCCAGCGTGACCGAAGACAGGGTCGCCAGCAGCCCTACGGTAAGGGATATGCGCCCGCCTACCAGACAGCGCACCAGCAGGTCGCGCCCGGAATCATCCGTGCCCCAATAGTGGCCATTTTGAAAGTTGGGTGGGGCGCTCATAGCGTCCCAGTCGGTACTGTCAAAGGCATGGGGCAAAACCCACGGTCCGATGATGCAAACCAGCGCAATCAGCGCCAGCACAGCCAGGCTGATCAAGGCTGCCTTGTTGCGCAGAAAGCGCCTACGCGCATCAGCCCATAGGCTGCGGCCATCAATTGCACCCGTAGAGGTTGCTGCGAGTTCACCGGCTTTCTCGATCAGACCGGAATGAGGGGAAAGCTTCACCATGGCGTAGCTCAGTAACGAATCTTGGGGTCCAGCCAGGCGTAGGCCAGGTCCACCAGCAAGTTGAGGGTGACGGTGAGCACCGTGATGAGCACGACCAACCCCAGCACCAGGGTGTAGTCGCGGTTGCCTGCACCATTGACGATGAGCTTGCCAATGCCCGGCAATGAGAACACCGTTTCGGTCACCAGGGCGGAGGTGATGGACGAAATCGCTAACGGCCCCATCAGCGACACAACCGGCAAGAGTGCTGGCTTCAAGGCATGGCGCAACACCACCACGCGTGCGGGCAGGCCCTTGGCCCGAGCCGTGCGGATGAAGTTGCTGTGCATCACCTCGATCAGGCTGCCGCGCATCACACGGCCAATGGTGGCCACGTTGATGATGGTGAGCAGGGCAATGGGCAGTACCATGAAGCGTGGGTCAAATGCATTCCAGCCTCCGGCTGGCAGCCACTTGAACGCAATCGCAAAGATGATGATCAGCACCGGCCCCATCACAAAGCTGGGTACCGCGCTACCCAGGTTGCCCAGCATCATGACCAGGTAATCGACGGCGCTGTTCTGCCGCAGCGCTGCGCCAATACCCAGCGCCACCCCGATCAACGCCGACAGCAGCATGGCGATGCCACCAATGGACAGCGACACCGGCAATGCACTGGCTACAAGGTCATTGACCGACCAGTCGGCATAGCGAAACGAGGCACCCAGATCGCCCTGCAATAGGCCTTTGAAGTACAGCAGGTATTGTTGCCACAGAGGCAAGTCCAGGTGGTACTTGGCCTGTAGGTTGGCCAGCACGGCCTCGGACACCTTGCGGTCACTGTCGAAAGGACCGCCGGGTGTGGCGTGTAGCAACAGATAGCAAACCGTAATCACGACCCAAACGGTCGGAATCGCCGACAGCACGCGGCGCAATGCAAAAGACCACATCGTTCGCGCCTCAGTGCTTGATGATGTAGAAGTCTTTGCTGCGGTAGTGGTCCTGCGGATTCAACTCGGAATACCCACCCACCCAGGTCTTGATCAGGCGCGGCAGCGAATACTGCACCAGCGGAATGATGGGGTAGTCGTCCATGATCATCTTCGACGCTTCGGTCAACAAAGCCTTGCGCTTGGCGGCGTCGGTAGACTGCGTACCCTTGACGATCAGTGCCTCGGCGTCACGGTTGCAATGGTGGTTGGTGTTCTGGTCGGAATCGCAACGTACCAACGCCAGGAAGGTGGTGGCGTCGTTGTAATCAGCCAGCCAGCCATTGCGCGCGATCTGGAAGGTGCCGTCGTGGCGCTTCTTGGCCAGCACTTTGAACTCCATGGATTCCATTTCCATCTGGATGCCCAGCTTGGTCTTCCACTCCGAGGCTACAAACACAGCCATTTTCTTGTGGTATTCGCTGGTGTTGTACGAGAAGGTGTACTTGGTGCCGGGTTTGACGCCTGCGGCCTCCAGCAGCTTCTTGGCCTCTGCCACGCGCTTGTCCATGGGCCAGGTGGCCCATTCGTACGGCGTGGGATCAGCGCCAACCACACCGGGAACGATCAGGCTGTAGGCGGCAGGTTGGCCGTCAGCAGTGACTTTCCTGGACAGAATGTCGCGGTCAATGACCATGGACAAGGCCTTGCGCACACGGGCGTCCTTGAACACGGGGTCTTTGGTCTGGTAGTCGTAGTAGCGCAGGCCAATGATGGACTGGTTGCGCATTTCCTTAGGGTACTGCGCCTTGTACTTCTCGTACACACCGGGTGGCATCTGGTACACATAGTCGGTTTCACCCGACTCGAACAACTTGATGTCGGCAAATTGGTCTTCGATGGGCAAGTACGTCACCTTGGTCAGCACCGTAGCGGCTGCGTCCCAGTACTGGGGATTCTTCTCAATGATGATGCGGTTGTTGACTTGCCAGTCTTTGAACACATAGGCGCCGTTACCCACCATGTTGGCGGGCTTGACCCAGTCCTTGCCAAATTTCTCGACCGTGGCCTTGTGCACGGGTGCGAACTGTGTGTTGGTCATGAGTTCCAGCATGAACGCCACGGGATCTTGCGTCTTGATCTCCAGCGTGGACTTGTCCAGCGCCTTAACACCCAGTTCGCTGGTGGGCTTCTTGCCCTGGGCCACTTCCAGGCCGTTCAGCAGGAACACACCGAAGGTGGCCGCATAGGGCGATGCCGTCTTGGGATCGACGAAGCGGCGAAAGCTGTATACAAAATCGTCGGCGGTGATGGGGGCACCGTTGGAGAACTTGGCGTTGGCGCGCAGCTTGAACACCCAGGTGGTGGGGTTGGTCTGCTTCCAGCTTTCGGCAACGCCGGGAACCACCTTGCCTTCGGCGGTGGTGGCGGTCAGGCCTTCGAACAGGTCGCGCAGGATTTGGTTGGCGGGCACTGTCTCGGCTACTGCCGGGTCCATGCTCTCGGGTTCCGACCCGTTGGAGCGCACCATGGTTTGCGTGGCGTGCAGTTGGGTACCAGGGGGAATCACGGCAGCCATGGCGGGGCCGATCAGGGCCAGGCACAAAGCCATGCTGCGCGTCAGAGTGAAGCGTGAACGCATGATGTTCCTAAGTGAGGTGCGGCAGCGGCGCTTTCGTTGTGCGAATGCCGACTGGTCGACGGGTTGCAGATAAGCAAGGAGGAATCGGTGGATTGTAGGCCCTGCATGTCCAGGGGACAGGCAGGGCCTTGGCCGGGGCGCCATCAGGACTTGGGCAGTTTGTCAGTATCGATGTCCACATAGCGCCAGAATGAGCGCGATGTAGGATGACGGCGATAGCCAATCAGCCAGGGCTGCATCACGTCGGTACGGATGCGATGGGTGTTGAACTTGTACGGCATGTAGGCGATGAGAATCTTTACCATCTTTTGGATGATGGCCAGCCGCTCGGGTCCATCGGGCAAGATGACCTGTTGGCGGTACAGTCGGTCGAACTCGTCGTTCTGGAATGCTGCCAGGTTGCCTTCAAACTTTTGCGGGCCGTAGCCAAAATCCAGGAAGCTGCCGCCATCGGGTGAAGACGCAGAATTGCCCAGACCCCACATCATGAGCTTGCCGGCGCGTGCGGACTTCAGGTTCTCGGGCCACTTGGCGGTCTTGAACACGATCTGGATACCCACTGCGGTCATGCTCTTCTTCCAAACCTCATTCAGTTCCCGATCCGCAGCTGAGGGGGAAGTGGCATATTCCAAGACCAGGGGGCTGCCGTCGGGCATGTCGCGCCAGCCATCGCCGTCCTTGTCCACATAGCCGTACATGTCCAGCAGGGCCTTGGCCCGTGCCGGGTTGTAGTCACTCAGTTCGGACTTGAACTTGGGGTCGTAACCCCAGGTGTTGGGCGGCACCACGCCCTGGGCGGCGATGGCCTGGTTGCGTCGCGGCAGGCGAATCTCTTCTTCGGTGTTGTAGGCCAGGGCAATGGCGCGGCGTAGCGCCACCTTTTCCACGCTATTGCCACCCACAATAGGGTTCTCCATATTGAAGTAGGAGAACGTCAGCTCGGGTGCGGCGTAGCGTTCAATGCGGATGCCTTTTTTGACCAGGTTGGGCGCCAGCTTGTTGTTGGGGATGACCTGGTTGGCAAACTGCGCGGGCAGGTACATTAGAAAGTCGTGCTCATTGCCCAGGAACGACAGCCAACGCGGCTGGACCTCGTCGATGATGGAGATTTCCACCTTGTCCACGATGGGAATGCGCTTGCCCTTCATGCGTTGGTAGATTTCCTGCGACAGCGCATCGTCCGCCGCAGGCTCTGCCTCATAGTATTCCTCGCGGAAGTTGGGATTCTTCACGAACGTGATCTTGGAGGAGCGGGTCCACTGGTCGAGCTTGAACGGTCCCGTGCCCACGGGGTGCTCCATGATCTTGTCGCCGTACTTTTCCACTACCTCGCGTGCCACTGCGCCCAGCACGCTGGGCTCGCACAACTGGTATACAAAACGGGGCTGGGGTTTTTGCAGCTTGAACTGGATGGTGTAGCGGTCCAGTGCGCGCAGACCCTCCACCTCGGTGTCGTAATTAAAACTGGCGCCAGGCTTGTCGGCCTCTTTGCGCAACGCCTCCATGCCTACGAACTTGAGTTCCTCCAGATCTGAAAAGATGGGACTCTTGTTCTTGGGATCAAAAATGCGCTTGAAGGTGTATACAAAATCGTGGGCCGTGAGCTCGCGCTTCTTGCCACCGAAGGCCGGGTCATCGGCAAAGTAAATACCCGGCTTGACTTTGACGGTGAACGTTTTGAAGTCGGCGCTGACTTCCGGCATGCCCTGCGCCACGTTAGGAACCACCTTGGCGGGACGCGCCAGGTAGTCGTAACGGTATAGCGCATCGAACATGTTCTCGGTGGCCGTGCGCGAGTAATAGTCGGAAATTTGCGCTGGATCAAATCCGGTCTCAGCGATCTCAAACGCATACCGCAGTACCTTCTCGGTGGGCGCTTTTTGAGCGCTTTGTCCGATGGCGCCAAGACCCCAGCACAGTAATGCCAAAGCTACGCCCAATTTCCTAAAACCCATGGTCACCCTCATACAAATACCAATGCCTAAAGCAAAACCCGCAAGCATAATCCGCGCCTTGTTCCGCTGCATCAGCGTTTAACCCTAGTTGCCTCATTTATGCTTTCCTACGTTTTGCGACGCATCTGGCAAATGCTTCCCACCCTGTTGGGGGTGATCCTGCTTATCTTCTTCCTCTTCAAGCTGTTTGGGGGGGACCCCGTTGAAATCATGGCGGGTATGAAGGCCTCGCCCGAGCGCCTGGCCTCTATTCGTGCCCAACTGGGGCTGGACAAGCCAGTTCTGGAGCAGTTGTGGATGTTCGTGCAGCAGGTGTTTACCTTCAATTGGGGCAAGAGCTGGACCACGAACGAAGCCATTTCCAGCATTTTCGCCACGCGCCTGCCCGCCACGCTGACCATCATGGTGCCCATCCTGATTCTGGAGGTGGTGCTGGCCATCGGTGCGGGCCTGGCCGTGGCCTATGTGCGCGGTAGCCTGACGGACCGCGCCATCATGGTTCTGAGCACGGTGGCGCTGTCGATCAGTTTTCTGGTCTACATCATCGTCGGCCAGTACCTGTTCGGTTTCATCCTCGGGTGGTTTCCGGTGCAGGGCTGGACCAATAGTGTCTGGAAAAACCTGGCGGTCTATGCGCCGCTACCTGTCATGCTGGCGGTGATGGTGAGTCTGGCGCCCCAAACTCGTCTATACAGGAGCTTTTTTCTGGATGAGATCGGCCAGGACTACGTGCGTACCGCGCGCGCCAAGGGTGTGTCCGAAAACAGCATCTTGCTCAAGCACGTGCTGCGCAACGCCATGATCCCGATTCTGACCAACGTGGCCACCGGGCTACCGGGGGTGTTCATCGGCTCTTTCCTGATCGAGGTGTTCTTTTCCATTCCGGGTCTGGGGCGCGAAATTCTGGTGGCAGTAAACCGAAGCGACTACCCCGTGATCCAGGCGGCCACGGTATACCTGGCGGCGCTGACCATGGTGATCAACCTGATCACCGACGTGATGTACAAGTTTGTTGATCCAAGGGTGACTCTGAAATGAGCGTCGATGTCTTGCAATCCCTGCCCCAGTCGGCAGGTGTGTGGAAACAGGCCTGGATGCGCCTGAAGAACGACCGTGTCGGTATGGTGTCCCTGTACATCACGCTGCTGTTCATCGTGATGGTGGTGGCGGCCCAGTTGGGCCTGATTGCCAAAGACTGGCAAAAGGAAGTCGGCATTCCCTTCGCTGCACCGCACTTTGTCGGCAAGGTGGCCGACGGCACCCAGAACGCCGTGGTAGAGATTGGCAGTGGCCCCAATGTGGACATCAGCGACGTCGACCCCCTGGCGCCGCGCTACAAGGAATGGGATGAGCGCGCCGCCCAGTTCAAGACTGAAGTGGTGGTGAAGGCCGATACCCTGCCCTTTGGCGCGGATCAGCAGGGGCGCGACGTCTTTGCCAAGGTCATCAAGGGTGCACAGGTGTCCATCACCGTCGGTCTGACAGCGGCGCTGTTTGCCACGTTGATTGGCACCATTCTGGGCGCCATCGGCGGTTACTTTGGCGGACGCGTGGGCGATTTCCTGGAATGGGTCTACAACGTGTTTACGGCCATTCCCTACATCCTGCTGGTGTTTGCACTGGCTGCCGTGCTCAAGTCCGGCCCGCTGGCCAGTACCCTGGGCAGTGGCGTGTGGACGGTGGTGATCATCCTGAGCCTGGTGGGCTGGACTGGCATCTACCGCCTGGTGCGCGCCGAATACATGAAACACCGTGCGCGCGAATACGTGCGCGCAGCCGAGGCCATTGGCGCCAGCCATGCTTCTCGTATGTTCACCCACATCCTGCCCAACATCAGCCACGTGGTGCTGGTGCAACTGAGCCTGCATGTAGTGGGCTTCATCAAGGCGGAAGTCATCTTGTCTTACCTGGGGCTGGGTGTACCCATCGACATGGTCAGCTGGGGCACCATGCTGTCCGAAGCCCAGACCGAACTGGTGCAGGGCAAGTGGTGGCAACTGGCCACCGCCACCCTGTTCATGGCCACGTTCGTGACCGCCTTCGCCCTGCTAACCGATGCCCTGCGCGATGCGCTGGACCCGAAACTTCGTTAATCATGAGTAACTTAATCAGCGTCCAAGACCTGCGCGTATCCTTCCGCATGGGTAAGAACCATGTGGTGGAGTCTGTGAAAGGTGTGAACTTCGACATCCCCGCCAATTCCACCGTGGCCCTGGTGGGTGAGTCCGGTAGCGGCAAGAGCGTAAGCGCCATGAGCATCGTGCGCCTGCTGCCTGAGAATGCCATCGTCCACCCCGACAGCCGCATTTTGTTTAACGGTAGTAACCTCTTGCAGGCACCCGTGGAGACCTTGCGCGCCATGCGCGGCAAGGACATCTCGGTGGTGTTCCAGGAGCCCATGAGTTCGCTCAACCCGGTGTTCACTGTGGGCGAGCAGATCGCCGAGGTGCTGCGTATCCACATGAATCTCAATCCGCGCCAGGCACTGGACCGGGCCTTGGAGTTGATGACCGAAGTGGGTATTCCCAACCCCAAGGAGCGCCTCAAGGCCTACCCCCACGAACTCTCGGGCGGGCAGCAGCAACGCGTGATGATTGCCATTGCCATTGCCTGCGAACCCAAGCTACTCATCGCCGACGAGCCCACTACCGCGCTGGATGTGACCGTGCAGCGCCAGGTCACCGAGCTGATCGCCAAGCTGCAGCAGCGCCACAAGATGAGTGTGCTGTTCATCAGCCACGACCTGGGCCTGGTGGGTGAGATCTCCGACCAGGTGGTGGTGATGCGCCACGGTGTGGTGCGTGAAACGGGCGACGTGCAAACCATCTTCCAGTCGCCCCAAGACAGCTACACCCGTGCCCTGATTGCCTGCCGCCCCGACCTGGAACGCCGCCCCAAGCGTTTGCCCGTGATCGACGACATCATGAACAATCGCCCCGTGGCCAGCGAAGAGCGCGTTACCGCACCGGCCAGTGGTACGCCGCTGGTCACGGTGCGCGGGTTGCGCAAGGACTACCGTTTCAAGAAAGGCCTGTTCGGCCACAGCATCTTCCAGGCGGTCAAGCAAGCCGACTTCACCCTCTACAAGGGCCGCACCCTGGGCGTGGTGGGCGAGTCCGGCTCGGGTAAGACCACCATCGGCATGATGCTCACACGCTTGCTCGACAGCACCGAAGGCAGCATCGAATTCGACGGAAAGGACCTGGCCCAGCTGAGCGCCGACCAGATGCGCCCCTACCGCAGCCGCGTGCAGATCATTTTCCAGAACCCCTATGCCAGTCTGAACCCACGCTTCACCGTGGGGCAAATCCTGATGGAGCCCATGCGCATCCACAGCATCGGCGCCGACGACACCGAGCGCGCACACAAGGCGGTGGCCCTGCTGGAAAAAGTGGGCCTGCCACGCGAAGCCTTTGGCAAGTACCCGCACGAGTTCTCTGGCGGCCAGCGCCAGCGCATCGCCATTGCGCGCTGCCTGTCCATGAAGCCCGAGATCATCGTCTGCGACGAGAGCGTGAGCGCCCTGGACGTAAGCGTGCAGGCCACCGTGCTGAACCTGCTGCTGGATTTGCAGGAAGAGTTCGGCCTGTCCTACGTGTTTATCAGCCACGACTTGGCGGTGGTGAAGTACATGGCCGACGACATGCTGGTCATGAGCAAGGGCGAAATCGTGGAGCGCGGCCTGGCCGAGGACATCTACCGCAACCCGCAGCACGCATACACCAAGCAACTGCTGGCGGCCATCCCGCGGGGGGTGGCGGCGCGGGTGGCGACAGAAGCGGCTTGATCAGAGGGCTAACGGCTAAATCGGCCGTTAGTCCTCGTGAAATCTTGATGCATTGCTATTGAATGTATAGCTTTTGCCTCTGATTAGGCGCTGACGTTTTCAATCCAAAACCAAGCTGGCGCGCACGGCACCCGCCTTTTCGTGGCGCACCTCCACGCTCACCGCGCTACCGGCAGGCGCGCGCACCACCCATTCGAGCTTGGCGCGGTCGCCCATGGGGGTGGTGTCGGTCCAGAAGCTGACCAGGGTGTGTTTGTAGGCGCGCCCTTCCAACTCGCCCGCGTGGATGCGCGCTGCGCCGGAAGCGAGGCTGGCGCCTTCGGGCAGTGTGATTTCGCCCACCAGCCCGCGGGTTTGCTTGCGCTGGGCGGCGCGCTTGGAGACGTAGGTCGGCAAATGCCCGGTGTTCTGCACGCCCACCTCCACGCGGTAGGTGCCTTCGGCGAGCTTTTCCGCGCGCGCGTGCACAAGCTCCAGCTTGGGTGAGGTGAGCGCATTCCACAGCAGCCAGTCGGGAAAGCAGGCGATTTCCTTTTCCAGCAGGTGTGCGGGCGGGTTGCGAAAGGCGTAGATCTTGTCCCAGCCACCGATTTCCACGGCACCCAGCTGCGGGTGCTCAAACGGGTACCAGTCGATGTAGCCCTTGCCTTGCAGCGCGGTGTCGGACCAGGCCAGCATCTTCAAGTCGTCTTCCACGGGGTGGTCGCGAAACCAGTCGATGTACTTGTAGTCGGTGATGCCAGCTTCGCGCATGGGGCACCAGATTTCCACCGTCCACTTGTACAGACCCAGGTGTTCGTAGATCCAGTCGAAACCACCGGAGGTCACTTCCTTGGGGTGGTAGCGGAATTCCTCGTAGGTGCTGATGGCGGGGTAGCCGGTCAGTTCGGTGCCCTTCTTGCCCTGGGCCTGGTAAACCCACAGGTCCTCGGGCGCCATTTCGGCATCGGGTCGGCCGGAGAAGGGGCGCAGCAGCACGCCGCTCCAGGTGTGGAAGGTGACGCCGCCGGTGATGTTGGTGTGGTGGGTGATGAAGTGCACCACAGCACGCACCTCGGGCTCGGAAGTGGGGTACGGCCCGGCGCCCAGTTGTTCGAACTCCTGACGCCAGCCGCCGGGAAAGTTGCGGTTGAGGTCCAGCCCCTCGCGGTCTCGGTTCACCTTGAGCAGAAAGCCGTCGTAGTTGCGCACCACGCCTTCGGGCAGGATGCGGTAATACTGGCCCCCCACTTCCGTGGGCTCGCGCGGCACCATCAGACGCGGCTCGGTGGGGTGGCACTTCCAGTTGCCGTTGGGGTCGGGAATGCGCATGGACAGGATGCGTCCGTCGCCATCCACGTCTTCCACATCCAGCCCGTCGATCGGTTCCTCGTCATAGGGATAGGGTCGGGTGGAGGAGCGAATGATTTTTGGCGTATCGCGCAGGGCCCATTCGGCACCATCGGGGTTAATGCGCGGGCAGATGTAGAAGGCGCGTGTATCCAGGCAGCGCGTCACTGTCTCGCGCTGGCCGTAGTCGCGCGTGAGGGTGTCGATCAAGTACAGCGCCGCTGCACCACCGGCGAGCTCGCTGGCATGGATGTTGGCATCCACCCAATAGGCGGGCTTGTCGGCAGCGGGACCGGTGGCCTGGTTGGTGACGGTCAGGACCCAGATGTCACGCCCTTCGTGGCTCTTGCCCACGCTTTGCATGGCGAGTAGCGTGGGGTGGGCTGCCACCAGTTGGTGCAGCAGATCGGTCAGTGCGTCGAATCGGTAGTAGCGGTCATAGGCGATTTTCATGCGCGCTCCGGGGCAATCAAGAGGTTGAGCCCAGCGGGTGATTAGCTGGGCGCGGTGCGGTCTAGCGTCCGCGGATTCGGGGGTCCAGCGCGTCGCGCAGGCCGTCACCCACGTAGTTGACCGATAGCACCGTGAGCGAGATCGCGATGCCGGGAAGGAACACGCGGTTGGGATGGTCTTGCATCTGGTCAACCGCATCGAACAGCAGGCGGCCCCAGGTGGGAAAGTCGGGCGGAAAACCCAGGCCCAGAAAGGACAAGGCACTCTCCACAATGATGGCACTGGCAATGCCCAAGGCGGCAGCCACCATGATGGGGCTGAGCGTATTGGGCAGGATATGGCGCAGGATCATGCGCACCGGGGGCGCCCCAATGGAGCGCGCGGCCAGCACGAACTCGCGCTGCTTCAAAGCCAGCACCTCGCCGCGCACCACGCGTGCGGTCTGCATCCACGAGGTGGCGCCAATGGACACCACCATCAGGATGAAGATACCAGCCTCGGGTCCCAGCCGGGAGGACAGCGCTTCGCGAAACAGCATCACCATGACCAGCAGCAACGGTAATAGCGGCAGTGCCAGAAACAGGTCGGTCAGGCGCATGAGGATGCCGTCCAAGCGCTTGAAGAATCCGGCTAGTACGCCAATCAGGGTGCCCAGAAGCACGGCGATGGACATGGCTGTCATGCCCACGGCCAGCGACACTTTGCCACCGGCCATCATGCGCGCAAACAGGTCGCGCCCGAGTTCGTCGGTGCCAAAGGGGAACTGCAGGCTGGGGGCCTTGTTGCGCATGAGCAGGTTGGCGTAGCCGGGGTCCACCTTCCATAGATAAGGGCCGACCAGCACGAACAGCAAAATCGCAATGAACACGCCTGCACCCACCATGGCACCCTTGTGGGTCTTGAACTGGTCCCACACATCCAGCCATTGGCTACGGGGCGGGCGCTCGGCTTGCTCCACGCCGGTCATTTGCGAGCGGGCCTCACTCATAGCGGATCCTGGGGTCGAGAATGCCGTACAGCACGTCGGCGATCAGGTTGAAGGTCACGATCAGCACGGCAAAGATAAAGGTCAGTGTTTGCACCAGCGGCAAGTCGTTGGACTGAATGGCATTGATGAGCAAGTGCCCCAAGCCGTTGACCTTGAACACCTGCTCGGTGATGATGGCTCCTGCAAATATGGACGGCACACCCAGCGCGATCACGGTCACCACCGGTATCAAGGAATTGCGTAGCACGTGAATAAGGACCACCACCTTTTCGGTCATACCCTTGGCCCGCGCCGTACGCACGTAGTCGTGCCCCAGGTTGTCCAGCATGGAGGCGCGCATGTAGCGGCTGATCTGGGCCGCGTTGTACAGCGCCAGAACCGTGATGGGCATGACCATTTGTTTGACCTGTTGCACAAAGGTGGGCCAGGAGTTGACCACCAGGGTGGTGTCGTAGATGGATGGAAACCAGTTCAGGTTGACCGAGAACACCACGATCAGCACCACTCCCGTAAAGAACGTGGGTACCGAGAACCCCACCATGGAAATGAAGGTGCCCACTTGGTCAAACCAGCTGTACTGCTTGTAGGCCGAAATCACGCCAATGGGGATGGCCAGCGATACGCCCACCACATACCCCATGCCCACCACCCACAGGGTTTGCGGCAGGCGCTGGATGATGAGTTCAGACACCGGGCTGCGGGTTTGCCAGGACATCACCCGCTGCATGTCGGTCGAGAACGCGGTGCCAAACCAATGGTCCACCAGATGCAGGGGTTCCACCCAGAAAAATTGCTTGAGCCACAGCAGGTAACGCACCCACGACGGCTGGTCCAGCCCCAGGGCCTCGCGCATCTTGGCTTTGACTTCGGGTGGAATGGTCAAGGGCACATCGGCCATCGGGTCGCCCGGTGCCATCTCCAACAACAGGAAGATGGCCAGGCTGATGAGCAGCACCGTGGGGATGGCCGTTAGTAGTCGTCGCAGGGTATAGGTGAACATGCAAAGCTCAATCAAATGTGCGACCGACCGGCTTCGCACCGGTCAGCCGCTTCGGACCCCAAGGTCTTACTTGATGCGGTACCAGTCGGCCGCGTTCCACAACTCGCTGTCCCAGGTGTTCAGAATTACACCGCCGAGCGAATTGGAGTGCGCCGACAGGCGGCCACGGTCCACCAGCGGAACCACGGCATAGCTGTCCTTGGTGAGCATCTCGTTGAGTTTCTTGGCAATGGCGCCACGCTTTTCCACGCCAGCGGCCGCGCTGAGTTCCTTGACCAGCTTGTCGTAGTCGGCACTGCAGAAGCGGCTCATGTTGTTGCCCTGCCATTGAGTTTCGGGGCGCGGAATCTTGTTGCACACGTTCTCGGCCAGGTACGCTTCCGGGTCGGTGCCATCGAAATTGTTGGCGTACATCTCGACATCGGCGTAGAACTTCTGGAAGGTGTCTGGCGAGGATGGGTCACCCCCAAAGAACACCGAACCCGAGATATTGCGTAGCTCCACTTTCACACCCAGCTCGGTCCACCATTGCTTGATGAGCGCCTGGAAGTTCTGGCGCACGGCGTTGGTGGAGGTTTGGAACAGCATTTCCATCTTCACGCCATCCTTGGCGCGCACGCCGTCGGCCCCCACCTTCCAGCCCGCCTGATCGAGCAGGGCCTTGGCACCTGCCATGTCCTGCTTGATGCATTCGGTGTTGCTGGAGGCAAATGCAGCGGGTGCGGGAACCAGGTTGCAGGTGGGCCGCCCGGCGGGACCGTAGCCGATTTCCACCAATACGCTGCGGTCAATGGCCATGGATAGGGCCTTGCGCACGCGCAGGTCGCTCAGATAAGGGTGGGGAAACTTGGTGGTGGAGCGCAAGTCGCCATGCTTGGCCGACGGATCGGTCAGGTTCAGGTGGATGCGCTCGACCAGGGTGCCAAAGGCCGACACGGTCTTGCCCTTGCCACCCTTGGCCATGCGTGCCAGCACTTCCGGAGCCAACTGCAAGTTCCACGCGTAGTCAAACTCGCCGGTTTCCATGACGGCCCGGCCCGCAGCAGCTGCATCGCCCCCACCCTTGAGGGTCAGCGTGGCGAAAGCGGGTTTGCTGGCCTCGCGGTAGTGGGGGTTGGCCACCATCTGCACCACGTCGTTGGGTCGGAAGTCTTTGACGGTAAACGGCCCCGTACCGATGGGGCCGAAATTTTGTGCGCTGCAGGTGGGGGCCTTGTCACCCAGGCACGCCTTGAACTGGGCGCGCTGCAGAATGGGCGTGGTCGAACCCCCAAACACGTCGTAGGGATAGGGCTTGGCCTTCTTGAATTGGATGCGCACCGTCAAAGGGTCTACCGCTGTCACTTTCTCGACCGGTTCAAAGGTGTTGGCCTTGGCGCAGCCCTTGATGCCGGTGCAGTATTCCCAACTGAAAACCACGTCGCTCGCTGTGAGCGGACTTCCATCCGACCATTTCAGGCCGGGTTTGAGCTTGTAGGTGATGGACTTGAAATCCGCCGCAAAACCACCGTTGGCGACGGTGGGCACGTCGGTCACCAGGTTGGCGACCATCTCGCCCTTTTCATTGAACTTGATCAGCGGGTCCAGCACCAGCGAGGATGCCTCCAGGTCCTTGGTACCACCGGAGAGGTAGGGGTTGAGAATCGATGGTGCTTGCCAGTAGATCACATTGACATGGCCACTGGAGCCACGCTGGGCCACGGCCGACTGGGACAGCGCCACCAGCGCGCCCAAAGCAATGAGGGAATAGCGGTTTTTCAAGTGGATCTCCTCTTTCTAGTACAGGGTGGTTTGTGAAAGCCGTTAGCGAGGGGCCGTAGGCGCAGTTGTTGTGGGGGCGCTTGGGAAAAGGTGGCAGGCAACAAATCGGTTGGGCTCTACTTCGCGCAAGGCCGGGGCGCTCTGGTAGCACGGTTCGTGGGCTTGCGGGCAGCGCGTGTTGAATGCACAGCCCCGAGGCGGGCGGGCGGGCGACGGCACATCGCCGCGCAGCACAATGCGCTGGCGGTGTGCCTCGGTCTGCGGATCGGGCTCGGGCACGGCTGACAGCAGCGCCTGCGAATAGGGATGCTTGGGGTCTTCGTACAGGACATCGCGGCCTGCCAACTCCACAATGCGCCCCAAATACATCACGGCCACCCGGTTGGCAATGTGGCGCACCATGGACAAGTCATGGCTGATGAACAGGTAGGTCAGGCCCAGACGCTGTTGCAACTCTTCGAGCAGGTTGACCACCTGTGCCTGGATGGATACGTCCAGCGCAGCGATGGGTTCATCGCAGACGATGAACTTGGGGTGCAGGGCCAATGCGCGTGCAATGCCGATACGTTGTCGCTGTCCGCCCGAAAACTCATGCGGGTAGCGGTTGGCAAAGTTGCGGTTCAAGCCGACCTGATCGAGCAGTTCGTAGATGCGCTCGCGCTGCTCGGCCTTGCTAAGCTTGCTGTGCTCCACCAAGGGCTCACCGATGATGGAGGCAACGGTCATGCGCGGGTTCAGGCTGGCCTGGGGGTCCTGGAACACCATCTGCATGGTGGGACGTACTTTGCGCAGGGTTTCGGGTGCCAGTTCGGTGATGGTGTGCCCGTTGACAACTATGTGACCTTCGGTGGGTTCGTACAAGCGCAGCATTGCGCGCCCACAGGTGCTCTTGCCGCAACCGGACTCACCCACCAGGCCCAAGGTCTCGCCTGCGGCAATGTCAAAGCTCACGCCGTCCACTGCCCGCACTTCGCCGCTGCGCCGCTGCAGCAGGCCGGAATAGATGGGAAAGTGCACCTTGAGGTTGCGCACCTGCACCATGGCTTGCGTGGAGTCAGACATTGCGCGCCCCTCCCGTCTGGGCATCCCAGAAGCAGGCGACATCGTGCCCGGTTCCAATGGTCTGGCGTTGCGGATTCTCGCGCGCACAGCGCTCCAATGCCACGGTGCAGCGGGGCCGGAATGCGCATGCGGTGGGTTCGGCCTTGAGAATGGGGGGCTGGCCCTGGATCACATCGAGCTTGGGCGCACGCGGCCCCTTCAGACGCGGCATGGTCTTGAGCAGGCCCCGCGTGTAGGGGTGGGCCGGACGTTCGAACAAATCGGCAACCGGTGCCATCTCCACGATCTGGCCACCATACATCACCATGGCACGGTCGGCAATGCCTGCCACCACGCCCAAATCGTGGGTGATGTACACGATGGCCATGCCCAGCTTGTGTCGCAACTCGCGCACCAGCTCCAGGATTTGCGCCTGGATGGTCACATCCAGCGCGGTGGTGGGCTCGTCGGCAATCAAAACCTTGGGGTTGCAGGCCAGGGCAATGGCAATCATGACGCGCTGGCGCATGCCCCCGGAAAATTGGTGCGGATAGTCCTTGAGGCGGCGCTGGGCATCGGGGATGCCCACCAGCTCCAACAACTCCTGGGCGCGTTGCCGGGCGGCGGCCTTGTCCATGCGCATGTGCTTGCGTAGCGGCTCCATGATTTGGTAGCCCACACTGAATACCGGGTTCAGCGAGGTCATGGGATCTTGAAAAATGAAGCCGATCTTGGCACCGCGAATGGCGCGCAACTGTGTCGGTGTGCAGCGCAGCAGGTCCAAGCCTTCAAACTGCACCGAGTCCGCACTGACCAGGGCAGGCGGGCTGGGCAACAGCCCCAGCAGTGACATCATCGTCACCGACTTGCCCGAGCCGCTTTCGCCGACCACGCCGAGTAACTCACCGGGTTGAAGGTCGAAGCTTACGCCGTTGATGGCGTGCACGTCTCCAGAGCGGGTCTTGAACCGGGTCCGGAGGTTGTTGACCTGCAGGACAGGTGCGGTTGTTTCTGACATGGTACGTGGGTGGCTTTTTCAGGCTGGCGCGATTATGGGCTGGCTGGACCAAGAATGGACTTAGGGATTACGCAGGTTTGAAGACTCGCGAAATGCCTGCATTTCCGTGCAAATTTGGACTTATCGGCTTGTGTATACAACACAGCACTACCCGAAGAAGGGCTGAGGCCGTATGCTCGCCCTCACAAGGAGATGCCATCATGACTGTGATGCAATGGATGCGCCGCGTAACACTGGTGCTGCTGGGATGTGCGGGTCTAATCAGCGCCGTACTGGCGCAGGACATGGCCGGGGCCAAGGACCATCCGGCTGTCAAGCGCTTTGGTGGCAGCACCATCGTTGGCTACGAGGTGCGCAACTTCGACGCCGTGGAGTTCCAGACCTCCACCTTCAAGGAATTTGATCTGGGTGCGGGGGTGCGGCGTTATGTGCAGCCGCCGCTGCAACTGGAAGGAAAACTCACACGGCTCTGGTACGAAGCGCCTGGCGATACGCGCGCGTTGGAGTTGTACCGCAACTACGTCAATGAGCTTTCGGCTGCTGGCTTTCAGGCGCTGTACGATTCCACCAAGGACCCGGCGGCGGGCAAGTGGACCAATTTCCTGGCCAGCTTCAGCAGCAGCAAAAAGGACTTTGTCAAGAACGTGCGCTCAGAGTATGTGATGTATGCAGCCGAGGGCAACACCATCCGCACCGGTACGTTCCAAAAGGACAACGTCACTGTGCGCCTGGTAGCCATCGATTGGCCCAAGGAAGACCGCACCTATAAGTCCCGGCAGGGCGCCTACATTGCTGTGGACGTGCTGGAGACCAAGACCATGCAGCAGAACATGGTGGTGGTAAGCGCTTCGGAGATCGGAAAGTCACTGACCACCCAGGGCAAGGTGGCCATCTACGGCATCTATTTCGACACTGGCAAGGCGGATATCAAGTCCGAATCCAAGCCCTCGCTCGACCAGATTGCGGCCTTCCTCAAGGCCGAGCCTGGTGTCAAGCTGCATGTGGTGGGGCACACCGACAGCGTGGGTGGGTTCGACAGCAACCTCGCCTTGTCGCGCCGACGGGCGGAGGCAGTGGCTGCGGCCTTGGTCAAGGACTATGGCGTTGCCGCTGGCAGGCTGCTGGGCAATGGCGTGGCCTCTCTGGCTCCGGTGGCCAGCAACACCAGCGAAGAAGGGCGCGCCAAAAACCGACGCGTCGAATTGGTGCTGCAATAAGCGACGAAGGCGCTCAGGCGTCTTTGGCCGGTTGCTTGTAGCGCGCGTACGACCACAGATACTGCCCCGGCGCCTTTCGGATCAGTCTTTCCATGCCAGCGTTGACGGCAGCGGTGGCGGCCTCGGGGGTGGCTGTTGCGTCATGCAGCTCCGGGGCGTCCAGTGGCTCAAAGTGCATCACGTAACCCTTGCCAATGCCCAAGCGTTCGCACCAGCACAGCAGCACCTTGGCACCGCTTTGCTGGGCCAGACGTGGCAACAGGGTCATGGTGTAGGCAGGCTTGCCAAAGAAGGGCGCCCAGACGCCTTGGCCGGCGGGCGGCACCTGGTCGGGCAGGATGGCGGTGTAGCCGCCGCCGCGCAGCACGCGGATCAGGTTGCGCACACCAGATACGCTGGTGGGCACGGCCTTCAGACCGGGGCGGTCACGCGAACTGGCCACCAGCGGGCCCAGCCAGGCCTTGCGCGCGGGCCGGTACAGGGCCACCAGCGGGCCACGCGTGGGGCCATAGCGCTCCGCTAGCGACTGGCCAATCATTTCCCAG
The DNA here is from genome assembly GCA_046348185.1 of Rhodoferax sp. Taxonomy (GTDB): domain Bacteria; phylum Pseudomonadota; class Gammaproteobacteria; order Burkholderiales; family Burkholderiaceae_C; genus Allorhodoferax. Next base: position 66,410 of record JAXMER010000016.1, on the reverse strand, counting down.
CAGCCGATGTGGGGCAATGCCAGAATGACACCCTTGCCAGCGTCGAGTGCCTGCTCGAATAGCTCGGGCCGATCCCAACGCACCAGATGCAGTACCCCCTGGTGGGCGGGGCGCAGCCACAGCCAGGGCAACTCGGCCACCATGGTGCCGATGGCGGCCACGGCGGGCCGGTATTGCGCTTGTGTAAAACCGGCTTGTGTGGCGTGCGTTTCGAGGCGGCGCCGGTACCGACCCGACAGCAGCCACACCAGCCAACCCAGCGCCGCGCCCATGCGCTGCATCAGCGGCAAGGGAAGGCGAGCCAAGAGGCGAAACAGGCGGACCATGAACATGGCCAGATTGTCGTCGCAAGGCAACGGCGCCTACATCGCCTTGAACAGGCCGGTGTAGCTGCGGCTGACTTCCAGCTTTTCGTTGCTGTTACGCACGCTGACCAGCTGGCGACCGCGCTCGTCGCGGCTGACGCCGCTGATGGCCTTGACGTTGACTAGTGTGGAGCGGTGGATTTGCCAGAACTGCTGCATGTCCAGCTCTTCGATCAGTTCCTTGATGGGTTTGCGAATCAAGGCCTCGACTTGTGCGGTCTGTACCCGGGTGTACTTCTCGTCGGAAATGAAGAACAGCACCTCCTCCACCGGGATCATCTGAATGCTGTTGCGTACGCTGGCCTGAATCCATTGCAGCTTGGCGGCTTTGGCCGGGCTGATCTGCTGGCCCAGTTGCTGCAACAGCTGCGCCATGGCCGGTGTGTGGGTGGGCAGCGCGTCGGGCTCCTGTTGGGGAACGGCGTTTTGGGCCTGTTCACGCTGGGCCATGCGCGTCTGGATGCGCTGCACCGTGAGCTGCAGGCGCTCGCGTTCGGCGGGTTTCAAGACATAGTCCACCACGCCCTGCTCGAAGGCCTGCACAGCGTACTGGTCGTAGGCGGTGATAAAGACGATCTCGCAGCCGGGCCAGCCGTTGGCCTCGTCAAAGGTGGGCAGCTGTGCGATCTGGCGGGCAGCGTCCACCCCCGTGAGGCCGGGCATGCGAATGTCCAGAAACACGATGTCCGGGTGGTGTTGTTCGGTCAGGGCCACGGCTTCCATACCGTTCTTGGCTTCCGCCACGATCTCCAATTGCGGCCAGACTTCGCCCAGGCGGGCGCGCAACTGTTCGCGCATCAGGCGTTCGTCATCGGCTATCACGGCGCGGGGCATAGTCGGCTCCTGTTCTGAAGAGGTAGTCATTATTCCGCAGCACCCGCCTGTTCGCGTGCCACATACGGAACGGTAATGGTGACGGTCGTACCCCCGCCCGCGGTCTCGGTGATGGTCAGGCTGGCCTTGTTGCCAAACAACAGCGCCAGACGTTCGCGGATGTTGGACAAGCCGATGCCCGTGCCCGCTGTGGCCGCCTTGCCAAAGCCCAGGCCGGTGTCGGCTACGGTTACAGCGAGCTTGCCGTGCACGATCTCGGCGCTCACCGTCAGGCTGCCACCCTCGGCCTTGGGTTCGAGGCCGTGCTTGATGGCGTTCTCCACCAGGCTTTGCAGCATCATGGGCGGAAACTCGGCCGAGAGCAGGCCATCGCTGACCTGCACCTCAGTGTGCAGGCGCTCCTCCATGCGCACCTTCAGGATTTCCAGGTAGGGGCGGATCACGGCCAGTTCACGGCCCAGGTTGCGGGTACCTTGGGCATTGGCTTCCCGCATGGTTGGCATGCTGGCGCGCAGCAGGGCAATCAGGTTTTTCTGCATGATGCTGGCACGCGGCGGATCGGTCTCGATCAAATGGTCAATGCTGGCCAACGTATTGAACAGGAAGTGCGGCTCTACCTGCGCCTGCATGGCTGCCATGCGCGCTTCCACGACCTGGCGCTTGAGCGATTCGGATTCGGCCACTTCGGCGGCCTGCGCGGCTTGGGCTTGCGCCTGAACCGCCTTGGCCTGCGCTTGGACTGTGCCCTTGTAGGTGAACTTGATGATGGCCGAGATCAGGATGAACCAGATGGTCAGCGGCATGAGGGGTTCGCCGAACTTGTGTGTGCGGATGCGAGGACGGATGGCGCTGGCGGCCTCTTGCGCGGCCTCGCGGGCTTCGGTGCGTGCGGTCTCGATGGCCTCCTGGATGTCGCGGCGGGCCTCTTCCAGCGCGCGGCGCGCTTCTTCGGCGTCGACGTCGGGTGGCAGCTTGAGCTGGATGTTGACGCCCCCAGACGCATCAGCCGGGGTTTCGGGGGTGGGCGCTGGCACCGTGGGTGCGGCAGGCGGTGTTGGAGCCGTGGGTGCCGAACCGGGTTGCTGCGCAGCGCTGGCGGCCGGGGCCTTGGTTGAAGGCACTTTCTGGATATGCACGCCGTTCTCGTCGATGGAGATGTTCACCCCTTCGCTGTCGCTGCGCGAGGATTTCTCGCTCTTGTTCTTCTTAAGTTTGCGCGGGGGCGTGGGCGGTTCCGGGATGTCCTCGTCGCTGATGATCTCGGTGTAGGTCCAGCTAAAGGGGGGGATGTCGTGCAGGATGGCCATGGAGACGATCAGTGCCAGCGACAACAGGATGAAGCGTTTCCAGGTGATGCTCACCAGCCAGCCGGCATAGGCATGAAAGATCTGCAGGAAGCGTTCGGAGAAACGCTGCCAGGGCGAGCGCGAAGTGGTGGGTGGTGTTGGGTTCATGGTGACAACTTCCGTGCAGGATACGGTGGAATGCACTGTAGCGCTGCGCCACCGGGTGCCGAAGCGGTGTGCGACCAACTGCAGGGCGTGTATGACCAGCTGCAGATCGGGCGGATGGCCGCAGGATGCGTCTGCGCAAGCGAGGTTTATCATTGCGCCCCATGTCAGTCACACCCGATCTGGCGCAGATTCGCCTTCAAAACGCCTTGGTGCTGTTTGACGAATTTGTGCACAACACCATCAAGCACCCCGACGCCGCAACCCTGCGGGGCCTGGAAGGGCGTTTTGCAGAGCAGGTGGGCATCCAGCCCAGCTACTGGAGCCAGATTAAGAGCCGCGCGCGCCAGATCGGTGAGCGACTGGCGCGCCAATTCGAGCAGCAGTGCAAGAAGCCCATGGGCTGGATGGACCGCGAGCATGCATCCAGCGCGGCGCAGCCAGGGACGGTTCTCACCACGGACGAAGACGACCTTACCCCGCGCGACGGCGATGAGCGTTTCATCATGGGTCTGGTGCTGACCTACTACCGGCGTCACCCCCAGCGTGCGCGCCAGCGTTTGCTGGATTTGCTGGGCGAGGTGCTCATGTCCAGCCCCGCTACCAGCCCTGCTCCGGCAAGCCCTGCTACCGCACCGGTGGTGACCCCCAAGACCGTTGCCCCCAACCCGGTTGCCCCACAGGCCACCGAAGAGTCCCTTTGGCAACGCAGCCAACAGGGTGTAGCGCCTTTGCGACGGAAAAAGTAGCGTCGCCGCCCCTTTTTTGATAAAAATTGCTTGCTCAAGATAACTTATTGTTTATCATTTGAGCAAGTTGTCCTGCGCCGCGTTTTCGCATCATGCGCAGCATTCCCTTTTTTTCCACTACGCCCAGGAGGCCCTTCATGACCAACCGTAATCTCGATTTGTTCTCTGTCGCTTCGTCCCACGCGCGACCTGCCGTGAAACTGCCCGTGCGCGCTTGCGCCGCCCGGCCCCCCAGTCCCTAGCAACATCCGGCTCCTGTCATTGGTGGCAGGGGCCTCCCGTGGAGAAACCACCATGACCGGAACGTATGTGAGCGCGGCCACTCCCTTGGCCGCCGAACTGGCCCTTCGTAAAACCCTGGCCCGTGCGTTGCGCGCAACCAGCCGTGCGTTGGCACGTGCAGCCCGTGCCCTGCTGGTGCAGCCGCGCCCCGTGGCGTCCATGCCTGCGGTGTACGAGTTCTACGCCGAAGCTGGTGCCCCCGAGGGCGCACTGTATGTGGATGGTGTGCTGGTTGGCACGATCCCCGGCGTCACACGGTTATAAAGTCAGTCCTACAATTCGCGGTCTTTTGGCGCACCTACCCCGCGCCGTCATTCCCACAAGGAACCGCGATGACTGCTTCACCGAACGTGTATGCCCAGCGTATCGAGCGCGCCCAGGCGGCCCTGACCGAATTTGGCCTGGCCGCCTGCCTGGTGCCCAGTGCCGACCCCCACCTGTCCGAGTACCTGCCCGAGCACTGGCAGGCGCGCCAGTGGCTGTCCGGGTTTACGGGCTCTATGGGCACGCTGGCTGTCACACGCACGCAGGCGGCTGTTTTTGCTGATAGTCGCTATTGGACGCAGGCCGAAAGCGAATTGGCCGGTAGCGGCATTGAACTGGTGCGCGTCGAAACCGGTGCGTCCACCCACCACGTTCAATGGCTGGCCGCGCAGGTGCGCGCAGGTGATGTGGTCGGCGTCGATGGTGATGTGCTTGGCCTGGCCTCAGCGGCCCAGTTGCGCGAGGCTCTGGCCAAGGTTGGCGCGCAGTTGCGCACCGACGTGGATGTGCCCGGTGCCGTCTGGCCTGAGCGCCCCGCGCTGCCTGCGGCCACCGTGTATGCGCACGACGCCGCGTATGTTGGCGCACCCCGAGCCACCAAACTGGCCCAGGTGCGCGCCGCCATGGCCCAGCAAGGCGCCAGCCACCATTTCATTTCCACGGTGGACGATATTGCCTGGCTCTTCAATCTGCGCGGCTCCGACGTGGACTACAACCCCGTGTTCCTGGCCCACGCCTTGATCGACACCCGCGAAGCCACGCTGTTCGTGGGCGCAGGCAAGATCAGCACGGAACTGCAGGCAGCCTTGCTGCAAGACGGTGTACAGGTTGCCGACTACGCCCATGCGCGCGCAGCCCTGGCCGCACTGCCTGCCAGCGCTGTCCTGCTGCTGGACCCCAAGCGCGTGACCCTGGGCCTGCGCGAAGGTGCGGGTGCGGCGGTGCGTGTGGTGGAGGCGCTCAACCCCAGCGTCTTGCTGAAAAGCCGCAAGAACGCCGCCGAAGCCGCCCATATTCGTCAGGCCATGGAGCAAGATGGCGCCGCCATGTGCGCCTTCTATGCCTGGTTTGAAGCGGCCTTGGCGCGTGGTGAGCGTCTGACCGAATTGACGGTGGACGACATGCTGACCGCCGAGCGCGCCCGCCGCCCAGGCTTCAAGGGCCTGTCGTTCAACACCATTGCCGGTTTCAACGCCAATGGCGCCATGCCACACTACCGCGCCACGCCCGAAAGCCATGCCGTGATCGCCGGCGACGGCTTGCTGTTGATCGACTCGGGCGGCCAGTACCTGGGCGGCACCACCGACATCACGCGCGTCTGGCCCATCGGCACACCGAGCGCCGCCCAAAAGCGCGACTACACCCTGGTGCTCAAGGGCACCATTGGCCTGTCGCGCGCGCACTTTCCGCAGGGGACGCTATCGCCCATGCTCGACGCCCTGGCCCGCGCACCGCTGTGGGCGGCTGGTTGCGACTACGGCCATGGCACGGGCCACGGCGTGGGCTACTTCCTGAATGTGCACGAAGGCCCGCAAAGCATCTCCAAAACCATTGCCGATGCCAACATGGCCATGCAGCCGGGCATGATCACGTCCATTGAGCCGGGGCTGTACCGACCCGGCCAATGGGGCGTACGCATCGAAAACCTGGTGCTCAACGTGGCGGCACCCAGCACCGAGCCCTTTGGAGAGTTCCTGGCCTTCGAGACCCTGACCTTGTGCCCCATCGACACCCGCTGTATCGACCCGACCCTGTTGCGCCCGGACGAGGTGCAATGGCTTAACGCCTACCACGCCAGCGTGCGCGAGCGCCTGCAGCCACTGGTGGAGGGGGCTGCGCGTGACTGGTTGATCGAGCGCACGCAACCGATCTAAGAGCAGGGCTCATCGTCCGCCCCCATTGGACAGTGGTTTGCTATCAAATGTATAGCTGTAAAACTATATTTCACGGGGGCTACCTGGCTAAAATGATCCAAAAATCGCTGCGGGGTTGGAGGGCATCGCGGGAAAACCACTAGAGCGTAAAGCGGTTCCTGACCCTGCCCAAAGGCAGAGGCGCGCCCTACAATGACTTGACCAAACGGTTAACTTCCTCGCCCATGTCGCCTGTGCCGCCCGCCCCTGCCACGCCCGCCACCGGGACCGCCACTGCCGTAGAGGTGCGTAAGGCCAGCGTCGTCTATGGGGGGTCCGACAGTCCGGTGCAGGCCCTGCGCGAGGTCGATCTGACCATCCAGGCAGGCGAATTCGTATCCCTGATTGGCCCCTCGGGCTGTGGCAAGACCACCCTGCTGCGCGTCATCGCCGACCTGGAGCCGCTCTCCGCTGGAACGGTGCTGGTCAACGGGGTGCCCCCGCACCAAGCCCGTCTGGCGCGGGCCTATGGCTACGTGTTCCAGGCTCCGGCCTTGTTTCCATGGCGGACCGTATTGGGAAATGTCATGCTGCCCTTGCAGATTCAGGGCATGGACAAGGCCCAGCGCCAGGCCATTGCCGTGGAGCATCTGGAGCGCGTGGGCCTCAAGGGTTTTGAGGGCAAGTACCCCTGGCAGCTCTCCGGTGGCATGCAGCAGCGCGTCTCCATCGCGCGCGCCCTGGCTTTCGAGCCCAAGATCCTGATGATGGACGAGCCTTTCGGCGCATTGGACGAAATCACGCGCGACCGCCTCAACGAACAGCTGCAGCAACTTTGGCAGCGCGAACGGCGTACCGTGGTGTTTGTCACCCACTCCATTGCCGAGGCGGTGTACCTGTCTACCAAGATCGTGGTCATGTCGCCGCGCCCGGGGCGCATCGTCAAGGTGATCGATTCCCCCTTGCCGGACGAGCGTCAGCTGGATCTGCGCGACACCACTGCCTTTGTCGAAGTGGCCCACGCTGTGCGCGAGGCCTTGGCCGAAGGGCACCATGACTAAGACGGCCGCCGCCACAGAGTGGCTGGGCCAGAGGGTCCTGCCCGTTCTCGTGGTACTGGCGGGCGTGGTGGTGCTGTGGTACCTGGGCGCCTGGGGCATGAACGCCCGCATGGCCATCGAACGCGTGCTGGAGCCCGCAGGTAACGCCTGGAGTTGGAGCGACTTGGCACAAGCGGCCTGGGCGCTGGAGCGCCCGGTGTTGCCCGCGCCGCACCAGGTGGCGCTGGATTTCTGGTCGGGTTGGGTGGATTGGCCGCTGGACTCCCCGCGCAGCCTGTGGTTCCACGTGGCCGTCACCGGGGAAACCACGCTGGTGGGTTTTGCCTTGGGCACCGCCTTGGGGTTTGTGCTGGCGGTGCTGATCGTGCATTCGCGCACGCTGGAAAAAGCCCTGCTCCCCTGGATCGTGGCCTCGCAAAGCATCCCGGTGCTGGCCATCGCGCCCATCGTGCTGGTCATTCTCGGTAGCTTGGGGCTGGAGGGTCTGGCACCCAAGGCGGTGATTGCCATGTACCTGAGCTTCTTTCCGGTCACCGTGGCCATGGTGCAGGGCCTGCGCTCGCCCCAGGTGATCGAAACCGAAATGATGCACACCTACGCGGCCAGCCGCTGGCAGGCCTTGTGGCTGTTGCGCCTGCCGGCCGCCCTGCCATTCCTGTTTCCGGCGTTGCGCGTGGGTATTGCCGCGAGCCTGGTGGGTGCCATGGTGGCCGAGTTGCCCACCGGTGCCCAGGCGGGGCTGGGCGCGCGCTTGCTCACGGGTTCGTACTATGGCAACACGTTGGGTATCTGGTCGGCGTTAGTGACCTCGGCCTTGCTGGGGTTGATGCTCAGCAGCAGCGTGGCGCTGGTGGAGCGGTGGGCCTTGCGCTACCGGCAAGCGCGGTGAAGCCGGTAGCAGCGCCGTCGCGCGGACTCACGCTCGCCCTTGTAGGCGTGTCGCTGCTGGCTGCGCTGACGCTGCTGCTGCATCCGGCGTCGCAAGGGCAGTCGCCCCCGGACGGCCTGTGGTTCCTGATGATGCTGGCATTGGGTGCGCTAGCCGTGTGGAGCCTGCGCCGCGTGGCGGACTTGCCCGGCGTGCCCGGTGAAGCGCTGCTGACCGCTGGTCTGTTCGGGCTGTGGGTCTTGTACTTTTGGCAGGTGCTGGTGGTGGCCTTCGAAGTACCGCGGGTACTGCTGCCGGCACCGGCCTTGATCGGCCATGCGTTGCTGGAGCACGCCCCCAAGTTGTGGGACGACTTTGTGCAGACCGTGCTGCTGGCGGTCGGCGTGGGGTGGACGCTGGGCTGCACCTGTGGTTTTGGCGTGGCCCTGGCCATTGACCGCGCGCCCTTCCTGCAGCGCGGCCTGCTGCCCCTGGCCTCGCTGACCAGTACCGTGCCCTTGGTGGCGGTGGCCCCCATCGCCGTCATGTGGTTTGGGTTTGAATGGCCATCCAAGGCCGCTGTGGTTGTGCTCATGACCTTCTTCCCCATGCTGGTGTCCACGCTGGCCGGGCTGCAGGCCGCGGGCAAACTGGAGCGCGAACTGATGCACAGCTATGCCGCAAGCTACAGCCGCACCTTGTGGGCACTGCGCCTGCCCGCTGCCACGCCGCATCTGTTTGGCGCGCTCAAGGTCAATGCCAGCCTGGCCTTGATCGGGGCCATCGTGGCGGAGTTTTTTGGATCCCCCACGGTGGGGCTGGGGTTTCGGATTTCCACCGAAGCGGCCCGCATGAACATGGCATTGGTGTGGGCAGCAATCGTGGTGGCCGCGGTCACCGGGTCGCTTGCCTATGCCTTGCTTGTACGCCTGGAACGCCGTGCAGCGTTTTGGCATCCGTCGGTTCGTGGCAAGTAAGATGCAAGGCGTCGTGCCACGCTGTGTTGTGATTGTTCCCCAACCCAAGGAGTGTTCGATGAGTCGTTCTTTGAAGTTCTGTCAGAGCCTGCTGGCCGTGGCTGCAGCGGTATGTGGAGTCGGTGCCTACGCGGCGGACAAGGTGACCGTGCAGCTCAAGTGGCTGCCCCAGGCCCAGTTTGCGGGCTATTACGTGGCCCAGGCCAAGGGCTATTACAAGGCCGAAGGGCTGGACGTGACCATCAAGCCCGGCGGTCCTGACATTGCTCCGGCACAGGTGATCGCGGGCAATGGGGCGGACGTGATCGTGGACTGGATGCCATCGGCTCTGGCTTCGCGCGAAGCCGGTGTGCCGCTGGTCAATATCGCCCAGGTATTCAACCAGTCTGGCCTCATGCTCACCTGCAAGAAAGCCAGCGGTGTGTCCACCCCGAAAGACTTCAAGGGCAAAACCCTGGGGGTTTGGTATGGCGGCAATGAATACCCATTCCTGAACTGGATGGGCAAGCTGGGCTACAAGACCGATTCCGACATCAAGATTCTCAAGCAGGGTTTCAACGTCGATCCGCTGCTGCAGAACCAGGCCGCCTGCATTTCCACCATGATTTACAACGAATACTGGCAGGTAGTGGATGCCGGGGTCAAAGAGGCCGACCTGGTCACCTTCTTCTACGAGAAAGAAGGCGTGGCCACGCTGGAAGATGGCCTTTATGTGATGGAGCCTAAGCTGAAGGATGCAGCCTTTGTGGCGCGCATGGCCAAGTTTCTGAAGGCCACCTTCAAGGGCTGGAATGACGCCGTGAAAGACCCCGAGGGTGCCGCCAAGACCGTGGTCGCCGCCGACGCTACCGGCAGCGCCAGCCTGAAGGTGCAGACGCGCCAGATGAAGAACGTGGCCACATTGATCACCAATGCCGGTACGCCCAAGGTGGGCTATCTGGAGCCAGCCGCGTACGAGCGTACGGTGAAGGTGTTGCTGTCGGGCGGTAGCTCACCGGTGATCAAGAAAGACCCGGGCAAGGCCGCCATGACCCACGCTGTATGGGAAGCCGCGAGCAAGTGACCCAGGGCACCCGGCCGGGTGAACGGGATGTTGGCAAGGGCCTGATCCGTCAGGCCAATGAAGCGCGCATCCTGGCCGCGGCCGAGAGAATCTTCGCTCGCGCTGGCTTTGGCGGTGCCACCATGGCCGCCATTGCGACGGCGGCCAAGCTGCCCAAGGCTAATTTGCACTACTATTTTGGTAGCAAAAAAGACTTGTACCGTGCGGTGTTGGCTGGCATTTTGCGTGACTGGCTGGTTTCGACCGACGTGTTCACGCCCGACGCCGAGCCGCGTGCGGCGCTGGATCACTACATCCGCGCCAAGATGCGGCTGTCCGCCGAGCGGCCGGATGCTTCCAAGGTGTTCGCCAATGAATTGCTGCACGGTGCGCCGGTGCTCCACCAGGTACTGGCCACCGAACTGCGTCAGACGGTGCAGGCCAAGGCCGCCGTGGTGCAGAGCTGGATCGACGCTGGACGCATGGCCCCGGTGGATCCAATACACCTGTTCTTCACCATTTGGGCCGCCACCCAGACCTATGCCGATTTCGATGTGCAGGTAGCCGCCGTGCTGGGACGCAAGGCACTGGGCCCCAAAGACCATGCCCGCGCGACCGAGCATGTGGTCAGCTTGTTGCTGCGCGGCTGCGGCTTGTAGGCGTTGGACGGATGTTGTCATAACCCGCTTGGACAACGTAAGATTTCGACCATGCAACTCCGTACCTTGTTCGCATTGGTGGTGATGCTTGTGGCACAGGCCTTGGCCCGTGCGCAGGAATTTGGTTTGGTCGATGCTGCGGTGGGGACCACAACGGTGACCACCGCAGACGGTGCTTCATCTGCGGTCAGTCTCGGGCAAAGGATACTAGTTGGTCAAACCTTGCAGACGCAGGCCGGTGCTGAATTGCACATCGCCACCAACGACGGGGGGTTTCTGGCGTTGCGTCCGAACACCCTTTTCAAAGTGCTTCAGTACAACATTGAGAAGGGTGACAGCGGTACGGTAGAAATGTCGCTGCTCAAAGGGGCGCTGCGATCCATCACGGGTTGGATAGGCAAACTCAATCCCAAGGGTTACAAGGTCGTCACTCCAACGGCGACGGTCGGCATCAGGGGCACGGACCATGAGACTACGGTACTGGAAGACGTCAGTGGCCGTGATCGGCCAGGCACCTACGACTCCGTGAACGAAGGGTCGACCACCTTGCGCACGCCGCAAGGCGAAACCTCCGTGCAAGCGGGGCAGCATGCTTTTGCCGCACGAGGAGCGTTCCAGCCGCCACGTATCCTGGCCGCGCGCCCCGGCTTCCTTGCCAACCGGCGTACCTTGCGGTTGGAGAACCGCATTCATGCACGCAAGCAACAACTGTCTGCACACGTGCAGCGCGCCATCGAACGACACCGCGCTGGGCAACCGCCAGAGCATCAACCGCTGACTGAAGCAGCGCAGGAGCGGCACGAACGCGCAGAAGAGCGCCGTGAAGCGGCACAGGAGCGCCGCGATGCTGCGCAACAGCAACCCCGAAGAAGCCACCGTGGTGGTCTGCACCGCTAAGGCGCAAACCCCGTCATCCTGGCGTAACGAAGGCGGCGCCCGCGAGGGGCGCTCTCGGACTACTGGCTGTCATCGCTGGCGTTGCCCAGGCCTATGACACGATCCGCATGCGGTTGCATAGGGCTGCCACCATGAAAGAAGTCGCCCACCGTTGCGGGAACCTGCCGGTCATGGGTGTCGCTGAGGCCCCAAGAAAAAGCCCCGCGTTGCATAGCAACGCGGGGCTTTTTGTACGGCACCTGCGGCGGGTTTATTCGATCTTGAACACGAATTCCTGCGTGGCCACAATTTCGTTTGCGTCCGCAGTGCACTTGTATTGCATCATGGCGGCCTTGACGGCAGCGTGGAATACGCGCGGTCCCGACAGGATGGTCACGTCGCGAACGGCGCCGTCCTTGATCACGACCTGTGCCTTCACCACGCCTTCCGAGCCATCTTGCAAGGCCTTGCGCGGCATCTCGGGTGCGACCTGGTTCGGGCAGGCAACACGGATGTCATTGCGGTTGGGCGCAGGCTTGGGTGGCGCGGGTGGCGCCGGGGGAGCGATCACGGCCGGGGTGGGGGGCGGTGCAGCCACAGATTGAATCACCGGCGCTGTACTTTCCACGGGGGTAGGTACATCGGGCGGTGGCACGAACGGCGGCGGCGGTGCCTCGACCTTGGGCGCCTCAGGCGGTTTGATCTGCTTGGGCGGCGGTGGGGGCGGGGGCGGAATGATCACTTCCTGGATCACCACGGCCTCCAGGGGCTTCTTCAAAGCCACCAGTGCATTCTTGGCTGTGCCGGACACAATGGCCCAGCCCAGCACCAGATGCAGTGCAACGACCATCGCGATGCCCTTGAAGCGCCGCGAAGGATCCTTCGGTTTGTAGACCGGATGCAAGCCTAGGGTATTCATTGGACAAACTGCTCACTTCCAATAACGGCCATCTTGGTCAAGCCTTTGCGCTTGGAGCTCGACAGCACGTTGGCAAACACCGCGTATTTGGAGCCCTTGTTGGGGCGAATATGCACTTCGGGCTGCGACGCCAGCTGTGCAATCGTGTCCATGTTGGCTTCCATTTCAGCAGCAGACACCGCGATACCCTGCCAATACACGACACTGTTCTCGTCGATATCGATCTGGATCTTCTCGGGTTTGATGTTGTTGGCTGGTGGTGCGCCCACCGGCATGTCCAGGTTGACGGCGTGCAACTGGATCGGGATGGTGATGATCAACATCACCAGGAGCACCAGCATCACGTCGATTAGCGGCGTGGTGTTGATCTCCATCATCACTTCAGGTTCGCCCGAGCCTCCCGAGCTTCCTACATTCATAGCCATAGTGCTATTCCTCGCGAATCTGGGGGCAATCAGCCGCCCAGGGCAGGGGGTTCGGTAATGAACGCCACCTTGACGATGCCGGCGCGCTGGCAGGCATACAAAACCTTGCCAACGCCTTCGTAGCGGGATGCCATGTCACCGCGGATCTGCACTTCGGGCTGGGGCTTGACGGTGGACACTTTCTTCAGTTTGTCCACCAGGGCCTCCGTGCTCGTGATCTTCTGGTCGTACCAGAAGATGTTGTTTTGCGTATCCACGGAAATAATGACGTTCTCGGGCTTGGTTTCCCGGATCTCCACCCGTTCTTTGGGTAGTTCGACGGGAACGGACGTGGTCACCACCGGGATGGTGATCAGGAAAATGATCAGCATCACCAGCATCACGTCCACCAGCGGTGTGGTGTTGATGGCAGATATGACGGCGTCTTCTTCGCCGTCCGCGCTGCCTACATTCATGGCCATAGCGGTTCCTTCAGCGTGCAGTTACGCAGCGCTTAGTGCTTGGCTACCGAGCCCAACAAAACGGAGTGCAGGTCGCTGCCAAAGCTGCGCACGTCATCCATGACGCCCTTGTTGCGGGCCACGAGCCAGTTGTAAGCCAGCACGGCGGGAACGGCAACGGCCAGACCGATAGCGGTCATGATCAGAGCTTCACCCACGGGGCCGGCCACCTTGTCGATGGAGGCCTGACCGGAAATGCCGATGGCAGTCAGGGCGTGGTAGATGCCCCAGACGGTACCGAACAGACCGACGAAGGGGGAGATGGAACCCACGGTGGCCAGGAAGGACAGGCCGCTTTGCATTTCGCGGTTCACGCGGTCGACCGAGCGCTGGATGCTCATGCTGATCCAGTCGTTCAGGGGAATGTGTCCCATCAGGCCGCCGTGCTTCTTGGTGGCTTCCAGGCCGGATGCGGCGATGAACTGGTAGGGGCTGTCCTTGTGCAGGGCGTCTGTGCCCTGACCCACCGTGCCTGCCGTCCAGAACTTCTCGGATGCTTCGCGGCCAAAGCCGCCCACCTTACGTTGTTCCAGCATCTTGACGGCCAGGATGTACCAGCTGCCCATACTCATGATGGCCAGGATGATCAGGACGCCCTTGGCAACGGCGTCGGAGCCTTTCCACAGGGCGGCCAGGCCGTAGGGGTTGTCGGTGGATTCAGCAGCAGGCTTGGCGGCGGGGGCAGCTACGGGGGCAGCGGCAGCGGGCGCTGCGTCTGCCTTGACTTCGGCGGTTGCTGCGGGCGCGGCGGTCTGCGCGACAGCAGGGGCGGTGATGCTTGCAGCACCGGCAAGCGAAAGGCCCACGGTCAAAACCCAGGCGCGGACGAGTTCTTTGAACTTTGTATGCACGATCTTTCCTCTTTTAGAAAACCAGACGCCACAGTCCGGACTCTTTATGAGAAAACCGGCAACCAAGGCACCTACAAGCTGCTGAATGAAGCGCTGAATTGTAATTGGGTTACGTAACGTATTGTGTATACAACCCGCCCTGCTCACTAGCGTTTTCGCTAACAGGGTTTCCACCAAATTACACCACCGCTGGGTGCTGGAATTTGGTAGACGAGATGGCGGTCGACGCGTGTGTCAGCCCGGTGTCACGTTGATTACGCGTCGGTTTCTCGCGGCGCAGCCACTGAAGCCCCAAATTCTATCGGGTTGCGCAGTTACAAAACGCTGGTTTTTGCCAGCGGGTGGTGCTGATTGCGCTGCGCGGGTTTATCACACGTGCGTCAAGTGCCTTGCAATGCGGCGGGTATAAACAAGCTTTTGGCTTGATAACTGCTATGAGTATCTGGAAACGTCCCGTCACCGTCGAGGCCCTGAACGCACTCAGTGCCCGCACCGCCAACGCCCAACTGGGCATTGAAATCACGGAAGTCGGTGACGACTATTTGTGCGCGCGCGTCCCGGTGGACGACCGCACCCGCCAACCCTATGGGCTGCTGCATGGCGGCGTCAGCGTGGTGCTGGCCGAAACCCTGGGTTCCTGCGGTGCGGCCTGTGCTACCCCGGAGGGCACCCGAGTCGTGGGCTTGGAAGTCAACGCCAACCACTTGCGTAGTGCGACCGAAGGCTGGGTCACCGGTACCGCGCGACCCCTGCACATCGGGCGCGCTACCCAGGTCTGGCAGATCGAGATGCGCGATGACGCCGGGCGCATGACCTGCATCTCGCGCATCACCATGGCCGTCTTGGGCGAACGCGGCTAGTTGGCGTCCTCGCTGGCGCGCGCCAGCCGTTCACTCTTCCAGTACACGTCGTCGCCCACCGTTCCGTCGGGGCGGTAGCGGTTGAGCACGCGCGAGAGCACGAACATCAGGTCGGACAACCGGTTCAAGTACTGGCGCGGTGTGGGGTTGAGCGTTTCCTGCGCGCCCAGTGCCACCACGGCGCGTTCGGCGCGGCGCGCCACCGTGCGGCACACGTGCGCCTGCGAGGCAGCACGCGTGCCCGCCGGCAAGATGAATTCCTGCAACCGTGGCAGGTTGGCGTTATGGTCCTCCAGCGCCTGGTCCAGGGCCAGCAAGGCTTCGGGCTTGAGCAGCTCGAATCCAGGAATGGACAACTCCCCGCCCAGGTTGAAAAGCTGGTGCTGGATGTCCACCAGCAGCTCACGCACGCCCGTGGGAAGGTCTTCGCACAGCAACAGGCCGATGTGCGAATTCAACTCGTCCACATCGCCCATGGCCTGCACGCGCGGGGCGGATTTGGGTACGCGCGTGTTGTCGCCCAGCCCGGTGGTGCCATCGTCGCCGGTGCGGGTGGCGATTTGGGAAAGTCGGTTGCCCATGGTTTTTCAGCTCCTTGCAAGGACAAAAATGGTAACCCACCCTAAACTGGCAGCATGAATACCCCCACTGCCAATCCCCACTTGCTGCCCGTGGTCAACCAGCGCGCGTTGCCCGCCGAATTGCTGGACGCCTTGCAAGCACGTTTTCTCGCGCAGTGCTCCACCGCCCTGGTTGTGCGCGAGCAGCACGGGCGCGATGAGTCGTCCTTTGATGTGCCCCCGCCAGGCGCGGTGGTGTTTGCCCAGAGCACAGCCGACGTGGCCGACGCTGTGCGCCTGGCGGCGCAGTACCGCGTGCCAGTGATTCCCTTTGGCGTGGGCACATCGCTGGAAGGCCACCTGCTGGCCGTGCAAGGCGGCATCAGCCTGGACGTGAGCCGCATGGACCAGATTCTGTCCATCAATGCCGAAGACCTGACCGTCACGGTGCAACCTGGCGTGACGCGCAAGGCGCTCAATGAAGCGGTCAAGTCCACCGGCCTGTTCTTTCCCATTGATCCGGGGGCCGACGCCACCCTGGGCGGTATGGCGGCCACGCGCGCCAGCGGCACCAACGCCGTGCGCTACGGCACCATGCGTGAAAACGTGTTGGCGCTGGAGGTGGTTACCGCCAGCGGAGACATCATCCGCACGGGTACGCGGGCCAAGAAAAGCAGCGCGGGTTATGACCTCACGCGATTGCTGGTGGGCTCCGAGGGCACGCTGGGCGTTATCACCGAAATCACCGTCAAGCTTTACCCACTGCCCGAGGCAGTCATGGCGGCCACCTGCTGTTTTGAGCGTCTGGCCGACGCCGTACACACCACCATCCAGACCATTCAGATGGGCGTGCCCATTGCGCGCTGCGAATTGCTGGACGCCAACACCGTGCGCGTGGTCAACCAGCATTCCAAGCTGGACCTGCCCGAGAGCGCCATGCTGTTGATGGAATTTCACGGCTCGCCCGACAGCGTCAACGAGCAGGTGGAAATGGTGCAAGCCATCGCCGCCGAGAACCAGGGCCAGGCGTTTGAATGGGCGGCCACACCCGAGGAGCGTACCCGCCTGTGGACGGCCCGGCACAACGCCTACTTTGCAGGTGTGCAGTCGCGACCGGGCTGCAAGGCCATCACCACCGACGCCTGCGTGCCCATTTCTCGCCTGGCCGATGCCCTGCTGGATTCCGTGGCGCAGGCGCAAGCGGCGGGCATTCCGTATTTTCTGGTCGGTCATGTGGGGGACGGCAACTTCCACATGGGCTACCTGATCGACCCCAACAGCGCGACCGAGCGCGAGACGGCTGAACGCCTGAATCACCAGCTGGTGCAACGCGCCCTGCAGCTAGGTGGCACCTGCACGGGCGAGCACGGCGTGGGCTTGCACAAGATGGAGTTCCTGGTGACCGAGACTGGCCAAGGCGCCGTGGACATGATGCGCACCATCAAGCGCGCGCTCGATCCGCACAACATCCTGAACCCAGGGAAGATCTTTTCGCTATAGCAAACATAGCACTATTTCCTTGTTTTACGGGGGCTGCCCCGCCATTTTTTCTAATTCATGGATCGCACGCTGCAACTCTGGTTTCGCCTGGTACCGGCCTTTGCCGCCGGGTATTTCCTGTCGTATGGGCTGCGCACCGTCAATGCGGTGATTGCGCCGGAGTTGATGCGCGACCTGGGAATCGGCGCCAGTGGCCTGGGCCTGCTGACCTCGGCCTATTTCCTGGGCTTTGGCCTGTTCCAGATTCCGCTGGGCCTGCTGCTGGATCGCTGGGGGCCGCGCCGGGTCGAAGCTGCACTGCTGCTGGTGGCGGCGCTGGGTTGCACGGTTTTCGCGCTCGGCCAGGACCTGCAAACCCTGGCCGTGGGGCGTGCCCTCATCGGCTTGGGCGTGTCGGCCTGCCTGATGGGCAGCTTCAAGGCGTTCAGCCAGTGGTTTCCCGCCGAGCGCATGCCCTCGCTCTCGGCCACCATCATGGTTGCAGGCGGGCTGGGCGCGTTGTCTGCCAGCGTGCCGGTAGCGGCGGCCTTGCCGTTGTTGGGCTGGCGGGGCGTATTTGCCACTGTGGCGGTGTTACTGGTGGGGGCGGCGGCCTTGTTGATGACCACCCCTGAGCAACGTGCGCACGGCGCCAGCGAAAGCCTGTTGCAACAACTGCGCAGTCTGGGGGGCATCTACGGCAACCGCGTCTTTTGGCGCTTTGCACCGCAGGGCGCACTGGTCGTGGGTGGTTTCATGGCCATGCAGGGGCTGTGGGCCGTGCCCTGGCTCATGGAGGTCAACCATGCCAGCCGCGCCACTGCAGCCGAGGTGTTGCTGGCCATGGCCCTGGCGCAGTTGGGCGGCTTTTTGCTGGTGGCGGTGGGCTCGGGCTGGCTGGCGCAGCACGGACTGGGCCCCATGCGCCTACTGTCGGCCGGGATGGGCTTGGCGCTGGTGGTGGAGGTGGCCATCCTGCGCCAGTGGGCAGCGCCGCTGCTGTTGTGGCCCTTGCTGGGCCTGTCGTTCAGCCTGGGCAACATCGCATACTCGCAGCTCACGGCGGCGTTTGCGGTGACCTTGGCCGGACGGGTCAACACCGCCTTGAACCTGGCTGTGTTTGTGGGCGCGTTTGGCCTGCAATGGGGCATTGGTGCGGTGGTCGATGCCCTGGTCATCGGTGGTCAGGCGCGCGCGGCGGCTTTCGAAACCACGCTGCTGGCCTTGCTGGTGCTGCAGACACTGGCGTTTGCCTGGTTCTTGGTGCCTGCGCACAACCCGCCCGCCGTGACGCATTGACGCGTCAGGACTGCCGCCGATTTGACCGAATCGGTATGGACGGCGAGCATTTGGTGGAAGAATGACCCCGGTACCCGCATAGCAAGGCCATACATACCATGAAGCAAGTCGTCAGCATCAGCCTGGGATCGAGCGACCAGGACTTTGAATTTGTCACCACGTTTCTGGGCGTCAAGATGCGCGTGCAGCGCATCGGCACCAACGGCAGCACGGCCGAGGCGGTCAAGCGCATCAAGGCATGGGACCGCAAGGCCGATGCCATTGCCCTGGGGGTGCTCAAGGACCACTACAAGGTGGGTTCGCGCCGCTTCATCGACCGCGACAGCGCCAAGCTCAAGGCCGTGGCCACCCATGTCCCGGTGAGCACCGGCGGGCGCCTGGGCGACATCTTCCAGGAATGGGCCGTGCGCCATGCCCAAACCCAGCTGGGCAATTTCTTCAACAACGCACGTGTGCTGTTCTTCTCGGGCATGAGCGACTACAAGCTGGCCCAGGCCATGGCCGAGTACACGCCCAACCTGCAGTTTGCCGACCCGCTGCTGCAACTGGGCGTGCCCAAGCTGCTCGATTCGCTGGATGCGCTCAACCTGTACGCCACCGGTGCCCACTATGTGAAGGACTGGACGCTGCCGCAGGCCATGGCTTCGACCCCGGTCAAGGAGTGGACCCGCTACATGCTGCGCAAGGCCCTGCAGCACGCCACCGTGGTGGTGGCACCCGTGCATGAGCTCGACGACTTCGGGCTGGAAGAACTGGCGGGCAAGACCGTGGTGACCGCCACCGTGAACGATGCGCGCGTCGCTGCCTTGCGTGACAAGGGCGTTGTCACCATCGTCGACGGTGCGCCCTGCCTGCATGGGCATGTGCTGGGTGCGGCGTTGCTCGACGCCATGATCATGGCTGCCACCGACAAGCACAGCCAGGACCTGCTAGAAGACGACTACCTCGAAATCATCACCGGCTTGGGGCTGGAGCCGCGCGTGATCCAGCCCAACGGCAACCAGCGCATCAACCGCTTTGCGTTCGTGATCCATCCGCTTTCGCAGGAGTACTTCAAGAAGGTCAAGCCCATCGAGATGCTCTCGCACGTCTCACCTCCGGTGCTGATGAACACCCTAGAAAAAGCGATGGCCTATGCGCCGCCGTTCATCTACTCCAAGGTCACCGGCATCGAATCGCCCACGGGCGTGAAGGCCGAAGGCTGGCTGATTTCGGTGGGGGGCACGCCCAAGGAAATCATGCGCCACGACCCCGAGTTCACCTACCGGCGCTTGCTGGATGCCGCAGCCATGGCCAAGAAGCTCGGTGCGCAGATCATGGGCCTGGGTGCCTTTACCAAGGTGGTGGGCGATGCCGGGGCCACGGTGGCCAAGCGCGCGCCGCTGCCCATCACCACCGGCAACAGCTACAGCGCCTCGGGCGCCCTGTGGGCTGCGCACGATGCCCTGTTGCGCATGAACCTGCTGCCCAAGCCCAAGGGCAAGGGGCGGGTCAAGTTCAAGGCCATGGTGGTGGGTGCTACCGGGGCCATTGGCTCGGTGTGCGCGCGGCTGCTGGCCCGTGCTGCCGAAGAGGTGTACATGGTTTCGCCCGAGACGGCCAAGCTGCTGGCATTGAAGGAATCCATCCTGCTCGAATCGCCCGACGCCAAGCTTTTCCTGTCGGCCCATGCCGACAAGGACATTGGCGACATGGACATGGTGGTGACTGCCACCTCGGGCGCGGGCAAGAAGGTGCTCGACATCATGAAGGTCAAGCCCGGATGCGTCATCACCGACGTGGCCCGCCCGCTGGACCTGCCACCCAGCGAAGTGGCCAAGCGCCCGGACGTACTGGTGATCGAATCTGGCGAGATCCAGCTCCCCGGCGACGTGCAGATGAAGAACATCGGCCTGCCCAAGGGTGTGGCCTACGCCTGTCTGGCCGAAACCATCGTGCTGGCGTTGGAAGGCCGTTTCGAGAACTTCACCGTGGGCCGCGCCATCGAGTGGGAGAAGGTGCGCGAGATCTACCAGCTGGGCCTGAAGCACGGCATGCAGCTGGCCGCCATCTCCGGCGTGAACGGCCCCTTCAGTGACGCCGACATCGCCCGCGTGCGCGAGCTGGCCTTGGCCGAGCGTGCCCGCCGTGCACTGGCCGAAGTGCCCGCACCCCAACCGGCACGCAAGGCACCGGCGCGCAAGCGCAAGCCTACGGGCTCGGCAGCCTAGGGGGCGGGGTACGCTGTATTGCTACAAGTTGGATAGCAACATGACCAGTCTCTACGGGGGGCTGGACGCCAAAATCGTTATTGACGCTTTCCTAGCGGTTGCGACTTACGGTTCCAGCACCCGAGGCTGCGCTGCGTGCCACCCTACGACGCTGGTCGCTGGCGCGACTACCCTGCGCTGCTCGCGCCCGGCGGGAGGCTCAGAAACTCGCCCTGCGGGCTCAAACATCTGAGCCTCTTCACCCGCCAGCCGCTGCGCTGCTCGGCAGCGCCAAAGGGTGGCCCGCAGCGCAGCCTCGGGTGTTTGGGGCGACGCAAAAATGACCGGGCCACCAACACTCGCGGCGAAGCCGCCTCCTGCTGTTGTGGGCCCGTGTCGATTGACCTGTTAAGTTGGCGTGATTGGAACACTGCGCTTCCTTCGAAGTAATTGTTCAAACGGAGATCGCTCCCCGCAGTTCACGCATGCACATACCAGGTGCTTCCGTTGCAACCGCATGCCCGCCACCAGCCAGGCAGCACAAAGGGCCACGCCAACACCGATGCTCACAAAGATGCCTGCCACGAGGCCTTCCAACGACGCAACCAGCATCCCCACACCGATGCTGAGCCATACAGGAATCTCGGCGCCACCTACAAAAATACCCAGCCATGGGTTGGCTTCAAGGGGGTTGTTTGCGGGGACAACCTCGCCACTACAAAGCGGACAGTAGCGAGGTCGCCAGGCGGGAAGCAAATTCATGAGAGTTAACGTTATGTAGATCGAAATCCCTTGCCAAACACCCCGGTCAAATGAGTAGCGGAATTGGTTGCTAGCCCCCGTGGATACTGCGAAAATTGCTCACATAAAGATAGCAACAAACCCCGCGACTCACTTACAGGTAGTCGGGATCGCAGCTCACCCATTCGCATTCGCCATCCGCCGGTTTACACCCCACTGTACTGGATTCGCTCCGCAGCAACCAACCAAGCCGACCCAGCGGTACGGCGCGGGCAATCCCTTTTGCGTGGCCGAGGAGCGCAGGGCGGATCGGATCAGGGCTGGCGTTGTTTGAGCCCGCAGGGCGAGTTTAGCCAGACCCCGATCGGCCTGAGCACCACAGGGCAGCCCGCAGGGCCCACGCAGTAGGGTTGCTCGCGCTGTGCCGCTGGGTCTAAGCGGCGCACGCACTCACCCCGCATCCATCGCGCCACGCGTCAACTCGCGTCTGGCCCCTTTTGCACTGGTGCGAGCAATTGCTATAATTTACATAGCAATATGACTAGCATTTACGGGGGCTAGAAGGGAGAGTTGCTACTAACGGTTTTCCCAGCGGTTGTAGTCCAGCAGCCCGGCGTCGCGCACGGCGTCTTGGGCCTGGTGGGCTTGTTGCAGGGCGTCGCTGAAAGCCCAGAACTGCGGGTGGGTACGCCGGATGGCGTAGCGCTCGGCGAAGACGCGGTAGTCCATCGCGGTACGCAGCTGGCTGAGCTGCTGGGTGAACGTGCCCAGGCGTTCACGGTCCACGCGGTAGAGCGCGTTGGGGTAGGAGCCCACCAGACCCACGGCCACGGTCAGGGTGTTCTCGGCGGGTGCCAGTGCGCCGTTCTCGGTGAGCAGCTGCGACACATTGCGATGCCCCGTGTTGCGCAGCAGGGTGAAGTAACGCGGTGGTTGGCCCGCCTGGTCTATTCGCAGTACGCTGAGTTCGGGGAGCTGGCTCAGGGGCGCGCCGCGTAGCGCGGCCAGGTTGCGCAGGTCGCGCGCCAGGGCGTGGTCGCTGAGGCTGGCAAGATCGTGGCGGGTGTCCAGCACCGCGGCCAGATGCGAATTGAGCAGCCCGTACAGCTCGCGCTGCGGTTCGCCGCTGCGGTAGGGGATGTGGGTCTCGGGCGTGGCCTCGGCCTGGGCGGCCCGCAGGAAGATCTGCGCTTGCGGTGTGGCACCGCGGTACCAGTAGGCGTGAATGCGCTCACGCTCGGCGTGCGGCAGCAAGGCCAGGAAGTTGAACTCGCCTTCCATGCGCAGGAAGTCCATGTACAGGCGCGAGAGCAGCTGGTGGCCGATATTGCCGTACACGTCGAAACCGGCCACCAGCAGGTAGTGGATGCGTTCGAGCAGCGGGTAGCTCAACACCCAGGCGGTCTTGGGGGGCTCCCCCAGCAGGCCCTTGACGACCGTGGCGTTGTCAAAGTGGCGAAATACGGTCAGCGCGGCGTTGGGGTTGTGGCCCTCGCCGTTCCAGATCAGGTCCAGGTCGATGCGCCGTCCTTCTTTCACCTTTTGCGCCATGTAGGCGGTCTTGGCTTGCAGGTAGGCGCGCTCGCGCAGCGCGTAACCCATCCAGGGGCTGAGGAAACCCGCCTGGCTGCTTTGCTCGGCGGGCAGCGCCAGGTTGTGGGCCTGTTGACGCAGCAGTTCGTCCAGGCCTTCACCGTCGGCATCAAGCCGGTCGTTGTAGAAGAAGACCCAGAAGTGATCTTCGATCACATTCAAGGCCACCTGACCGCGGCAAACCGGTCCTTTGATGAAGCCCATGACAAAGAACTCGGCCTCGTCCAGCAGAAAGCGGTAGCGCGTGGCGGCCGGAATGTCCTGGAACACCACAAACGGGTTGCTGGCTACGTCGTCGCTGTAGCCGGGCAGGCGTTGCACCGTGTAGGGCGCCTCCAGCAGGAGTCGGCGCCAGTGCGCCAGGCGCTGTGGCCCCAGGGCAAAGGGCATGTGGGTCTTGTCGACCAGGCTTTCGCGCTCGCGTTCGAGCCGGTAATAGAACGGAGCAGCACCAGGATCGTCGGTGGGGCGGCGCGTGGCCAGGGGCACCACCGCCTGCCCTGGCGGGGTGCGGGCGCGCACCAAGCGAAAGTACGGTTGCCCGGTCCCCGCCTGGAAATGCAGGTGCGCCTGGAACAGGTGTTCGTACAGGTAGCGCGCTACCAGGCGTTCCTTGGGGCTGGTGCCGTTCAGGAACGTCTCCCACTGGCTCACCTGGTGTTGGATGGCGCTTGGCAGTGGGGGCAAGGCCGCGTCCAGCGGTGCACCCTGGTCCAGCCAGCGCTGCAGCACCTGCATTTCGTCGCCGGGCAGGGCGGGAAAACCGTAGGGCATGCCCCACTGCGGGTGGTCGCGCTCAAAGGCGTCCATTTCCTGTGGTGCCGGGCAGCTTTGCTTGCGGTCCAGTCCGAAGTCGAACGCGCGGCCCAGCGTGCCTGCGTTGGGCTGCGGGTGACGCGTCTTGAGTGCCAGCATGCGCGCCAACACGCCGCTGGCGGCGGGGGTGTGCGTGGCGGTATCCGCAAGCACCGGCGTGAAGCCGCGCTGGCGCCATTGCTCGGTGTGGGCGGCGTCGACAAACAGGCGTGATGGTGTGGTCTCCTGGATGCGTGTGCCTTCGTACACCTTGTCCTTGCTGGCGCCGCGCTCCAGGCCTTCGGGTGCACCCAGCTTGAGCTGGCAAGGCGCGTCAAAACAAGCATGGCAGACCACGCAGCGCTTTTCCAGGATGGGCGCAACCTGCGTACGGTACGAGACGGCGGGGGTGTCTTGTGCGGCGGCAGAGACCATCAGACCGCTGGCCAGCGCCAGCGCCAAGACTATTCGGAGCATGCGGCGAAGCGGGACCAACAGGGCTTACTTGGGAGGCAGTTCGGTACGCAGGCTGCGCAACAAGCCGCCGCCTTCGACGCTGCCTTGCACCGTGCCCTGGCCCTGGATGCGGGCGATGCAGTCGGCACGGTCGTCGCCGCGGTGCACCTCGCAGCGTACCAGCGCGTTGCGGGCCAGCTGCGCAGCGTCGGGGGAGGCATCAAGGTGGCCGCGGCGCACTTCGGCCAGGGCGTTGCGGGCTTCTTTCAGGCATGCCGCGCTGTCGGTGGTGGGGGGCGCAGCCAAGCAGGCGGCCACATCGCGCTGGTAGGCTTGGCGCGCACCGGCTGCGGCAGGGGCGCCTTGGGCGTGCAGCAGGCCGGTGCAGGCCAGGGTCAAACAGAGCGGGATTTTCAGCAGTTTCATGGTGCGTCGTTCCTGTAAGCGCCGGGCCTGACGTTGGGCTTGGCGGCGTATGACTGTACGCCAAGCGCCGCCGCTTTACCTGTGATAACGCAAGTTATCCAGTTTTTCTTTGTGTAAGCCTGTTGATAAGTCTGGAACAATAATGTGCAGTCGTGGCAGGGCCTTGCCAGGCAAGGCGGCAGCGCTATCAAGACTTGCAGTGCCCACGAAATAAGCAAGACCGATTCATTCTTTTCCCCCCGTTTGCATGACCGACCTGTCCACCCCGTCCGTCCCGTCTCCCGCCCCGGTTGTGCTGGATGATGATGTATTGCGCCACAGCCGCCTGGAAGATATCCAGGCTTTGCTGATCGGCACGCTGCTGGTGGCCCTGGGCGTGACCCTGTTCCAGCACACCGGGCTGCTTTCCGGGGGCACGGCCGGAATCGCTTTCCTGATGCACTATGTCGGGGGCTGGCCCTTTGGCGTGGCCTACTTCCTGATCAACATCCCCTTCTACTGGATGGCGTGGCGGCACATGGGGCGCTCGTTCACGCTGCGCACCGTGGCTGCAGTGGCCATCATGTCGGTGCTGTGCGACTGGCTGCCGCACCACCTGGCGCTGGCGATGCTGGACCCCTGGCTGGCGGCGGTGCTGGGCGGGGTGCTCATGGGCAATGGTTTTCTGATCCTGTTTCGTCACCAAGCCAGTCTGGGTGGGCTGGGCATCGTGGCCTTGATTGCGCAAAAACAGCGTGGTTGGCGCGCGGGCCATGTGCAGCTGGCATTTGACGCGGTGATCGTGACCTCGGCCTTGCTGACGGTGCCGCTGCAGCGGGTGGTGATGTCCATCGTCGCCGTCGTGGTGCTCAATATCGTTCTGGCCACCAACCACCGCCCGGGTCGGTATGTTGCGCAGTAGGCGCCATTCAAACGGGGGGTGAACCCATGCCACACGATCCAGCACGCTTCTTGCGCCACCTGTACGACGTGGCAGTTGAGCGGGCGCTGCCCTTGCACAACATGGCGCGCTGGTTGCCGGATGTGCCTGATCCGGCCCAGGGGCGCACGCTGGTGTTGGGGGCGGGCAAGGCCGCGGGGGCCATGGCCCATGCGCTCGAAGCCTTGTGGCAAGCGCATGCCCAGCGCCAGGGTCTGCCGTCGGCGCCGTTATCGGGGCTGGTGGTGACTCGCTACGGCCACACCCCCCCGCGCCCGGCGGGTGTACGGCCCTGCATCGAGGTGGTGGAGGCAGCGCATCCCGTGCCGGACGAGGCCTCGCTGACCGCAGCCCAGCGCATGTTGGCCTTGGCGACGGGGCAGGCCAGCGGCCAGCCGCTGACCGAGCACGATCTGGTGTTGTTCCTGGTCTCGGGCGGCGGGTCGGCACTGCTGACCCTGCCTTGCCAGGGCCTGTCTCTGGCCGACAAGCAGCGTATCAACCGCGAGCTGCTGGAGAGTGGGGCCGACATCGTGCAGATGAACCAGGTGCGCAAGCACCTTTCGCGCATCAAGGGCGGCCAGCTGGCTGCAGCCAGCCATCCGGCACGGGTGGTCACGCTGGCCATCAGCGACGTGCCAGGCGACGATGTGGGCGTGATCGCCAGCGGTCCGACGGTGGCCGACGACTCCAGCTGCGCAGACGCATTGCGCGTCATCGAACGCTATGGTCTTTCGGTACCCGATGCCGTGCAGGCAGCGCTGCGCACCGGTGCGTTGGAAACGCCCAAACCTGGCGACAGTCGCCTGCGCCGATGCCAGACCCACCTCATTGCCACGCCCCAGCACAGCCTGGAAGCAGCGGCGCAGGCAGCGCGCGAGGCCGGTGTGCGGGCCTACATCCTCAGCGACGAAATTGAGGGCGAATCGCGCGAGGTGGGCAAGGTGATGGCGGCCATTGCCAAGAGCACACGGGCGCACAAGTCGGCGTTTGAAACCCCGTGCGTGATTCTGAGCGGTGGCGAAACCACAGTCAGCCTGAAGACCCACCCCGGCCCGGCGCCGGGGCCCAACCGGGGCCGCGGGGGCCGTGCCGGCGAATTCTGTTTGGGCTTTGCCCAGGGCAGTGCCGGGCAGCCGGGCATCTGGGCGCTGGCGGCGGATACCGATGGCATTGATGGCGTGCAGGACAATGCCGGGGCCATCGTTGCGCCCGACACCCTGCAACGCGCCCGCGCCCTGGGCCTGCAGCTGGCCGACTACCAGGCTCGCAACGATTCGTACGGCTATTTCAGCGCCTTGGGCGACCTGGTGTTCACCGGGCCGACCCACACCAATGTGAACGACTTTCGCGCCGTACTGGTGCAGCCTGCCCAGCACTGAACGCAGCGGTTGGTGCTGTCTCGCGCTTGACCGACAGCGCAGCCCGCGCCACCGCACAATGCGGCCATGCATCCACTCCACGCCCCCCTGCAAGCCCAAGTTGTTCAATGGCTGGTTGCCCCCGGTGAACCGGTTCGCGCCGGTGATGTGGTGGTCATCCTGGAGGCCATGAAGATGGAGCACGAAATCCGCGCCCTGGCCGATGGCCGTGTGGTGGAGCTGTGCTGCCAACCCGGTGACCTGGTGTGTGAAGGTGATGTGCTATTACTTTCAGAGCAACAAACGTCCATTTCTCGGGGGCTACCCTCCCAAAACACCCAAGAACCTGCGCCAGCGGCAACTGCTGCCGAACCGGCGCAGCCTGCCGTGCGTGCCGATCTGCAGCGCCTGCATGCGCGCATGGCCTTCACCCAGGACGCCAGCCGCCCGCACGCCATGACCGAGCGCCATGCCCGCGGCCTGCGCAGTGCGCGCGAGAACATCGCCGATCTGTGTGACGCCGACAGCTTTGTCGAATACGGTGCCTTGGCGGTGGCCGCCCAGCGCAGCCGCCGTACCGAGGAAGACTTAATCCAGAACACCCCGGCCGACGGCATGGTCACCGGCCTGGGCCGGGTGGGTGGGCGCAGCGTGGTAGTGCTGGCCTACGATGCCACCGTGCTGGCCGGAACCCAGGGCATTCGCAACCACCAAAAGACCGACCGCATGCTGGGCCTGGCCCTGCAGAACAAGCTGCCGGTGGTGCTGTTTGCCGAAGGCGGTGGCGGTCGGCCGGGTGACGTGGACATGCCCATCGTCGCCGGGCTGCACGTGACCACCTTTGCCAGCTACGCCCGCCTCAATGGCCAGGTTCCGGTGGTCGGCATCGCGGCTGGGCGCTGCTTTGCCGGCAATGCCGCCTTGCTGGGCTGCAGCGACGTGATCATCGCCACCCGCACCAGCAACATCGGCATGGGCGGGCCAGCCATGGTTGAAGGTGGTGGCCTGGGTGTGTTCAAGCCCGAACAGATCGGCCCAGCCGCGGTGCAGCATGGCAATGGCGTGATCGACATCCTGGTTGACGACGAAGCGCAGGCCGTGGCGGCGGCGCGCCACTACCTGTCCTTCTTTCAGGGGCCGGTGAGTGACTTCACGGCACCGCCCGCTGCCGCCCTGCGCGATGTGGTGCCTGAGAACCGCCTGCGCGTGTACGACACCCGCAAGGCCATGGAAGGACTTGCCGACGTCGGCAGCCTGCTGCACCTGCGTACGGGTTTCGGGCTGGGTATCCACACCGCGCTGGCGCGCGTGGGCGGGCGTGCGGTGGGCCTGTTGGCCAACAATCCGGCCCACCGGGGCGGTGCTATCGACGCCGACGCCGCTGACAAGGCCGCCCGCTTCATGCAGCTGTGCAATGCCCACGGCTTACCACTGGTGAGTCTGGTCGATACACCGGGGTTCATGGTCGGGCCCGAGACCGAGGAGACCGCGCAGGTACGCCACGTCAGCCGCCTGTTCGTGGCCGCGGCCCATCTGCGCGTGCCCTTCTTGAGCGTGGTGCTGCGCAAGGGCTACGGCCTGGGCGCCATGGCCATGACCGGCGGGGGCTTTCATGCACCCCTGTTTACCGCCGCCTGGCCCACCGGCGAATTCGGCGCCATGGGCTTGGAGGGTGCGGTGCGTCTGGGTTTCAAGAAGGAATTGCAGGCGGTACCCGACGGCCCTGAGCGCCAGGCGCTGTTCGAACGGTTGCTGGCGCGCCAATACGAGCAGGGTAGCGCCCTGCACATGGCGACTACGCTCGAAATCGACACCGTAATCGACCCTGCCGAGACCCGCACTTGGCTGTTGCAAGGGTTGCAGGCAGGGCGTGTGGCACCGCTGGGGGATGCAGCCCCCATCGACTCCTGGTAAGCTCATCGGCTTGCTTGACCCTGCCCCCACCTCTTTGACCGAAGACCGCATCAGCAGCCAAGAAGTGCTGCGAGGCGTCTTCCTGCACGCCTTTCGTGACCAGGTGCGCTTGCCTGACGGCAGCACCGCCACGCGTGAATATGTGGTGCATCCCGGTGCTGTAATGATCATCCCGCTGCTGGAGGGTGCCGACGGCGTCTTGCAGGTGGTGCTGGAGCGCCAGTTCCGGTATCCCGTGGGGCGCACGATGGTGGAGTTCCCGGCTGGCAAGCTCGACCCGGGCGAATCCATCTGGGCTTGCGCGCAGCGCGAACTGCGCGAAGAAACCGGCTACCGTGCCACGCATTGGGCGCGCGCCGGGGTGATGCACCCGGTCATCGCGTACTCCACCGAATTCATCGACGTGTGGTTCGCCAAGGGCCTGCAAGCCGGTGCGCGCGCGCTGGATGCCGGAGAGTTCCTGGAAGTGTTCGAGCTGCCCGCGCCCGAGTTGCTGCGCGCCTGCCTGGATGGCTCGGTCACTGACGCCAAGACCCTGGTTGGTGCCATGTGGCTGCAAAACTATCTGCAAGGGCAGCTGGCGCTGCACTGGCAGGTGCATGCCATCGAGGACGCTGGCGCATGAAAGTGCTGAACCTGTATTGTGCGTACGGCCATACGTTTGAGGGCTGGTTTGCCAATGAAGACGACTTCCAGAGCCAGCAGGCACGTGCGCTGCTGTCCTGCCCGGTGTGCCAGTCGCCGGACATCCGCAAAGGGTTGTCGGCGCCGCGCCTGAACCTGGCCTCTGAATCGCGTTCTGTCGATGCCGGGCATGCCGACTCCACCGCCCCGGTGGCGCATGCCCGCGATGCCGTGCCAGCTGCACTGGTGCAGGCCTGGCTGGAGTTGTCGCGCCGCATGGTGGCGAACACGCAAGACGTGGGCGAGCGCTTCGCACAGGAGGCGCGCAAGATGCACTACGGCGAAACCGAAGACCGCGGCATCCGCGGGCAGGCCACGCCGACCGAAGTGCGCGAGCTGCTGGACGAAGGCATCGACGTGCTACCCCTGCTCCTGCCCGAGGCCAGCAAGCACACCCTGCAGTGATGCGCGCGCGAAGCGCACGCCTACGCCAGCGCCGGTGTGGGTAACGCCAAGGTGCCCGCCCAGCCGGGTGGCAGCGCCAGAGGGTGACAGTCGGCACGCAGGTGGGTATCCGCATCGCACCATTCCCGCAGCGGCTGGTCGTGCAGCTTCAGGGTGGCCTCGCGCGTGCTCCAGGCGCGGGCAAATGCCGCGACGCGGTGGCTGTCATCCAGACGGACCAGCTGCGCCAGCGTTGCCGGGTCCAGGTAGTCCCGTGCAACTGGTTCCCAATCGGGCGGCAAGGTGCAGCGCACCACATCCACGCCCACGGCGCCGTCATCATGAATCGCCACCAGCGAGCAGCCGGGCTCGTGCGCAAATGAAATGCCCATGGCGCTACCCGCTACGCGGGGGGCTTGCCCAGGCAGTGCCTGCAGGGTCACGTCTGCCGGTTGGCAGCCCAGCCGCTGGGCGATCAGCGCCTGTGCCACTTCGCGCACCCGCAGCCGCGCCTGCGCACGGGGCAGGTCGTGGGGCAGCGCCAGCGCCACCACTACGCAAGGTGCGCCGGTTGGTGCAGGCAGCGGCCACGCGCAAACCGGCCAGGGTTCGATTGGCCTAGCGCGCATGGGGCGCGGCGGGGCACCCGCACCAACTGCTGCGGGTGGGGATGCTTTCGCCTTTCATGACCAAGGTGAGTGGGCCCAGGCGTGCGCCATCGGCGACCGTGGCGCCGTAGAGCACCGTGCTGCGCGCACCCATCGTGACGCGGGCTCCGATGTGCACTTGGTCGATCTTCATGACACGGTCTTCGAACAGGTGCGTCTGCGGGCAGGTCAGGGCATTGAGCTCGCTGTAATCGCCGATGGTCACGCAGTCAAATTCCGTGATGTCCGTGGTGTCGAGGTACACCCCCCGGCCGATGTGGCAACCCAGCAGGTTCAGTGCCAAAGGTAGCCATGGCGTGCCGCGCAGGTAGCGCAGGAAGTTGGGCACGGCGATGCCTTCGTACAGGTTGGTTGCCGCCTCCGACAGCCAGACAAATGGAGTCCACATCGGGGCCGCTCTTTGCACGTAGCGGCCCAGCAGCAGCCACTTGAACAGGGCGACGAAGAGGAACGTTGCCAGTCCGAACAGCAGGCCTGCCTGGGCCAGTGCCCATGCCACGTCACCCCAGCGGCCCGACCCAGCCGCGGGCATCACGTTCAACACGATGGCGTATCCGGCTGCGATCACCAATGCGTGCGGAGCGACGATGCGAAAAGCCTCGATCAGCCCGCGACCAACGCGTCGCAGGGGCGACGGATGGAACGTCAGGTGCTCGGGATAGCCCACAACCGTTTCGCGTGCGGGCAGGTTGATTGAAGGGCTGCCCAGCCAGGTGTCGCCGCTACGCATGGCGGCGCCGTCGGGTGCGCGTGAGAGTACGCCAATCAGCACGTTTTCGGGGATGGTCGTGCCGTCGGGTACGTAAGCGCCATTGCCCACGAAGCTACGCCGCTCCACCACGGTGGGGCGCATGGTCATCCAGCCACCGTTGATTTCCTCATCGCCCAGCAGCACGGCATCGGCGATAAAGGTTTCGTCGCCCAGCGTCAGCATGTCGGGCACCACGCCCAGCGCCGTGGAAATCTCGGCATCACGCCCCACCTTGGCGCCCAGCAGACGGTACCAGAGCGGGGCGAACACGGTGGCGTAGACCCCGTGCAAAATCTGCAGGCTGCTTTCCTGGATCTGGTTGACCAGCCATTTGCCGCAATAAACATTGCTGTGCACCGGCCAGCTGCCGCTGTGCAGCCGGGGCAACACGCTCCAGCGGATCCCTGCCGAGACCAGCGCGGTGGCTACCACCAGCCCGGCACTGGCGGGCAAGCCGAGCAGGAAATATTCCAGCAACTGCAGCGTGACGATGTCGCCTTGCCCCCAGGCCAATCCGTCGACATCGTCGAGCCAGTCGATCAGGATGAAGGTTGGAAACACCGGCATGAAGAACAGCGTGGCAACCAGCAACCCACCGCACAGAAAGAAGATCCCTTCATAGATGCGGCGCAGGCGCGTGACGGGCGGGCGTGGTGGCAGCGCAGCGCGCTCCACGGCGCCGATGTCGCGTGCAGGCGATCCGGTCCAGCGCCGTAGCGTGGGTACGTGCATGCCGTCGGCCAAGGACGACTGCCCTTCCAGATGGCCCCAGGCGTCAATCCGGGTGTTGCCTTCGAGCACCGCGTACGAGCCCACATAGGCATGATCGCCAATGGCGATGGAGCCCAGGTGGAGCTCGCCGCGCAGCACACGGGCGTTCTCGAAGTTGACGGCATTGCCCACGCTGGCTTCGTCACCTATGTGCAGCAGGTCGGGTGCGCGCAAGGTCATCGAGCCGATCTGGGCGTCGCGCCCAATCTTTGCGCCCAGTGCGCGCAGCCAGCCAGCATACAGTGAGGAGCCGCTGAGCAGGTAGACGGGCGCGGCCTCAAGCAACCGATCGGCCAGCCACCAGCGGTAGTAGGTCAGGCCCCACAGCGGATAGCGTCCGGGCTTGAGCCGTCCGGCGATAAGCCACTTGCCCGCCCAGGCCAGTGCGAATTCGCCCACGGTAGCCAGCAGGAACACCAGCACCGACATCGTTACCGCATTGGCGATGGAGTCACCCGGCTCGCCGGTAAAGAAGTGGTAGGTAAAGAACGGTGCCAGCCATTGCGCCATGCGGATCGCCACCAAGCCCGGTACCGCCACGGCCTGTGCCAGGCCGCAACGCCAGCGCCGCCAGGCGCTCGGAGGGGACCAGTCCGGTTCGTGCGCGAGCGACGTGTCACCCATGCGGTCCAGCACTTCGGCAATGGCCCCAATGCGTCGGTGCAGATAGATGTCGCGCACCGTCAGCTGTGCAAAGCGTGGCGTGGCGCGCAGGGCCGATGCCAGTCGTGCCGCCAGCAGCGAATGGCCGCCCAGGTCGGCAAAGAAATCAGCATCGCGGCGCAGGCTCTGGCCAGGGAACAAGCGGCCCAGCGCCGCAAACAAGGCGTGTTCGCCTTCAGTCTGCGGTGTGTCGGAGCCTTCGGCGCGTGCCAGCGGCGCCACCGGGATGGCTCGCAGCGCCTTGCGGTCGATCTTGCCCGAGGTCAAACGTGGCATCTGGGGCAGCACGTCGAAACGGCCCGGCACCATGTAGGCGGGCAGTACTGCCGCAAGCGCCGCGCGCAGTGCCGTGGGAGAAGGTGTCTGCTCAGGCTCGGGCACCAGGTAGGCCACCAGCTGGTCGATGCCTTCGTCGTTGCGTAGCAGGACCGCGCAGGTGCCAACGCCCGGTTGCTGGGACAGCACGGCTTCGATCTCGCCGAGTTCGACCCGAAAACCGCGGATCTTGACCTGGTCGTCGGCGCGTCCGAGACACTGCACGTGGCCCATGGTGTCGATACGAGCCAGGTCGCCCGTACGGTACAAGCGTGCGTCGTTGTCGCCCAAGGCCCACGGGTTGGGCAGGAATTTCTCCGCCGTGAGCTCGGGGCGGCCCAGATAGCCGGTAGCCACGCCGGGGCCGGAGATGCACAGCTCACCGGTCTCGCCCCTGGGCATCAGGCGCAGGCCGTTCTCGATATCGGGTGCTACCACCAGCAGGCTGTAGTTGGGCAGTGGTGTGCCAATGGTCACTGGCTCAGCGGCATGCAGCTCGGCCAGGCTGGCCGAAACGGTGGCCTCGGTGGGACCGTAGGTATTGAAGACCTGGCGCCCGGGCCGTGCCCATCGGTCTACCAGCGCCTGCGGACACATCTCACCACCCAGGTTGATAAGGCGCAGACCCGGTACGTCCTGGTTGAATAGCGCCAACAACGTGGGCACCGCATGCAGCACCGTGATGTGGTGGTCGATCAGCGCCTGCGGCAGCGCGTCGGGGTCGGCGGCGATTTCGCGCGGCGCCACCCACAGGGTTGCACCCACGAGGTAGCTGATCCAGATTTCCTCGAAGGACATGTCAAACGCCACCGAGAAGCCTTGGTAGACGCGGTCGTGCGCAGTCACGCCAAGCACCGCGTTCTCGCTGCGCAGGAAGTGGCAGATGCTGCCCTGGTTGATGGCGATGCCTTTGGGCTTGCCCGTGGAGCCCGAGGTGTAGATGACATAGGCCGGATGCTCGGGGCGCACGCCTGCACGCCGAAGCAGGGGCGTGGTGGCGGGGTGGTGCAATTGCTCGGCCGTCCACACCGTGCCAACGTGTGCCTGCAGTCGGGCCAGGAAGGCGTCGCAGGTCACCAGGCCGATCGCCTGGGCATCATCCAGGCACACGCGCACGCGATCGAAGGGGGTGTCGGCGTCGCAGGGAAGCCAGGCTGCCCCGGTTTTTGCGATGGCTAGTTGCAGGATCAGCAATTCGAGCCCACGCGGCAGCCACAAGCCCACGATATGGCCGGGGCGTACACCAGCCTTAATCAGGTGGTGTGCGGCCAGATCGGCCGCGCCGTTGAGTTCCTGGTAGCACATCGCCTGCCCACCGTGGATGCAGGCGATGGCGTCCGGCAGGCGCGCGGCGGTGGCTTCCAAGATGTCGGCCAACACCTCGTCACGAATCAGCTCGCGGCGCGTTGCTCCCAGAAGCACGCTGGCGTTCGCGGGGGCGCGCGTGCCCCCACCGGCGTTCATTTACCGAACCACTTGGCCATGTGCTGCCAGGCGCGCTGCAGAAAGCCAGCGCGCTCCACGTCAGCTTGAGCAAGCAGTGGGGCCTCGCCCACGGGCTTGCCGTTCGATGTGGCGACCACTTTGCCAATGACGGAGCCTTTGGCGACCGGGGCCTCCAGGCCAGGCTGGATCTCGATGGCCGTCTGCACTTGCTGGCCGCGCGGCACCGTCAAATGCCACGGAGCACCCAGGGCCGCGTCGACGGTTTCCACCTTGCCAAAACTGATCTTGGCGTTGGCCAACACCGTATTGGCTTGCAGAGGAGTGACCTTCTCAAAGGTACTGAACCCCCAGCCCAGCAAGGTGCGGGTCTGGTCGGCGCGTGCCTGCGCGCTGGCTGTGTTGAGTATGACGGAGATCAGGCGCATGTCGTTGCGCTTGGACGAGGTGACCAGACAGTAGCCGGCTTCTTCGGTATGGCCCGTTTTCAGGCCGTCAACGCTAGGGTCGGTGTAGAGCAGCGCATTGCGGTTGCCTTGCTTGATGCCGTTGTATTTGAACTCACGTTCGGCGTAGATGGGGTAGTAATCGACGCTGTCGCGGATGATGGCGCGCGCCAGGACGGCAAGATCGCGCGCCGAGGCCTTGTGTGCCGGATCGGGCAGGCCCGTGGGGTTCACGAAGTGCGTATGCGTCATGCCCAGGCGCTGAGCTTCGGCGTTCATCAGTTTGGCAAAGCCCTCTTCAGACCCGGCCATGTGCTCGGCGATCGCCTTGGAAGCGTCGTTGCCCGACTGGATGATGATGCCACGCAAAATGTCGATCACGGTGGCCTGGCTGTTGAGTGGCAGGTACATGCACGACTCGGCACTGGTACCCCGGCACCATGCGTTCTGGCTGACCGAGACCAGGTCGTCTTGCTTGAGTTTGCCCGATCGCAACGCCTGCTCGACGATGTAGCTGGTCATCATTTTGGTGAGCGAAGCGGGCGGCAGGGGTTCGTCGGCGTTGGCCGCAGCCAGCACCTGGCCGGAGTCGTAATCCATCAGCAACCAGGCCTTTGCGGACAATGCGGGGGCTGTTCCTGCCAAGGTTGTTTGGGCCGCCAGGGGGGGCAAGATGTTGGCTTCGGCCACGGCCTTCTTGTGTGGTGAGGGCTTGACAGCAGCATGTTTGGCAGCAGATGCGTCCAGGCTGGGCGTCAATGTGCCCGCGGCAATCGCAAAGAGGACAGGGAGAAGGGAGAAAGTCTTGGGTTGCATAGCGTTTTCAGAAAGAGTGCCCATTGTCGCGGATCGGGCTGCATTCTTCGGTAGAGTGGCGCCTGTTTCAACAACCGTTTGCTTGGATGTCCACTCTGCACCAACGCTTTTGCAATAGCGATCCTGAAGTCCTGATTGGCGATTTTCCATGGCATGAAATGATCTGGCGCAATTTGCGCGGTGACTTTCAGCCCAAGGTACCGCCGCAGGGCGGGTACGCCGCGTTTGCAAGGGCGTGGAGCACACCGGTCGATCTGGCGCGCCTGCACCAGCGTCAACAACAACCTACGGTCACTTGGCTGGGCCATGTCACCATTCTGCTGCAAGTGGGCGGGCTCAATGTGCTGATGGACCCAACCTTGGCGGACTTTGCGGGGCCGTTCGGCCGTGTGGGCGCCAAGCGCATGGTGCCGGCACCCTTGAGCCCGGCACAACTGCCAGCCATCGATCTCGTGCTGATTTCGCACAACCACTACGACCATCTGTGCTGGGCGACCATTCGGGCACTACTGCGTGCAGGGCAGTCGCCGCGATTTGCGGTGCCAAAGGGACTCGCCCCTTGGTTCTACCAGCGAGGCATTGCACAGGTTCAGGAGATGGACTGGTGGGACTGCTTACGGATCGGCCCACTCACAGTCACGTTTACCCCCGCCCAGCATTGGAGCCGACGCACCCCCTGGGATACCAACGCGTCCCACTGGGGTGGGTACCTGGTGCAGTGGAATCCAACATCCCGCGAGCCGTGGCGGTTTTTGTTTCCAGGCGATACGGGTTACAGCAAGGACTTTGCTGCGATTCGCAAGCGCCTGGGCCCTGTAGACTTTCTGGCGCTACCAATTGGAGCCTACCTGCCGCGAGACTTCATGCGGCGCATGCACGTGAACCCTGCCGATGCGGTGCAGATGATGGTGGATCTGGAGGCGCAACAGGCCATGGGTGTGCACTGGGGCACGTTCAAGCTGACGCAGGAGGCGTTTGACCAACCGATTGCAGACCTGGCCGCAGCCCTGATGGCCCGCCAGATACCCGCGGACAAGGTCTGGCTGCTTAAGCACGGTGAGACACGTGCAATTGCGGTGGCGTAGTGCTGGCGCAAGTACTCCTACCCTAGAATGCCCGCGAACAACGGGATCCCCTTCGATCAGGCGCTACCGGCAATGCCCATCACAGCAAATGCGCAAGCACTTCACATTGAGCGACTCGCCGATGTGGTGGCTCTGCCCATTGGACGTTGGGACGCCGATGCGCGTCTGTTGTTCTGCAATGCACCCTATCTGGCGTGGTCGGGTCGCACGCGAGAAGACCTTATCGGCAAGACATTGGAGCAACTGTACGGGCCTGTGGCCTGGGCGGCCGCACAGTCGGCGTTCAGCATCGCCTTTGGCGGTCAGACGGCCAGCTATGAGCGCCTGCTTACGCATCCTCCCCACCCGCAACGTTGGGCTCGGGTGCAAGTATTTCCCGATGCCGATTCTGGCGGTGTCGTAGCGTCCGTATTCACGATTGCCACCGATATCCATGAGGACATTGTTGCGCGCGAAGCCCTCATCGCGGCACGCAAACGTTTGGACCACTTCACCGACAACATCCCCACGCCATTGACGTATCTGGACCGCGATTGTGTGCTGCGGTTCGTCAATAAATCCTGGTGTGCGATGACTGGCATTTCCGCCGATTGCGCTCTGGGGTTCCATGTCAGCGAGGTGCGAGGCGTTTCCAGTTGGTTGGAGCAGAAGCCCTATTACGAACAGGCCTTGAATGGTGAGACTGCACATTTTTCTCGCCTGGTGGACCGCTTGGTGGACGGGCCGCGGTGGTTGCGAACCAGCTATGTGCCCGATCTGGATGCGGACGGCAATGTATCGGGCGTCTACACCATAACCACCGACGTACACGATTTGACGATCACCCAGGAGAAGCTGCGCCGCAGTGTTGAGCGTGATGCACTGACAGATGCATTGAGCCGCCACACGATGTTGTCGTTCATTGAGGGATGCATCGCTGATCCGCAATCGGACTATGCGTTGTTCTTCATCGACCTGGATGGTTTCAAGACCGTCAACGATGCCAAAGGCCATCATGCAGGCGACACACTTCTGGCCAATGTGGCTGCAGCATTGCGTACTGCGGTCCGCTCAGACGACGCCGTGGGCCGATTCGGAGGCGACGAGTTTCTGGTGTTGGCACGCGTGAACGGCCTGCCCGGGGCCGAGGCCCTGGCCGAGCACCTGCGCCTGTCGGTCAAGGCTGTGGCAGAGGCATCAGGTGATGCAGTTAGCGCCAGCATTGGCTTCGCACTGGCTCCGCATGACACACGTGATTCGCTGCAGTTGCTGCGTCATGCCGATGAGGCCATGTACATCGCCAAACGCCAAGGCAAGAACCGCGCGATGCCCTGGTCCCGAGCCAAAGGCTGATACGCCCACTCGAGATAGCGCTGTTGCCTAGATGGAGCCGGTTCGGTGCGGCGAATGGAAAACTGACTTTTGGGACACGCCCGGCTCTGGAACGGCTGATAGCCGAAGCTGATGGTCAACAGTGGATTGAGCTGCAATGCCCGTAGGAAAGAGAGGACGCACATCTTCCGATGAGTGCCCCCTTAAAGCGGGCTTTGCCCAATCAACCCTTCGCGCCTACCACCTGCTTCAAGGTGTGCACCACTTCCACTAGGTCTTGCTGCGCTTCCATCGATGCCCTCCAACTGGCTCGGAGGATCAAGTTTTGGTTCAACGTCAACCAAGTCAGTGCCCGAAACCTTAGGGCCAACACTAAGCCTCGCATCTGAAAAGTCAACGTAAGCTTGCGATTACATATATTGAACCCTCGTCAATCCAGATCAAACTAAGTGCTGTGACGCCATGCAACTTGAATCGGTCAGAAACCTGAAGTCCAGAAAGCGCTCAACGCCGCCAGAAACTTGGCCAGAGTCCATTGATGTGTTTAGGGCGCTGGTCGCGTCCAGTGAGCCCTTGACTGTGCGTGCCTTGTCCATTCGACTGGTAACCCCAGAAATCACCTTGAGGTCTCGTCTGGCGAAGTTGGAGTTGGCCAATGCCATCTACAGCAATTTGGAGACAGTGGCTAGCAGTGCCGACGCTCTCAAGGTTAGTCGCAAGTACTACATAACGGAATACGGCCGACAATGCGTTGCCGAAGCGGCGGCACCTCCCAAGCAAAAACACGCCGAACGCAATGCGCAGGTTTCCGCACTCAATAGCGTTTTCTCAGTTTGGGGCCGCTCATGAACTTGCCATTGACAAGCGACATCCCCTTCGATGCTATCGTCGAGCAGTCTGTTGTCGGCGTCTACATCATGCAGGACGAATGTTTCGTCTACGGGCGCTGATGCCATGGGCAAGAACAAATTCACCAAAACAATCTCTGGGCAGATTCCGCTAGGTTAATGCAAACGCTCTAAAGACTGTGCCAAGCACAGCGTCTGCCTCAGCCTTCACTTCCAGGCCGCCCGCGCCCGGTCTCGCACTGCCAGGTTAGGCGTCTTGGGCGCAATTCCCAATCTTGCCATTGCCGCCAACGCGCTGGCCGAGTGTGGTGGCCAATTCACCATATCGAACTGCCTGAGCATTTCGTCCGTCACAAACCGGCTGCGCGGTGCGTACAGATGCCGGTCGCCATAGTTGGATTGCTGAGTTACGAAGAACCGGTGGGGAACAACCAAGTGCAAGTGGTCCCGGGCACGGGTCATGGCCACGTAGAGAAGTCGACGTTCTTCTTCCAAATCGTCTGCATCGCCGGTGGCCAAGTCGGACGGCATGCAGCCATCCACTACATTGAGCACATGCACGCTCTTCCACTCCTGGCCCTTGGCTGAGTGAATGGTCGACAAGATCAGGTAGTCCTCATCCCGGTGGGGGGCTCCGGCCAGATCACCGCTGGCTTCCGGTGGGTCTAGCGTGAGCTCCGTCAGGAAGCGCTCCCGATTGCCATAGCCCGCCGCCATGCGCTCCAGTTGCTCCAGATCCGCAATGCGCATGGTTGCATCGTCATGCAGCCGTTCCAGATGCGGGCTGTACCAGCGCCGAGCCAGCTCCAGATCGGCAGGCCAGGGTAAATGCCTTTGGCTCAAGGTTTGGAACACCTCCACGAACGCACGCCAGTCCTTCTGCAGATGGGATTGCACTTCGAACTTGTCGATGACCTTTGCAGGCTCTGGTGCCTGGGCCAGTTGCTCCAGCAGCTTTGAAGCTGTTGCCGGTCCAATGCCTGGCATCAGCTGCAGGACCCGAAGGCCGGCAATACGGCCCCTGGGGTTCTGCACCAAACGCAAGAGTGCCAGCACATCCTTGATGTGGGCCGTTTCCAAGAACTTGAGTCCCCCGAACTTGACGAAGGGGATGTTGCGACGCATGAGCTCCAGTTCCAAGGCTGCACTGTGCGACGACGTCCGAAACAGCACCGCCTGGGATTTGAGGGGTAGTCCTGCCTCCCGATGCGCCAGTACCCGCTCGGCCACAAACCGGGCCTGCGTGGCCTCGTC
Organism: Rhodoferax sp.; assembly: GCA_046348185.1. Taxonomy (GTDB): domain Bacteria; phylum Pseudomonadota; class Gammaproteobacteria; order Burkholderiales; family Burkholderiaceae_C; genus Allorhodoferax. The sequence goes on along the minus strand of JAXMER010000016.1, from coordinate 26,403 downwards.
ATCCACCATGACCAGTTGGGCATGCTCATGGCCTGCCTTGTCGGTCCAGAGCACCTTGGCATGGCGTTCACGGGCCTGGGCGATGACAGCATTGGACACATCCAGAATGGGCTGGGTCGAGCGGTAGTTGCGTTCCAGCGTGACGATCCGGGCCGGATTCTTGAAATCCGTGGGGAAGTCCAGGATGTTGCGAACCGTTGCACCGCGGAAACTGTAGATGCTCTGGGCATCGTCTCCCACCACGGTGACCCCTTGGCCACTGGGCTTGAGGGCCTTGACGATCCAGGACTGCAGCCGGTTGGTGTCCTGGTATTCATCAACCAACACATGGTCAAAGCGTCCGGAGACTTCTGTGGCCAACTGGGGATCGGACATCATCTCCGACCAGAACAGCAGCAGATCGTCATAGTCCAGGGCGTTTTGTTCCTGCTTGGCGTCTACATAGGCGCCAAACAGACGCTTGAGCTCGGCCTCCCAGGCCCCGCACCAGGGAAAGGTACTACGTAGGACATCACCCAGTGGCTGCTGGCTGTTGACCACCCGGGAGTAGATGGACAGGCAAGTGCCCTTGCGAGGGAACCGGGACTCCGTGTTGGACAGGCCGAGTTCATGGCGCACCAGACCCATCAGGTCTTCGGCATCCGAGCGGTCGTGGATGGTGAAGGACTCATCCAGGCCAATGCAGTTGGCGTACTCCCTGAGCAAACGGGCACCGATGGCATGGAAAGTGCCGGACCAGGGGAGCTTGGGGGGCTCCTTGCCAAACGCCATGACCTGCTGCAGCACATGGCTGGAGCGGCGTTCCATCTCCTGGGCCGCACGACGTGAGAAGGTCAGCAACAGGATGCGCTGGGGATCAACACCATGTTGGACCAAATTGGCAACCCGGTAGGCCAGGGTGTTGGTCTTGCCCGAACCGGCTCCGGCAATGATGAGCAGTGGACGTTGATCATCAGACTCCTTCCCCAGACCATGCTCCACTGCAGAGCGCTGTTCGGCATTGAGGGTTTGCAGTGGATCGGCAGGGCGCAATGCTAAGAGAGTAGTGGTCATGGTCCAACCAACCCGTCAGAGCCGGTACTCGATATCCGGGTACCCCAGGGTCGCAGAGCGGCTGGCCTGCGTGCGTTCCTGGGGCGTTTCCGGGGTGCAGATCGTCACGCGGGAATCGTCCACCCGGATAGCCTCGGGGTGCTCTTTGCGGATTTCAACTTCACTGAAACGGCGCCTAGTCAGCATCCAGCGGCCAGCCCACTGGATCTGCCAATAAAAGACTTCTTCGGTGACCATGGGGCCCTCTTGGGGATTGCGATGAAATGGGGAGTGAACTGGATAATGCAAAACTGTTGTTTTAATCAGTATACTGGTTGCAATTACAGTACTCAACCCACTCGCCAGTAGAATTCCCACACCGCCATGCGTAGGACTACAGACTTCCTGCTTCACCGATTTGCGCACAATGGAGGCTACCGAACACAACAGGCCATCGCGCCAGGGAAAATCCGAATGCCAACACTGAATGTCGTCGTCGACAAGGATCTGGAATACGTGGGCTTCTTGCCCCGGGCGTGGGCTGCCGTGGTGGATACCGTCATGTACGTAATCGTGGCCTGGTTCTTGATGATCATCTTTGCACGCAAGTCCGCCCGCATTGCGTTGGAGACCCCGGGTTCTACCGCAGACGTGCTGATCAACTACGTTTTGCCCTTGGTGGTGGTCATTGCTCTGTGGCTGCGCTATGGGGCCACTCCCGGCAAGCAACTCATTGGTGCCAAGATCGTGGATGCCACTACGGGCCAGCCGCTGAAGCTTGGACAGGCTCTAATCCGGTACTTTGGGTACTTCCTGTCCTGCATCCCTTTGTGTGCTGGCCTGATCTGGGTGGCCTTTGATCGCAAGAAGCAGGGCTGGCATGACAAGCTGGCTAATACGGTGGTGGTGCGGGCCAAGCGGACCGAGATCGTGCACTTCCAGTCCACGCTGCGATAGGCGGAGTTGGTGTCCAGGTCCGTCGCAACCGCCAAGGCAGCTTTGAGCCGTAGGTCATCGACCAGCAAGAACGGCGTTTTACCGGCGTTGACCACAAGATCGCTCGTTGAAAATGAGCGGGAGGTGATCATTCAGCCGAATACTTCCAGTTACTCCGGTCCAACCACCTCAAGCTTCCCAGCCTGAACCCAGGCCCGGCCGTCAAGGCCATGAGCAGGGCGTATTGGGGAACCCGTTCCGAATCACCCAGCCATGCGGGTTCGAATCCACGATGCGAGACGCGGGCAGGCTGCAGAAAGGGCAGGGCTTGCTGGTCATCTGAAAAGTGTAGGGCTAATCCAGGATGGACAAGAACATCTGCCTGTTCGATAGGCACTTCAAGAAGTGATAGCGCCATGCCCAAAATGAGGGCGAATGGGGGTGACATTAAGTCAACCCAGTAAACACTTACTTGCTTGGAAAGCAAGGAGTGGCGCGGCTGGCGGGGATCGAACCCACGACTGGCTTCGGAGCCCAAGAAAATTGCTGCGCACCTTGAGCTGGCAATTTACCTTATTGCAACTAGTGCAGTGTAAGTCGTTGATTTTACAAGCTCTGTTGCACGAAGACTTTGACAATTGCTGCGCAGCCTCACGCGCAAAGACGCAAATGGTGTCAAAACCAAGGGCCAAAAAAAATGGTGAGGGGCGTCGACTCGATTGAGTAATGGTCCATGGCCCAGCTACTTCTCAAATTCAGGCGTTGCACAAAAACGACTTAACCCTTCGAAAGTTGCTGACGTGGATTCAGTGCGCGAGTAGGATTCAGTTATTGCACCTAAAAACTGCGAGCCCGGCGCTTCACGGCGCAAGGCGAAGTCGGGCGGTAATGATCCGGCCTTTCATACATCACTGTTGCGAACTTTCAACTTAAAACAAGTGAGTTTGCAACCTAGGGACAGGTGCGCCTTGTTGCTTGAGCGCGCACTTTGCAGATGCCGGCATGCATTGCATGTTGATCGGTTCGTGCATGTCCCCGCTTTATCAAAAATCCTGAAGTAGCAATGTTTTGTTGCGATTGCAATGGCTTGGCCGCATGCGCGTCCGTGCCAACTCGCAATTGATTTCATTGCTCACTTCTTGCCAACGCTGCTCCGTGCGGTCCATCTGACCTCGCGCCAGCCGATTCGGTTGAAACCGAATCTTCCATTCAGTCGTTGCTGTTCCGGTTGTCGCCGGCGCAGTTGGTTTTGTTTGTTTGGAGTTGGTTATGCCTAAAGTTATTGCCCTTGGAGGAATGCGCCCCCTCCTACCCATCCCGACCAATGGGAGGACTAGTCACGCCTGTCAAAAACTGATGGCTGCACTTGGTCCGCCACCCGACCAGCCGGGAATTGTGACTGTGCTCGTAAACGCAGCTCACTGCATTCACATGTTCCTCATGGTTGGGAACACGCCACTAGAGGAATGGGCGGATCTGGTGGGGGAACTGAGTGACTTGTCGCGATTCAACATCGGTATTCAACCAGCGGCACCACACCTGCTCATGCAAGGTCGAAAACGTCAATTCAGCCCGTGGGCAATGTTGCTGGAAGTCACCCTGGACCTCGAAGAGCACGTGCTGGCTGGAATCGGTGCAGAAATCGTCCGATCGATCCACTTGAACATGCCGGTCTCAAGCCGCACTGCCAATCAAATCCGAACTGCAATAGAACAGCAAAATCAAGCTGAAATGCTGCGGAAGTTGTCGCGACGACTGATCGGGGAGGTTGTTGAACTCCTAGCAAAGGACAAGGGTACGCCAAGTATTGAGATCAAGGTCAACTACTCGGTGCGGGCAAGCCTCATGGCTCAGATGAATCCGGACCGAACAGAACAGCGTAAGGCAGCCGGCTCGCGATTTGAACTGACCCTTCACCGTGCAAGAAGTGTTGCCGTCTGTTTGCGTGACGCAGTAGAGAACGATTGTGCGCACTCCCTGCAAATCGCAGTCGCCTTCGTCTTAGGTTTACCTTGGGACGTGTCCACTTACGTCCGTTTCTCGCACAAGATAAAGGGCGACTGGGCCGCGAGCATTGATGTCACCGACGGCATCGTCCGCATTGACTTGTCGACCTGTCTGCCATCAATGGCGCGATCTCAGAGTGGCCATGTCCCGTCCTCACCGGTGATAGCTCGCCCGCTTCCGGGATTTGTGGTTGAAGCACTTCACCGGCAAATTGCTCGACTTCCAGATGCTTGTTGTCTTGCAGACCTATCCGACACACAACTTTCCAATACGTCCAAAGTGCCAGTATGTGTGGATGATCCTGTGACGATCGCCAAATTCATAGCAACGAGAGGCTCAATCGCCCTGGCAGCAGGATTGCAGCGATCAACGGCCGCATACTGTGCAGTTGATTTCACAAAGACCGGCAAGGCGAAGCACTACTACCTAACCTTCGCGGCGCAGGAAATCTCCCAAGGATGTGAGGCGATCTACAAGACCCTTGGCTGGTGGGACGCAGCTCCTATCTTGTCCATTGATGATTCCATGGCAGTCGGATCCCGGGCTACACCTTCACGCGAAACTATCCAAGCGATCGACGGACACTTGGTCTCAGCGCACCACGCGGCGCGGGCGGGGCGAAAGTACACGCTAGAAAGCATAAACAAGCAGACCAATTCCTTGGCACTCCTTTGCGCCTGGCGATGCAGTCTTTTGATGATGGCGCGGTCGGCTGAGACTTACGACTTCACTGCAAGTGCGTACATCCGTACCAATCACTTCTGTAGCCTCGATGACAAGCGAGCAGGCCCACTTAAAGGCCTGACACCTTTACCCATCTCGCAGACTATGCACGCGCAGTCGAAGCTGTGGTTGACGCATCTGTCTCTGTATGACGCTCGTCTCGAAAAACTTGGTGTCCCTTCCTGCAGCGCTGTCCGTCGTCGCATCGACGCCATTCAGCGCGGACAGTCTGTCCCACTGTTCTTCCTAGTGGAAGTTGACGGTGCGATCTCCGATATTGGATCAAGTGAGATCAAGGAAGCATTGCCTGTGAGCCTTCAACTCAAATCAGATGGGGGCCGTCACTTCATGCAAAACGCCATTCGCAAGAAGGGTATTCCTGACCGCCAAATTGACGCAGCAGCGCGCCATCATGTGGACGGTATCTCCCTACATGGCGGGCATGCGGACATTGCTCAAATTCAGTGGCTGAGCGCCACCGCCCATGTCGTCGATGAAATTGCAATCAGCCTGGGGATCTTTCCAGTAGCGGGTCTAGGCACAAAGGGGGCCAAGTAATGGCAAAAAGCACGAAGAAATATGACACATCACTAGTTACTGATCGGCTTCGTGTCATTGAAACGAAGGGAGACGGTGTGGCGATCACTCAAACTGAGTTGACCGCACGAGCATGCTCGCGGTTCGAAGAGTTCATGTCCAACACTTTGAGCACATTTCGAAGCGATTTAGTAACGCCTATCCAGTCCATTGTTGCGTCAGTCATTGCGTTTGAGTGCCTGACAGTGCATGACTTGCCACACTTTTTTCAGGCACTGACCGCCAATTCCGCCACGCGCTCTGAAAACACGGTGGCATGGACGATAGGTGGAAAAGTTCGGCGTAGTGAGTTGTGCTGCTTAACCTTGGCTGCATTGAGTCACTGCGCAGCTCCCTTGGACCACGCCAACCTCTTAAACGAAATTGAAACCACCCTCTCCTGTCTTTACCCGCTTGCGGACCTGCCACCGTCGGAGCGCAACGTTCAAGGGGTTTTCAAGGATCAACAGGCTTGGGCCTACGTGCACTTACCCATGCCCTTGGTCGCGGACTATATCGGTGTCCTACCCGTATCAAGGCTTGGCCAGACCGCAATTGACCGAAAGATGGGGTACTGCACGAGAAACCAAGACGCAAGCGAACTCCCTACCGACACCAGGAACCACATCGAGTCTGAAGTTGTTCAGGCCGTAATTGAAAATGATGAGGTACTCGCTGGCGGCTGGGTCATTGAACAGCTGGGGAAAGTTACCAGTGGCCTCAGGGGTACTGGTATTAACTTATCCAACCTGCGCGTGAGCCGAGCGCTCAAGACGCGGTTAGGACGAGTGGTCAATCAATTGGGGCGCGCTGGTCCTGTGGAGGCAATTATTGTTGGATGGGTATGTGACCTCGCCACCAATGGAAGCGCTCGAAAGTCTGACCCGCGTATTGGCACCTTAGCCGATTACCTCAACGCAGCATTGCGTCCAATCTACCAGGCAATCAAATCACAGGATTCCCATCCATTGGACATGTCCGACGAGCAGTGGAAGCAAGCATTCAAGTGCATGCTAGGTGAGGGCGAAGTTTCGAAGAACTTGGCAACAGCGGTAGGCTCATTTCACAAGTATGTCGTGCGCGTGTTTGATGTGCAGCCACAGGGTTGGATCTATGAGATTGCACCAACCATTAGCAAACCCAAGGCCAACATTCTCTGGCCGCATGAGATCGAAGCGGCTCCTTCGGCAGTTGAGGTCCTAGGGGATGATGAGCGCCAGATCAGTCAGGTGAAGACATGGGTCAAACTCCTATCGAACGCGCCTATGCGCTTCGCGGAGATCAAATGGATTCGCCTTCGAGATCTCGCGCCGACCGAACAGGGATACGACCTCAAGATAGCCGCTCGCCGATTCGCAGGTGCTGGGAAAACTAAGGCAGCGTCGCGTGTGATACCCATACATGACCCCAAGTGTGTCGCCTCCCTGAGTCAATGGTTGGCGCGCAGGGAACTGGAGGGGGCTGGACTCGATGATCTGCTGTTTGGGGATCCTCAGAACACCACTCGGATCTACCGACTTGGGGCCTGCTACGCGCTATTGAATTCAGCGCTCAAATCCGTAACGGGCGATCAGACGGCAGCCAGCCACATCTTTCGACACACCGTCTTAAGCAATCGGGTGCAGAAAGCGTTGCTTGATATTAAAGAAGTCAAAGAGGTCAATGAGCTTGATGTCATCGCTGTTGAGGCAGGGCACAAGAGTTTCGAGACGACCTGGACGACCTACTTTCACCTGCCCGAGGCAGCGCAACGTCATTGGATTGACCGTTCAATAAGTCGTCTTCAAGTTACTGATGAGATCCTGTCCCGTTGGACTGGTGTAAAGCCGGCAGCGCTGGGACAACGTCGCCATCGGTATGGCGTGAATTGGAACTTCTTAATAGAAGTACGGCGCCTCATACCCAGTGCATCCCAGCAGGCGATCCGAAGCTCTCCGGCCTCGACCGAATGTGACAAAGCAACTATCCGTCCTGTTGTGTTAACGATCACCAAAGCATTGAGTGTTCTGCATGATGTCATGCTTGGCTACAAGACTGAATCAATCTGTTCACGCAATTCCATTGGTGAGATGGTTGTAGGGAAGGCAGTAGATTTTGTGTCCGAACACGATTGGCTGAACATTCAGCGTAGTTCAGCTTCAAACAAGGATCCCTTTCGCCGCTTAGATGGCTTTCAATGGAAAACTGTCATTGCTCGAATCGATCGACTTCCAAGTGATTTCATGGTGGATGTGGTTAGAACATGGAGCATGGACAAGACAGGTAGCTATCTCCTTGCTGGCGAGGCAGGGCTGTCTAAGCCTGTGGTGAAATTTCTGTGGGAATGTTCGGTTGGTATTGACCGACTTCTGCTGCGCGTCAATGGCGAATCCAATGATGAGAGCCCAGCGGCTCATTGCATCAACCAAACCTGCTCGGCAATTTCCAGCGTTTACCGAGCAAAGCCCCGAATCGAATCAACTGCGCATCGACGTGGTCGTGCAAGCTGCTATTTGCAAGTGCTCACTCGGCCACATTTCTCTGAGCGTGTAGTTCCACCCGCTCTCAACGACACCAAGTCGCTCAATGCGCTTGTTACTGGCATCGCCTTTCAGCTTAAGGTCAACAAGGAGTCTGCATGAAGTATCACGAGTGCTTTCGCGTCCAATTGCTCGGTCAAGATCAGCGCGTTCCATTTGAAACGTCAATGTCAAGGCAGAGCCAGTGCAAGGACGCCATAGTCGAATTATTGAAGCCACTGGATCTTCGCGGGCTGATCCGCTTCGAGACACAGACAGTCAATCGAGACCTATGGTTGATTGCCTCGGTTGGAGAGTCCGGAAACTTGGACTGGATTGAAGGCGAGTCCCTTGACCTTCCTGATGATCATGTCCCTTATGAAATTTCTTCAGTGAAATCTCATCTGCGATTGACGATGAACCGGCTCAGCGAGCTTGCCAATCTTGGCGCACTGAGCGTTGCAGCCTTTGAACGGTACCAGTCCAAAGAGCAAGCAAGGTCGCAGTATGAGCCAGAGACGGCATTGCTGAAATTCGGTATTCGCTGCCGAGACAATCTTGCGATCGCTGATCACGAAGGAAAAGTCCAAGACATCAACTTTGCAGGACTCCCTCGCCAGCACGTTAGCGACGAAACACTTGACGTGGAATTCGTCGTGAAATCTTTGGAGAACAAGAAGGCAGTTATCCGACTCAGTCCAAGTGCAATGGCAAACACAGGGTCGCTTAAATCAGTGACAAACCTCTGGTATCCGCCGAGCCTGGATCGTGATGTTGTTTGCGACCGTCTCTATCAGGGAATGCGAAAGGGTGAACTCTTGCGATCCAAAGCCTTATGCATTGAGTCGCTGTTGGGCGAGTTTCGAGGTGTCGTTTTGACAACATATCCTGAACTGGTAACAGATGAACCAATTGCCTGAAGGGTATCCACCACCTCCACGATGGTCCAGACTCCGACCTTGAAGGCATCAGCAACTTCCTGCGCCACCCCCGAGAGCAGCCGGGAGAGGGGAATACCCTTGGACTTGGCCAGTGCGATCTCGGCGGGCGTCTCGATCAGAGAGGGCAGTGTCTCTGCAGGTGTCTCGACCGGTACGCCAGCCGGCAGCCATTGCCGAAAAGGTGCAATGTCACGGCCCTCAGGGACGTACCACTGGCGTCGTGCCGGATCCCACCGGGCGCCCAGGCCTTTGATCTCGTCCTAGTCCTGGTAGGAGGAGACGAGGTAAGTGCCTTTCATGAGGAGGCTCCGGTTGCCGAAGGCCGGGGAGGGCTGCGCCATTCCTTTACGTCAGCGAAGAGCCGGGCACAGCCGATGCATTGCAACTGCCCAGTGGGCTTCATCTGACCATCTGCATTGCGCTCCAGGACATGGCGGTAGCTCGTGGCACCGCAGACATGGCAGGCATTGGATGGCTTGGAAGAGTCGCTGGACATGACCATCCAGTTATACCGCAGCAGTCAGGAGGACCGTGTAGCTGGCGTCCGTTACGCCAGCGGATGCCAAGCAGGGCAATCCGTGTGATAGCGTTCAGTCTCAGAACCCCTGACCCATCCCATTCAAGGATCTGACATGCATCTCGCACTGCTGGGCGATTCCATCTTTGATAACCAGGCCTATGTGAAGCCTGGGTGTGCGGTTGAACATCACCTGACCCGATACTTGCCTCCGGCTTGGAGCGTCAGCCTACTTGCAGTCGACGGCAGCGTGGCCCTGAATGTTCCTGATCAGATGAAGCGACTGCCTGCGGGCGTTACCCACATTGCATTGAGCGTCGGGGGCAACGACGCGTTGGAAGCCATTCCGACCTTGGAGACCCCGACGCATTCGGTTCTGGCAGGTTTGCATGTTCTGCATGGCATTCAATCGGCCTTTGAGCATACGTATTCCCATCTGCTCAGGGACCTGATGGCGCTTCAACTGCCCCTGGTGGTGTGCACCATCTATGACAAGGTGCCAGGGCGTTCCGATGCCGTTAAATCACCCACGCCCGCCATGCTACGGGCCATGGCCACTGCAGAATTGAGTGATGACCAATACGGAGAAGACCCCACTACCAACCGTCTGCAGGCACGGAGTGCATAAGTGCTGGGCAAGGAAGCGGGGCTTTGGCTACAGGCGCCTGCGCCATCTCACGCTGTGAACGTAATCACCCACTTCCTTTGTCAGATTGCGTGACTGCCACCCTTTCCAGAAGTTCATGAACTTGATCCAAGGCACGGGTTCTTTGCTCCGAATTGACAATGAAGGCCACATCTTCGATGGCCAGAGAAAGGCGCATCAGATCATCGCGCAAGGAATCCAAGCTCTGCGCTAGTTCCAATAGGATCTGAGTGGGTGTTTCCATCGGCGTTGCACCAAAATTCAGAGCCACGCGTTACACAGAGTTGCGATGCAGTCAGCAAGTCATTCTGGCTCAACTCTGTTATACATCCTGGACCTACTTTTTGCTTGATCGAGGTGGTTTCCAAACGAACGCAATCTATTCCAGAAAGGTGCCCGGATTGGCAACCTCCTCACAATGGTTTCGTTGCATAGTTTTCGCTCACCGGCGACACCATTCCAGACGCCCCAGTCAAGTGTGGTGGGTTCAGCACCCATCGCCACTTTCAAGCGCAGGCGAACCCCAATTGGGGCCCAGAATTTCCGCAATTGACGAAAGCCCATCGGCTGCGCCCATTGGCAGACCGACGTCCAGTGGGGTCGGTACATCGCACTCGTTGGGATTAATTCGTATCAATCGCCCGCCAAACTGGTGAATCACACGCTGGCTGAAATGCCGTACCGAGGGGATCGTCGTTCCGGCGCCCAACTCGATCACGATGGGCCGCGTTACCGCAGACAACCACGCGTTCTGCCGGGATCCCTGAGCTGCGCTGCGCCGATCAATCCACCCCCAATCGCCAAACATCAACACATTGGGGCGTGCCAAGCCGCCGCAGTGCGGACACAAGGGTGGCGAATTGCGCAACTGGCATTTCTGTTCATCCACGTTGGGCTTGAACGCATCTGCAACCCAAACATCTTCGCGACAGGATTGGAGGCACTGCAGGTAATGAATGGAACCGTGACATTCATGGATGCGCGCGGGGTCATAGCCCGCTTTCTGAAATTGGCCATCCACGTTGCTCGTGAAAACGCTCAGCCCATGAAACATTCGTTCACCCCAGCGCCGCAATATGTCGTACCCTTGATGCGGCGTCGTCGAGCGATACAGCGCAAGACGATGGCCATAGAACCCCCAGGCACGTCCGGGCGACGAGTGAAATGCCGAGGGAGACGCGATGTCGTAGAAGTCGATCTGTGCCGCCCGCAGGGCCGGGTAAGCTCGCCAAAAACCTTCTTTGCCGCGAAAGTCTGGTAAACCGGAGTCGACGCCCATGCCCGCGCCAGCCGCAACAATCAATGCGTCGGCTTGTTCGATCAAAGATGCGGCTCGCTCCACGGCGGGCGTGTTGCGCGATGCGCTACTGGAATTATTCACTCCGAAGTCCTTTTGAACCAGCATTCACTGTGCAGGCGCTCGGGTCCATTCGGTCGACTTGCCCCTGAAACCATTGCTTTGCGACTGAGACTCCATAGAGCGGGATTGCCTGGATGGTCTGCATACCCTCAATCCAAAGAACCGGGACATCAATCACTACGAACTTCCCTGTTTGGTCGGCCATATGCTCGGCCTGCTCTCTTGTGCGAAATGGCTTCGTGATGGCCACGCCTTCACGGTTGCGAACTGTCCAGCCGCGCTTGCCCAAATCGACGCGGCGGGCATTGGTACGTACCGACAACTGCGTTTGATCGAACGCGATGCCCAGCGTCTTCGCCAATGACTTAGCGGCGTCCGGCAAGCTCACACGATACAGGGTTTGAGGCGGACCGAATCCACGCCAGCGAATGGCCTGCAACTCGGCAGTACTCCAGGCCACGCCGTCCACTCCCAGGCGCTGCGCCCACCACACCATCAACTTCATCGTGAGCAGGGGCCATTCGTTCTTGAAAGGCGCATACGGTGGTGGTATCTCGCGCTTCTTTCGTGAATTGGGCTTCGCCTCGGCATGCAGATCGGCATGCCAGTCACTTTGGACTTCATCGAGAAACAGGACACGCCGACCATCACTGGTGTGGCGAATGCCGGATCGGATATGGACCAGCACGTTGCGTGTGCGGTAGTGCCGGGACTGGTAGCTGCGCGACCAATCATCGAGCTGTAACAGGATCTCTTGATAGCCGACGCTACCAGGCAATGAAAAACGCTCCCACCGAGTCAAAACCTGATCCCTTCCCCAGGCGGCAAAACGCTGGCTCATTTGCAGTTCGGCGAACGCCATCGCATCCTCAGGAGAATCGAAACCATCCACTGTCTGCTCGAGCAAGCGCCCCCTCTCATCAAGTACCCCCCACCAGTCGGACCGCTTTGTGAACAAATCACGATGCCGGCATCGAATGATTGACCAACCCAGCGAACGATGCCGGTATCGGATGACGTACCAGGATCCACCATATCCTTCAGCCCACAGTCCGCGTCGCTTGAACTCTTTGACAGGAATGCGCTGACACGTTTCGTACCATCCGGCTTTGGGGACGAAGCCAAAGCGGGACTCGCTGGCGAATTTCGGGATCACGTAGGACAAGTTGATAAGGCGCAGGACTTCCGCCTGCGTCAGCGGGGCATCCGCAGGCATCCGCTGTAAACGAACCAATACGCCCGACTCATGCAATTCCTCCGGTTTGACTCCTTTGCCAGTAAGGGCTCGTAGCGTCGCCAACCACTGCTCGATACTTGCGCGCTTCAGGCCTAGTCCGAGAATCGCGTTCGGCAAAGTGGAGACCAAGGGCGGCACGGCCAACTCGATGCAATAGTGGTTGTCTGGCACGCGTTGACCCCGTGCAAGGCGCTGCATAAAGCATTGGACGAGAGCTTCGTACCAGCGCTTGAACCGTAACTCGTCTGGCGAACGTTGACGCTGCAGGTCAGCCAACCATTCAGCCACCGTCCTCCCAGAGAAACAATGCACCTTGAATCCTGGCTCGCGCCGGACGACGTCAATTAGCGGCGCGTAGTCCCAACACGTCGCGGTCTTGGGCAGCCGCAGTCGTAGGCGTTGCTGCCGTTCATCAAACCGGCTGAAGTGCAAACTCAAGGTGCTGCCATCGGGCATTGGGAGCAAAAGCGGGGGCGGCGTGGTTGTCGTCATGATCGAAGTCCATGGCTACAGGATCCGCGGTCGCGTGCTCTTGGCTCGTTGGTGTGCCTCGATCAGCCGCTGCGTAAGGTCGCCATCGAGCAACTGATCGGCTTTGAGAGGTGATTCGCTCTCGGTTGCTGCCACCCATGTGGGCCATGGCCCATGTTGGTGCTGCGACCGTTCCGCCAGCACCTGCTTTGCCCAATCCGGCGCCCGCAATGCCATGACAACGTCGATCCAGGGTCGCGACTGCCGCAATGCTGCCAGAAGCCATCGTGCCAGCGACTTTTCGTCACTGGCGTCAGCGGGGACGGTCACCATGCCTTGACAGCCAGCGAGATCGAAAGGCGCCGTATCGCCAATGACAACCAGCAAGGGGTCCCCGCCCACCTGTTGCCACTCGGCGACGACCGATGCCAGCGCCCCCCTTGCCGCTGCCGGCACATCTTCACCAATCAGCACCACGGACTTGTCATAGTCGAAGATGGTTGCACCACGGTCCGTAAAGCTCAAAACGGCTCCGAGCTTGCTGCCACGACTGTGCTCGATACAGTCAAGTGCCATTCGACGGGTGATCGGGTTCAGCTTTCTATAGAGCACCCATCCATCACCTGTCTCTTTGGTGAACCCCTTGATTTCACCTTCATCCCGGATGGAAAAAATGAATCGACCTGGGTCTCTGTAGTTTTCCTCGACCAGACTCCTGATCGAGTTGCCACCCAAGCCGCCTCCCTCAATAAACAGATCGCCGTGCGCCAGTCCCTCTTCAAAAAACCAAATTCTGGACTCCCAAGCTTCGTTGTCGATCTTTCGATTTACCAAGGCGCTTAGGTGCATGGCGACCCCGGCCTCGTGCCCGGTAAGGTTCGCGCGTCGACGTTGTTCGGTCGCCATCATCCGCAGGACGCGATAGTCCCCGTTGGCGCGATAGGCCACGGATGCCAGATCCGAATCACGCAGTAGTTCACTCAGCTTCTGGTAGAAGGCAGGCGTGTGTTTTGCCTCTTTAGGGGGCAAGCCTCGACTTCTCTCCCGAGCGACAGCCCGGTCGAGGTAGCAATATGGGTGCTCACCAGATCGGATACGGGAAACGACGTGACGCAGCAGGTGATCGTTCCAGACAAGGCGGCTCTGGGCTGCACGCGCGATCGACAGTGCTTGTTGTGCAAACGACTGCATCAGAGCGGAGTCGCGGTGATTCAACCAGGCTTCATCTTCAGGACTGGTATCGTCCCCCATCCAATAGAAAAAGCGATCGAACACCTTGAACGGAATCCGATCGTCAGGCCAAGGATGGGGCCAGTCCTCACGCCTGGGTCGAGCATCTTGACGAGCATGCTCCACCTGATCCGCAACCCGCGTCGGCACCTCGTCGAGGATCACCCAGACATAGTCCCAGACATCTCCGGGCCGATCGATCAGTAGCAACTCGTAGACGCGGTGTGCGTCATCGGTGGCTCGGATCAGATCGGCAAGAGGCTCGGTATCTAGTCGAATTCGAAACGGGTGCCTCCCATTCCGGTATCCGACCTCACCAAAATCGACTGCCAACGCTGCGTGATACTTGGTCATACTTGCTCCTCATGTGGTGGCCCACCCAGCCGACGGGCTGCAAATGTCTGCAGCCACAGTGTCTCGGCAATATACTGCCCCACCTGGGGACGCCAATCACCGGCAAAGAGGCGTTCAGCCACGTAGATCGGTAGGACCAGGTCGTCGTCGGCGCGCATCACAACCGTGTCCACCCGCCAGAAGTTCACATCCAGCATCCGGACCGTATCCGGGGTGACTCGCATGGCTCCCGCGTCGATCAACACGGTCTTGGCGCTTTTGCCGTTGCGGTGGTTGTCCACCCCTTAGGGTTTGGGCTGGCCGCTGGCGTAGCCCAGGTGGTGGCTCATCTCCGCGCTCAGTGCACGCCGGGCAGCACGATGTCTTTCACACCAGCGGTTTCCAGCTCCATGCCGCAGGCCACCAGACGTGACTTCACGTGGGCCATCACGACCTCGTCGATCACGGTCTTGTTTTCCAGCAACTCGTCGAGCGTGCGCGTACCCGCGGCCGAACGCAAACCGAATTGCAGTTCGCGGTACAGGTGTTCCGCAGGCTTCTGCAATTGCTTGTACGCCTTGAGCACATCGGTAAAGCGCCAGGACGCCGACAGGTTCAGGCGCAGTCCGACTTTGTCCTTGGTGAGGATGTCCTGACCGGACACTTCCACGACCTGCAGGCGCAAGTCCACCAGTTCAACTGAAACGTTGCGGTTGTACTTCCAGAAGCCATAGGATCCGGGAGGTAGGAGCGAATCCACCTTGCCGTCGACATGCAACACGCCGACGCCATACTCTGGCACCTGTACGGTGAGCACACCGATCAAGCCGGCAACCTGACGTTGGCGCATCTGCGTCTGCGTCAACCGCGCCACCAGCTCGGCAGGCAACGCGGACTGCTCGCTGATGTCCAGCACGTCAACCTTCACCGCGTGCAGACCCTTCCAGTACAGGCGTCGCGTGGTGGGTGTCAGCAGCTCGACCAGCACGCCGTTCTCATAGCGCAGGCCTACTTCGGTTTCCTTGAGGTCTACACGCACGAATTCAGCTTCAACGACCGCGGGCTCCTTGGCCATGAGTTACTCAGCGAGGCTGTGGGTGAAGGCGGTTTGCTCCAGGGCGAAGGTCTCGATGCGCACGTCGCCAAGGAGTGAGGTGATCCAGTGGCCTCCGGGTTTCAACACGCGCTCGAAGTCGCCATTGCGCAGCAGGAGGCCACGCTCGTTCTTCTTGATGGTGAGTTGTTTGAGTCCCAACATGGGATTTCTCCTATTTGTTGTTTGGAATGGGTGCCGTTACAGCACCGGCAACGGGCATGGAAGGCTGCGGCGCAGGCATGAAGGTGTCACAGCCTGCCGTCCTCCCCGACCGGTAGGCCGTTTGACCTTCTGCACGCGCCGCGCGTTTCCCAGGCACAAGCTGCCGGCGCTGACAGATGAGATTCCATCTGCGTTCGGCGGTGGTCTTTCGACCGCTTTTTCAAAGCTTCGTAGGCTTTTTTGGTACGGGAGTCGAACCCGTGACAGACGCGTTCAGAGTGCGTTGCTCTACCATTGAGCTAACCAAGTGGAGGCCATGGAGGAGTCGAACCTCCCACCGTGTGGTGCTACCCAAGCTGGCCGTATCGACCGTTGCCAACAGACGCGGCATGCACTCTGACAACATGTTGCCCTGGCCCAGTGCACCGGCGGGGCGGGTGCTAGCCCAAACCCCTTACCTGTGAGCGCCTGCCTTTTCGCGGCAGATTCGTGGACGCCTGAACCCTCAGTTCAGACGCGATCCTTTTGGCAGGCGCGCAGCCAGCCATTCGTGTACGTCGGCGCGGATGTGCCGACCTTGCAGCAGAAAGTCTTCGAACCGGCTGGGCACATAGGGCAGGTACAGCAGGGGCATGTGTGCCTGCTCCGGCGTGCGGTTGGCCTTGGCCGCATTGCAGCCAGGGCAGGCCGTCACCAGATTCATCCATGAAGTGGCGCCGCCGCGGGACGCGGGGACGATGTGCTCACACTGCAGGATTCGTTCCGGGAACCGATCGCCGCAATACGCGCAGATGCAGCGGTCTCTCCTGAACAGCTTCAGGCGCCCGAGCGCCGTGGCGACATCAAACAGGTTGATGCGCGAGGCCCCATTGAGCGCCATGATGGGAAACACATCCAGGATGGACTGTCTGCCAGTGCGCACATTGATGCCACCACGCAGACGCCGCAGTGGTCCTGCCCCGTCGACCCATGCCACCGAGTCACTGGCCATGTGGATGGCGGCCTGTTCGACCGTGATCCAGGCTTGGGGTGTGCCTTGGATGTCCAGTTGCAGGACATGGGTTGCGGTAGATGGTGACATGGGAAGCCCTCCTTTCATGGGCAGGTATCAATGCAGGGTGTCGATGGATTGGCGCAGTTCACGCTGGTGGCGTTGGCGCTCTTGCTTCTGGTTGGGTTGGTGGCTGCCGGCCTTGCGTTGCAGGGCCGGGGCTACGAAGGGATTCCTTGGCTTGAAGGAATGCCGCTCGGGTGGTTTCATGAGAAGCTTTCATTGGGCTGGTGGGGCAATACAACTCACGAGAAGCGGTGCGGGTTGAATGCACCCGATCCGTGCAATGCGCTTGGGGGTGACCGGCCGGAGTTGAACCGGCACCATCGGTGTCACAAACCGAGGCTCTGCCATTGAGCTACGGCCACACCCAAACGCACTGGGGAAACCATCGGGACCTCGTGGCCGATTCGAACGGCCGACCCGCCAGGTAGAAACTGGCCGCTCTCGTCCACTGAGCTAACGAGGCAGATCTGCAGGATGTGAATTGGAGCCTCTCGCAGGGATCGAACCTGCGGCCTCCTGGTTCGTAGCCAGGCGCTCTATTCCACTGAGCTAGAGAGGCAAATGAAGTTGGGGTGACGCCTCAGTTGGCGTCCTTGGTGGCGATCACCTGGTCACCGCGGCGGACCTTGCCGGCACGGTCTGCCTTGGACCAGTCGTAATGGTGGCCATCGGGCAGCTTGCCATTCACGACAGACGACACTCCGGGCTGACCCACGCTCTGGCTGCTTTCGCTGACCATGGTGACAAACCGCATGCCTTACTTGCGCTTGGACTCTGTCAGGGCCAATGCTTCTGTGAGTGATGCGCAATCCTGAGCGTGCGGCTGGTTGGCCGCATCGGTCCAGTAAGTCCTGAATAGCGTAGTCATGACGGACATTTTGAATGAAGCTGGAGCACAGGGCGGGATTCGAACCCACGTGGATAACTCGCCAGTTTTGCAGACCGGTGCCTTCGACCGCTTGGCTACCTGTGCGTGAGTAATGAGTTGGTGGGCGTTCCAGGAATCGAACCTGGTGGTATCCGTAGAGGGGTGGGTTACAGCCACCTGCAGTCACCTATGCTGCTCAACGCCCTTGGGGAAATCTGGTGCTTCGACAAGGAATTGAACCTTGGACGCCTGCGACTTCAGCGCTCTACCAACTGAGCTATCGAAGCAAAATATGTGGCGTACCGGGAAGGACTCGAACCTTCAACCTACGGTTTTGGAGACCGTTGCGCTGCCAGTTGCGCTACCGATACATGTGAATTGGTACCCCGTGGCGGATTCGAACCGCACCTGGTCACCTTGAAAAGGTGATGACCTCACCAGAAGTCGAACGGGGCATTGCAAGACATGCTTCTAGACCTTCTCTTCTTGCCCCTGAAGCTGCGAAGGCCAATGGCACAAGCGCAAGGAGAACAGTTCTACTGATTGGTCGGCGTGGAAGGATTTGAACCTTCGCCCCTCGCTCCCAAAGCGAGTGCTCTGGACCAGGCTGAGCTACACACCGTAAATGCTGGTTGCTGATGCTGGAATCGGACCAGCGCCCCATGCCTTATGAGGGCATTTCTCTGCCATTGAGCTAATCAGCAACAAGGGTTGTCCCGTTTACTTGCATACGGGGCGCGGCTATCGTGCCGGCAGATCGACACGCCTTGAAGAACAAGGTACTCACGGGCGTCCTGCTTGCCATTGTGGTGCAGGGAACCATGGCGTCGCCCGTGTGTCTGGAAGCAGAGGTGGGATTCGAACCCACGATCTTGAGCGTATGAAACTCACGAGGACGGCCAGGCTCCTCTACTCTGCAATGCATCTTTCGAGAGACCTCAGAACGCGCGCTGCCGCGTAGCATGTGCTGCCCTTTGCTCCAGGCACACACACTTCCCGCGACGGCCAGCGCTATGCGCGGTGGCAAGGCACCCCAAGGTAGCCGTCACAGTCAAATCCAAAATCTCTCGAAAGATGGCGGGCAGCCCTTGCCGCCGGAAATCCAGCTCCGAGACAATCCCGCGCACCAACCAGCCGTCCTCACGTGCGTGGGGTGTCTTGGTAGATCTTTCTGGTGCGCACGGCGAGGACAGATTCCCGTCCACGTTGGTTTCCACGCGCACCGCATGGCATCAAGTTGTTAACGAAAATGCCTCGTGCGAGGCCTCGCCTGGCGATGCAGGCAATAAAAAACCCGGAGTCCACACGTGGAGTCCGGGTTCAGGTGTTTCACCTTGGGTGGATGGGCTTAGCCACCACCTCCCGGGCTCGCGAATGAGCTTTCAAAACGGGCCTGCTCATTGGCAGACCCTTTAGAAAATTCACTTTGCGAATGGCAATACGACGGGCAATGCAACTGCCAATCGGTTCTTGTGACGCGCAGCACCGCGCCATACGCGGTGCGCATGGTGGGGTTGTTGATCTGCGTTGGGTGTGTCACAAAATTCCTTTGGTCTGTTGCCTTGGGTGATGTGCCGAGGTCAAGATTTGCAATGAACGAACTGTAAATGATGTTTGTAATTGAAGTCAATAGATAAATAAACATTTATCACTGTGTTGGTAATTCACTACAAACGTTGTTTGCAGTCAACAGGGATAATTGGGGGATGTCAGAGCATGTTTTTCGTCGACGCAACCTGCTTGCGTTGTATACACAGTTCATTACCGAGTCGCACGCTAAGGATCCTTCAGCCTCCCTTGCCGGACTGGACAAGGCATTTGCGTTCAAGATTCAGATCGCTGGGAGTTCACTGTCTTCATACAAGACTGGAGCTCGGCCGATTGGTCCGCGGATTGCACGGCAGATCGAGTCGCTGCTAGCGTTGGAGCCGCTGTGGATGGATCAATCCCATGGGGACGAGCAGCCCAGTCAGGATGGGGTCGAGTTGTCGCGCTTCTTGAAGCTGGCTGAGCGTGCGTTCCAGCGATCCAGCCCGACGCAGAGAGAGATGCTGCGCGACGTGCTTAAACTGAGCCTGCACAACTTGCGCACATAGGATCCGTGCGGCCGATTGCATTGCAGCGGAAACTGCACCCGGATTGGGCCAGTTGCCGACATCGACGAGTGACCGGTAACTTGAAGCCTTTTCGGCCTGGGTTACCGGCGCGGACGTCACTGTTAAATCTCGGTCTGTTCGGACAGCTCCAAAGCGTCTTCCACCTCAATACCGAGATATCTCACGGTGCTCTCCAGCTTTGTGTGGCCCAAGAGCAATTGGACGGCCCGAATGTTCTTCGTGCGCCGGTAAATCAGCGACGCCTTGGTTCGGCGAATGGTGTGGGTACCGTAGGCTGTGGGATCGAGGCCTATTTCCTCGATCCAGGAGTCCAGAATGCGCGCGTACTGACGTGTGCCCAAGTGAGGCGAATCGTGGACACGACTTGGGAACAGGTAGTCATCATTGGTCAGTTCCGCCTGCTTGATCCATTCAGCAACGGCGTCTCTCGTCGGTGGAGTGATTTCAAACTGAACTGGCTGTGATGTCTTCTGCTGCATGACGATCGCACGCGTTGAGACGCGATCGCCATGGCAGATGTCACGGACACGCAAACGGACGAGATCGCATGCCCTGAGTTTGCTGTCCAACCCAAGATCGAAGAGCGCAAGCTCGCGAACGCGATGACCAAGCTGAAGCCGAATGCGAATTGCCCAAATGTCTTTGAGCCTTAGCGGAGCCTTTTGACCGACAATTTTTCCTTTGTTCCACGGAATTTTGACGGGTGATGCAGTTTCGCTGTCCATGATGCTCTCCTTAAGTTGAAGGGAAAGCAACTGTGGACCGACCACGACAATAGTCAATCTCGTCTCTGCTTTGGGATTGACTGACAGCAATCGTTGGTTGTAGACACACGGGTGCCCAAAGTCGAAGGACAATTATCAGGTAATGACCTTCACTATCCACTGCACCAAGAAGCTCCTCGACCGGGTGAAACTGCACGTGTGCACTGAACAAATCGCGCCAACGACCCACCTTGGCGACTGGTACGCCACGGCCCTTTTCTGGAAGCCGCAGGTAGCATTGCTGGTTAATGAACGGACACTGCTGCCGGTCTTGATGCCACTGGCCCCAGCTGCAAATTTGGCACAGCGGTTCCCCGAGCATCTTGCATCTGTCCTATTCGCCCACGGCGCACCCCACGCGTTGGTAGAGCATGAGCTGGCTGCCGTGCTCGATTTCCAATATGCCAAGACTTCCAACCGCAGCCTTCTGGGAATACTGAACCAGTTCACCTATCTGGTCGAGGGCTACCGTGATTACAAGCAGACCAACGATTTGCTCTGGCTGTCGATGAAATTGTCTGAGACGCCCTGTAGCCCGCTATACAAAAAGGCAATTTCTCCGGATCGGGAGTTGCGACGAATGATCGAAGCCGAATGGGCAATCACAGCCGCGAATGACCAACGATATTGAAGGCAGGGCATTAAAACGAATCGTATGGGCCATCTGCTGACATTGATGAAGGTGCGCATTGTGCCCATTGCAGTCATCTGATGGATCTGCCTTTATCTAAGGTCTGTGGCAGTAACAGGTATTCACGTGTGACCGCTTCCATGCCACTTCCTAGTGCGGTAACGATAGAAGTATCAGCGCTTTCCATCATCTACGATAAACTGGTCGTGGGTGCACTCACATTAGAGTGGTGCAGGTTGAGCGAAAGGTCGGGCCGCCTCGCGGCTATTTCACGACCCTCAATTTCATGCCACTGACCACTTCCCGGCCGGCTTCATCCCACCCCCCTTTGCATCTTTCAGCACTGGCAATCCTTATCCTGGCAACCTCTCTAAATGGAATGGTTCGTCTATGAACGCGGCAATCGTCTTCGTCTTTGCGATGGCCTATGCTGCCATCGCCTTGGAACACCCAATCAAGGTCAACAAGTCTGCCACTGCAATGATTGGCGCGGGCTTGTTATGGACAATATTTGCGATGTCCGGAATACCTGGCAATGACGTCAGCGCCAAACTAAACGAGTCCCTAATTTCCACCGCTCAAATTGTCTTTTTCCTTATGGGTGCTATGACCATCGTCGAGGTGGTGGATGCTCATGATGGATTCGAAGTCATTACGTCCAGGATCAGAACTCAGCGTGTTTCTAGCCTCATGTGGCTCGTTGGATTTGTTACTTTCTTCTTGAGTGCAATTCTTGACAATCTCACAACGACCATAGTCATGGTCTCGTTGATGAAGAAGCTGCTTGACAAACGCGAGGACAGGCTGATCTTTGCTGGACTCATAGTTATCGCCGCCAACGCCGGCGGCGCCTGGACACCGATCGGGGACGTGACCACTACCATGCTGTGGATCGGTGGACAGATCACCGCGCTGGAAATCATGAAGGGCCTATTCGTCCCGTCGCTGGCGAATTTGATCTTGCCTCTAGCCGTCGCAAGTCATCTGCAGGGAAATCGGCTCGTTGTTTCACCTGCGCGTCATGATGACGTGCGCGCAGATGTGACAACGTCATTTGAACGCAACCTGATGTTTCTAATGGGTCTGGGAATCTTAGTTTTGGTTCCAGTATTCAAGACGCTAACCCACTTGCCACCCTTCATGGGAATTCTGTTTGGACTTGGGATCCTTTGGGCGGTAGGTGACCTGATCCACAGAGAGACTGAAGACCTCAAGAAGCAAAGATTGACTATCGCCCGTGCCCTGACGCGAATAGACATGAGTTCCATAGTCTTCTTTATTGGCATCCTGCTCTCCGTCGCAGTCCTTGAGCACACTCATATTTTGAATTCGCTAGCGCTGTGGCTCGATCAGTCTGTCGGCAGACAAGACGTCATTGTTGTACTTATCGGACTTGCCAGCGCAGTGGTCGACAACGTTCCGCTTGTCGCCGCCTCTATGGGAATGTATTCACTGGCGTCGTACCCTACGGACAGCTTTCTTTGGGAGTTCATGGCCTACTGTGCCGGAACTGGTGGCTCCATACTGATCATTGGTTCCGCTGCCGGCGTTGCTGCGATGGGGTTGGAGAGGATTGACTTTCTCTGGTATGTCCGAAGGATCAGCGGGTTGGCGCTAGTAGGGTATCTAGCCGGCGCCTTGGTCTACATTGCACAACATCGTCTTTTTGGCTGACGTAGGGGTCGCAAGCTATGCACAAGTACCCCACACACATATGTAGCAAGCTACCGTCAGAGTTGGGCGAGCGGGGTTTCTTCAGTCGTTTCGTCGGCGTTAAGTAGTCCAATCAACTTGCCCAAGTCTTCGTCCAACCGTGTCAGGGTTTCGGCACTTAGGCTGCTTAGCGCCTCTGGAAGAACACCCTCAAAGGGACCTGAGACCTTTTTTAGCAGCCTTGAGCCGGCCGGTAAAACCTTGAGTTTTACGTTTCTCCGGTCCAGGGGTGATTTCTCAAGACTGATTAACTCCTTCTTGAGCAACGTCTTAATCAGGTTGCTTGCGGTCGATTGATGAATTTGCATGCTAGTCGCAACATCACCGATACCAATACCCGGATTAGCCTTGATGACACTCAGTGCCCAAACTTGCGCTCCGCCGAGGCCCACCTGCTTCTCCATCTGCCGAAAGTGACTGCGAACGGCATTGAACACAACCCGGAAGCGACGTAAAACCTTCGCAGATGTAACGGTATCAGTAGATGGCGAAGAATCTTGATTCATGAGTCGGCAACATTTTGAACTAACTGCACTCATGATACGGCGTCAGCCCAGCGATCCAGCACAGCTCATACCGTGGGTCAGCACTCAGCACACTTGCAACGGCGGAGCCTGCCTTGCCGTAACCAATCAGTCCGATTCGCATCATTGCCTAGTCTCCTTCTCTTTTTGTAGTGGTTGCACTGTGCATTACATTTGAGACAATGTATCATATGCATTTGTTGCAATGTATTAGCGAACCAACCTCAACAAAGGTCGGATGAGTCATCAGTCGGAAATATGAGAGCACACCCCCATGTACCTACAGCGCTTAGAAACGAGATGTCTGACTGGCATCTTTGGACAGGTCGCGCTGTAGTGATTGCATTTGCCGCTCTTGCGGGCTTAACAGTTGTAGTGTTCACTTGGCTGGCTGAACACGCACTGGCACGATTTTTCTCATTCCAAGCGGACTACCACCTTGGCCCCATTCTTTGGATGCCTGTTTCAGCGGCTGCCATCGTATGGGTCACAAATCGCTGGGCACCTGGAGCGGCTGGCTCGGGCATTCCACAAGTAATGGCGGCGCTGTCGAATCAAATAGACGTTGTCAACAGAGGCCTATATGTCTCAATTAGGCTGACGGTAGCCAAGATCCTTCTAACAACCTGGGGTTTGCTGGCGGGTCTCTCTATTGGCAGAGAGGGCCCTTCAGTTCAAATTGCAGCTGGAGTGATGCACCACGCCCGTAGATGGATGCCCAAGCGAGCTCGAATCTCGGACCATAGTCTTCTAACCGCCGGAGGAGCCGCTGGCATCGCTGCAGCCTTCAATACGCCTCTTGGCGGGGTGATGTTTGCGATCGAAGAACTGTCAAAGAACGCCGACAACCGCAGCAATAGTCTGGTTGTAGTCGCAATTGTTGTCGCCGGCCTCATGGGTGTTTCAGCTTACGGTAACGCAAGCTACTTCGGAATCATTCGAGTAGAAGGTATCGGGACATCTCTTCTTCTGCCGGCGGTCTTGTTGGCCATCCTTTGTGGCTTGACTGGCGGACTTTTCTCGCGGCTTCTAATTGTTTCACTATCCGGAAAGTCTACAGACTGGTTTTCTGGTTTCAAGAGGCGTTCGCCAATTCTTTTTGCTGCAGGTTGTGGACTGGCTATTGCCGTTCTTGGGGTCGTTAGCAATGGTGAGACCTATGGAAGTGGCTATGCACATAACCGTGCAATGCTGGAGAACACAGACGATACGAGCCCGCTCTACGTCGTGTTGAAATTTGTCGCTACTTGGCTTTCAACTTGGTCTGGTGTGCCTGCGGGTATTTTCGCCCCCTCACTCGCTATAGGAGGCGCGCTGGGAAATGACGTTGCACAGATCGTTTCCTACCCAAATGCGCCAACTTTGATCGCACTGGGTATGGCGGGTTTCCTAGCCGCAGTGACCCAGGCTCCATTGACTGCTTTCATCATTGTTATGGAGATGGTCGACGGTCATGCTCTTGTTCTGAGTTTGATGGCTTCCTCGCTAGTCGCAAGTGGTGTTTCACGCTTGATTAGCGCGCCTTTATATCCCTCGCTTGCCGACTTACAGATTTTGCGCGCCAACAAGTCAGCCTAGCCAAAAGAAGAAATCTGGACTTACCCCGATTCCACGGACAGGTATTGGCTTGATTCTCAAGCGGATGATGACACAGGCGCAGGGTTGTCCACGGCGGCGTGCGTCGCCTGCGACGAACGCGACGCCGCGGTGGGCAACCCGTGTTGGGTGTGAGCGGTTGGTTCGTTGTATTTCCTTTCAAAGTTCATGGGCGACAGGTAGTCGATGGACGAGTGGCGTCGGCGCGGGTTGTACCAACCCTCGATCCAGGTAAACAGGGCTGTGCGTGCCTGGGCCTGGGTCTTCCAGCTGCGCCGATTGATCAATTCGCACTCCAGGCTGGCAAAGAAACTCTCAGCCATGGCGTTGTCATAGGCGTCGCCCACCGTACCCATGGAAGGTCGTACACCCATCTCCTTGCAGCGGTTGCCAAAGGCAATGCTGGTGTACTGGCTGCCCTGGTCGGAGTGGTGAATAACGCTGGTGGGTTTGCGTATGTGCAGCGCCATGTTCAACGCCGCCAGAACCAGTTCGCTCGTCATGCGCTCCCCCATGGCCCAGCCCACCACCTTGCGACTGAAGGCATCGATCACCACTGCCAGGTACAAAAAACCTGTCCAGGTGGGGATGTAGGTCATATCTGCCACCCAGAGCTGGTTGGGCGCAGCAGCGTGAAACTGGCGTTTGACCAGATCTGGAGCCGGGCGTTGGCGGTGGTTGCGTTCGGTGGTGACGGTGAAGCTGCGCCTGCGACTGACTCCACGGATGCCAGCCTTGCGCATCAGACAGGCCACTCGCTTCTTGCTTGCCACTTGGCCAATGTCGCGCAGTTCGGCGTGAACTCGAGGCATGCCGTAGGTTTCGTCACTGTCCTTGTGGATCTGGCGGATGGCTTCGCTGAGCACCGCATTGGCCGTGGCACGCGCACTGGGGGCTCGCCTGCGCCAGTCGTAATAGCCACTGGGTGATACGCCCAACACACGGCACATTGCGCGCACGCTCACTGGGTTGGCGTCGGCCTGGTTTGTGCTCACGAGCTCAAAGACGGTGTGGACGTCCGCTCGCTTTTGCTGGCAAACCAGGCCGTAGCCTTTGCCAAGATGTCGCGCTCCAGTTGCACCTGGCGCAGTTGGCGACGCAAACGCACCAGTTCTTCGCGTTCGGCGCTGCTCAAGCCTTCTTTGCCAGACAGTGGGGTGCCCTGGTCACGCATGTCTTGTGCTATCCAGTTGGCAATGCTTTGGGCCGATGGCCCGAATTCACGCGATAGCTGCGCTGGCGTTCTGCCTGCTCGCGCCAGTTCGATGATTTGCTGTCGAAATTGCACCGGATACGGTGGCTTGGTTTTGGGCATTTTGGACTCCTTCTTCCATAACGGTAAGGTGTCCGCGAAAAAGGGGCAACTTC
>JAXMER010000015.1:0-414339 GCA_046348185.1 Rhodoferax sp. | reverse complement strand
AGACTTATGGCCTTCTGCGCCTTTGCGCGAAGGGCCGGTATGCACCAAGGCAAGCTTGTGTTTTCTCAGCTCATGGCCTATCTGCCCATGAGCACCTTCCGGCGTTGCGTGGCCAAGCACCGCGGCGAGCACAAGGTCAAGGACTTCTCGTGCCTGGACCAGTTCTTTGCCATGGCCTTTGCGCAGCTGACCTACCGGGAATCCTTGCGCGACATCGAAGTCAATCTGCGTGCGCAAGCCAATCGGCTGTACCACATGGGCTTTCGTTGTCAGACCATTTCGCGCAACACACTGGCCCATGCGAACGCCACACGACCTTGGCAAATCTACGCCGACTTTGCGCAGCATCTGATTACCATGGCTCGTCCCCTGTATGCCAAGGAGCCCTTGGGTATCGATTTGGACGCCACCGTCTACGCGTTCGACGCCACGACCATCGATCTGTGTCTGTCGCTGCATCCCTGGGCACCATTTCGCTCCACCAAGGCCGCCATCAAGCTGCACACCCTGCTGGATCTGCATGGCTCCATCCCCAGCTTCATTCACATCACCGATGGCAAGACCCACGAGGTCAATGTGCTGGACGATCTGGTGCTCGAAACCGGAGCCTTCTACCTGATGGACCGGGGCTATCTGGACTTCAGAAGGCTGTACGTCATTCACCAAGCTCAAGCCTTCTTCGTGACAAGGGCCAAGAGCAATACCCAGTTCAAGCGGCGCTACTCCAATCCGGTGGACCGAACCTCCACAGCTGTCATCTGCGACCAGATCGGCGTGCTCACGGTGTTCTATTCCAGCAAGGACTACCCGGCGGCTTTGCGCAGGGTCGTAGTCAAGGACGAATCGGGAAAGCGCATCACGTTTTTGACCAACAACTTTGCCCTGAAACCCGAGCTGATTGCAGACCTGTACCGACAACGCTGGAAAGTCGAGTTGTTCTTCAAATGGATCAAGCAGCACCTGCGCATCAAGGCGTTCCTGGGCACCAGCGAGAACGCAGTGAAGACGCAAATCTGGATTGCAGTGTGCACCTATGTACTGATCGCCATTGCGAAAAAACGCTTGCACCTGGACCATCACAGCCTCTACGAAATCCTACAAATCTTGAGCCTGACCATGTTTGAACAAACCCCGATAAATCAACTACTTACACCACCCTCCACAAATTCAGATCCGAGTTCCGAGCCTCAACAGCTCGTTCTCCTCTGAAAAACGTTGGGACACTACTGGTTGAAGATGAAGCAAGATAACGGCTCAGGTCGGTGGCTTATCGGTATTGCAACGACTGCGCGTAAAGGGCACTATGCAGATCATCTCAGCGCATCGATGGGAGGGTTTTTGCCATGTTCGCAATACGTCTAGCTGCCTTGGAATGGATGGCCCTGTGTCTGGCGACCGCGCACGCACAAACCAATCCCACCCTGGTGCAAACCGCCACGGGCTATGTGCTGCGCATCCCCTATCTGGAGTTCAGTCCGGGCGGCACCAAAGCAGCCTATAGCGCCAAGGCCAGTAGCACCAACCTGGGCACCTTTAGCGCCGACAGCGGTTCAGTGGCCAGCGTGGCGACGCAGGCAGGGGTTGCCAACACCGCCACGTTGCAGTCGGGCAGTAGCGGCTATGTGCTGAACTTTCCCTGGGTGGACGTCGATGGGCAGACCCAGGCCTACAGCGCCAGCCTGGCTTCCACCAACCTCAGCCAGTGGACGATGGTGGCCGGCTCGGTGGCGAGCGTGGGTACCAGCAACACCCTGGCAGCGCCCACGGGTGTCGTGGTGTCCAGCCCGACGACTCAAACGGTGGGCAGCCTCACGTTTGGGTCTTCCGGCAAACTGGCGGTGCGCTGGTCGGCACCCGGGGGCTATGCCGTGCACCACTATGAGGTGATTGCCACAGAGGCAATTGGCGGCACGCGCACCAGCGTTAACGCCAACGCAGGTGACACCGGCGCGACGCTGGCCCCGCTGAAGGCAGCGACCCCCTACCGCGTGATGGTGCGCGCCTGCCAGGACAGTGGCTGTACGCAGTACGGCGCCGCTGCCCCGGTGAGCGCCAGCACGGCCACCGAGTACTGGCAGCTTCAGGGCAGTGGCGCCAGCGTCAGTGGTCTGACCAAGATCGTGTCCGACGGCAACGCCCGCCTGAGCGCCACGCGCATCGGGCCGGACGCGGGCACGGCCAATGCGGGCAAGGTCCAGCTGTATTACGGCCCGGCGGGCTCTCCCTCTCTGTCCGTCGCGGTGGGCAATGCGGTGGCCACGGTCGGTTCGCCCAGCAGCTACCTCGGCTTTAGCAGCCGCGCGGGCGTCTCCGGATTGGCGTCGCCCCCAAGTTCGTCCAGCCCGCGCAGTATTGCCAGCATTGCCACCGGTCAGGGTGTGCCTTTGGCGGCAAACCTGGGCAACAAAGTGCGTGTGTTTTTCGAGGCCACGGGCAGTGACAACCGCTCGCGCATCTTCTCCATCGACAGCCAGGACGGCTTTGTGGGTCAGGACTTCAACAGTGGTTCGGCCACCACCTGCAGCACCGACGCGGACTACGCCAGCACTGGTGGCTGCGCACCGACGTTGGCGATCGGGGTGGAGGGCGACAGCAGCGGCGCCAACGCGCGCATCACGCATGCGCGCCAGAACAAGGTCGCCTACCCGAGTCAGAGCGACTGGCGATGGAACGGTGCGGCCGGGGCCCTCATGGTCTTCACGACCGACAACGTCAGTGGCTGCAGCAGCTACCAGCACAACCACGGCTACGCGGTGTGGGACGGCGCGCGCTGGAACGTGCAGTACCGGGCCGACGGCTGCCCGAAACTCTTTACCAGTGCCCAGGCCTGCCTGCCCATGCATCTGGGTGGTGCCCGCTACAAGATGTACTGTGGCGACCCTTCCATCACCAACGGCAAGGTCGGCGGCTCATCCCTGCCATTCTTGGGGCCGAAAAAACTGTTCTACGCCGACGGCAGCGGCAGCGGCGCCGACGCCACCGTGGAGTTCGAAGACTGGGAGGCCCAGTCAGCCTCGCGCGACGTGGTGTTCTTGTGGCCCGACGGCACCCAACTGGACGACCGCGCCGAGGGCTACATCGATGACTACCACTTCCTGGCACCGACCGGCAGCCTTGATGTGCAGGCAGGCTACCTCACCATCACCGATGGCACCGTTGTGCCCTTCGCGGTGGGGGCGGTGCTGCTCAATCCCTGAGTACTGACAACAGGTCTCTTCAACGGTTTTGTCGGAGAATTGCAGCTTTTTGCGGCATAGCCCTCATGGAACATGGGTTTATAGCTATCACTCTTGTAGCGTATTGCGGCGGCACCTCGGTACCAAAATATCCAGATCCTCATTGCAGTGGTGGTTTTTCGCGTGAGATGGAAAAACGGAATGAAACAGTCAAGATTCAAGTGGGTCTTATTCGTCTCCATCTTTGCCTTGGTTTTCCCTGTGCGTGCCGGTCCGGCCACGAAACCGGCCGAGATAGCGGCAGTTCGCAAGGCAGCTAAACTTGGCGACATATGTAATGCCGCATAAGTGAATTACACTGATGGCGATTCACCGACTTGGAGGTGTCGCCATGAGAAAGCTGGAAATTGCCGATCCTGAAGTGATGCGAATTGCCATCCAACAGGAAATCGCCCGCTCCGATGAGTCGCGCTACGACCATCGGCTGCACGGCTTGCTGCTGATCACTGGTGGCCAAAGCTGCCAGCAGGTGGCCGAATTGTTCGGCGAGGATCGGCGCACCGTGCAGCGCTGGGTCAAACGGTTCGAGACCCATGGGCTTGAAGGCTTGCGCGAAGGCGAGCGCGCGGGTCGACCTGCCACGCTGGACGCCAAGCAATGGGAGGCGCTGGGGCGCGATTTGCGGCGCGATCCCCAGGCATTTGGCTTGGCCGGACATCTGTGGGACGGCAAACTCCTGTCCGAGCACCTTCGGCTGCGCTACGGCGTCAAACTGGGCGTGCGTCAATGCCAGCGCATCTTCGGCCAGATGGGCTTTCGGCTGCGCAAGCCCAGGCCCCAAGTGGCTCAGTCCGACCCGGTGAAGGTTGCGGCCTTTAAAAAAACTGCGCCGTCTGGCAAGGCGTGCGGACGTTGAACTGTGGAGCCTGGACGAATGCCACTTCCAGCAGCACGGCACCCGGTGCCGGATGTGGGTGCCACCCGAGGTCAGGGATCCGATATTGCTCCATGCGCCCACCCGCAAGTCGGTGGCCTGCTTCGGCGCGGGCAGCTTGATCAGCGGCAAATTTGTCCGCTCCATGTGCGAGCGCTTCGATGCGCAGACGTTCGAGTCCTTCCTCAAGAAATTGCTGCGGCATCGCTCTCGCGGCAAGCGAATGGTGGTCGTGCTGGACAACGCCAAGTAGTCGTCCCTGCAAAACCCCGGCAATCCGCATAAACACAGGTGATCTGGGGTGAATCCGAATGGTCATTCCTCCCAGAAAGATATTCAATGGAGGCTGCTTTCTGGGAGTTTTGAGCACACCATGACCGACGACTTCTTCCGCAACCGCCTGGACCAGATGATTGACTTGCGCCACCCGCTGGCGGTGCTGGCCAGTCGCATGCCCTGGCAAGAGATCGAAGCTTCGTTGGCCCAGCGCTGGGCACGCCAAGTCAAAGCCGACAAGCAGATCGAAGACCTGGACCTGTTTGGCCCCGTGGCTGGGTGCTCGGTGGTGGTATCTCCAACGCCGGTCGCCCGCGCTTACCCACCCGGTTGATGGTGGCGCTGTACCCGCTTTTAACGAAAGCGACGAAGACGTCATCCAGCGTTGGGGCGAGACACCCACCTGGCAATACTTCTCGGGCAGCGAATACTTTGAACACCGCTGGCCTGCGACCCGACGGTGGACGTTTCCGCAAGGCTTTGGGCGAAGAAGCGTGGAAGAACTGTTGGCGCGCACCATGGAAGTGGCTGTGTCCCACAAGCTCTTGCAAGAAGGCGCCCGCGTAATCGTGGACAGCACCGTGCAAAGAAGGCAACCCACCCCACCGACAGCAAACACTGGAGACGGCACGTGCCAAGGTGGTCGAAGCTGCCAAGACCCATGGCATCGAACTCAAGCAGACCTTTGCCAAGGAGGGCAGGCAGGCGAACTTCAAGGCCGCTCGCTGCCCATGCGCGCCAGTACAAACGCATGCGCAAGCCATCAACGCCAGCGCTATCGTCGGTCGACTACAGCGCGAATAGGCCGCAAGATGAGCACTCTGGGCCAGGCGTACAGGAAACCTGGCCCCCACTCTGACAAGGCCGCACGCCTGGTGGAACAGACGGGCAGTCGCAAGACCGTGGGTAGTCAAGCCAAGCTCTACAGGGATGCACCGGAGGTGGAGTGCATTCAAGGGCAAGAGTCACCGTATGAGTTCGGTGTCAAGGTGGGCCTGGCCATGACGCTCAAGGGCAACCTGATCGTAGGTGCCGAGCTTTACCGGCAATCCCTACGACGGACACACCCTGGCCGAGCAAGATCGAGCAATCGACCATCCTGATGCAGAACCTCGACGTTCAGCCCGAAGTGGCGTACGTGGACCGGGCTACCGGGGTGTTGTACCAGGACAACTGCAAAGATCAAGCACCGGGGCAAGGACAAGGGGCTCACAGACGCAGGCGCAGACTGCTCGCGACGACACATCGAGCCCATCATCGGACATCTGAAGGCCGATACCGCATGGACCGTGCCACTCAAAGGATCAGAGGGCGACCCTGCATGCAGTGTTGTGCGCAGCCGTTACAACATCCGCTGGCTGCTGCTGATCGTCAGAAGGGCCTGGGCCTTTTGTTGTGCCTGTTTCAAGCTCTGGGATTGGCGCCGATCTGTCGCAACTTAGCGGCAATCCTCGCGCTCGCCTCCAGACCGTCAAGTCAACGATGGAGCAGCTTGATAATTTGCAGGGACGACCAAGTACCACCATGCGGTGTTGCTGGCGCCAGTGCTCAGGAAATACCGCAAGGTGCTGACTTTGCTCTTCTTGCCGCCGTATAGCCCGCAGTTGGCGCCCATTGAGCGGGTCTGGAAGCTGGCGCGCCGCATGGCCACACACAACCGCTTCTTTGCAACACTGGACGAGGTGCTCGCAGCAATAGACATTTGCTTCGATCGCCGACAGAAACCCAACTCCGTGTTGCGAAGACTATGCGGCATTATTTAAGACGCTATGTTTAATTAAACAGTATTGTCATTAGCCCGCATATTTTTAACTTATTTGCTACCGACTGTATAGCATATAGACCTATGCAGCCCAGCAACCTCCTTTCCGTTCTCGCACTCGCCGTCTTGTGTGTATGTGCCCATTCGGTGGGGACTGCGGCTGGCAATCCACGCGTTAACCAGCTGGGGTACTTGCCGGACGGTACCAAGACCGCCAGCTTCCTCACCCCCCACACCCGGCCCCAACGGTGGGAACTGCGGCAAGGCGGCAAACTGATTGCGCGCGGGAGGACATCCCCTGCAGCGGTTGACAAGGCCAGCGGCGACCGGTTGCAGCAGATTGACTTCAGCACGGTTGCCGCAACGGGCTCCGGTTTCACCCTGACCGTGGGTGCCAATACCAGCCACGCGTTTTCGATATCGCCCACCATTTATCGCGCGGCGTTCTACGACGCGCTCAAATATTTCTATCACAACCGCAGCGGCATCGAGATTGCCACGCAGTACACAGGCGGTGGCCTCTCCTCCTATGCCGCCAACAGCCGTTGGTCCCGGCCAGCGGGCCACGTCAGCCGTGGCGACAACAAGGGGGACTTCACAGTGCCGTGCTGGCCGAATACCTGTGGCTACGCCCTGGATGTTCCCAAAGGCTGGTACGACGCGGGCGACCACGGCAAGTATGTGGTGAATGGCGGCATTTCCGTGTGGACGCTGCTGAACATGGCAGAGCGCGGGCGCTACTGGGGCCGCACCACCCGCTGGGGGGACGGCACGCTGCACATCCCGGAGAGTGCCAACGGCATTCCCGACCTGCTGGACGAAGTGCGGTGGGAGCTGGAGTTTTTGCTGGCCATGCAAGTCCCGGCCGGGCAGCCCTTGGCGGGCATGGTGCACCACAAGGTGCACGATGTGGAGTGGACCGGCCTGCCGCTGGCCCCCGATCAAGACCCCCAACCGCGTGCGCTGGTTCCGCCGTCCACTGCCGCCACGCTGAATCTGGCCGCCACCGCCGCGCAGGCTGCGCGCGTGTGGAAAGACCATGATCCCGCCTTTTCCGCACGCTGCCTGCAGGCGGCCCAGTCCGCCTGGGAGGCGGCACGGCAGCACCCCGTCACCCTGTACCGGGGCGGCTTTGACACGGGCGGTGGTGCCTACGACGATGACCGGGTGGACGACGACTTTTATTGGGCAGCCGTGGAGCTGTACCTGTCCACTGGCGATCCCCGCTACCGCCCCACAATCGACCGCTACACAACTGCCCGCACCGACCTCAACTGGGCCCACACCGAGTTGGCCGGTCTGATGTCTTTGGCGACCGTCGTCACAACGGCTAGCGCTGGCCTGCGCACGGCGGCGCAGCGCAGCGTGCGCTCCCTTGCCGACCAGTACCTGGCCACCCAGCAGAATTCGGGCTATGGAACACCGCTGGCGGTGTCCGAGTACGCGTGGGGCTCCAACAATGCGGTCACCAACAAGCTGATGGTGATGGGGCTGGCCTACCACTTCAGCCAGGACCGCAAATATCTCCAGGGAGTGACCCGTGGCATGGATTACCTGCTGGGGCGCAATACGTTCTCCCGGTCGTTTGTGACCGGCACCGGCACACACGCGGTGCAATACCCCCACCACCGGTTCTGGGCCGGCGTTCTGAACCCAGACTTTCCCCACGCGCCGCCTGGCGCGCTGTCGGGAGGCCCCAATCCAGGCCTGCAGGACCCGGTTGCCAAGGAGCGGCTGGCCCGTTGCGTGGCCCGCCCCGCAAGCTGCTGGATGGATGACATCCAGGCCTATTCGGTCAATGAGGTCACCATCAATTGGAATGCCCCGTGGGCCTGGCTACTCGATTTCCAGAACGACCAGACCGGCGGGGCCAAAACCGCGCCCCGACCCAAACGGTAACGGCTCAGTGCGGGTCAGTGGCGCGCGCTGCCCACTGCCGTCTCCCCCTCCACCTTGATCGGAAACGGTGCAAAGTACGCCCCCAGCACGGACGGAATGGACGCCGCCATCACCACCAGAAAGAAGGTCTGAAACCCCATGTGGTCGGCCAGGAAGCCGCTGGCCATTTGCGTGGGAATGAGCGTCAGATTCATGATGGCGGTGCAATAGGCGTAGTGGGTCATGTGGTATTTGCCGGGCGAGATCTGCTGCATCATGTAGAGCATGTTGGCCACAAAGCCGAACGCATAGCCGGCCTTTTCAATCGTCACCAGGGTGGCGATCACCGGCAGGGAAACCGGGGTGTCTGGCGACACCATGCAGCTCAGGATGTAGAAGGTGATGTGCGGCAGATTGAGGCACAGGGCCATGAAGACCAGCGTCTTGCGCGTCAGGCCAAATCGGCCGGCAAACAAGCCACCCAGCATGCCAAAGGCCAGGCTCACCACGGTGCTGATGAGGCCGTCGATCAGGGCCTTGTCCTCCAGCAAGTGGGGACACGCGGCGCTGACGGCGCTGGTTGCGCACATGCCCAGGCCCCCGTTGGCCACACTGCCCTGCATGAAAAGGGGGGCCTCCAGCAGCAAAAACCCTTCACCCAGGCGAAAAAGAAACACAAACGCCAGCATGCCCAGCAAGTGGGGTTTTTGGAGAAAATCGACAAACTGGTCCTTGAACGTGCCCACCACCGCTGCAGCGTTTTTGGGGCGCTCGGGAATGGAGCCGACCGGCAGCACGTAGAAGTGGTAGGCCGCCAGCAGCGCCATGGTGCCCATGCTCACCGCCAACGCCAGCGTCCACGCGCCCTTGGCGTCCATGCCTTGCCGCTGCAGGTAACTGGCTACGCCCACCACCACCGCCGTTGCAAAAATGCGGCCCGCATTCCAAAATGCGCCTTGCACCCCCATGAAACTGCCCTGCGATCGTTGATCCAAGGCGGTGATGTACACCCCGTCAATACAGACGTCCTGCGTGGCAGAGGCAAACGCCAGCAGCCACAGCAGCAGTATTCCCACCACAAAGTAGTTGCTCAGCGCCAGCGACGTCGCCCACAGCGCCAGCAGAGCCGCCATGACCAATTGCATGGCAATCACCCAAAAGCGCTTGGTCTTGAACATGTCCAGGAAACCGGCATACAGCGGTTTGAGGGACCACATGATGCCCACACTGGCGGTAGAGACGGTAATTTCAGTGTCACTGTGCCCCAGGTCCTTGAACAGGGTTCCGGCAACCCAGATCACCATCGCAAAGGGAATGCCCTCGGCCAGGTAGGCGCTGGGGACCCAGGACAAGGGCGCACGGTGGGTCTTGGTTGCATGGGTCATGTCGTTCAGCCTGCCTTGGGTGTCCGGGTTGATTTGAATGCGGCGATGAAGTCACGGTACCAGAGCGCACTATCCTTGGCTATGCGCTTCTGGGTGGCGTAATCCACATGGAAAAGCCCAAAGCGCTTGGTGTAGCCCGAGTTCCACTCGAAATTGTCGAGCAGGCTCCAATAAAAGTAGCCTCGCACATCCACGCCCAGCGCAACGGCGCGGGCCAAAGCCTTCAGGTGATCGCTCACGTAGGCGATGCGCTCCACATCCGCCACCCGGCCGTCCACCACCGTGTCTGCATTGGCCATGCCGTTTTCCGTGATGAAGATCGGTGGCGGCGCGTATTCCCGCGAGAGCCGCACCAGGTGCTGGGTCAGCGCATCGGGGTAAATCTCCCACCCCATGTCGGTAAAGCCGTGCGTGCCCGGTGCGGGCTTGGGCGGCATCTGCGTGCTGATGAAACTGCGCGTGTAGAAGTTGATGCCCAAAAAGTCCAGCGGCTGCCGAATCAGGTCCAGGTCGCCTTGCTGCACCATTGGGGCATCGGCCCCCAGGTGCTCCAGGATGTCGGCAGGATACTGGCCCCGAAACAGCGGGTCCATGTACCAGCGCACGTTCAGGCCATCGTCAATGCGCGCGGCCTGGCGATCCGACTCCCGTTCTTCTGCGGCAAAGGCCGGCGTATGGTTGAGCACCACGCCCAGTGGCACGCGGCTGACTGCGCGCATGGCTTTGATGGCAGCGCCATGGGCCATCATCAGATGGTGGGACACCTGCATGGCCATGGCCCGGTTCTTCTTGCCGGGCGCAAACTGGGCCACCTCGTAACCCAGGGTGGCGACACACCACGGTTCATTGAGGGTGGCGATGGCGGCAACCCGGTTGCCAAATCGCCGCGCCACTTCGGCGGCATAGTCGGCAAACAGAGGCACGATTTCACGCGACTCCCAGCCACCAAACGCATCTTGCAGCGCGGCGGGCAAGTCCCAGTGGTACAGCGTGACGTGGGGGCGGATGCCGGCCTCATTCAAGGCATCGAGCAACCGGTCATAGAAGGAAAAACCGGCCTCGTTCCAGCCCCCCCTGCCCTGTGGCTGCACGCGCGCCCAGGCCACGGAAAAGCGATACGCATCCAGGCCGAGTGCCTGCATCCTGCCCACGTCGTCACGGTACTGGTGGTAATGGTCGCAGGCGGTGCGAATATCCGAGGCATCCAGGATGCGCCCGGGCTCCGTGCAGAAGCGGTCCCAAATCGAGAGCCCCTTGCCATCCTGGTCGTAGGCCCCTTCGATCTGCGCGGCACTGGTGGCCGCACCCCATTGGAAGTCGGGGTGCAGGCATTGGGAGAGTTCCAGGAGCGTGGAGTGGGAAGAATTGTCAAATGTCATGTTGTGTTCAAAGTGTGGGGAGCCACCCGGCAGGCACGTGCCGCCGCGCAACAAAAAAAGGTGTCGCCGACTTGTATTGGCGACACCCAACCGACCCGCCCCGAATCGGACCCTCATTGCATTGGGCGCCCGCCGCACCAACGCGGCGGGATTCACGTCAACTTCCGGTTAGAAATTGAAACCGACATTTACCCCCAGCGTACGGGGGGGCATGTACTGCGCCACGGCGCGGGCCAGTGTCGGGCCACCCGCTGCGGCGGTCTTGATGTTGGCGTCTTCCAGATTGCGGATGAAACCATCCACCCACCAGGATTTGCCCGAGTTGTAGCGCAGGCCCACATCGGTCCGGGTATAGGCCTTTTGCGTATCCATCTCGCCGTAGTTGAAGATGCTCAGGAAACTGTCGGTTTCGTAGTGCAGCTTGATGCGCGGTGTCAGCGACGCACCATTGGCCAACTGGAAGGCGTGCTCATACTGGACGGTGGCCTGGAAGCTCGGTGCATGGGCCATCTTGTTGCCAGTCACGTTCACACAGCCGTTTCCGATATTGACGAACTTGCAGGGACCGGGCAGGTTGTAGTCGTTGCTCAGGCCAATCAAGTAACCCAGCTTGGTGTCGGTAAACGCCATCGTGGCCTGGAAGCGGTCGACCGGGGTGATTTTCCAGGCCAACTCCGACTCGAAACCCTGGACCTTCGCACCTTCGACGTTGTCCGTCAGGAAGGAACGTGAACCATCCGACTGCAGCACCGGAGCCGAGAACTGGAAGTCCTTGAAGTCGGAGAAATACACCGTGTTGTTGAATTTGATCGAGCCGCCCGCCAGCGTCTGCTTGGTACCGAACTCCACCGTGGTGAGCGTTTCGGGCTTGTAGGTGGCCCCGCCGTCCTGCACGCTGCCCGACTTGTAGCCGGTCGCCACGCTGCCGTACACCATCAACTGCTTGCTCACGTCGTAATTGGCGCGCAGCAAACCGGTGGCTTTGCCGCCGCTGTACTTGCCGTCGTTGCAGCAACCGTTGTTGAAACCGGAAGCCGGATCGGCCGGGTTGGTGCCCGGGTCAATGGGCCGCTGGATCGAGGCCGGGTTGTAGGCCCAGCCGTGGCCGCGCCCGCCAATGTTTTCCCGCTCGTCGTTGGTGTAGCGCAGGCCACCGGTCAGGTGCAGGTCACCCAAGTTGAAAGTCGCCTGTCCGAAGACGGCGGTCGACTTGTTGGTTTCCTTAGGCTGAATGAAGGAGCCCTGCCAGGCCACGGTGCCTTGCTGCGTGCCGTTCATGAGGGGAATGTCGAAGCGAATGCCGTTCTCCTCGGCGGCGTAGTAGCCCCCCACAATCCAGTCCACATCCCGCTTGCCGGTGGATTGCAGTGTCACCTCATGGCTGAAGTTGCGGTAATCCGACCAGTTGGTACGG
Source organism: Rhodoferax sp. (assembly GCA_046348185.1). Taxonomy (GTDB): domain Bacteria; phylum Pseudomonadota; class Gammaproteobacteria; order Burkholderiales; family Burkholderiaceae_C; genus Allorhodoferax. Next base: position 402,135 of record JAXMER010000015.1, on the reverse strand, counting down.
TCTTCCTGGTAGGTGCCGTTGGTGGTGAAACTGGTGGGAATGTCCAGTCCACGGTCCTGGTCAAACGTGCCCGAGCCGGTGGCGTGCGAGTAGCCGGCGGTGTAGGCCAGCGCCTTGCCATTGCCCAGGTCCCAATCCACCCGGCTGCGCAAGGTGTCCACGTCACGGTTGAGGTAAGGTGCGGTATCAATCAGGGCCGACCAGTGCTTCTGGCCCGCGCGGGGCACTTGCATCAGGTCCATGCTGGGGGTGCCACGGTCCGCAAACTTTTCGTACGACACGTTCCAGGACAAGTTCTTGGACGGCTTGACCAGCAAACTGACGCGTGCGGCAGTTTGGTTTTGCGCGTTGTACTTGGGGCCGCCCTGGGTAAACAGGTTGTAGTTGATGGGCTGGAAGTCCGCCATCTTTCCACCGCCCGCCAGAAAAGCTGCCTGCTGCTGCGCCACCGTGTAGCGCGTGGGGTTTTGAAAGTCCACATAGCCGTCGTGGGACTCGTGTACCAATGCGACGCGCAGTGCCATGGTGTCACTAATGGGGGCGTTGAAGTTGGCGCGGCCGGACATTTTGTTGTAGTCACCAAAGCCGCCACTCACGCTGCCAAAAGTTTCACCCAGCACCGGCTTGGCGGTCTGCATGTTGACGGCACCCACCGTGGAGTTTTTCCCCCACAAGGTGCCCTGAGGACCGCGCAAGACTTCGATGTTTTCCATGTCGAACAACAGCACGGCCGCACCTTCGGCCCGGGGGCTGTACACACCGTCCACGAAGATGGCGATTTCAGGATCGGCATACTCAGTCTTGGCGCTGTCGTTGCCAATGCCGCGCAGCGTCATGGTGATCACACCATGGTCACCCTGGGTGGTGCCGGAAAAGCTGGGCACCAGGGACGCAATGTCCTGCACCGTTTGCACGTGGTTCTTTTCCAGGTCCTGGGCGTTGAGCGACGTCACCGCAATCGGCGTGCTTTGCAGCGAGGTGGTCCGCTTGGTCGCGGTCACCACCACCTCTGGCAGCGCGGCGGATGCGCTTTCCGCCTTTTGCTCAGCGGTTTGTGCGTAGCCCGCACCCGAGCCCGCCAACAACGCAAGCACCGCCAGCTGCACCGGCGTACCGAGCATCTTTCGGCCTTTGGAGTTGTGAGTCTTCATAGTGTCTCTTTCAAGTATGGTTTTTGATGGGTAGTCACTCAGCGTCAACTCGCAGTGCAATTCGTCGTTATCGCTCAGTTGCCGTATGGTGCCCAAAAATGACAACGCTGTCTATTGAAAATGACAACGTTGTCATGAATTTCACACAGGTAGAAACCCTAAGTCGTTTGGGATGTGACGCAGACTACTGCGTGCCGCGCACCGGCTGACGCCGCGCTGCCGCGTTTGCCCTGGGCAGGGGTGTGCTGGTCGAATCACGCACCACCAGCTCATGTGGCAGCACACGGTGCAGGCGTTCATCGGCCATGGCGCCCCCCCCAGCACGGTTGGCGGCCACCAGCATTTCCACGGCCACGCGTGCCATGTCGGTCTTGGGTTGGCGCACGGTGGTCAGGGCGGGCCAGACCAGGCGGGCAGCAGGCGAATCGTCAAACCCGGCTATGGACACATCACCCGGAACGTTCAGGCCCAGGCGCTGCGCCGCCACCAGCACACCAAGCGCCATGTCATCATTGCCCGCAAACACGGCGGTCGGACGCACACGGCGGCTCAACAGCTTGTGGGCCGCTTCCAGGCCGGAGGCAAAGACGAAGTCTCCCTCGCACACCCATTCGGGGTCCACCGCCAGGCCATGCAGCTTCATGGCCTGCAAGTAGCCCTGGTAACGCCGCCCCGAAGCCACCTGGTCCGCCGGTCCCTTGATGAACGCGATGCGTTCGTGCCCCAAGCCGATCAGCAGGTTGGTGATTTCCTCGGACGCCTTGGTGTCATCCATGCGCACACTGGCCATGCCCTTGACATCGCGCGCGGGTGACATCAGTACACAGGGGGTGTGGTTTTCGCGCAGCGCCTTCAACACCGCCGGGTTGTCGCACAGCGGTGGCGTCAAGATCATTCCGTCGGGCTGCAACGCGCTGACCATGCGCGCCACCTGCTGCGCAAGGTCGGGCGCATCGTTGTGCAGCGATTCCACCACCAGGTGGTAACCGGCCTCGCGGCAGCGCAGGGTTGCCCCCTGCTGCACATCGCCCACAAACGCCGCGCTGGGGTCGTAGTACAACAAGCCGATCAAAAACGAGCGGGCACCGGCCAGGCTGCGGGCCGACAACTTGGGCCGGTATTTCAACTCGGCCACCACTTTGAGTACCTGGTCGCGGGTGTCCGGGTGAACACCCGGTTCCTGGTTGATGACGCGGGACACCGTCTTGATCGAAACGCCCGAGCGCTGCGCCACATCGGTAATCGTGGCGGCCGATCCGGTTTTGCCAAGGGAGTTCATGGTTGCGGTGTGCCTTTGGAGGATGCCGGAAACTTCCGGCTGACCCGCAGAACTATACAGACAGCCAAATAGTCGGCGCGCTCACACCCAGACAGCGATCCGGATGCAGCGAAGAATCGTGACCGAATTGCCGCTGGTCTCACCCTCGCGCAGCGTGCAGCCACCCAGGCCAAGGCGAGCACCTGGAAACCAAAGCAATGAGTCAATGAAAGCCCCGGACCCGGGCTGCTGTGCATTGGGATGCAGTGGCTTGAGTTCGCGCAGCCACCCCGTTTCGAGCCTGCACCCCAAAGCGACGTGTTGAGGTTGACGCGCACGTAGCTGCTCGGCGCAACGCACAAAGTCGTCGCTTATCAGTCACAAAACAAAACGGCCCCGCAGGGCCGTCTCTCGTTCAAAGAAGCGCGCCACTCAGGCCACTGTCTTGGCGGTCTCGGCGTACTCTTCGATCTGGTCGAAGTTCATGTACTTGTAGATCTGGTCGGCCTTGGCAGTGATCACGCCGGTGCCAGCCAGGTACTCTTCCTTGGTGGGCAGCTTGCCCAGCTTGGAAGCCACGGCAGCCAACTCGGCCGAGCCCAGGAACACGTTGGTGTTCTTGCCCAGGCGGTTGGGGAAGTTGCGGGTGCTGGTGGAGATGACGGTAGCGCCTTCACGCACCTGGGCCTGGTTGCCCATGCACAGCGAGCAGCCGGGCATTTCGGTACGGGCACCGGCGGCGCCGAAGTTGGCGTAGTGGCCTTCCTTCATCAACTCGGCCGCATCCATCTTGGTGGGCGGTGCCACCCACAGCTTGACCGGGATGTCACGCGCGCCGCCCAACACCGTGGCAGCGGCACGGAAGTGGCCGATGTTGGTCATGCACGAACCGATGAAGGCTTCGTCGATCTTGGTGCCGGCCACTTCGGACAGGAACTTGGCGTCGTCCGGATCGTTCGGGCAGCAAACGATGGGCTCGACGATCTCGCTCATGTCGATCTCGATCACGGCAGCGTACTCGGCATCCTTGTCGGCCTTGAGCAGGCTGGGCTTGGCCAACCATTGTTCGACCTTCTCGATGCGGCGGGCCAGGGTCTTGGCGTCCTTGTAGCCATCAGCAATCATGTTCTTCATCAGAACGATGTTGGAGCGCAGGTACTCGGCGATCGGCTCGGGGTTGAGCTGCACCGTGCAGGCGGCAGCGGAACGCTCGGCAGCGGCATCAGACAGTTCGAACGCCTGCTCCACCTTCAGGTCGGGCAGCCCTTCGATTTCCAGCACGCGGCCGGAGAACACGTTCTTCTTGCCCTGCTTGGCCACGGTCAGCAAACCGGCCTTGATGGCATACAGTGGGATGGCATGCACCAGGTCACGCAGGGTGACGCCGGGTTGCATCTTGCCCTTGAAGCGCACCAGCACCGACTCGGGCATGTCCAGCGGCATCACACCGGTGGCAGCACCGAAGGCCACCAGGCCGGAGCCTGCGGGGAAGGAAATGCCGATGGGGAAGCGGGTGTGGCTGTCGCCGCCGGTTCCCACGGTGTCGGGCAGCAGCAGGCGGTTCAGCCAGCTGTGGATCACGCCGTCACCGGGGCGCAGGGCGACGCCGCCACGGTTGGCGATGAAGGCGGGCAGCTCGCGGTGCATCTTGGCATCCACGGGCTTGGGGTACGCGGCGGTGTGGCAGAAGGACTGCATCACCATGTCGGCCGAGAACCCCAGGCAAGCCAGGTCTTTGAGCTCGTCGCGGGTCATCGGGCCGGTGGTGTCCTGCGAGCCGACGGTGGTCATGCGGGGTTCGCAATAGGTTCCGGGGCGGATACCCTGACCTTCGGGCAGACCGCAGGCGCGGCCGACCATCTTCTGCGCCAGGGTGAAGCCCTTGCCGGTGTCCTTGGGCGCCTGGGGCAGGCGGAAGGCCGTGGAAGCGGCCAGACCCAGGAACTCGCGGGCCTTGGCGGTGAGGCTACGGCCAATGATCAGGTTGATGCGGCCGCCGGCACGCACTTCGTCGAGCAGCACCTGGCTCTTGAGCGCGAACTCGGCCACGGTTTCGCCGTTCTTCAGGATCTTGCCGTCGTAGGGCAGCACGTCGATCACATCGCCCATTTCGAGCTTGGTCACATCCACTTCGATCGGCAGGGAGCCGGAGTCTTCCTGGGTGTTGAAGAAGATCGGGGCGATCTTGCCGCCCAGGGTCACACCACCGAAGCGCTTGTTCGGCACGAAGGGGATGTCCTGGCCGGTGGCCCAGATCACGGAGTTGGTGGCGGACTTGCGGGAAGACCCAGTACCGACCACGTCACCGACGTAAGCGACTAGGTGGCCCTTCTTCTTCAGGTCTTCGATGAACTGCATCGGACCGCGCTTGCCGTCTTCCTCGGGCTTAAAGGCCGCATCGGGACGGGTGTTCTTGAGCATCGCCAGGTAGTGCATGGGGATGTCGGGGCGGCTCCAGGCGTCGGGCGCGGGCGACAGGTCATCGGTGTTGGTCTCGCCGGGCACCTTGAACACGGTCACGGTGATCTTCTTCTCGACTTCGGGGCGGCTGGTGAACCACTCGGCATCGGCCCAGCTCTGCATCACTTCCTTGGCCTTGGCGTTGTCGGCCTTCGCCTTGGCCGCGACGTCGTTGAAGTAGTCGAACATCAGCAGCGTTTTCTTCAGCGCATTGGCGGCTACAGCGGCGACTTCGGCGTCGTCTAGCAGCTCGATCAAGGGGTGGACGTTGTAGCCACCGACCATGGTGCCCAGCAACTCGGTGGCCTTGGACTTGGAGATCAGGCCCACCTTGATGTCGCCATGGGCCACGGCGGCCAGGAAGCTGGCCTTGACCTTGGCGGCATCGTCCACGCCCGGGGGCACGCGGTGGGTCAGCAGGTCCATCAGGAACGCGTCTTCGCCAGCGGGGGGGTTCTTGATCAGCTCGATCAGCGCTTCGACCTGCTTGGCATCCAGCGCCAGCGGCGGGATACCCAAGGCAGCGCGCTCGGCCACATGGTCACGGTACGACTTCAACATCTTTCTCTCCTTCAATAACACTCAAATAGGCAGGTAGCCCCCGTAAAAACTGAACAGGATGCTATCTATTTCATAGTAGTTTCGGGCGTAACCCCAGCAGGCTCGGCCAGCACCACCGCCGCTGGCTCTTCCCGAACCGCTTCGCTGGGCGCTGGAGTCGGCGCACGCGCCTCCAGAATGCCTGGCACCGGACTGCGCGACAGCGCGCGCGCAATCTCGGACTGTTCGGTGCCGGTGCAATCGTCGGCAAGGCGCTTGCCCAATTTCTGACTCATTAACATGGATTTGTTGGGCAGCTGCAGCCAGAACGCTCCCGCCTGAACGTCTTCTAGCCGCACCGCCCCCGTGCTGGTAAGCACGGGCGTCATACGAAAACGCTGGCGCCCCAACTCCAGCAAAAAACGACCGGGTACGCCAGTGTCCGGCGCAACCGCCACATGGATACCCAACTCGCACGACATGGTTCCCACATACACCTGATTAGCCACCTCCTGCAACTCGGCAGACAAGGGTTGCGTGTCTTCGGGCGGCGCACTTTCATGCACCGGCTCCGGCGCGGCAGCCTTACGCGTGGGCGCTTTGCTCGCAGCCGCTTTGGCTGGCGCAGCGGATTTGCTGGATAGCAGGGGCTTCTTGACCTCCGATGTGGGCGGGTTTGGCGCGGCGTGCGCCGTCGAAACTAGCGCCAGCAGCAACGTCCACCCCATCAATGCATTAGGCCTGGTCTGCATGTTCGTGTCTCCTCGTTCAGTGCAACCGCGCAGGGAAATAGGCCTGCGCGTGGGCCGGGAGCGTACACCCAGTTTGGTGGGCGCGCTCGAGCACCTGCCAGAAATACCGGTAGCTGGCGCGGTCATGCAGCTTGCCACCCACCGAAATGGGAGCCCATGCCTGGGCCTGCGCCCGCGTCACGATGTCGGCAGCGAGTTCAACCTCGGCGGGTTCGGGTGCAAACGCCTGCAGGATCGGACGAATCTGATCCGGGTGGATGCTCCACATGCGGGTGTAGCCCAAGGCCCGTGCGGCCTGCCGTGCCGCCTGTTGCAGTACTGCCGGGTCGCGGAACTCGGTGACTACGCAGTGCGATGGCACTTTGCCATGCGCATGGCAGGCGCTGGCGATTTCCAGCTTGGCACGCACGACCAGGGGATGGTGGAACTGATCCAGCGTGGTAGCGTCCGACGCGCCACGCACGCCCATGGCCTGGGCGGGAATGGCGCCGCCATGGGCCGACACAAAATCCATCAAGCCAAAGCTCACAGACTCCACGCGCGGGTGAGAAGCAATGTCAAAGGCCTGGTGCACGGCTGCGGGCGACTCGATGAGCACCTGCACAGGGATGGGTGTGCCGTAACCGGCTTGCTGGGCGGCGGCATCGATATGGGCGCAGGCGCGCTCCACGTCGGCGCGGCATTCCACCTTGGGGATCATGAGGTACGCCAGGGAAGCAGCTGCCGTGCCCGCCACAATGGCTGCATCGGCTTCAAACGCCGGGTGGTCCACCGCATGCAGGCGCACCCCCACTCGGCGGCGCAGGTCGCTTGCTATCAATTGGGGAGCAACATGGGCAGCATTTGCGAGGGCTGACACCAGTTTTGCCTGGTCTTCCTCGGCGCCGACCGGCGCACCATCCTCGCAATCCAGTGTCACGTCAAATACGCAGGTGCCGAACTCTTGCGTCATGTCGGCCTGCAGCTGCAGGCTTTTAACCATCCGCGCCTCGACGCCGCTGTAGTGGTCGCAGACAGGCAAAAAGCCTGCTGCGCCCTGTGCGCCAAGCAGAACGTCGCGCGGATGGACGCTGGCCCCCACGCTTGTCAGTGCGTGCGCTGCGCTGCCCCCCGAGGGGGCCTTCGCAACTTGGGGCGGCCCTGCGTTGCTCACTGCAGTCGATTACAGCAGGTGCTTGACGCCGTCCTTCTCGCCTTCCAGCTCAGCCAGCGTCTTGTTGATGCACTCTTGGCTGAACGCGTCGATCGGCAGGCCCTCAACGATCTTGTACTCGCCACCTGCGCAGGTGACAGGGTAGCCGAACATGACTTCCTTGGGGATGCCGTATTCGCCGTTGGACGGGATACCCATGGTGACCCACTTGCCATTGGTGCCCAAGGCCCAGTCGCGCATGTGGTCGATGGCGGCATTGGCGGCAGAAGCAGCGGAAGACAGACCACGAGCGGCGATGATGGCGGCACCACGCTTACCCACGGTGGGCAGGAACACGTTGGCGTTCCAATCGTGGTCATTGATGGTGTCCTTGACGGACTTACCGTTAACGGTGGCGAAACGGTAGTCAGCGTACATGGTGGGCGAGTGGTTGCCCCACACGGCCAGCTTCTCGATGTCGCCCACGGCGCAACCGATCTTGGTGGCGATTTGCGAAGCAGCGCGGTTGTGGTCCAGACGCAGCATGGCGGTGAAGTTCTTGGCCGGCAGATCGGGGGCCGACTTCATGGCGATGTAGGCATTGGTGTTGGCGGGGTTGCCGACCACCAGCACGCGCACATTGCGCGAAGCGACTGCGTTCAGGGCCTTACCCTGTGCGGTGAAGATCTGGGCGTTGGCGGCCAGCAGGTCGGCACGTTCCATGCCGGGGCCACGGGGACGGGCACCCACGAGCAAGGCGTAGTCGGTATCCTTGAAGGCGGTCATGGGGTCGCTGTGGGCTTCGATGCCGGCCAGCAGCGGGAAGGCGCAGTCTTCCAATTCCATGATTACGCCCTTGAGGGCGTTTTGAGCCTTCTCGTCGGGGATCTCAAGCAGTTGCAGGATGACGGGTTGGTCCTTGCCCAGCATTTCGCCCGAGGCGATGCGGAACAACAGGGCGTAACCGATTTGACCTGCGGCGCCGGTAACGGCAACACGTACGGGTTTCTTGCTCATGGTGGTGACTCCAGGAAGTGATGGAAAAACGGCTGTGGAGCGCCGCAGGCTCCGTGCGGGAACGGTGCCCGCGCTGGGTTTGAAGTGTACCCCCTAAATTCCGCCGCAGTCAACTTGTCTTATGTCTTATATAAGATATGATTGCATCCAAAATGTGAACTGACTCCAAGCTGACTTTCCCCTCCACCATGGCCACCACGCCCACTCCCGATCGCGCAACGTCCGTGGACCTGGGCACGGGCGCTTCGCCCTCCTCGCCCACCCCAGCTTTCAGCCCGCTGTACCAGCAGATCAAGGCCCTGATTCTGCAAAGTCTGCAAGCGGGCGAATGGAAACCCAGCACGGCGATTCCATCCGAAATGGAACTCGCCGCCCGCTACAAGGTCAGCCAGGGCACCGTGCGCAAGGCCATTGACGAACTGGCGGCTGAGCATTTGCTGGTGCGCCGCCAGGGCAAGGGTACGTTTGTCGCCACCCACGCTGAGCACCACGTTCAGTACCGTTTCCTCAAGCTGATTCCCGACAACGGCGACCCCAACAGCGAAGGGCCGGCGCAGCGCCGCATCATCGACTGCAAACGCAGCCGCGCCACGGCGGACGTGGCACGGGCGCTGGCCTTGCGTACCGGTGACGCCGTGCTGCAGGTGCGCCGCGTGCTGTCGTTTTCAGCTGTGCCCACCATCCTGGAAGACCTGTGGCTACCTGCCACGCCGTTCAAGGGTTTGACGGCCGAGCGACTGACCCATTACGACGGTCCGATGTACGCCCTGTTCGAAACCGAGTTCGGCGTGCGCATGGTGCGCGCCGAAGAACGCATTCGCGCCGTGCTGCCCGATGCCGAGCAAGCAGCTTTGTTGCAGATTCCCCTGCAAACGCCGCTGCTGAGCGTGGAGCGTATCGCCTCCACTTACAACGACACCCCCATGGAGTTACGCCGTGGGCTGTACCTAACTAGCACGCACTATTATCGAAATGCGTTAAATTGAAACGTTATTGATGCAAGTCCAGCGTCAGGCTGTTGCAGTGCAATAGAATTTTGGGCTGCTGCAGCAATAATTACCAACGGTTACGCCCTGGTTACCCCATTCAGAAAGAACAACCATGTCCGAGCTGAGTTCTCCCTCCCGAGCCAAGCGGCCCGAATTTCGCAATATCAACGCATTCGCCGACCTCCCTTCCTACCGCTGGCCGCTGGCGGCCTTGGTGTCGGGTGCACACCGCGCCAGCGGTTTGTTCATGTTCCTGCTGATGCCGTTCATCATCTGGATGTTTGACACCTCGCTCAGTTCCGAAATTTCCTTTGCGCGCTTCACCCACGCGTTCCAGACCGGCATTGGGTTCGTGCCGGGCATTCTGGTCAAGTTGGTCACGCTGGGGCTAATCTGGGCCTACCTGCACCACTTTTTTGCAGGTATGCGTCACATCCGCATGGACATCTTCCACACCACCTCCAAGGAGGCCGGCAAGGCCACCGCACAGGTGGTGCTGGTGCTCAGCCTGGGTCTGACAGCCGTGTTGGGCGCTAAGCTGTTCGGCCTGTATTAATACCGCATCGCACCGCGTTCAACTTTCACTCAGGAAACTCCCATGTCTGTCAATTACGGATCCAAGCGCCTCGTTGTAGGGGCTCACTACGGACTGCGCGACTGGTTGGCGCAGCGCGTCACCGGCTTGCTGATGGCCTTGTTCACCGTGGTCGTGCTGGCCCAGGTGCTGCTGACCAAAGGCCCCATCGGCTACGAAAAGTGGGCCGGCATCTTCGCCGCCCAGTGGATGAAGACGCTCACGTTCGCTGTCATCATCGCCCTGCTCTACCACGCCTGGGTTGGCATGCGCGAGATCTTCATGGACTACATCAAGCCACTCTATCTGCGCCTGGCGCTGCAGGTTTTTGCCATTGTCTGGCTCGTGGGCTGCGCAGGCTGGGCCATCCAGGTCCTGTGGCGTCTGTGATGAAGAAGAACTATTGAGGCTGATCCCATGACCAATTCCGTTACAACCCGAAAATTTGATGTCGTCATCGTCGGAGCCGGTGGCTCCGGCATGCGTGCATCCCTGCAACTGGCCCGCGCGGGCCTGAACGTCGCAGTCCTGTCCAAGGTATTCCCCACCCGCTCCCACACCGTGGCGGCTCAGGGCGGCGTCTCGGCGTCGCTGGGCAATATGAGCGAAGATAGCTGGGAGTTTCACTTCTACGACACCGTCAAGGGCTCTGACTGGCTCGGCGACCAGGATGCCATCGAATTCATGTGTCGCGAAGCACCCAAGGTGGTGTACGACCTGGAACATATGGGCATGCCGTTTGACCGCAACCCCGACGGCACCATCTACCAGCGCCCCTTTGGCGGCCACACCGCCAACTATGGCGAAAAGCCCGTGCAGCGCGCCTGCGCTGCAGCCGACCGTACCGGCCACGCCATGCTGCACACGCTGTACCAGGCCAACGTCGCTGCGCGCACGTCCTTCTTCGTGGAGTGGATGGCGCTGGATCTGATCCGCGACGCCGATGGCGACGTGGTGGGCGTCACCGCCCTGGAAATGGAAACGGGCGACCTGCATGTGCTGCACGCCAAGACCGTGCTACTGGCCACCGGTGGGGCCGGACGCATCTTCCAATCCTCGACCAACGCCTTCATCAACACCGGCGACGGCCTGGGCATGGCGGCCCGCGCGGGCATCGCGCTGCAAGACATGGAGTTCTGGCAGTTCCACCCCACGGGCGTGGCTGGTGCTGGCGTGCTGCTGACCGAAGGTTGCCGTGGCGAGGGCGCTATCTTGCTCAACAGCAATGGCGAACGCTTCATGGAGCGCTACGCGCCCACCCTGAAGGACCTGGCGCCGCGCGACTTCGTATCCCGCTGCATGGGTCAGGAAATCCTGGAAGGCCGCGGCTGCGGTCCGAACAAGGATTACATCCACATGAAGCTCGACCACCTGGGTGCAGACACCATCCGCAAGCGCCTGCCGTCCGTTGAGGAAATTGGCCACAACTTCGCCAACGTCGACATCACCCGCGAGCCCATTCCGGTGGTGCCCACCATCCACTACCAGATGGGTGGCATCCCCACCAACATCAATGGCCAGGTGGTCACCCATGTGAACGGTGAAGACAAGCCGATCAACGGCCTCTATGCCGTGGGCGAGTGCTCCTGCGTATCAGTACACGGCGCCAACCGCCTGGGCACCAATTCGCTGCTGGACCTGCTGGTCTTCGGCAAAGCCGCTGGCGACCACATCATCGCCAATGTGAAGCCAGGCGCAGTTCACAAGCCGCTGCCCGCCAACGCAGCCGACGCCACCCAAGCCCGTCTGGCCCGTCTGGACAGCAATTCCACCGGCGAGTACGCCCAGGATGTGGCCAACGACATGCGAGCCATCATGCAAGCCCATGCTGGCGTATTCCGAAGCCAGGAAACCATGGATGAAGGCGTCAAGAAGATCAACGCTTTGCGTGAACGTGTCGGCAAGATCGGCTTGAAGGACAACTCCAAAGTGTTCAACACCGCGCGCATCGAGGCGCTGGAAGTGGACAACCTCATGGAAGCTGCCCAAGCCACCATGACCAGTGCCGCTGCCCGCAAGGAATGCCGTGGCGCGCATCTGGTGCGCGACTATGAGCACGACGTCACGCACCCCACCTGCCCGCTGGGCCGCAACGACGCCGAGTGGATGAAGCACACGCTCTGGCACAAGGAAGGCAACGCACTGACCTACAAGCCCGTGCGGATGAAGCCCCTTACCGCCGAGACGGTACCACCCAAGCCCCGTACCTTCTGACGAGCCCGCGCGCGATTAAGGAATCTGAAAAATGGCAAAACGCACATTCTCCATCTACCGCTACGATCCCGACAAGGACGCCAAGCCCTACATGCAAACGGTCGAGGTCGAACTCGACGGTTCCGAACGCATGCTGCTCGACGTCCTGATCAAGCTTAAGGCCGTTGACTCAACCCTGTCTTATCGCCGCTCGTGCCGTGAAGGCGTGTGCGGATCGGACGCCATGAACATCAACGGCAAGAACGGCCTGGCCTGCCTGACCAACATGCGCACCCTGCCCGATCATGTGGTGCTCAAGCCGCTGCCGGGCCTGCCCGTGATCCGCGATCTGATTGTGGACATGACGCAGTTCTTCAAGCAGTACCACTCGATCAAACCCTACCTGATCAACCACGAACCGGTTCCCGAAAAGGAGCGCCTGCAGTCGCCCGAAGAGCGTGAAGAGCTCAATGGCCTGTACGAATGCATCCTGTGCGCCAGCTGCTCCACCTCCTGCCCGAGCTTCTGGTGGAACCCGGACAAGTTCGTGGGTCCGGCCGGTCTGCTGCAAGCCTATCGCTTCCTGGCCGACAGCCGCGACCAGGCTACAGGCGAACGCCTGGACAACCTGGAAGATCCGTATCGCCTGTTCCGCTGCCACTCCATCATGAACTGCGTGGATGTGTGCCCCAAGGGTTTGAACCCGACCAAGGCCATCGGCAAGATCAAGGAAATGCTGGTGCATCGCACCATCTGATACCCAGACTACCATGCATGACACCAACGCCCCGCTAGACGCACGCAGCCTGAGCAAGCTGCGCTGGCGGTGCCGTCGTGGCTTGCTGGAAAACGATCTGTTTGTGGAGCGGTTCTTTGGGCGTTTTGGCGAATCCCTGACGGTAGGGCAAGGCCAGGCGCTGAGCGCGCTCATGCAACTCAGTGACAACGATTTGTTGGATGTGCATCTGGCACGCAAGACCTTGCAGCAGGTGGAGCCTGCGCTGGACCGCGCCGACGTGCACGAAATTTTGAATATGTTGAGAAAGTCCCCTTGAAAGGTCGAAAATGAAGCTAGCTGACAACAAAGCCACCCTGTCGTTCAGTAACGGCGCCCCCAGCGTGGAAATGCCCGTTTACCAGGGCAGCATCGGTCCGGACGTGATCGACATCCGCAAGCTGTACGCCCAGACCGGCATGTTCACGTACGACCCCGGATTCCTGTCCACCGCGTCGTGCCAGTCGGCGATCACGTACATCGATGGCGACAAGGGCGAGTTGCTGTACCGCGGCTACCCCATCGAGCAATTGGCCACCAACTGCGACTACCTCGACACCTGCTACCTGCTGCTCAATGGCGAACTGCCCAACGAAACCGAGCGCAACGCCTTCCACAAGACCGTGATCAACCACACCATGGTCAATGAGCAGATGCAGTTCTTCCTGCGCGGCTTCCGTCGCGATGCCCACCCCATGGCCGTGCTCACCGGTCTGGTGGGCGCCTTGTCGGCCTTCTACCATGACAGCACCGACATCAACAACCCCGAGCACCGCAAGATCGCGGCCATCCGCCTGATCGCCAAGATGCCCACGCTCGTGGCCATGGCCTACAAGTACGGTGTGGGCCAGCCCTACATGTACCCCCGCAACGACCTGTCCTACGCCGGCAACTTCCTGCGCATGATGTTTGGCACGCCCTGCGAAGACTACAAGGTCAACCCCGTCATCGAACGCGCGATGGACCGCATCTTCATCTTGCACGCCGACCACGAGCAAAACGCCTCCACCTCCACCGTGCGCCTATGCGGCTCCTCCGGCACCAACCCGTTTGCGGCCATCGCCGCCGGTGTGGCCTGCCTGTGGGGTCCTGCCCACGGCGGCGCCAACGAAGCCTGCCTCAACATGCTGGAAGACATCCAGAAGATGGGCGGCGTGGCCAAGGTTGGTGAGTTCATGGAAAAGGTCAAGGACAAGAACTCCGGCGTCAAGCTGATGGGCTTTGGCCACCGCGTGTACAAGAACTACGACCCCCGCGCCAAGCTCATGCAGGAGACCTGCAATGAAGTACTGCAAGAGCTGGGCCTGGAAAACGATCCGCTGTTCAAGCTGGCCAAGCAGCTCGAAAAGATTGCCTTGGAAGACGACTACTTCGTGCAGCGCAAGCTCTACCCGAACGTGGACTTCTACTCCGGCATCGTGCAACGCGCCATTGGCATCCCCGTGAACCTGTTCACTGGCATCTTTGCCCTGGCCCGCACCGTGGGCTGGATTGCCCAGCTGAACGAAATGATTGGCGACCCCGAGTACAAGATCGGCCGTCCCCGCCAGTTGTTCACCGGTTCGGTCAAGCGCAACGTCAAGTAAGCCGCTGCATCCCCGTCCCCAAAACCCGCCGCGTGGCAACACGGGCGGGTTTTTTTGCGCCCTGGTTTCAGGCCAGCGGAGCCAGGCAAACCAGCTTGACGTCGGGGTGCGCGGCGACGATCAGGGTGCTCTGCTCAAAACGCGCAAGGCCGCGCCGTGGTACGTGAAAGGCACGCTCACCCCCTTCCCGCGCCAGCACGGTCTGCTGGCGCCACAACGCGACAAACGCCGGGCTGCGTGCCAACAAATCGTCCACCACAGCCCCCATGCCTGCATCGCGCGGACGGCGGCTGAAATCGGAACGAAACTCCGCCACCAGGCGCCGGGATCGCTCCGTCCAATCCGCAATCAAGGTCTGCGCGCGGGGCTCTAGAAACACGTAGCGCAGCAGGTTTTTCTCGGTTTGGGGTGCATCAAGCCAGCCCACAAACAAAGCTGCGGCGGGTGCGTTCCAGGCGCGTGCGGTCCAGGCATGGTCCAGCACATAGGCTGGCACGCGCATCAACCCCGGCAGGGCCAGCACCTGGGCTGGCAACGTGCTCAAGGGCTCCGCAGGCTCCACCGGATCGCGCCGCCCAGCCAGGTCGAAGAGCGATGCTCGCTCGGCGGCATTCAGTTGCAGTGCCTGCGCCAACCGGGCCAGCGCTTGGGGTGACGCCGACACATCGCGCCCCTGCTCTAGCCAGGTGATCCAGGTCACACCCACACCGGCAGCATCGGCCAATTCTTCGCGTCGCCAGCCGGGCGTACGCCGCCGACCGGTCGCCTTGGGCGGAACCGGCAGACGCTCGCGGTGGGCGCGGATGAAGGCCCCCAACAAGGCACGGGGATTGGGTTCAGTCATGGTGTAACTTATACCAGGATAAAGTTACTTCTTGTACCAGTAACGAGAAGTTTGCAAACTTGCTACTTCAACCGACAATCGACGCCCAAAAGGAACGTC
Source organism: Rhodoferax sp. (assembly GCA_046348185.1). GTDB lineage: Bacteria > Pseudomonadota > Gammaproteobacteria > Burkholderiales > Burkholderiaceae_C > Allorhodoferax. The sequence continues at coordinate 386,765 of JAXMER010000015.1, read as the reverse complement.
TTTCCCATTTACCTATGGCACGCACACTCTACGACAAGCTTTGGGACGAACACGTCGTCCACACCGAGGACGACGGCACCGCCATCCTCTACATCGACCGCCATTTGGTGCACGAGGTCACCAGCCCCCAAGCATTTGAAGGCCTGCGCGAGGCCGGTCGCAAGGTCTGGCGCGTGAGCTCCATTGTGGCCACGGCCGACCACAACACGCCCACCACGGGTTGGGAGCTGGGATATGACGGCATCACCGACCCGACCAGCAAGGAGCAGGTCACGACGCTGGACGCCAACATCAAGGAATTCGGCGCTGCGGCCTTCTTCCCCTTCCTGTCCAAGCGCCAGGGCATCGTTCACGTAATCGGGCCTGAGAACGGCGCCACCCTGCCCGGCATGACCGTGGTCTGCGGCGACAGCCACACCTCCACCCACGGCGCCTTCGGTGCGCTGGCGCACGGCATCGGCACCAGCGAGGTTGAGCATGTGATGGCCACGCAGACCCTGCTGGCCAAGAAGGCTAAGAACATGCTGGTCCGGGTGGATGGCAAGGCGGCCCCCGGCGTCACCGCCAAGGACATCGTGCTAGCGATCATTGGAAGAATCGGGACAGCAGGAGGCACCGGCTACACCATTGAATTTGGTGGTGCTGCCATCCGCGCACTGTCCATGGAGGGCCGCATGACGGTCTGCAACATGGCCATTGAAGCGGGCGCCCGCGCCGGTTTGGTCGCCGTGGACGACAAGACCATCGACTACGTGAAGGGCCGCCCCATGGCTCCGGGACACAACGCAGCCAATCCCGCCGCCGCTGCGGTGGAGTGGGACCAGGCCGTTGCCTACTGGAAGACCCTGCACTCCGACGCAGGCGCCCACTTTGACACCGTGGTCGAACTGGATGCCGCGCAAATCCAGCCCCAAGTCACCTGGGGCACGTCGCCCGAAATGGTGCTGGGCGTGGATGCCAAGGTACCGGACCCTGACAAGGAAAAGGACGCCAACAAACGTGCTGCCATGGAACGTGCGCTTACCTACATGGGCTTGGAGCCGGGCAAGCCCTTGAACGATGTGTTTGTGGACAAGGTCTTCATCGGTTCCTGCACCAACAGCCGCATCGAAGACATGCGCGAAGCCGCCGCCGTGGTCAAGCGCCTGGGCCAGAAGGTCGCCAAGAACATCAAACTCGCACTCGTGGTGCCCGGCTCCGGCCTGGTCAAGGCACAAGCCGAGGCCGAGGGCCTGCACGAGGTCTTCAAGGCTGCGGGTTTTGAGTGGCGCGAGCCCGGCTGCTCCATGTGCCTGGCCATGAACGCCGACCGCCTGGATGCGGGCGAGCGCTGCGCTTCCACCAGCAACCGCAACTTCGAAGGCCGCCAGGGCGCTGGTGGCCGCACCCACCTCGTCAGCCCGGCCATGGCGGCGGCGGCCGCCATCCACGGCCATTTTGTCGATGTACGCAAGTTCAGTTGAAGTTTGATCCCCCAAAAGGAGCCCTCACCATGAAACACCTGATCACCTTGGTTCTGCTATCCACAGCCATGCTGCTAGCCGGTTGCAACACCGTCAAAGGCCTTGGCCAGGACGTCCAGAAGGTGGGCGAAAAAATCGAAGGCGCAGCCAAGAAATAAATACCTTGCGAGACAGACCGTAGCGCAGCGAAGCTCTGTCTCCAACTGATGACTATGCAAAAATTTTCTGTACACCAGGGCCTGGTGGCCCCCATGGACCGCGAGAACGTGGACACGGACGCCATCATCCCCAAGCAATTCCTCAAGTCGATCCGCAAGACCGGTTTCGGCCCCAACCTGTTTGACGAGTGGCGCTACCTGGACGTGGGCCGCCCCGGCCAGCCCCAGAGCGAACGCAAGCCCAACCCGGACTTCGTGCTCAACCAGCCGCGTTACCAAGGCGCCAGCATCCTGCTGGCACGCAAGAACTTTGGCTGCGGCTCCAGCCGCGAGCACGCACCCTGGGCCATCGACCAGTACGGCTTTCGCGCCGTGATCGCGCCCAGCTTTGCCGACATCTTCTTCAACAACTGCTTCAAGAACGGCCTGTTGCCCATCGTTTTGCCCGAGACGACGGTAGACCAGCTGTTCAACGAAGTGCAGGCCTTCCCCGGCTACCAGCTCACCATCGATCTGGAGCGCCAGGTCATCGTGCGCCCACAGGGCGAAGAGATCCCGTTTGAGGTCCAGGCCTTCCGCAAATACTGCCTGCTCAACGGCTTGGACGACATTGGTCTGACGCTGCGCCACGCCGACAAGATCAAAACCTTCGAAGCCCAACGCCTCGCACAAAAACCCTGGTTAGCCCCCGTATTTACTGCTTAGTTAGCTCCAAAATAGATAGCATCACTATGAAAATCGCAGTTCTCCCCGGTGACGGCATCGGCACCGAAATCGTTGCCGAGGCGGTCAAGGTTCTCAACACCCTGGGTCTGAAGTTCGAGATGGAACAGGCCCTGGTCGGCGGCGCCGCCTTCGAGGCCCACGGCCACCCCCTACCCGAATCCACGCTCAAGCTCGCCAAGGAGGCCGACGCCGTGCTGTTCGGCGCCGTGGGCGACTGGAAATACGACAAGCTCGACCGCCCGCTGCGCCCCGAGCAGGCCATCCTGGGCCTGCGCAAGAACCTGGGGCTGTTTGCAAACTTCCGCCCCGCCATCTGCTACGAGCAGTTGGTCGGCGCTTCCAGCCTCAAGCCCGAACTGATTGCCGGATTGGACATCCTGATCATCCGCGAACTGACCGGCGACATCTACTTCGGGCAGCCGCGCGGTCGCCGCACGGCCGTGGACGGCCACTTCCCCGGTGCCGAGGAAGCCTACGACACCATGCGCTACAGCAAACCCGAGATCGAGCGCATCGCCCACGTCGCCTTCCAGGCTGCCCGCAAGCGCAACAAGAAGGTGACCAGCGTGGACAAGGCCAACGTGCTGGAGACCTTCCAGTTCTGGAAGGACGTGGTCACCGAGGTGCATGCCCAGTACCCCGATGTGGAACTGCAGCACATGTACGTGGACAACGCCGCCATGCAACTGGTCAAGGCGCCCAAGGCCTTCGACGTGATCGTCACCGGCAACATGTTTGGCGACATCCTCAGTGATGAGGCCTCCATGCTCACCGGCTCCATTGGCATGCTGCCCAGCGCCAGTCTTAATGCCAACAACCAAGGCCTGTACGAGCCCAGCCACGGCAGCGCACCCGACATTGCGGGCAAGGGCGTGGCCAACCCGCTGGCCACCATCTTGTCCGCCGCGATGATGCTGCGCTTCAGCCTGAATCAGGCCGAAGCTGCCGACCGCATCGAGACCGCCGTGAAGAAAGTTCTGGCCCAGGGTCTGCGCACGCCCGACATCTACAGCGAAGGCACCACCAAGGTGGGCACGGCGCAGATGGGGGATGCAGTGGTGAAGGCACTAGGTTAATGGCCGTTAGCCCCCGTAAAATCTAGCGATACAGCTATTATTTGTGTAGCACCTTACCGCTAGAAATCGCTCGGCCACCCGCGTGGGCGTCAAACGCTTGCAGCCAGGTGTTCGGTTTTCTCCGACACCCCCGCCGACGCAAAGCTGGCCATCTCGCGCAGTACGGCGCAGGCCGATTGCAGCAGGGGCCAGGCCAGCGCGGCACCCGAACCTTCGCCCAGGCGCAGGCCCAGGTCCAGCAGCGCCTGCACGCCCAGTTGCTGCAGCATGAACTCGTGGCCCCGCTCGCCGCTTCGGTGGGCGAACACGCAACGCTGCAACACCAGCGGCTGCAGGGCATGGGCCACCAGAACGGCGCTGGTGGCAATGAAGCCGTCCACCACCACCACGCGGCGCTCGTGCGCGGCTTGCAGCACCGCACCGACCATGGTGGCAATCTCCAGGCCCCCTACCGCCGCCAAGACTTCCAGCGGTGTCTTGGCCTGGGCGTGGCGCACCAACACGCGGCGCAGCACTTCGGTTTTGCGCTGCACGCCATCACCATCCAGCCCCGTGCCCGCCCCCGTGCACTGGGCGATGTCCAGACGGGCCAGCTTGGCCAGCAGCAGAGATGCGGCCGAGGTGTTGCCGATACCCATCTCACCCAACAGCAGCGCATTGCCCGGCAAGTCTTGCACCAGGCGTACCCCGTGGTGCAGCGCCGCTTCGCACTCGGCCCGTGTCATGGCCGGCCCCTGGGTAGAGTCGGCGGCGCCCCAGGCGGCCTTGCGAACTTGCAGGCCAGCTCGCGTGCTACCAGCGGACAGGCCGACTAGAAAGTCGTGCTGCACGCCGCAGTCCACCACCGTCAGCGCCAGGCCGTGTTGACGCGCCAACACGCTCACCGCCGCGCCACCGGCGAGGAAGTTCTCCACCATCTGCCAGGTTACGTCGCTGGGGAAGGCAGACACACCTTGCGCGGTCAGCCCGTGGTCAGCGGCAAACACCACCATCTGCGGGTCGCGCAGCACGGGGTTTTCGTCGCCCAGCACCAGGGCAATGCGTGCCGCCAGCGCTTCAATGCGCCCCAAGGAACCCAGGGGCTTGGTCTTGTTGTCGAGCTTGTGCTGCAGGGCCGCCTCAACAGCGGGGTTGGAAATGTCGGTCAGGGTGGGAAGTACGGTATTCATATACGTCTCGTTGGATAAAAAAAGAAATCAGGCCAAGGTGCGGGCGGGCGGGTTGCCTTGCAGCGCTGCCTGGTGCTGCTGCAACTGCGCGATCAGCGGCTGGTCGTCGTCGCGCTGGCCCCATTGGTCGAAATACACCAGCTCCTGCATGGGCAGGCGCGGCAGCCACCCGGCGGTTTCCAACTCGGGCTTGTCGAAGAAGTGGCTGACATGGCCCACGCACAGGTAGGCGATGGGCGTGATGCCCTTGGGGATGCCCAGGGCCTCTTGCAGCTCGGCCTGGGGAAAGATGCTGACCCAGCCCACGCCCAGCCCCTCGGCGCGCGCGGCCAGCCAGAGGTTTTGCACCGCGCAGACGCTGGAATACAGGTCCATGGTCTTCATGTGCGTGCGCCCCACCACCACCGGGCCGGTGCGGTTGCGGTCGCAGGTGATGCAGATGCCCACGGGCGCTTCGACGATGCCTTCGAGCTTGAGGGTGCGGTAGACCTCGCGGCGGTCGCCCTCAAACATCTCGGCGGCTTCGGCGTGTGCCTTGGCAAAAGCGGCATGCACGCGCGCCTTGGTTGCGGGCGAGCGCACCACCAGGAAGTTCCACGGCTGCATGAACCCCACCGAGGGCGCATGGTGCGCCGCCATGAGAATGCGGCTGAGCACCGCGTCGCTCACCGGCGTGGGCAGATACTGCCCGCGCACGTCGCGGCGGGAAAAAATGGCGTGGTAGATGGCGTCGCGGGCCTCCTGGGTGAAGGCGTGTTCAGAGTGTTCGGCGTGCGCCGAGGCAGTATTCATGGCAGTCCCCTGTGCGTGAATCGTGACGGTACTGCCCGGCCTTGCGGTACCAAGAAAGCATCAGGCCGGTCTTCTGGCTTGGAGTCAATTGCCCCGATCACACCTTCCCGGCTTGGCAGCCAGTGGCACACGTTGGGGGGCATCGTCCTTACAGCGTTGGGCACGCGACGGATTTGCACCGTCTTCCCGATTCTCCGTGGCGCCCCACCCCAGCGGATGGATCACGCAACGGCACCTGACGGGGCGCGATGATAACAAGGTGCCGCAGCACCGTCACTGTGTGTAGCGGCTCTTAGCGCCTGAAGTGCCCATCGGCCCCCAGGATCATCAGGTCCACATACTTGCCCGTGTTGTGCTGGGCACTGGACAGCTCGATGGGGTACCCGCCCAGGTCGTGCCTGCCCAGCGACTCCAGCGCCTGCACCAGGCTTTCGCGCGTTGGCACTTTGCCTGCACGGCGCAGGCCTTCCACCAGGAATTTGGCCGACAGAAACCCTTCCATCTGCGCAAAGGTCAGTTCTTGCACGCCCGCCTTGGCGGCCTGGGTCTGGAGTTCGCGCGCTACGCCGATAGTCCGGCTCCACGGCGGTGGCACAACCTGGGTGATGACGATGCCACGCGAACGGTCTTGCAGCACCTGCACCAGTTGCGTGTTGCTGATGACGGACAGCATGTAGAAGGTGGAGCGGTGCCCCGCTTTGAGGTAGGCGTCCACAAAGTCCACACTGGGTTTGCCGGCACTGACCACAATGATGGCCTGCGGCTGCACTGCGGCTGCGCGCGCCACAGCCTGGTCCATGTGCGATCCGTCCACCTCCAGCTGCTCCTTGGCCAGCAACTTGACCGCGGTGGGGGCCGCCGCCTTTTCCACCATGGCTAGCCCACCCGTGCCAAAGGCGTTGTTCAAATACACCACAGCCACGCGCTCGATCCCCACGGCCGCCAGCTGCCGCACCATGGCGGCCAATTCGTCGCCATAGCTCGCCTTGATGTTGAACACATAACGATTCGACTTCTGCCGCAGCGCATCGCTCCCGGTAAACGGGGCAATGAAGGGCACCTGCTTTTCCTCGGCGATCGGAATGGCCGCCATGGCCGGTGGCGTGCCCGCATACTGAAACAGCGCCAGCACCTTGTTGTCGTCGATCAGTTCGCGCGTGTTGGCCGCCGCGCGCTTGGGGTCGTAGGCATCATCCAGGGTGACCAGACGAATCTTGCGCCCTGCAATGCCGCCACTGGCATTGACCTGGTCGAATACCAGCTTTGCACCCTGGCGCACCTCGGCGGACAGACCCGCCAACGGCCCGGTGAGCTGGCACGACTGGCCAATCACGATCTCGCTGTCGGTCACACCTTGCCCCTGCGCGCTGGCCGCAGCTTGCAGCATGGCCATGCCGATCATGAGCACGCGTGCAGTGGTCAACAACCTCTGCCAGCGCGGAACGGGTGCGCTGTCTGTGCCAAACGAAGTCGAATGCATGCTCGTTGTCCCCTAGACCAAATTTTGCATCGTAGTACCATAATGTGACCCATGCCATCGAATCTTGTGTATCACGTGGGTCGTAGCGGCGCGTTGCTGGCGCACGCGCACGACGATGCGCCGGGCATTGCTCCGATTACCACCCGTTTCAAGGCTCCCTCATTGCTGCTCACCTTGTATGGCGATGCACTGGCTCCGCGCGGACCGGCGCCCTTGCCCATGGGAACATGGATTGCGTTGGCCTGCACGCTGGGGCTTTCTGCGCGGCATGTGCGCACCAGCGTGCAGCGCCTGAGCCAAGGCGACTGGCTGCAGGCCCAGCGCGTGGGGCGCTGCAGTTTCTATAGCAGTTCCACCACGGGCCAGCGGCGCATCGCCCAGGGCGAGCAACGAATTTTTTCGCTGAACACGGCGATGCACGAACCCGGCCGCTGGAGCTTTGTGGTTTTGGGGCCGCAGCTGCGTGCCAGCACCCGTTGCAACCTGTCGCGCGAACTGGTCTGGTGTGGTTTCGGCGAAATCGCACCGGGCGTGTTCGCCCAGCATGGCATGGCACCCACGGTGGAACTGCAACCGTTGCTGGATGCGCATGACGCCCGCAACCACGTATGGACCTTGCTGAACGTGGCCCAGAGCCAGGAGCCCGTGCGACCGGACGCACGGACGTTGCACCCCGACGGCCACTGCGCCCAGCGCCTGCTGCGCGGATGGCAGGCGTTTGTGCAGCGGTACCACATCCTTGCTGATACCCCGTTGCAGCGCGATGCAAAGCGCGCCTTCACCCAGCGCACGCAGCTCGTTCACGAATACCGCCGCCTACTGCAAAACCACCCCGAGCTGCCATTTGCCAACGATGACACCTTGCTTGCAGTGCGCCACCAGGCGCGGCGCATCTTTGCGCAGCTTTACCTGGCGCTACTGGAGCCCAGCGAGTCGTTTCTGGACCAACACATCCCCCCCATCGACAGCGCCTGCCCGACCCTGCTGAACCGACGCATCGGCGCCCTGCGCGCCATGCTGGCCCATTAGACAAACGCTACCGCACGGAACCCATCATGACCCCGACTCCGCACCTGCTGGTCGAACACGCCGATGGCATCACCACCCTCACGCTCAACCATCCCGAGCAGCGCAATGCCCTTTCGCTGGCGCTGATGCAGGCCCTCACCGATGCGTTGTTGCAGGTGGGCCAGTCCCGTTCGCGGGGTGTGATCCTGGCGGCACAGGGGCCGGTGTTCAGCGCCGGGCACCACTTTGCCGATATGGCCGGGGCCGATGCGGCCACACTGGACCACCTGTTTGCCGTCTGCACCCGTCTTATGCAGACCCTGCAGGCCATCCCGCAGCCGGTGGTGGCCCAGGTGCATGCCCTGGCCACGGCAGCGGGTTGCCAGCTGGTGGCCAGCTGCGACCTGGCAGTAGCTGCAGACTGCGCCGCCTTTGCATTGCCCGGCGGCAAGGCCGGGTTGTTCTGCCACACGCCGCTGGTGGCCGTGGCGCGCAACATTGGGCGCAAGCGCGCCCTGGAAATGGCCTTCACCGGCGACCCCATCGACGCCGCCACGGCAGCCGACTGGGGCCTGGTCAACCAGGTGGTGCCTGCAGCGCAGCTGGCCAGTGCCACGCGCGCACTGATCGAACGTGCCAGCCGCGCAAGTGTGCTCTCCAAGGCACTGGGCAAGCAGACGTTTTACGAGCAGATCGACCTGCCGCAGAGTGCTGCCTATACCCTGGCCAGCGCACGCATGGCCCAAGCGGCGGCCTTACCCGATGCACAGGAAGGCATGACCGCCTTTCTGGAGAAACGCCCACCGCAGTACCGCCAGTGGCCAGGCGACGATTCGCGCTGACCCGCGCCTTTATTGCACCGGGTAATCGTGTGCCGCAGGCAAATGCTCGGTGAGCACATGCACCAGTCGCGCGGTGGAGCGCACACCCAGCTTGTCGCGAATGCTGCGCAGCTGGTGGTCCACCGTGGAGAGTGAGCGTTTCAACTGCCGCGCCACTTCCTTGTAGCTCAGGCCATTCACCACCAGTTGCGCGACCTTGAGCTCCGCCGCTGTCAGGCAGGCCAACGCCCCGGCTGGCGGGTGCATCGCCCCGGCGCGCATCAGCAGCTGAGGCGACTCCCAACGAATGGCGCGGTCAGTCTGTACGCCACCAGATGTGCGCTGGCAGGCCGCCACCGCGGCCAACACCGGGCCCAGCGCCCGTTGCGCCAGTTCAGCGATTTGTTGGCAGGGGTCGTCGCGCCAGCGCGGTACCTCGCGGTGCCAGTCGGCACACATCAACCCAACGGGTTGCATCCCGTCGCGAATGGGTAGCGCCAGCTTGGCCGCCGTGCCCAAAGCCAATAGGGTGATCCGCTCGTCGTCGGTGAAGCCGGGATCCTGGCTCACTTCGGGCAAGGCACACAGGGCGGGTTCACGCCACACGTTGCGCAGGCAGGGGCTGGCAGCATTGAAACGCAGGCCCTGCACGCTGGGCAAAGGCAGGCTTGCGCGCTGCACCTCAGCCAGCACCACATAGTCTTGCACCAACCCTTGCACGCCGACAAAGCCGCCAAAGCCGCCATCCACCCGGTCGGCGTCGAGCTGCTCGCGCACCCATTCGGTGGCAATGCGCCAGCAGGCCGGGGCGTCGTCCAGGTACAGCAACATGTGCGCCACCAGCTCGCGCCCCGGACGCCAGTGGATGGCCTGTGGCCCCTCGAACAGGCGCGTGCGCAGCGTGCGTTGCACGTGAAGAATGTCGGCACTCATGCGCGCAGTGTGCGCGACATTGGGCTCAGGGCGTGCTGGGGGTTTTCCCGATGCGAATGTTCGCGATGCCGGGTCTGGCACCTGCACAGATACTGCCCGCCAGATCGCCGTGGGCTCGCCACGGCGCATGCAATTGCCTGTCACACGTCACGGAGATCCCCCATGAAAACCTACTGCAACACCGTCAATAACAAGATCGTCGACTCCGAGCGCCATTTCCTGTCCACCAACCCCGCCACCGGCGAAGCGCTGGGCCGCGTGCCGCACTCCACCGCGGAAGACGTGGCGCAGGCGGTAGCCGCCGCACGCGCAGCACAACCGGCCTGGGCCGCACGCCCCGATGCCGAGCGCAAGGCCCTCACGCTGAAACTGGCCGAGGTGCTCGGTCAGCATTCCGAAGAACTGGCCTCCTGGGTCACGCGCGAGCAGGGCAAGCCCCTGGGCGGTGTGGGCCCCGACCAAGTACCCGGCGCACGCTTTGAAATCTTTGGTTGCCAAGCCTGGACCCAGGTCACTGCCAGCCTGGACCTGCCTGCCGACGTGGTGTTTGAAGACGACACCCGGCGCGATGAGATGCACCGCAAACCCTTTGGCGTGATTGCCGCCATCGCACCATGGAACTGGCCCCTCTTGATCGCCATCTGGCAGATCATTCCGTCCATCCGCGCAGGCAACACGGTGGTCATCAAACCGTCGGAACACACCAGCATCGGCACGCTGGAAATGGTGCGCCTGCTGGCCGCCGAACTGCCACCGGGCGTCATCAACACCGTGAGCGGCCCTGGTGACGTGGGCGCAGCCCTGGTGGACCACCCCGGCGTGGACAAGATCATGTTCACTGGTTCGGGCAGCACCGGCGCGCGCATTGCCGCCACCGCTGCCAAGCACCTCACACCCACCACCATGGAACTCGGCGGCAATGACGCCGCCATCGTCCTGCCCGACGCCGACCCCAAGGCCATGGCCATGGGCCTGTTCTGGGGCGCGTTTCTGAACATGGGCCAGACCTGCGCCTGCGCCAAGCGCTTGTACGTACCCGATGCCCTGCACGACGCCGTGGTGGCCGAACTCAAGGCCCTGGCCCTGGCCATGCCCATGGGCAACGGCATGGAGCCCGGTGTGGCCATGGGCCCGATCCAGAACCGCATGCAGTACGACAAGGTCGCCGCCCTGGTGCAACAGGCCCGTGCCGAAGGGGCCACCATCGTCTGCGGGGGTGAGCCACTGCCGGGGCCTGGCTTGTTCTATCCCCTTACGCTGGTGACCAATATCGATGACGGGGCAGCCCTGGTGGACCAGGAACAGTTTGGTCCGGTGCTGCCCATCATCCGCTACCGCGATGTGGACGATGCCGTAGCGCGCGCCAACCGACTGGACGTGGGCCTGGGTGCCTCGGTGTGGTCGGGCAACATGGAAGCCGCGCGCGCCGTGGCCAGCCGCATCCAGGCCGGCACGGTGTGGATCAACCAGCACGGCGCCGTCCACCCCATGGTGCCGTTTGGCGGCGTCAAGGGCTCAGGTTGGGGCGTGGAGTTTGGCATTGACGGACTCAAGGCCGTGACACAACCGCAAGTCATCAGCATAAAAAAATAAGGAGCATCCACCATGTCTACACAATCCCGACTGAACTGTTTCACTCTTGCCATCGCCGCGCTGGCGCTTGGAAGTGCCACCGCCACGCTACAAGCGCAAACGCTCAAACCCAGCCTGAGCCTGGCCACGGCCAAGAAGATCGCCCAGGGCTGCGAAGACCGCGCCCGCAAGGAAGGCTGGAACCTGAACATCGCCATCGTGGACGAAGGCGGCAATCTCAAGCATTTCACCAGCATGGACAACGCCTTCCTGGCTACCGCCAAGATCGCGCAGCTCAAGGCCCAGACCTCCGTGGGCCTGCCCTTCCCCACGCGCCAGGTGCGCGAAGCCGCCAAGGGCGCACAGGGGCTGGAGCACACGCCAGGCCTGATGCTGGTGGCCGGGGGGCTTCCCATCCGCATGGCCGATGGCAAGCTGCTAGGTGCGATCGGCGTCAGCGGTGCCAGCGAAGACCAGGATGAAACTTGCGCGCAGGCCGGTCTGGACGGGGCGAAGGACTTGCTGAAATAAAAGCACCATTAGCCCTCGTAAAAACTAATGATTTAGCTATATTTTCCATAGCACTTTGCTTAGCTGGCGCCATCGTTACGTCCGGTAACCACGACCGGCACCAGTAGCCGCGCGGTGTCACGGGTGCGCCCTACAATGCCCGCCACGATCTGACACACGGGAGTCTGCAATGCGGGGAATTCGGTGGTTTTCAACTCGGCGCCAGAACCGGGGGGTCGCCCTGGTGGCGGTGGTGGTTCTGGCCTTGGTGGGGGCTGCGGCCCTGGGGTGGTGGTTCACATCCCGCTCATCCAACGCTACTGCAGAGCCCGACACCAGCGGAGTCGCCTTTGAAGTGGTGGACGCTGCACACCGGGAGCTCGACGGTTCACCCGCGCTGGCGCTTTCGTTCAGCCTGCCACTGGACGCCAAGGCCGACAACGGACCCTTCCTGCAGGTGCTGGAAGTCCCCCCCCTGCCGGGGCAGCCCCAGCGTCGCAGCCACACCGAAGACGACGAGGAAGGCGACGAAGACTACAACCCCAACTCCAACGCAAAGCTGGGTACCGGGGTGAGCCGCAAGCCAGAGGACACGCAGCTCGACGCAGGCCAGCCTGTATCCGGCGCCTGGGTGGTGGGAGAAAACCCGCGTTTGCTGTTCTTCCCCCACATCAAGCCCAGCGCCCGTTACGTGGTGCGCGTGCTCCCCGGCCTGGTGGCCAGAACCGGCGCCAAACTGACCGGCGAGGAGCAACGCTTTTCCATCCAGACTGCCGCCGTGGCACCGTCCTTCTACTTCGCCAGCAAGGGCATGGTGCTGCCCGCGGCACAAAATGGCGGCCTGCCGGTCACTACGGTGAACGTACCGGAGGTGGACATCCAGTTCCTCAAGGTCAAGACCGACAAGTTGCCCGAGTTCCTGGAGAAGGTGATTGCCGGTGCGCCCAAGATCCGCCAGCCGGGCGAGGACGATGACGAGGACAACGGCTACTGGTACGACCGCGGCACCCGCCTGCAAGGTGCGGTCAACACCTGGACGCTGGACAACTTCCACAACATGACCGAGAGCGCCTTTGTCGGACGCTTTGTCACCGAACAAAAACCGGATAAACGCAGCGTCACCTTCATTCCGGTTGAAAACAACCCCGCACTCAAGGAGCCCGGCGTCTACATCGCCGTCATGTCCCAGCCCAACCGCTTCCGCGGTGAATACCAGACCACCTACTTCTACGTCAGCGACCTAGGGCTGCACGTGCGCCAGTACGCAGGCAAAGGGGCCGATGCGTTTGTGAGTTCACTTGCCAACGGCAAGGGCGTCTCGGGCGTGGAGGTGTCCTGGCTGGGTGCGGACGGCAAGATCCTGGGCCGCGCAGAGACCGACGGCGATGGCCGCGCGTCCTTTGCCGAGCGCCCCAAGGAAGCCCGTGTACTGGTGGCGAAAAAAGGCGAGCAGCTTTCGCTCATCGCCCTGAAAGAACCCGCGCTGGACCTGGCCGAGTTCGACATTGGCGGCATGACCTCAAGCCCGGTACGCCTGTTTGCCTACTCCGGGCGCAACCTGTACCGCCCCGGCGAGAAGTTTGACGTGTCGGTGCTGGCCCGCGATGCCGATGGTCGCCCGGTGCCACCTCAGCCTGTGCAAGCCATCCTGCGCCGCCCCGACGGCAAGGCGCAATGGACCGCCACCTGGACCCCTGAAGACAAGTTCGCCGGGTACTACCGCCGCCCCATCGAGCTGCCGCCCGATGCCGCTACGGGTTTCTGGAACCTGGAATTGCGCGCCGACCCCGCCGCCAAGCTGGCGAGCACCGTCATGCGCATCGGTGTGGAAGAGTTCCTGCCCGAACGCATGAAGCTCGACCTCTCCAGCAAAGCCGAGCAGCTCAGCCCCGAAGCCGGATGGTCCATTGCCGTCAGTGGCGCCTACCTGTACGGCGCACCCGCAGCAGGCAACAAGTTGCTGGGCGTGGTCAACACCGAGCGCGTCAAGAATCCGCTGGAAAAGAAGCTGCCTGGTTTTGTGTTTGGCGATGCCGACGAAGACACCGTGCGCTCGCGCAACGAACTGGAGGAATCGGCCCTTGACGATGAAGGCAAGGCCAGCGTGAACGTGGACCTGAGCCCGGTGCAAAAGCGTCGCTCGCCGTTTACCGTGCGTGCAACACTCAGCCTGCTGGAAAGCGGTGGCCGCCCGGTGGTGCGCAGCATCGAACGCACCTACTGGCCTGCCCCCGTGCTGGTGGGTTTGCGCCCGCTCTTCGTAGGTGCCTACGCCCGCGAAGGATCGAACGCCGACTTCGAGGTGGCCATTGCCGATTCCACCGGTGCCTTGCGCGCCGGTACGGCGCTACCCGTGCGCATCTTCCGCGAGAACCGCAACTGGTACTGGCGCTTTGACGACCAGCGCGGCTGGCATTCGGGCTACACCGAAACCGACGAGCTGGTAGCCACCACGCAGGTATCGGTACCAGCCGGTGCGCGCGGCAAGCTCGTGGTGCCGGTCAAGTACGGGCGCTACCGCGTGGAAGTTCTGCACCCCGAAACCAAGCTCACCACCAAATTCCGTTTTTATGCCGGATGGTCCGCCAAAGACGATGAAACGCAGGGCGTACGTCCCGACCGCGTCGCCTTGAAGCTGGACAAACCTGCCTACGCCGACGGTGACACCGCCAAGCTCACCCTCACCCCACCCCACGCCGGTGAAGCCCTGGTCACGGTGGAGGGGGACAAGTTGCTGTGGTCGCGCCGCCTGAGCGTGGGTGCCGATGGCACCACCATCGACATCCCGCTGGACAAAGCATGGAAACGCCACGACCTCTACGTCACCGCCATGGTGCTGCGTCCGGGCAGTGCCGGTGAAAAGGGCGGTGCTGGCATCACCCCGGCACGGGCGCTGGGTCTGGCGCACCTACCGCTGGAGCGCGGGGATCGCAAGCTCAACGTGGCGCTGACTGCACCCAAGAAGATGGCACCGGACCAGCCGCTTAAAGTCAAGGTGAAGGTGCCCGAGGCCAAGGGCCAAAGCGCCTTGGTCACCCTGTCGGCGGTGGACGTGGGCATCCTGAACATCACCAGCTTCAAGACGCCCGACCCGCACGGCTTCTACTTCGGCAAACTGCGCTACGGGCACGACCTGTACGACGTGTATGGCCGCGTCATTGAGAGCATGGCCGGGCAAAAAGGCAAACTCAAGTGGGGTGGTGACGCCGCACCCAAGCCGAGCAAGAGCCTGCCAAAGAAGGTGCGCCTGGTCGATCTGTTCAGCGGCCCGGTTGCGCTGGACGCCAACGGCGAAGCCGAAGTGAGCCTGCCCGTGCCCGACTTCAACGGCAGCCTACGCATCATGGCCGTGGCCGCTTCCGGCGAGCGCTTTGGTATGCAGGAGGCCGAAGTCACCGTGGCTGCGCCCCTGGTGGTGGAATTGGCCACACCGCGCTTCCTGTCAGTGGGCGATTCGGCGATGCTGGCACTGGACGTGCACAACCTGGCCGGCGCCGAGCAGGAAGTCAAAATCAAGGTCGCCAATGCCGACGGGTTGGTCATCAAAGGCTCGGAGCAAACCGTGAGCCTGAAAGACCAGCAAAAGCGCATCCTGCGCATCCCGCTGGAAGCTGGTACGGCCATGGGTCTGACCGAAGTGCAGGTGCACATCGAAAGCCCGCTCATGAAACTGGACCGCACCTTCCCGTTGCAGGTACAGGCCCCCACGCCGCGCCAGAGTGTGCTCAAGCGCTTCACCATCAATCCCGGCGACACGCTGGAAGTGAAAGACGCCGAGTTGGGCGGCTTCCTGCGCCAGAGTGTGAACGCCACGCTCAGCGTATCGGACAAGGCTCCCATCGACGTGCGCGGTGCCGTGCACGGACTGCTGACCTACCCCTACGGTTGCGCCGAACAGACCACCAGCACCGCCTACCCGCACGTCTTCATTGACGACGCGGCGGCCAAGCAGTTTGGGCTGAAGGCCTACACCGCTGCCGAGCGCGCGGACATGCTCGACAAGGCGATCGCCCGCCTCGGCGGCATGCAGGCGCCCAACGGGGGCTTCAGCCTGTGGGGCAACGTCAACGAATACCAGTACTGGTTGTCGGCGTACGTCACGAACTTCCTGCTCGATACCCGCGAGCAAGGTTTCACCGTGCCGCCCGACATGGAAAAAAAGGCGGTGGACTTCCTGCTCAGCGGACTGCAGCAAGGCGTGGCTGGCTTGCCGCGTGGCCCTGTGCAATGGAATGAGAACAGCGTCTGGAACGACTGGCGCTACGCCGGTTCGGGCCGCTTTGGCGTGCTGGCCTATGGTGCCTACGTGCTGGCACGCCAGGGCAAGGCCCCGTTGGCCACCCTGCGCACCCTGGCCGAGGCCAGCGAGCAAGCCCACTCCGGCCTGGGCCTGGTGCACCTGGGCCTGGCGCTCAAGCTCATGGGCGACGAACCCCGCGCCAAGGCCGCCATTGAGGCTGGCGTCAAAAAGCCGCGCCTGAACAACTACTGGTGGGGCGACTACGGCAGCACCTTGCGCGACAGTGCGCAGATGTATGTGCTGCTGCAAAAGCATGGCTTGAACCCCGAAGGCATGGAGAACCTCGTCAGCGTGGTAGCCGGTGAGGTGGACAAGTACCGCTACATCAGCACCCAGGAAAAACTGTCCCTGTTCCTGCTGGGACGCAGTTTTGCCAACCAGCAGACTGGAGACTGGACAGCCGACCTGAACGTAGCGGGCAAGGGCCAGACCCTGGCCACCAAGGGCAGCGCCTACGTGCCTTTGGCGGCGGGTGAGCTCAGCAGCGGCGTGCGCATCAAGAACACGCACAAGGAGCGCTTGTTTGTGGAGCTGAACTACACCGGCAACCCCAGCAAGATGCCTGCCGCACGGCGCGAGGCCTTCGACCTCAAGCGCGAGTGGTACACCGCCGACGGCAAGCCTGTTGGCGATCGCGCGCTGAAAGTGGGCGAAACCCTGATCGTGCGCCTAAACGTCAAGACCTGGGGCCGCTACACCAACGGCCTGGTGGTGGACTATGTCCCCGCCGGGCTGGAAATCGAGAACACCAACATCGTGCAGGGCGAACAATCCACCGTCGAGATTGCCAAGGTGGATATGCGCGCGGCCATGCAAGGAGCCCACATCAAGCACATGGAGTTCCGTGACGACCGCTTCGTGGTGGCCGCCCGCCTGGAAGGCGACATGAATTTCTTCTACCGCGTGCGTGTCGTCACCCCCGGCAAGTTCGTGATCCCGCCCACCTATGCCGAAGACATGTACCAGCCCATGGTGTATGGACTGGCGGGGGGTGGTGAGACGGTGACGGTGGGGGATGGCAAATAGAGGAGTTCACCATCCGCAGTCGCCGTTGGCGATGGCCCCTCGCGGCTGTCCTGGCGGTGGCGCTGCTCGCCGACCTGCGGTGGCCACCCCCACTACCGCGCGCACACGCTGACGGAACCGTCGCGCACGCCCAGGTCGTGCTCGCCCGCGATGGTACGCCGCTGCGTGCCTTTCCTGACGCGGCGCACATCTGGCGCAACCCGGTGCGTGTGGATGAGGTCTCGCCGCGCTATGTGGATGCGGTGCTGGCGTACGAGGACCGTTGGTTCTACTGGCATCCTGGTGTCAATCCGGTCGCGCTGCTGCGCGCAGCAGCGCAATGGGCTTGGCATGGCCATGTGGTGTCAGGCGGCTCCACGCTCACGATGCAGGTGGCGCGCATGCTGGAGCCCACGCCGCACACGCTTAAGGGCAAGCTGCGCCAGATGGCACGTGCTGTGCAGTTGGAAATGCGCCTGTCCAAGCAGGAAATCCTGGAGCTCTACCTCACCTACGCACCCATGGGTGGTGTACTGCAGGGCGTCGAAGCCGCCAGCCGTGCCTACCTGGGCAAGCCGTCCACCGCGCTGTCGCACGCCGAGGCCGCACTGCTGGCGGTATTGCCGCAGTCGCCTTCGCGCTTGCGACCCGACCGCTACCCCCAGCGCGCCCGCGATGCCCGCGACAAGGTGCTCGACCGCCTGCTGGGAAGTTGGGGAATTGACACCGTACGCGATGCCAAGCAAGAACCCGTGGTTGCACAGTCCGTGCGCGAGCCGTTGCTGGCGCCCTTGTTTGCGGAGCGCGTGCGCAAGCTACACCCCCAGGCCACGCGAGTCGATACCACGCTGGACGTCGGCATCCAGTCCAGCGTTGAGCAGCTGCTGGCTGCGCGCCTAGGTGTCTTGCCAGAGCGCGTATCCATGGCCACCTTGGTGGTGGACAACCGCAGCCTGGCAGTACGCGCCTACGCCGGATCCGCCGACTTCTCCGACAACGAGCGCTTTGCCCATGTGGACATGGTGCAGGGCAAGCGCTCGCCGGGTTCGGCCCTGAAGCCTTTCTTGTACGGGCTGGCGCTGGATGAGGGCCTGATCCACTCCGAATCACTGCTGTCGGACGTCCCACAGTCCTTTGGTGGCTACCAGCCGGGAAACTTTCAGGCCAGCTTTTCCGGGCCGGTGGGTGTGACCGAGGCGCTGCAGAAGTCGCTGAACGTGCCTGCAGTGGAGGTGCTCGAACGCTTGGGGCCGCAGCGCTTTGTGTCACTGCTGCGCCGCGGCGGGCTCAAACTGGAACTGCCTCGCGGGGCGGAGCCCAATTTATCGGTGATTCTGGGCGGCGTGGCCGTGAATTTGGAAAGCATGGTGGGGGCGTACACCGCCTTTGCGCGGGGTGGTGTTTCCGGAAAACCGCGCTACACCGACATGGATGCCCTGGAGGAAACCCGCATGCTCAGCGAGGGGGCCGCCTTCATCATCCGCGACGTGCTGGAATCCGGGGGCCCCGTCGCGCGCCAGGTCGAAGGTGGCGTAGGCACACGCCGGGGCATCATGTGGAAGACCGGCACCAGCTTTGGTTTTCGCGACGCCTGGGCTGTGGGCGTCAGCGACCACTACACCGTGGGTGTCTGGGTGGGCCGACCGGACGGCACACCCAACCCCGGCTTTTTTGGCGCCAACATCGCCGCGCCCATGCTGGTGGATGTGTTCGCCGCCATCGATAGCGCCGCCCCCGCACCGCGCACGCCACCCCCCAGCGTGCAATCGGCACGCATCTGCTGGCCGCTGGGTTTGCGCGCCGACGCTGCACCTGCCGCCCTGTGCCACCAGGAGCGCACGGCCTGGCTACTGCAAGGCGCAGCACCCGCCACGTTTCCGGACCGCTTGCGACAGGGTGCGGCGCGTTACACCGATTTCCGGGATGTGCGCACCGGCCTGCGCGTGCGCGCTGCATGCACGAGCGAACCCGTGCAAAGCATGGAAATGGCCCGCTGGCCCGCCGCGCTAGAGCCCTGGCTGGATGCCGCCACGCGCGCACGCGCCATCCCGCCAGCGTGGACGGCGTCCTGCGCACAAGCCGCAGCGCCGGATGCAGGACTCAAGATCGTCAGCTTGAGTGCCAATGAGACCATCCGCCGGGCCGGCACGGGCGGTGGTGCCGCTCCGGCGCTGCGCCTGGAAGCCCGCGGCGGCCAGCAGGATCTAGTGTGGTTGGTGGATGGCAAATCAATCGGCAGAGCCAACGCAAAAACCACCGTGCAGCATCGCTTTACCGATCCCGGTCGCCATACCATCACGGTGATGGACGAAGCGGGGCACTACGACCAGGTGGAGATCCGGGTCCAGTAGATTGCGCGTTTTGCCGTAGGGCATTTCAGTCCGCGCGGGGCAAGAAATTTTGAAAACTGGCGTACAATCCGCCCATGTTTGCCGCTTGCCCCGTCTTCTCGACCATTACGCCTGCCACCGTGGCAGCCAAGGTCACGCGCGCATGCACCACCAAAACCACGACGATTAAGGGCTGATCCAGCTCCGGTTCGTCGTGCGCCTCCCGGCCAGACGAGCCGGGCAGAAACGGTCCGTGTTGTGTACGGATTTTTTACTTGAAAGGGCGTTGAAATGAGCAAGTTGGTTGGATTGGTCGGCTGGCGCGGCATGGTCGGCTCGGTATTGATGGATCGCATGGTGCAGGAAAAGGACTTCGACCTGATCGAACCCCTGTTCTTCTCCACCAGCAACTCCGGCGGCAAGGCCCCCGCCCAAGCAAAGAACGAAACCACGCTGCAGGACGCCTACAACATCGACGCCCTCAAGCGCTGCGAGATCATCATCTCCTGCCAAGGTGGCGACTACACCACCGAAGTCTTCCCCAAGCTGCGCGCCGCAGGCTGGAACGGCCACTGGATCGATGCGGCTTCCACCCTGCGCATGGACAAGAACGCCGTCATCATCCTCGACCCGGTCAACATGCCGGTCATCAAGAACGCGCTCTCCAAAGGCGGCAACAACTGGATCGGCGGCAACTGCACCGTGAGCTGCATGCTGATGGGCGTGGGCGCCCTGTACAAGGCCGGTCTGGTGGAATGGATGAGCACCCAGACCTACCAGGCTGCGTCTGGCGGTGGTGCCCAGCACATGCGCGAACTGCTGACCCAGTACGGTACCCTGAACGCCGAAGTGAAGGCCCTGCTCGACGACCCCAAGAGCGCCATCCTGGAAATCGACCGCAAGGTCATCGCCAAGCAGCGTGCGCTCACCGGTGCCGAAACTGCCAACTTCGGCGTACCGTTGGGCGGCTCGCTGATCCCCTGGATCGACAAGGACCTGGGCAACGGCCAGTCCAAGGAAGAGTGGAAGGGCATGGCCGAGACCAACAAGATCCTCGGCATGGGCGAGGGCTTCGGCACCAGCGCCATCCCAGTAGACGGCTTCTGCGTGCGCGTGGGCGCCATGCGCTGCCACAGCCAGGCCCTGACCTTCAAGCTGAAAAAGGACGTGCCCGTGGCCGACATCGAAGCCATGATTGCCGCCGACAACCAGTGGGTGAAGGTCGTACCCAACACGCGCGAGGCCACCATCAAGGACCTGACCCCGGTGGCCGTGACCGGCACCATGACCATCCCCGTGGGCCGTGTCCGCAAGCTGGCCATGGGGCCGGAGTACGTGGGCGCCTTCACCATTGGCGACCAGTTGCTATGGGGTGCGGCCGAGCCGCTGCGCCGCATGTTGCGCATCTTGTTGGACGCCTGATCGCACGCGAGGGCGCTGTACCAAAGCGCCCTTGTCGTTGTCGTCAGACAACAAAACCCAAGCCGATACCAGACCGTAAACCGCGCTTACAAAGTTAAGCGCTTTCTTAGCTTGTCAGGCTAAGACATTGATGTTATGGTACTTTTTACGTTTTGAGTATCGGGTTTGTGCGCCGCAAAAATGGCTGAAAAACAGCCGCTCGCGCGAGTTGCACCGGAGGCAAATAAATTGATTGCAAAGTCACATCGTTGGCAGAAGACCGCCATCGCGGCTGCGGCCATCGCGCTCGTTAGCCTTTCCGCTTCGAGCGCCTGGGCGCTTTCGCTGGGTCGTATCACCGTGCAGTCAGCGCTGGGCGAGCCTCTGCGTGCGGAGATCGACGTTTTGGACATCAACGCCGAGGAAGCCTCGTCGCTGAAAGCGGGGGTAGCGTCCCCCGAGGCTTTTGCGGCTGCGGGCCTGGAATACAACGCAGCCATGTCCAGCCTGAAGGCCAGCCTGCAGCGTCGTGCGGATGGGCGCCCCTATATCCAACTGGTCAGCGACAAGGCCATCACCGATCCCTTTGTCGACATGATTGTGGAGGCCAGCTGGTCCTCGGGTCGCATCCTGCGCGACTACACCATGCTGTTTGATCCTCCGGCACTCAAGAAGCCCGCCGCTGCAGCCCCCACGCTTGCGCAATCCACAACCAGCACACCGGCCAGTACATCAACCAGCGCACCCGCAGCGCCTGTCGCCATTGCTCCCGCGCCAGCAGCAACGCCTGCGCCTGCCCCGCGAGCAGTCCCCGCTCCAGCCAAACCGGCGGTGACCGCCACGCCCAGCGCCCCTGCTCGCATGTCGGCGCCGGCTGTGCAGGCCGATAGCAGCAAGCAAGTCACGGTCAAGCCCGGCGACACGGCAGGCAAGATCGCCGCAGCCGTCAAGCCAGACGGCGTTTCGCTCGACCAGATGCTGGTTGCCCTGTTGCGCAGCAACCCGGATTCCTTCATCAACAACAACATCAACCGCATCCGTGCCGGTTCGGTGATGGACATTCCCAGTAAGGAGCAGGCATCGGCCATCTCCGCGGGAGAGGCCACTCAGACGGTACTGGCACAAAGCAAGGATTTCAACGAATTCCGGCGCAACCTGGCAGGCCACGCCCCCGCCGCAGCGCCAGCTGAAGCCACTCGCAAGGCCAGCGGATCGGTGGACACCAAGGTCGAAGACAAGAAGACCGCTGCGCCAACGCCTGACAAGCTGACGCTGAGCAAGGGCGGCGTCAAACCCAAAACGGACGAAGCCAAGATTGCCAAGGAGCGTGCAGACAAGGAAGCTGCAGCCCGCTCAGCAGAGCTCAACAAGAACATCTCCGATCTGAAGAAGCTCGGCGCAGCCACCACGCCTGCGGCACCGGTAGTCTCTGCACCATCCGTTACCAAGCCAGCCGCATCGGCGCCCACAATTACCGCTGCCCCAGCGGCTGCGTCGGCCCCGGCATCCACACCGGCCAAGCCAGTTTCTGCACCAGTGGCGGCACCTACGGCTTCGGCGCCTGCTTCGGCTGCCGCGTCCGCACCTGCATCGGCTCCCACCGCAACGCCTACGCCTGCGCCAAGTACGCCCGTAGCCGCGAAACCCAAGGCGCCCGTCATGCCTGCTCCCGCAGAGCCCATTGAGCCACCTGGATTGCTCGATGACCTGTTGGACAACCCCTGGCTGCCCTACCTGGGCGGTGGTCTGCTGTTGGCGCTGGGCGGTTTTGCCGCTTGGCGCATCCGCCAACGCAAGCAGGGCCAGTCGCACATGGACAGCTCGTTCCTCGAAAGCCGCCTGCAGCCCGATTCCTTCTTTGGTGCCAGCGGCGGCCAGCGCGTGGATACTGCCAACGAAAGCGGTGTCTCAGGCTCCTCCATGGTGTACTCGGCCAGCCAACTCGACGCGGCAGACGATGTGGACCCAGTCGCTGAAGCCGACGTCTACCTGGCTTATGGCCGTGACGTCCAGGCGGAAGAAATCCTGCGTGAGGCCCTGCGTGTCAACCCGTCACGTCTGGCGGTGTACACCAAGCTGCTGGAAATCTACGCCAAGCGCCGCGATACCAAGAATTACGAGGCCGTGGCAACGCAGGCCTATCCGCTCACTGGCGCCAATGGTCCTGACTGGAACCGTATTTGCGAAATGGGCATGGGCATTGATCCCACCAACAAGCTATACCAGCCCGGCGGAGCTCCGGCAGCCGTTGCGACCCAACCGCTGAACGTTCCCCCAGCCACGTCCAGTTTTGGCAGCACCATGCCCGAGTCAGGGCAGGCCGAACTGGCCGAACCCGCGGGAGCCATGGACCTGGACCTGGACCTCGATTTCTCGCTCGACGATCCCAACCCCTCCAGCGCCCAAGCGGCACTTTCCGAAGCAACCAGCCCCATCTCTGAACCTACCGCCAAACTTCCGGCGTTAGATGGCGGAAATGGCGATATGGACATGGATTTGAGCCTGCCCGACGAGCCCCAAGTAGAGGCACCAGCCTTGGAAATGCCGCCATCTGCGGCCATACCGACCCTGAATCCTGAACCGCTCGCTTCGAACGATGGCATGTCTCTGTCACTGGACGACCATGCTCCCAGCGCGCCTGCCAGCTTTGGCGCAACTGCGCCGATGGAAGTAGAAGCACCGGCAGCGCAGCCGACGCCCGCTTCCAACGAAGGCATGCTCGAATTTGACCTCGGCTCGCTCTCGCTGGACCTCGATAGCTCGACACCAGCCCATGCCGAAGCCCCCACAGCTGCACCCGCCAGCACGGAAGACCCGCTCGAAACCAAGCTTGCCTTGGCGGAAGAATTTGTCTCCATTGGTGACGAAGACGGCGCCCGCGCGTTGATCGAGGAAGTGGTGGCCGAAGCGACTGGCGAAATGCGAGCCAAGGCTCAGCGCGCACTCGCCAAGCTCAACTGATTCGACTGCCGGTGCACCGTGGTTCTGCAAGCCAGGGGCTGGCATGAGGGTCGCACTCGGCGTTAGCTACAACGGTCAACCTTACCGCGGTTGGCAAAGTCAGCCGTTTGGCAACACGGTTCAAGACAAACTGGAAGCGGCCCTGGGCCGCTTTGCCAATCAGCGCATTGGCACCCTGTGCGCGGGCCGCACCGATGCGGGTGTACACGCTTTGCAGCAAGTCGTGCACTTTGATACCGATGTGGATCGCACCGAGTATTCCTGGGTCCGCGGGACCAATGCCAACCTGCCCAAGGACATTGCCGTGCAGTGGGCCGTGATCACCACGCCCGAGTTTCATTGCCGCGCCAGCGCCCTCTCGCGCCGTTACGCCTATGTGCTGTTGGAGTCACCCATCCGACCGAGCATCGAAGGTGGCCGTGTGGGCTGGACCTTTCAGAAACTCAACGGTGAAGCCATGCAGGAAGCGGCCCAGATGCTGCTGGGCGAGCACGACTTCACCTCGTTTCGCGCCGCCGAGTGCCAGGCCATCAGCCCCATCAAGACGCTGATGGACATCCAGATCCACCAGCGCGGCGCGTACTGGCGGCTCGAGTTCGAGGCCAATGCCTTCCTGCACCACATGATCCGCAACATCATGGGCTGCCTCGTCACCATTGGGCAGGGCAAGCGCCCCCCACAGTGGATGGCCGAGGTATTGGCCGCACGCGACCGCCGCGCAGCCGCGCCCACGTTTTCGCCGGACGGCCTGTACTTCCTGGGACCGCGCTATGACGCCAAGTGGGGCATGCCCGAGCATGTACCTGCGTATGATTGGCTTCCATGACTTCAAACTCACGGACACGCATCAAGGTCTGCGGCCTGACCCGCGAAGAGGACGTGGATGCCTGCATCGAAGCGGGTGTGGATGCCATCGGGTTCGTGATGTATCCCAAGAGCCCGCGCTATGTCACGCCCCATCGTGCATCGGAATTGGCCCGCAGGTTGCCCGCATTCATCACACCCGTGCTGCTGTTCGTGAACGAACTGCCTGCCACCATTGCAGCGGCACGCGCCTTGGTGGGTGGTGCCATGATGCAGTTCCATGGCGACGAGTCCCCACAAGCCTGTGGCTACGCTACCGATTCCGGGTTGTACACCTACATCAAGGCCGCGCGCATTCCACTCGATGAATCCGCTCCCCGCTTCGACCTCGTACAATTCGCCAAAGACTATTCAACAGCCCGTGCCATCCTGCTCGACGCCCATGTCGACGGCTTTGGCGGGTCCGGCAAGGTATTCAATTGGTCACTGCTTCCTCCAAACGTCGACGCTCACCTCGTCTTGAGTGGTGGACTCACACCTGCAAATGTGGGCGAAGGAATCGCCTGCGTACGGCCGCGCTGTAGGACGCTGGCCGTAGACGTCAGCTCCGGCGTGGAAGCGCTGGACGCCGACGGAAAGCCCATCAAGGGCATCAAAGATCCTGCCAAAATTTTCCAGTTTGTCGCCGCCGTGCGTTCCGCCGACGCCTAACCCTCACATTGACCCCAACGGTCGACGAAAGGGGCACAGCCCGGTCGCATGGCGCAACCAGGAGCCCCACCATGACCGATTACCAGCAACCCAGCCCCGACGGCCACTTTGGCAAGTACGGCGGCAGCTTCGTTTCCGAAACCCTCACCCACGCCATCAATGAGCTGAAAGCGGCTTACGCGAAATACCAGCACGATCCGGCCTTTCTGGCCGAATTCCGCAAGGAGCTAGCGCACTTTGTGGGTCGCCCCTCCCCTGTGTACCATGCCGAGCGCATGAGTCGCGAGGTGGGCGGAGCGCAAATCTTCCTGAAACGCGAAGACCTCAACCACACCGGCGCCCACAAGATCAACAACGTGATCGGCCAGGCCATGCTGGCCAAGCGCATGGGCAAGCCGCGCGTCATTGCCGAAACCGGTGCCGGGCAGCACGGCGTAGCCACCGCCACCATCTGCGCCCGCTACGGCCTGGAGTGCGTGGTCTACATGGGTAGCGAAGACGTCAAGCGCCAAAGCCCCAACGTCTACCGCATGAAGCTCCTTGGTGCCACCGTGGTGCCGGTGGAAAGCGGCAGCAAGACACTCAAGGACGCCCTGAATGAGGCCATGCGCGACTGGGTCGCCAACGTGGACAACACCTTCTACATCATCGGCACGGTGGCAGGCCCGCACCCCTACCCCATGATGGTGCGCGACTTCCAGAGCGTGATCGGCAACGAATGCTTGGTGCAGATGCCCGACATGCTCAAGGAAGCGGGTTGTAAGACCGAACAGCCCGACGCCGTGGTGGCCTGCGTGGGCGGTGGGTCGAACGCCATGGGCATCTTCTACCCCTACATCAACCACAGTGCCACGCGCCTGATCGGCGTGGAAGCCGCCGGTGAAGGCCTGGACAGCGGCAAGCACTCGGCCTCCATCCAGCGCGGCAGCGCCGGTGTGCTGCACGGCAACCGCACCTATGTGCTGCAGGACGACAACGGCCAGGTCACCGAAACGCACAGCGTGAGTGCGGGCCTGGACTACCCCGGGGTCGGGCCCGAGCACGCCTTCTTGGCCGACATCGGCCGCGCCGAGTACGTGGGCATCACCGACCAGGAGGCGCTGGACGCCTTCCACTACCTGTGCCGTACCGAAGGCATCATTCCGGCGCTGGAATCCAGCCACGCCGTGGCCTACGGCATGAAGCTGGCCAAGACCATGCGCCCCGATCAGAGCGTACTGGTCAACCTGTCCGGCCGCGGCGACAAGGACATCGGCACCGTGGCCGACCTCTCCGGCGGCGACTTCTTCTGCCGCCCCAGCTGCCAGGGCCAGTCCGTCAAAGGCAATGTGGCAAATGTGGTTCTAGCCCCCGTCAAACGGGCGTGAGCCGCTACGAAAGGTATAGCATGTCCCGAATCGAATCCACCTTCTCCGCGCTCAAGGCCCAGGGCCGCAAGGCGCTCATCCCCTTTGTCACTGCCGGCTACCCCTACGCCGACTGCACGCCCGACCTCATGCACGCCATGGTTGAGGGCGGTGCCGACGTGATTGAGCTGGGCGTCCCCTTCTCCGACCCGAGTGCCGACGGCCCGGTAATCCAAAAGGCCGGTGACCGGGCTTTGTCGTATGGCATTGGCCTTGCGCAAGTGCTGGCTATGGTGGCCACGTTCCGCCAGACCAACACCACCACGCCCGTCGTGCTGATGGGCTACGCCAACCCCGTGGAGCGCTACGACCAGAAGCACACCGCAGGGGGCGTCAAGAGCTGCTTTGTGCGCGACGCCGCCGCCGCTGGCGTGGATGGCGTGCTCATCGTGGACTACCCGCCTGAAGAGTGCGAAGACTTCGCTGCCGAACTGCGCGCCCACGGCATGGACCTGATCTTCCTGCTGGCCCCCACCAGCACGGAACAGCGCATGCAGCAGGTGGCGCGCGTGGCCAGCGGCTACGTGTACTACGTCTCGCTCAAGGGTGTGACTGGTTCGGGGGCACTGGACACCGCCGCCGTCGAAGCCATGCTGCCCAGTATCCGCCAGCACATCCACGTCCCTGTGGGCGTGGGCTTCGGCATTCGCGATGCGGCCACGGCCAAGACCATTGCCAAGGTGGCGGACGCGGTGGTGATTGGCAGCAAGATCATCCAGTTGCTCGAAGGCCAGCCGCGCGACGCGGTGGCGGGGATCGCGCAGAAGTTCTTGGGTGAGGTTCGTGGCGCGATGGATGCGAGGTGAGTGTGTGCGTGCGCCGCTCCGACCCAGCGGCACAGCGCGAACAACCCTGCTGCGTGGGCCCTGCGGGCTGCCCTGTGGTGCTCAGGCCGATCGGGGTCTGGCTAAACTCGCCCTGCGGGCTGAAACAACGCCAGCCCTAATCCGATCAGCCCTGCGCTCCTCGGCCACGCAAAAGGGAATGCTCGCGCCGCGCCACTGGGTCGGTTTGGTTGGTTGGCACGCGGAGGGAATCCAGTACAGTGGGATGTGAGCTGGAGGGTGGTGGATGCGAATGGCCGAGCTTCGATGCCGCCACCCCGCAAGTGCGTTGCGGGGGTTTCTGCTATCTTTATGTGAGCTGTCTTCGCAATATCTACGGGGGATAGCGGCCAATTCCGCTACCTATTTGACCGAAATGATAGGCAAAGGATTACGATCTACACCACATTGGGCCTCTTGAAATTGATAAGTAAATCGTGGAGGAATTGTGAAGAGTGATGAACCAAGCACATCGAACAGTACAAAGCTGGCCAGAGGACCATTCTTGCTTTCGGCGATTTGTCTAGTGGCTGCGTTGTTTGGGCCACATGGATTGCTAACTTCAACGCCAGCGCTAGGTGGTGCGGGGTCGATTGTCGGTGCTGTCGCCTTTCTACTTTTAGGTGTTCATTTTCGTAAGTCGGCCAACGTGAAAAATAGGACTTCAGATAACAGTGACGCGACATGAACTTTTGCTCGGCGCAGACACGCAGTCGCAGGATGCCGGTCGCGGCGCTCGCTGCGTGCCGGACAGCGCCAATGTCACCCAAACCACCCGAGGCTACGCACCGTGCCACCCTTTGGCGCTGCCGAGCAGCGCAGCGGCTGGCGGATGAAGAGGCTCAGATGTTTGAGCCCGAAGGGCGAGTTTCTGAGCCTCCCGCCGGGCGCGAGCAGCGCAGGGTAGTCGCGCCAGCGACCAGCGTCGTAGGGTGGCACGGAGCGCAGCCTCGGGTGCTGGCCCCGTAGTCCGTTACAGCAGCAACAATGCCGCCGCAGCCACAGCCGTGGGGCCGAGCGCGGCTAAAAACAAGCGCCCTGCACTAACCACACCGCCATCGAAATGCCCCCGCAAGATGGCCAGCCCTGCCGGATTAGGGGCATTGGCAATGACCGTCAAGCCCCCGCCCGCTACCGCACCAGCCATCAGCGCATACTTGAGGCCATCGGACAAGCCTTGCACCTGTGCGCCCAGGTAAGTGATGGCGGCGTTGTCGGTCACAGCCGTCAATCCCATGGCACCCCAGAACATGGCCCACGACGGCATCTGTTCCAACAAGGGCTGCAACCACCACGATTGCAAACCACCTAGAACGACCAGGCCCGCCAGAAAGAATGCCACCAACAGCGCCTCCTTGAGAACCAACCGGTTCTGGTACTGCGGATAGGCATGGCAGATGCCCAGGCACAGCAAAAACAGCGCCATGAACACCGCCGGATGATGCGCCGCAAGCACAATGCCCGCCAGCAACGCCACATAGACGCAAATGAGCGTCCAGGGCACCGGCAACGCGCCGTTCTGTGGTTCTGGTCGTTGCGTGGGCAAGGACGCCAGCTCGGTCCGAAAGATCCACAGCAGCGCACTGGCGTTGACACACACCGCCAGAGCTGACTTCCAGCCAAACGTGGTCAGCATGAAGGCGCTGTCCCAGCCCCAGGCTGCTGCAACCATCAGCACCGGTGGCGCAGCAAAGTGGGTCAGGGTTCCGCCAATCGACACATTGACAAACAAGACGCCCAGCGTGGCGTACTTCAGCCGCGGCGTCAGCGCGGCGCTGGCAAATTCACGCGAGAGGGCCATGGCGGCCACGGTCATGGCGGCCGGCTCGGTAATGAGCGATCCCAGCAAGGGAATCAGCATCAGGACCACCCACCAGCGTCCGCCAGCGCCCGCACCCGGAAGCACGCGGCTCAGGCGATCCACCAGCCCATCGACCAACTGCAAAATGGGCCGTGTGGCGGCCACGGTCATGATGGCGAACACGAACAAAGGTTCGGTGTAATTGCGGCCATCCACATAGTCCACCGCGTCGCCCGCACCCTGCAAGGCGACCAGCGCCACAAACAGCACCATGGCCCACAGGCCAAACACCACCTCCACCTCGCCCAGCAGATGCCACAGACCCGCATGGCGTGGATTCTGGTGCGCGAGTCGCTCAAAGATGCCCGTGCAGAAGGTATGCAGGATGGCCAAGGTGAACAGTGCCAGCGCGACCCAATTGATGCTGTCAGTCATATGCAAATCATGGTGATCAAGATGTAACGTAGAGTGTAGGGACACGTAAGTTTCAGCGCCGCATGGCTGGGTTTTACCTCGGCGTGCGACGCCCTTCCAGTTGGCGTCCGGTTTCCCTGATAATCGCGCGATCGCCATTCAGCTTGACACTGGATGTCCAAACAGGAGATACACCATGAGCTGGCTTGAAAAACTGCTCCCCCCCAAAATCCAGCAAACCGACCCTGCCGACCGGCGCAGCGTGCCCGAAGGTTTATGGATCAAATGCCCCAGCTGCGAAACCGTGCTGTACAAAACCGATCTGGAACAGAACCAGAACGTTTGCCCCAGCTGCAGCCATCACCACCGCATTGGCGCGCGCGCGCGGCTCAATGTCTTCCTGGACAACGAAGGCCGCTACGAACTGGGGCAGGAAGTCATCCCCGTCGACCCCCTCAAGTTCAAGGACAGCCGCAAATACCCCGAGCGTCTGAAGGAAGCGATGGAGAACACGGGCGAGACCGACGCACTCATCGTCATGGGTGGCGCGGTGCTGGGCATCAGCGTGGTCGCGGCCTGTTTCGAGTTTGACTTCATGGGCGGCTCCATGGGTTCTGTGGTGGGCGAGCGCTTTGTGCGCGGCGTGGAAACCGCCATCGAGCAAAAGGTGCCCTTCATCTGCTTTACCGCCACGGGCGGTGCACGCATGCAAGAGGGCCTGCTCTCGCTCATGCAAATGGCCAAGACCAACGCGGCGCTGACCCGCCTGGCCAAGAAAGGCCTGCCTTACATCAGCGTGCTGACCGACCCCACCATGGGCGGCGTGTCGGCGGGCTTTGCGTTCGTCGGCGACGTCGTGATTGCCGAACCCAAGGCTTTGATCGGCTTTGCCGGACCGCGTGTGATCGAAAACACCGTGCGCGTAACCTTGCCGGAAGGCTTCCAACGGGCCGAATTCTTGCAGACCAAGGGTGCCGTGGATTTCATCTGTGACCGCCGCGAGCTGCGCAAGACCATCGCCAACACCCTGGCCATGCTGCAGCGCCAGCCGTCGGACGCGGTGATTTAGTCACCCACGGGCATCCCTCATTCCCCCCGAAACGGCACCGGTCGGTCCTTGCCACCCGCATAGATGTAATAGGTGCGCAGCAGCCGCCCGTCCCGCCTAACCGGAAAAATCTGGCTCTGGGCGGCGGTGAGGTAGGAGCTGCCCGGCTCCACCAGTGAATCGGCCTGGGTCCAGACGTACAGCGCGTTGTCCACAGGCAGATCCTGTGCCCAGCTCCAGTAGTTGAACTGGCTGGTGCGGGTGAGCCGCGCGGGGCGGGCTACCAGCTTTTCGCCCGAGTAGTACATGATGAGGGCACTGAGCTGGTGCGAGAGCGTAACCACCTCCGTGCGCTGTGGATAGCGCGCCTGCAGTTCTTGAACCAGTTCGCGCCAACCATGCACCTGGTTGCTGGCGTCGGCATCGGCTGCGTCTGACGACATTTTTTCCAGCGGCAAGACGCCAAAGCGCGCATGGCTGGTGATGGCCAGCGACAGGCCCAAGCTGATAAGCAACGATACCGTCCAGACCACGCGGCGTATGCGGCCGCCCCCGGCCAACAGGAAATATGTGGCCCAGATGCTGAAGCTCACATAGGCAAACGAAGCCCAGTTCGGGTACGCAGTCTTGCGCAGGGACGACACTGCAAAAAAGAGAATGACCGGCACCGAGGTCGTGACCAAGAACAGCATACGCTTGTCCTTGCGCGCGGCCGCCGAGAAGGCTGCGTACAGGCCCGCACACCAAATGAAAGGGCTGGAGAAAAAGGCCTGGCCACTGAGGAACTCGGCCACTTTGTCCAGCGCCCATTCCTGGCTACCCAGTCCATTGCGGGCCTGAAAGGTGAATGACACCCAGTCGTGCAAATGATTCCACCACAACACCGGCGCAAAGCAGGCCAGCCCCAGCACAAACCCTGCATAGGGATGCACGGTCTTGAGCCAGCGGCGCTCATCGGTGAGCAGCAGGTACAGCAAAAAGCACGGGGCCATCAACACTGCGGTGTACTTCGACAGCAAGGCCAGACCAAACACCATCCCCAGTACATACCAGCGCCAGGGCTGCTGGCCGCTGGCCGCCTGCCAGAACAGCAGCACGCCCAGTGACCAGAACAGAAACAGCGGCGCATCAGGCGTGACGATCAACAGCCCCAGCACCGTGAGCGGAAAGGTGTTGAACAGGATGACGCTGCCAGCCGCAACGGCTTCGTTTGCAAACAGCTGCAGCACCAGGCGCCAGATGACGATACTCACCACCAAGCTGATCGCGGTGCCGCAAAAGCGCACCCACAGTTCGGCGTCGGAGAACAGGGTACCCAGGCGGATGAAATACGCCACCATGGGCGCGTGATCGAAATAGGCCCACTCCAGGTGCTTGGCCCACAGCCAGTAATACGCCTCGTCGGGATGCAGTTGCAGCGTGCCTGCCAGAAACAAGCGCCATGCGGTCAGCGCCATCACCACCCACAGGGCCGTGCGCCGGTTCAATACCTGGTCCATGCTCTCTTCTCTATGCGGGGCGGTTTTGCAGCGTGCCCCATCCACCCAAACACACTCAAATCGCAAACAGCACCATGGCCTGGAGATGGCCCAGCACGATGGTGGCAATCTGCAGCAGCACCAGCAGCACCAGCGGTGACAAATCCACCCCGCCCACCAAGGGCACCACGCGGCGTATCGGCGCCAGCAGCGGCATAACCAGGCGTTCGAGCAAATCCGAAAGGAACGACCGCGTCTGCACCCAGGACAGGATGGCATAGACGATCACCAACCCCGTCAGGCCCGACAAGCCCATGCGCACCACGCCAAACACCGCCAGCACCAGGATGGAGATCAGACTGGCCCCCATCCCCACCAGGACCCACAGCACCAAGAATTGCGCCACCTGCACCAACCAAGCCGCCAGCAGACTGGCCGTATCCAGATTGCCTATCGCTGGCACCACACGACGCAAGGGCAGCACCAGCCAGTCGGTCAAGGCAAAAATGAACCGGGACAGCGGATTGCCCGAGCGCACAGACATCGGAACGCGCAGGGCTTGCATGTACAGGCGCAGCAAACAGGCACCGGCAACCAGTCCGGCAGAAACTTCCAGCAGCAAGGAGAAGATTTGATACAGCATGGTGCGTGGCGGTGGGGCGTGCGCATCATAGCCTGTGGAGCGGCCCGTAAAATGGCGCCTTACCCCCTTTGCATGGGGTCTTGTCTTTTCTTTCACCCACGCTTTCCTATGTCCGACGCCCATACGCCCTCCCCCGCCCCTCAGGATGACAACCAGCTCATCGCCGAGCGGCGCGAAAAACTCAAGGCGATCCGCCAACAGCAGGCCGAGGGCAAAGGCGTGGCCTTTCCCAACGATTTCAAACCCAGCCACAAGGCCGAACAGCTGTTCGACCATTACCAGCACAAAACCCCCGAAGAGCTGACGACCATCAACCAGCAGACCAAGGTGGCCGGGCGCATGATGCTCAAGCGCGTGATGGGCAAGGCCAGCTTTTGCACGCTGCAGGACGCCTCCTTTGGTGCCAGCGGCGGGCGCATCCAGGTCTACGTGCGCCGCGAAGACGTGGGCGACGATGTCTACGAAGCCTTCAAGCACTGGGACCTGGGCGACATCGTGGCCGCCGAAGGCGTCGTGTTCAAGACCAAGACGGGCGAACTCTCCATCCATGCCAGCAAGATTCGCCTGCTGACCAAGAGTCTGCGCCCCATGCCCGACAAGTTCCACGGCGTGGCGGATCAGGAAGTGAAGTACCGCCAGCGCTACGTCGACCTGATGACCGACGAGGCCGCCCGCAAGCGCTTCGTGGCGCGCAGCAAGGCGGTGAGCGGCATCCGCGAGTTCATGGTGCAGCACGGCTTCCTCGAAGTGGAAACCCCCATGCTGCACCCCATTCCCGGCGGTGCCAACGCCAAGCCTTTCATCACCCACCACAACGCGCTCGACCAGGAGATGTACCTGCGCATTGCGCCCGAGCTCTACCTCAAGCGCCTGGTGGTGGGCGGCTTTGATCGCGTGTTCGAGATCAACCGCAACTTCCGCAACGAAGGCATTTCGGTGCGCCACAACCCCGAATTCACCATGATGGAGTTCTACGCAGCCTACTGGAACTACCAGGACCTGATGAGCTTCACCGAAGACCTGGTGCGCGACGCCGCCCAGAAGGCTGGCGACAGCCTGCTGCTGACCTACCAGGGCAAGGCGGTGGATTTGGCCCAACCCTTTGAGCGTCTGACCATCGTGCAGGCCATCCAGAAGTACACCGAAGCCGGTGACAACGTGCACAGCACCGAGTGGCTGCTAGGCGCCCTCCAGAAGCTGGGCATGACCGAGGCCAAGCATGGCTTGAGCAAGCGATCCCTGGCCAGCCTGCAGGTGCTGTACTTCGAGGAAACGGTGGAAGAGAAGCTGTGGCAGCCCACCTTCATCATGGAGCACCCCACCGAAATCTCGCCGCTGGCGCGCGCCAACGACCAGCGCCCCGAAGTGACCGAGCGCTTCGAGCTCTACATCACCGGGCGCGAGTTCGGCAACGGTTTCTCCGAGCTCAACGACGCCGAAGACCAGGCCGCGCGCTTTCACGCCCAGGTGGCTGCCAAGGACAGCGGCGACGACGAAGCCATGTTCTTCGACCACGACTTCGTACGCGCCCTGGAGTACGGTCTGCCCCCCACCGGTGGCTGCGGCATCGGTATCGACCGCCTGATGATGCTGCTGACCGATAGTCCCAGCATACGCGACGTGATCCTGTTCCCGGCCCTGCGCCGCGAAGCTTAGGCACTGTCTAGCCAGGTAGCCCCCGTAAACACTGAGCATTTTGCTATGAAAACAGTAGCACTTTGGTCCAAACTGACGTTGGGCCTGGTGATTGGCCTGATCTCAGTCGCTACGGCGCAACCGGTTGCACCAACCGCCGCGCGCAACCAGCGCCTGGCCGCGATCGAGCAACAAAACGGCTTGCAGCGCCTGATCGTGCACTTCAAGGACGACCTGTCCGCACCAGCGCCCGACACCCAGGCAGCGCGCAACCGCATCCAGGCGCTGAGCGA
This sequence comes from Rhodoferax sp., assembly GCA_046348185.1. Taxonomy (GTDB): domain Bacteria; phylum Pseudomonadota; class Gammaproteobacteria; order Burkholderiales; family Burkholderiaceae_C; genus Allorhodoferax. The sequence continues at coordinate 352,003 of JAXMER010000015.1, read as the reverse complement.
AGCCGTGATCCCCGCGCAGGCCACGGGGCTGGGCCTGACCTACCTGAAGTCGGTAACCAACCGCACGCATGTGGTGCGCACCGCCCAGCGCCAAAGCCGCAGCCAGATGCAGGCGCTGGTGCAGCGACTGGCACAGGACCCGCGCGTGGCCTACGCCGAGATCGACGAACGCGTCTACCCCCACTTCACCCCCAATGACCCACAGTACGCCCAACAATGGGCTCTCAAGCCCGCGCACGAGCAACCCGGTGGCGTGAACCTGCCCAACGCCTGGGGCCGCACCGTAGACGGCACGCCCCTCAACGGCACGGGCGTGGTCGTGGCCGTGCTCGACACCGGCTACCGGCCCCATGCCGACCTGCTCGCCAACATCATCGGCGGCTACGACTTCATCGCCGCAGATGGTGTGGGCGACTACACCACCGCCAACGATGGCGATGGACGCGACCCCAGCGCACTAGACCCTGGCGACTGGAACAACAACGCCAATGAATGCGACGTGGATACCTCGTCCTGGCACGGAACGCACACGGCGGGCATCATCGGCGCCGTGGGCAACAACGCACTGGGGCTGACCGGCGTGGCCTGGGGCGCGCACATCTTGCCTCTGCGCGTGCTGGGCGTGTGCGGCGGCTATACCTCCGACACGGCTGCGGCCATTCAATGGGCGGTGGGCAACACGGTGCCCGGCGTGCCCAACAACCCCCATCCGGCGCGCGTCATCAGCATGAGCTTTGGGCGCAGCGGCAGCTGCTCGGCCACCTACCAAGCCGCCATCAGCGCGGCCATCAGCGCCGGTGCCACGGTGGTTGTCTCCACTGGCAACGATTATTCGCGCTCCACCATTACGCAACCGGCCAACTGCAACGGCGTGATCGCCACCACCGCACACACACAAGATGGCACGGTCGCCAGCTATGCCAACACGGGTGCCGGTACCAGCATCAGCGCGCCGGGTGACGACATCCGCGTGCTGGACAACACCGGCACCACCGTTCCAGGCACGGACAGTTATAACAACCAGTCCGGTACCAGCTTTTCCGCTCCGCATGTGGCTGGCGTGGCCGCCTTGCTCTACCAGATCAAGCCCACAGCGACGTCGGCCGAGGTGAAATCGGTTCTGATGGCCTCGGCCCGTGCCCACCCTAGCGGCAGCTACTGTGCCAGCCATGGCAACGACTGCGGCGCCGGGCTGCTGGATGCGTTTCGTGCTACCCAGACCCTGCTGCAAAACATGGGCGTGGCCGACCATGCACCGGTGATTCAACCCCTAGCCACCCAATATGTGCTGCCCGGCGCCAGTCTGCAGTTCACCGTGACGGCCACCGATGCCGAGGGCGATGCCATCACCTTCGCGGCCACCGGCGTGCCCAACGGTGCCACATTCGACAACACCACCGGGGTGTTTTCCTGGCCCAAGGCCGGGGCGCTGGGCACCTACACCGTCTCGATCCAGCCGACCGATGGCTTTGCCTTGGGGGCCAGCACGGCCGTGTCCATCGTTGTCACCAACAGCATTCCCACACCTCCCACCACGCCCGCCACCGTGCCTGCCGGTTCGGGCGGCGGTGGCGGCGGCGCCTTGGGCTGGCTGGATCTGGCAGGAGTATTGGTGCTGGCGCTGAGTTCAGTGGCCCTGCGCCGTGCGCAGGCGTTGCCACCGCACCGCTAAGCCCACCACCAGCCAACCGCCCACGGCCCCAGCCTCGTGGGCGGGAAGGTACACCGGCATTCCCGGCAGCAAGCCCGAGGTTGCGCCATCAGCCAGACGCTGCACCGCCAGCTTGGCCAGCAACGCCACCAGCATGAGCCCACCCAGGCGAACCGTGTGGGGCGCGCCTTGCCCGCGCCACAAGGCCCAGGCGGCACCTGCCAGCAGTCCGTGCAGCGCACCCGAAGCCCCGGCGTAGGTAGCACATCGGGCATCCAGCAGCAAGACGGTCGCCACCCCCAGTACGCCACCCAGGCCCGCCAGCCCCAGCAGGCGGGCGGCCAGCCAGGGTGTCAGGGCGTACAGCAGCAGTTCCAGGGCCACGCCATTGAGCAGCGCGTGCTGCCAGCCCAGATGCACGAACTGCGCACTAAGCGGTTGCCAAACGGCACCCTCAAGAAATTGCATGCGTACCCAACGCAGAGGCAGCTGCGCATCGAGCGCCTGGGCAACAGCCATCACGGCCGCCAAGGCCAGCCCCACAGACCAACAGCGCGGCGTAGTGGGCTTAGATGACACGGCGCTCAGGGCAGCCAGTCCAGCGCGTGCATGTAGGGGCCGTGCACCATGAGGCTGTCCCAGTCCAGTGCCGGGTTCTGGGGCAGCAGGGCCAGGCGGCGCTGCTCGCTGGCCTCACGCGGCTGCCAGTGCCCCTTAAGCTGGGCTTCGGCCAAACCGTCGATCAGGGTGTCGATGGCGCTGCCAGCGCCCTCACTGGTGGGCAACGACTGATTGCACAGCAGCACCATGTCGCATCCGGCCTGCAGTGCCGCCAGCGCCGCCTGCGTGTAGCTGACGGGTTGGCCGTCGATGACGCGCGCCCCGGCCATGGAGAGGTCGTCGCTGAAGATGGCACCGCCAAAGCCCAACTCGGCGCGCAGGATATCTTCGAGCCAGATACCCGAGAACCCTGCCGGGCGGTGATCCACCTTGGGGTAGATCACATGGGCCGGCATCACGCTGGCCAGCGGCGTGGACAGCCAGCGGTAAGGCGCAGCATCGTCTGCCAGGATGGCCTTGCGGCTGCGCCGGTCGACGGGAATGTCCACGTGCGAATCGGCCTGCACGAAACCGTGGCCAGGAAAGTGTTTGCCGCAGTTGGCCATGCCACTTTGCAGCAGGCCGTGCATCAGGCTCTTGGCTAGGAGGCTCACCACCCGTGCATCGGCATGGAAGGCGCGGTCGCCAATGACGGTACTGCGGGAAGCGCCCTTCCCGTCCTGGTAGTCCAGGTCCAGCACCGGGGTAAAGCTCAGGTCCACGCCGCAGGCACGCAGCTCGGCACCCAGCACATAGCCACAGGCGCTGGCGGCCTGGGTGGCGTCCATGGCCCCGGCCTTGCCCATCCACATCGCGCCCAGCGCACGCATGGGCGGCAGGTGGGTGAAGCCGTCGGTCTTGAAGCGCTGCACGCGCCCGCCTTCGTGGTCCACGCAGATCAGAAGGTCGGCGCGCACGCGCTTGATGGCGGTGCACAGGGCGCTGAGCTGGGCACGACTGGCAAAGTTGCGGCCAAACAGGATCAGCCCCCCCACCAGCGGATGCGCCAGTCGTTGGCGGTCGGCAGCGGTCAGGGAGGTTCCGGCGATGTCGATGATGAGCGGAGCGTGCAGGGGCATGGCGTTAGAAGCAGTTTGCTATAAAAATAGTAGCTGTATAGGCCCGTTTTACGGGGGCTACAACGCCATTTTAATGCGCAAAGGCTTTGCGACCCGGTCTTGCAACCCGGCCCCGTTATTTGGCGCGATTAAGGCCCAGGTAGGTTTCCACCACCTTGGGGTCGTGCGCCAGCTGCGCGGCCTGCCCTTCCAGCGTGACCTCGCCCATTTCCAGCACATAGGCCCGGTCAGCCACCTGCAGCGCGGCGCGCGCGTTCTGCTCCACCAGCAAGATGCTGACACCGGCGGCCCTGAGCTGGGAAATGATGCGAAAGATTTCTTTCACGATGAGCGGCGCCAGGCCCAGGCTGGGCTCGTCGAGCATGAGCAGGCAGGGCTTGGCCATGAGCGCGCGACCAATGGCCAGCATCTGGCGCTCGCCACCCGACAAGGTGGCAGACAGCTGACTCTGGCGATCGCGCAGGCGCGGAAAGAGCTCGAACACCCAGGCCAGCTGGTCCATGGGATTGGGTTCGCGCTGGCGATAGCGGCGGTAGCTACCCAGCAGCAGGTTGTCGAGCACACTCATGGTGCCAAACAGCTCGCGCTTTTCTGGCACCAGCGACATGCCCAGCGCCACGCGCTGCTCCACAGGCATGCGGCTGCGGTCCGTTCCCAGGAAGTGAATGGCACCGTGGGCGTGCCCGTTTTGCGGCAAGGTACCGCCCAAGGCGTTGAGCAAAGTGGACTTGCCCGCCCCGTTGGGGCCGATGACGGTGACGATTTCACCGGGCAGCACCCGCAGGTGCACGCCGTGCAAGGCCGCAACCTTGCCGTACTCGACCTGCAAGCCCTGCACTTCCAGCACCGGCGCGCCAGGCGCGGCGGATTCCGACACGCTGTTCATACGCCCCCCAGATACGCTTCCAGCACAGCCGGGTTCTGCTGCACTTCGGATGGCACGCCCTTGGCAATCAGGGTCCCGAATTCCATGACGACCAAGCGGTCGCACAGGTTCATCACAAAGTCCATGTCATGTTCCACGATGAGCACACTCATGCCCTCGCTGCGCAGCTTGGACAGCAACGCGGCCAGGGCCTGTTTTTCCTTGTAGCGCAAGCCGGCAGCGGGCTCGTCCAGCAGCAGCAGGGTCGGGTCGCAGCAAAGCGCGCGCGCAATCTCCAGCGTGCGCTGCTGGCCCAGTGCCAGGCTCCCCGCCGGTACATGCATGAGATGCGACAGGCCTACACGCTCCAACTGGCGCTGGGCTTCGGCCAGCAAGCGTGCCTCTTCGTCCCGGTTCAGGCGCAACATGCTGCGCAGCACCCCGGCCTGGCCGCGCAGGTGCGCACCCAACGCGACGTTCTCCAGCACCGACATGTGCCCGAGCAGCTTTACGTGCTGGAAGGTGCGCGCCACGCCGCGCTGCACGATCTCGCGCGAAGGCAGGTTCTGAATTTCCTGCCCACGGTAGCGCACCGCGCCGCGTGTGACCTGCAGCACACCGGAAATGAGGTTGAACATGGTGGACTTGCCTGCGCCGTTGGGCCCGATCAAGCCCATCACTTCACCGGCGCGCACGTCAAAGCGCATGTCGTTGACTGCAACCAACCCGCCAAACTCCTTGCGCGCACCGTCCACTTCCAGCAGCGTCTCGCCCGCGCCAGGACGTTCGCGCAGCGGCAATGCCACGGCATCGGAGGGTGGCAGCGGCGCGAGCTGGCGGCGCCAGCGCTCCGGCACCAGCCCCACCAGCAGCGGCCACAGTCCGCTTTGGGCGTATTGCAGCAGCGCTACCAGAAGGAGGCCCAGCACGATGGTCTCGAAGTTGCCGGCCTCGCCAAACAGGCGTGGCAACAGGGTCTGCAACTCGTCCTTGAGCAGCAGCACCAGTCCGGAGCCCAGGATGGCGCCCCACACCGAACCGGCACCACCAATGACCGCCATGAACAGGTATTCGATGCCAGCGTTCAGACCAAACGGGGTTGGGTTGACCGAGCGTTGCATATGCGCATACAGCCAACCCGACACGCTGGCCAGCACAGCGGCAATGAGGAAGCAGACAACCTTGAGCCAGGCGGTGCGCGCGCCCATGGCCTCGGCCATCACCACGCCGCCCTTGAGCGCCCGGATGGCGCGGCCCGGCCGCGAATTGAGCAGGTTTTGCAGCAGCACCACGCTCAGGGCCACCACGGTCCAGATCAGGTAGTAGATCTCCTGCGCACTGCGCAGCGGGCGGCCCAGCAGTTCCAGCGGCGCAATGCCGCTGATGCCATCGAACTTGCCCAGCCATTCCAGGTTGCCAAATAGGTAGAAGAACGACAGCCCCCAGGCAATGGTGCCCAGCGGCAGGTAGTGGCCCGACAGCCGCATGGTCAAGCCGCCCAGCACCAGGGCTACGGCCAGGCTCACGCCTACACCCGCAAACAGGCCCAGCCAGGGCGAAACGCCCCAGGCCGTGCTCAGGTACGACGTGGCATAGGCCCCCAGCCCGACAAAGGCGGCTTGGCCAAAGGAGGTCATGCCGCCAACCCCAGTCAGCAGCACGAGGCCCAGCGACACGATGGAGAACAAGCCGATGTAGTTCGCCTGGGTAATCCAGAATTCCGGCGTGGGCAATACCGGCAACAGGGCCATGCCCACCAAAAAGAGTAGGAAATAGCGGTTCATGCGTCTTCCTCCTCGTCATGATGGGATGCAGCCAGGGAGCGCCACAGCAGCACCGGCAGGATGAGCGTGAAAACGATGACCTCCTTGTAGGCGCTGGCCCAGAACGAGGCGTAGGATTCCAGCAAGCCCACCAGCAGTGAGCCGGCCGCCGCCACAGGGTAACTGGCCAGGCCACCGATGATGGCCGCCACAAACCCCTTCAGGCCGATCAAAAAGCCGCTGTCGTAGTAAATGGTGGTAAACGGCGCAATCAGGATGCCGCACACCGCACCCATGGCCGCAGCGAGCAGAAACGATGCCCGCCCGGCCTGCGTAATGCCAATACCCACGATCTGGGCGCCCACGCGGTTGACGGCGGTGGCACGCAAGGCCTTGCCCGCCAGCGTGCGGCCGAAATACAGGTACAGCGCCAAGATCAAGGCGAATGCCGCCGCCACGACGGCCAGACTTTGGCCGGAAACCGTGAGCGCCCCCAGCTCGAAGCGCAGGTCGGTGAACGGCTCGGTGCGCACCCCCTCGGCGCCAAAAGCCAGCAGGCCAAAACCGGTCATGGCATAGTGCACCCCGACCGAGACGATGAGCAACACCAGTGTGGAAGCGCTGGCCAGCGGTTGGTAGGCCAGGCGGTAAACCAGCGGCCCCATGGGCACCACCACTGCCAGCGTGAAGGCCACCTGCACGAGCATGGGCCAGCTGGTCATCGGCAGCCACTTGGCACAGGCAGCCACGACCAGCGGCAGCAGCAAGATCTGCACAAAGGCACGGCGCACATCGGCCGCGCTGCGCCGTTCGGGCAGGCGCATGATCGCCAGCATCTCGGCCAACCAGGCGACCACCGCCAACCCCAGCAAGAGCCAGACGGCTGTAGGAAAGCGTCCGCCCTGCAAGGCAGCCATGGTGAAAGCGCCAAAGGCCACAAACTCCCCCTGGGGAATGAAGATGACCCGTGTAATGGAAAATACCAGCACCAGGGCCAGGGCCAGCAATGCGTAGATTGCCCCGGAGGTCAGGCCGTCCTGCGCCAGGATGGCCGCTATCGAAAAGTCCATCGCGTTCCCGTTTGGTCAAGCACACTCGGAGGCAACAAAAGGGGCGGTCCGGCCGCCCCTGTGTGCCTGCTATTGGCTGCGCGCCAGGCGCTGTGTTTTACTTGGCTCCACCCACCAGTTTCCAGGTGCCGTCTTTGATCTCGACCATGACGCGGGCACGCTGGTCAAAGCCCAGGTGGTCGCTGGCGGACATGTTGACGATGCCGTGCGAAACCGTCAGGTTGCTGGTTTTTTCAATGGCATCGCGCAAGGCAGCACGGAACTGCTTGGTGCCCGGTTGTGCACTCTTGAGCGCCAGCGGCACCGCGTTTTCCAGCAGCAGGCCTGCATCCCAGGCATGACCGCCAAAGGTAGAGAACGACCCGGCGCCAAAGGCCTTTTCGTACTTGCCAATGTAGTCCAGCGCAACCTTGCGGATGGGGTGCTTGGCGTCGAGCTGGCTGGCCACCAGGATGGGGCCAGCAGGCAGGAAGGTGCCCTCGCAATCCTTGCCACACACGCGCAGGAAATCGGGGTTGGCCACGCCATGGGTCTGGTAGATCTTGCCTTTGTAGCCCCGCTCACGCAGGGTTTTTTGCGGCAGCGCGGCCGGCGTGCCCGAGGCGGCGATCAACACGGCATCGGGGTTGGCAGACATGATCTTCAGGATCTGGCCTGTGACCGAGGTGTCGTTGCGAGCATAGCGTTCGCTGGCCACCATCTTCAGGCCGCGCATACCGGCGAACTTGTTCATTTCGTCGTGCCAGCCGCTGCCATACGCATCGTTGAAGCCGATGAAGGCCAGGGTCTTGACGCCCACGTCGGACATGTGACCGGTCACGGCACTGGCCATGTGGCTGTCGTTCTGAGGAGTCTTGAAGACCCAGTGGCGCTTGTCATCCATGGGTTCGACAATGCGGCTGGAGGCAGCCATGGCGATCATGGGGGTCTCGGTTTCAGCTGCCACATCCACCATGGCCAGCGAATTGGGCGTCACCGTGGAGCCAATGACGATATCGACCTTGTCTTCGGCCACCATCTTGCGCATGTTCTTCACGGCCGTGGTGGTATCGGAGGCATCGTCGAGCACGATGTATTCCACCGTCTTGCCCGCAATGGTCTTGGGCATGATGGAGATCGTGTTCTTCTCCGGGATGCCTAGCGATGCAGCAGGGCCGGTGGCGGATACGGTTACGCCGACCTTGATCTGGGCCTGGGCCAGTCCGGCACACAACAGTGCCGTGACCAGAAGCGAAAAATTGCGTAGTTTGCGCATGGCTTGTCTCCGTTTTTTGGGGGGTTCTCGATCGCGAGGCAAACCATTATGGGATCGCAGTACCTGGAGACGGTCTAGGGTTTTCCATGAATTCTTGCAATAAAGTACCAATTTACAAGATGCAAATATCTTGCGGTATATCAAAGCAAAATCAATAAGTTAGTGCTTGCACTCAACCACACAAAAACTAGCGGCGTAGTCGGTTTCGTCGGTGACGGTGATGTGGGCCACCAGGCCCTGGGCTTCGAACCAGGCCTTGAGTTCGCCGTGCAGCACGATGGCGGGTTTGCCGGAGCGCTCGTTGGTGATCTCGCACGCACGCCAGGTCATGGGCATGCGCATACCCAGCCCGATGGCCTTGCTGAATGCCTCCTTGGCCGAGAAGCGGGTTGCCAGGTAGCGCAGGCCGCGTTCGGGCCAGCGCGCACTGCGGGCCTGCCAGACCTTGAACTCGGCGTCCGTCAGTACCCTGGCCGCAAAGCGCTCGCCATGGCGCTCCACACTGGCGCGCACGCGGCGCACATCGCAGATGTCGGTGCCAATGCCGTAAATCACGCCAGGCAAGCCAGATAGGCCTTGACGGTGGCCGGGTAGCCCAACTCCAGCGCATCGGCAATCAAGGCATGCCCAATGGATACTTCCAGCAAACCCGGAACCGCGCGTGCAAAGGCAGCCAGGTTGTGCAGATTGAGATCATGTCCGGCATTCACGCCCAGCCCTACATCCAGGGCGGCCTGGGCCGCCACGGCAAAGCGCTGTAGCTGGACATCCTGGTCCACCGTGCCCCAAGCCGCAGCGAAGGGTTCGGTATAGAGTTCGATGCGATCGGCCCCCACCGCCTTGGCCGCTGCCATGGCGCGCGGCTCGGCGTCCATGAACAGGCTCACGCGCAGACCCCATGTGTGCGCCTGTTCGACGATGGGTTGCAACCGCGCGGCATCGACCGGAAACGACCAGCCATGATCGCTGGTGAACTGCCCTTCGCTGTCCGGCACGAAAGTGACCTGATGCACGGGCAGGTCGCGCGCGTGCAGGTCGGCGACGACCTGCATCAGGTTGTGGAAAGGATTGCCTTCTACGTTGAATTCCCGATCGGGCCAGTCTTGCATTAGCGTAGCCAGTTCCACCACGTCGCTGGCACGGATGTGGCGGGCGTCCGGACGCGGGTGCACGGTGATGCCCGCGGCCCCAGCCTGCAGACACAGGGTGGCCGCGCGTGTCACGCTGGGAATGCCCAGGTGGCGGGTGTTGCGCAAGAGCGCAACCTTGTTCACGTTAACGGAGAGGTGTGGTGCCATGGTGCTGCCTAGCGGGAATTCGGAAGCCTGCGCCAGCCGTGTCTTCAGAAGGACTGCAGGTCCACCAGGAGTTGGCGCGTGCGCAGGGAAGCTACGCCGCAATGGTAGTGCAACAGCTGGCGCAGCTGGGGTTTGAGTTCTGCGGTCACCGCGGCGCTGGCCCGCAACGTGGCAGTAAACGGGGCGGCATCATCAAGCGCTGCTTGCAGTGCACACCAATGCTCGGCAGCGAGCAGCGCACGGTCATCGGCATGGGCCAGGCGCAGTCCACCTTCGGGTACGAGGCAGTATCCCTGGCCGCTTTGCAGGGCCTCAAGGGTGAGGGTCTGCATGTCGAGCTGCGGCAGCAGGCCGACTTCACGCAGTAGCAGCAGTTCGAAGGTGCGCAGCGCCGCCTGCAAGACCTCGCCATGCTCGCTGGCCAGCACACGTACGGTCTGAGCATACACATCAAACAGCACGGGATGGGGGTCGTCACGCGCCAGCAGTTTGAGCAGGAGTTCGTTGAGGTAATAGCCTGATAGCAGCGCCTCGCCAGTAGGCATGACATGGCCGCCCGCCCATTCCGCCGTCTTGAGGATGCGCACTTCGGCGTCACCCCCGAAGCTGAGCAGCAGCATCTGCAGCGGCAACAGCACCGGCCGGTAGCTGGAGGTGGGCCGCTTGGCCCCCTTGGCCACCAGGGCAATACGGCCATGGTGGCGGGTGAAAACCTCCAGGATCAGGCTGGACTCGCTCCAGTCGTACCGGTGCAGTACAAAGGCCGGCTCATCCGAGATGCGCTTACTCGTAGCCAAAGCTGCGCACCCGCGCCTCATCATCGGCCCAGCCGGAGCGCACCTTGACCCACAACTCCAGAAACACCTTGGCGTCAGCGAGTCGCTCAAGCTCCACCCTCGCTTCCATGCCGATGCGCTTGATGCGCTCACCCTTGTCCCCGATGACCATGGCCTTGTGGCCATCGCGCTCCACGACGATGGTGGCGGCGATGCGCAACAGGCGCTTCTGGCCCTTCTTCTGTGGCGGCTCTTCCTCGAACTTCTCGATCACCACCGTGGAGGTGTAGGGCAACTCGTCGCCGGTCAAGCGAAAGAGCTTCTCGCGCACCAGTTCGCTCGCAAGGAATTTTTCGCTGCGATCGGTCAACTCATCCGCGTCATACCACCAGGCTTGCTGGGGCAGGTAGGGGGCACAAATGCCCAGCAGTCGCTCCACGTCTTTCGGATTCTTGGCCGAAAGGGGCACCAGTTCGGCAAAGCGCCCTCGCGCCTGCTGGGCCTGCAGCCACGGCGCCAGGCTGGCGCGTTCTTTCACGTGGTCAAGCTTGTTGGCGATAAGCAAGGTGGGAATGCCTTCGCCCAGCAGCTTGAGTACCCTTTCGTCGGCTGCGGTGACACTGCCAGCTTCGACCACGAAGAGGATCAGGTCCACATCGGCCACGGCACCCACAACCGTCTTGTTGAGCGATTTGTTGAGCGCGTTGCCATGCAGAGTCTGAAACCCCGGCGTATCGACAAAGACAAACTGGTTTTCACCCAACGTGCGCATGCCGGTGATGCGGTGGCGCGTGGTCTGCGCCTTACGCGAGACGATGCTAATCTTCTGACCCACCAGGGCATTGAGCAGAGTGGATTTACCCACGTTGGGTTTGCCAACAATGGCGATCAGTCCACAGCGCAGCGGGGTCGCGTCCGAAGTGCCAGCCGGTGCGTGCCGCTTGCTCTGGCTTAAACCGGCAAGCATGGCCTCCAGCTCGGAATTGGAGTCAATTGGGCCATTAGCCCCCGAATTCATTGAACTATCAGCTATGTTTTTAGGAGCATTCTTGGGCATGGTCAGCCCCCTTTCGCCATCAAAGTTTGGAGCATGGCAGCGGCGGCGGCCTGTTCGCCCGCACGGCGCGATCCGCCGATGCCGCGCTCCACCAGCCGAAGTTCGGAGACGGTGCACTCGACATCAAAGCTCTGCTGGTGCGCCGCACCGGTGGTAGCCACCACCTTGTACATGGGCAACTTGAGCTTGCGACCTTGCAGCCATTCCTGCAAGGCGGTCTTGGGATCCTTGGCCGTGGCCTGCATGCTGGGCGTGATGTCCACGTCCTGAAACAGGCGTTGCACCAGCGCCTGCGCCTGTGCATAGCCTGCGTCCAGATAGACAGCACCGATCAGGGCCTCCAAGACGTCGGCCAGGATGGAGGGCCGCTTGGCGCCCCCCGAGCGCAATTCGCCCTCGCCCAGCCGCATGAGTTCGGGCAACTGCAGCTTGAGCGCGAGTTGGTGCAAGGTATCTTGCTTGACCAGGTTGGCTCGCACGCGCGACAGGTCACCCTCAGGCAAGCCACCCAGGCGCACGTACAGCAGGTGCGCGACGGCCAGATTGAGCACCGAGTCACCCAGGAATTCCAGGCGTTCGTAATGATCGCTGCTGTAGCTGCGGTGGGTCAGCGCCCGTTCGAGCAGATCGGGATTGGAGAAGACATGTTGCAGTCGCTGCTGCAACGCCAGCCGGGCATCGCGCACGCTACTTGGATCGACCCTGGTACTTGAGCGTGAGCCAGGCTGGACCGGTCAAGTGGATTTCGCGCTCGTAGGAAAAGCTCACCACGACCTTGTCGCCTTCCTTGGTGATTTCCAGATCGCTGCCCTTGATCGACTGGATGTCGTCAATGGCGGCCATCTTGTCAAAGGTCGAGCGGACTTCTTGCACCGAGTTGCCACCGGCTGCCTTGGTGACAGCCTTGCTGATGGCCCAGTACTCGGCGGCAGTAGGAAAAACCTGGGCCGCGACCACGCCGGAAAGGGCGATCACGATTCCGACAAAAAGCAATCCGAAGAAGGTGATACCGCGTTGCGCGGAACGACGTTGCATGGTCATGTTGCCTCCGTTCAATCAAACGACCCAATGCGCTTGGGATTGGAAAAGTTCATCCAGACCAGAAAGGCCCTGCCCACGATGTTCTTCTCGGGAACAAAGCCCCAATAGCGGGAATCGAGCGAATTATCGCGGTTGTCGCCCATCATGAAGTAGTGGCCTTCCGGGACTTTGCAGGTTACGCCTTCTACGGTGTAGGTACAACCCTCGCGCCCAGCAAACGCATCAGCACCGGGAATGAAGGCGGGCCGGTCATCGTCGTTGAGCAATGCGTGCGTCTTTTGCCCCAGCTTTTCTTCGAATTGCTTGTAGTAGCGCATCGTTTCTTCGTCCAGGTATTCCGGCAGCGCCGTGGTGGCGATAGGCTCGCCATTGATGGTCAGGCGTTTATTCAGGTACGCCACGGTGTCGCCCGGCACGCCGACCACGCGCTTGATGTAGTCCTGGCTCGGCTTGGGCGGAAAGCGAAACACCATCACATCGCCCCGCTGGGGCTTGTTGCCCTCGGTGAGCTTGGTGTTGAGCACGGGCAGACGCAAGCCATAAGTGAACTTGTTGACCAGAATCAGGTCGCCTACCAGCAGCGTGGGCGTCATGGAACCAGAAGGAATCTTGAAAGGCTCAACCACGAACGACCGCAGCAGAAACACCGAGACAATGACCGGAAACAGTCCTGCAGTCCAGTCCAGCCACCACGGTTGGGCCAGGATGCGGGCCTTGGCTTCGGCCATGTCGCCATCGACCTGCGCAATGCCCATCTTGGCGAGTTCGGCCCGACGTTGCTGGTCTTGGGCCTCCAGTTGGGCCGCACTGGCATTGCGCTGGGGCAGGAAGTAGAACCGCTCAGCCAGCCAGTACAACCCGGACACCAGCGAGGCCATGAAGAGCAGCAAGGCAAAGTTGCCTTCCAGGAAGCCCAGGTACCAGGCACCGCCATAGGCGACAAACGCGCCCAGAATGAAGGAGGTGATCGTCTGCATTAGTGGATGGGAGCTCATTCGTCCACCTGCAGAATGGCCAGAAATGCTTCCTGGGGAACTTCGACGGAGCCGATTTGTTTCATGCGTTTCTTGCCTGCTTTTTGTTTTTCGAGGAGCTTGCGCTTGCGGGTGATGTCGCCGCCATAGCACTTGGCGAGCACGTTCTTGCGCAGGGCCTTGATTGTCTCACGCGCGATGATGTTGGAGCCGATCGCGGCCTGGATGGCCACGTCGTACATCTGCCGTGAAATGATCTCGCGCATCTTGGCCACCACGGCCCGACCGCGGTAGGCGGACTGGCTGCGGTGCACAATGATGGACAGGGCATCGACCTTGTCGCCATTGAGCAAAATATCCACCTTGACCACGTCCGATGCGCGGTACTCCTTGAACGCATAGTCCATGGAGGCATAACCGCGGCTCACGCTTTTTAGCTTGTCGAAGAAGTCCAGCACGATCTCGCCCAGCGGCATATCGTAGGTCAGCACCACCTGGCGGCCCTTGTAGGCCATGTTGATCTGTACGCCGCGCTTCTGGTTGGCCAGTGTCATGACCACGCCCACGTACTCCTGCGGCATGTACAGATGCACGGTCACGATGGGTTCGCGGATCTCGGCGGTGCGCCCGATGTCGGGCATCTTGGAGGGGTTCTCCACCATGATGACTTCGCCATCGCTCTTGACGACCTGGTAGACCACACTGGGTGCGGTGGTGATCAGGTCCTGGTCAAACTCGCGCTCCAGGCGCTCTTGCACGATCTCCATGTGCAAGAGGCCCAGGAAGCCGCATCGAAAGCCAAAACCCAGTGCCTGCGACACTTCCGGTTCGTAGTGCAAAGAAGCATCGTTGAGCTTGAGCTTCTCCAGCGCATCGCGCAGCGAGTCATATTCGCTAGCCTCCGTGGGGTACAGGCCGGCAAACACCTGCGGTTGAATCTCCTTGAATCCCGGCAGCGGCTCGGTGGCCGTGAAGGCACCGCCGCCGCTGACGTTTTTCACCACGGTCACGGTATCGCCCACCTTGGCGGCCTGCAGCTCCTTGATGCCAGCGATGATGTAGCCCACCTCGCCCGCCTCCAGCGATTCACGGGGCTGGTTAGCGGGGGTGAATACGCCGAGCTTTTCGGCGTTGTACTGGGCATCCGTGGCCATGAGCTTGATCCGATCGCCTTTGGCCAAGCGACCATCCACCACACGCACCAACATCACCACGCCCACGTAGCTGTCAAACCAGCTATCAATAATCATGGCGCGCAGCGCGCCATCGGGCTTGCCACGTGGCGCGGGCACCTTGGCCACGATCATCTCCAGGATATCGTCCACACCCATGCCGCTCTTGGCCGAACAAGGAATGGCTTCGCTGGCATCAATGCCAATCACGTCTTCGATCTCGGCCTTGGCTGCTTCAGGGTCAGCCTGTGGAAGATCCATCTTGTTGAGGACGGGCAGCACTTCCACGCCCAGATCCAGCGCGGTGTAGCAATTGGCCACCGTCTGCGCCTCCACACCTTGCGATGCATCGACCACCAGCAGCGCACCTTCACAAGCCGACAGTGATCGGCTGACTTCATACGAGAAGTCCACGTGTCCCGGTGTGTCGATCAGGTTGAGGTTGTAGACCTGCCCATCACGCGCGGTGTAGTGCAGTGCAGCGGTCTGTGCCTTGATAGTTATCCCACGCTCTTTTTCGATATCCATCGAGTCCAGAACCTGGGCTTCCATCTCGCGGGCTTCGAGTCCACCGCAGCGTTGAATCAAACGATCTGCAAGAGTGGATTTGCCATGATCGATGTGCGCGATGATGGAAAAATTTCTGATGTGATTCATCAACGAAAACGCTTAAGTGATTGAATTAAAACGCAGTGAAAAAGAAAAAAGGGCGCGTCGAAAATGGACGCGCCCTAAACCAACAATCATTGGCAACTGCGAAGGTTGGAGCTTCATTGTAGGCAAAAAGTGCCTGAAGCAAAGCCTAAAACAGTGCGGATTGGAGTCGTTGCAGTCCAACAACAAGGAAATTATACACAAGTTATCAACAAAATTTTTGTGCATGAATTGCACAACTTGTGGGCGGCCTGTGGAGCATCTGTGGGTGACCCAAGGACATCCCACATGATGGATTTCGCGGACTTCATATGCCAAAAAATCTGCAAAACGGCTGGTTATTGTAACTACTGGTAGGAATCAAAAGACATGGGAGTGGGCACTCACATAATTATTTCAATTCTTTGACGATTGAAATTTTCAATTCTTCAAATGCGCAAAACCCCAAAACCCGGTCGGTTTTGGGGTTCCCGGATGGTGGTTGCGCCCTACTTGGCGGGTTTGATGGTGACGAACTGCGTCCAATTGCCGCGGCGGAACATCACGGTCAACGCCTTGGCCTTGTCGGCTTTGGACAGCACGGAATCGAACTCCTTCACGTTGGATACCTCATGCCCTGCAAGCTGGACAATGACATCACCTTCACGCAGACCGGCACGCGCAGCCACATCGGTGGCGGCTTCCACACGCACCCCGGCCTTCAAACCCAGTTCCTTCTTCTGCGCATCCGTCAGATCGGTGACCACCAGGCCCAGGCTCTGCGCAGAAGGAGCCTTGCTTCGATCGTCCTTGCCATGGGATCGCGCGCTGATCTTGCTCTCGGGCTCGACTTCGGCAACCGTAATGGAAAGGTCTTTGTTGGCGCCTTTGCGGAAAACCGTCACCGTGCTTTTGGCGCCTGGTTTGGTGGCACCGACAATGCGCGAGAGGTCGATGGATTTCTCGATGGGCTTGCCGTCAAATTTGACGATCACATCACCGGCTTCCACACCGGCTTTTTCAGCGGGTGACCCACTCTCGACCGCACGCACCAGCGCGCCTTGCGGCTTGCCCAGTCCAATACCGTCAGCGATGTCCTTGGTGACTGCTTCGATCTGGACACCAATGCGTCCCCGTGAAACACGACCGCTGTTGCGCAACTGTTCGCTCACGCGCATGGCCTCGTCCATCGGAATCGCAAACGAAATCCCCATGTAACCGCCCGAGCGGGAATAGATCTGGCTGTTAATGCCTACGACCTCGCCGCGCATATTCAAGAGCGGTCCACCCGAGTTGCCAGGATTGATGGCCACATCGGTCTGGATGAGCGGCACGTAGTCACCCGTGTCACGCTGCTTGGCGCTAACAATGCCGGCGGTCACCGTGTTTTCCAGTCCGAACGGCGAGCCGATGGCCAATACCCATTCGCCCACCCGCAGTTTGCCCACGTCACCGATCTTCACTGCGGGCAGGCCGGAGGCTTCGATTTTGACCACAGCGACGTCGCTGCGTTCGTCGGCGCCAATGATCTTGGCCTTGAATTCGCGCTTGTCGGTCAGCGTCACCAGAACCTCGTCCGCACCTTTGACCACATGGGCGTTGGTCATGATGAAACCGTCGGCCGACACGATGAAGCCGGAGCCCACGCCACGGGGGACTTCCTCTTCTTGCTGGGGTCGATTCGGACGCGGACCTTGGCGCGGGACATTGGGCGTCGGGAAGCCGAATCGCCGGAAGAACTCCAGCATATCCTCATCCATTTGGCCCTGCACGGCGCGGGTGCTGACCTTTTCCATGGTGCGGATGTTGACCACGGATGGCCCCACCTGCTCAGCCAGGTCGGCAAAGTCCGGTAGCGCCGCACGGGCGCCGGTTTGGGCAAAAGCAGACTGCAAGGGAGCCGTCAACACGAAGGCCGGAACGGTCAAGGCAGCGGCCATCAACATGGTACGCAGTGGTTTAAGCATGGTCTGTTTCATCTTTCTGTTGCGGTTAACACCTGAAGGACACCGCTTGCTGCCGAAAAAGCACGGCAATCAGCGGTTGCGTTCCATGGAGTTCGCAAAGGCCGCCAAAGTTCCCGAAGGAACCTCACCCATGGCGGTAAGCCACCAGTTTTGAACGCGTCGAGTCAGGCTGCGGGTGGCGCCGCCCAGATTGGACTCGCCTTCGCGCAGATGACGCCGGGGATCAAACACCTCGGCAAATAGTGACACGGTGGCCACCCCATCTCCAAACAGGCATTGCAGGGCCAAGGCACCCGCTTCGCCGGGCACATTCGCTACCGGGCGCTGGTAGCAACTGACCGGCTTGAATCCGTCGACTTCCCGGCGCACCACCCACCCCTGGGCCTCCGGCGTGGTTTTCTGCATTTCCGCGCGGATAACACGGTAGCCCTCGGTGCTGCCCGATCGGAGCAATTTACTCGCCGACAGCGCAGCATCCAGCTGCAATTCGGAGAAGGCAGCCTGTTCCAAAATGCGCCCCTGCAAATCCAAAGTCTGCAGACGCAAAATCAGGCCCGTGCGACGTTCGCTCCAAATGCGGTAGCCGTAGCGCAAACGATCCTTGGGCACCAACTGCACTACATCGGTTTCGAAACCTGCCATACGGTCCTGCCCGAGTTCCTTGAGTTGGTAGTAGCTGTCCAGAGTGACGTCTGATGATTTCAGCAACTCGGGAAACAATCCCAGCGACTCGCGCGCCTCTGCGACGGCCATGCGTGTTTGCGGAAAGAAGGTGACCACCTGGTCGTTGTGGCGAAAAATAGCGCGCGGTACGCCGGAGAGCATTTCCACACGCTCCAGTTGCTGGTTGCCATCGAAGATATGCCATATCCGCGCGCTGGTGAAGCTACTCGCAGACGAGACCACGATCGTCCCGGAATAAACGCTCTGTCGCGATGCCTGTTGCGCCCGACCCAGCCAAGACACCAAGGAACCTTGACCATCGGCCACGGTCTGCGCCAGGCCCGTGGTGGACCAGGCAAACAGCCCGACCAGCAAGACAATTGCGCGCCAGGCGCTCATCGACGCGCCCCCTCAAAGGCAGCATTGCGCAAGTACCCCGCAGGCATTTGCAGGGCCGAATGCCCCCCCATCTGGCGGTGCGCGGCCATGAGTGCATCCAGCTGTGGGTCCCGCACCATGTTGCCGACATCACCTTCCGCAGCGGCTACGACGGGCGCTGAACTGACCGCCGCAGGGGTCACGGCAACTTGCCCCGCATCGCCACGGGTCGGCGCCCAGCCCTGGTTCCATCCCACCACGCCGACCAGCGCCATGCAGGCGACCCCCGCGAGGACCTTCCAGCGAAACACGGCGGCATTGGCGCTCTCCAGCATGCGATCGCTTTTCTGCATGGGTGTTGCCTGTACCACAACGGTGGGCGTTTCCTGGGCCATGCGCTGCTCAAACCGTGCCAGAAACGCGAGACCGTCGGCTCCGGAGGGTGCCAACTCCTGGCTGCGCAATACATCGCCGACAACATGGTAGGCATGCCAGGTTGCCAAGGCCTCTTCGTCCGCCAGCAAATGGTCGACGACTTGCTTGGCATCGACTGCGCTCAATCGCCCGTCAGCCAAGGCCGAAATGGAATCCGCAGGTTGAGAGGATGAATGACTCATGGCACTGGCTCCTACCAACGCTTGCCACCCTGGCGGGACAGCAACGGTTTGACCTTTTGAGAAATGGCCTCGCGGGCGCGGAAGATGCGCGAGCGCACGGTGCCCACTGGGCAATCCATGGCCAATGCAATGTCGTCGTAACTCATACCTTCAATCTCTCGCAATACCACTGCTTGGCGCAGCTCCTGGGGGAGTGCGTCCATGGCCGCATTCACGACCTGTGCAATTTCTTTCGCAGCCAAAAGGGACTCCGGCCCCTCGTCCGTACTTGGTTCGTTTTTCTTCCAGGAAGTTTCATCTTCCTCGTCGGACGCAGGCGCAGCCTGCGCCAGCAGCGGGTCATGCTTGCTTTCCAGCAGAAACTTCTTGGCCGTGTTGACAGCGATGCGGTACAGCCAGGTATAGAACTGCGCGTCACCCCGGAACTGGTGCAGGGCTTTATAAGCACGAATGAACGTTTCCTGGGCGATGTCCTCGACCATGTCAGCGTCCCGAACGAAACGCCCGATCAGCCGCTGAATGCGCCGCTGGTACTTCAACACCAGCAGGCCATAGGCACGCTGGTCACCTGCCAACGTGCGCTGAACCAGTACCGGATCGGCATCCTGCGCGTCGGCGCTGCTCATGACCGCCCTCCAATGCCGTTGGACGGCGCCTGGTCTGACGGCACGAGCGGATGCAGGGTTTGGGAGACCAGCGCGCGTCGCAATGCCTGCCAGCGCTGTGGAGCGGCTCCCGCCTCAAGCCAGCGGACCGCGCTTGTACCGGGTTCACACCGCAAGTGCACAACCATAGCCTTCTGGAAGTCCAATGCCAGTCGTACCGTACAGGGTTCGGTCTGAGATTCCGTTTCCCAAAACCACTGCCCCCCATCCCAGCGCAACACACCTTGGGGTGACCGCATCCATTGCACCCCGGCGAGTACCGCCGCAGCACCCATGGCAGGTAGCACCAACGCCCAGCGTGCGCTTGCAACCGGATCCGACCAGACAAACGCGGTGCTTGCTGCAGCGGAAAGTACCAGGAACGCAATCAGCGCCCGCAAGTGCCAGCGCGATCGCAACACAGGAAAACTGACCGCCGGAGCCCGGTGCATGGCGCGCGCCGCAGGTCGCGCCGTTCAGACGCGCTTGAAGACCAGGGAACCGTTGGTTCCACCAAAGCCGAAGTTGTTTTTGAGCGCCACGTCGATGCGCATGTCCCGCGCCACATTGGCGCAGTAGTCCAGGTCGCACTCCGGATCCTGGTTGAAGATATTGATGGTGGGTGGGCTCTTCTGGTGATGCACGGCCAGCACGGTAAAAACCGACTCCAGCCCGCCCGCGCCACCCAGCAAATGGCCGGTCATGGACTTGGTGGAGTTGACCACCACTTTCTTGGCGTGATCGCCCAAGGCAGCCTTGATCGCATTGGATTCGTTCAAGTCGCCCAGAGGCGTGGATGTTCCATGGGCATTAAGGTAGTCCACCTGGTCCGCATTGACACCGGCGTTACGCAGGGCGCCCAACATCGCACGACGGGGTCCATCCATATTCGGTGCAGTCATGTGGCCTGCATCGGCACTCATGCCAAAACCGGCCAGCTCGGCGTAAATTTTGGCGCCACGGGCCTTGGCGTGCTCGTACTCTTCCAGCACCACCACACCCGCGCCTTCGCCCAGCACAAACCCATCGCGGTCCTTGTCCCAGGGACGAGACGCCGTCGCAGGATCGTCATTGCGCGTGGAAAGCGCCCGCATGGCCGCAAAACCACCGATACCCAATGGAGAAACGGTGGCCTCGGAGCCCCCAGCGATCATCACGTCGGCGTCGCCGTACTCAATCATGCGCCCCGCATCGCCAATGCAGTGCAGGCCAGTGGTGCAGGCGGTGACGATCGCAAGGTTAGGGCCTTTGAACCCGTATCGCATCGACACATGACCCGCTGTCATGTTGATGATGGTGGCAGGGACAAAAAAGGGCGAAATTCGGCGCGCACCCCGGTTCAGGTATTCGGCATGGGTGCCCTCGATGAGCGGCAGGCCTCCAATACCGGAGCCAATCACGCAACCAATGCGCGTAGCAGCCTCCTCGCCGAGCGCGTCGCCCGTCGGAAGACCGGCATCTGCAATCGCCTGCGCCGCAGCAGCAATGCCGTAATGGATGAAGGCATCCATTGAGCGCGCTTCCTTGGCGCTGATATAGGACTCCAGGTCGAAATTGCGCACCTCGCCGGCAATCTGGCAGGCGAACCCTGAAGCATCAAAGCGCGTTATTGAACCAATGCCGGAGCGCCCCGCTAACAGGTTGGCCCAGGCTTCGGCAACGGTGTTTCCAACCGGGCTGACGCAGCCCAAACCAGTGACGACAACACGACGACGGGACATGGCAAAGTATTCCGCTGAGATCAAAAAAAAGCCGTCCCAACAACGGCCCTCTGTGTTTGGTGCGGCCCGGCAGGTGAGCCTGCGGGCCGTCGTTCATCCAGGCGGGACAACCCGCCACGAATGCTGGCTCAGGCCTTCTTGTGGGTGTTGGCGTAATCGATGGCGTTTTGCACGGTTGTAATTTTTTCCGCATCTTCATCCGGAATTTCAATTCCGAACTCGTCTTCCAAAGCCATCACCAGCTCCACAGTGTCGAGAGAGTCGGCACCCAGATCAGCCACAAAGGCTTTTTCATTGGTGACTTGGGACTCTTCCACACCGAGTTGCTCGGCAATGATTTTCTTGACGCGGGCTTCGATATCGCTCATGGCTTCCCTCTAAGGGTTGAAAAAGAATCCGTAATTTTACCCGCGCTTAGAGGTACACCTCTAGCCGGACTACCGAACGGACACATCGGTCGATTCTATGAAGACAAGATGCCGTTTGATGGCTACATGTACATGCCGCCATTGACGTGCAACTCCTGCCCTGTGACATAGCCGGCCTGCGGCGAAGCCAAGTAGGCCACGGCATGGGCGATGTCTGTCGGCTTGCCCAGATGTCCCAGTGGAATCTGGGCCAGCAGGGCCTGCTGCTGGGCATCGGGCAAGCTGGCGGTCATGTCGGTCTCGATGAAGCCGGGCGCAATGCAATTGACGGTAATTGCGCGCGACCCCAGTTCGCGCGCCAGGGCGCGCGTCATTCCGGCCACGCCCGCTTTGGCAGCCGCGTAGTTGGCCTGCCCCGGATTGCCGGAGGCCCCTACGACCGACGTGATGCTGATGATGCGGCCATAACGTTGCTTCATCATGGTGCGCATGACCGCGCGACTCATGCGAAAGACACCTTTGAGGTTGGCCTCAATGACAGCCTCCCATTCCTCGTCTTTCATGCGCATGGCGAGGTTGTCGCGCGTGATGCCGGCGTTGTTGACCAGGATGTGCAGGCACCCCATTTCCTTGGCCACGACGTCGACCAGGGCTTCACCGGCGCCACTGTGCGTGACATCCAGCACGCGCCCTGCGCAGCCCGCGAAAGCCGCCAGCGCTTCGCTGATCTTGGCGGCACCGGCGTCGGTGGTGGCGGTGCCCACCACCTTCACGCCTTTGCGCGCGAGTTCCAACGCAATGGCTGCGCCAATACCGCGCGAGGCTCCAGTCACCAGGGCAACCTGTCCTTCAAACTTCATTTCGCTCATGCCAAAACGCCTTTCACTTCTTGCAAGCTCGCGGGGTCGTACACGGCCAGACCGCTCAGTTCTGCATCAATCCGTTTGACCATGCCTGCCAGCACTTTGCCGGGACCACACTCCACCAGTGTAAGCAGTCCGCGTGCCTTGATGGCCTGCACACATTCCACCCAGCGCACGGGACCAAACGCCTGTCGGACCAGCGCGTCCTTGATGCGCAGCGGATCAGTTTCTACAGCGACATCAATGTTGTTGATCAAGGCGATGGCCGGGGACTTCAGATCTATCTGGGCCAGCCGCTCGCGCAATTTTTCGGCGGCCGGCTGCATCAGGCGCGAGTGAAATGGCGCCGAGACAGGCAAGGGCAATGCCCGTTTGGCACCTTGTTCCTTCAACGTCGCGCAGGCTTTCTCTACGGCTGCCTTGGACCCTGCAATCACGGTCTGGGCTGGGTCATTGAAATTCACGGCCTCTACGGTCTCGCCACTATCGGCGGCAAAGGACTGCGTCACGGCCAGACACCCAGCGCTGACCTTCGAAGCCTCCAGCCCCAAGATGGCGGCCATGGCGCCCGTACCAACCGGCACCGCCTCCTGCATAGCCTGGGCACGCAGCCGTACCAGCGGTGCAGCTTGGGCCAGGGTCAAGGACTGCGCAGCCACCAGGGCACTGTACTCCCCCAGCGAATGTCCCGCCACGGCGGCCGGGGCGAGACCCACTTCAGCCATCCAGACCCGGTAGGCCGCCACACCGGCGACCAACATGACGGGTTGGGTATTGGTAGTCAACGCCAGTGCCTCCTTGGGGCCCTCGTGAATGAGCTTGGCGACGTCCTCGTGCAAGGCGTCGGACGCCTCCTGCAACACCTGCACCACCACGGGGTGGTCGCCCCACGCGTCCAACATGCCCACGGCTTGCGAGCCCTGGCCGGGAAAGACAAATGCAAACTGCTTCATACGATTAATCCAAAAATGGGGCGTTAGCCCTCGTAAAATCTCACGATGACGCTACATTTTTAGTAGCACCGCACCCCAGGTGAACCCACCGCCCACGCCTTCGAGCAAGACGGTCTGCCCTGGCTGGACCCGCCCGGAACGCACACCGGCATCCAGGGCCAGCGGGATCGAAGCGGCCGACGTGTTGCCATGTTGATCGACAGTAACGATCACCTTGTCCATGGGCATCTTGAGCTTGCGCGCCGTGCTTTGCATGATCCGGATATTGGCCTGGTGTGGGATGAGCCAATCGATGTCCGCATCCGTCAGCCCAGCTTTGGCCAAGGTGGTTCGTGCGGCCGACTCCAGGACGCCGACCGCCAGCTTGAATACCGCCTGGCCGTCCATCTTGAGCAAGGGATCGCCCAGCACCGCCCCACCAGAAACATGACCCGGTACACAAAGAATGCCAACGTGCTTGCCATCGGCATGCAGGGTACTGGCCAGGATGCCCGGTGCATCGGACGCCTCCAGAACCACTGCACCAGCACCGTCACCAAACAAGACGCAGGTGGTGCGGTCGTTGAAATCCAGCAACCGGGAAAAAACCTCGGCACCCACGACCAGGGCGCATTTGGCAGAACCCGCCTTGATCATGGCATCGGCCACCGACAGGGCATACACGAAACCACTGCAGACGGCCTGCACATCAAAAGCGGCACCCCCGTGGGCACCCAACTTGGCTTGCAAGATGCAGGCAGTGGACGGAAACACCATGTCAGGTGTCGACGTGGCGACGATGATCAGATCCAGGTCCTGCGCTGTGCGGCCCGCCGCAGCCAGGGCTTTTTGCGCAGCGGGCAGTGCCAGATCACTGCCCAAAACACCATCGTCGGCGAAGTGCCGGGCCCGAATGCCGGTGCGCTCGACAATCCAGTCATCCGACGTTTCGATGCCCTTGGCACCCAGCATCTGGACCAGATCGTCGTTAGTAAGACGCCGTGGAGGCAGGTAACTACCGGTCCCGGTAATTCGCGAATAGGGTTTCATGGTGAACGCTTTGGCCCGTTGTCCAGATCAAGCGCCACTTTCAACTACTGCCAGCAACGGGGCAGCGTGCGCCATGCGAACCTGGACCCGGTCCAACAAGTTGTTTCGGGCTGCATCATACGCGCGGTTCAGGGCGATGCCAAAACCAAGCACATCGGCGGAACCATGGCTCTTAAATACCAGGCCACGCAGCCCCAAAAGCGCAGCGCCGTTGTAGCGACGGTGATCCATGCGTTTTTTAAGCGCAGTTAACACCGAATAGGCAGCAATTGCAGCAAATTTTGTAAAAACGTTACGAGAAAACTCTGTCTTCAGGAAATTGCCAATCATGGTCGCCAGACCTTCGCTCGCTTTCAGAGCGACGTTGCCGACAAAACCGTCACATACCACGATGTCAGCGCTGCCCTTGAAGATGTCGTTACCTTCAACATTACCAATAAAGTTCAAATCGCCACTGTTAGCAGCAATTCGAAGCAATTCACCTGCTTTTTTGATGGTTTCGTTACCCTTGATGATTTCCTCACCAATATTGAGCAAGCCAACGGTGGGCGCATCTTTGGCCTCAAGCACCGAAACCAAGGCAGAACCCATCACAGCGAACTGCAGCAGATGCTGCGCCGTGCAATCCACGTTCGCCCCCAGATCCAGTACCGTGGTAGCGCCACCCTTAGCATTGGGAAGCTGGGCTGCAATGGCAGGGCGCTCAATGCCGTCGATGGTTTTTAGAAGATAGCGCGAAATCGCCATTAAAGCGCCCGTATTGCCAGCTGATACAGCAACTTGCGCTCGACCGTCCTTGACCTGCTGAATGGCCACACGCATGGACGAGTCCTTTTTCTTGCGCAGTGCCACTTCCAAGGGGTCATCCATGGTGACGACTTCGGTGCAAGTCACCACCGTGGCACGCGCATGGGAAAATGAAGCCAAGGCGTCAGGCAGGCCAACCAGCAACAGGGCCGCATCCGGATGCTGCTCCAGAAACTGGGTGCAGGCGGGCAACGTGACCTGGGGACCGTGATCGCCTCCCATGCAGTCAACGGCAATGGTGATCATGGGAATCCCAACCGAGAAATTTGAACAGTTGGCGCGGCGCGCGCGCCGGACACCAGAAACAACAAAAGCCCGACGCCACAATCTCTGCAGCCTCGGGCTTTACGCCAAACCCTGGGTTCAGGCTTCGGACTTGGTCTTCAGCACCTTGCGCCCACGGTAGAAACCGGTGGGGCTGATGTGGTGACGCAGGTGCGTTTCGCCTGTGGTGGGCTCGACGGCGATACCAGGCACGCTCAGTGCATTGTGCGAACGGTGCATGCCGCGCTTGGAAGGGGACTTTTTGTTTTGTTGGACGGCCATGGCCAGCTCCTGACAGGCAGTGCCACACGGGGCAGCACTGCAACGGGTTTAAGGGGTTGGTGAAAGCGGCCTAACTGCCGCAAAGCCAAGCATTATAGCCTAATACCAAACGGTTGTCAGGTCTTGTTCTTGAGCTGAGCCAGTGCAGCGAAGGGGTTGGCCTTCTCGGGCGCGGCGGCATCGAAATCAGCGTCGGCGACTTGCAGCTTCAGGTCTTGGGGACAGCGCGGATGCATGGGAACCAGCGGCAGTGCCAACAGCAGCTCGTCTTCCACCAGTTCTAGCAGATTGAAATCCCGACTCAGAACCAGCAGGTCTTCTTCAGCGGACTCATCTTCTTCCTGGGCCTGTGCTTCGGTGGTCACAAAACGGAAGTGCTGCTCAAACGCTACCGGGGTCGCGAACGGCTCCAGGCAGCGCTGGCAGGTCAGCGGCACGGCGGTTTGGGCCGAGACCGTGAGCCAGATGGCGTCGGACCCAGCGGCATCGGTTCGCACAAACCCTTGCGCCGCGAACTCCACCACCAGTTGGTCAACCGAATCTTGGGCCAAATC
The DNA here is from genome assembly GCA_046348185.1 of Rhodoferax sp. Taxonomy (GTDB): domain Bacteria; phylum Pseudomonadota; class Gammaproteobacteria; order Burkholderiales; family Burkholderiaceae_C; genus Allorhodoferax. Next base: position 325,659 of record JAXMER010000015.1, on the reverse strand, counting down.
AGCCAAGCGCTCGAACTCACGCATAGGCCGCGTACCACTCAGGCGCTCGCCTGCGCGCGCAAAGGTTTCAATAGGCAGATGGGAGGGATCGTAGGCCGACTTCATGCCCGCAGTGTACGAGAATGGGGCATGGCATCAACCAGCGCTTCTCCTTTGATTTTGGCCTCCACGTCGGTCTACCGGCGCGAGCTGCTGCAGCGATTGCGGCTACCCTTCACCGTCGAGTCCCCCCAGGTGGACGAAACCCCACACGCCCAGGAGCCACCCGAGCAACTGGCGATGCGTCTGGCGCTGGCCAAGGCGCAGGCCGTAGCGGCACGCCACCCGGATGCCGTGGTCATCGGATCAGACCAGGTGGCGGATCTGGCGGGACAGCCCTTGGGCAAACCCGGCAACCACGCACGTGCCGTGGCGCAGCTGCAGCAGATGCGCGGGCAGACCGTGGTGTTCCAGACCGCCGTCGCGGTGGTGTGCCAGGCCACCGGCTTTTGCCAGCAGGACCTGGCCGCCGTTCGCGTGCAGTTTCGGGACTTGAGCGATGCCGAGATCGAGCACTACCTGCGGGCCGAGACCCCCTACGACTGCGCAGGCAGCGCCAAGAGCGAGGGGCTAGGCATCGCCTTGCTGGACGCGATTGACAACGACGACCCCACGGCACTGGTCGGCCTGCCCTTGATCCGAACCGCGCGGATGCTGCGTGCGGCGGGTATTCCCTTGTTGCAGACACCATGACCCCAGCCGCCGCCGCGCCCGCCCTGGGCACGCTGTACCTCGTGCCCACTCCGTTGGACTTTGGCTGCGCGACCGAAGGGGACCTGCGGGAAATCCTGCCTGAAGCCACGTTGCGCACCGCCGCCAGCCTGCAACACTGGGTCTGCGAAAACGCCAAATCCACACGTGCTTTCCTCAAGCGCGTAGCCCTCACCCACCCACTGGCAGCCCCGTTGCAGAGCCTGCAAGTGCAGGAGCTCTCCCATGCAGCGCACAAGAAAGGCGATCATCAAGACAGCGCGGGCGTGGACGCAAGGCCCTTGCTGCAGGCGGCCCTGGCCGGTCATGACATGGGGCTGGTCAGCGAAGCGGGTATGCCCACCATTGCCGATCCAGGCTCCTCGGTGGTGCGCGCAGCACATCAGCTGGGGGTGCCTGTGGTCGCCTTGGTCGGACCGGTGTCCCTGCTGCTGGCCCTGGCCACCAGCGGGCTAAACGGCCAGAACTTCGCCTTCGTGGGCTACCTTCCTCAGCGCGAGCCCGAGCGCAGCCAGCGTATCCGCGCGTTGGAAAATCTGGCGCGCAAAGAGGGCCAGACCCAGTTGTTCATCGAGACGCCGTACCGCAACGCCGCACTGCTGGGCGCGCTGTTGCAAACGCTACACGGCAGCACGCGGCTGTGCGCAGCCAGCGGCATGACCCTGCCACAGGCCGCTACGCGCAGCGCGTCGGTGGCGCAGTGGAAGCAGTCCGGCTGGACGCTGGACGACCGCACCCCGACCGTGTTCGCTATCGGAGGTTAAAGGGGGGGTCAATGCCAGCCGGGTGCTAGGCGCAACGCCTGCACGGCACCGCCCCCGATGGCCGCGCCGAAGCGCTTGACCAAGCGTTCAGCCACATTGTCCTTGCGGGTGTAATCCACCAGATCTTCGGCTTTCACCACCTCGCGCGCCACGTAGTCCAGGTTGCCCAGATGGTCGGCGAGCCCCATGTCGATGGCCTGCTGGCCGGTCCAGAACAGTCCGCTAAAGGTTTCCGGGGTCTCCTTGAGCCGCTTGCCCCGTCCCAACTTGACCACGTCAATAAACTGCTGGTGAATCTGGTCGAGCATGGCCTGGGCATAGACGCGCTGCTTGTCGGACTGGGGGCTGAACGGGTCCATGAAACCTTTGTTTTCCCCAGCCGTCATGAGTCGCCGCTCTACGCCCAGCTTGTCCATCAGTCCGGTAAAGCCAAATCCATCCATGAGCACGCCGATGCTGCCTACAACGCTGGCCTTGTCCACATAGATTTGGTCGGCACCCGAGGCAATGTAGTAGGCGGCCGACGCGCAGGTCTCCTCCACCACCGCATACACCGGCTTGTGGTGCAGCGCCTTGAGGCGGTGAATCTCGTCATTGACGATGCCCGCCTGCACCGGGCTGCCCCCTGGCGAATTGATGAGCAGAACAACGGCTTGCGCACCCTTGTCTTCAAAGGCGCCACGCATGGCCGAAACAATGAGTTCGGCACTGGCTTCGGACCCGGAGGCTATCTCGCCCTGGATCTTCACCATGGCGGTGTGCGGCGTGGACACGTCAGCCGTGCCGCCGCTGCGATCCATGCCCAACCATACGAGCGCTGCCAAAAACGCCAGCCAAGCAATGCGAATGCCGTTGCGCCAGCGCCGCGCCTGGCGCTGCTCGGCAATCACCGCCAGGGCGAGGTTTTCCAGCGTGGCGCGCTCCCAGCCGACAGGGGTCGAACCAGCAGTTGCTTCATTTTTTATAGCATCAGACCCAGTATTTACGGGGGCTGAATGTACAGATTGCGGGGAATCGGGGTTGGGGAGATGGGGGTCGGTCATATCAAGACACCAGCGGTTGCAGGTTGGCGGCAGTATGCCAGCGAACGCGGCCATCCATTTCGGAGACCACAATTTTTACCAGCCCGGTACGACACGGCCCCCCACGGCATTCGCCGGTCTGAGGCTGGTACAGGGCACCATGGGTTGCACACATCAGGTAGTTACCCGTCAGGTCGAAGAAGCGGTTGGGCTGGTAGTCCATTTCCATGGGCACGTGGCCGCAACGATTCAGATAAGCATGCACCTGGCCCTGGAAACGCACAGCAAAGGCGCGCTCCTCGCGACCGCAGTACACCACATCAAACGGCACGGCATCGCCACGCTCCACCAGATCGGCAGAGCAGCACAGGTCCAGGGGCTGCACGGCATCAGGGTCCGACACGTTCATGCTCCGTCAGGCGTGGCTGCACAGCCAATCGCGCAGCTGTGCCACGGAATGGGCCACAAAACGCGGCTGCAGTGCGGCAAAGGCATCGGGCTCGTGGGCACCGTAGCTCACACCCACGCTGGCACAGCCGGCATTCAAGGCCATCTGCAGATCGTGCGTGGTGTCGCCAACCATGAGCACGCGCTCGGGTGCGACGCCAAACTCCTCCATCAGCTCGCGCAGCATTAGCGGATCGGGCTTGCCCGCCGTCTCGTCCGCTGTGCGCGAACCATCAAACACGCCGACCAGGGCGGCGCTGCGCAGAGCATCATTCAGCCCTCGGCGGCTCTTTCCGGTGGCCACTGCCAGCAGGTGGTTGCGTTCCCGCAATTCAGCCAGCATGGCCAGCACGCCCTCAAACAGGCTGATGTCGTTCTGGTGCGCAAAGTAGTGGTGCCGGTAGCGCAGGCCCAGCTCCGGATATTTTTCGGGCGGTACGTCTGGTGCCGCATGGGCCAATGCCTGCATCAGTCCCATGCCGATCACATAGGCGGCATCTTTGTCGGTGGGTTTTTGCCCGCCGACATCCACCACCGCCGCCTGGATGCAGCGCGTAATGATGGCGGTGGAATCAAACAGGGTGCCGTCCCAGTCGAAGGCAATCAGGTCGAACTGGCGGGCACGGGAAGACGCGGTCATGAGGGTACTTACTCCATCTGGATCAAACGGTGGTCTGGGGCAGCACCTGGCGCAGAAAGCCCGCCAACTCCGACGGCAATGGTGCCTGCAACACCATCCCCTTGCCGGTAACAGGGTGGGCGCATTGCAGCCGCCAGGCATGCAAGAACATGCGTTTGAGCACCGGCGCCTTGGCGTCGCCTCGGGCAAGCAGCTTGTTCAGCTCAAAATCACCGTATTTGTCGTCGCCCACGATGGGATGGCCTTCGCTGGCCAGATGCACCCGAATCTGGTGCGTACGCCCGGTTTTAATGGTGACTTCCAGCAGCGAAACCCCGCCCGTCGCGTCGGTCGGTGCCGCCGCTGCCGCGTCCGTACAGGCGCGCACCTTCACCAGGGTGAGCGAGGGCATGCCGTCCGGGTCATCCTTGGCGACCACCTTCACGCGGCGCTCACCGTCGGGCAACAGGTACTTGTGCAGCGGCTTGTCCAGCACCTTGCGTTTGGCCGGCCACACACCTTTGACCAGCGCCAGGTAGGTCTTGCCGGTTTCGCGTTCGCGGAACTGGTCTTGCAGGTTTTTCAGGGCGCTGCGCTTCTTGGCTACCAGCAAAATGCCACTGGTTTCCCGGTCCAGGCGATGCACCAGTTCCAGAAACTTGGCGTCCGGCCGCGCCATGCGCAGCTGCTCGATCACGCCAAAACTCACGCCCGAGCCGCCATGCACGGCCACCCCGGCCGGTTTGTCGATGGCCAGAAAAGCCTCATCCTCGAACAGCACGGCAAAGTCCCGCGCCGGGGCGATCGTGCCGCGCTCAGCCATGGCCTGCGCTTTCTCGGTAGCCCGTTCGGAAACGCGCACCGGCGGCAGGCGCACTTCGTCACCCAGTTCCAGTCGGGTATCGGCCTGGGCGCGCCCCTTGTTCACCCGCACCTCTCCGCTGCGGATGATGCGGTAGACATGGGTCTTGGGCACGCCTTTGAGTTGACGCATCAGGAAGTTGTCCAGCCGCTGCCCGGCGCTGTTCTCGTCCACGCAAACCCGATGGACCCCTGCCTGCGCAGTTGGGGGTTTGCCCCCTATAATGTGTTTCACTAGCGACGTGCTGTAAGTGGTTGATTTAGATGGAGTTTAGTCCACCGCATCCCTACACTGCGCTAGCCAGTCGATGCCGCCGCGTCGGCGGACCTGCAGATCACTTGGCCAAAGCCGGTGATGGCCGGTCCCGGACGCGGTCAATCCGATGAACCGAAATACCGATACGGAATACCCCAAAGCCTGCAGGCCGCAAGCCTGTTGGCGGAATGAAGCGAGATGTTCGTGCTGTTGTGTCTGATCGTTGACTGCCTGCGGAGCGTTATCGCACCGCTGTTCGGCATGGATCGGCCACCAGCCCCCGTCATTTGGGAACGACCAGCTATTCTTTCAATAGCAAAGTTTCCCTGGTACGCACTCGCCCCCATCCACGTGCCCACGCTTCGACGACACCATTGAGTCGAAGTTCTCCGGCAATTCCCCGCGTTTCGTTTCATCAGACAGGTGTCTTGGCCCTTTTCAGGGCATGTTGGTATTACTGATGAAGAAGGACGCAATCCATGAAAAGGATGCTGATCAACGCCACGCAGGCTGAAGAACGCCGCCTGGCCATTGTCGACGGACAAAAACTCCTCGACTACGAAATCGAAATCGAAGGGCGCGAACAACGCAAGGGCAACATCTACAAGGCCGTCGTCACCCGCGTCGAGCCCTCGCTGGAAGCCTGCTTCGTGGACTACGGCGAAGACCGCCACGGCTTTTTGCCGTTCAAGGAAATCTCCAAGCAATACTTCCAGGCTGGTGTCTCCGCCAGCCAGGCCCGCATCCAGGACGCCATCAAGGAAGGCCAGGAACTGCTGGTTCAGGTCGAAAAGGAAGAGCGCGGCAACAAGGGCGCGGCCCTGACCACGTTCATCAGCCTGGCCGGCCGCTATGTGGTGCTGATGCCCAACAACCCTCGCGGCGGTGGCGTTTCGCGCCGCATTGAGGGTGAAGACCGCGCCGAACTCAAGGAAAACATGGACCAGTTGGAGTACCCCAACGGCATGTCCATCATCGCCCGCACAGCCGGTATCGGCCGCAGCGCACCTGAGCTGCAATGGGATCTGAACTACCTGCTGAAGCTGTGGTCTGCGATTGACGGCGCCGCCAAGGGTGGCAAGGGTGCCTTCCTGATTTACCAAGAATCCTCTCTGGTGATCCGCGCCATCCGCGACTACTTCAACCACGACATCGGCGACATCCTGATCGACACCGACGACGTGTACGAACAGGCCCAGCAGTTCATGGCCCACGTCATGCCCGAGCACGCCGCGCGTGTGAAGCGCTACCGTGACGATGCGCCCCTGTTCAGCCGCTTCCAGATCGAGCACCAGATCGAATCCGCCTACGCCCGCACGGTGCAACTTCCTTCCGGCGGCGCCATCGTGATCGACCACACCGAAGCCTTGGTGTCGGTGGACGTGAACTCGGCCCGCGCCATCAAGGGTGGCGACATCGAAGAAACCGCGACCCGCACCAACCTGGAAGCCGCCGACGAAGTGGCCCGCCAGATGCGCCTGCGCGACCTGGGTGGCCTGATCGTCATCGACTTCATCGACATGGAAGAGTCGCGCAACCGCCGCGAAGTCGAAAACCGCCTGCGTGACGCGCTGCGCCAGGACCGTGCCCGCGTACAGTTTGGTTCGATTTCCAAGTTCGGCCTCATGGAGATGAGCCGCCAGCGCCTGCGCCCTGCGCTGGCCGAAGGTGCGTCCTGCCCCTGCCCGCGCTGCGGCGGCTCCGGCCACATCCGCGATACCGAATCCAGCGCGTTGCAGATCCTGCGCGTGATCCAGGAAGAGTCGCTCAAGGACAGCACCGCCTCCGTGCTGTGCCAGGTGCCCGTCGACGTGGCCTCGTTCCTGCTTAACGAGAAGCGCTCCGAAATTGCCAAGATCGAGCTCAAGCAACGCATCAACGTGCTGCTGGTGCCCAACAAGACGCTGGAAACGCCCAACTACAAGCTGGAGCGCCTCAAACACGACGACCCCCGCCTGGACAACATCCAGGCCAGCTACAAGCTGGCGGACGAAGTGGAAGACCCCACCAAGGTCACACGCCGCTCGCAAGAGCCCACCAACAAGCAGACCCCGGTCATCAAGGGTGTGCTGCCCGACGCCCCCGCCCCCGTGGCAGCACCCCGCCCCGCACCGGCCCCTATGCCAACGGTGGCGCCGGTTGCGGCAGCACCCGCCGCAGCCCCAGCAACAGGTGGTTTCTTCGGTTGGCTCAAGCGCCTGTTCGGTGGTGCACCCGCAGCGCCGACACCGGCACCGACTCCCATCTCCGCCGAGAAACCGGCCGACGGTCGTAGCCGCGACGGCAACCGCAACAGATCCGGCGAACGGGGCGAAGGCCGCGGTGAAGGCCGCAACCGCGATGGCAACCGTTCCGAGGGCGGGCGTGGTGATGGCCGCGGTCGTGGCGGACGCGGCGATGGCCGCAATCGCAATGGCGAGGGCCGCCCGGCCCGTGAGCGCACCGATGCCGACGCCAAACCGCAAGCAGCGGTCGATACGGGCATCGCAACCACCGAGTCGCCCCGTAGCGAGCAACAACGCCCCGAGCGCGGCCCACGCAGCGAACGCGGGGATCGTCCCGAACGTGGTGAACGCGGTGGCCGTGGCGGCAACCGCAATGAACGCGCCGAGAGCACCGAGCCCCGCGCCGATGCGCCGCTGTCTACGGATGAAGCCCGTGCCGACGCAGCCCCCAATCGGGAGCCGCGTGAACCCCGCGAGCCCCGTGAAGGCCGTGGCGAGGGCCGTGGCCGTGGCCGCCGTGGACCGCGTGGAGACGGTGAACGTACCAACGACACCCGCCAGAGCCAGTTGGGCTTTTCGGAGTCGGCGCCTGCTGCACCGGCCACCGAGGGCGAGCAACTCGCTGACCAGGGTGCTGCCGCACCGGCAATGCCTACCGAGGCCGGCGGCGAGCAGCCCCGTGAACGCCGTACACGCGACCGCTATGGTCGCGAGCGCGGTCCCCGTCCCGAGCGCATGGCACCCGAAAACCGCCCTGAAGGCGATGTTGCCACGGCGCCCGCTTCGCAGCCCCTACCCGCAGCCACAGCAGCCACGCCCGCTGCGGCGGCACCCGTGGCTGGCATGCCCAAGGTGCAGGCCTATGTACTGCCCGCAGACGACCTGCGTGCCGTCGCTGAGCAGTCGGGCCTGCAGTGGGTCAACTCCGATGCCGACAAGGTGCAGGCGGTACAAGCGGCCATTGCCGCCGAGCCCCAGCCCGTCCACGTCCCGCGTGAGCGTCCCGCCCCGGTTGTCGTGGACGAAGGCCCGCTCGTACTGGTGGAAACACGGCGCGATCTGCGCGCCATGACACTGCCCTTCGAACAGCAGCCGCTGGCATGACGAAAGTCCCCGCAACCGCGGGGACGCGCTGCACAAAAAAAGAGGCCCCGCGCGGGGCCTCTTTTTTTGGTTAGGTTCAGCGCAGCTTAGAAGATATCGACCGCGCCGACCTTGGCGGTGTCGCCGAACATGCCCCGGCGTACCAGCTCACCATGGCTGTGCACCTGGTTGCTGCCATTGCGCCGCGCATAATCTACCGTGCGCTCGGAGCGCTCCAGGCAGGTACTGGGCGAGTCATCCGGAGTTACGCGGGTGAAACCGGCGCACACCGTTACACGGCCCACCTGCGGGAAATTGAACTTCTCGACATTGGCACGAAACCGCTCGAACGCGGCCAGCACCAGTTCTTCCTGTGGGCAATGCATCAGCACACAGAACTGATCGGCACCGAGCCGGTACAGGCGGTCGTAGGTACGGAAGGTATTGGCCATGATGCGGGCCACCAGCAGCAGGATTTCTTCGGCGATCAGGTGACCGCTCTTGTCTCCGACCATGCCGAAGTCGTCGACGCTGATGGTGCCCAGCCAGTAGTTGGGCGGCACGCGGTGGCGCCGCTCTGCCACGGGCAATACCTGGGGCTCCAGTGTCGGCGTGATGCTCTCCAGGCCATGGTCCATCTCTTCGAGCACGGCACTGTAGAACGTGTCATCCAGTGCCTTGCGGTTGAGAAGGCCAGTGAGTGCATCGCGGTCGCTGTAGGCCAGCAGCTTGTACATATTGCGAAACACGTGCACCAGGTCGTCGATAACCTGGCGCTCGGCCACGTTGAGGGGCGCACCGGAATGCACTTCGACCACACCCGCCTCATCCGAGCTCGAGTCCGCAAACAGCGGCAGGTAGCTGATGCGTGGCCCGTCTTCCCCGGCCCAGGCATGTTCCACCAGATTGCGTTCGAACAGGCACATGGCGCGGTAGCGGTGTTCTTCGTACTTCTCGAGCTGGTCAAAGTCCACCCGCAGCGGGTCGACCACCTTGCCGCCACCGCGTGCATCGAGGGTGGTGACATCCAGCCAGCGGCGTATGCCCGCTTCACTGACCACCTTGGAGACGACCACTCGGTCGATTCGCAACAGATCAATCAACGCCTTGGACAGCGTAAGCTCCAGCAACTCGCGATCCCGGTGATCGGTCAGCTTGATGATGTGTTCGGTGAGTGTCGCCATGGGCCGGATAATAGCCCTGAATCAATCCTGCGTCACTCTTTTTGCGGCTTGCCGATAGGCCTCTGCAGCGGCCTGCGCGTCGCCCGTCTGCTCGGCCAATTGCGCCAGTGCCAGCCAGGTGTCGCGTCGCAACTCGGTCTGCTGCGACTGAAATAGTGCCTGCTTGAGCATCTGCTGCGCCTTGCCCCAAAGCCCCAGCCGCATGCATACCACGCCAGCCAGGTACTGCAGCACCGCATCGCCCGGATAGGCCGCCTGCGCCGCCTCCACCCGCGTAAGCCAAGCGGTATCCATGGGCTCGGAACCCTGCATGAAGCTGCGCTCCAACACCCGCGCCAGGCGCACGCGCAAGGCCCAACCCATGGCATCGGGTCGCTGCATCATCTGCTCCCAGGCGGGCAACACCCATTGGCGCGCCTGCGCCGCATCGCCGCCCTGGGCGAGCAAGCGTTCGGCGGCCTCGACCGCCACCTCGGGCATGGTCTGTTCGCTGCGTTCCATGCACTCCCATGCCTGCGCGATCTGCGTGGGGTCGTAGGCATTGCGCAGCAATTCGATGGCCAGACCGCGCGCAATGCTGCGCCCAGCCACGTCGGAAAACGCGTGGTGTTTGGTCAGCAGGCGTGCCGTATCCAGGGCCATGCGCGACTTGCCCGCCAATCGGGCGGCACGAAACCGCAGACGCAAGGCCACGGTGCGCCGCGATGCGCCCCCCGGCAACTGGTCGAGCCACTGCATGGCGCCGGGTGCGTCGCGGTCGTCCAGCGCCCAGCGCGCCCCCCGCAGTTGCACTCCTTCGCGGGCGTCTTGCGTGTCGCGCTGCACGGTGTGCTGCAGGGCCTGCTGGAAATGGGCGTCGCGCACGGTGCGGTCTTGCAGCGCATGGGCGCTCTCGGCGGCCAGCAGGTGCGAAAGCGCCCGCAAGCGTCGGCCATAGGGCAGGCGCTCCCCGCTGCGCTCCACCGACTCTTCCAGCGCCAACGCCATTTCGGCGGTCTTGCGCGCACGCACGAAGCGTCCGGAAATCAGGTGCGTCAACGATTCCAGCAATGTGGTGTGAATGGCGCGCTCTTTCTGCAAGAGACGCCAGTTGCGGGCCTGCTGGGGGATGCGGGTCAGGGCGCCCAATGCCTGCAGGGCCAGGTGCAACACAAAGAACAACAGCGCCAGCAGCAACACCACCAGGTTCAGCGACAAATCCACCCGAAACGGCGGCCAATAGACCGTCACCGTGCCCTGGTTGTTGCCCGCAAATAGCGCCAGCGCCACGGCCACCGCAAATAGCGCCACCAACCACAGGGCCGCGCGCATGGTCAGCGTCCCGCGGCCGCAGTGGCCAAAGCGGTCAGGGTATCGTCCACGCGCGGCAACTCCAGCGACTTGAGCTGCCCGCGCACCTGCTGCAGGATGGAAGCGGCACTCTGCGTCTTGCGCGACGAGGCATCGAAATAGCGCCCCAGGGCCGTGGATGCATTGGAGAGGTCTGCACGCACCGACTCCACCTGGCGTGAGAGCAGGCCCAGCCGTGCATTGAGAATCTTGAGCTTGAAGTTCTCGCGCAGGAAGAACGACTGTTCGGGCGTTAGCAGTGCAGCTTCCGGCTCTTCGATGCGACTGACCCGCACCAGAGCGCGCAATTCGTCGCGCACCAGCATCACCACCCGCATCCACCAGGTCGTGACGGCTTCCTCGGGTTTGCGCTTGATGGAATCGGGCGCGCGCGCCGCTTGCACCGCATTGGCAATGGGCAGCTCATCGGCCATGGCCACCAGTTCGTCGAGTTTCACCAGCAAGGCCGGTGTGTCGGCCAGGGCCGTCGCCTTGACCCGCGCGATGTCCTTGGCCAAGGCCCGCTGCACGGGAGTCAGACGCGGCTGGGCGGCACGCGCAATGCGGACCTCAGCACCCTTGAGTGCCGCCAGCAAGGGGTCGAGGCTGCCGGTCAACTGCGCCTGCTGCTGCGCCAGGCGGATGGAGGATTCAATGTCCACCATGAGGTTCTCATCGCGCGAACGCGAGAGACTTTGCATCAGTTCCTCAAGCTGGCTGCGCTGCAGCGAAACCTCGCTGAGCCGCGCCTCCATCACCGCCAGCTTGGCGGCGGTCTCCATGGCCACTTCCTGGGCCTGGCGGGCGGTGGCACGCGCCTCGGCTGCCTGAGCCGTGGCGTCCCCGCTTTGGCGTGCCAGTTGCTCCTGGATGGAACCGAGCCGTTGCCACACCAGCACACCCATGACCAAGGCCACGCCTGCCACCCCCAACGCAACCCAGGTCAGCGGCTGGCGCGCGGCGCCCACACGGCCAGGCGTCGCCACGGGCGTGGCCCCTTCCAGCGGCGCCGCAGGGGCGTTTTCGGCAGGCGTATCGGTCATTGCAAGGATTCTATCGACGCCATCAGTTCGGCCAGCGTGGGACGCGACTCGCACACCCTGCCAAAACCGGCCTCGCGCGCGGCCTGTGCAATGCGTGGATGCGTGGCCACGGCCTTGGCCGCCGACCACTGGCACTGCGGACACAGCCGGGTCAAATTGGCAATGGCCTCGGAACTGCTGAACAACCACACGGAACCGTCGGCGCTGGCGCGCTCGGCGTGCAGTTGCGTGGCCGCTTCCCACTGCGGCAAGACGCGCTGGTAAGCCACCACGAACTCCACATGCCCACCGGCGCCTCGCACGCGATCGGCAAGCCAGTCGCGACCCTGCCCCTGCTCGGCGCCACCGTTGGCACCCATGCCGCGCACCACCAGCACGCGCCAACCTGGCTGTACCTGGTCACTGACCACGGCCCACAGCGATTCCGAATCAAACTGCCCGGCATCACGCGGGGGCATGTCGATGCAATCGCTGTCCACCTGCGCGCGGCGCAATGCGGCGTAGCTGCCGGGGCCGGTCACGAATGCTCTTGCTTTGATAGCACCACCGGCAGTCCATTCGGGGGCTGATGCCGGTTTTTGTGCAAAGAAGTGATCCACGGCATTGCCGCTGACGAACATGACGGCGTCGTATTGCGCAATGTGCTCCCAGGCGCTGCGCAGCGCTTGCACATCGGGGGGCGTGGTCACGTCAATCAGGGGCAGCGCCGTCGCGTCATACCCGGCCAGGACCAGGGCATCGACCCATTTCAGGCCTTCGGCGTGGGGACGAGTGACGATGACGCGCATGGCTTCAGCCTCCGGTTGCGCCCGCGACACGGGCCTTGAGTTGTTGCGCGACGCCCTCACCGAGTTGATTGGCGCCGGCCAGATCGCGCACGGCAGCGCGGTCCTGTGCCTGCACCAGGGGCACGATGCCCTCGGGATCGCCCCAGGTCGCGCGCAAGAACACGGCATCACCCTGCCACACCGCAAAGGCAGCCAGTGGCATGGAGCAGCTGCCGCCCATCACGCGGCTCACGGCGCGCTCGGCGGCCACGGCCAGCCAGGTCGGTTGGTGCGCCAGCGGCTGCAATGCGTGTGCCACGTCGGCGCGCGCGCTGCGCACCTCGATACCCAACGCACCCTGCCCGGCGGCCGGCAGCATCTGCTCGGGCTCCAGCACGGCACGAATGCGTTCGGCCAGCCCCAGGCGCTTCAATCCTGCTGCTGCCAACACGATGCCGTCGTACAGGCCATCATCAAGTTTGCGCAAGCGGGTGTCGAGATTGCCGCGCAGCGGCTCGATCTTGAGGTCGGGGCGCAGGGCACGCAGCAGGGCCACACGGCGCAGGCTGGATGTGCCCACCGTGGCACCGTGCGGCAAATCATCGATGCGGGCGTAGCGGCTTGAAACCCAGGCATCGCGCGGGTCTTCGCGCTCCATCACGCAGGCCAGCGCAAACCCGCTCGGCAGTTCCATGGGCACGTCCTTGAGCGAATGCACTGCCAGGTCGGCTCGCCCCTGTTCCAGCGCCACTTCAAGTTCCTTGACGAACAAGCCTTTGCCGCCCACCTTGGACAATGAGCGATCCAGGATCTGGTCGCCCTGGGTCGTCATGCCCAGCAGTTGCACGGTGTGCCCCTGGTCTTGCAGCAGGGCTTTGACATGCTCGGCCTGCCACAGGGCAAGACGGCTTTCGCGGGTTGCGATAGTGAGTGAAAGTGCAGGCATGGCCGTTCTCAAGTCGTAACCGTTTTGTAAACAATTCAGAGCCAGCAATGCTAGCATGGGCCTCATGAAAACCACCCCTGACGCCGCGGTACCCAAGCGCGCCAAAGACAACGAGCGCCCCCTGATCGACGACATCCGCCTGCTCGGACGCATTCTGGGCGATGTGATCCGCGAACAGGAGGGTGCGCAGGCATTCGAACTCATCGAAAAAATCCGCACGCTGTCGGTGGCGTTCCGCCGCGATGCCGACCACGAGGCCGACAAGGCGCTCAAGAAGTTGCTCAAGAACCTCAGCGGCGACCAGGCCGTGAGCGTAATCCGGGCCTTCACCTATTTCTCGCACCTGGCCAACCTCGCGGAGGACCGTCACCACATCCGCCGTCGCACCGTGCACGAGCGCATGGGCGACACGCAGGAAGGCAGCATCGATGTAGCCCTGTCGCGCCTGCGCTGGGCCGGCATTGCGCCCAAGACCATTGCCCAGACCCTGGCACAAAGCTATGTGTCGCCCGTGCTCACCGCCCACCCCACCGAGGTCCAGCGCAAGAGCATCCTGGACGCCGAACGCAGCATTGCCCACCTGCTAGCCCAGCGCGACTCCATCAAGGAGCGAGCCAGCGCCTTCGATTCCAAGAAGGACATCCTCAGCGCACGCGAGCTCGCCGCCAACGAAGCCCAACTGCGCGCCCGCGTCACCCAACTCTGGCAGACACGTCTGCTGCGCTTCAACAAGCTCACCGTGGCCGACGAGATCGAAAACGCCCTGAGCTATTACGAATCCACCTTTCTGCGCGAAATCCCCAAGCTCTACGCCAACCTCGAAGACTTGCTGGGCCACGAGCACGTGCACAGCTTCCTGCGCATGGGCCAGTGGATCGGTGGCGATCGCGACGGCAACCCCAATGTCAGCGCGGCCACCCTGGAATACGCCTTGCGACGCCAGGCCGAAGTGGTCCTGCGCCACTACCTGACCGAAGTGCATTACCTGGGCGGAGAGCTTTCGGTCTCGGCCATGCTCAGCGATTGCTCCGCGCAGATGCAGGCACTGGCGGAAAGCTCGCCCGACACCAACGTGCACCGCATGGACGAGCCCTACCGGCGCGCACTCACCGGCGTCTACGCGCGCCTGGCCGCCACACTGCGCGAGCTGACCGGCACCGAAGCCGCCCGCCATGCCGTGGCCCCGCAAAACCCCTACCGCAATGCCGAGGAATTTGCCCAGGAGCTGCGCACCATTGAGGTTTCCCTGCGCGGCCACCACGGGGCCGCCCTGGTCGACCAACGCCTGCGCCCACTGCTGCGCGCCGTCGAGGTCTTTGGCTTTCACCTGGCCACAGTGGACTTGCGCCAAAGCTCCGACAAGCACGAGGAAGTGGTTGCCGAACTGCTGGCCACGGCCCGCATCGAGTCGCACTACAGCCAGTTGGACGAGGCCGCCAAGCGCAGCCTGCTGCTGGGCTTGCTGGAAGACGCCCGCCCCTTGCGTGTGCATGGCATCACCTACAGCACCCAGACCGAGGGCGAACTGGCCATCTTCACCATGGCCAAGCACATGCGCGAGCGCTACGGCGCGCAAGCCATCCGCCACTACATCATCAGCCACACCGAGACAGTGAGCGACCTGCTGGAAGTGCTGCTGCTGCAAAAAGAGGTAGGGCTGATGCGCGGCATCCTCAACCCCGGCGGGCACGGTACGGTGGCGTCGGAAGACCCGCTCAACCCCGTATGCGACCTGATCGTGGTGCCGCTATTTGAAACCATCGAAGATCTGCGCAACGCAGCCCCCATCATGCGCGCCTTCTACGCCCTGCCCGGCATTGCCAGCCTGGTGCAGTGCAGCGGTGCCGAGCAGGACATCATGCTGGGCTATTCCGATAGCAACAAGGACGGCGGCATCTTCACCAGCAACTGGGAGCTTTACCGCGCCGAGATTGCGCTGGTGGAGTTGTTTGATGAACTGGCCACCCAGCACCCCATTCGACTCAGGATGTTCCACGGCCGCGGCGGCACCGTAGGCCGCGGCGGCGGCCCGAGCTACGACGCCATCCTGGCCCAGCCCCCCGGCACCGTGCGCGGGCAGATCCGCCTGACCGAGCAAGGCGAAGTCATCGGCTCCAAGTACGCCAACCCCGAAATCGGCCGACGCAACCTGGAGACCCTGGTGGCCGCCACCCTGGAAGCCACCCTACTGCAGCCCACCAAACCCGCCACCCAGGCATTCCTGGACGCAGCCGACGAGTTGTCCCAAGCCAGCATCGCGGCCTACCGCGCCCTGGTGTATGAGACCACCGGCTTCACCGACTACTTCTTCAGCTCCACGCCCATCCGCGAGATTGCCGAGCTCAACATCGGCTCGCGTCCGGCCTCACGCAAGGCAAGCCAGCGCATCGAAGACCTGCGCGCCATTCCCTGGGGCTTCAGCTGGGGCCAATGCCGCCTCACTCTGCCGGGCTGGTTCGGTTTTGGCTCCGCCGTGCGCCAGTTCATCGGCAACGGCAGTGCCGAGCAACAAAAGGAACGCACCGCCTTGCTGCAGAAGATGGTGCGCCAATGGCCCTTCTTCAAGACGCTGCTGTCCAACATGGACATGGTGATGGCCAAGAGCGACCTCGCCTTGGCCTCCCGCTACGCCGAACTGGTGCCCGACGCGCGCCTGCGCAAGAAGATATTTGCTGCCATTGAGGCCGAATGGCATGCCACCGCCCAGGCCCTGTCCACCATCACCGGTGACAAGGCCCGATTGGCACACAACGCCGCCTTGCAACGGTCCATTCGCCACCGCTTTCCCTACATCGACCCGCTGCACCACCTGCAAGTGGAGCTGGTGCGCCGCTACCGCGAAGGCAAGGCCGACGAGCGCGTGCAACGCGGCATCCACATCAGCATCAACGGCATCGCTGCGGGCTTGCGCAACACGGGGTAGGCCTGGTTCCTCAGCGCCCCAGCAGCTCGCGTACGGCAGCCAACTGCCGACGCGAAACGGCCAGCACATCGTCCACCCCGATCACGCGCACGGCCCAGCCCTCGCGTTCCTCGGCATCGTGGTGCTTTTCCAGCGCACGGATGGCCTGGCGCGCAACCAGGGCGTTGCGGTGGATGCGCAGAAAGCGCGCGCCGTGGCGGGCCTCCAGCTCACCCAAGCTGCCGTCCCAGATGTAGGTGCGCACCGGCGTGCGCACCGTGACGTACTTGAGCTCGGCCTTGCAATACAGCACATCGCGCATCAAGACCCGTTCGGTGCGGCCACGTTCGGTAATGATCAGGGCCTCGTTGTCCGTCAAACTGGGGGCTAGCCCCCGTGAAGATTGACTTGTTCGCTCTACTTTTTGTAGCGCCTGCTGCAAACGCTCCAACCGCACAGGCTTGGTCAGGTAGTCCACCGCGTCCAGCTCGAAGGCGGTCAACGCGTGCTCGGCATGGGCGGTGACGAACACCAGCGCCGGGCGCACGGGCAGCTCGCCCAGGGCGCGAGCCAGCGCCAGGCCGTCGGTGCCGGGCATGTGAATGTCGAGCAACACCACGTCGGCGCTTTGCATGCGCAACAGCTCCAGGGCCTGCGTTGCGTTGGCAGCCTCGCCCACGCAGCGCACCGCGGGCGCAGTGCAGTCGCCCAGCAGCGTGCGCAGGCGGCTGCGCGCCAAGGCCTCGTCGTCCACCACCATGGCGCGCAAGGGGGAGGCAGGTGTGTCGTGGGAAGGGTTCATGCCGGCACCTCGATCCGAACCAGGAAGATGCCATCTTTGAACTGGCTGCGCAACTGGCCCTGCACATCGTGCAACAACGATAGCCGCTCGCGCACGTTGTCCAGCGCCAGCCCCTGGCCGGGCTCGCCAGGTCCGGCGGGCAGGGTGTTGCTGACCTTGATGACCACGGTGCTGCCGCGACGTTGGGTGCTGATATGCACGTCGGCACCTTCGGTGCTGGGCTCCACGCCGTGGCGCACGGCGTTCTCCACCAGCGGCTGCAGCAACAGGGGCGGCAACTGGGCACCATCGGCACGCGGATCGAGCCTCCAGTGCAGGCGCAGACGCTCGCCAAAACGTACCTGCTCGATGGCCAGGTAGCGCCGTGCCAGCGCGAGCTCGTGCGCCAGAGTCACCGGCTCGCAACTGTCCTTGAGCGCCTCGCGAAACAAGTCGCTCAAGTCTTCCAGCAAGGCCTCGGCCTTGGCCGGTTCGGCGCGCACCAGGGCAATGGCGCTGTTGAGCGTGTTGAACAAAAAGTGGGGCCGGATGCGCGACTGCAGCTCGGCCAGCCGTGCACTGGCCAATGCAGGCTGCTGGCGCTGGGCGCGCATGACCAACACCACCACCATGGCGCTGGCCAGCAAGGCTCCTGCACCGGCACTGGCCAGCCAGGGCCCTGCTGGCAGCAACTGTGAAAACACCAGCATGAAGCAACCATACAGGCCCGCCAGCGCCCCCAGCGCAACGGCCACACCATATTGCGCCTGGGGTGGCAACCGCTCCAGCACGCGCTTGCCCAGGCATGCCATCAGCAGCCATGCCACCGTAGCCGGTAACGCGCCGCCCGTGACCACGGCCAGCCGGATGGCCCAATCCAGCGGGTCTACGGCCAGGAACCCCACGGTGACGGCCGCACACAGCTCCACTGCCAGCACCGCGCGCAGCACCATGCCGGTCTGGCAAACGTCGAAAACCAGCGCAGCCTGCGCAGGCTGTGCCGACGGCGTCCCCCCGGTGTCGGGCCCAGGGAAGACCGATAATGCCTGGGTATCTTTCATGAAGCCGGATTGTGCCGCCACAAACCGCCGCCCACCACCCTACGCCCATGTCCCAGAATCAATTCGACAAAAAATCTCAAGCCTGGTCCGCGCTGTTTTCCGAGCCCATGAGCGATCTGGTCAAGCGCTACACAGCCAGCGTGTTCTTCGACAAGCGCCTGTGGAAGGCCGACATCACCGGCAGCCTGGCCCATGCCGAGATGCTGGCCGCGCAGGGCATCATCGGTGCTGATGACTACGCCGCCATCCAGAAAGGCATGGCGCAGATCACAGCCGAAATCGAATCGGGCAGCTTCGAATGGAAGCTCGACCTCGAAGACGTGCACCTCAACATCGAAGCGCGCCTGACGCAGCTGGTGGGGGATGCGGGCAAGCGCCTGCACACCGGACGCAGCCGCAACGACCAAGTGGCCACCGATGTGCGCCTGTGGCTGCGGGACGAACTGGACCTGATCGGTGACCTGTTGGTGGACCTGCAGAAGTCCTTGCTGGACGTAGCCGAAAAGCACGTGGACGTGATCCTGCCTGGCTTCACCCACCTGCAGGTGGCCCAGCCCGTGAGCTTTGGCCACCACATGCTGGCCTATGTGGAAATGTTCAGCCGCGATGCCGAGCGCTTTGCCCAGGTCCGCGAACGCACCAACCGCCTGCCCCTGGGCGCTGCGGCGCTGGCGGGCACCAGCTACCCGCTGGACCGCGAGCGCGTGGCCCGCACGCTGGGTATGGTCGATGGGCAAGGCCATCCGCAGGTCTGCCAGAACAGCCTGGACGCCGTGAGCGACCGCGACTTCGCCATCGAATTCACCGCCGCAGCCAGCCTGTGCATGGTCCATATCAGCCGCATGAGCGAGGAGTTCATCATCTGGATGAGCCAGAACTTCGGCTTCATCAAGATCTCGGACCGCTTCACTACGGGCAGTTCCATCATGCCGCAGAAGAAGAACCCCGACGTACCCGAACTGGCGCGCGGCAAGACCGGCCGCGTGGTCGGCCACCTGATGGGCCTGATCACCCTGATGAAAGGCCAGCCCCTGGCCTACAACAAGGACAACCAGGAAGACAAGGAGCCGTTGTTCGACACCGTAGATACCTTGAAAGACACGCTGCGCATCTTCGCCGAGATGGTGGGCGGCCAGCTCAACCCTGCCACCGGCGCCAAGGAAGGCGGCATCACCGTCAACGCACAGGCCATGGAAGCGGCCGCACTCAAGGGCTATGCCACTGCCACCGACCTGGCCGACTACCTGGTCAAAAAAGGCCTGCCTTTCCGCGACGCACACGAAACCGTGGCCCATGCCGTGAAGGCCGCCACCACCCATGCGTGCGACCTGTCTGAACTGCCACTGTCGGTGCTACAGGGCTTTCATGCCAGCATCGAGAAAGACGTTTACGATGCCCTGAGCCTACGCGGATCGTTGAGCGCGCGCAAAGTGCTGGGTGGCACCGCACCGGTGCAGGTGCAGGCGCAAATCGCGCGTCACCGGGCACGCCTGGGCTGAACCGAATTGCTACTATTTTTGTAGCTACAACGCCAATCAATACGGGGGCTAACGGCCATTTAGTTCAAGCACCATGTTTGAGAAGCACTTTGGCCTGGCGCAAGACCCCTTCTCCATCGCGCCCGATCCGCGCTACCTGTTCCTGAGCCCGCGCCACCGCGACGCGCTGGCGCACCTGCTTTACGGCGTGGGCGGGCCTGAACACTCCGTGGCCGGGGGCTTTGTGCTGCTGACCGGCGACATCGGCACCGGCAAGACCACCCTGTGCCGCTGCCTGCTGGAGCAGATTCCGCCGCACTGCCACGTCGCCTACATCTTCAACCCCAAACTCACGGTGCTGGAACTACTGCAGACCATCTGCCAGGAATTTCGCGTGGCACTGGATACGGTGCCGCCCACCACCCCCAAGGGCTACATCGACGCCCTCAACGCCTACCTGCTGAAAGCCCACGGCGCAGGCGAAAGCTGCGTGCTCATCATCGACGAGGCGCAGAACCTGGCCCCCGACGTGCTGGAACAACTGCGCCTGCTCACCAACCTGGAAACGCATACGCGCAAGCTGCTGCAGATCGTGCTGATCGGCCAGCCCGAGCTGCGCGCCATGCTGGACCGCCCCGAACTGGAGCAACTGGCCCAGCGCGTGGTGGCGCGCTTTCACCTGGGCGCGCTGGACAGCGCCGAGTGCACCCAGTACATCGCCCACCGCCTGGCCGTGGCTGGGCACCACGGCCCGCTGCCTTTTGATGCCGGAGCGCTCAAGGCCATCGCGCACCTGAGTGCGGGCGTGCCCCGGCGCATCAACCTGCTGTGTGGGCGCGCCCTGCTGGGCGCCTACGCCCACGGCCTGGCGCGGGTGGACCGCAAGGTGGTGCAGCAAGCCGCGCAGGAGGTATTTGGCACGGCACCCACGCGCACTCCCTCCGCTGCGATGGTCTGGCTGGCAGGCCTGGGCTTGCTGCTGGTATTGGGATCGGCAGGGGCGTGGTGGTGGCAGCCCGCTGTGCGCACCAGCCCGGCGGCCCGCAACGCACCATCAGCCCCCCTTGCAAGCGTCCCCGCTGCCAGTGCCGCCACCGCCGCCAGTGCCCCGAAGCCCGTGCAACCGGGTGAAATCCTGGGCGACAGCGACCGAACTGCCGCCTTGCGCCGGTTGTTGCAGCTTTGGGACCGCACGCAAGACGGCGCCGACCCCTGCCAAAACGCAACGGCCCAAGGCCTGCAATGCCACAGTGCGCGGGATCTCACCATACCGCAGCTGCGCCAACTCGACCGCCCCGGTGTACTCACCTTGCAGGCAAGCGACGGCACCACCCGCTACGCCGTGCTGCAGGGCATGGACGCCGAGCAAGCCATCCTGATCCTGCCCGGTGGCCAGCGCCACACCCTGCGCCTGCTGGCCCTGGCTCCGCTGTGGACGGGCGAATTCACCACCTTTTGGCAGCCCCCGGCCGGGTATGTGCGGCGTCTGCCCGACGGCGCCCAGGGCCCGGCCATCGACACACTGGCGCAGGGCCTGGCCCAGGCACAAGGCGCAACCCTGCCCGCCAGCGCAGCCCAAGGCAGCGCACTGACCCCCGCCCTGCGCGAGCAGTTGCGCGCCTACCAGCGCGCGCAGGGGCTCAAGCCCGACGGCAACCCCGGACCGCTGACCTACATGCAACTAGAACGTGCCGACCCCCGGCGTACGCCGCGCCTGCAGGAGCCCCGCTAGCCATGTCCTACATCCTGGATGCGCTGCAACGCGCACAAAGCCAACGCGAGCAAGGCACCGTGCCCGGCCTGCACACACCCACGCTGGCGCCAGCCACGCCCCGCGCCCCTTCGCGCACGGCCTGGGTGCTGGGCGCACTGGCCTTGGTGGCCGTGCTGGCCGTGCTAGGCAGTGGGTGGTGGCCCGGCACCAGCCCGGCAGGTGGTCCGCCTGCATCGGTGTCGGCACCGGTTGCCCTGGCACCCACCCCAGCCGTACCGGCACCAACCCCACCCATCGCCACAACTCCCGCTGCACCCAGCCGAACCGCGACGCCCGTGCCTGCTCCGCCCCCTGCCCCTGCGCCTGTGTCGCCTCCCGCAGCCAAGCCTGCAACGGCCTCCCAAAGCCAGGCGCAGCCCCCCTTGCTGGCCGAGCTGCCCGACGACCTGCGCCGCCAGCTGCCGGCGCTCAACGTGACCGGCGCCGTGCAAGCCCAGGACCCGCGCCACAGCCTGCTGCTGGTCAACGGCCAGGTGCTGTCGCCCGGCGCCGAACTGGCCCCGGGCCTGGTGCTGGAGAGCGTGGACGCGCACAGCGCCGTGCTGCGCTGGAACGGGACGCGGTTTCGGGTGGGGTATTGATTGACCTACTTCGGGTCTGGGGAGATACCTGACTACCACCCATGTCAGCATCCTGGCAGTCCAGCTCAGGTGTCCGCATGTGAAACTTATAAAGTGGTTACTTGACCTCGCATCTCGCGAGGTAAGATTGAAAAAAACTGGGAGAACAAGTTTGACAACCATCACTCGACCAGCGGCATTGGTCCGCCAGGGTACTCTGAAGCTTTACGCCACATCCCTCAGGGTAGCCGACTTGAATCTGCAGAATTTCTACACCATAAACAAACTTGACCCCGATGGAGCCGGGCCAGGCTATCAACGGCTCCTGAATGAGGGACGAGCAAAGCGCCTGGCTGATTACCTGTTGGATGGTTTCGAAGAAGAAGATGCGTTTCTCCCAACGTCCATCTTCTTGGCTACGAGTAAAGACATTCCTTTTGATCCTGCGACTAACACCATCACTTTTGAAGTGGAGAGTATTGGCCCCTTCAATGTGGTTGATGGGCAGCATCGAATTGCAGGGCTGGTGTTGGCCGCTGATAAGAATCCTGAGCTCCTTGAGTTCGAGATTCCAGTAAATATTGCTGTCAACCTTGATGACATCAGCCAAATGTGCCACTTCTTGATCGTCAACACTACGCAACGATCGGTTGATAAGTCGATTGAGCAGCAAATCGTCGCCCGTCTAACGAAGATGGTGAGCCTTGAGCAAATACCAACGATTCCTCGATGGATTCGTCGGCAGGTTGAGAAGGGAGAAGATGCCCGTGCGCTTTCAGTCGCCAATTACTTGAACGCAGAAACCGGGTCACCGTGGTTTGGGAAGATTCGCATGGCAAACGATGAGGGTGATGGTGCGACCATCAACCAAAAGAGTTTTATTGGCTCTGTCAAGAAGTACATCTTTGCAGCAAATAACCCTTTGTCGAACTCCGTCTGGGATCTGAACCGGCCGATGATTTTGGTGAATTACTGGAAGGCAATAGTCGAACTGCTTGTCGATGAAAACGCAGCGGTCCCATCGGTTATCTATAAGACTACAGGGGTCGATCTTTTTCACATTGTGTCGGCAACCGTATTTACGCGCCTTGCTGCGAGAAATGATTTCAAGAAGGATACGATTAAGGCGCTGCTTCAGTCTGGATTCGCGAATTTGCCGGATGAGAACATCGCAATGTCTCACCCCGAGTGGTGGCAGCGGGGTGGCGTCGCCTCGGGGTTGAATTCGGCGGCAGTGCGAAAGCTTGCAAATGCTCTTAGCCATAGCCTTAACGTTCAAGAGAACGCCGGTAGTGTGTCGTTGTAATTGGCAATGAAGGTTGACCGTTTATCGCCAGCTCCAACTCAGCAGACCAGATTTGCATGGTCTCACCACAAAGAAGTACCAACTCAGCCAGGCTGCTACGTGCTAGCAACGTTTGGCAATGATGTTTTGTATGTTGGGCTAGCAAGCAAAAGCATTCGCAGTCGAATGGGCGTTCATCTTGATACGCCAAAAAAGAGGGAAGGAGTAGATTTGGGTGTTCCATTCTGGTTTTATTACCTTGAGCGGCCTGCCAACGACGTGAACTCAATTGAGCGAGGGTGGATGAATCAGGCCATCCTTGAAGATGGCAAGATGCCCCCTCTGAATGCTGTTTACAGTCCAGTCTAGAAAATGGGCGTTATTGGAGATATTAGTATCGTTATTGCACTTCGCCTGGTTCACGGATCAGTGATTTCTGCTCAACACTTTAATGGCACACAACATGGCCGAGACGACCGCTGAAAAGATGTATTTGACAGCGAAAAAAGTAAACGATCTGAACGTTAACGGGAAAGTCAAAGCGTTTAGTAGCAACGAAAAGGGCTATGCCAGAATTTTCGTCATTAGGCGTGGTTGTGCAATTTGGATGCATCACACAAAAGATGATCGACTCACGATCAGCTTGATGATCACGGAGGCAATGGCCAACAAGTTTCCGGTAACTGAGCATGCGGCAATTAAGAAATTTGAAAATTTTGCGGGCGATCGGCTACTTTTAGAGAGTTTTGAGCATTCAATCAACAAGTGGGACAAAAGGATAAAGCGGTATGTCGACGTTACTAGTTGTAGTTACGAAGAGATCGCAACTTTGGTTGATCGAATCCTGATGTCCTTCAATGACATGGGCAGGTAGCAGCTATGAGCGGGCAACTTCCATTGCATTGCGGAAGTTGCCAACTCTGAGGCCGATGGCGCTAGACAAAGTTTGCTCAGCACAGTTCCACTGGCTGGCGTTGTGTATTTCAGCAACGCTAAGTAAATCGGTTCAACAGTGGTGATAAAGCTGTTTGGCTAACCCACTCAACATGATTTGTCGATCCATCAGTTGCTGTGTCAAACCCGTGGTCAAAATGCAAGGCGCTATGCAAACCTATGAAATAGCGAGCATGTTGCTTGTCATCATTGAGCGTATCCAAATTATGGACCTTCAATGCTAAACGCGAAGCATCTGCTTCATCGGCTACCCTATGTAAATCCGCCCACTGAGTATCTAAGTCCTGCGCAGCCTTTCTTGGCGAATAGAAAATCTCGAACGCTTCCACTTGCCTCCACCTAACCGCTTCGCGCATAAATAGCATAAGAACTCGGCGTCGACGATCGGTTGTTGCGTCGCCGTGGAGATCACGAAAAGTCAAACGAAAGAAGGGATCAACCAAGACGACCTTTCTGGACAGCATCAAAATGGGGCGAACAGCCGCCACATAGGACTCCGCTGTTCTCCCGATCAATGCACCGCTTGAATCCTTAAATCCGTCTGGATCACTGAATGCCTTATCAATTGGTACTACTGCCTTACTTGAAGAGTTTGCTGGGCCAATTAGCTTTTGTACTTCGGCACGCAAGAATTCAGCGTTTTGCTCCCACGGCAAGCCAGCTCGAAATCGGACACTTGTCGGAAGCACAGCATGTGCGAGTCGTTTCTTTATTGCTTCATCGGCAGCCATGGATATTAGATCCGACAGCGATCTAAGGTGCATGCGGAATTCGCGAGTCCATTCGAGGGGGAAGTCCGCTATGAAGCGACCTTCCGATGGGCTAAACAGCCGCAAAATATCGCTTATGTCGCGCATACAGCTTGGAGATTGCGGATCGATTCCGAACAGATCATTCATCGAATAGATCCTTGCTCCGTTCCTCGAAGAAACCTCTTGGCCAGCGGTCGATGAAATCACCCTGCCTGCTGACGCGAATGTTCTTCACTTTGGTGCATCCATCAGGTTGCGGCTCAAAATATACAACCTTCAAGTCTTCTGGGTGCAACGCAAGCGGACTACCCGCTGGGTGAATGCCCTTAGTAGTCTCGCGAACCCTACGAAGGCAGCGCAGCAGAATGTACTCGCTGTGAGTCTCGATGAAGTGATGGGCATGGCTTAATTTGGTCGCCTCTACGAAAATATCGCCGATTGCCGACTGGAGTGCAGGATGCAGATGTAATTCCGGCTGCTGGATGAAACTGAATCCACTGTGCACGGCCACCAGTACTGGAATTACACAGCTAATACCGGTTCCGACGTCTTCAAACGTCATGCGGCGTCCTTCTTTGTCAATCAGTGAGCCAACCATTAAGGCTGCAGAAAGTGGCTTAACCTGAATGCCGGTTGCTGGCAAGATTTCCAATGCTTCAAATGCCAGTTGATAGCCTTGGTCAAGGAATAGATGTTCACCTAAGCAACGATTGACAAACGTGTGGAGTGGTTCTTGTGGAGTAGGCCGTAGCGGGACTGGCAGAGATTGCCTGTAATCAGAGTTGTGCAGTGGGTCTAGCAATTCGTTCGATACCGACCTCATGTTCTCTTCAACTGCTTCAGCTGAGTTGTTTTCCTCCGCGCGTTCAGCAGCAGCACTTTCAAAACTGGATACAGCCAACTGTCGCATGAAGCCGAATTTGGGGTCTGCCGGCAATCCAAGATCAAATGATGGCGCTTTGAAATAGTCATGTGACAAACCGCAGACAGTAGTGAGGCAGGAATTCGGAATTGTTGAGCGATCTGCGCCAAGGTTGATTGGAACTGTCAGCAGCTCAGCCAAATCGAGAAGTAGCGTGTTTACGACGCCGGCTATCTCCCAGTCAATTGCCTCATCGTCAAGTCCCGTTAAGTGGAGACGGTTTCGGAATTCCGCAATGCAATCGAACGTGTAGGCTTCTACACCCCTGTCAATTGTTCGACCCTCATCTTCTACGATCAAGCGAAAGTCTGTTCCAAACGGTTCCAGGAAAATCGTTAGCTCGCCTTCGACTTCCGTATCAGAATTGTCGAATGCAATTCGGAAAACGGACTTGTTTTTAGTTGAAAAAGTGAGGACGGAAACGCCCAAAGCATCGCTCTCAATTGCAAGGACGAAATTGTTTCCCTCCCTTTCAAAAAAGTCCAAAAGCCCATCGGACGACTCGATTAGCCACCGAAGTTTTGCATGTCCTGAGTAGACCGCGTTTCGAAAATTACCAGTCCGAAAATGCAATTCAACCAGCATGTTCGAGTCAGATCCCAACTGCGGCTCGTCCGATTGAAAGTTGAAGTGTCTCCAACGTTTCACCATGGAATCAATGCTTTGTTTTGATGCGCCTTCTTGGAAAACGGCACCCAGGAGGGTGAACGCATCGTCTATGCAGCTCTTCCCTGCAGAGTTGGGGCCATACAAAAATGTTAGGGGACCGATGGGAATTTCTGTACGCTCTCGAAGAGACTGGAAGTTCTTCAGGACAAGTAGAGAAGGCTTCATGGAGACGAATTGAATTTGTGTAAGTGCAGGGATTCAGCTTAGCCAAGCGAGATAGGCAGTTTTGCAGAACACTGTAACTGGAAGTCGGCTGGCTGACTATGCATCCAAGCCGGACGTCGGCGGTCAGCTCTTGAACCAGGACAACCACACAAGACTTGATTCGACCGACTGTGTACACCCCCAGCGAACGCGTTACGCCAGCGTCTGGCGCATGGCCTGCAGCAGCGCGGGGTCCGCGTGCGAGCCACTCAGGCTGCCTGAGTCGGCTTGACCGCATAGCGAATGAACCCAAACACCTCTCGGCCAAGTGAGTAGAAATCCCGAAGCTCGAACTGCCGTGAATGAACAGTGCCTCCAATCGGGACGCCATGTTTGCTCATCGCAAGCCTGAACTGAGCCATGTGAAAGTATTGGCTGACCAGGATTGCCCGCTTGAAACCCTTGGCCTTGATCAGTGCGGCCGTGAAGCGCGCCGTTTCAAAGGTGTTGACGCCTTGGTTATCGGTGAATATGGCCTCGGTCGGGACGCCGCTGGCCACCAGATAGGCCTTCATCACCGCCGCCTCATCGAAGCCTTCTGCACCGATGCCGCCACTCACAAGGATCGCGCGGCAGTGGCCATCCCGATAGAGGGCCAAGGCCGCATCGAGTCGACCCTGGAGTCTTGGCGGTGGAGTGCCATCCGGGTTGACGGTATTGCCTGGCACGACCGCCAAGTCGGAATCAGCCATGCGATCTTGAAGGCCTGTGACTGCGATTCCTGATGCACCCAAAAAAAACAGGGCCAAGAAGCCGCAGCCAATCCATAGAACCCAACGACTCGGAATCTTGCGCATAGGTCTTGCAGCTTAACACTGGCGATGATCGCACGCCGAAGGTTGCCCGCTGCTTGTGGTCAACGGCCAGGTGCTATACCCCGGAGCCGAACTTGCCCCGGGCCTGGTGCTGGAGAGCGTGGACGCGCACAGCGCCGTGCTGCGCTGGAACGGGACGCGGTTTCGGGTGGGGTTTTGAGCGGCCCGACTAAGCCCGGTCCGCCCAATAGCCTGGCTGGCGGCGATGGTGAGCAATTGCCAAGACCTGAACCACTCCATCCACTTCGCGGTAGACAAGGTCAAAGTGAAACACTTTGAACATGGCACGTCGGATATCAGGCGCGGCAACCATGCGAAAACGCGTCGGTGCCGCACAGACTGAAGCCAATACACTCTGAAACTCGGTGTGGTATCGCTTGCCCAAACCCGCCTGTATCGCTTCGTAGTGCGCGACCTGCTTCTTGTGTTCTTCGGCAGCCTGTGGGTGGAGCCAATAGCTCACTTCAACAGCGCCTGAACCTGTTGCTCAAGCAATTCGCCACTCACCAATTGGACTGTGCCCGCATCAATTTCACCCGCACGGCGGCGCGCCTCATTGACCCAGATGTTTTGAATCTCAGCATCCGACGGCGCATCCAAGCTGTCCAGTAAGACATGCACCAAATGCGCGCGCTCAGCCTTGGGCAAGCCAAGTACGGATTGTTCGATGGTGGATGGGAGCATGGCGCAATACTATCACTGAAGACGCTTCGGCGCCGTCCCCAACGCACGCATCATGCCAGCGTCTGCCGCATGGCCTCCAGCAGCGCGGGGTCGGCGTGCGTGCCGCTGCGCTCAGGCAGCGCCTGCAGCGCGGCAACGGCGCCCTGGCGGTCGGCCAACTCCTTGTTCTGGCTGAGCTTGGCCTTGCCCTCCCAGCGGGTGATGGTGATCTCGATGCCGACGATGGCGGCCAGCATGCGTGCAGGTAGCCGGGTGGGGCATCGGACATCTTCCAGAGCTTTTCGCTGCCAGAGCGGGCCTCGTGGGTGCGCGTAGGGCGCCCGACCAGAGCGCGCACGAATTTTTCATCGTCGTGCACAGTCAGGGTGCCATGCACGTGCACGACCTGGTAGTTCCAGGTGGGAACCTGCTCGTGGTGCAGCTGTTTGCTGGGGTACCAATTGGGCGAGATGTAGCCTTGACCGGCGCGGAAGATCACCAGCGCCGGCTCGTCGGCACGCACGTGCTGCCACACCGGGTTAGCGCGCGCCCTGGGCCTGGCGCTCGGAGGCCAGGGTATCCCACAGCTCGGGGCGGTACAGGGGCGTCTGGGGTGGCAGCTCGGGGTTTTCCAGCCGAAACAGGCGCCGACCTGCCAGGTTCAGGTCGGCCAGCATCTGGCGCTTGAATTCGCGGTACATGCGCTCAAACTGGCCGTTGCGCATCAGGCGTTCCAGGCCCTCTTGCACCCGTTTGGCCAGACGTTCCCCTTCGCGGGTGGGCGCGAAGAAGAAGTAGCGCGGCAAGGGGTAGTACAGCATCAGGTGCTCTTCGATGGCGATGTGTGCCATGGTGCTGCGCCGGTCTTCGTACTCCCGGGCAATCTCGTTGATGCCGCGCGAGAACAGTTCGAAACGCCCGGCATCAAGCATGAGGAACAGCGACTCGTAGGAGGGGGCCGTCTCCACGGTAAATCCGGCTGCGCGCAGAACCTTGGTGTCCACCCAGTTGCTGCCCTGCCCTATCGAGAAGCGGCGCAGGCCATCCAGACTGCGCACCTGGGCCAGTGCGGCTTGGGACTGTGGCCGGATCAGGAACAGGCGGTAGCCGGTAAGGCCCTTGTCCAGCGGGATGCGCACGGGGCGCATGACCGTTTCGCGCTCGCGGCTGGTGACGCGCACCAGGGTGGTGATGGCTTCGGATTTGGAGAGGAGGATTTGCGAGCGGTCGGCGTTCATGACCATGCCGCTGGGTTCCAGCACAAACGGGCCCCATTGGGCCTCGGTGGCCTGCAGGGCGGCGCGCATGAGCTCCCAGTAGTAGTCCATGCGCCGGTCGGCCCCACTTTCCGGCGGGGGATAGACGTAGGTCATGGCAGCTGCGCCCGCCTGGGCCAGGGTGCACCACCACAGCAATCCAAACAGAAGCACGCGCCACATACATCCACCACCTGTCCCACGTATGCTCACACTGTAGCGCGTGTATGCCCAAAAGCGTCTGGTTTTACGCGCGCGGTGGCGTGCGCGCCTGCGCCGCGTCCTGGGCACGCGCCTCTTCTTGCAGGCGCAGGATGCGCCGCTGCACCTTGCCGGTGGTGGTCATGGGCAGGGCGTCGATGTATTCGATCTCCTTGGGGTATTCGTAGGGCGCCAGCAAGCCTTTGACGTGGGCTTGCAGCTGCGCCGTGAGTTCAGCATGAAAATCGGCTTCAGCCCCCGTATTTGCTGTCTGTTTAGCTATGAATTCAGGAGCAATCACCACATAGGCCTTAACCACCGCCCCGCGCTCGGGGTCGGGCTTGGGCACCACGGCGGCGTTGGCCACGGCGGGGTGCTTGACCAGGCAGTTCTCGATCTCGCCGGGGCCGATGCGGTAGCCCGCCGCCTTGAACACATCGTCGCTGCGGCCCTGGTACCAGAGGTAGCCGTCGGCATCGCGCAGGGCCTGGTCGCCGGTGCGGCACCAGTCGCCGGTGTACTTGGCCTGGGTGGCGGCCTCGTTCTTCCAGTAGCCCAGGAAGAAGATGGGGTCGGGGTCGCCATGCACGTCAAAACGGTTCACGGCCACGTCACCGGGTACGCCCACGGGGCATTCGTGGCCCGCGTCGTCGATGACGCGCACCTGGTGGCCGGGGTAGCCCATGCCCATGCTGCCGGGCTTGGCGGGGTACAGGGCGTTGCAGTTGCCGACGATGTAGTTGATCTCGGTCTGACCGAACATTTCGTTGGGCGCCACCCCCAGCTGCTGCACGCAGTAGGCGAATACGGCGTCGCCCACGGCTTCGCCCGCGCTCATGATGGCTTGCAGGCGCAGGTCGAACTGCTGGCGCACAGTTTGCCCCGGCGCGCCAGGGTAGGCCTTCATCATGGCCTTGAGCGCCGTCGGGAACAGAAAGGTGTGGGTGACGGCGCAGCGCTGCATCAGCTCCAGCGCCGTCTGCGGGCCGAAGCGCCCGTTGTAGGCCACGATGGGGCGGCCAAAGTAGAGCGTGGGTAGCAGCGCGTCCATGAGCCCACCGGTCCAGGCCCAGTCAGCGGGCGACCAAAAAACTGCAGTGTTTTGGTCTCCCGCTGACTGTGCGATGCCCGCTAGGTGCTCGCTCGGTGGCGAGTAGGGGTCAAAGCCGAACCAGTTCTGGCTGGCTACGAAACCCGGCAGGTTGCCGATGAGGGCACGGTGCGGAATCAGGGCGCCCTTGGGGTTGCCCGTGGTGCCGCTGGTGTAGATCAGCACCGCCGGGTCGTCGGCGCGGGTGGCAACCAGGGCAAAGCGGTCGCTGAACTGGGCCAGCGTGTCGCTCCATTCGCAATCGGCCTCGGCCAAGACCGCGTCTGGCACGCCCACACCCAGCACGGTGCGCAGGGCGGGGCAGCGCTTGCGTGCCAGGCGCAGGTCGTCCAGGGCACGGGCATCGGCAATGGCCAGCACGGCATCGCTGTCTTGCAGGCGAAACTCCAGCGCATCCGGCCCGAACAACAGCGACAAGGGCATGGCGATGGCGCCCATCTGCAAGACGGCCATGTAGGCCACCGCAGTTTCAAAGCACTGGGGCATGACGATGGCCACACGGTCGCCGCGCACCACACCCTGCGCCAGCAGCGCGTTGGAGAGGCGGTTGGCCTGCTCCTGCAGCTGGGCATAGGAATAAAAATGGTCGTCAGCCCCCGATAAATATGACCGTACAGCTATTCTTTTTGCAGCATCTGGCTGACAGGCCCAGCGTGTGCAGCAGACTTCGGCCATATTGAAGAACTCGGGCACCGCCCAACGGAAGGTGCGGTGCAGCTTCTCGTAGGCGGGCGGCACGCCACCAAGCAGGGGGGCGGTGGCGGACGGCGGGGTGTCCGCTGCAGGACTGACGGGCATGGTGACTCTCCGTATGATTAATTGAATGTACCAAGCACAACGCATTTCCCGCTCCGAGTTTGTCCCTATACGCAACCTCTCCTACCACGTGCGCGTGTGGGGTGCGCCCGCGCCCGGGCGCGTGCCGCTGGTCCTGGTGCACGGCTGGATGGACGTGGCCGCCAGCTACCAGTTTGTGGTGGACGCCTTGGCGCACGACCACTACATCATTGCGCCAGACTGGCGCGGCTACGGCGACACCGCCTGCAGCGGCGCCGACAACTTCTGGTTTGCCGACTATCTGGCCGACCTGGACTTTCTGCTGGATCACTTTGCCCCCGACCAGGCGGTGAACCTGGTCGGCCACAGCCTGGGCGGCAACGTGGCCATGGCCTACGGCGGTGTGCGCCCCGAGCGCGTGCGCCGCCTGGTCAATCTGGAAGGCTTTGGCCTGCCCGCCTCGCGCCCCGACCACGCCCCCAAGCGCTACGCCCAGTGGTTCGACGAACTCAAAGAACTGCAGCGTGGCGAGCTCGACCTGAAGGCCTACGACAGTGTGGCCAACGTGGCGCGGCGCCTGATGAAGACCAACCCACGCCTGAGCCAGGACAAGGCCGACTGGCTGGCGCGGCACTGGGCACGCGAGAATGCGCAGGGCCGGTGGGAAATCATGGGCCGACCTGCGCACAAGGTCGTCAGCGCCCATCTCTACCAGGTGGAAGAAACCTTGGCGCTATACCGGCGCCTGACCATGCCCGTGCTGGCCGTGGAGGCATCGGACAACAGCCTGGAGACGTTCTGGTCCGGCCGGTACACCCTGACTGAATACCACGAGCGGCTGAAGGCGGTCCCCCAAGTCGAAATCGCCACCATCCCCAACGCCGGGCACATGCTGCACCATGATCAGCCGGAATTGCTGGCGGCAATGATTGAGCGTTTTATTGCTTGACAGGTGGGCGAGCCGGATGCGTCGGCCCTTCGGGCTCACTGTGTTGCTCGCGCGGGACGGGAGGCGCGCTCAGTATTGAAGACTGGCGACCACGCTGGCCACCGTTGTGGGTCCGATCCACAAACCTGTTAGGCATCACGCGCCGCCCCTTTGGAGAAAAGTCGTCGCAGGATCACTGGTGCTATGCCCAAGGCAAAAAAAGGGATTAGAGCAAACTCCGAAAACGCGATGCCAGTGATCCAAGCGTTGTTCCACATCACAGTCGGCACGTCCTCATCCAAAACACCCCCGCAAGACTGGAGGTGTAGTTCATCGGTCAAGGCAGCAAAGCCTGTCAGCCCGCCCAAGAGGCAGGAAACAACAAAAACCCCCAACAGGAAAGCTCTCTCACGACGCGTAAGGTGCATTTGTGGCACCTATTGAGACATCCCGCAGTTTTTGCGGGGCAACATCTGCACCAGTCGGTTTGCATGGCAGCAAGAAATCAGATTTTTCATTTAAATCAAGTACTTAGGCGTGAGGGCTGGCCAGATTAGCAGAAATATTGAAAACGACATAGTCGCCGCTCAGCTTTGTTCCGTTTGGAGGGAATCCTTTCCACGGGTCACTCAATCCAAACGAGCGTTTCCGCCCCTGAGCAGAAGTCCAAGACCCCAACCATACCACCCGCGCCGAGCGCAGCGATGGCGCTCGACGCTTCCCCGTTCCCCTCTGGCTGCGCCGAGGAGCGCAGCAGGCGCTGAAAAAAAGGGGCGTGCACTGCTTGAGCCGCAGGTGAGTTTGCGCGCCCCCAGCGACTGCGAGCACCACAGGTGCACCGGGGACGCGGACAGTGGGGCCGCCTTTTCTGCACAACCATGCATCAGAAACTAAAATGGCGGGTTATTTTAAAAAATCCCCCGATCTGGACTGCAGCATGGACATCGAACACATCAACCTCATTGGCACCACCCTGGCTGACCTGACGGCCCGTACCCGCGAACTTCGGGGGTATCTTTGACTACGACGCCAAGTCAGATCGGCTGCG
This sequence comes from Rhodoferax sp., assembly GCA_046348185.1. Classification (GTDB taxonomy): domain Bacteria; phylum Pseudomonadota; class Gammaproteobacteria; order Burkholderiales; family Burkholderiaceae_C; genus Allorhodoferax. The sequence goes on along the minus strand of JAXMER010000015.1, from coordinate 292,222 downwards.
CACCGTCAACGCGGCACTAGAAGATCCCGCCGTCTGGAACGAGCCCAAGAAGGCGCAGGAGCTGGCCAAGGAGAAAAAGGCACTCGAAGGCGTCGTGGTCACCATCGACAACCTGGAGCGTGAGCTGTCGGACAACACCGAGTTGTTTGACATGTCCAAGGAAGACGGCGACTTTGCCGGTTTGCAAACGATTTCAGGCGAGGCCGACAAGCTGCAGGCCATCATCAAGGACCTGGAATTCCGCCGCATGTTCAACAACCCGGCCGATCCCCTGCCCTGCTTCCTGGACATCCAGGCCGGTGCCGGTGGTACCGAGGCCTGCGACTGGGCCAGCATGCTGTTGCGCCAGTACCTGAAATATGCCGAACGCAAGGGCTTTTCCACCACGGTGGAGGATGAAACCCCGGGTGATACGGCGGGCATCAAGAGCGCCACCATCAAGATCGAGGGCGAATACGCCTTTGGCCTGCTGCGCACCGAGACCGGCGTGCACCGCCTGGTGCGCAAGAGCCCGTTTGACAGCTCGGGCGGGCGCCACACCAGCTTTGCCAGCGTGTTTGTGTACCCCGAAATCGACGACAGCATCGAAATCGACATCAACCCCGCCGACGTGCGTACCGACACCTTCCGTGCATCCGGCGCGGGCGGCCAGCACATCAACAAGACCGACTCGGCCGTGCGCCTGACGCACATCCCCACGGGCATCGTGGTGCAGTGCCAGGACGGTCGCAGCCAGCACAGCAACCGCGACGTGGCCTGGAAACGATTGCGTTCGCGCCTGTACGACCACGAGCTGCGCAAGCGCCAGGCGGAACAGCAAAAACTGGAAGACAGCAAGACCGACGTGGGCTGGGGCCACCAGATCCGCAGCTACGTGCTGGACAACAGCCGCATTAAAGACCTGCGTACCAATGTCGAAGTGTCGGCTACCCAAAAGGTGCTCGACGGCGACCTGGATGTATTCATTGAAGCTTCGTTGAAGCAAGGAGTTTGAGCATGACCCGAGACTGCACCCCCACCGTGATCCGCCGCGCGGACTACGCCCCCCCGGCATTCTGGATCGACACGGTCGACCTGAGCTTTGATCTCGATCCCGCCAAGACCCGCGTGCTCAACAAGATGAGCCTGCGCCGCAACGCCGATGTTGCCGCCCAACCGCTGCGCCTGGATGGCGAGGAACTGAACCTGGCACGCGTGCTGGTCAACGGCCAGGGCACCAGCTTCAAGATGGATGGCGATACTCTGGTGCTGGAGAACCTGCCCGAAGGCTTTGATCCCTTCTCGCTGGAGATTTTCACCACCTGCGCGCCCATCAAGAACACCAAGCTCTCGGGCCTGTACGTCAGCCAGGACTCCTTCTTTACCCAGTGCGAGGCCGAAGGGTTCCGCCGCATCACCTATTTCCTGGACCGTCCCGACGTGATGGCTGCCTACACCGTGACCCTGCGCGCCGACAAGGCCCAGTACCCGGTGCTGCTGTCCAACGGCAACCTGGTGGAGCAAGGCACGCTGGAAGACGGCCGCCACTTCGCCAAGTGGGTCGACCCCCACAAGAAGCCGTGCTACCTGTTCGCCCTGGTGGCGGGCCAGCTGGTGGCGCGCGAGCAGCGCATCACCAGTCGCGCGGGCAAAGAGCACCTGCTGCAGGTGTACGTGCGCGCCGGTGACCTCGACAAGACCGAGCACGCCATGCACTCGCTCATGGCCAGCGTGGCCTGGGACGAGGCCCGCTTTGGACTGCCCCTGGACCTGGAACGCTTCATGATCGTCGCCACCAGCGACTTCAACATGGGCGCCATGGAAAACAAGGGCCTGAACATCTTCAACACCAAGTACGTGCTGGCCAACCAGGCCACCGCTACCGATGTGGACTACGCCAACATCGAAAGCGTGGTGGGCCACGAGTACTTCCACAACTGGACCGGCAACCGCATCACCTGCCGCGACTGGTTCCAGCTGAGCCTGAAGGAAGGCCTGACCGTGTTCCGCGACCAGGAATTCAGCCAGGACCTGTGCGCCGAACCCAGTGCCCGCGCCGTTAAGCGCATTGAGGACGTGCGCGTACTGCGCACCGCCCAGTTCCCCGAAGACGCAGGCCCCATGGCCCACCCGGTGCGCCCCGACAGCTACATCGAGATCAACAACTTCTACACCGTCACCATCTACGAAAAAGGGGCCGAGGTGGTGCGCATGATGCAGACCCTGGTCGGCCGCGACGGTTTCCGCAAGGGGATGGACCTCTACTTCCAGCGCTTTGATGGTCAGGCCGTCACCTGCGATGATTTCGCACAGAGCATGGCCGATGCCAACCCCGACTCCAGCCTGGCCGCGCTGTTGCCGCAGTTCAAGCTGTGGTACAGCCAGGCCGGCACGCCGCAACTGCGCGCCAGCGGGCACTATGACGCGCAAGCACAGACCTACACGCTCACCTTCACCCAGCACTGCGCTGCAACGCCGGGCCAGGCCGAAAAGCAGCCCTTTGTCATACCGGTGCAGCTTGGGTTGGTCGGCAGCGGCACCGGGGCAGCCCTGCCACTGCAGGTGCTAGGCAGCCCCCAGGCGCCTACCCAGAACCACCTGTTCGTGATGACGGACACCACAGCCAGCATCACCTTCACCGGCGTGGCGGAAGAACCCGTGCCGTCCATTTTGCGCGGCTTCTCGGCCCCGGTGGTGCTCGACTTTGCCTACACCGATGCCCAGCTGCGCACACTGCTGGCCAATGACCCCGATCCGTTCAACCGCTGGGAAGCCGGGCAGCGCCTGGCGCTGCGCAGCGCTATCCAATCCATAGCATCTAATGCAGGCTCCACGGGGGCTAAGCCGCTCAATGATGAATACCTTGGTGCCATGCGTGCGGTGCTGCGCCACCCCACGCTGGATGCCGCATTCAAGGAACTGGTGCTGACGCTGCCCAGCGAAACCTACATTGCCGAACAGCTCGACGTGGTCGATCCCCAGCGCATCCACGCCGTGCGCGAAGCCATGCGTGCGCAGCTGGCCACCGACCTGCAGGCCGACTGGCAATGGGCATTCGAGGCCCACCAGGCCAGCGGTGCCTACCGCCCCGACGCCACCAGCGCTGGTCGGCGTGCCTTGGCGGGCATGGCGCTGTCCATGTTGTGCCTGGCAGCCGTGCAGACGGGTGACACCGTCTGGCCGGGCAAGGCGCTGCAGCGCTTCAAGGATGCGGGCAACATGACCGACCGCGCCAACGCCCTGCAGGCCCTGGTCAGCAGCGGCCACCCCTTGGCAACCAATGCCCTGACCCGCTTCCACACGTTGTTCCAGCGCGAGGAACTGGTGCTGGACAAGTGGTTTGCCATCCAGGCTGGTGCGCCGGACAAAGGCGGCCAGGTACTGCCCGCCGTGCGCCAGTTGTTGACCCACCCCGACTTCCACATCAAGAACCCCAACCGCGCTCGCAGCCTGATCTTCAGCTTCTGCAATGCCAACCCGGCCGGATTCCACCGCACCGACGCCGCCGGCTACGTGTTCTGGGCCGAACGCGTGCTGGAGCTCGATGGCATCAACCCACAAGTGGCTGCCCGCCTGGCGCGCGCGCTGGATCGCTGGAAACGCCTGGCCGAGCCCTACCGCAGCGCCGCCTGCGAGGCCATCAAGCGCGTGTCCGCCAAGACCGACCTGTCCAACGACGTGCGCGAAGTCGTGGACCGCGCACTAGCCGACTGACCCCCTCCGAACCCCAAAAGGAACGCACCATGGCCTCCCGCATTTCCCTGACCCGCTACCTCGTTGAACAACAGCGCGTGGATGGCCACATCCCTTCGCAATTGCGCCTGCTGCTGGAAGTGGTGGCACGCGCCTGCAAGCGCATCAGCATCGAGGTGAACAAGGGCGCCCTGGGTGGCGTGCTGGGCACGGCTGAGAGCGAGAACGTGCAAGGCGAGGTGCAGAAAAAGCTCGACATCATCGCCAACGAAGTGCTGATCGAAGCCAACGAATGGGGCGGACACCTGGCGGCCATGGCCTCGGAGGAAATGGAAGGCATCTACCTGGTGCCCAACCGCTACCCGCAGGGTGAATACCTGCTGCTGTTCGATCCCCTGGATGGCTCCAGCAACATCGATGTAAACGTCAGCATTGGCACCATCTTCAGCGTGCTCAAGAAGCCCGAGGGTTCCGGCGTGTCGGAGCAAGACTTCTTGCAGGCCGGTGCCAAGCAGGTGGCGGCTGGCTACTGCGTGTACGGCCCGCAAACCACCCTGGTGCTCACCGTGGGTGACGGCGTGGCCATGTTCACCTTTGACCGCGAGCAGGGCTCCTTCGTGCTCACCCAGGAAAATGTGCGCATTCCGGAAGACACCAAGGAATTCGCCATCAACATGAGCAACATGCGCCACTGGGACGCCCCCATCAAACGCTATGTGGACGAATGCCTGGCCGGCACCACCGGCCCCCGCGGCAAGGACTTCAATATGCGCTGGATCGCCTCCATGGTGGCTGACGTGCACCGCATCCTGACCCGTGGCGGCATCTTCATGTACCCCTGGGACCAGCGTGAGCCCAGCAAGCCCGGCAAGCTGCGCCTGATGTACGAGGCCAACCCCATGGGCTGGATCGTGGAACAGGCCGGGGGCGCCGCCACCAACGCCCGCCAGCGCATTCTGGACATCAGCCCACAGAAACTGCACGAACGCGTCAGCGTCATCCTGGGCAGCAAAAACGAGGTGGAACGCGTGACCCGTTACCACCTGGAAGCCGACGCGGCCAAAGCCAACGCCAAGCTATAATAGAAGGCTTACCGTGCCGGTGTAGCTCAGTCGGTAGAGCAGCTCATTCGTAATGAGAAGGTCGCGTGTTCGATTCATGTCTCCGGCACCAATAAAAAATGAAAAATCCGCTATCTAAACCATAGCGGATTTTTTTTGGGGGTAGCACTGAGCTAGCGCTCAGTCAAAAGTCTCGCTGAGCAAGCACTTTCCAAGTTTGAATTGGTCGCCAACATTCCGATTCAAATTCTGCACATTGCAACCACTAAGTAAATGAGTGTGAATTTGTCCGGTGCTGTCTTGCGGTGACACAGTTAGCGCTGTGAAGATGGGCGGTGGTGAGTTTTGCTTGGGTGGTCATGGTTATCTGCGGTGTTTGATGGATGACAGCACCGTTCACGCGCTGATCGATCAAGAAGCCAAGCAAAATCAGCCTGATTCCAAGAAAATCGACATCCATTCAAATTTATTGATATGTGTACATTACAATAAATCTATTAAAGTGCTAGCATTACCAAATGCGAGTATCCAAAGAAGAACTTATTGCGGTCTTGGCTCAGTTCAACCCTTGGTGGCGTGGTGAGCCTATTGCCGACTTGGCAAGTTGGAAGCGGGCTGCCTGGCGCGAACTACACCGATGGGTTAGCAATCCACCGGCACATCGTGCGATCCTCGTCTCGGGTGCCCGCCAGGTGGGCAAGACCACACTACTGCTCCAGCAGATTGAAGGATTGCTCGAACAAGGCGTATCACCGGCCAATATTCTTTACGCAACCTTCGACCATCCCGTACTGAAGCTGGCGGGAGTGGATGCAGTGCTGGAAGCATGGCGCGAACGCGAGCCACGAGTGGATGGTCCGGAGTATCTGTTCCTTGACGAGGCTCAGTTCATCCGCGAGTGGGGTACATGGGTCAAGCACCAGATCGATTTCAACAAGCAGCGCCGCATTGTATTTACCGGATCCGCTATGCCTCTGGTGGAGGCCGATCAGGAATCTGGCGTTGGCCGCTGGCATACCATCCGGCTGACCACGCTGTCGTTCTACGAGTATTTGCAACTCAAACAGTTGCAGTTGCCAGCGCTGCCACCGCTGAAAAGCCTCACTGAATTATTCGATTGGCCGCAACCACAGTTCTACCGCGTGCAAGAGCGGGCCGCGCCCTACGTCGGCCATTTCCACGAATACCTTATTCGCGGCGGTTTTCCCCAGACAGCACAAGTCGAAAGCATCACGCAAGCTCAACGTTTGTTGCGAGAGGACATTATCGACAAGGTGCTCAAGCGCGACATGACTGCGTTGTTTGGCGTGCGACGTGTGCTCGATTTGGAGCACACATTTCTTTATCTGTGCATGCACGATGGCGGCTTGCTCAACATCTCCGACCTTTCGGGCAACCTGGAGGTCAAGCGCCCAACCGCCCAGCATTTCATTGAATTGCTCGAGGCCTGTCATCTAATCTACCGTCTGCCACCTTTTGGCTACGGCAAGGATGTGCTCAAAGGACGTTTCAAGGTTTATCTGGCTGATGCCGCCATTGCCCCTGCCGTGCTGCTCAAGGGAAAGAGCGTGATCGACGATCCGGCGCTGCTGGGTGTGGCCACGGAAACCGCCGTCTTCAAGCATCTGTTTGCCCGGTACTACTCGCAGAATGTCCGTTTCACATACTGGCACGGCAAGCAGGGCCGTGAAGTCGATCTGGTCGCTGAAATTGGTCAGCAACTCATCCCCTTCGAAGTCAAATATCGCGCCCAGCACACGGGAGCCCGTGAACTGAAGGGGCTGATCGAACTCTGCGAGCAGAAGAAAATTGCGCGCGGGTATGTGGTGACCAAATCCCTTGACGACTTCGGGCTGATGACAGGTTTGCCCGATGCCGTCAAATCCGCCACCCAGATCATGCGCATCCCGGCGTCATTGCTGTGCTACTGGATGGGCGCGTCGGAGCTTAATCAATCAGAAGTGCAGGACTGATTTCGCCCCGGCAGAAATATCAGAGAATCCATGAACCTCGACAAACTCCTCACCACACTCGAATCGCCCATTGAAGATGGCTCGGACGCCCAACTGGACGACGATGAAGAAGATGACGATTTCACCTGAGATTGCGGCCAGTTCAACGTCGCAAATCCGCAGTTTTCCGATCTATTCCGCACCTAGGCGCAATGGCATAATTGGGGCCAACAGAGGGTGTCTGCAATACGGTACCAAGAAATACAAAACCCGCTGATCGCAAGGTCAGCGGGTTTCTTGTTTCAAGCGTTGGATAACCTTGCACGACTCAAGGAACCACCATGGCACGCATCCATTATTTTTTCACACACAGCCAGCATAGCCGCACGACCCTGGTGCTTGCGGGCTTGCTGCTTGCGCTGGTGGGCTGCGCCAGCCTGGACGAAGGGCAATGCCGGACTGGCCACTGGGGCGAATTGGGCTTCTCCGATGGGGCACAAGGCTTGGGTGTGGATCGGCTCAACGACCACCGCAAGGCCTGCGCAGAATATGGCATTGCCCCCGATCCGGGCTCCTACCTGCTGGGGCGCGAGCAGGGCTTGCTGCAATACTGCACCCCCACCAATGCCATGCAGGAAGGGCTGGCCGGTCGGCCCTATCGCGATGTCTGCCCGCCCGCGCTCGAAGCCCGTTTTGCGCCCACACACCGCGCGGCGCTGGCCGTGTACCAGGCGCGCCAGGCAGTGGGCAGCGCCTACGCCGAGAGCCAGCAGGCCGAAAGCGAATTGCGCAGTGACAAGCTGGCCCCCGATCGCCGCAAATTCCTCAACGAAGAACTGCGTCGGCTGGACTTCCGGTTGATGCGCTTGCGCGGCGATTTGCGTGCTGCCGAACGCGACCTTGACCGGGTGCTGCGCGCGCCGTGATGTTCACGTCGCCGTGCGCGCACGCCAGCGCCGCACAGCTGCCAGCTGGATCATCAGCCACAGCCACGGGTCCAGTACCGCGTCCCACACGTTTCCGGTGGGCAGTCGCAGCACCACAAACACCAGCAACGCCAGGGGCCACAGCATCCACCCCTGACCATCCTTGGCCTCTGCCCCAGCCAGCCAGCGCGGTGCGATCAGCGGCACCATGGTTAGCACGGCCACCCCACCCAACGCAGCCGACGAGAACCCCCAGCCATAGACCGACGGGGGAAACCAGCCCAGCATGTCGGCCAGCAGAGCCCAGCCCAGAGCCACACTCCAAGCCCAGGCGAAACGCGGCACGGAAGCTGCCGCACGCGGTATGCCCGGCGCCCTTGCCTGCAGCCACCAGTCGCGCGCGCACCACATGACAAGCACGATGCTGGGCGACTGGAACGCCAGACCCAGCCAATGGCTGATACCCCACACGCCCGGCACCCAGGCCCACGCGGCCAACGCAGCGGCGACCAACGTGCCCCCCCAGCGGCGCCCCAGCCATGCCAGCACCACGCTCCACCCCAGGTGCAGGTAGGCCGTGGCCACGCCCACATCGGGCAGCACGGCGGCATCGGGGGTCGTGAGCGCTGCCACCAGTTCCACCACGTTCATGGCGTGCCGCCCGGCGGTGCAGACAAGGGAACCAGCCGTTGCCAGGCAATGTGATGGCGGTCGACGCTGTAGCTGACCCAAAGGGCCTGCTCGTGCCAGATCAGGGCCGGGTAGGAGTACTCGTCGGGCCCCTGCCCTTGTTCCAGGATGCGCACGGTGTGCCAGTGTTCACCGTCGGGCGATGCACTGAGATCGAGTCGGTTGCGCGACCCGGCCGAGGCGTTGTGCACCAGCAGCGCGTAATGGGGTGCCAGCCCCAGAGCAGCGACTGCCGAGTCCGGATTGACCAAGGGCAGGTCGGGGCGATCCTCCCAATGGCGGCCTCCATCCTGCGTCGCCACCACGCCAATACGGGCCTTGGGGCTGTCATCGCGCAGAAAGGCCAGCCAGTGCGTGGGGCTGAGCGCCACCAAGGCGGGCTGCAGCAGGAAGTCACGCTGGGACATGCGCGTCATCGTCAGCAACCGGCCCTGCGCGTCCAGCCGCACAGCGGCCGGTATCTTGATACCGAGCTCAAAATGCACGGGCAGTATCGCGCCGCCATCGGCCAGGGGCAGTGGTGCATTGCGCACCAGGTAGCTGGTGTTCCAGAGCCACGACAGCGGCAAGGCCCGCTCGGGTGCAAAAGCCAGATCATCCAGGCGGCTACCCGCACTGCTCTGGCGCAAATGCAGCACGCGCGATGCGGCCCAGCCACCTGCGCCGGTGGCCACCACGTACAGATGCAGCTGGCCCTGCGCATCCAACCACGCCACCGGATTGCCCAGGCGGCGCACCCCATACTGCAGAGCGTCCCCCAGCGCATCGCGGTCCACCACCATCCGTGCAGGCAGCCAACGCTGGGCGGCGCGATCCCATTGGGATGCGGCAATTTGCACATTGGGCGCACTCTCGCGGTCCCCGGCAAACCAGAAAGCGGTCAGCGCGGCGGGGTGCCCTGCGGGCATGGCCACCAGCGTGCTGGCATGGGCTGCAGGCATACCGGCGGGCATGGGAATCTGGCCGCGCTCTGCCACCTGCCAGGCGGTGTCGGGCGACCACGCGCCGTTAGCGTGCGCCAGCACGGCCTGCGCCGGTGCTACCTCGGCGGATCGCAGGCCCATGTCCCAGGCCACCAGCGCCATGATGCCGCCCAGGGCCAGCAACCACCTACCCCCAATCGCAAGCAGACGCATAGGCAGCGGTGTCCCGAACCGGTGGGTTGGCCGCTTAGTGGGCCGCTGTCACCTGCGCATGAGCCCACGCCAACCAGGGCATCAAGGCCTGCAGATCAGCCAACTCCACGGTGGCGCCGCACCAGATGCGCAGGCCCGCAGGCGCATCTTTGTAGGCGCCAATGTCAAAGGCTACGCCTTCACGTTCCAACAAGGCCACCATGTCGCGGACCTGGCTGTCGCTCACCCGCAAGCGCAGGCAGACACTGGTGGAAGAGCGCGTGGCGGGGTCGCGTGCGAGGAAGTCGATCCAGTCGTGGGCGGCCACGAAGTCCTCGATCACCCGCAGGTTGGCCGCGGTGCGCGCCATCGTCGCACCCACGCCACCGAGCCGCTCGACCCACGCCAGGGCGTCCAGATAATCCGCCACGCACAGCATGGACGGTGTGTTGATGGTGTCGCCATGAAAAATGCCCTCGATGAGCTTGCCCTTGGAGGTCAGGCGAAAGATCTTGGGCAGCGGCCAGGGCGGGGTGTAGCTTTCCAGCCGCTCGACGGCGCGCGGGCTCAGCACCAGCATGCCGTGCGCACCCTCACCACCGAGCACTTTCTGCCAGGAGAAGGTGACCACATCGAGTTTGTCCCAGGGCAGGTCCATGGCAAAGACGGCGGACGTTGCATCGCAAATGGTCAGGCCCGCACGGTCGGCGGCAATCCAGTCGGCGTGCGGCACCTTCACGCCCGATGTGGTGCCGTTCCAGGTAAAGACGACATCGTGGTCAGCGTTGACCTGGGCCAGATCGGGCAGGTCGCCATAGTCGGCGTGCAGCTGCCGCACCTGTGGCAGTTTCAACTGGTGGACGATGTCATGGACCCAGGTGGCGCCAAAGGTCTCCCACGACAGCACATCCACCGGGCGCGGCCCCAGCAAGGACCACAGCGCCATCTCCACCGCTCCGGTGTCCGACGCCGGCACTACGCCGACGCGGTAACCCGCAGGCAGCTGCAGCAGCCGCGCGGTCTGGGAACAAGCCAGACCCAGCGCCTGCTTGCCAATGGCGGAGCGGTGCGAGCGCCCGAGCGTGTCCAGCTTCAAGGCCGCGACATCGTATCCGGGGCGTTTGGCACAAGGGCCGGAGGAAAAATGGGGATTCTGGGGCTTGACGGTGGGCGCTTTCATGGCCCAAGTATCGCACCGTCACTCGCTGGTGGGCCGCAGCGGGGCGTAATGACTGCCCCCCGCATCCATCTGCAGGAAACGCTCTTCGATGAAGCTCTTTTCGGCCTGGTTGCGTGCAAAAGCGCCTTCGAGTTGATCGATCTTCTTCAGCAAATCGCGCTCGCGTGCAGCCATGGTGTCGATCTGCGCCTGCTGGTCGGCCACCAGCTCGCTTTGATCCACCCCCGGCGGTGCGGCCGAGAACGTCTGCCGATCGATCTGGGTACGGATCTCTTCCATTTGTGCGGCGCCGGTTGCTGCCAGGGTCTCGGCATTCAGCGCACGTGCACGGGCCTGCTCCAGCTGTTGCTGCAAATCATTGCTGCGCGCCATCAGGCTATCGACCAGCTCCTGGCGAATGCCCTTGGCGTCAGCCAGTGCATCACGCAACTCGCGGTTGCTGTGCAGGGCATCCTTGAGTTTGTAGTGGGTCTGGTCGATCTCGTCTTGCAAGGCATGGTTCTTGGCCAGCGCGACCTGCAACTCTTCCTGCAGGCGGGCACGGATGGCGTCGCTGTCGGGCGGCTGCACGTCGTCGGCCGGTTGCGCATCATGGGCCGGATGCACTTCGTGGGCCTGCGCGCGTTGCTGCTCCATAACCTGCTTGACGCGTTCTACCAGGGTCTTGATCTGAAAACTCAGACCATCAACCGAGCGGGCCGCCGAACTTTCGCGCGCACCCAGGGCATCGTTGTTGCGCTCCATTTCATGAAACGCCTTTTTGGCCAGCACCTTGACGTGGGTGCCAGCTTCCACCACATGCGATGCCGCCTTCTGCAAGTGGATTTGCCCTTGCTCGGTGGCGTCCAGAATGCGCATGAGCAAATAGGCCGCCCCCAGCAAAAAAGCCAGGTTGCAGAAGAACAAAAAGCCTAGCGCTATGTTGACCCAGTTCATGCGGCCACCACAAAGAAGGCTAACCGGCCCTCACCATAACCGGGAATGGATATCCGGAAATCGGAGCGCAGATTGGGCTGCACCAACACCTCGGCCAGCTTAGCAAACGTGTTTTTGACCACGCTGGCCTTGGCCAACGTGACCTGGGCGGCATCCCCCGACACCGTTTGCGTCAGACACTGGGCGGCCAGGCCCAGGAAGTCGTTGGCGCGGGCGAGCATGGTTTCATCGGGCTGACCACTGGCCATGGCCGCGCGCACGTCGGGTGGCGCCTTGCGGGCCCCACCACCACCAATGATGCAGACGGCATTGGCATCAAGCACGCCAATGGCGTAGACCCCCTTGCGAGGGCTGGCCGTATACAGGCCCAGCAGGTTGGTCGGCGTCAGCTTGTCCAGGGTCATGCGCTCATGGGGCACCAGACGAAACGGGATCTTGCCCAGATGCGCCTGCAACTGGGCTTGCAAGGCCTCAGCCGTCACCGGCTGGTCCGCAGCCCCAACCTCCGGCGCGGCTGCAGGCGGCGCGCTAGGCACCGCCAGGGCATCGGCAAGATCCTTGATTGCTGCCGTCACCACCGCGACCAGTTCGGCATCCTCAAAAGGCTTGGGCAGGATGAACATGGCCCCGCTGCTGATGGCCTGGTCCAGCAGAGCCGGGGTTTTCTCAGTCGTGATGAAGCCCACGCGCACCTTGGTTTGTCCCATCTGGCGCAGCGCCTGCAGCAGTTCCAACCCCGAAACCTTGGGCATGTGCCAGTCAGTCACCACCAGGTCCGGTGCATAGCTGGCCATCATCTCCAAGGCCTGCTCGCCATCAAGCGCCGTGCGCACTTCCACCGGCTCAAAACCACAGCGCAGAATCGCGCGACGGATGATGGCCTGGATGGCCCGGCTGTCGTCGACAACCAGAAACTTGAGGGGCTGCTGCAGAAGAATAGGGGCGGTACTCATGCGTTACAGGGCGGGACAGAGGAACCACAAGGCCGGTCAAACAGCACGACCACGACCGCGTGTTGATCCAGCGGTGCCTTGAAGACCGCACGCGCGTTGCTGGTGGCTGCAATCTTCTCGTACTGTGCGGGGTTCGCCAAACAGGGCAAACCCGGCCCCACGGGCACACCCTTGTCGAACTGGGATGCCACGCAATCGCACAGCACGTTGCAAACCTCCGAGCAGGCATCCTGCAAATCGGCGCTCTGAACTTCCGTAGCAGCCACGCCGAACATGTGCGTTGCCACCGCCAGCGCGTCTTCATGGCCCAGAAGAACGCCAACGCCGCCACACTTGGCGCGCGCACGCGATGTCAGTGGAATGAAGAAACTGAACTCGGAGAACTGCAACGAAGAGGTATCACGTTCCAGGAAGTGGAACTGGCGCGACTGCCCGCTCAAGAAAAGCCATGCCTGTGTCAAACGATCACAGACCTGTTCAATGGATTCCATGTCGCCGTCCGTGTCCATGGTGCCTAGCCTAATAGAGCAGCCAATGCCGAGGTCGCAGCGCGGTCTCGCGCACCAAACTGAAAGCCCACCTTGAATCCCTTACCCGCGGCCAGCACGGCATAGATGCATACTGCTGGGCAGGTAAACATATGGCGTCTTCCATTGTGAAACACGTCAATCTCCAACATACATGAAGTCTTGGCGCGCAAGGGGTCATCCATCAAAACGCAGGCTCCACCCAGGGAAATATCGACCATCCGCCCGGAAGCTGAACCAGTGCCCGGCATGCGAACCTGGGCGCGGCCATTGACCTTCACCCGCTCATCGCGTCGCGCATTGGGGCTTTCCGCTGATTCCGCACCGGCTTCCCCAAGTTGACCTGGCACAAATGCGGGCAGGGTTGTACCTTCGCGTGCCAGCTGCTCGCGGTAGGCGCGCGCGGCAGCACTGCCACCTTCCAAAGGCGTTAACGAAGCGGCGGATACGGACTCGTTCATGAATTCCTGACTCCTGCAGGCCAATGGCTTCTCTGCCACAATAGAAACCACTATACGCCGCCTATGTCCAAGTCGTACCCCGGCACGGACTTTCGCCGCCACCCCACGCGGGTCATGTCGGCTCCATTTTTCTTGCTCATCCACCCCTCATGAGTCCACGCGCATTCCCGTCGTATTGGCATTCGATCCAGGATGCGGCCCGGCAGATCCTGCCCCTGTCGTGGCCGGTGCTCATCGGCCAGCTGGCGGTGCTGGGTTTCAGCACCGCCGACACCGTGCTGGTAGCGCGATTTGCCGCCAGCGACCTAGCCGCGTTGTCCATCGGCATGGCGGCCTACATCACCATCTTCATCGGGTTCATGGGTGTTGTGCTGGCCCTGAGCCCCCTGGTGGGGCAGTTGTTTGGCGCCGGAAATCTCCGCGGTGCCGGGCGCCAGGTGTTTCAGGCCATCTGGTTGTCGCTGGGCCTGGCCGTGGTCGGTAGCAGCCTGCTGCTGTATCCGGCGCCGTTTCTGGCGCTGGCCAAAGCCGGGCCTGAACTGGCAGACAAGGTAGGGGGCTACCTGACGGCGCTGGCTTTTTCGCTGCCCGCCTCGTTATTGTTTACCGTGTATCGTGCCTTCAACACCGCGGTGTCGCGGCCCAAGGCCGTCATGGCCTTGCAGGTGGGTGGACTCGCACTGAAGATTCCGCTGAGCATGGCCTTTATCTATGGTTGGTCGCTGCCCATGCCCGCACTGGGTGCGACCTGGACCGTGGCGCCCATGGGCGTGGTTGGATGCGGCGTGGCCACTGCGCTGGTGATGTGGACGCAGGCCCTGGTGGCCTGGTGGGTCATGCGCCACGACCCGTTCTACGCACCGTTTGGATTGCACCGGGGCTTTGCGCCACCGGAGCGGCGCGCCATCGTGGCGCAGTTACGCCTGGGCCTGCCCATGGGTGCCGCCATCCTGATTGAGGTCACGGGCTTTAGCTTTATGGCTTTCCTGATTGCCCGCCACAGCGCCGACGCCGTGGCGGGCCACCAGCTGGCAGCCAACCTGGTGTCCATGATGTTCATGCTGCCGCTGGCGCTGGCCAACGGCACTGCCACCCTGGTGGCCCAACGCATCGGCGCACACGACATGCCCGAAGCCCGGCGCCTGGGCTGGCACGGCGTCGAGATCGGGGTGGGGGCCGCAGCCGTCCTGGGTGCACTGGTGTACCTGGGGCGCGAACCGGTGCTGCACCTCTACACCAGTAACCCGGTCATCATCGCTTCGGCGATGCCGCTCTTGGTGTGGGTGTGGTGGTTTCATGTGGCCGACGCTGCGCAGACCCTGGCCAATTTCGTGTTGCGCTCCCACCGGGTCACCTTGATGCCGCTGGTGTTCTACGCTGCGTCGCTCTGGGGCATCGGGCTGGTCGGCGGTTACGGGGTCAGCACTAGCGATTGGGCCCCCGAGGCCCTGCGCGGCGCCCAGGGCTATTGGGCCATGGCCAGCGCAGGCCTGATTGCCGCCGGTTCAGCGCTGTGCGCATTCCTGGCCTGGGTGCACCGGCGCGAAGACCCGGGTGGCAGCGACATTTAGTTGCCTTGACAATCATTGCCTAAGCAATTACTATTGCGGCAATGAATACACCTGCTCCCGATACGGGGCCACCTGGCCCTGGCGCGCCCAACACGTTCTTCCACCCCGCGAATTACCGCCCCGAGGAAAGCGTGACTTACCTCATGCGCCAGATCCTCACTGCCATCGCGCAGGAGATTGAGCGCGAGCTGGCACCGGCAGACCTCACCAACGCGCAGTGGATTCCACTCTTCAAGCTCTCCCTCGGCCACATCAGCACGGCGGCTGAACTGGCGCGCGCCTGCCATCTCGATGCCGGTGCCATGACGCGCATGCTCGATCGGCTGGAAACCAAGGGCCTGTGCCAGCGCGAACGCTCGGCCAGTGACCGGCGCGTCGTCAACATCGCCCTGACCGAAGCAGGCAGAGCCGCCGCGCAGGGCATTCCACCCATCCTGTGCGCACTGCAAAACAATTACCTGCAAGGTTTCAGCGCCGAGGAGTTCGCCACCCTCAAGCAATTCTTGCGGCGCATCCTGGACAACACCCGCGTCTGGGATAGTGCCGAACGCCCCGCCACCCCTCCATCTCCAGTGGCGCCCTGATGCGCCCGCCATCCTCCATGTTGTCTCCTCTGCATTTCCTGACACGCCGCCATCCGCTGCGTGCCCTCGCCCTGGCTGCTGCCGTGCTCTGCACGGGTTGCGCCAACTACGCGGGCATCCAGGCCAACCAGCAACCCCTCGACACCACGCAACTGGGCCTTCCGGGTGGTGCCACACCGGCCGTGGCCGCACAGTGGTGGAGCGCCTTTGGCGACACCCGGCTTGATGCGCTGGTGGCGCAAGCCCTGGCCCAGCATCCCAGCCTGCAGGTGGCCCAGGCACGCCTGGCACGCGCACGGGCTGCCATCGGCATCGCCGAGGCCGCCAGCGCGCCGCAGGTGGGTGTGGGCCTGGACCTGACCGAGCAGCTGTTTAGCGCCAAGAGCATCTACCCGCCGCCGCTGGGCGGCACCGTACGGGACATGGGCACATTGCAGGCCAACGGCGCCTGGGAGGTCGACTTCTTCGGCAAGCACCGCGCCGCGCTGGACAGCGCCCTGGGCCAGGTACGCGCGGCCCAAGCCGACGCCCAGGCCAGCGCGAATCTGCTGGCTGCCAACGTGGTGCGCACCTACTTTCAGCTGGCGCGCATCGACGCCCAACTGGCACTGGCCGAGCGCACCTTGGCCCAGCGCGAGCAGCAACGCCAGCTGGTACACGAGCGCGTGCAAGCCGGGCTGGATACGGCCCTGGAACTGCGCCAGAGTGAAGGCGCCCTCCCCGAAGCACGCTTGCAGATGGAAACCCTGCGCGAACAGCGAGCCCTGGCCCAAAATGCCCTGGCAGCCCTGCTTGCCAAACCAAATACGCCAGTAGCCCCCGCAAACGTTGATTTATATGCTATTAAATCAATAGCAACACCAGATACCCTGGGCTTGGATCTGCTGTCGCGCCGCGCCGACGTCGCGGCGGCCAAGGCGCGCGTGCAAGCAGCCATGGGCGAGGTGGATGCCGCCAAGGCCCAGTTCTGGCCCAACATCAACCTGGCGGCTTTCGTGGGGGCCTCCAGCATCGGGTTTGACCGCCTGCTGACCACCGGCGCCGAACAATGGGGCGTAGGCCCCGCGCTACGGCTTCCGTTGTTTGACGGCGGACGCCTACGTGCCAACCTGCGCGGCAAGACGGCCGAACTCGACGCCGCCATAGCCAGCTACAACAGCGCCGTCATCGACGCCGTGCACGATGCCGCCGACCCGCTGAGTTCACTGCAGGCGCTGGCACGCCAACGTGCCGAGCAAGCCCAGGCGCAAGCCAGCGCCGAAGCAGCCTATGACATTGCCCAGCAGCGCTACCAAGCCGGGCTGGGCACCTACCTGCACGTGCTGGCTGCCGAAAGCGCCGTGCTGGCGCAACGCCGCGCCGGGGTCGACCTGGCCGCGCGCACCCTGGACAACCAAGCCCAACTCATGCGCGCTCTGGGCGGCGGGTTTGAAGACACCACCGCCCCGCTGGCCCTGCGCTAAACCACCTTCCTTGCATCGCTTCCACGCAACGCCTTTTGCCCATCTACCATGAACGCTCCCACTTCCACCTCCCCCGTGGCACCCGCCCCCTCCAAGCGCCAGAAAGCGCTCACCGTCGTCACCCTGGTCGCCCTGGTTGGCCTGGCTTGGGGAGGCTACACCTGGTACAAAGATCGCCACTTCGAGACGACCGACAACGCCTACGTTCAGGGCAACGTGATCCAGATCACGCCGCAGATCGGCGGCACCGTTACCGCCATCGCAGCCGACGACACCGACTTCGTCAAAGCCGGTCAAACCCTGGTGCAACTGGACCCTGCTGACGCCGGCGTGGCCCTGGAGCAGGCCGAAGCCGCCCTGGGACAGGCCGTGCGCCAGGTACGCACCTTGTACGCCAACAACGCCACGCTACACGCCCAGATCACACTGCGCGAGGCCGACATCGCCCGCGCCCAGACCGACATCGCCCGCGCCAAGGACGACCTGCAACGCCGCCAGACGCTGGTGGGCAACGGCGCGGTTTCCAAGGAAGAGTTGCAGCACGCCCAATCCCAGTTGCAGACTGCACAGAACGCGCTGGCCAGCGCCCAGGCCGGCGCTGCCGCCGCGCGCGAGCAGCTCAGCGCCAACCAGGCTCTGACCGAAGGCACCAAGGTCGACAACCACCCCAGCGTGCTGGCTGCCGCGGCCAAGGTGCGCGAAGCGGTCTTGGCTACCCAGCGCACGGCCCTGCCCGCCCCGGTGGATGGCTACGTGGCCAAGCGCACCGTGCAGCTGGGCCAGCGGGTGGCGGCCGGTACGCCGCTGTTGTCGCTGGTGCCGCTGCAGCAGGTCTGGGTCGATGCCAACTTCAAGGAAGTGCAGCTGCGCACCATCCGCCTGGGCCAGCCCGTGCACCTGACCGCCGACCTGTACGGCAAGAAGGTCGAATACACCGGCACCGTGGCCGGTCTGGGCATGGGCACAGGCGCGGCTTTTGCCCTGCTGCCCGCCCAGAACGCCACTGGCAACTGGATCAAGGTGGTGCAGCGCGTGCCGGTGCGCATTGCCCTGGACAGCGCGCAGCTGGCCCAGAACCCGCTACGCGTGGGCTTGTCGATGGAAGCCACGGTGGACGTAAGCGACCAAACAGGCAAGTCGCTGGCCGATGCTCCGCGCAGCCAGCCGCCCATCCAGACCGCCGTGTACACCGCCGTCGAGCAAAAGGCCAACGACACCGTGCGCCGCGTGATCGCCGCCAACCTGGCCAGCGCACACTGAGAGGGGCACCGTGAGCCAGACCGCTCCTCCCCCCTTGCAGCCGCTGCAGGGGTCTGCGCGCCTGTGGGGCACGCTGGCCTTGTCAGCGGCCACGTTCATGAACGTGCTGGATTCGTCCATTGCCAACGTGTCCTTGCCTGCCATTGCGGGCGACCTGGGCGTGAGCCCGAACCAGGGCACCTGGGTCATCACAAGCTTTGGCGTGGCCAACGCCATCTCGCTGCCGTTGACCGGCTGGTTGTCCCAACGCTTCGGGCAGGTGCGCCTGTTCGTAACCAGTGTGCTGCTGTTCGTGCTCACCTCCTGGCTATGCGGCCTGGCGCCGAACATGACCACGCTCATTTTGTTTCGCGCTGCCCAGGGTTTCGTGGCCGGGCCGATGATGCCGCTGGCCCAGAGCCTGCTACTGTCCAGCTACCCCCCCGCCATGGCAGGCACGGCCATGGCCATGTGGGCCATGACGACGCTGGTGGCGCCGGTCATGGGGCCGCTCTTGGGTGGCTGGATCACCGAGCACATCAACTGGTCATGGATCTTCTACATCAATATCCCGGTCGGATTGGTGGCTGCATTCATTACCTGGGGCATCTTCCACAAACGTGAATCGGTGCGCCGCGCCCTGCCCATTGACCGTGTCGGCCTGGCCCTGTTGGTGATCGCCGTCGGTTCGCTGCAAATCATGCTCGACCGCGGCAAGGAGCTGGACTGGTTCCA
Source organism: Rhodoferax sp. (assembly GCA_046348185.1). Classification (GTDB taxonomy): domain Bacteria; phylum Pseudomonadota; class Gammaproteobacteria; order Burkholderiales; family Burkholderiaceae_C; genus Allorhodoferax. The sequence goes on along the minus strand of JAXMER010000015.1, from coordinate 273,157 downwards.
CTCCAGCGAAGTGCTGACACTGGCCATCGTGGCCGCGCTGGGGTTTGCCTACTTCGTCGCCTGGGAGCTGACAGACGACCATCCCGTGGTAGACCTGCGCCTGCTCAAAGGCCGCAACTTCAGGACCGGTACGCTGGCCATGGCAGTGGCCTACAGCCTGTTCATGGGCAACGTCGTGCTGCTGCCGCTGTGGCTGCAGCAGTTCATGGGCTATACCGCCACCGAAGCCGGGTGGATGCTGGCGCCGGTGGGCCTGTTCGCCATCCTGCTCTCCCCCGCGGTGGGCAAGAACGTGGCCCGCACCGACCCACGCCTGCTGACTACTTTCGCCTTCGTGGTGTTTGCGCTGGTGCTGTACATGCGCGCACACTTCAGCACGCTGGCCGACGCAGACACCATCATGCTGCCCACCATCGTGCAGGGGGTGGCCGTGGCCTTCTTCTTCATTCCGTTATCGGTCATCACGCTGGGTGGGTTACCCCCGGATCGCATCCCCTCTGCCTCTGGGCTGTCGAGCTTTGCGCGCATGGTGGGTGGTTCGTTTGGAACGTCGATTGCCATCACCATCTGGCAGGACCGTGCCGCCATGCACCATGCGCAGCTGGCCGAGGCCATCAACCCCGGCAATGCCACCGCCATGACCGCCCTGAACGGACTCACCAACAGCGGCATGAGCGCCGAGCAAGCGCTGACACAAATCAACCGCATGATCGACCAGCAGGCCTACACCCTGGCCGCCAACGACGTGTTCTTTGCCTCGTCCATGATCTTTCTCACGCTCATTCCCATCGTGTGGCTGTCCCGTCCGGCCCGCGCGCGCCCAGGCGCTGGGGCTCCTGCAGCGGACGCAGGCGCGCACTGAATACGAGCCGAAAGATCGTGCGACCTCCGCCTGACTCCACAAGCACGCGCCCTCCGTGCGCTTCGACGATGGCTTTGGTGATGGAAAGCCCCAGGCCGGCACCCTCTGACGGAGTGTGCGTACGGGCACGATCCACGCGGTAAAAGCGATCAAACAATCGCGGCAATGCCTGGGGGTCGATGTCCGCCCCCGTGTTCTCGACCGCAATCTCAATGCTATCTTCCGTCTCCGTAATACGCACGTGCACATCGCCGCCCGGGGGCGTATGGCGCAGCGCGTTCGATAGCAGATTGCTCACCGCGCGACGAAACATGAGGCGGTCACCATCGATAGTGCCTTCACCTTGGGCACGAAGCACGACGTGCTTCTCTTCAGCAACCCCCTCGTAAAACTCCACCAACGCCTGCACTTCGTGTGCGGCTGAAAAGCGCTCCTTGTGAGGCAAATCCACGCCACGCTCGGTCTTGGCCAGAAACAACATGTCCGACACCATGCGCGCCATGCGCTGCAACTCCTCGGCGTTGGAAGCCAGGATGTCACGATACGTGGCCGCATCGCGTGTGCTGGATAGGGTGACCTGTGTTTGCGTCAACAAATTGCTAATTGGAGTACGCAACTCGTGTGCCAAGTCAGAAGAAAACTCCTGCAACCGAGTAAAGTCCCTCTGCAGCCGCTCTAGCATGTGGTTGAGTTCACGGGCCAGCTCCGCCATTTCCACGGGTACTGCGTCCACGGCCATGCGCTCGCCGAGCTGATGCGCAGTCACACCAGCCGCGCGGTTTTTCATGGCGCGTAGCGGGGCCAGCCCCTGGCGCGCCGCCATCCACCCCAGCATAGCGCTCAGAACCGTGGCCAAGACGGCATAAACGGTCAGCCTGCGCTGCAAATCAACTAGGAATTGCGCATGGTGCACAGTATCCATAACAAGGGTGACATCCAGAAAAGACTCCCGGTCGTACCCAGCCGCAGCGAGAAAACGCAGTACACGCAGTGCCCGCCCGTCCGTCCCTCCCGCCTGCAACGCGGCGTGGTCATGCTGATTGGCGATCGGCGGAACTTGGATTGGCACAACGATATCTCTGGACTGGAATAGTGGCACGCCGCTTGGCGTGCGCACGGTGGCCGACAGTCCGTGGTGATGTCCCAGCACCTCTTCCAACCGAGCGCGTGCATCGTCCTCCGAGCGGGCGCGGGACAAAACCTCTTCAATCAGGTGCTGCTTATCCTGCAGCGTCAGGCTGTCGAGTTCCATGAAATGCTGATCAGCTGCAGCCATGAAGATCCAGCCAAGCGTCAAAACAACAGTGGCCGCCAGTGCCGTAAAAAAGAGCGTGAGGCGACTCGTCAAGGACAGAGATCGCACCACGTCAAACGCCCTCAGGTACGTCGATTACATACCCCATGCCCCGCACCGTCTGGATCAGCTTGATGGAATGCCCATCGTCGATCTTGCAACGCAAGCGGCGCACGGCGACCTCGATCACATTGGTATCGCTGTCAAAGTTCATGTCCCACACTTGAGATGCAATAAGCGACCGTGGCAAAACCTCGCCGTGGCGGCGCATCAGCAATTCAAGCAAGCTAAATTCTTTAGCGGTCAGGTCGATGCGCTTACCACCGCGTACGACGCGCCGACGCAGCAAGTCCAGTTCCAGATCAGCCACGCGCAAGGTCACAGCATCCGTACTGCTGCGGCCACGACGCAGGATGGTGCGCACGCGCGCCAGCAATTCCGCGAACGAGAAGGGTTTGACCAGATAGTCGTCCGCGCCGAGCTCCAACCCCTTGACACGATCCTCCACCTGATCACGTGCTGTCAAAAACAGGACGGGCATTTCAAGCCCTTGCTTGCGCAAGGATTCAAGAACTTGCCAACCGTTCAGCCCCGGCAACATGACATCCAGAACCACCAGATCGTACCCTCCGTGCAGCGCCAGATGCAGACCATCAGTGCCGTTTGGCACCAGATCCACGACGAACCCGGCCTCAGCTAGGCCCTGGCGAAGGTACGCGCCGGTCTTGGGTTCATCTTCGACGATCAGGATCTTCATGACAGCCAGTAGTGTGACCGCATTTGTGGTTCGGCCTTCGTAGATAACAAAAAAGTAATCTTGCTGACGGATTGTCGTCAGGCCACGGTTGTGACAATGGGGACACTCACCTCGGAACCCGAACAAAGGCGTATGACTACCACAACCCACCCCCCCCTGTTGCGTGGTTGGGCTGCTCTGGCTCTGGTGCTGCTGGCCAGCGCATCGGCATGGGCCGATACGACGCTGCATGAAGCCCTGGACAGGGCCTGGGAGCGCGCCGTTGTGGCGCGCCTGGCTGAGTCGCGTCTGGGCGAGGCGGATGCCAGCCGAACAGCGGCCAACAGTTGGTTTGCCGAACCACCGAGCGTAGGACTGTCGGAAAAAAATGACCGGCTATACGACAACCGGGGTGCGCGCGAACACGAGCTCGATATCACTCTGCCACTTTGGCTTCCCGGTCAGCGCGCCGCGCGCGAAACTTTCGCGCAAAGAGACGAGCAAGACGCACAGGCCGGTCTAGCGTCTGCCCGTCTGGCGCTGGCCGGCGAACTGCGAGCGGCCGTCTGGAATCTGGCCACTGCGAAGGCAGAGTCCGAAATCGCAGCGGAGCGACTCGCTACAGCCGAAAAACTGGAGGCAGATGTGGCGCGCCGCCAGAAGGCGGGCGATCTGGCTCGAACCGACCTGCTACTGACCCAGGAAGAAACGCTGGCCGCAAGAGCTAGCACCATTGAAGCGCAATCGCGCGAACGCCAGGCACTCTCCCGCCTGCGCATGTTGACAGGCCTGGACGGCATGCCCGGTGCCATCGACGAAACGGTGACTGTGCTGTCGGCACCCCACCACCCACGCCTAGCACTGGCACAGGCAGCGGTTGAGCGTGCGCGCTCGGAATGGAAGGTGGTCACCACAGATCGCCGCAACCCGCCAGAACTGTCTATTGGTGTCGTGCAGACGCGCGATGCGTTTGCTGCACCAGGTACCAGCGCGGTACGCGTTGGCATTCGTGTGCCCTTTGGCACCGAGGCGCGCAATGCGCCGAAGCTGGCCGCTGCGAACTCCCAACTGATCAAGGCCGAAGCCGAGCTGCGCCAGACCGTGGCGGAGATCGAGACCGAGCAGCAAGAAGCGCAATCAGCGCTCGACAGCGCCGACGCCGTCTATCAGGCCGCCCAGTCCCGCGCCGCACTGGCCAGCGAACGGCTGGCACTGCAGCAAAAGGCTTTCTCGCTAGGCGAACTGGGCCTGGCGGAATTCATGCGGGTGCGCGCGGCCGCCGTTGAGGCGCGCCTCGACCTGCTGCGCGCAAGGTACGCCTTGAGTGCTGCGCGTGCGGGGCTCAACCAAGCAAGGGGGATCCTGCCGTGACCGCTCATATGCACCGATTTTTCATTCTGCTGAGCCTTCTGGCGGCAGGCCTGCTGGGCAGCTCCGTGGCCAGTGCCCACGGCGGCGAAGACCATGGCGACGAAGGCAAGCGCCTGGCTCCAGCCACCGCCATCGCACTACGTGCACTCGCGCAAAGCGACGACTTCGAATTGGTGGCGCTGCTGGATGAAGGATCGTCGAAAAACCGTCGCCTGCTCATCACCGTGGATCGTTTCAAGACCAACGAACCCGTGGTGGGCGCCAGGCTGGAGGTGGATGCGGGTGGACAAAACCTCCCCGCCCAGGAACAAAGCCCTGGCGTCTATGGGGTACAGCTTGCCGCGCTGGACAGTCTGGCGCCAGGGGCCAGGCTGCCGCTCACGATCTCGGTGGAAACCGCCGACGGCTCCGATCTGCTCACCACCACCTTGGAGATCGCAGCCAATGCGCCGAGCGACACCGCCCACAGCCATAGCCGCGCGGAATATGCCGTGTGGGCCGCGGGCGCTGCCCTCATCCTGGCCGCAGCAATTTTGCTGGCTGTGCGCCGCCGCCACGTCACAAAGAGAACTTTGTCATGATGAAGATGAAACCCGCCGCCTTCGTGGTGCTGGCCCTCATGGCTGCCAGCAGCGTCCAGGTCTTTGCCCACGGCGATGAAGACCATGGAGATCAGAAACCAGCGGCTGCAAAACCAACAGCAGCAGGAGCGGCGGCCGCCGTGACGTTGAGCGCCAACCAAGAGGGGCCGCAACGCCTGCCCGATGCCAGCCTGTTCGTTCCCAAGCTGGTGCAGCGCCGACTGGGCATTCGCACCATTCAGGTCCAAACAACCACACTGTCTGCGAGTGTGGAATTGAACGGCACCATCATCGCAGAACCGCAAACCAGTGGCCGCGTGCAGGCCCCGTTCTCGGGCAGTGTTCAGCCAGGCCCCAAGGGCATGCCCGTCGGCGGTCGCAAGGTGGTCAAGGGCGAAATCCTGGCGTACCTGCAGCCGGTGGCCAGCGCCATCGAGCAGGGGAACCAGAAGGCCCAGATTGCCGAACTGGATGCACAGTGGGCCATTGCCGAGCGCAAGGTCAAACGCTACGAGCAGCTGGAGGGTGCGGTGCCGCAAAAGGAAATCGACGCTGCGCGCATCGAGCGCGATGCCCTGCGCCAGAGGCGCAGCTTTGTCGCCGCCAGCGTGGACAGTGCGGTGCCGCTGCGTGCGCCGGTCAGCGGCGTGGTCAGCAGCTCCCACCATCTGCTGGCCGGGCAAATCGTCGATGCCCGCGAAGTGCTGTTTGAAATCGTGGATCCGGCACGCCTGGCCGTGGAAGCCCTGGCGTATGACCCCAGCATTGCCAGCACCTTGCAGTCCGCCAGCGCGCAAGCGGGGGACAGCGCGCTGAAGCTGGATTTTGTCGGTGGTGGCCGCCAGCTGCGCGAACAGGCGCTGCCCTTGCTGTTTCGCATCCATCAGCCCGATGCCTCGCTGGCGGTGGGGCAGCCCGTCAAAGTCGTGGTGCGCACGCAACGGGGCATCCAGGGTGCGGCTGTGCCGCTGCAGTCGTTGACGAAACTGGGTTCGGGCGAAACCGCGGTATGGGTTCACTCCGAACCCGAGCGCTTTGTAGCCCGCAAGATTCGCACGCAGCCGCTGGATGCCGCCAACGTCGCCGTGGTCGATGGCCTGCAGGACGGTGAGCGCGTGGTCACCGAGGGTGCCAGCCTGCTTTCACAGGTGCGCTGACCATGTTCGATTTCATCATCCATGCCAGCCTCAAGCAGCGCTTGCTGGTGCTGGGCGCAGCCTTGCTGCTGATGCTCTACGGTGCGTTCACCTTGCGCAGCATGCCCGTGGACGTGTTCCCCGACCTGAACAAACCCACCGTCACGCTGATGACCGAAACCGGCGGCATGGCACCCGAAGAGGTGGAGCAGTTGGTCACTTTCCCCATCGAATCAAGCATGAACGGCATGCCGGGCGTGAGCCGGGTGCGCTCGGTCTCGGGCGTAGGCCTGTCGATCGTCTATGTCGAGTTCGAATGGGGGTCGGACATCTACCGCAACCGCCAGCAGATTGCAGAACGGCTGAACCTGGTGCGCGAGCAGTTGCCGTCCGGCGTAGTGCCGCAGATGGGGCCGATTTCGTCGATCATGGGCGAGATCCTGCTGATCGCCTTGCCCATCGACGATCACAACGGCAGGGCTGACCCCATGGCCGTTCGCGAGTATGCCGACTGGGTGATGCGCCCGCGCCTCCTCACCATTCCCGGCGTGGCACAGGTGATTCCCATCGGCGGCGAGGTGCGCCAGTACCGTGTCGAGCCCTTGCCCGCCCAACTGCAGGCGCTGGGGGTGGAGCGCGAAAAACTCGATGCCGCACTGCGCGACTTCGGTGCCAACACCAGTGGCGGTTTCCTGGAAGCCCAAGGGCGCGAATACCTGATCCGCGCCATCGGCCGCACCAGCCGCATCGAGGATTTGCAGAACCTCGTCGTTGCGGTGAAGAACGGCCAGCCCGTGCTGCTCCAGCAGGTGGCCCATGTCACGCTGGCTCCTGCCACCAAGCGCGGCGATGGCAGCTACCAAGGCAAGCCTGCGGTCATTTTGTCGGTGCAAAAGCAGCCCACCGCTGACAGCGTCACACTCACCCGCGAAGTCGAAAAGGCGGTCGCCGATCTGGCCAAAAACCGCCCGGCGGGGGTGGCCGAACCGGCCTTCCTGTTCAAGCAGGCGGACTTCATCGAGCATTCGGTGACCAACGTCGAGGAAGCCCTGCGCGATGGCGCGATCATGGTGGCGGTCATCCTGTTCCTGTTCCTGCTCAATGTGCGCACCACGGTCATTTCACTGATGGCGATTCCGGTATCGCTCTTGGTGACCGCGCTGGTGTTCCGCTATTTCGGGCTGTCGATCAACACCATGACGCTGGGGGGCTTGGCCATTGCCATCGGCGAACTGGTGGACGACGCCGTGGTGGGGGTGGAGAACGTGCTGCGCCGGCTAAAGATCAACCGCGCAGAACATGCTCCCCAACCCATCACCGAGGTGATCGCGGCAGCCACGCTGGAAGTGCGTTCCGCCATCGTGTACGCCACCGTCATCATCGTGCTGGTGTTCGTGCCCCTGTTCGTGCTGCCCGGTATCGAAGGGCGGCTGTTCACGCCCCTGGGGGTGGCCTACATCGTGTCCATCCTGGCCAGCATGATCGTCTCGGTCACGCTCACACCGGTCATGGCGTATTACCTGTTGCCGCGCATGAAGCAATTGCATGCGGGGGACAGCCCGCTGGTGAATTGGCTCAAACGCCAGGACGCACGCCTCTTGCACTGGTCGTTTGGCCACGCGCGTGCGCTGTTGACCGGGGCACTCCTGGCGGTGGTGCTGGTGGCGCTCAGCGTGCCCTTCTTTCCCCGTGCCTTTCTGCCGCCGTTCAATGAAGGCACGCTCACCCTCAGCCTGATGCTCAATCCCGGCACCTCGCTGGCCGAATCCAACCGCATCGGCACTTTGGCCGAAGAGTTGATCCGGCAGGTACCCGAGGTCACGCAGGTAGGCCGCCGCACGGGCCGCGCCGAGCTCGACGAGCACGCCGAAGGCGTGCATTCCAGCGAGATGGACGTTGACCTGAAGCCTTCGGGCCGCAGCCGCGACGCCATCATCGCCGACATCCGCGCGCGTCTGGCCACGCTGCCCACCGTGTCCAGCATTGGTCAGCCGATCTCGCACCGCCTGGACCACCTGCTCTCCGGCGTGCGTGCACAAATCGCCCTGAAGGTCTACGGCGACGACCTGGACACCCTGCGCGCTCTGGCCACCCAATTGCGCGAACGCCTGGCGAAGATTCCCGGCGTGACCGATCTGCAGATTGAAAAGCAGGTGCTGATCCCGCAGGTCAAGATCCATCTCGACTATGCGCAAGCCGCACGCTACGGCGTGGCGCCGGGCAACCTGCTGCGCAGCCTGGAGCAGATGATCGAAGGTGAAAAAATCACCCAGATCGTGGAGGGCAACCGGCGCTTCGACCTGCTGGTGCGCTTGCCCGAGGACGCTCGCGGCCCGCAGGCCCTGGCCAACCTGCTGATCGAAACCCCCGGCGGCTTCGTGCCGCTATCGAAGATCGCCCGGGTGGAGGAAAGCGAAGGCCCCAACCAGGTCTCCCGCGAGAACTCGCGGCGGCGCATCGTGCTCTCGGCCAACACCGATGGCCGCGACATGGCGCAGGTCATCGCCGACATCCGCGCCGAGCTCGCTGCCAAGCCGCTGCCGCAAGGTTATTTCACTGCGCTCGAAGGACAGTTCCAAGCCCAGGAGCAAGCAGCCAAGCTGATTACCGCGCTGGCGCTGGTGTCGCTCACGATGATTTTCATGGTGCTCTACAGCCGCTACCGCTCCACCAGGCTGGTGCTCATCATCATGGGCAACATTCCCCTGGCGTTGGTGGGCAGTGTGATTGCATTGTGGGTCTCCGGCCAGCCGTTGTCGGTGGCGGCGCTGGTGGGCTTCATCACCCTCACAGGCATTGCCACGCGCAACGGCATCCTCAAGATCAGCCACTACATCAACCTGTGCGCCTTCGAGGGAGAAACCTTCGGCCAGCACATGATCGTGCGCGGCTCGCTGGAACGTCTCACGCCCGTATTGATGACAGCCTTGGTCGCCGCCTTTGCACTCCTGCCTCTGCTGCTATCAAGCGACGCACCGGGCAAGGAAGTGCTGCACCCGGTCGCGGTGGTCATCTTTGGTGGGTTGGTCAGCTCCACACTGCTCGACACCGTGCTGACGCCCTTGATGTTTTGGTTGTGGGGCGAGAAGCCCCTTCGGTACCTGCTTGCGGAACAACGCCAGGAAAGCTTTTGACTTACTGCCACTCATTTCGACCCTGGAGAAAGCTATGAAACCTCACAAGACCCTAATCACCGTCGCCGCACTCGCAGGCCTGCTCGCAACAGGTGGAGCTTATGCACACACCGACGAGTACCTGGATACGCAAACGGCGCCACACGGTGGGCAGTTACGCATGGCGGGCGCGCTGCATTTTGAACTGGTCATCTCAAAAGACAACCCGCAGCCCCAAAACAACCCGGTGGTGGTGTACGTCACCGACCATGCGGGCACCAAGACTTCCACTGCTGGAGCCAAGGGTACGGTCACCATTCTGGCCGGGAAGGCCAAGACAACCATCACTCTGACACCCGATGGCGAAAACGCACTCAAAGGCTCCGGCAGCTACGCCGCCGTGCCGGACTTGAAAGCCGTGGTTTCTGTCACGTTGGCGGGCCATAACACCGAGCAAGCCCGTTTTACGCCACTGGCAAAGACTGGCTCTTCTAAGCAGGACGACCACGCTGGACACGCAGGGCATTGAGCCGCAGATGACAAAAGTGTAATGTTGCTGTCACGTTGTTATTGGGCTCTAGCGCGCACAGTTGGTCACACGGCGAGAGCCCAGCACAGCAACTTCTACCACCAAGGAGTCAGTATGAAGACCGCTTCTAATCTACGCAGTTCTTTGATCGGGCTTGGCATCGCTACCCTTTCGCTGGGCGCGCTAGCGCAAAGCGCAGATGAGCACAAGGACCATCATCCGACTGATACTGCCTCTGCCGCCAAACCGGCGCCCAAAGCCCTCGCGCCTCAACCTGCCAAGGCCCAACCTTCCGCCAACGACAAAGGCCCAGCGGAAAAAATGGGCCAGATGGATGCCAAGATGAAAACCATGCAGGACATGCACGAGAAATTCATGGCGGCCAAGACGCCGGAGGAACGCATGGCACTGATGCCCGACCAGATGAAAACCATGCAGGAGGCCATGACCATGATGGACAGCATGCGCGGCGGCGGCATGGGCATGGGCATGATGGGCGGCACGGACAAGGGCGGCATGATGGACAAGATGCCCATGGACATGATGGCCAAACACCAGATGATGGAAAAGCGCATGGACATGATGCAGTCCATGATGCAGATGATGATGGACCGTATGCAGGTACCCGCCCCCAACTAATGCGGCAGCCCCCATGGACCATGATGGGCATCCCGGGCACGACACACCGCCCAGCTTCTGGCGTTCCCGGTACGCGGTCGGCCTACTTGTGATCGGCGCGGTGGCGGCCTATTTCCTGCTGGGCTTCCTGTTGCAATGGCCTACGGTGCTGACCTTGCTGATGTTCCCGGTATTGCTGCTGATGTATGGCCGTTTGGCCATCACCGAGGAGGCCGAAATGCGCGCGCAATTCGGTGCTGAGTTTGAGCGTTATGCCCAAGATACCCCGCGGTTCATTCCACACTTTGGGTCCACCGGATAAAGCGCCATGACAACCTCAACGCCCACAGAACATGGGCACGGCTACTCACACAACCATTGCCATGGCGATAGTATTCCAGGGCCTGGTGATACGCCTGCAATCCTGAAAGACCCAGTCTGTGGCATGACCGTTACGCCATTGTCGACGCACCGCGCCGAGCACATGGGCCACAGCTATTTCTTTTGCAGCGCCAAGTGCAAAGCCAAGTTCGATGCCAACCCCATGCAATACATAGGGACTCCTGCGGCGGCGCCCTCCCAACCATTTGCGGAGCAACCGGTGGCTGCAGGAACCATCTACACCTGCCCCATGCACCCCGAAGTACGGCAAGACCATCCCGGCAACTGCCCGAAATGCGGCATGACGCTGGAGCCGGTGCTGCCGACGCTGGAGGACGATGACAACCCCGAACTGCGCGACTTCCAGCGCCGCTTCTGGTGGACCCTGCCCCTCACTGCAGTTGTTTTTATGCTGGCCATGTTTGGTGAAGGCTGGCACCTGATGGACATGCGCACACAGAGCTGGGTGGAGTTCGTGCTGGGCACGCCCATCGTGCTGTGGGCCGGCTGGCCCTTCTTTACCCGCGGCTGGCAGTCGCTGGTACTGCGTAGCCCCAATATGTGGACGCTCATCAGCCTGGGGACCGGGGCTGCCTACGTCTACAGCGTGGCCGCCACCCTGGCACCGAAAGCCTTTCCGGCATCCTTCATTTCCATGGGGCGCGTGGCGGTGTATTTCGAGGCCGCCGCGGTCATCATTTCGCTGACGTTGCTGGGGCAGATCATGGAGCTCAAGGCGCGCTCGCAGACCTCGGCCGCCATCAAGTCCTTGCTGGGCCTGGCGCCCAGGACGGCGCGCCGCATTCGAGAGGATGGCAGCGAAGAAGACGTGGCCCTGACGCACGTCCACATTGGCGATATCCTGCGCATCCGCCCCGGCGAGAAAGTGCCTGTGGACGGTGTGGTGATCGAAGGTCGCAGCGCCGTGGACGAGTCCATGCTGACCGGCGAACCGGTGCCGGTGAGCAAGCACGTCGGTGACAAGGTGATTGGCGCCACGCTCAACACCAGCGGTGCTTTGGTGATGCGCTCGGAGCGCGTGGGCTCGGCCACCATGCTGGCCCAGATCGTGCAAATGGTGGCCCAGGCCCAGCGCTCCAAGGCCCCCATGCAGCGCATGGCGGACGTGGTGGCGGGCTACTTTGTGGTGTCGGTGGTGGGCGTTGCCCTGCTGACCTTTTTCACATGGGGCTTGTTTGGGCCGTCGCCGAGCTGGGTGTACGGGCTGATCAACGCCGTGGCTGTGCTGATCATCGCCTGCCCCTGTGCATTGGGGCTGGCCACGCCCATGTCCATCATGGTGGCCACCGGTCGCGGTGCCACCCAGGGCGTGCTGTTCCGCGATGCCGCCGCCATCGAAAACCTGCGCAAGATCAATGCCCTCATCATCGACAAGACCGGCACCTTGACCGAAGGCCACCCCTCGTTTGACCGTGCCGTGGCCGCAGCCGGATGGGATGCCGACGAGGTGCTGCGCCTAGCGGCCAGCCTGGACCAGGGCAGCGAACACCCGCTGGCCGAGACCATCGTGCGTGCGGCGCGCGAGCGCGGCATGACCTTGGACAAACCCGAGGGCTTCGAGTCCAGCTCCGGCATCGGGGTGCGCGGTGTGGTGCTGGGGCGCCAGCTCGCCTTGGGCAATACCACCTTGATGGAGCAGGTTGGCATCTCGGTGGCGGCCATGGCGCCGCAGGCCGAAGCCTTGCGCGCGGAGGGTGCCAGCGTGATGCACCTGGCGGTAGACGGCGTGCTGGCGGGACTGCTGGCCGTTTCCGACCCCATCAAGACCAGTACGCCCGAGGCGCTGGCGGTCTTGCGTGCCACGGGCCTGCGCATCGTCATGGCTACGGGCGATGGGCACACCACGGCCAAGGCCGTGGGGGCCAAGCTGGGCATCGACGAGGTACATGGCGAAGTCAAGCCGCAAGACAAACTGACCCTGGTGGAGCAATTGCAGAAAGAAGGCTGCACCGTGGCCATGGCTGGAGACGGCATCAACGACGCCCCGGCCTTGGCCCGCGCCGACGTGGGCATTGCCATGGGCACCGGCACCGACGTGGCCATGAACAGCGCCCAGCTCACCCTGATCAAGGGCGACTTGCGCGGCATTGCCATGGCCCGCACCATCTCGGAAGACACTGTGGCCAACATGAAGCAGAACCTGGTGTTTGCCTTCTTGTACAACGCGCTGGGCATTCCGGTAGCAGCCGGTGTGCTGTTTGCTTGGACCGGCTGGCTGCTGTCGCCGCTAATCGCCGCACTGGCAATGAGCTTCAGCTCGGCTTCGGTAATCGGCAACGCGTTGAGACTTCGGCGCCGATAGGAAAAAACGCAGCCCGTGGGCGGCACCGTTGTGTACCCGACCTGCAGCGTATCTAGTATTTCGTGGGATTAGCCCGCGTAAATTCTGAGCAAGTTGCTACGTTTCTTGTAGTACCCAAGCACAGGACGGACCTCGCTGGCGATGCCCATGAACCAGGCAGGGCCAACACGGTGCAACTTGTCTTTGGCGTTGAAGATATATATTATTTGTATCTTATAAAGCCAAGGAAAGACCTCCATGCCCGCCCCCACCGAAACTGCCCCTGGCCGTGCCCAGGACGCGGCGCTGCAGCAGGCCCTGCACACGCCCTACCCGCATGGTTTCAGCACCAACATCGACTCCGACACGCTGCCGCCAGGCCTGGACGAGGACACCATTCGCGCCATCTCGCGCAAGAAGCGCGAGCCCGCGTTTTTGCTGCAGTGGCGCCTGGCCGCCTTCGAGCGCTGGCTCGCCATGGCGCCGCCCGACTGGGCGCAGCTGCGCATGGAGCCGGTGGACTTTCAGGCGCTGTCGTACTACTCGGCGCCGAAGTCGCTGAAAAACGCGCCCAAGAGCCTGGACGAGGTGGACCCCCAGCTGCTGGAAACCTATGAAAAGCTCGGCGTGCCCCTGCACGAGCGCGCGCGCCTGGCCGGAGTGGCGGTGGATGCGGTGTTCGATTCGGTCTCGGTGGGCACCACCTTCAGCGAACAGCTCGCCGAGGTGGGCGTGATTTTTTGCTCGTTCTCGCACGCGGTGGAGCACCACCCGGAACTCATCGAGCGCTACCTCGGCAGCGTGGTGCCGGTGGGTGACAACTTCTACGCCGCGCTCAACTCGGCGGTTTTTTCCGACGGCTCTTTTGTCTACATCCCCAAGGGCGTGAAGTGCCCGATGGAGCTGTCTTCGTACTTTCGCATCAACGCGCGCAACACCGGGCAGTTCGAGCGCACGCTCATCATTGCCGAGCCGGGCAGCTCTGTCAGCTACCTCGAAGGCTGCACCGCCCCGCAACGCGACGAGCATCAGCTGCACGCCGCCGTGGTGGAACTGGTGGCGCAAGAAGACGCCTTCATCAAATACTCCACGGTGCAGAACTGGTACCCCGGCGACGCACAGGGGCGTGGCGGCATCTACAACTTTGTGACCAAACGCGGCCTGGCCGCCGGCAAGCGCTCGCGCATCGCCTGGACGCAGATCGAGACCGGCTCGGCCATCACCTGGAAATACCCCAGCGTGGTGCTGCAGGGCGACGACTCCAGCGGCGAGTTCCACTCCATCGCCGTGTCCAACCACTACCAACAGGCCGACACCGGCACCAAGATGATCCACTTGGGCCAGCGCACCACAAGCCGCATCGTCTCCAAGGGCATTAGCGCCGGGCGTGCGCAGCAAAGCTATCGCGGCCTGGTGCGCGTGAACCCCGGCGCGGCGCTCTCGCGCAACCACACGCAGTGCGACTCGCTGCTGATCGGCCCCGAATGCGGCGCGCACACCTTCCCCTACATCGACACCGCGCGCAGCGACGCCGTGGTGGAGCACGAAGCCACCACCACACGCATCTCCGAAGAACGCCTGTTTTACTGCCAGCAGCGCGGCATCGACCCGCAAGACGCCACGGCCCTGATCGTGGGCGGCTTCTGCCAGGCCGTGCTGGAAGAACTGCCCATGGAATTTGCCCTGGAAGCCAAGGCACTACTGGCCGTTTCGCTGGAAGGCGCGGTGGGCTGATGGCGCAGTCTTACAAGCAAAAACAGGCTCCAGCCCCCGTAAAACCTGCGCGAACCGCTATCGAATTCATAGAAAGGACATCCCCATGACATCCCCCCATCCTCTTCTTCAAGTACGCGACTTGCGCGTGGACGTGGGCGAACGCACGGTGCTGCGTTCGGTGCATCTGGATGTTGCCGCCGGGTCACTGGTGGTGCTGATGGGTGCCAACGGCAGCGGCAAGAGCACGCTGGGTATGGCGCTGGCCGGACACCCGGCCTACCGCGTGACCAGCGGCCAGGCGCTGCTGGGCGGCACCGACCTGCTCACCTTGCCTGCCCACGAACGCGCGCGCCAGGGTCTGTTTGTCTCGTTCCAGGCGCCGCCCGATGTGCCCGGCGTGAAGAACAACCTCTTCATCCGCACCGCACTCAACGCCCAGCGCCAGGCGCAAGGCCAGCCGCCGCAGGACGCTTTTGACTTCTTGGCTGATGCGCGAGAAAGCGCCAAGCGCCTGGGCCTGCCCGAGTCCCTGCTGGGCCGCCCGGTCAACGAAGGCTTTTCGGGCGGCGAGCGCAAGCGCAATGAGCTGCTGCAACTGGCCCTGCTGCGCCCGCGCCTGGCGCTGCTGGACGAAATCGACTCCGGCCTGGACGTGGATGGCGTGCGCGCCGTGCTGGCCCTGGTGCAGCACCTGCGCGCGCAGGGCACGGCCTTCATCGTTATCTCGCACTACCTGCAGCTCATCGAGCAACTGCAGCCCGACGCCGTGCTGCGTCTGGACCAGGGCTGCATTGCCCAAAGCGGCGGCCTGGAGCTGGCGCGCGAGATTGCCCGCACTGGCTTTGGCCAGCACGCCCAGGCCGCCCCCGCCACCGCCACCGCACTGGAGGTCTGAGCCATGGACAGCGCCCTCACCGACCGCCTGGCCGCCCGCCACCACCTGCACACGCAGGGCTGGATCGCGCGGCGCAGCGAACACTTCCGCCACCTCCCACCGCCCGCACTGCAGGACTGGATCGGCCCCGACGCCGATGCCCCGGCGTGCGAGGCGCCCACCCTGTCGGGCGCAGGCTGGCTGCTACAGCCCGTGGGGCCATCAGCCGCCGCCGGGGTGGATGCGCGCTGGCTCGACGCACTCGACCCCGCCCAGCGCAGCGCCCTATTTGCAGGGCTGCCAGCGCCGGGTGATGACGATGCCGGTGCCTTTGCCTGGGCGCACCGCGCACTGTGTCGCCAGGGCCTGCGCCTGCGCATCCACACCCCGCCGGGCAAGCCTGCGGCCGATTGCGACACCGTCTGGCTGCACCTGCGCCACCAGCCGCGCGACACGGTGGAAGCGCCGCTCTTGGTGCTGGAACTGGAGGCCGGTGTGCGCTGCGTGCTCATCGAAACCCACGAGCGCACCCCCAGCACCTGCGGCCACCCCCTGGTGCAGAACCTGCACACCCACATCCACCTCGCCGAAGGCGCCCAGCTGCAGCATCTGCGCCTGGCTCTGCCCCAGCCGCACGACCGCGTGGCCCAGCATGTGCACGCACGGCTCGCCCAGGGCGCGCACTACACCCAGGCCCTGGTGGCCACGGGCACCAGCTACCACCTACAACGCACCACGCTGCAGCTGCAGGCCCAAAGTGCCCAGGCGCGCACTTCCGCCCTCCTGCTGCCCGCGGGCCAGGTGCTGGAGCAGCAGGTGCACACCCGGCTGGACGCTGCCCACACCAGCGCGCACACCGAAGTGCTGGCCCTGGCCGCAGGCCACGAGCGCGTGGTGGCCAACGCCCACAGCCGCATTGCCCCCGGTGCGCACGAGGCCCAGGTGCGCCAGCGCCTGAGCGGCGTGGCACTGGGCGGCCAGCCACGCATGGTGCTGCGCCCGCACCTGGAAATCCTGCACGACCAGGTGCAGGCTGCCCACGGCGCCACCTGGGGCCGCCTGCCCGAAGACGCGCTGTTCTACGCCCTGCAGCGCGGGTTGGACGAAGCGCAAGCCCGCGCGCTCATTACCGAAGGCATGGCACGCGCCGTGCTCGAACGCGCGCTGGACGCGGGTGACGGCGCCCAGGCCCTGGCCCAGTGGCTCGATACCGGCGTGCTGACACAGGCCCTGGCACGCCAACTGCAAGCGGAGGCACACCATGCTGCGTGACACCCCCGCCGAACCCTTGCGCACGCCCGCGCTGACACCGGGCACCGAAGCGCTGCGCGCCCAGTTCCCGCTGCTGCACCAGACCATCCACGGTGCTCCGCTGGCCTACCTGGACAACGCCGCCACCACCGCCATGCCGCTGGAGGTACTGCATGCGCTGCAAGACTTTGAAACCCAACACCGCGCCAACATCCACCGCGGCGTACACACCTTAAGCCAGCTTGCCACCGACGATTTCGAGGCCGCACGCGCCACGCTCAAGCAGTTTGTCGGCGCCACGGTAGAGCACGAGCTGGTCTTCACCAGCGGCACCACCGAGTCGCTCAACCTGGTGGCGCACGGCCTGTGGGCCGGTGGGCCACAGCAGGCCTGGCTGCGCGCGGGCGACGAGATCATCGTCAGCGGCCTGGAGCACCACGCCAACCTGCTGCCCTGGCAGCAGGCCGCGCGCAGGAGCGGCGCCGTGCTGCGCATCCTGCGCCCCGACGCCCAAGGCCGCCTGCATGGGGCCGATCTGCAGGCGCTGCTCTCGCCGCGCACCCGTGTGCTGGCTCTGACCGCCAGCGCCAACGCCACCGGCGAGCGCCCACCGTACGAAGACTTGCTGCGCCTGGCCGCGCAGGCCGGGGCCCTGACCGTGCTGGACGCCGCGCAGGCCGCCACACACGCCATGCCTACGTTGACCAATATCGACTGCGACTTCCTGGCCTTTTCCGGCCACAAGATGCACGGCCCCATGGGCATTGGCGTGCTCGTGGGGCGGCGCAACGCGCTGGAGCGCCTTTTCCCGCTGCGCCTGGGCGGCGACATGGTGACCCAGGTGCGCTGGGACAGCGCCGACTACGCCGAACTGCCCGCACGGCTCGAAGGCGGCACGCCCAACGTGTCAGGCGCCGTGGGCCTGGCTGGCGCCGTGCGCTTCATTGATCGCGTGGGGCGCGACGCCATCGCCACGCACGTGCACGCCCTGCGCGCGCAGGCGGTGCAGGGCCTGGCGCGCATTCCCGGCGTCAGCGTGCTGGCACCGCATGCCACGCAGTCGGCGCTGGTGTCCTTTGTGGCCGAGCAGGTGCACCCACACGACATTGGCACCCTGCTGGACGCACGCGGCATTGCCGTGCGCACCGGCCACCACTGCGCACAGCCGTTGATGGACCACCTGGGCCGCGGCCCAAGCACGCGCGCCTCGTTTGCCGCCTACAACACGCCCGACGAGGTGCAGCGCCTCGTCACCGCCGTGGCCCATGCAATGGAGGTCTTGCGATGACCACCCTGGAGAACGACCTGTACCAGGAACTGGTGCTGGAGCACAAACGCGCGCCGCGCAACTTTGGCCATCTCCCCCACCCCACGCACCAGGCCCAGGGCACCAACCCGCAGTGTGGCGACCAGGTGGCGGTGGAACTACAATTGCAGGACGGCCGCGTGCAGGACATCCGCTTTAACGGCCAGGGTTGCGCCATCTGCATGGCGTCGAGTTCCATGATGACCGAGGCCGTCAAGGGCCGCGACCTGGCTACCGCGCAGCAACTGCAACAGCACTTTCGTGCCGTGCTCACAGGCGCACAGGAGCCCAATGAAGCCACGCTGGGCAAACTGGTCAGCCTGGTCGGTGTGCGCCGCTACCCCAGCCGCATCAAATGCGCCCTACTAGGCTGGCATGCGCTGATGCACGCCATTGCCGACCACGCCAGCCATACCGATGGTGAAGCCAGTCCCCCCACACCGCTGCCACCGGAGAATCAGCCATGAACCGCCGCCCGCGCGAAGACGTGCTGGTGCGCCGCACCGTGACGGTGGAAGCCATCCCCAGCGGCGCGCCCATCGAACTGCAGGCCGGGCAACTGGCACAGATCACCCAGGCGCTGGGCGGCTCGTTCACGCTGTTGGTGGAGGGCCAGCTCACGCGGCTCAAGGGTACGGACGCCGACGCCATCGGCAAGACCCCACCGCAAGCCGCGCCCGTGCCCACCGAAGTGCATGACGCCGACGTCGAACCCCTGGTGTGGGAAACGCTGCGCACCTGCTACGACCCGGAGATTCCGGTCAACATCGTAGACCTGGGCCTGGTGTACCGCTGCGCGCTGGAGCCCATGGAAGAAGGCGACAAGCTACGCGTGGTCATCGACATGACCCTCACCGCCCCTGGCTGCGGCATGGGCGAGGCGATTGCGGAGGAGGTATGCGACAAGTTGCTGCTGGTGCCGCGCGTGGGCAGCGTCACGGTCAACATGGTGTTCGATCCGCCATGGACACGCGCCATGATGTCGGAGGCGGCGCAGTTGGCGTTGGGGTTGTGAGCAGGCACAATGCCTGCACACCACCATGCAATGGCTTGAACACAAAATTCCCCCGCCCCTGGTCGGCCTGACGCTGGCGGTAGCCGCCTGGTGGTTCAGCCCGGATGGGTGGTGGGGTGATGCAAGCCTGTTGCGCCGCACGCTGGCTGGGGCCCTGGCCTTGGTGGGTGTGGGGCTCGATCTGACCGGCGTGGCGGCCTTTGTGCGTGCCCGTACCACGGTCAACCCGCTGCGCCCCGCGCGTGCTTCCACACTGGTGATTGCAGGCGCCTACCGCTTCACGCGCAACCCCATGTACCTGGGCATGGCTCTGCTGCTGGCAGGGTGGGCGGTGTTGCTGGGTTCGTGGGTGTCGGTGATGGCACCGGTGGTGTTTGTTGCCTTCATCACGCGCTTTCAGATCGTGCCCGAAGAGCGGGCCATGGCCGAGCGCTTTGGCTTGGACTACCGGGCGTATTGCCAACGGGTGCGGCGCTGGCTGTAGTGGGCATTGGATGGGCGAAGGGAACTTTTGCGCGGCCCATTCGTTAAAGCTATGCCGTGCCCATGACACCCCCCAACACATTTGACGAAAACGATTGCATCGCCCGCGCCCAGCGCGGCGATGTGGCTGCGTTTTCCGAACTGGTAGCGCACCACCAAGACCGTATCTACCGCTTTCTGTTGCGCCTGACGCGGTCGCACGACGATGCGCTGGACCTGGCGCAGGAAACGTTCATCCACGCCTGGACGTCCTTGGACCGTTGGCAAGCCCGATCACGGTTTTCCACCTGGCTGTTCCAGATCGCACGCAACCAGGCGATCGATCTGCTTCGACGCACGCAGCGCGTGGATTTTGTCGAGTTCGATGCCGGCATGGGCGATAGCCTTGCGGACAGCGCCCCCACGCCCGAGGAGACCTTGCATAGCACCCAGCGCCTGCACGCGCTGGAGCGCGCACTACAAAGCCTGCCCACCGAGCACCGCGAGATCTTGCTGCTGCGAGAAATCGAAGATCTGTCGTACGACGAGATGGCCGCGGTGCTGGACATCCAGCTTGGAACAGTCAAGTCCCGCATCGCCCGGGCACGTACCGCCTTGCTGGAAAAAATGCCGCGTTAACCGGAGAGATCACCATGCCCTGCCCCCGCACCGAAGACCTTTGCGCCCTGATAGACCAGGCCTTGCCACACGCTTCAGCCACTGCGCTGCACCACCATCTGCAGACCTGCCCGGTCTGCGCGCAGCAACTACAGTCCCTGCGCAGCCAGCGTGCGTCGCTGCAGGCACTGCCCTCCCCGGTACTGGATGCCCAGTTTGGCCAGCGTCTGCAAAGCCGCTTGCCCCCCCGCACGCAGCCGCGTGCGCCTACCACAGCGCCCATTGCGCGGGGCCGCCCGCGCACGCGCTGGGCGGGGTTGGCGGGCTGGGTGCCCACGGGCCTGGGTGCGGGCGTGGCGCTGGGGGCGGGCGTCTGGCTGGGGGCGATGCTGCTGGGCGCTGCCCCCGCAGTAGCCCCGTCGGGCGCAGCCATGGTGCGGGTATTTGATCCGGTGCCCCCCGGCGGACTGTGTGCCGCCACTGAACTATGCCGTGTAACGAAAGGAATGCCATGAACCATTTCACGCTTTGGCGCTTTGTACTGGCCGTGTCGCTGGCCTTGAATCTGGGGGTGGGGGTGGCGCTCATCCTGCGCCCGGCGGCACCGACGGCTGCCACGGCAACCGCCCCCACGGCGCCAGCCCTGAACCTGCCCGACTATCTGCAATTAAATGCCGCGCAGCGCAGCCAATGGGCCGCGCTGGAGCCGGAGTTCCTGGGCGAACTGCAACGCAACTGGCAGGACATTCGCCGCCACCGCGAGGCGCTGGTGCGCGCCATCTTCGCAGCCACGCCCGACCCCGCGACCATTGCAGCGGAGCATGCCGCCATCGCCCAACTGCAGGCAGCCCAACAACAACGTGTGATTGCGCAATTGCAGGCCGAACGCGAGCTGCTGGACGCAGGCCAGCGCGCGCGTCTGCTGGAGCTGCTGCTACAGCGCTACAGCCAGGACGCCACTGAAGAAGAACAGCTTCATCGCCATTGAACGATGCATTTTTATGGAACCTTTATCGCGGCGCTGCGTTTCAGTTGCCAAGACCCCCGCAGTTGGGGAGTCCCATCCCCTGTTTCACTTTCAAGGAGTTTGCTATGAAATCACCCACCACCCTGCTATTGCCGTTGGCCCTGTCCACTGCGCTGGCAGGCCTACCCGCATGGGCGGCCGACACCCACGAACATGACCATAAAAAGGTGCAGGCACTGAAGCTCAACGCCGGGAAAAAGTGGGGTACCGATGAACCCCTGCGCCAGGCCATGACCCGCATTCATGCGGCAGCCAGCCAGACGCTGCCCACCGCGCACGCGGGCAAGGCAAGTGCTGCCGACTACGATGCTTTTGGCAAGGAGATCGAGGCCCAGATCGCCTACATGGTCGAGAACTGCAAGCTGGCACCCGAAGCCGACGCCCAGCTGCACACCATCATTGCCAACCTCGGCCAGGGTGTGGAGGCGGCCCAGGGGAAACACGGTGAAAAGCGGCGTGCCGAAGGGGTGGTCAAGGTCGCCCAGGCTGCCAATGCCTACGGCAAGTATTTCGACCACAGCGGCTGGCAAGCCATCAAGCTGGCGCACTGACACCCACGCAGCACCGAGCCCGTCAGTCTGGCTCGTTTGCGCCACGCTTGTCCAGCCATTGCAGCTTTTCGGGCGTGGCGGCCCATTGGTCCGCATCTTCCAGCGCCTTGTGCGTCTTGGTGATCGTGGGCCAGGTCTTGGCCAGTTCCGCGTTGAGGGGCGTGAAACGGCGCTGGTCGGCAGGAACATCATCGTCTGCGTAGATGGCATTGACCGGGCATTCCGGGATGCACACGGCACAGTCGATGCATTCGTCCGGATCGATCACCAGCATGTTCTTGCCGGCACGGAAGGCATCGACCGGGCAGACATCCACACAGTCGGTGTACTTGCAGCGAATGCAGGCCTCGGTGACAACGTGGGTCATGAAACACTCCTTTCGGGTCCAGCCATCAATACAGGATGCGGCAACGGATGGTGCCGGGCACATGGCGCAGTTCGACCAGTGCCGACTGGCTGGCGGCGCTGTCGACGTCGATCACCACGTAGCCCAGGTCTTCGCGCGTGCCCAGGTATTGCGCGGCGATGTTGATGCCTGCAGCCGAAAGCCGTTCGTTCACGTGGGCCAGCACGCCGGGTACGTTGTGGTGGATGTGCAGCAGGCGGCTGCGCCCGGTGTGCTCAGGCAGGGCCACTTCCGGGAAGTTGACCGCCGAGTTGGTGGAGCCATTGTTGCCGTAGCGCACCAGCTTGGTGGCTACTTCGGTTCCAATGTTGACCTGCGCTTCCGAAGTGGAGCCGCCGATGTGCGGCGTCAGCAGGACATTGTCAAACTGCGTCAGCGGGGATGCAAAGACTGCATCGTTTCCCTGCGGTTCAACCGGAAATACATCGATGGCGGCACCGTGCAGGTGGCGGCTTTGCAGAGCTGCGCACAGGGCGTCAATATCCACCACCGTGCCGCGCGAGGCATTGATGAGGTGGCTGCCGGGTTTCATGGCGGCTAGCTCGCGCGCGCCGATCAAGCCTTGCGTTTGCGTGGTTTCGGGCACGTGCAGGCTGATCACATCGGCCAGCGCCAGCAGCTCGTCCAGATGCGCCGTTTGGCGCGCATTGCCCAGGGCCAGCTTGGCTTCGATGTCGTGGAACACCACGCGCATGCCCAGCTGCTCGGCCAGCACTCCAATCTGGGTGCCGATGTGGCCATAACCCACGATGCCCAGGGTCTTGCCGCGCACCTCGTACGAGTGCGCTGCGCTCTTGATCCAGCCCCCGCGGTGCAGGATGGCGTTTTTTTCCGGGATACCGCGCATCAGCATGGTGATCTCGGCCAGCACCAGTTCGGCCACGCTGCGCGTATTGGAGAACGGGGCATTGAACACGGGGATGCCGAGGCGCATGGCGGCCGACAGGTCGACCTGGTTGGTGCCGATGCAAAAGCAGCCAATGGCTTCCAGGTGCGGGGCATGCTCCAGCACAGTGGCAGTCAGCTGCGTGCGCGAACGAATGCCGACCATATGCGCGCCGTGTAAGGCGGCACGCAATTCTTCGCCGAGCAAGGCCTTGGCGTGGGTTTCAATGTGCTGGTAGCCACCTTGGCGCAGCACGTCGAGCGCCGAGGGGTGAATGCCCTCTAGCAGGACGACTTTGCGGTCTGCACGCGCGGCGTGGGTTTCTTGCGGGGAGGTGGTCACGACGCAGGTCTTTTCGTTAGGGGGGCGCTTCTCGCGTCATTGCGCAAGGACGGCAATTTTCTGCAGACGTCCCATGGGCGCAGCAGGCGAAGGCGCGCAACTGGCGCTGCCCGGCGCCATGGGTTGGAGCAAGTCGGCCAGCGTGTAGCCGTCCAGATACTGCATCAGGCTCTGGAGCGCACCGCTCATGATGCCGGTCAGGCGGCAGTTGCCCGCCAGGCTGCAGACTGCGCCACCGGTGAGGCAGTCCACCAGGTAGAAATCCGGTTCGATAGTGCGCACCACCGCGCCCAGATTGATGTCGCAAGGCGCAGCTGCCAAGCGCATGCCACCGCCCTTGCCACGCACGGTTGCGAGCCAGCCATGGCGCGCAAGCTGGTGGGTAATCTTCATCAGGTGCGCCTCCGAGATGCCGTAGGCGCTGGCCACTTCGGCGATGGTGCACAGGCGCTCGGGCTTCTGGGCGACATACATCAGCAGACGCATGGCGTAGTCGGTCATGGTGGTTAGGCGCATGGCGTTCTTTCAGTGGTACAACGGGATCGCATTGGCTTCCAAAGCAGGTTTTTTTGAAGCAACTCAAAGATGCATGTATTGTATATCTTATAATGGCTTGTCACTTTTGCAAGGAGTAACCATGACATCGACTCTGAACCCCACCCTGATTGACACCCGCGGCATGGATGCAAAGCAGCGCCGCACGCAGGTTTTCGCTGCCTTTGACAAGCTCGCCGTTGGTGAGCGCCTGGAAGTGGTGAGCGAGCAGGAACCACAAACCCTGCGCAGCCAGTTCGAACTGGAAAAAGCGCGCCTATTTGGCTGGGATGCCCTGGAAAGCGGCCCCGCCGTATGGCGTGTCGGCGTCACCAAGCTCAAGGGCCAGCACGGTGAGGATCACTGCTGCGGCGCCTGCGCGGGCTAAGCATCCGCCTGGGTAGGCGTACGCCTCAGGCAGCTTGTAGCGCGCTACGCAGCTGCTGATCGAGCTGGGCCACCACCGTTGCCGATGCGCACGGGTGGCCCAGCAACTCTTCCATGGATACCGTGCAGCCTGCCAGCAGGGCAGCATCTTGCGGGTGACCCAGGGCTGTGCATAGCAGGGCCCACGGCACCTTCGATACCAGCGTACCCGCCACCAGCAGCACGCCGTTGCGTCGGCGCCGCTGCGCCAGGCCCACCAGTTTGCGGCCTTCGGCGTCCACCACTTCCCCGTGGGACAAGCCACCAAAGCAGGCCCAGGCCGGAGCGTTGGCGTGGCGGCCTTGCCTGGCTGCGGCGACATCCTGCGTAGTCAACGCCTGGGCGGTTATGCCATGCTGCTGCAACACCAGGGCATGGAGTTCACCGAGCGCGCGGTAGCTATCGATCAACCCGCCGCGCACCCAAGGGTGGTCGAGAGGCAGCACCACGGACGCACTCACCATCCAGGGGCCTGTAAGCACCGCGCCACCGCCGGCCTCGCGCTTGACGCAGGCGACACCGTGCGGCGCGCGCCGTATCACGTCGTCATACCAGGTGTTCTGTGCGCACCCCAGCACCACGGCTGGTGCCTCGTAGGTCCAGATACGCCACAGGGGCTGCTGCACCGGCTGTAGCAGCTGCGTGGTGTTCCAGTGCTGTTCCTGCTCCGCGTGCGACATGACGCTGTGCATGAAAGGGGAGCAGGCGTTCAGAGGGTCTGCAGCGAGAACACCGCATCGTCGTTGGCGTGTTCCAGCAGGATACGCTGCACCCGCGCCTGCCACAGACGGCCCAGCTCGGCACGCTCGGCGTCGCTGGCGGTGCCGCTCAGGCACATCTGCATCAGGCGCATGGTCTGCGGGTCACCGGGCACGCTGTGCGCATGGGCCTGCGCCAACACGGCCTGGCCGGTATCGGTGCGGGTGAAGCGCAGCTCGGTGGGGATGTCGACACCAAAGCGCATCAGCCCTCGGCGCACAAATTGCCCTGCCAAACCGGCAAAACCCCCATCGCCTGCAGCGCCTGTGAGCAGGCCCAGCACGCTGGCCACGACGCCGGTGGTGCCCGCCTCATACGGCTCGCGCAGGTCCACCGCAATACTGCCGCGCTGAGGCATCTGCTCGCCATACAGCGCGCCAATGGCGCGCACGCCCAGCCAGTAGGCGCTGGCCACCGTCGGGCAGGAATGCCCGGCCAGGCGCACCGCATCGGCATAACCATAAGTCATGACGCCGCCCTGCACCGAACCCAGCAACTCAGCGAGCGGGTCACGCAAGGTGATGGTGGGGACCTGGTCAAAAAACGCGGGAAACTGCATGGCATACCTCGAAAGCCGATTAATAGATATATTGTATATGCATCTTACAATGCAGACTTGCTGAAACCGCACCGCCATCCGGGATTCACCGAGTGCCATGCAAAAATGCCCGTCATGCGCAAACCCATTCCCACGTGGGAGCCCTTGTCTCCCGAAGTTCTGGCCGACCAGCGCGGCACCTACGACCGCACGCGTGCGCGCTGCCCGGTGGTGCAGTCGCCCCGCGGCGTCACGCTGTTGCGCCACGCCGATGTGGTGGCCGCGGCGCACGACCCGGCCGTGTTCTCATCCTCCATCTCTGAGCGGCGCGCCGTGCCCAACGCCATGGACCCGCCCGAGCACACTGGCTGGCGTGAACTGGTGGACCGCTTTTTCACGCCCGAGCAGGTGGCAGCCCAGGAGCCACGCGTGCGTGCCGTGGCCGACGCCGTGATCGCTTCTCTGCCGCGCGGGAGCGCCGTGGATGCCGTAGCCGCCATGGGCAACCCGTTTGCGGTGCGTGCGCAGACCCAGTGGCTGGGTTGGCGGGGCACGGAAGACGCGCTGCTGGCCTGGATGGCCGACAACCACGCTGCCACGCGCAGTGGCGACCGCACACGCACTGCCGCCGTGGCCGCTGCTTTCGATGCCCTGATCCGCACCCAGCTGCAACGGCGCCGCGCCCTGGGGCACGCCGCCGCTCCCAGCGATCCCACCACCGCCCTGCTGACCGCTACCCATGACGGGCAGCCGTTGGATGATGATGACATCGTCTCCATCCTGCGCAATTGGACGGCGGGCGACCTGGGCTCCATGGCCGCCGCACTGGGGGTGGTGGTGTGGTTCCTGGCCACGCATGCCGACGTGCAACAGCAGCTGCGTGCCAACCCGCAAGGTTTGGCAGCCGCCATCGACGAGATGCTGCGCATCGACGACCCCTTCTTGGTCAACCGCCGCCGCACCACGCGCGACGTAGCAGTCGGGGAACATGTGCTGGAGGCGGGCACGCTGGTGTACCTGAACTGGACCTCGGCCAACCGCGACGAAGCCGTGTTTGGCGACCCCGACGCCTACGACCCCGCACGCCATGGCGCGCACAACCTGGTGTGGGGCACGGGTATTCACGCCTGCCCAGGGCGCCCGCTGGCGACCATGGAACTGGTCGTGGCGGCCAACAGCCTGCTGCAGGCCACCACCGCCATAGAACCCGCGCCACACCAGGCACCCGTACGCGAAACCTACCCGTTGGGTGGCTGGCGCAGTGTGCCGGTTATCTTGCGGTAGCCCCCGTTATATATAGCTTTATTGCTACGTTTTACATAGCACATCAATTCAGGGGCAGCAACAATCGCACTCACGCACCGCCACTGTCGCGCCAGTACTTGGCGTACAGCGCCAGTACCTGCGTTTTTACGATGTCCGCCCCGGTTATCGCGTCTCGCACCACAACCGCATATTCATTCATACTGGACGTGTTTTGGCGCCATTGCCACCCCGTGTAACCGATCGCAGCTGCATTCAAACGGCTCAATCCCGCCTCCAGATAGAAGCCCGTGGGGTCATCCCCGGTACGCACGCCAAACTGCTGCACGAACACGGGGACATTGCGCGTGCTCTTCATGGACGACAACGCAGCCAAACGCGATTCAAACTTGGCCACGGTGTCAGCCGGTGAACCACTGGGGTGGATGAACAGGTTGCCGGTATACACCACACGGTTGGCCCATCGAGGCACGGCAATGTAGGCCTCATCGCACAACGTGATGTCGTAGGCATTGCGGGCGCCGACCAAAAAAGGAGTACGCGTATCGCCGGTACCGTCTTCGATGCCCGCCATCAATTCCTGATAGAACGCCGACACCAATGCCGCATCGACAGCCGTGCTGTTGGCCAGCGGTTCGGGCAACAGCTCGTAGAAAGCGATTTGAGGATAGTTTTTCAACACCCCTGCCAGGTATATCCAGGCTTCCTTGAACAACTGCCGCTGGCCCAGGTCGGTCCAGAAGTTGTGCCCACTGGGATAGGCACCGCGCGGGTCACAGTAGCGACGCATGTCTTGATTTTGCACGCCGCTTTGCCCGCAGTTGGAATCAATGACCGGAACAACCCACAACCCGGCGTCGATGCACCACTGCACCTCCTTCAAGAACTGGGCCAGATGGTCGGGTTTGAAGTGCCCAGGGGCGGCATCGGCGCGACTTTCCACATCGGGTGAACCATACAGGCCCCACCACCGAATCAGCACGCGCACCACATTGCCGCCCTGCCTGGCAATAGTGGCTCCATCAAAACTCTGCATCTCGCCCCAGGTACCCTCATTGATCCCGCGTAGCATGACTGCGCTGCCATTCGGAGCCACCATACTGGTGCCCCGCAAGGTGAGTCGCGCGGGCAAGGCTGTAACGGTTGGCGGGGAAGTCGGGGGCGCCGTGATATTTCCTGCCACGGCCACCTGCGTATCGGGGCTGCCTGCACTCCCTGAACCACCACCGCCACAGGCGGTGCCAAGAAGCGCGCTCGTCATTGTGAGTAAGGCGGTTCGCCGCCCAACCAGTTTGCGTTCGAAATCAAGGTTAGAGGCGTGCGTCATGGTCAGTGGCAGGTTGCAGCTGCGGATTTGGCATTCGATTGAAATCAGGATACGCACCAATTACATCGCACAGAGCATGCATCGCAAACCATGAACTACTCTAACGGTTGTTTGGAGCCGTCGAGCTGCCGTTCTGTCGCCGCGAAAGGAATAGCGTTGCATGGGGGCACAATCGGGATCACCCGAGATTACCTCCGTGCATCGATTCCAAATCCCCGATACCCATGGCTGAATCCGAAACCTTCTACGAGATGCTGTGGGACTGCCCCCAGTGCGCCACCAAGGGCCTGCTGGGCAGCACCCACCGACACTGCCCCACCTGTGGCACAGCGCAAGACCCCACCAAGCGCTACTTTCCCAAACCCGGCGAAGAGGTAGAGGCCCGCAACCACCGCTTTGTGGGTGTGGACTGGACTTGTGCCTACTGCGCCACGCCCAATTCGCGCGCGGCGGCCCACTGCACCAACTGCGGCGCGGGCCAAGACGGCACCAAACCGGTCAATCTGGTGCAGGACACACCTCCCTCACCGGCACCCACCCCACCCGCTGCCGCAACGCCCGCGCGCCCCTGGTGGCGCCAGCCCTGGCGTTGGGTGCTTGCCGCTGTGTTGGCGCTAATGACCGTGATGGGGTGGATGTACACCCACACGCGCGACACCACGGTCAACGTCAGCCAACGCAGTTGGGCACGCGAGGTGCAGGTGGAGCAATTCATGCCGCTGAGCCAAACCGCCTGGTGCGACAGCCTGCCCGCCGACGCCTACAACGTCTCACACAGCCGTGCACAGCGCTCCACCCGCCAGGTACCCGATGGCCAGACCTGTCATGATGAGCGTATGGACAAGGGAGACGGCACCTTTGTGAAAAACCGCGTCTGCACCCCGCGCTACCGCAGCGAACCGGTGTATGACGAACAGTGCAGCTTCCGCGTCAACCGCTGGAGCAACGTGGGCGCGCGCAAGGTTGGCAGCACCGACGCCGCCCTACCCTTCTGGCCAACCGCTGGGCCAGGCACCGCCGGGCCCACCCCCGGCGCCTTTGGTCTGAACAGCATAGCGTCCGCCGACTCCAGCGCGCTGCACCTGGGCGCCCAACGCGAAGGCGCGCGCAGCGAACGCTACGAGCTGGTGCTAAGCGCCGGCGGCAAGCGCTGGACCTGCACCGTACCGGAAGCCGTATGGACCCGATACGCCGAAGGCGCCACCGTGCCACTGAAGGTACGCATGACAGGCGGGGCGGATTGCGGGAGTTTGCGGTAGGCGCACAATGAGCGCCAGCCATGGACCCACGCGACGACGACCCCTACTGGTTCTGGCCCCGCGTGGGCCTGTGGGCAGCCTTTGCGTTCTGGGGCGTGGTACTGATACGCATGGATTACCGTAGCGGGGAGATCGGTGCGTCGTTTCTGCACCGGCCCTTGCTCATATTCCACGAGGCCGGGCATGTTGTGTTTCGGCTGTTTGGCGAATGGATGACCATCTTTGGCGGCACGCTGGGCCAGCTGCTCATGCCTGCCGTTCTGTGCTTTGCCCTGCTGTGGCACAACCGCGATACCTACGGGGCGTCATTCGGTCTGTGGTTGCTGGGCGTTTCGCTTCTGGACGTAGCGCCGTACGCGTACGATGCGCTGCAGCCGCAGTTGATGCTGTTGTCTGGAACCACGGGCGAGGCGGGCGGGCATGACTGGATCTACCTGTTGTCGTCCATGGGCCTGTTGGGCCGCGCCCAGCGCGTTGGGGCGATCATCCACACGTTTGGGGCGGTGACAGTGCTGGCCGCCAGCGGCTGGGGTGTCTGGGAGCTGTGGGCCCAGCATGCACGGCACCGGACATAAGCTGACGCGGA
Organism: Rhodoferax sp.; assembly: GCA_046348185.1. Classification (GTDB taxonomy): domain Bacteria; phylum Pseudomonadota; class Gammaproteobacteria; order Burkholderiales; family Burkholderiaceae_C; genus Allorhodoferax. Next base: position 243,088 of record JAXMER010000015.1, on the reverse strand, counting down.
CTTTGGGGTAGAAATACATAGGCTCGCTGCTGACCATGGCCACTTTTATTCCAAACGACCCGCACGGCACCCATGCCCCGGCCCCAGAGCCGCCCAGCGCAGACTTTGCTTTGGCGCAAGCCTTCCTCAGTGGCACAGGGGGCGATCACCGCCAGCGTTTGCTGCAAGACATCCTGGGGTGGCCAGACGAGCGACTGGAATCCCAGCATGACTTCATCCAATGGCTGTTTCCGTTACCCGAACCTAGTCCATTCAATCCGCATGCACCAGTTCTGACGGTTGAAGAAATCGCCTTGTTGGGTGCTGACCCCGCGTGCCGACACGGGATGCTCCTGGCGCTGGAGCGCATGCGCAGGTTTTACGGGGTGCCATCGGGTGGTGAACCGGTCAAATGCTCCAATGCCCTTGTCCATGGCGGGCACAACGACAAGCGCATCAGCCGCATGCTGCGCTGTCTGCGTCTGGCCGGGTTGCAGCCACAGGCTGACGAGCTGTTTCGCATCCTCCAGTCGTGCGTGGGTAGCCGCCCGGCTCGGCAAGAGGCTTTGTCGTTTTGGCGCTGGGCCACATACGGTCGAGTTGTTGCATAGCCGCTCTTGATCGCCTGCATGCCCGTTGATACCCTTGGGGCTGGGCAGTACTGCGGCATCCGTGTGAAGACCGTCAAGCGCACCGCCGACCTATTGATTGAAGGACACGCGTGATAAAGGGCGACCCATGGAGAACGAAACACCCGACGAATTCCCCATCAGAAACTGTAGGTTTCGCTACCGTTGCCACAGACAATGGGCATCGCTGACGGAGACCGCCACCGACGGTGTGCGCCATTGCAGCGATTGCGACGAGAACGTATACCTCTGTACCACTGGGGTGCAATTGGCGTCGGCAATCTTGGAGAACCGCTGCGTCAGCGTGCCCGTGCAGCTTGTCCAAAGCTATTCGGCAGAACGCCTGTCGGCGCGGCTGAATGCGGACAGGCTCGAGCGTGCTTTGAAACGCGGCCCTCTACCGCCGGAGTCCACGTTGACAGGGCTCGTTATCCACGCCGATTTCGGCAAGCCCCCAGATCCAGCGTGATAGTCCTCCGCACAAGTCAAACGCTACCCCATCGCTCAATCCACCATGTCCAAACCGCAACTCCTGGAAGACGAAATCGGTCGCAAGCTCGCACAAGCACACGCCAGTGGCGAGCTTCAATCCGCGCCCGGCTATGGCCAGCCTTTCACGCCCGATGTCGGCTGGGAACAGGCACCGCAAGAGCTGCGCATGGGATTCAAGATTCTCAAAGACGCTGGTTGTGTCCCGCCCGAGGTGGAGCTGTTTCACCAACGCGCCCAATTGCGTGAAGCATTGGCCCTGGCCAGTAGCGAGGCACAGCACCAGGCCTTGGCTGCGGAGTTGTCTGTACTGGAACAACGCATCGCGTTGCGCTTGGACGCGCTGCGCACCACTGGCAGTCTGTAACGTAACCCGCTCGAAATAGGCTGGCGCCTGCATCCCGACTTCTGGCACCGGGGCCTGGCCAGCGAGGCCGCCAAGCGTATGGCGCGCTTCGCGTTTGAGAACCTGGCTGCCAAGGAACTGATGGCGGTGCGACACCCGGACAACGCCGCATCCGGGGCCGTCATGGACCGCTTGGGCATGCACTACCGCCAACACCCTCGTTGAGCTTTTTTGGGAGCCACCGAGCAATGGATGCACAAAACGCCGGGCGCAAATCTCCATTGCATGTGCTACAGCGCCCAGGTTCAAGAAGCCTACGGCGAATACTGTGCCGAATTCGGCGCGGACGTCGATATCAAGACGTACTCCCGCTAGTACGGGATGAGACTCTACGACAACCGGATCAAGACCCCACCAGGGATGGATGCGGCTTCTGCCACAGATACACGTGCAGACCTGCGGCCCATTCAGACGTTGATCCACGAGCACTGCGCGCAGCAGGTCAGCAAACTGGGGCAGTCGATCGTTGAACAGCGCGACCGCCTGACACGCGCCGAACTGGCGCGACAACGCAAGGTGACCAAGAAGACAACCGACGTCACGCGCATCAGGCCGTGGCCAGGGGATAGTCGTACCGCACAAAGCCATGGTGCGCGGCCACACGGTCGTACAGGCGCCGTGCACGGGCGTTGGTGTGGTGGGTCAGCCAGTAGTAGCGGCTGGCACCCCGCGCCTGCGCGGTGCGCGCCACCTGCTCGATGAGCGCGCGCGCCACGCCCTGGCCGCGAGCCGATTCGGCCACAAACAGGTCCTGCAGGTAGCACACGTCCTGGGCCCAGGTGCTGGAGTGAAACAGGTAGTGCGCCACGCCCACCAACTGTCCGTCCACCTTGGCGGCCCAGGCGTGGATGCGGTCTTCGGCTTGCAGGCGCTGCCAGGCGTGCTGGTAGGCGGCGTCGGGCAAGGTGGTTTCGTAGAAGGTCTTGTAGGCCACCGCCAGGGTCTTCCAAGCCGCAAAGTCGTGCGGCTGCAAGGTGACCACCGTCCACGGCACCGCCGCAGCTGCACGCGCCTGGGCGGGCGCCGTGCTGAGGCCTGCAACCGTAGCATCCAACGGCCCGGCCGTCATGTCGCAGACTCCGGTTGGGTGTCTTGCGGCACCAGCGCTGCGGCGGCCACGGCTTGCGCGCTGCCCACGGCGCAAAGCCCGACGGCCACGCCGCGCCGATCGGCTGTGCTGCGGTTCTGGCTGGCCTTGTTCTTGCCTACCCAGCGCTGCACCGGGATTTCGATACCGACAATGGCGCCCAGCATGGCGTGCAGGTAGGCGGTAGGCGCGTCGCTTACCTTCCAGGGCAGGGCCTGGCTGGCTTCGTGCTGGTCGGTCAGGCGATGGAGCAATTGCAGCAACCGCTCAGGGTCATCAAAGGTTTGCGCCACGCCGTGCGCGTGTACCACGCTGTAGTTCCAGGTGGGCACGGCCTTGCCGTTTTCGTGCTTGCTGGGGTACCAGTTGGGCGAGATATAGGCCTGCGGCCCATGGAACACCACCACGCCCGCAGCCGCACCCAGGGCGCGCCAAACCGGGTTGGCACGCGCCACGTGGCCAAGCAAGGTGCCGTGCTCCCCACGGTCGGGGTCCAACCAGAACGGAATGTGGTTGACCAGCAGTTCACCGGCGTCATCGCCGCCGGGCACCACCCAGGTGCCCAGGGGTTGGGCCTGCACCAGGCCATGGATGGCAGCGCGATCGCTGAATTGAAAGTGGGATGGCAGGTAGGTCATGGTTGGGGCGCTTGCGCGCTGGGGTTGGCGGCGGTCTGCAAGCAAGGCTCGCACACCACCTCGGTCTTGACGGAGTTGGCAATGAAGCACGAAGCATGGGCCTGGTGGTGCAATGCCTCGTGCTCTTGGGCGGTGGGTTGGCGCGGCCCGGCAAAGCGTACCGTGGGGCGCAGGGTGACACGGGTCATGGCCAATTGCCCCTGAGCATTGCGCCCCAGCACACCGGTGGCGTGGTCTTCGTAGTGGTCCACCACCCACTGCGCGCGCGCGGCCAAGTCCAGAAACCAAAGCAGGTGGCAGCTCGACAGCGACGCCACAAAGGCTTCCTCAGGGTCGACCGCGCTGGCGTCGGACAGGGGCAGCGGCACGATATGCGGCGAGGCCGAAGCAGCAACCACGGCTCCGCCGTCAAAATGCCAGCGGTGCTTGCGGCTGTAGCGGTGGTCCACAAAGGCATATGCGTCTCGCTGCCAAACAATGGTGGCGGTGTGGGTGGCCATAGGTGTGCGGCAGGGGTTGCCGTTGTCTAGAATGGTTCCTCAGTTTAGGTGTTTTTCGTCAACCATAAGGGGCCAAGTTACCGTGCCCAAAAGAGCCATTGCCCGAACCGGGCCTGCACCCACGGTGCGCCAGCAGGTGTATTTGCAGCTACGCCAAGCCATTGAGCAAGGCAGCTTCCAGCCCGGCGCGCGGCTGCCGCCCTCGCGCGAACAGGCGCACGCGTTGGGCGTGTCGCGCAACACGGTGCTGTGGGCGCTGGAGCGATTGCAGGCCGAGGGCTATGTGATCGCCCGCGTGGGTGACGGCAGCTACGTCACCGAGCAGCTTCGCCCTGCCAGTGACCCCACGCACGGCCGTGCGGAGCGTACGCGCCAGCGCCAGCGCCTGCGCCCGGCGCTGGCCAACGGCCTGTCGGCACGCGGCCAGCGTATTGCCGACACCGTGCAGCGCTGGAACCCGCCGGCCGAGGCCGCGCGGCCCTTTCGCATTGGCGCACCCGAAGTGGCTAGCTTTCCCTTTGCCCAGTGGGACAAGCTGCTGCGCCAGTCCTCCAGCGCCCAGCGCCTGTCGCAGGCGCAATACCTCGATCCGGCCGGCGCGCTGAACCTGCGCGAAGCCATTGCGCAATGGCTGTGGGTGTCGCGCGGGATTCAGTGTGACGCGGCCCAGGTGCTGGTGTGCTCGGGCTCGCAGCAGGCCATTGACCTGATCGGACGCCTGCTGCTGGATGTGGGGGATCACGCCCTGGTGGAAGACCCTGGTTACCCCGGCATTCGCGCCAGCTTGACCGGGCATGGCGTGACCGTGTGCCCCGTGCCGGTGGATGCACAGGGCATGGACATCGCGCAGGCTCACGCACGCTTTGCGCAAGCGCGCCTGGCCGTGGTCACACCCACCTCGCAGTTCCCGACCGGGGTGCGCATGAGCCTGGCGCGCCGCCTGGCATTGCTGGATTGGGCCAACGCGCAGCAGGCTTGGGTGGTGGAGGACGACTACGACGGTGAATTCCAGTACGGCACGCACCGCCTGCCCGCCCTGTGCAGCCTGCCGCAAGCCGAGCGTGTGCTCTACGTGGGCACGTTCTCCAAGACCCTGCACCCAGGCTTGCGCCTGGGCTTTGTGGTGCTGCCCCATGCGCTGGCGGGCGCCTTTGCCATGGCACGCGCCTTGACCGACCGGCATGCTCCGGGCGACCTGCAACAGGTGCTGGCCCGCTTCATCACCGAAGGGCACCTGCTGCGCCATCTGCGCCGCATGCGCGAGTTGTACCCGCAGCGCCAGGCCGCACTGATCGAAGCCCTGGCCCAGGCCAGCCACGGCAAGCTACGGCTGCAGCCCAGCGAACAAGGCATGCACCTGTTGCACGAACTCCCCCCCGGCAGCAACGACCTGCGCTTGAGCGAGCGCGCGCGCGCAGCGGGCCTGATGCTGGCACCGCTGTCGCGCTACACCATCGAGTCCCCCCGGCGCGGCTGGCTGTTTGGCTATGCCGGCTACGACACCGCCGCCCTGCGCGACGCCGCCACGCGGCTGGGCAAGCTGCTGTAGCGCTTTGCGTCACAGATGGTTCGAAAGGCAATGGAAACGATACGTGCGCGCGCAAGCCTGGGCGTAAATCGGCAACTTTGCCGTATTCAAGGCAAAGACTTGCAACTGCGCCGCAGGTAGCCCCCATGGATGCGGCTGCCATCACACCGCCCCGCCCGCTAAACCAACCGCCCCCCAGCAAAGTGCAACGCGTAAACGGGGGCACCGGCCTCGGAAACCGTTTCGTCGCCCTGAAAGGCGTCCATGGTGCCTGTATGCTGGCAGGCATAGCACAGGCCTTCGGCCTCCAGCAACGCCGGGCCGCGAATGGGAAACTTGGGTGGCAATGCCCGCAGTGCCCGGCGCAGGAAGGCGTAGACGCCCGGCGCCGCCGCCGGGGAAGCCTGGGGCAACAGACCCCCTGCGTAGCTCATGGACCAAACAGGTTCGCCATCGCAATACACAATCTCCTGACCCACAAAGCGCACCATGCCCACGTACACGTCGCGGTACAAGAAGCGCCCCTGGGCAAACTCCAATTGTTTGGAGCCGGGCAGCAACGGCGCGAGCGTTGCGGTATCACTCTGGCCCGCGTAGGTGGCTTGCTTGGCTGCTACCAGAAACTGCAAGAACTCTGAAGAGGCAATTGACTGCATGTGTTCATCCTGAAAAGAAAGTCTGAACCGCCTAGACCCAACCTCCACAAACGGCTGGCGTCTCACCGAGACTAACCGGCGCCGCGCTGCGAGTGGCAGCGTCTGTGGCCTGTAACTCGTCTAAGCGCGTTTGAACCCAGTGCAAGCAAGCGAGTCATTGGGCCTTGACGAAAGAACTAGCGCTACTGACACCTCCGCCCAATGACCGTGCATCAAAGGCCACGCGAATCCACAGTCCCGCTTCGGGCGCAAGCACGGCGCGAACGTGGTACGTGCTGTGGCGCTCGGTCAAACGCAGCGTGGCTTCGTCAGTCATGGTGAACGCCTCACCGGGCACGGAAAGCCGCTGATCCCCTGACCCAACCGCCACCAGCCATCGCTTGCTCGTCGGCACCGTGGCAACCACGGCGTTGTCCCGCACTTGCACGGACACAAACGGGTTGGGCGGCTCCTGCGCCGCAGCCGTCCCGGACGCCCCCATCACGAAGATGCACCACAGGCCCATCAGGGGCCGACCTATGCAAGCGGTCGCGGTATTCACGTCCGGTAACATGCTACTCTTTTGATAGCGCAAATACTATGTACGACGGGGGCCAATTGCCCATTTGACTAACCACCCTCAGCCCAGGTAGCGTGCGCGCAGGTGCCGCTCGAAGTGCGCGGGGTTGAGCACTTCGCCCGTGGCACGCTGCACCAGCACTTCGGTATCCCAGCGGCTGGCCTGGCTCCAGATGTGGGTATCCAGCCAGTCCATGACGCTGCCCAGGTTACCGGTTGCCACTTGCGCGTCCAATTCGGGTTGTTGTTGGCGCAGGGTGGCAAAGTATTGCGCGGCGTACATGGCGCCCAGGGTGTAGCTGGGGAAGTAGCCAAACATGCCTGCGGGCCAGTGGATGTCCTGCAGACAGCCATTCTCGTAACTGCCCTGAATGTCCACGCCCAAGGTGGCCTGCATCTTCTGCGCCCACAGGTCGGGGATGTCCTCGGCCTCGATCTCGCCAGCGATCAGGGCGCGCTCGATCTCAAAGCGCAGAATCACGTGGGCGGGGTAGGTCAGCTCGTCAGCGTCCACGCGGATCAGGCCGCGGCGCACGCGGGTGAACAGGCGCACCAGGTTCTCGGCCTCGAAAGCGTCCTGTGCGCCCAGGTGCTTTTGCACCAGCGGCGCAATCAACTGCACAAACGCGCGGCTGCGTGCCAGTTGCATCTCGAACGACAGGCTCTGGCTCTCGTGGATGCCCATGGAGCGCGCGCGCCCTACGGGCAGGCTCACCAAGTCGCGCGGCAGGCGCTGCTCGTAGCGGGCGTGGCCGGTCTCGTGGATGATGCCCATGAGGCTGGGCGCAAAAGTGTCGGGGTTGTAGCGGGTGGTGATACGCACGTCTTCGGGCACGCCGCCACAAAAGGGGTGGGTGGAGACATCCAGCCGCCCGGCTTCAAAGTCAAAGCCCAGCAGGCGCATGACTTCCAGACCCAGTGCACGCTGCGCCTCCACCGGGAACGGGCCTTGGGGCTGCTGCACCGGCTCGGCGGATTGCTTGCGCACCACGGCATCGATAAGGCCCGGCAGCCATTGCTTGACGGCGCCGAACACGGCCTGCAACTGGGCCTCGCGCATGCCGGGTTCGAACTTGTCCATGAGCGCTTCGTAGGGTGTGGTGCCACTGGCTTCGGCGCGCAGATTCGCCTCACGCCGCGCCAGGGCCACGACCTCGCGGAAGTTGGGCAGAAAGCCTTGCCAGTCGTTGGCGCGGCGCTGGGTGCGCCAGGCATGTTCGCAACGGCTGGCGGCCAGGCTCTGGGCCTGCACCAGGTCCTCGGGCAACTGGTTGGCCTGACGCCACTGGCGGCGCATCTCGCGCACACTGGCGGCCTGCTCGGCGGGCAAAGATGCGCGCTCAGCGGCATCGAGCAACACGCCCAGGCTGCGCTCGGTCAGCGTCTGGTGCAGAAGGACATCCAACTCGGCCATTGCGGCAGCGCGCGCCTCGTTGCCTTGGGGCGGCATCATGGATGCCTGATCCCACGACGCAATGGCACCCAGGTGCGCCAGATGGTGCAGGCGACGGAAAACGGCCTCCAACCCCACCAGGGGTTCTACGGCAGCGTTCATGCTTTGGGTTCCCTGGGTTCGGTAGGCGGCACGCGCGTGGGCACGCTGCGGTTGCAGATGTTGCTGTGCAGCGGGCTGTGCACGGCCCAACCGCCGCGCGCATGGCGGCTGGCTTGCACTAGCGCGGCCCAGGTGGCGGTGTCGGTGCGCAGCACTTCCAGCGCAGGGCGCTCGGCGGCGGGAATGTCGGCCAGCAGGCGCGCGCGCGTGATCGGGATGGGTTGCTGGGGCGCAACGTAAAAGCCCATGGGCGCCGGGCCGCGCGGCAGGCTGGAAAGCACCTCCATGCCTTTCACAATGCGTCCCACCACGGTGATGTTGCGGTCCAGCGCACGCGGGGCCTGGCCGATGATGGTGTACAGACTAGTGCCGTTACTGCTGTCGGGCGCGCTCGCGCGCGCAGCGCCCACCATGCCGTAGCAGTGCGCCAGCCAGGCCACATTGGACTTTGGATCGGCGGCCACGGGGAAGCCATCGACAAAGCCGCTCACGGGTGCCCAGCCATCCGGGTCGGTAAAGCGGCTGATGGGCAGGCCCTGGTAGGCAATGGTGAACTCCGCCGGGAGCTTGGCCTGCGCGCTACCCAAAGGCTTTTGCTTGCCCTTGCTTTCGGGCGTGTCGTCGTCGGCAGGGTCAGCCCATTGGGTAACGTAGTTGTCTTGCACGCGCACCACGGCAGAACCGGTGTAGTAGCCCTCGCGGGTCAGCGTCTTGATGTTGGCCACGTGCTGGGGGGCAAAGCGCGGGGCTAGCTCCATCACCACGGTCTGGCCCTGGATTTCCATGACCACGGTGTTGTCGGGGTCCAGGGCGCGCCAGTCGCTGGGTTGCGATTGCTGGATGATGTCGGCCTGCGTGGGCTCGGGCTTTTGTGCCACCTTGCCCATTTGCCACAGCAAGAAGCTGTAGATGTCTGCCGCCATCGCGTTGCGCTGGTTGGCGGTGCTGCCCATGCCGTGCCCGGCCTGCATGTCCAGGCGCAGCAACACGGGCTTGCCGCTGCTGCTGGCGGCTTGCAGGCGTGCAGCCGCCTTGCCCGCATGCCAGGCGTCCACGCGCGGGTCGTTCATGCCCTGCACCAGCAGCACGGCGGGGTAGGCCACACCGTCTTTGATCTGGTGGTAGGTGCTCATCTCCACCAAGGCCGGGAATTCCTTGGCGTTGCGGTAGCTACCAAACTCGGAGATGTTGGTAATGCCGTTGGCGCTTTCTTCTGCGCGCACCGCGTCCATCACGCCCACGTCAAAAATGGCGGCAGCAAAGAGCTGCGGGGCCGTGGTCACGGTGCGCCCCACAAAGATGCCCCCGGCGCTGGTGCCCATCACGCCCAAGGTCTTGGGCGAGGCATAGCCTTGCGCAATCAGGTATTGAGCGCAGGCCACGCCGTCTTTCCAGGTGTTGGACTTGGTGGCTTTCTTGCCTGCCAGGTACCAGTCGTGGCCATGCACACCGCTGCCGCGCACATTGGCCAGGGCCAGCACGCCGCCTTGCTCGATCCAGGCCAGGCGTCCACCCAGAAACGAGGCGGTTTCCGAGAAGCCATAAGCCCCGTAGGCGTTGAGCAAGGTGGGGTTGGTGCCATTGCGTTGCAAGCCCTTCTTGTAGATGAGTGTCATGGGCACCTTGGCCCCGTCGTGGCTGGGCACTTCCACATCGACGATCTCCACCTCAGGCAGGTTGGCCAGGGGCGGGTTGGCGCGCAAACCGGTGTCAGTGGATGTCTTGCCGTCCCAGCGGTAGACCAGCGGCATCTGCATCCAGCCGCTGAAGGTGTAGAGCACGTCGGTGTGCGCATGGGCTGCGTCGTGCGCCACCCGCGCCGCGCCCTTGCCGGGCAGCGCTAGGGCGGTGCCCTGGGTGTCGCCAGGTGCATAGCGGCGCAGTACCACGTCGGTCCCCTGGCGCACCGAAGCAATCAGCGCATCCTGGTTGAGCGAGAAGTCTTCCAGCACGCCATCTGCGGGCGCTGCAGCTGCCAGTTGGGCGTGCTTGAGAAGCGGTTGGTTCAGGTCCAGGCGCATGACCTTCTTGCGCGGCGAACCGGCATAGGTCATGTAGTAGAGGTGGTTGCCACGCAAGTCGATCTCCACGATCTGGTCGCCATAACCGGCGATGCGGCTCCAGCGCATGCCTGGTTTGCCCAGGTCGGCCGCGCGGCCCACGAACAAAAAGCCTTCTGGCAAGGTGGTGTCGGTGGTGCGGGCAATCACCCACGGACTGTCGGGTGCGAAGTGCAGCGCGGCCACATCCAGCCGCCCCAGACCCAGCTTGCGCGTGACGGTGGGGCCAAACACCGGCACGGCCTGCTCGGCACTGGCACCCACGCGGGCCCATAGCACGCGCGAGTCCAAGTACGCCTCGGTTTCGGGCTCGCCCGGCTTAGGCTCTTTCAGTTGATTGAAAGTGAGCGACTGGCTGTCGGGCAGCCAGCTCACCAGGTCCTCGTGCACGCGCGGGAAAACGGCGCCCACGTCTTTGCCGGTGGCCACGTCCAGCACGTGCAAGGAAGCGTCTTCCGATCCCCCGGCCGAGATGCCATACGCCACGTGGCGGCCATCCCAAGACGGAACGAAGTAGTTGATGGCATGCGGAACGCCACTGGCGCGCGCTTCCACCTCGGGGTCTTTCAACACGCGCTCAACCCCCTGCAAGCCGTCACGCACCACCAGCTTGAACTGGCGCTCGCCCTTGGGGCGCTTCAGGTAGAACAACTGCCCGTTGGCCATACGCCGGATGCCGCCAATGGCGTCGCCGCTGGCGCTGGTCAGCGCCGTGATGCGCTGCTCCAGCCCTTCTCGGCCCGCAATGCGATCAAGCTGCGCGCGGGCGAATTCGCCCTGCCCTTTGAACCAGTCGCGCACGGCGGGGTCCTTGAGGTTTTCCATGGTGCGGTACGGATCGGCCAGCCGCGTGCCATGCAATGTATCGACGATGGGTTGAACGGGAGCTACGGGCGGCACCGCAGAGTCGGCAGGATTGGCAGTAGCGCCCTGGCTCAGAGCCGCTGCGGATAGCAGCATGGCAGCCAGCGTCGCCATCCGCACGGTTGGATAAAACCGGAACATAGGCAGCCTTTAGATGAACAAGGGTGCGAGGATAACGGCCCGCGGCGATTTTTGCTGCAGCGGATGTGCTGGATGCGGGTAATCCCCAAGGCAACCCAAATGCTACGCTTTTTATAGCGTAACAGACATATTTCACGGGGGCTAGTGAGTGAATCCGCTTGTAGCTGCTTGGAGAATGGTTGGGGGCTCACGCAATGCCGTCAATCCTGTTGGCGCCAAGTGTGCGCGGCCCCCGTGCCCACCTTACAACTCGAACTTCACCCCCTGCGCCAGCGGCAGTGCATGCGAGTAGTTGACCGTATTGGTGGCACGGCGCGCACCACCGTGCTGGCGTGATCGCGGGCTACACCATGCGCCAGGCGCGTGACCAGGGTCTACAGGCCTTCGTGGGCATCACGGTGAACCCGAAGGCCGGGCGCGACGTGGTGCGCCAGCTCAGCGCATGCCCGAAGTGCGTCAGCTCTGCGCAGTCAGCGGTGAGTTCGACTACGTGCTGCTGTTGCACGCAGCTTCGGCCCTGCGCATGAATACGCTGCTCGACGAAATTGGCAACTTCGATGGCGTGGCCAAGACCACGACCTCGGCGGCGCTGGAATGGAAGGTGGACCGGCTGTAACCGAGCGTCCACGTACAATTCCGCAACCGCCCTGCAGGACGCCGGGTGGTGAAACGCTAGGGGTGCTGACGCTGGGAAAGTGTCGGCTGAGATAACACCCTGGAACTTGATCAAGGTAATACTTGCGCAGGGAAGCGTAGTGCCACTGCGGCTGCACCCCAACAGGGCCGCCGAGCGCCATTGCCCCCTGCCATCGCACAAGGACACACGATGGCACACCACCACACCCCATTTCGGCTGCAACCCATCGCCACGGCGCTCGCGTTGCTGACATCTACCTGCACGTTCGCGCAAAGCAGCCCCCAGCTTCCCACCGTGACCATCGCCTCCAAGGCCGCACCCGTGCTTGACACGGAGCGGGCCGACGTAGGCGGCTTCGGTCAGAGCCTGGCGCAGACGCCGCAAAGCGTAAGCGTGCTGGGTGCCGATCTGCTGGCCACCACCGCCACCAGCAGCCTGTCGCAAGCCATCAAGCTCGACGCTTCGTTGGCCGATAGCTACAACACCACCGGCTATGTCGAAGGGTTGACCGTGCGCGGCTTCTTGCTGGATGCGGCCAGCAACTTCCTGCGCAATGGACTGGCCGTGTCCAACTACGCGCCCATCGCGCTGGAAAACAAGGAGCGCATCGAAGTACTCAAGGGCGTGTCGGGCCTGCAAGCCGGTGTCAGTGCCCCTGGTGGCCTGGTCAACCTGGTCACCAAGACGCCGCAGGCCGATGACTTCACCACCGTGAGCCTGGGAACCGACAGTTACAGCGGCTCCAAGGTCCACCTGGATGCCAACACCCACTGGGGCGCGCTCGGCGTACGCCTGAACCTGGCCTCCGAAAACCTGCGCACGCAGTTTGACAAGGCCGACGGCACACGCGAATTTGCCAGCCTGGCCCTGGCCACCCAGGTCGGCGATACCAAGCTGTCCGCCGACCTGGAATACCACCGCAAGCAACAGCCCTCGGTGCCGGGCCTGGGCCTGCTGGACCGCAATGGCGACGGCGTGGGCGACACCCTGCCCGCACCGGTCTACAGCCGTCTGAACCTGAACAACCAACCCTGGTCACAGCCGTTCGAAGCCACCAGCACCGCCGCGCAGTTCGCCATCGACCAGCGGCTCAGTAACCAGTGGCAAGCGCGATTCAGCGCGGGCACGCAGCGCAGCACCATCCAAGACCGGCTGGCCTTCCCCGATGGCTGCAGCAACGCCACCAACTATGTGTATCCCGGCTTGTGTGCCAACGGTGATGTGGACATCTACGACTACCGCAGCGAAAACGAAGTGCGCACCACCACGGCCTGGGAGGCACGCCTGACCGGCAAGCTGCAGGCGCTGGGCATTGCGCACCGCGTGCACCTGGGGCTCAGCGGCCGCCGAGCCGACACCACGCTGAATCCGACCCAGGCCTACAACTGGGTGGGCACCACCAACATCGACGCACCCGTCGCCCTGCCCGGCGACGCCACGGCGGCCGATCTCAACACCAACAGCCGCGAACGCAGCACCGATGTATCCGCGTCCGTGGTGAGCGATCTGTCGGCCAGCGTGCAAAGCTTCGTGGGCCTGCGTAGCGCACGACTCACCCGCAGCAGCGAGCGCAGTGACGGCTCGCGTGCCGTTGCCTTTGAGGAAACCGTAACCACGCCCTGGGCCGGGCTGGGCTGGACTGCCGCGCCTGGCACCCTGCTGTACGCGTCGTGGGGTGAAGGCGCCGAGCTCGAAGCCGTGCCCAACCGCCCCACCAAGTTCACCAACGCCGGTCAGGTGCTGCCAGCGCTCAAGAGCACGCAAACCGAGCTGGGCTTGAAATGGCAGGCCCAGCCCCGCTTGCTGCTGACAGCGGCCTTGTTCAACATCGACAAGCCCTTTGCCGACGACCAACCCACGGCCCTCGGCATCCCGCTGCGCGTGGCCGGTGGCAAGACCGCGCGACACCGCGGGTTGGAACTGTCGGTGGCAGGCCCGCTGACCAGCCAATGGTCGATGCAGGCCAGCTGGACCGCACTGGATGCAAAGTACACCGCCGCAGTGGATCCCGCACTGGTGGGCCAAACCGTAACCAATGTCCCCAAGTCCAAAGGCTCACTGTTTGCCGACTACAAGGTGGCAGCGGTGTCGGGCCTGTCTTTCAGCGGCTTGCTGACGTTTGAAAGTGGCAAGACCGCTACCAGCGACGGCACTGTCACCCTGCCCGATGCCTGGCAACTGGACGCCGGCCTGCGCCTGCAAAACCGCCTGATCGGGCGCGCCACGCAGTGGAGCCTGTGGGTGGAAAACCTGACCGACCGCAGCTACTGGCGCGAGGCTCCCACCATGTACTGGGGCGGCACTTACGTATTTCCGTCAACACCCCGCACCGTTCGGGCCAAGGTGACGGTGGAATTCTGAAGATCTGCCTCCTGGGTGCCGAGTGCACCGGCAAAACCACCTTGGCCACGGCCTTGGCCCAGGCGCTCGACGCCGTGCTGGTGCCTGAATACTTGCGCACATTTGTGCAGCAGCACGGCCGCGTGCCTACCGCTGACGAGCAAGCCGTCATCTTGCGCAGGCAGATGGACTTGGAAGCGGATGCCGTACAACGCGTCACCCAGGCAGGAAAAACGGGCATCGTCTGCGACACGGCACCGCTAATGACCGCCGTGTATAGCGCACATTACTTTGGCGACACCTCCTTGTTGCCCGAGACACTGGCGCACCACACCCACTACACCCATACGCTGCTCCTGGAGCCGGACTTTCCCTGGCAGGCCGACCCCGGCCAGCGCGACGGCGGCGCCACCCGCGAGGCAGTGCATCGACGTCTGCGCACCCTCCTGGCGGACGCAGCGATTGCCCACACCCGCATCACCGGCACCCAGGCACAGCGCCTGCACCACGCTCTGATCTGCGCGCGCACCTGATTGCTGTGGGGCGAGCCTGGGGCATGGCCCCGGGTTGCATGTCCTGCGGCAACTTGCTTCTCATACTGGCAATGCGATGCAAATTTTGTTATGATATAAATAACAATCGTTCTCATTTAGCTTCAAGAGGTTCCTTGCCATGCTTCGTCCCCTTACCACTTTCACTCGCAGCCTGTTGACCTTGGGTCTTCTTGGTGGCGCGCTCAGCGCCCAGGCTCTGGAATACCCCATTGGCACGCCGCAGCAGCGCAATGGCATGGAAATCGCTGCTGTGTACCTGCAGCCTGTGGTCATGGAGCCCGACGGCATGATGCGCAAGGCCGAGGAATCCGACATCCACATAGAAGCCGACATCAAGGCCCTGGCGGGCAACCCCAATGGTTTTGAAGAAGGCGCCTGGATTCCCTACCTGGTAGTGAAGTTTGAAATCACCAAGACCGGCACTACCCAAAAGATCGAAGGCGAATTCATGCCCATGGTGGCCAACGATGGCCCGCATTACGGCGACAACGTCAAACTGTTTGGCCCCGGCAAGTACCACGTCAAGTACACCATCCTGCCACCCAGCGAGAACAAGCATGCGCACTTTGGCCGCCATACCGACCGCCAGACCGGCGTGCGCCCCTGGTTCAAGCCGTTTGACGTGGAATATGACTTCAGCTTCGTGGGCATCGGCAAGAAAGGTGGGTACTAAACCATGCGTTGTCCCTTGCCTTTGAATGTACTGGCGCTGTCGTTGGCGCTGGGCGTGGCGGGCACCGCCAGCGCCGCGACTCCGGCCCAGCTGGCCGAACTCCTGAAGCAACTGACCGAACGGGTCAACAAGCTCGAAGCCGCCAACACCCAACTGCAGCGTGAGCTCGCCGCCAGCCGTTCCGCGCCTTCGGCCACCCAGGCCGCTGCGCCCACGCTACGCCTGGAGCAGCGCCTGCAGGCGCTGGAGCAACAGCAAACCCAGCTGGCCGACAGCCTGGCGCACGACACCATCAGCGAGAAAGAGCCCGAGCTGAGCACCCGCCTCAAAGCCGTGGAAGCCAAGGCCCAGGAGTTGTCCGCACCGGTGGCCAAGCTCAAGAGCCTGGACGGCGTCAAGACCAGCGTGAGCCTGACCATGGTGGCGCAGCAGCCCTTGGGCAGCAACGTGTCCGACGGCCAGCTCAGCTACCGAACCGACGCGCAGATCAGCCTCCCCCTGGAGCATCTGGGCGATACCGAGCAAGGCCTGTTTGCACACTTTCGTCTGGGACAAGGCACGGGACTCACGGGACTGCCCAGCACCCATGGCAACCCCAACGCCACGGCGTTCCAGGTCAATGGCCTGGGCTCGGACGCATCGGTGGCACTGCTGGCGCAGGCTGGCTACCAGGCCAGCATCCCACTGCCCTTGGGTGGTTTTAAGCGAGATTCGCGCCAGACGCTGGAAGTCACCGTGGGCAAGATCGACCTCTTTGTCTACTTTGACCAGAACACCGTGGCGGGCGATGAAAGTCGGCAGTTTCTGAACTCGGTCTTCGTTCACAACCCGCTGCTGGACGCGGGCCGCGACATCGGTGTGGACGCCAACGGTTTCACGCCGGGCCTGCGCGTGTCACTGCTGGATAGTCACAACAAGCTGGAGAGCTGGCGCCTGTCGCTGGGCATTCTGGGCGCAGGCGATCGCGGCTCCAATTACCAGGCCAGTCTGGGCAAGCCATTGACTCTGCTGCAGGCCGAGACCCAGCAACGCCTCTTGGGTGGCCTGTTGGGCAACTACCGCGTCTACGCCTGGAGCAACCCGCAGGCGGTGCAGTTCGGCTTGGCGCTACCCCTTGAAGATGCATCGCTGGTAGCGCCCGAGCGCCACAACGGCTGGGGTCTGTCGGTGGACCAGCGCGTGGGCGACGGCACCACCCTGTTTGCGCGCTGGGGTCAGCAGCTTACGGGTCAGGTCAAGTTTGACCGCGCCCTGACCTTGGGTTTCGAAACCAATGGTTCCGACTGGGCACGCGGTGGCGATACGGTGGGTCTGGCATTGGGCTGGCTGCGCACGAGCAATGCCTATCGCACATATGCCGCCGATGCAGCATCACCGCGCACGCTGGGCGATGGTGAGCAGGTGGCCGAGCTCTACTACCGCTGGCGTATGGCCAAGCAGTTTGAGCTGACGCCCAGCGTGCAGTTCATCACCCAGCCAGGTAGCGACACCGGCGCAACCGACGTGCGCATTCTCAGCGTGCGCTCGCAATTCAGTTTTTAAAGGAGCAGGAGCATGCAGTGGATTCGATTTGTGGCAGTGGTGTTGATGGCGCTAGGGGGCTTGGCCAGCGGCCAGGCGCAGGATTTGCCGACCTTCAATCTCACCATTCGAGACGGGCATTTCATCCCAACTACGCTGGAAGTTCCGGCCAATACCAAGTTTCGGCTGCTCATCAAGAACGAGGGGCCCGGTGCCGAAGAGTTTGAGAGCATCGAGTTGCGCAAGGAAAAGGTGCTTGCACCGGGCGCGACCAGCTTCCTGATTTTCCAACCGCTCAAGCCCGGAACCTATCCGTTCTTTGGCGACTTCCATCCCCAAACCGCACAGGGCAAGATTGTCGCCAAGTAGGGCAGCCGAAGGATCACCATGGGAAACACGCTCTTTATCGTCTGGCGCGAAAGCGTCGAAGCCATACTGGTTGTGGGCATCCTGCTGGCCTGGATGCGGCACAACCAGATCGGCGCCGTAGGAATGCGCGCACTGGCTGCCGGCGTGGTGGCGGGGCTGGGTCTGGCGGGTTTGCTGGGCTGGGCCATGGTGGCGGCTCAGGACCAGCTCAGCGGCAACGCACTAGAGGGCTTTCAGGTCGGCATGCTGGTGGTGGCGGCCGCGTTGATCGCCCAGATGGTGCTGTGGATGCGCCGACATGGCCGCAGCATGCGCCAAAGCCTGCAGGCCGAACTGCAGCGCGCCAGCGAACGCGCCGGTCTGTGGGGCGTTGCTGCCGTGGCAGCGCTGGCTGTGGCGCGTGAAGGTGCCGAGACCGCCGTATTCCTGTACGGCGTGAGCCTGGAGCCCGGCAGCGCCAACAGCGTGGCCGTGGGCGCCCTGCTCGGGGTGGCAGCGGCCGTGGCCACCGCCTGGGCCGTGGCACGCGGCCTGCGATTCCTGGACTACCGCCGCTTCTTCAGCATCAGCGGCTGGCTGCTCATGTTCTTTGCCGTGGCCTTGCTGGTCAGCGCGGTCGATCGCATGATCGGCAACGGGTGGTTGCCGACTCTGGTGGACCCGCTCTGGAGCAGTGCCTGGCTGGTGGAGGACGGTAGCCGCGCCGGGTCGCTGCTGTCGGCCCTGGTCGGCTACCGCGCCCAGCCCTCGCTGACCCTGGTGCTGGTGTATGGCACCTACTGGGTGTTCATGCTTACGGCCTTGCGCCGAACGCATCACCATGCGTAACACGGTCATTCCGATCCAGGTAGTGCCCAGCGCTGTACCCGCCAACGCTTCCATGGCCACACCCGGCGCCTTGGAGCGCCTGGGCTTGGCCATGCGCCGCCATCGCGGGGCGATCCAGGCCATTCAATGGACGGTGGTGGGGCTATATCTGGCGCTGCTGATCATCCCGGCCTTCATGCCAGTGCCGCCGCAAGACGCCAGCATCCTCACCAACCTGCGGCTGTTTGCGCAGTTCCTGTTCTGGGGCGTGTGGTGGCCAGGCGTTATGGTCAGCACCCTGCTGCTCGGGCGCGTATGGTGCGGCGTGTTCTGCCCGGAAGGCACACTCACCGAATTTGCCAGCCGCCATGGCTTGGGCCGCCCCATTGCTCGTTGGTTGCGCTGGGGAGGATGGCCCTTCGTGGCCTTTGTGTGCACCACGGTGTACGGCCAGCTGGTCAGCGTGTACGAGTACCCACAAGCCGCCTTGCTGGTGCTGGGCGGATCCAGCGTGGCAGCGGTGGCCATTGGCTGGGTGTATGGGCGCGGCAGCCGCGTGTGGTGCCGCTACCTGTGCCCGGCCAATGGCGTGTTTCGTCTGTTGGCGCGCGTCGCGCCAGTGCATTTCCGCGTGGACGAAGCACGCTGGCAGCAGGCGCTGCAGCAAAGCGGCCCCCGACACCATGCGGTCAACTGCGCGCCGCTCATCAACATCCGCCACATGCACAGCGCCTCGGCCTGCCACGCCTGCGGGCGCTGTGCGGGTGAGAACAACGCCGTGGCACTGCGCCTGCGTGTGCCCACGCAGGAAATTCTGGACCACCACGCACCGGCCAACACGGGCGACGCGTTGACGTTGCTCTTTGGCGTCATCGGCGTGGCCACGGCGGCGTTCTCGTGGTCGGTAAGCCGACAGTTTGTGCACCTCAAGAGCATGGCGGCCGAATGGCTAATCGACCACGACCAGATGGCACTGCTGCAGGACAACGCGCCTTGGTGGCTGCTCACCCACTACCCCGAGGTGCAGGATGTGTTCACCTGGTTGGATGGCCTGTGCATCCTGCTCTGGATTCTGGTGGGCGGACTGGCACTGGGGGCACTGGTTGGCACACCCTTGCTGCTGGCGGCGCGCGTGCTACGCCAGCGCGACCGGCCCTGGCAGCGACTGGCCGATGCGCTCATCCCTATCGCCGGTGTGAGTGTAGTTCTGGGGTTATCGATGCTCACGCTCACGCACCTGAAAGCTGAAGGGGTTCCTCTGACCTGGGTACCTGCAGCGCGCATGGCGCTCTTGGCACTGGGCGCGGGATTCTCCGGTTACACCGCCTGGTGCCTGGTGGGAGTGACGACTGCCAGCGCCTGGCGCGTGGCCGTTGCGCGGTTGCTGATGGGCTGCGCCATTGCGGCGCAGGTACTCGTCTGGGTGGCCATTCTGTTTGGCCGTTGAGCCGGGAAGGCACGCTATTGGAGGCGTCAACTCCGATTTCGCAGCCCTTGGCCGCATGGGGCACTACGTGATGGCCGCGTTGGATTTGCAAGCAAAATTCCGCGGTAGCCCCCGAATAGACTGATGATATTGCTACTATTTTTGTAGCGATCTGCAGTCAAATATAGCGTGGCGATCACCTTCCCGAGCGGTTAGACTGCGTGCATCTCCCTTTCCCTCGCATTGCACGGAGCATCCATGAGCGAACTTGTTGCTTACCAATTCGACGACGGCATTGCCACGCTGACCCTGAACAACGGCAAGGTCAACGCCTTCTCTCCGGCGCTGATTGCCGCCCTGCACGCTGGCCTGGACCGCGCCGAAGCCGACCAAGCCGTGGTCATCCTTACCGGTCAGCCCGGCATCCTGAGTGGGGGCTACGACCTGAAAGTGATGATGGCGGGTCCGCAATCAGCCATTGATCTGGTGGCCCAGGGTTCCAGCCTGGCCCGGCGTATGCTGGCGCATCCATTCCCGCTCATCGTGGCCTGCCCTGGGCACGCCGTCGCCAAGGGCGCTTTTGTATTGCTTAGCGCCGACTACCGCATCGGCGTAGATGGGCCCTTCAGCATTGGTTTGAACGAAGTCAAGATCGGGCTGACCATGCACCACGTGGGGCTGATCCTGGCGCAGGACCGCCTGACCAAACCGGCCTTCAGCCGGGCCGTGCTCAACGCGGAGATGTTCACGCCCCAGGGCGCGCACGAAGCGGGCTTCCTGGACCAGGTGGTCGCCCCCGAGGCACTGATGGACACCGCCCGCGCAGTAGCGCAGCAACTCAAGAGCCTGAACATGAAAGCTCACAAGGGCACGAAGCTCAAGGCGCGCAAGGCCTTGCTCGACGCCCTGGACGCTGCCATCGAGGCCGACAAGGCGGTCAGCTTGATGGATTGACCCTCGCACCATGAGCACCGATCACCCGCGCCCGAAACCGTTCTCCATGATCCGCGAGTTCCATCTTGCGGACTGGTTCACCCTGGGCAACGCCATCTGCGGTACTGGCGCGCTGTTTGCCACCATGAGTTTCCTCACCCGGGGGGACACGGTGCACGTGCTGTATGCGGGCATGCTGGTGCTGGCCGCGTTGGTGTTTGACGTACTGGATGGACGCATCGCGCGCTGGCGCCAGAAGACGTCAGCCATGGGGCGCGAGCTTGATTCCCTGGCCGACGTGATCTCCTTTGGCGTAGCCCCGGCCGTGCTGGGTTATGCCTGCGGCATGCAGGGCCTGTACGACCGTATCCTGCTGGCCTACTTTGTGGCCTGCGGCGTCTCGCGCCTGGCCCGCTACAACGTCACCGCCGAGGCCTTTGCCCAGGAGACCGGCAAGGTCACCTACTTCGAGGGCACGCCCATTCCCACCTCCACCGTGCTGGTGCTGCTGCTGATGGCAGCCGCGCAGACGAATGCCGTGGGCGACTCGCTATGGTTTGGCAGTTGGTGGATCGGCGGCCATATGCTGCACCCGCTGACGCTGCTCTTTGGTGTGTCGGGCTCGTTGATGATCAGCCGCATCCGCATCCCCAAGCTCTGAGCGGCCAGCCCCCTAGAATGGTGCGGTCCGCACGACTGGAACCGCACGCATGTCTTCCTCGCTGATCCGCCGACTGGCCTTGGCCCTGCTCGTCCTTGCCTTGCTCGGGGGCGCTCTCTGGTGGGCCAAGCGACCCAAGCCCATTGCCGTTGTGGTGGCCACCGTGGACAAAGGTCGGGTGGAGTCCAGCATTGCCAATACGCGAGCCGGCACGGTCGAAGCCTGCCAGCGCGCCAAGCTCTCCAGCACGCTGGGTGGGCGCATCGAGACATTGGCTGTGAAGGAGGGCGACAAGGTCAAAAAAGGCCAACTCCTGATGAAGCTCTGGAACGACGACCAGCAAGCCCAAAGCCGCCTAGCCCGGACCCAAGTAGAGACTGCGGGCAAGCGTGTGACAGAAGCCTGCACCGTGGCCGCCAATGCCGAAGCCGAGGCCCGACGCCAGGCCGCACTGGCGCAACAAGGTTTTGTGTCGGGTTCGCGCGAAGAACAAGCCCGCTCCGAGGCACAGGCCCGCCGCGCCAGTTGCGATGCGGCCAAGGCCGACGTTGCCAGCGCCCAGGCGCGCTTGGCGGCCACGCAGGTGGAGCAAGCGCGAACCGTGCTGTATGCACCCTTTGACGGCACCGTCGCCAAGATCGTGGGCGAAGTGGGCGAATACTCCACCCCTTCGCCACCGGGCGTGCAAATGCCCCCGGCGGTCGACCTGATCGACGACCGCTGCCTGTACGTGAAGGCGCCCATGGACGAGGTGGACGCGCCCAAGATTCTGGCGGGCCAGACCGTGCGCGTGCGCTTTGACGCGCTACCCAAGCAGTCTTTCCCCGGCTCCGTGCGCCGCGTGGCGCCTTACGTCGTCGCTGTGGAGAAACAGGCGCGCACGGTCGATATCGAAGTGGTGCTGGACCCAGCCAAGAGTGATGCCAAACCGCCGCAGCTGCTGGTGGGTTACAGCGCCGACGTGGAAGTGGTGCTGGCCGTGCGCGAATCGGTCGTGCGCGTACCTAGCGCCGCACTCATGGAGGGTGCACGCGTGCTGCTCAAGACGGCGGACGGCACACTGGAGGAGCGCTCTGTCAAGACCGGTCTGGCCAACTGGGAATACACCGAAGTGCTGGAAGGCCTGGCTGCAGGAGACCTGGTCGTGACCTCGCTGGAGCGTGAAGGCGTGAAAGCCGGTGCCCACGTGGTCACCGAGGAAAAGAAAAAGCCATGAGCGAGCCCGCGCAAATTGAGCTGCGCGGCATCGAACGCGTGTTCCACCTGGGAGATTCCGAGGTACACGCCCTGCGCAACCTAAACCTGCAGATCGCCAGCGGCGAATACGTCGCCGTCATGGGTCCGTCGGGCAGTGGCAAGTCCACCCTGCTGAACCTGCTGGGCTTGCTGGATCGGCCCAATGCGGGGCATTACCGGCTTGAAGGCCGCGACGTAACAACGCTCTCCGGCGACGAACAGGCCCGTGTGCGCAGTGAGCGCATTGGCTTCGTGTTCCAGAGCTTTCACCTGGTGCCACGCCTGACCGCCGCCGAAAACATCGCCCTGCCCATGGTGCTGGCGGGCCTGCCCGCTGCCGAGCGTGTCCAGCGCGTACAGCGGGCCTTGAGAGACTACGGCTTGGAACACCGCGCCGACCACCGGCCCGACGAGCTCTCCGGCGGGCAGCGCCAGCGCGTGGCCATTGCCCGCGCCATCATCATGCGCCCTGCCATGATTCTGGCCGACGAGCCCACCGGCAACCTGGACCGCAGTACTGGCGAAGAGGTGGTGCGCCTGCTTGAAGGCTTGAACGCCCAGGGCGTGACCCTGATCGTGGTCACGCACGACGCCGCACTGGGCGCGCGCGCGCGCCGCCAGCTGCTGATGGAAGATGGCGCCGTACGCGAGGACCGCCGGCGCGTGGAGCCCACCCCATGCGTGCAACCGACCTGATCCGCTTCGCCCGCGAGGCCGCTACTGGAAACCCGTTGCGCTCGGGACTGCTGGTGCTGGCCATGGCCATCGGCGTGGCCGCCGTGGTGATGCTGACCGCCCTGGGCGATGGCGCGCGGCGCTACGTGATGAACGAGTTCTCGTCCTTGGGCAGCAACCTCGTCATCGTCTTGCCCGGACGCAGTCAGACCGGCGGCTTCAATCCTGGCAACGCCATCACCAACACCACACGCGACCTCACCGTGGACGACGCTCAGGCGCTTACGCGCGCCAGCGCCGTTACGCGAGTGGCACCGTTGGCGGTAGGCACTTCCGAGATCAATTTTGGCGGAAAACTGCGCGAGGTAATGGTGGCAGGCACCACGGCCGAGTTTCCTGAGGTACGCAACCTGGCCATGGCCCAGGGACGGTTTCTGTCGCGCGGCGATTGGCGCCGCGGCACAGCCGAGGCCGTCATCGGCGCCAAGGTGCGTGAAGAACTGTTTGGCACCAGCGGCGCCGTTGGCCAGCTGGTGCGTGTGGGCGACCGACGTCTGCGCGTGGTTGGCGTGATGGCCGCCAGCGGCCAGGGCCTGGGCATGAACACCGACGAGCTGGTCTTCGTGCCGGTGGCGTTGGCGCAAGCCATGTTCAACAGCAATACGCTGTTTCGGGTCCTGGTGGCAGCCAGCAGTCGCGAAGCCATCCCCGAAGCCAAGGCGCAGGTGGCATCCATCATCAAAACCCGCCATGAAGGCGAAGAAGACGTCACCGTCATCACGCAAGATGCGGTGCTGGCCACGTTCGACAAACTGCTTGGTGCGCTCACGCTAGGCGTGGCCGGGATCGCCGCCATCAGCCTGGCCGTGGCCGGCATTCTGGTCATGAACGTGATGCTGGTGTCGGTCTCGCAGCGCACGGGTGAGATTGGTCTGCTCAAGGCCCTGGGCGCCACCAGCGCCCGCATTCGATGGTTGTTCCTGGTCGAAGCTGCGATGTTGTCGCTGGCCGGTGCGCTGGTGGGGTACGCACTGGGGCAGATGGGAGCCGCTGTGATCCGACAGATCTACCCCACTTTTCCCGCCTACCCACCGGCCTGGGCTGTACTGGCGGGCCTGGGTACGGCCCTGGTAACTGGTTTGTTGTTTGGCGTGCTGCCCGCACGGCGGGCCGCCGAGCTGGACCCGGTGGACGCACTGGCCCGCAAGTAGATCATGCTCTGGACCGATGCCCTCTCCCTAGCCCTGCGCGCCGTGACGGCGCAGCGCTTGCGCAGTGCACTCACACTGCTAGGCATAGCGGTGGGGATCACGGCAGTGATCTTGCTGACCTCCATTGGTGAAGGCATTCACCGTTTTGTGCTGGCCGAATTCACCCAGTTTGGCACCAACATTGCCAGCATTTCACCGGGCAAGGTCAAGACCTCAGGGCCAGCGCCCACGGGTATTCCCAGTTCAGTGCGCCCGATCACCCTGGAGGACACCACCCACATTGCACGGCTGGCCCAAATCGACGGCGTTTCGCCCATGGTCTGGGGCAATTCAGAAGTGGGCGCCAACGGTCGGTTGCGTCGGGTGAGCGTCAATGGCGTGGGGGCAGACATGCTGCGTGTGTACCGCATGGGGCTTCGTACGGGTCAATTCCTGCCCGCAGAAGACCTGGAAAACGCCCGCGCCTTCGTGGTGCTGGGCGCCACACTAAAGAACGAACTGTTTGGCGCGGACAACGCTCTGGGCCAGCGTGTGCGTATCGGGGCGGCGCAGTTCCGGGTAATTGGCGTCCTGGAGTCCAAGGGCCAGTTCCTGGGCGTGGACCTGGACGATGCCGCCTATGTACCAGTGGCACGCGCCATGGAACTTTTCAACCGGGAAGGCATGATGAAGGTCGATGTGTCCTATCGCGAAGGCACGCCCGCCGCCAGCGTGGTGGATGCCATCAAGCGGTTATTGGTGGCGCGCCATGGACGCGAAGACTTCACCATCGTTACGCAGGAAGACATGCTGCGTACGCTTTCCAATATCCTGGACATCCTGACGATGGCCGTCGGTGCACTGGGCTCCATCTCGCTGTTGGTGGGCGGCGTCGGTATCGTCACCATCATGACCATCGCCGTGCGCGAACGCACCGGCGAGATCGGCCTGATGGTGGCCCTGGGTGCACCGCGGCGCACGATCCTGGCGTTGTTTCTCGGCGAAGCGGTGGCCCTGTCGGCCCTGGGCGGCATCATGGGGCTGGTGCTGGGCATCGGATTGGCTCAGCTCATTCACCTGGCAGTGCCGGCTTTGCCGGTACACACGCCGTTGAGTTTCGTGCTGCTGGCCGAGCTGGTGGCCATCGCCATCGGCCTGGCCGCCGGCGTACTACCCGCCCGCAGCGCCGCACAGCTGGACCCGGTCGAGGCACTGCGCGCGGAGTGACCTACCCCCGCGTTACCGACCCGCCAGTTCCGCCGCCTTGCGTTTGGCTTCCTCAGCGTCCTTGGCGTACTCGGCCAGGTAGCGCTCACGCTCTTCACTGGTCCATTCGGCGCTGGAAAAGCGGTCACGCGTATAGCGGCGGCTGGTGTAGATCACCCCTGCCTGGCGCGGCATCAGGGCACGGTCGGGGAAGGTGTCGGGGACCAATAGAAATCCTTCCACGTCCCGCAACTTGAGGGGAAAGGTGGGGTTCTTATCCAAGACCAGGGCGCCAAAGACCTGCAGGCGAAACTCACGCGCGCCGGTAGCCACCTCGTCATTAAACTGCACCAAGGCAAAAGGACGTCCATTTGCGTCGTCGACACGGGCGCTGACCACGTAGCGACCAGCGCGGCGTACGTTGGATTTGAGATAGAAGTTAAGCGACCCGTTCTCCACTGCCTCGCGTACACCGGACCAGGTGGCGGGCACTTCGGGCGCGTAAACCACATCAAACTGCGCCACGCCCTGCTGCCCCTCGGCAGCAATTTCAGCCAGCACGCGAATGGTGCCGT
This sequence comes from Rhodoferax sp., assembly GCA_046348185.1. Taxonomy (GTDB): domain Bacteria; phylum Pseudomonadota; class Gammaproteobacteria; order Burkholderiales; family Burkholderiaceae_C; genus Allorhodoferax. Next base: position 217,195 of record JAXMER010000015.1, on the reverse strand, counting down.
TGTAATTGGCAAAACCCTGGGTTGCGGGGGTGAGGCGCGCACTGTAGCGGTTGTCGTTGGCGACCTCATCGGCACCGGCACCGTCATCGGCAAATGGCGTGGCACTCTGGATGGTCTGGACCGGGGTGCGGCTGTCGGGGATACTTTGTGCCGAGGCGTTGCGGATGGTCAAGGGCAGGCTGCGCCCGCTGTCGTCCACCGCTTCAACCGTGAACTTGACACTGTCGCTGCCGCTCAGGAACACCCGTTCCTGACTGGTGCGCAAGCGCAAACCCTTGAGGACTTCGCCGTTGGCACCGCGCAGGCGCAGTTCCTCTTCGATCGGGGCGAACGGGCGCACCTGGTCCGGGTGCTCACTGATGGGCCGGGAGTCAAACGGGTAGCGTGTGGAATCGCGGTAGCTGGTGTAGACCTGCTCGGCGCGTTCCTGGCGCGCGCGCCACAGGGCCAGTTGTTCCTGGCGGGATTGCAAGCCTGCCGCACTGAAGGGCGCGCCGGCCCCCGTTGCACTCACCACCGGGGTTGGTGCGCTTGCTTCGCGCGGCTCGGTCACACTCATGGGACCGTGACGCTCACTGGACACCGACGTTTCGGCGGGTTGCTGCCACCACCAAGCCAGCAGGCCAGCGGCGACCGCCCCCAATACCACCCCACCCCAGCGCAATTTCACGCAGCCCTACCCTTGGTTTGGCTGAACCCGGCCATCACCGTATGACCCGGATCAGTTGGCGTTGGCCGCCATGTCGGCGCGAACCTTGGAAACGACCCCGCCCCAGGCTCCATTGGTGTAATGGTTGTAGGCCTCGCTATCGTCGCGCCAGGCCACGGTGTGGTAGTTCCACTTCGTACTGCCACCTTCGTTGGCCGCAGTGCCCAAGGTAAGGTCGTTGCAGAACCAATCGGACGGATTGCAGAACGATGCGCCACCGCTGCCCGAAACACCGCCCGAGGAATGGTAGGCCACCGCTTCATCATCCTGGCCCGGCAAGATCGCCGAGTACAGGGTGCCCTTGGCACCAGCGTACATGTAGAACCACTTGGCACGGGTCTGGTTGTGGTCGTACAGCGCACGCGCAGTGGCGGTCTTCAGGTCGGATGTGAGCGGGTCGGACACGGCCCAGCTGCCTACATTGGCCAGTTCACTGCCACCACCTGCACCGGCGGCCACATCGACCCACTTGATGTTCCATCCGGTCTGGGTGGTGCCATCAAGGTTGCCACATTGGCCCGATGCGTTGGGCGTGGCGTTCTTCTTGGTGCGGGTGCTGCCACCGTACATCGACAAGGCATAGCCAATTTGCAGGTTGCCCGCACTATGGGCCGCGATGTAGCACCAATTGCCGCCAGTGCAATAGCAGTCCAGGGCGTCGCGGATACGGTAGTTTTGATCGGAGACGCGGTTGAATCCGTCCCAGTTCACCGACTTCTTGTTCACACCTGCCGCAGTACTGGCCGGACCCCAGTAGGTGAAGTCCGCGTAGTTGCCAGCCTGCGCGTTGGAATTGCTGCGACCGTTGATCCACAGCGAGTAGTTGGTGGCGTACACCCCACCTGCGACACACAGCAGCACGATGGCAAGGGAACGAAACGCGCGCACAGGGCGCTGACGCAGAAACGCGGGCACGGCAATCGACATGGGAACTCCTCAGGTCAGTGGTGGGGACGCGGAAAACAGCCTGCGCAGTGTCTCCAAAGCGACCAGCCACGCCAACTGGGGATTACCCGAACGATCGTGCTTTTTTGTCGGACTAGCCTGAAAGCGTGCATCATCTAACGCTGGTTTGGCAAAACGGATACGATTGCCTATGCTGCCCCAGCCAACCCTGGGAGAAGGAGTCTGCTATGCGAATGGCTACTGGCATTCTGGGAATACTGCTGGTGTGTGGCGCACCATGGGGGGCGGTTGCCCACGCGCAGCCGAGCACCAACCCGATCACCGTCGTGACGGAGGAATACCCGCCGTACAACTACCAAGGCGCCGACAACCAGATTGCGGGACTATCCACCGAGGTGGTGCGTGAAGCCCTCAAGCGCGCGCGCATCGAGCACCGGATCAATCTCTACCCCTGGGCGCGCACATACCGCATGGCACAGGAGCAGCCCAATGTACTCATCTACTCCATTGCCCGCAACGAACAACGCGAGAAGTTGTTTCAGTGGGTGGACGTCATTGCGCAGAACAATGCATACATCTACCGGTTAAAAACTCGCCCCGAAGTAAAAGCGCAGAACTTGGATGAGCTCAAACGCTTTCGCATCGGTGCGGTGCGGGACGACTATCGGGCGCAATACCTTGCCAAGCATGCAATCCCGCTGGATTTGGCGGTGGAAGATGCCGCCAATGCACACAAATTAGCGAGCGCACGCATCGACATGTTTGTGATTGACGAGATTGCGCAAGTCGCCCTCTACAAGCGCGAGGGACTCGATCCGGCCAGCGTGGAAAAGGTCATGGCGCTGCCCGAGTTGTCTTCAGGACTGTACATGGCGTTCAGCCTGAAAACGGATTCAACTCTGGTGGAGCGCTGCAGGGCTGCATTGCGCGAGATGCACCGCGACGGCACGATGGAGAAAATCAAGGCCCGCTATTTGTGACGGGCACAACCATCAACGCAACAACTCCTCAGTGTTGTGTTCGTCAGTTGATTCAGTGATCACCAGCGGCTAACCATTGCAGACTTCGGCTGGCGTGCACGGCCGCGAGCGCGTCAATGACGTCCGGGTCGAACTTGGTACCACGACGCTCCATCACATAGGCCAATGCCTGGTCAAGTGGCCAAGCCTCCTTATACGGTCGCCGGTGCAACAGCGCATCCAAAACGTCCACCACGGCCACAATACGCGCCGACAGCGGAATGGCAGTACCTTGCAGCCCGCGGGGGTAGCCTTTTCCATCAAAGTGTTCGTGGTGCCCTCCCGCGATCTCGGCACCCAGGCTCAGCGAAGACATGCCCCCGACCATTTTTGCAGCGCGGGCCAGCACGGACTCGCCTGCCGTGGCGTGCTGCTCCATGATCGCGCGCTCCGCTGGGGTGTGTGCGCCTGGCTTGAGCAGTACCGCATCGGGGGTGGCAACCTTGCCCACATCGTGCAGGATACTGGCCAGGCCGACATAAGAAAGAAAAGCGGGCGTAAGCTCGTTGCCGAACTTACCCAACTCTTTCAGCGTCATGGCAATGGCTTCCGTCAACTCGGCAACACGGCGTACGTGTCCGCCCGTGTTGGCATCGCGCGATTCAGCCAAATCAGCCAATGCAACCACCGTCGCTTCTTGTGTGGTTTTGAGCTGTCCGAACATGTGCAGGTTATCAAAGGCTGCGGCAATACGGTCACAGAACAGATCTAGCAAGCTGCGCTCCAGGTCACCCAAGGGCCATGGCGGTGCAAAGGCCACGGCAAACTGATGCCCTCTGTGGGCGCGCACGTACAGCACATCCACCGCATCGCTGAAGACGTTGGCGCGGTCCTTGAACGCCTGACCGATCTGGGGTGCCCATTGGTGCGTGGTCGGCACGGTCATGTGTTCCTGCAACTGCAGGGGTTCGCCCGTGGTCGCAACCACCACGGGCTCGGCTTGGTCTGACTCGCCATTGCCACGCATGACACACAGCACGCCTTGGGCTCCGAAGTCGAGGATGGCTCCGATCTGGGTCAGGACCCCCGAGGCCAGTTCCTTGAGCGATTCGACCTGGTAGAGGTTGCTAGCCCCTTCCAGAATCTTGGCCAGGCCACGCCGGTTGGCATCGATGGTGCGCAAGCCTTCAAAAGCGCGCAGCGAAGAAATCACTGTGGTGAAGAGTTTTTGCGCCGTCAGCTCGGTTTTAGCCTTGTAGTCGTTGATGTCGAAATCAACGATCACCTTTTGCTCCGGCGCCTGGCCTGGTTGACCGGTGCGCAACACGATGCGGACGATTTCGTTACCCAGTTCCTCGCGAATACGGCGCACCAGGCGTAGCCCGGCGTCTTCGGTTTCCATCACCACGTCCAGCAAAACCAGGGCGATATCGGGCTCGCGCGACAGCACGTCAAACCCTTCATGACCGGAATAGGCAGACAGCACTTCGATGCCACGCCCCCGAAACACCACGCTATGCAGTGCCAACCGTGTCACGGCATGAATATCGGGCTCGTCGTCCACGACCAACACCCGCCAGGGTCGTTGTGTTGCAGATGGCACGGTAGCGGCATCACCGTCTTCGGTCAGCCAGTTGTCGTCATCGTTCACGTCAATGCCCATTTCGAGAGAAGAGTAATTCGAACGTCCCTTATTACAGTCGATACCCGCTATCGTAGTTATACCGTCTTTACCGCATCAGCGCCACGCGGGGCAACGCGTGGAATGCAAATGGTGAAACAAGCACCGCCACCGTCCTGGTTATGGACCGCGATGGTGCCCCCCAACTGTTGCGTCACGATGTTGTAGACGATGTGCAGGCCCAGACCGGTCCCGCCTTGCCCGCGCCGCGTGGTGAAAAACGGCTCAAAGATGCGCCCCAGGTGTTGTTCGCTGATACCCGTCCCGTTGTCCACGAACGTCAGGGTGAGCCAATCGTTGGCGTGCTCTACCGTCAGTTGCACGCACCCACCCTCGCGGCCTTCAAAGGCATGGATGATGGCGTTCATAGTGAGATTGGTCAGCACCTGCGCCAGCAAGCCAGGGTAGCTGTCCATCTCAAGGGCCGAATCGCACTGCACCACGGCACTGGCATGAGCCTTGCGCAGACTGGCGTGCAGACTGGTCATGAGTTCGTCTAGGTAGTGACGCAGTTGGAAACAACGCCGCTGGTCGCTGGTCTGGTCCACCGCAACCTGCTTAAAGCTCTGAATCAGGTGGGCCGCGCGCTCGGCGTTGCTGTGGATCAGATGCGCACTTTCTGCTGCGGTGCACGCATAGGCCTCCACATCGGACTTGCGCATGACACCGCCGCGCAAAGCCTGAGCAAACTGTGCCGTAGCTTCCTCCAGCACCGACGCACCGGTAAGGACGACCCCAATGGGCGTGTTGATTTCATGCGCCACGCCCGCCACCAGTCCACCCAAACCGGCCAGCTTCTCCGACTGCACCAAGGATTCCTGCGCCGCCTGTAGTTCGCGCAGGGCGCCCTCAGCCCGCGCCGCAGCGGCACGGGCAGCTACTTCGGCCTGGACGCGACGCTGCATCACCTGACGGAGCTTGCGCTGCGTCATGTTGAAGCCGCGAATGACGTCTCCAAACTCGTTGCGTGATGTTTCGGGCAACTCTTCAGCATCTTCACCCTCATGCGCAGCCAGGTCAAACAAGGCGTCGCGCAGCTGTCCCATGGGCTTGAACACCAGTGTCAGGCTGTAGGTTAGGGCAATCACCAAAATGGCATCCACCAGTACGATTTCCAACACGCGGATGAAGGTGGCTTTACGCAAGGCCGCGTCGATATGGTCCCGGGAGAACGAGACCTCCACGGTGCCCACGGTCGTCGGAGGCGCTCCACGTTGACGCGCCCGATCCAGTTCCGGGCCGATGATCAACTCTGCCTTGGTCGTATGGTGCACGGTGGCTTGCTCGGACGAGTCGGCGCTTGTCGCGAGCGCACTGCGGTTGACAGAAGCAAACGTTTGTCCGCCCACGTCGCTCACTTTGACGGCAACGACCTCCGTTTGCTCAACCTCGGCCAGCAAGATGCGCTCGGCCTGGGGCTTATCGTAGTTCCACAAAACCGTGGGCAGCGAAGTCTTGAGACGAACCAAGGTTTCGGTCTGCCGTTCTGTGTAGCGCTGCTCCAGTTCCGTCGACAAGCGGGAATGGGCATACAGCCCAAACGCACCCAAGGTCACAGTGACCAGAATCACAAACAGCACTGTCAGACGCCAACGAATCGAGACCATATGTGCCAAGGATGCCGCAACCAACCCATGCCCGAAGGGGTCATGGCGCTTGTTCGCAGTATGCCTGCATTTGCGCCGAAGAAAATCCCACAACACGCAGGCGATAACAGGATTAGCATGGCGGGATTTTCAAAAAAGCCTCACACTGTCACATGCTGCGTCGTACCGTCTTCCACGTCTTCCAGCGGCTCGCCAAGCGTTTGCGCCATCGTCTTGCTCGCCTCGCCTTGTGGTGCTGGTGCCTGTTCGGCATGGCATACGTGAGCGCTGGCACGGTGGACCTGACTGCCTACACCGAGGAATGGCCACCCTACAACTTCACCGAAGGTACAGCCATCAAGGGCATTGCCACCGAGTTGCTACAGGAAGCCTGTACCCTGGCGCAACTGCGTTGCGAAATCCACGTGGTGCCTTGGGCACGCGCCTACAAGACAGCGCAGAACACGCCCCAAACCCTGGTCTACACCACGGCGCGCAAGCCATCGCGCGAGAAGGATTTCCTATGGGTAGGGCCGATTGCGCCCCGCACGACCTGGGTATACGGCAGCATGCCCATCGATCAACACCCGCACAGCTTGCAAGACCTGGCGCAGTGGCGTATCGGCGTGGTACGCGACGAAGCGGCCTACCAGGATCTGCTGGTCGCTGGCATTCCCGATAGCGCCTTGATCGTGGCCAACTCCAATGCAGAAGTGCTGCGCATGCTCAGTAGCCATATGGTCGATGCCATGGTCGATACCGAAGTTGGCATGCAATGGAATCTGCGCGACAGTGGGCCTGGTGCCGCCACAGTGAATCGCCTGCTCAAGCTCAGCGATGAAGGGGCTTACTACTTCGCCCTCAATCTCCAGACACAACCGGAATTGGTCCGTCGTCTGCAGGGCGCCATCGACAAGCTACGTCGCGACGGCAGAATGCAGGCCATCTTTCGCGCATATGGCACTAAAGCCCCTATCGGGAAATAGCGTCGTTACAAGTGCTCAAGCCGCCAAGGGCAGCCCAAGATGGCGATCCACCCACGCTTCGAACTGACGGCACATGGCCGCGTCGGACTCGTGGTTGTCCGCAAGCAGTTCCTTGCCATGCACCACCCGAATGGTGGCATCGAGTGATTGAGCCGGAGGCTGCGGGTATGTACGCGTCTGCGCAGCGGCCATGCGGGCTTGCGCACGCTCCCACGCCTGTTCGGCCGTCTGGTTGCAATGGTCGGCCAGGTACCTGGCGTTGAAAGGTTCACCCGTCAGGCTGATGAGGGTGTCATTGTGGCTGCGGCGGTTGCCACACGCCCAGTAGTGCTCGGCCAAGGCCGGGCCAATGGCGGGGTTGTCGGTGAGGTAACCGTAGGTCCGCTCAAAGTAGGCACGGGTCTGGTAGACCGCCATGTTGGCCAGCAGGTACCCCTGGTAGGACGCCGCCGACTCCTGGTTAAGCAAATGCGGAATAGCCAGGAGCGGTCGCGGCCCGGGCGATACACCCAGCACCCGTTGCTCACAAGCACGTGCCAACGCCAGCACGGTGGAGGTATTGAGGTCCGCATCCTCCAGCTGGTAAAGCGCTCGTTCGAAGTAGGGCACCACCAGCAATCCACGCTCCATGTGGGCTACAAACGGCTGGCGTGCATCGATGCGTCGACGCACCAGGTCGGCCGGCATCGGTTGCCCCTGGGCATTGCGGGCATAGCGGGTCAGCCAGTCGGCATCCTCCAGCAAGCTGTCGCAAAACATGGATTGGGTTTCGGCGTACGCCATGGACGTGGGCGCGAATTCTTGCGAGAAGCAGGGCGAGTTCTGCGTGACGTTGGCAAAGTGCGCCGCATGCCCACCTTCGTGAAACAGAGTGTGGATGGCGCGTGCCCCACTTCCCACCTGGTCGGGTTTAGCCTCGGCCGTGAAATTGATTTGCGCAGGAACCCAGCGTCCGCTTGCGTCGTAGTGAGAGGGAATGGGTCCATGACAGAACCCGTTTTGGTACTTGCCTTTGCGCGCGAGCAGATCGAGCTGCAAGGTCGCGCCACGGTAGGTAATGCCCAAACGGCGAAAGCTCTCGACCCAGCGCTCCAGCGCCTTGGCAAAGGGCAGATAGGGATCGCACTGGCGGTTGACGTCGCCGCCCATGTAAAAGCGCAGATTGCAGGCTTTCAATGCCTGGGAGCCGTGGCGCGCCGCCACGGCGTCGAGGGCACGCTGGTTGGCTTGGCGCGTGCGCACCTCAAAGTCGTCCAGGATGGCAAAAAGTGCGCGGCTGGACATACCTTCGTTCTTGCGCACTTTGTACTCGAAGTAGTTGGCAAAACCCTGCTCGCGGGCAAAGGCATTGCGGGTGCGCACAATATCCAGAAAGCCGTTGGTCAGAACCCAATGCTCCACGGACATGAGTGCTTCGTGAGAGCTCTTGCGTGCCCGTTCGCTCGGATTGGTGGCCAGATTGGTGCTGAGCATGCCCAACGTAGCCTCTTCGCGCAAACCGGCTTCGTTGGTGTGCTGCAGGACCAGGGCACGCCGTTTGCCAAACAGCACCGACTCCTGCTGGATGAGTTGCTCCATGAGCTTGCGCGCAGCGGGCTTGTCGATGATGTTGCATTCGAACAGCGCCCGCCACCCTTCCAGCCCCGTCTTCAGTGCATCAAGTTCCGCTGGGGATGGCGCGTCACGCAGTGAGGCCAGCGCCTCGCGTACCTGACGTAGGCGTTCAGGATCGGAGATGAACTGCTTGTAGGCCGCCTCTGCCGCAGCAAAACCCGCATGATTGTCCGAGACGGCCATGTAGGTGTCCCAAAACAGGTCTTCCTTGGTTTTGTGAACGGCCAGATACTGCTGGTTGAGGGTATCGAAAAGGCTGAGCGGTTCTAGCATGAAGTCTGTGATTGGTGTCAGGTTTACCAGGAGTCGGAACGCACCTGCGATTCCCATTTGGCACCACGCGCGGCATACACGCTAATGACGCCGTAACGCTGTTCGCCTACGTTGTCCCACTTCATGGAACCGGTGACGGGTGCGTAGCCATCGATCTTGCGCAGGGCATCGACCACGTCCTTGGGCTTGCCGGTTTCCGAGCGGCGGATGGCAGCGGCCAGAACATGCATGGCGTCGTAGGTGTAGTGGCCGCCGTAGGCGGGGTCCACCTTGAATTTGGCCCGGTACTTGTCCAGGAACGCAGCCCCGGTGGGGAACTCCTGGGCTTCCAGGATGGGTGAAGTCGCCATCAACCCGCGAATCATGCCCGTTCCCTTGAGGGTGAGGGTGGTCTTGATGGTGTCGCCACCGAGCAGGTACACCTGTGTGTGGTTCACCTTCTGCAAGGCTTCCAGCAGCGCCAGCACCTGGAAATCATTGAGCGTGGAGACGATCACCTCAGTCTGCGTGGCCTTGAGTTTGGCCGCCAGTTCATCGAATTCCTTCGTTTTGTCGTCGAAGGATTGCTGGTGCACGATTTCCTTCTTGGCCTTTTTCAGCTCCGCCGAAGCGCCGGCTGCAAGGTCCTTGCCATACGGTGTGCCATCGTCGAGCACTGCATAGCGTGTGGATGTGAAGTGGGTACTCGAAAAGCTGCCGATCGCCTTGGCCTGCAGGTTGTCGTTGGCGACCAGGCGGAACGTGGTGGGGAACCCCAGCGACGTGAATTTGGGATTGGTGGAAATCGCCATCTGGGCGATGCCCTTTTCGGCGTAAATGGGCGCTGCAGCGATGCTCACGCCCGAATTCAAGTGCCCGATCACGGCCACCACACCGGCATTGACCAGTTGCTGCGCCACCTCTTTGCCGGTATCGGCATTGGCACGGTCGTCCACAGCGATCACTTCAAAGCTGACCGGTTTGCCCTTGATACGGAAGTTTTCCTTGTTGAGCTCTTCCACAGCCAGGTTCACGCCGTTGAGCAGGTCCTTGCCCAAGGCGGCGAGATTGCCGGTCAAGGGTTGGGCGACGCCGATTTTCAGGGTGGAGGGTACGCTGTCGCAGCCTTCGAGCAAGCCCATCAGGCTCAGACCGCCAACAGCACCAGCGCCCAAGGCGGCGCGACGGGTCACAGGTGTTTGCATGGAATTGAAACTCCGAGAGGGTAAGGAGTCTGGACTGTAGGGACATCGTGGCTGCCCACGCAGCGGGTTTTCCCCGGATTGCAGTATTGTTGCGGCTCCATTAGCCAATCTAATGACCCGTCAACGAAAGTCTCGACTGCTGGTAGTAAGCGTGCCCAGCAGGTGGGTCAGGTCTACCAGGTGGTGGGCGATCACGTGGCACACCTGACCTCCCGAGTCGTCGTCGCGCTGCCACACACCATGCACCGCCAGCAGCCGGGCCTGGTAGAGCGTCTGGCGAAATTTTTCACGCACCGCCTTCCAGACGATGACGTTGACGTGGCCGGTTTCGTCCTCCAGGGTGACAAACACCACCCCTTTGGCCGTTTGCGGGCGCTGGCGCATGGTGACGATGCCGCAGGCCCGCACCAGCCGTCCGCTGGGCAGATCCCTCAGTGTTGCATGGGTTTGCAGGCGCCGCGTGGTCAGCGCATCCCGCAGCAACTGCACCGGGTGCGCCCGCAGGCTCAGCCCCAGGACGGCATAGTCCAGCACCACTTCCTGGCCGGTAGATGCCGGGACCAATGCCAGCGACGGCTCATGCACGGCAACACCCCGGAGCAAGGCCGGTGCGGGATGCAAGGCAGCAGCATCCCATACCTGCTGGCGCCTGTGGCCACTGAGCGACAACAAGGCATCGGCACTGGCCAGCGTGCGCAAATCGGCTTCGTTCAAGGCGCAGCGCAAGGCCAGGTCTTCGGTGCTGACAAAGGGCGCGTGCGCACGCTCGGCAACGATGCGTTCAGCCACCGCCTGGCGCAACCCGCTGACCTGGCGCAGGCCCAGGCGGATCGCCGGTTGTTCCAGCGTGCAATCCCACCCACTGTGCGACACATCCACCGGCAACACTTCCACGCCGTGCCGACGGGCATCCTGCACCAGTTGCGAGGGGCTGTAGAAACCCAAGGGTTGGCTGTTGAGCAGCGCCGCCAGGAAGCAAGCCGGCTCGTGTTTCTTGAGCCAGCAGCTGATGTAGACCAGGATGGCAAAGCTGGCGGCGTGGCTCTCGGGGAAACCGTATTCGCCAAAGCCTTCCATTTGCTTGAAAATGGCTTCGGCAAAGTCCAGCGGGTAGCCCCGCTCCAGCATGCCACCGACCAGGCGGTCGTGGTACTGGCTGACGTTGCCATGACGCTTCCAGGCCGCCATGGAGCGGCGCAGTGCATCGGCCTCGCCCGGCGCAAACCCGGCCGCGACCACGGCAATCTGCATCACCTGCTCCTGGAAGATGGGTACGCCGTGGGTGCGCTCCAGCACCTTGCGCAGATCCGGGTAGGGCGAAGCGTGCGCCTGCGGGTTGGCGCGTGCCCTCAGGTAAGGATGCACCATGCCACCCTGGATGGGGCCGGGGCGCACGATGGCCACTTCCACCACCAGGTCGTAGAAGCAGCGGGGCTTGAGGCGCGGCAGCATGCTCATCTGGGCACGGCTTTCAATCTGGAACACGCCCACGGTGTCGGCGGCACAAATCATGTCGTAGGTAGCGGCATCCTCGCGCGGCACATCCTGCATGCGCATCGGCGTGGGCAGCTGACGCCATTGGGTCACCAGCGCCAGGCAGCGGCGGATGGCACTAAGCATGCCCAGCGCCAGCACATCCACCTTCATCAGCCCGACGGCATCCAGATCGTCCTTGTCCCACTGAATGATGGAGCGATCGGGCATGGCTGCGTTTTCGACCGGCACCAGGCGCGTGAGCGGGCCTTGGGTGAGCACAAACCCGCCCACGTGCTGGCTCAGGTGGCGCGGAAAGCGCTGCAAGGTGGTCGCAAAGGCCAGCCACTGCGACAACTGCAGGGGGGTCAGCCCCAACGGCGCCGCAAGCGCCTCGCAATCCGCCTGGGTATCAACCGCCACGCCACGTGCCTGCGCCACCTTGCGCAGGGCATCATGCAAGCGCTCGGCCAGGATCTCGCGGCTGTACATACCGGGATGCTCGCGGCACAGCGCGTTGATCACGTCATCGGCAATCCCCAGCGCGCGACCTACATCGCGCAGGGCACTGCGCGGGCGGTAGCTGATGACAGTGGCGGCAATGGCCGCCCGGCTGCGCCCGTACTTGGCGTAGATGTACTGGATGACCTCCTCGCGGCGTTGGTGCTCGAAGTCCACATCGATATCAGGCGGCTCGTTGCGTTCGCGGCTGATGAAGCGCTCGAACAGCAGGTTGCCGCTGCGCGGGTCCACCTCGGTGATGCCCAGCAGGTAGCACACCACCGAATTCGCCGCCGACCCGCGCCCCTGGCACAGGATGCCCTGCTCGCGGGCAAAGCGCACGATGTCAAAGACCGTCAGAAAGTACATCTCAAAGCGCAGCTCGGCAATCAGGGCCAGCTCGTGCGCCAGCTGCTCCTGCACCTGCGCCGGTGCCCCTTGCGGGTAGCGCACGGTCAGCCCTTGGGCACAGTGGTGCTGCAGGGTCTGCGCCGGGGTCTGGCCCGGCAGCACGGTTTCCAGGGGGTAGTGGTAGCGCAGTTCGCGCAGGTCGAAGTGACAGCGCGCAGCAATCTCCAGGGTGCGCTCGCGCCAGGCCGACGGGTACAGGGTGGCCAGCCGCTCGCGGCTGCGCAGGTGCAGCTCCGCATTGGGCTGCAAGGCCCAGCCGCAGGCCGAGACCGGCTGCCCCAGCCGCACCGCGGTGAGGATGTCGTGCAAGGGCTTGCGCGAGCGCACGTGCAGGTGCACATCGCCCACGGCCACCAGTTCCAGCCCGGTGCAACGCGCCAACTGCTCCAGACGCTGGCGCTGCAGCACATCGTCCAGACCCAGCCGCAAGGAAGCCGCCAGCCAGCATCTTGTGCCAAATAACCCCTTAGCCCCCATAGATACTGCGTATACCGCTTCGAAATTAATAGCAAGTGGAAACTGCAGCAACACCTCGCAATCGGTCAGTGTGGCCCAGCGTGCCTGCCACAACGGCGCATGCCAGGCCATGCGGTACTGGCCTTTGGGTGCAGCCCGGCGCGCCGCGGTAATGAGTTCGCACAGCTGCCCCCAACCCGCCAGGTTGCGCACCAGCACCACCGCGGTGAAATGCCCCGCCGCTGCTGGCAGGTGCATCGGCGCATCGCTGTGCTCCAGGCTGACGGCAAACTGCGCGCCCAGCACCAGCTTGAGACCACAGGCCAATGCCGCTTCGTGCGCACGCACCACCCCGGCCACCGAGCAATCATCCGTCAAGGCCAGCGCCGCATACCCCAGGCCTGCAGCACGTTGCACCAACTCGTCCGGTTGGGAAGCCCCGCGCTGGAAACTGAAGCTGCTCAGAGATTGCAGTTCGGCATAGGCCAGATCGTCTGGATCTCTCAGGACGACGGGGGAATCGCAGGTATTCATGCTGTATGAATATACAGCCTTCACCGCCTACTGACAACTTCCCACAATGCCTATAGTACGGAGCAGGTTCGCTCGCAATCGCAACTCAAGGAGAAACACCGTGTTCGAAACCCGCAACCACCATCGGTTTTTCGGTGCCCTGCTCATGCTGGCCGCTGGCTACGCCCAAGCCGCCACGCCCTCCCTCGAACAAAAGGCCGCGCAAGAGCGTTACGACGCCGACAGGCAACTGTGCAGCGAAGAAACCACTGCCGCCGCGCGCTTGCAGTGTCGGCGCGACGCCAAAGCCGAATACGACAAGGCCCTGGCAGCCGCCAAGGCGCCACGACCGGCGCCCGCTGTGCCTGCAGTTCCTGCCGCAACATCCACGGCGCCCGCCAGCAGCCACCCTGGTGCCCGCGCCAGCGAACCCGCCTGCGCCGACTGCGGCCAGGTGGTAGCAGTTTCCGTTACCCAGAAAGCGGGTGAATACAGCGCAGCGGGTGTTCTAGCCGGAGGCGCCATAGGTGCCGTCCTGGGCAACCAGGTTGGCGGCGGCCTGGGCAAGGACCTGGCCACCATTGCCGGTGCGGCAGGCGGTGCCTATGCGGGCAAGGTGATAGAGGAAAAAATGAAAACGCACATGATCTGGACCGTGACCGTGCAGTACGCCAATGGCGGTAAGGCCAGTTTTGAATTCACCGCCGACCCGGGTTTGCAGGTAGGCGAGTGGGTCCGCAACTCTGGCAACACCATCGTGCGCAAGTAAGCCCCATTATCGGGGCTGGATCAATAGCTGTTGCGGTAGCCGCCGCCGTTGCTGCGCGGGGCACGTGCTTCCATGGGGCGTGCAATGTTCACCGTCAGCGCACGCCCACCCATGTTTCTTTGCAGCGGCCCGTTCGTCAACGCCGGGGTTTTTGTGTGTGCGCAGCACCCACCCGGGGCGTACGGTTTTCGATATGCCGGAACGTGATGCGCCCTTTGCTCAGGTCGTAGGGCGACATTTCCAGCGTCACGCGGTCGCCCGCGAGGATGCGGATACTGTGCTTGCGCATCTTGCCGCCGGTATAGGCCACCAGTTGGTGGCCGTTTTCCAGCGTGACGCGGTAGCGCATATCGGGCAGGGCTTCGTCCACCTTGCCGTGCATTTCAATCAGTTCTTCTTTGGCCATAACGGCTCCTTCATGGGGAAATGGACCCTTCGAACCCAAGGGCCGCGGGTGATGCAGGCTGCAAAACCTGGACGGGGTGTGGGTTGCAAAGACCAACCCGGGTGAAGCTTGCCCAAGGAGAAAGGGGACCACCAGAACAGACCCTTGCCGAGGGTTGGTGGTTGAGGTGACTCGTCGCAGCGAAGGTAAGCAAGCGCGTGCGACGCCCCCGATTGTACCCGCCTACTCAATAGTGCGGCGGCACCTCGTCTTGCGCACCCAGCAGACGCGGCCCGCTGTCTTGCGGAATTTGCTCGCGCAAGTGGCGAACTTCCCGCACCAGCAAGTCGATAGTCTGCTGCTGGCGCACGATGGTGGCACTGAGTTGGTCCAGTGCATCTTCCTGGAAGCTGAGCTTGATTTCCAGGTCGGTCAGACGTTGGTCGATGGCATCGGATTGGGAAGGCATAGGCGCCAATTATCCCGATGCGTCGGCGTCAGGCAAACTACCCACCTGGCGCGCGCCATTTTGATCCTGCAGCAGCGCGGCAAAGTCGGCAATCGGTAAGGGGCGGCTGAAGTAATACCCCTGGTAGGCATGGCAGCCTGCCTGCGAAAGAAACTCGCGCTGCGCCTGCGTCTCCACCCCTTCGGCTATCACGCCCAGACCCAGGCTCTGGGCAAGGGTGATGATGGTCTTGGCAATGACAGCGTCGTTCGCGTCGGTCAGCACATCGCGCACAAACGACTGGTCGATCTTCAACTGCTCCAGCGGCATGCGCTTGAGGTAGGCCAGCGAGGAATAGCCGGTTCCGAAATCGTCGAGCGAAAAACACACGCCGCACGCGCGCAAAGCCTGCATCTTGGTGATGACCTCGTCGAAGTTGGACACCAGCAGGCTTTCCGTCAGCTCCAGCTTGAGCTGCTGAGCCCGCGCGCCCGTGCGACTTAGCACGGATAGCACCTGATCGACAAAATCGGCTTGGTGAAACTGGCGGGCACTGACATTGACCGCCATCGTCAAATGCGCGGTGGCCGGATCCGGGGCCCACGCCACCAACTGCAGGCAGGCGACCTCCAGTACGGTGCGCCCCAAAGCCAGGATCAAACCCGTTTCCTCCGCCAGGGGAATGAACTCGGCGGGCGACACCAACCCACGGCGCGGGTGCTGCCAACGGACCAGCGCCTCGGCACCGGTGATGCGCTGCGTCGCATCCACCTGGGGTTGGTAGTGCAGTACCAGTTGGCTAGACTGCAGCCCGGCACGCAGATCGGCCTCCATGGCCGCGCGGGACATGACCGTGGCCTGCATGAGCGGATCGAAGAAGCGCATGGTGTTGCGCCCGGCTGCTTTGGCCTGGTACATGGCCAGGTCAGCGCGCTTGAGCAACTCATCAACGCTGTCGCTGTCAGATCCAGACAGGCTCACACCGATGCTGGCAGTACAGGTGTAGGCCAGGCCTGCCAGGTCGTGCGCATCGGCCAGGGCATCGAGCACCTTTTGCGCCACCAGCCGGGCATGGTCGGCGGCATCGCCACCGTGGCGGTTCAGGCCTTCCACCATCAGCACAAACTCGTCGCCGCCGAGCCGCGCCACGGTATCTTCCTCACGCACACAGGACGTTAGCCGATGCGCCACCGATTCCAGCAGCAAGTCACCCTTGTCATGGCCCATGGTGTCGTTAAGGGTCTTGAAATTGTCCAGATCGATGAACAGCAAAGCCACCGACGATTCGCTGCGGGCGCTGGCTATCACCGCCTGGCGCAGGCGGTCCAGCAGCAGGCGTCGGTTGGGCAGCCGGGTGAGCGGGTCGTAGAAGGCCAGATGGCGGATTTCGTCTTCGGCCGACTTGCGCTGCGAGATGTCGACGAACGACGCCACATAGTGCGTAACCACCCCGCCAGACCCCTTCACTGCCGAAATATGCGCCCACTGCGGATAGATCTCGCCATTCTTGCGCCGGTTCCAGATTTCGCCTTTCCAGGAGCCGGTGGTGTTGATACTGCTCCACAGCTGCCCATAAAACGCCGCATCGTGACGACCCGAGCTGAACACGCGCGGCGTCTGGCCCACTACTTCTTCAAGTGCATAGCCAGTAATTTCGCTGCAGGCCGCGTTGATGCGCAGAATCTGCTTGTTGGCATTGGTAATCACCATGCCCTCTTGCATTTCGAACGCGGTCGCCGAAATGCGCAGATCGGCCTCGGTGCGCTTGCGCTCGGTAATATCTTCCAGGCTGAACTGCAGCAAGGTCTTGCCCGCATGTTCAAACGCCACAAGACGCACCTCGCCGTCCCAAACCTCGCCATTGGGGCGGCGATGGCGCCATTCAAACGAATGCACCCGGTTGCGAAGGGCCAACTGGATGTGCCCCAGCGCCGCCTGCAGGGAGTCGCTGCCGTCGTATTGCGTCGGTGTTGAAACATCCAACGGACTCAGTGTGCGCAGGGTTTGCAGGCTGTCTACGCCATAAATTTCCAGCGCAGCCGGATTGCAATCCACCATGCAAGGCACTTCAGGATCAATGACCACCAAGGGAATATGCGACTGCGCAAACAACACCTTGTTGTACGACTCACTCTCCTGCAAGGCCTTGCTGCGCTGGGACAGCGAGGCCAGCAGGCGGTTGAAGTTGGTCATCAACTCGCCGTACTCATCGTGGCTGGTCACCGGTAGCGGAGTTACCGGTGCACCCGTATCGGCTTGAGCGGACAGGGCGCGGGTCGCTTCCAGAACCGGCGCAAGCTGGCGCTTGACCAGCCGCCAGACCAGCCACCCGATCAACACACCCGCCAGCGCGCTAAACAGCACCGTCGCCCACTGCACGCGCTGCTGCAGGCCTTCGATGGGGGCAAACGCCTCGGCGGTTGGCAGCGTAGCCACCATGGCCCAGTGGGCCGCCGGAATGCCCTTGACCGACACCATGATCTCGATACCACGCTGGTCCACATAGAGGTCGGTGCCTTCAAATCCGGACACGAAACGGTCCACATGGGGATTGGCGCCTACGGGAGGCAGGGACTGCATAATCCGCTTCTTGTCGCTGGAGGTGACGTTGATGCGGTGCTGCAACGACGCCACGAAGTAGTCTCCCGTTGCGCCATAGCCCGCACTCGTCACCTTCTCCAAGAAGCTGGGGCGGCTGAGGTCAATCACGCCGACCACCGCACCCACCGGCTTGCCCTGCGCATCACGAATGGGCGCTGCCATGGAAAACACCGGCGTGCCCAGCGCCTTGCCCAGCACCGGCTTGCCCACCGAGGCCCGGCCCTCCTGCAGCGCGGCAATCATGTAGTCGCGCTCGGCCACACCACGACCCAGCCGATTCGCGCTAACGGGCACATCGGCAACAGGAACACCGTCCTGGCGGGTGATGAAAACCCCGGCATTGAACATGCGCTGTAGCGCCACCAGGGTTTGCAGCCGGGTCTGCAAGGCGTCGGACCGGGCAAACGTGGCGGCATCAATGCCGTTGGCCACGTCCTGCAAGGCTTGCAGGCGGTCTTCGATCTGGTGGTTCAGTTCCGCTGCCAACGCGGTGACAGTGGAGAACTGCTGGGCCCCTACGATGGCCTGCATGTGATCACGCAACATGCGATTGGCCAC
Source organism: Rhodoferax sp. (assembly GCA_046348185.1). Lineage (GTDB taxonomy): Bacteria > Pseudomonadota > Gammaproteobacteria > Burkholderiales > Burkholderiaceae_C > Allorhodoferax. The sequence goes on along the minus strand of JAXMER010000015.1, from coordinate 199,182 downwards.
CAACGACAAGGACCAAACACCGAGCAGGAACACCCCCAGGGTAAACAGCGTTACCCGCAGTTGAAGGGATTGCCAGGGTTTGGATGCCATGTTGCCAGACGATGTTGCCTCACCGAGGCCGATGATCGCATAGCTTGGCGAAAAGTTTCATCCCCCCCACAGTTCGCGCAGCGTCGCGACAAAGCGCTCCGGCGCTACGGGCTGCACTGCCCGCCCAGCCACGTACACGGACGCGAAACCCGCATCCGGGCTGGAGAACACACAGGCATCGAGCACGTGCTCGGCCGGGAGTCCCAACAGCGCGCTCGACTGCGCATCCAGCACACAGAAATCGGCACGCTGCCCGACGGCAATGCCGCCCAGCGCCAGCCCCGTGGCGGACGGGCCGCCACGCAAGGCCCCTTGCAACAAGGCGGCCGCACTACTGGCACCGCCCAGGCACTGCGCGGCCACGTTGCGCTTGCGCTGGGTCAGGCGCTGGCTGTACTCCAAGAGGCGCAGCTCCTCGGTCCAGCGGCGCGTGACGTGGCTGTCCGAGCCAATGGACCAGCGCCCCTGCAGCGCGCCGTAGCCGGGCAGATCGAACACACCATCGCCCAGGTTGGCCTCGGTGGCCGGGCAGATCACAATGCTGGCACCTCGTGTCTGCACACCTGCTAGTTCGTCGCGCGTGGTGTGGGTGGCGTGCACCAGGTTCCAGCGGGCATCCACGTCCACGTGGTGCAGCAGCCATTCGATGGGTCGCATGCCGGTGTGCACCAAGCAGTCGTCCACCTCCTGGGTTTGCTCGGCAATGTGAATGTGCACGGGCAGCTGCTTGGCAGCTGCAAACGCGGCCAGCTCTTTCAGGGCCGACGCAGGCACGGCGCGCAGCGAGTGGATGGCCACGCCGACGTTGATGTGGGCGTCAGCCGCGGTGTGGCGCTGCAGCTCCTGCACGATGCGGGCCATTCGCTCGGGCGTGCCTGCAAAGCGGCGCTGGTCCTCGCGCAGCGCGGTCTGCGCAAAACCGGCGCGCATGTACAGCGTGGGCAAGAGCGTAAGGCCAATGCCGGTACGCCGCGCTGCGCGCACCAGCGCCAGCGACATCTCGGCCATCTCGCCGTAAGGCGCGCCGCCCAGGGCGTTGTGCAGGTAGTGAAATTCGCAGACCTGGGTGTAGCCCCCGGCCAACAGTTCACCATAGAGCTGGGTGGCGATGGCTTCGAGCTGTTCGGGCGTGATGCTGTTGGCTGCGGCGTACATGCGGTCGCGCCAACTCCAGAAGTCGTCCGACGGAGCACGCGGGTCGCGCCGTTCGGTCAGCCCCACGATGGCGCGCTGAAAGGCGTGGCTGTGGGCGTTGACCACACCGGGCAGCACCGGCCCTGGCAGGCGCGTAGCCTGGGCCTGAGCCTGTGCCGGGCATTGCGCCTGCACGTGCATCCAGCGGCCGTCACCGTCCACGCCCAGAAGCACCTCCTGTGCCCACGCGCCCGCTACCCAGGCTTGCGGCGCCAGCCACCAGGTTGCTTCACTTTTCATAGCAGTCTCGCAAGGTTTCACAGGGGCCAAGTACCATTTCTTTTAACAACGGCTGAATCTGACGCGCCCGTGCTTCGTCGTAGGCAAAGGGGCTGGTTTCCTGCATGTACAGGCTTTGGCACATCTCCAGTTGCACGGCGTGCACGCCGTCCTGTGGCGCGCCGTAATGGCGGGTGATGTAGCCACCCTTGAAGCGGCCATTGAGCACATGGCTGCAACGCGACTGCGCCGCGCAGGCCTGCACCACCGCCTGGGCCACGGCAGCACTGGCACTGGCCCCGTCGGCAGTGCCGATGGACAGGTCGGGCAGGCGGCCTTCAAACAGCCAGGGGATTTGTGAGCGGATGCTGTGCGCGTCCCACAGCAGCACATAGCCGTGGCGCTGCTGCAGCCGCGCCAGCTCTGCGGCCAGCGCGTCGTGGTAGGGCTGCCAGTACCGGTGGCGTCGGCGCAGGCGCTCCTCGGGGCCAGGGGCCATGCCGTCCTGGTACAGGGCGTCGCCCGTGAAGAAGCGTGTGGGGCACAGCTCGGTGTTGGAGGCGCCGGGGTACATAGGCGCGTCATCGGGCGGGCGGTTCAGGTCGATCACGTAGCGCGACAGGCGCGGCGTGAGTACGCTGGCGCCTAGTTCGCCCAGAAAGTCATACAGCCGTTCCAGGTGCCAGTCGGTGTCTTCCACCTGCAAGGCGCGCGGGACAAAGTGAGCGCGCAGGTCGGCGGGGATTTCGGTGCCGATGTGCGGCATGCTCACCAGCAGGGGCGCACTGCCTTGCTGCAGGCAGTAGGTTGGTTGGAGGTCGCTCATTGGGGTTGCCCTTGGAAAACGGTTTGACGCTGAGGGTTGGCGCCCAGGGCGTAGGCCAGTTCGGCCGGGTGTTGCACGTCCCACAACACGAAGTCGGCGCGCTGACCCGCTGCCAGCACTCCGCGGTCGCGCAAGCCCAGGGCCTGCGCCGCATGGCGGGTGACACCAGCCAGAGCCTCCTCGGGCGTAAGGCGAAACAGGGTGCAGGCCATGTTGAGCATCAACAAGAGCGAGGTGCAGGGCGAGCTGCCGGGATTGCTGTCGGTTGAAACGGCCATGGGGACTGCGTGCTGACGCAGCAGGGCTATGGGTGGCAGGCGCGTTTCGCGCAGGAAGTAGAAGGCTCCCGGTAGCAGCACCGCCACCGTGCCCGCCGCGGCCATGGAACGCGCACCGTCTTCGGACAACCATTCCAGATGGTCGCAACTCAGAGCCTGGTAGCGCGCAGCCAGTTGCGCGCCGCCACTGTTGCTAAGCTGCTCGGCGTGCAGCTTGACCGGCAGGCCCAAGCCTCTGGCCGCTGCAAAGACGCGTTCGATCTGTGCAGGACTAAAAGCGATACGCTCACAGAAACCGTCGACGGCATCAACCAGGCCTTCGGCATGCAGCACAGGCAGCATCTGCAGCACGGCGTCGACGTAGGCGTCCGTGTCTCCGGCGTACTCCGGCGGCACGGCGTGCACGCCCAGGAACGTGGTGCGCACGTCCACGGCGTGCGCCTGGCCCAGGCCGCGCGCCACCTGCAGGCATTTGCGCTCGCGTTCCAGCGTCAGGCCGTAGCCGGACTTGATTTCGACCGTGGTAACGCCCTCGGCCATCAAGGCGCGCACGCGCCTGGCCGCGCTGGCTTCCAGCTCGGCAGCACTGGCAGCGCGCGTGGCCTTCACGGTCGAGGCAATGCCGCCACCGGCGCGGGCAATCTCCTCGTAGCTCGCGCCTTGCAAACGCAGCTCGAACTCGTGGGCGCGGTTGCCGCCGTAGACCAAGTGGGTATGGCAGTCGATCAGGCCAGGTGTGATGAGGGCACCGCCCGCGTCCTGTTCGGTCGTGCAGCGCGCGCGCCATGCGGCCGGTAGCTCGACGCGCGGGCCAACCCAGGCCAAGGTATCACCCTCCACCACCAGGGCGGCGTCCTCAATCAGCCCATAAGGCGTGGGCGCGTCTGCAGCCAGCGTGGCGACACGGCAATGGGTCCATAGCTGCACGCTCATGCCGACCACTCCATCCACAGCGCGTGCTCGCACTGGATGCGCACGGTGGCGGCCTTGGTGACCTGTCGCCAGACCAGCGTAGCGGGCGGCACCGATAGACCTTGCCCATTAAAGTCAATGGTAGCCCCCGTAGATACTGCATAAATAGCTATCATTTTGCTAGCATGTGCCAATTCCTGCGCGCTCCCGCGGATGCGGACCATGCGCCCAGGCAGGCAGCCGTCGCGCAGCATGAGATTGAAGTCTTGCGTAGGGCCGTCCATCAGTCGGCAGGCGGTGGAGGCGGCTCCGTCAAAGCACAGCGGCGCGTCGTGCGCAGCCAGCCGGTGTTCGGTGGCTGCATCGGTGTCTGCGGGCGTGGCCACATTCAGCGCAACACCGCTACCCTGGAGCACCGCAAACCAGCGCGTGACGCCCTCATAGCGTGAGAATGGACCATCCGCCGCCACCTCGGCGACCGACAGGCGCCATTGCCACTCCCCGCCCGCTGGCCCCGACGCCAGCTCACGCGTAAGCCCCCCGCCATTGCGCCAAGGCGTGGCCGCGACATCGGCCAGATGCACGCCATGCCAGCTCATGCCTGAAAACTCCCCGCAAAGCTGTAGCGCGAGCCGGGGTACACCAGGCGTACCACACTGGCCACGTGCTTGCCGCTCACGGTGCGGCGCACCTGCACCAGGCAGGGTTCGGTCTTTGGGATGCCCAGGTGACGGGCCTGGTCCGCACTGGGCAGGCAGGCTTCGATGGAATAGCTGGCCTCGGTCAGCGGGGCCTGGACGAGCAGGTGGTGGGTGGGCGTGGTCTGGGTGAAATCGGTCTTGAGGTAGTCGGGTGCCGCGGCCGGATTGACGTAGCGGTCTTCATACTGGATGGGCATGCCATTTTCCAGGTGCACCAGAATGCTATGAAACACCCGTGCGTTGGTGCGCAGCCCCAGTGTGCGCGCCAGCCCGGCCGGTGCACGCTCGGCCTGCACCAGCAGCACTTGGGCCGTGTGCACATGACCACGCTCCAGTACTTCTTCGTGGATGTCGCGAATGGTGAGGTTGGAGGCAATGCGGTGCAACTCGGCGACATAGGTGCCCGAGCCCTGCACCCGCATGACCATGCCTTCAGCTGTGAGTTCACGCAGCGCGCGGTTGACCGTCATGCGGCTGATGCCGAACTGCTGCATCAGCGCCGATTCGCTGGGCACCGGGTCGCCCGGACGCCAAGCCCCGCTCTTGATGTGTTGCTGGATGAAGTCTTTGACCTGGCTGTAGGCGGGTTTCATGGTAGGTAGGAACCGAAGCAGAGTCGCAATGCTGGCATTGTAGTGGTGTTGACACAAGTTGTATAGACAAGTTACGATGCATGCCACCGCAATCCCGCACCTTGCCAGGAGCCCCACCATGTCCGACATCTCCCCCATCCGCCACTTCGACAGCCAGGCCCGACCGGTACGTGCGCCCCGTGGCGCCGAACTGCACTGTGCCAACTGGCAAATCGAAGCCGCCTACCGCATGATCCAGAACAACTTGGACCCCGAGGTGGCTGAGAACCCCGACGCGCTGGTGGTGTACGGCGGCATCGGCAAGGCTGCACGCAACTGGGCTTGTTTCGATGCCATCCTGGACAGTCTGCGCAAGCTGCAGCCCCATGAAACGCTGTTGGTGCAAAGCGGCAAGCCGGTGGGCGTGTTCCGCACCCATACCGATGCACCCCGCGTGCTGCTGGCCAACTCCAACCTGGTACCGAAGTGGGCTACCTGGGAGCACTTCAATGAACTCGACCGCAAGGGCCTGATGATGTACGGCCAGATGACCGCCGGCAGCTGGATCTACATCGGCAGCCAGGGCATCGTGCAGGGCACGTACGAGACCTTTGTCGAAGCCGGCCGCCAGCACTACAACGGCAGCCTGGCCGGGCGCTGGGTTCTGACCGCAGGCCTGGGCGGCATGGGCGGCGCGCAGCCCCTGGCCGCCACTTTCGCCGGTGCTTCTTCGCTGAACATCGAGTGCCAGCAAACGAGCATCGACTTCCGCCTGCGTACCCGCTACGTGGACGAACAGGCAACCAACCTGGACGACGCCTTGGCGCGCATTACCAAGTACACGGCCGAGAAGAAGGCCGTGTCGATTGCCTTGTGCGGCAATGCGGCCGACATCGTGCCCGAGCTGGTGCGCCGCGCCAAGGCGGGTGGCATCCGTCCGGACATCGTCACCGACCAGACCTCGGCCCACGACCTGATCAATGGCTACCTGCCCCGTGGCTGGACCGTGGCTCAGTGGAAGGCCGCGCAGAAGGATGCGACCCAGCACGCCACGCTCAAGCAAGCCGCGGGCGAATCGTGCGCCGTGCACGTGCAGGCCATGCTGGACTTCCACGCCATGGGCATCCCCACCGTGGACTACGGCAACAACCTGCGCCAGGTGGCGCAGGACTTCGGCGTAGCCAACGCCTTCGACTACCCCGGCTTTGTGCCGGCCTATGTGCGCCCGCTGTTCTGCAAGGGCGTGGGCCCGTTCCGTTGGGTGGCGCTCAGTGGCGACCCGGAAGACATCAAGAAGACGGACGCCAAGATGAAGGAACTGTTCCCCGAAAACGCCCACCTGCACCGCTGGCTGGACATGGCGCAGGAGCGCATCGCCTTCCAGGGCCTGCCCGCGCGCATCTGCTGGATCGGCCTGGGCGAGCGCCACCGCGCGGGCCTGGCCTTCAACGAGATGGTGAAGAACGGCGAACTCAAGGGCCCCATTGTCATCGGCCGCGACCACCTGGACAGCGGCTCGGTGGCCAGCCCCAACCGCGAGACCGAAGCCATGATGGACGGCAGCGATGCCGTGAGCGACTGGCCCCTCTTGAACGCCCTGCTCAATACGGCCAGTGGCGCCACCTGGGTCAGCCTGCACCACGGCGGCGGCGTCGGTATGGGCTACAGCCAGCATAGCGGCGTGGTCATCGTCTGCGACGGTACACCCGAGGCCCACGAGCGCCTCTCGCGCGTGCTGTTCAACGACCCCGCCACCGGCGTGATGCGCCATGCCGACGCGGGGTACGCCATCGCCCAGCAATGCGCCCGTGACAACGACCTCAACCTGCCCATGCTGGGCCGCTAATCCCTACACCGCGACACCATGAACCCAAAAACCCTCATCCTCCAACCCGGCCAACTCAGCCTGGACCAACTGCAACGCATCCACGCTGGCGATGTACGCGTGGAACTGCACCCCGACGCCCGCGCCGTACTGCGCGCCGCCCAAGCCGTGGTGCAAGCCGCTGCCGACGGCGACGACGCGGTGTACGGTGTCAACACCGGTTTTGGTAAGCTGGCCAACCAGCGCATCAGCAAGGAACAGCTCGCCACCCTGCAGCTGAACCTGATCCGCTCGCACAGCGTGGGCGTGGGCGAGCCACTGGCCGCGCCCATCATGCGTCTGATGATGGTGACCAAGGCCGCCAGCCTGGCACGCGGCTACTCGGGCGTGCGCGAGGTCGTGGTCGACACCCTGCTGGCCGTGGTCAACGCGGGCCTGGTGCCCTTTGTGCCCAGCCAGGGCTCGGTGGGCGCATCGGGCGACCTGGCTCCGCTGTCGCACATGACGCTGGCGCTGCTGGGTGAAGGCTTCATGCTGCAAGACGGCCAGCGCGTACCGGCCCTGCAGGCGCTGCAGGCGGCCGGCATCGCCCCGCTGCAGCTCGCCGCCAAAGAAGGCCTGGCCCTCATCAACGGCACCCAGACCAGCACCGCGCTGGCGCTGCATGCGCTGCTGAGCTTCGAGCCCGTACTGGAGTCGGCCCTGGTGATTGGCGCACTTACGGTGGACGCCGCCCGCGGCAGCGACGGCCCCTTTGACCCGCGCATCCACGCCGTGCGTGGCCAGCAAGGGCAGATCGACGTGGCGCAGTACTACCGCGCCCTGCTGCAAGGCAGCGCCATCCGCGCGTCGCATGCCGAGGGGGACGACAGGGTGCAAGACCCTTACTGCCTACGCTGCCAACCGCAAGTGGTGGGCGCCTGCCTGGACCAGATGCGCCACAGCGCGCGCATCCTGCTCATCGAGGCCAACGCGGTCACCGACAACCCGCTGGTGTTTGCGAACGATGGTTCCATGATCTCCGGTGGCAACTTCCATGCGGAGCCCGTGGCCCTGGCTGCCGACGGCATGGCGCTGGCCATTGCCGAAGTGGGCGCCATCGCCGAGCGCCGTATCGCCATGCTGATCGACGCGTCGGTCTCGCGCCTGCCGCCCTTCCTGTGCGCCGATGCGGGGCTGAACAGCGGTTTCATGATCGCCCACGTCACCGCCGCCGCCCTGGCCAGCGAGAACAAGAGCCTGGCCCACCCGGCCAGCGTGGACAGCCTGCCCACCAGCGCCAACCAGGAAGACCACGTGAGCATGGCGACTTTTGCAGCCCGGCGCCTGCAGGCCATGATTGCCAACACCGCGCACATCCTGGGCATTGAACTGCTGGCCAGTGCTCAGGCTATCGACTTCCTGCGCCCACTACACAGTTCCGACGCGCTGGAACAAGCCCACGCGCTCTTGCGTGCACAGGTGCCGCGCCTGGACCAGGACCGCTACCTGGCCCCCGATATCGAAGCCGCCACCGCTTTGGTGCATCGTGGTGCCCTATCGCGCATCTTCCGCAGCCTGAGCGGCTTGCCGGTGCTGTGGGCGGTGGCGTTGTAGCCACCACGGCGTAGGGATGGCCGCACGCGGAACCAAGAACTTGGCTTGGCCAAGCGGCAGGGCTACAGTGCGAGCACTCTTTCTCCTGGGAAATCGCCGCACCATGAAACCCGCCGTCTTGACCACCCTGGCCGCAGCCGCCCTGCTGGCTGGCTGCGCCCACAACCCGTCTGCCACCTTCCAGTACACCGCACCGAACCAGCCCGAAGGTGCCTCCGGCTATACCGAAAAACCCGGCTGGGCCACACACACGTTTGCCGTTGCCGCCGCCAACCCTCTGGCCACCGATGCAGGCTACCAGGTGCTCAGGGCCGGTGGCAGTGCGCTGGACGCTGCTATTGCCGTGCAGATGGTGCTCACGTTGGTGGAGCCGCAGTCCAGCGGCATCGGTGGTGGGGCGTTTCTCTTGCACTACGACGGCAAAGCGGTCGAAGCGTATGACGGGCGTGAAACCGCGCCGGCTGCAGCCGACGAAAACCTGTTTCTCAAAGCCGATGGTCAACCCATGGCTTTCATCGACGGCGTGGTCGGTGGGCGATCGGTGGGCGTGCCGGGCACCGTTCGCATGTTGGAGCTGGCGCACCACCAGCACGGCAAGCTGCCCTGGGCGCAGCTGTTTGGACCCGCTATTGCACTGGCCGAAGGCGGCTTCAAGGTCAGTGCACGCCTGAACACCCTACTGGCAAGCGAGGCGCACCTGAAGAAAGACCCGGTTGCCGCCGCCTACTTCTACGACGCGCAGGGCAAGCCGTGGCCCGTGGGCCATGTACTGAAGAACCCCGAACTGGCCCAGGTGCTGCGTGGCATTGCCGCACAGGGCTCCAAGGCCCTGCTCGAAGGCCCCGTAGCCCAGGCCATGGTGGACAAAGTGCGCCAGCACCCCAGCAACCCCGGCACGCTGAGCCTGCAGGACCTGGCCCAATACCAGCCCAAACAGCGCAGCGCCCTGTGCTTTGATTACGAAGCCGTGGCACGCAGCTACCGGCTGTGCGGATTCCCGCCACCGAGCTCGGGGGCGCTGGCCATTGGGCAGATGCTGGGCATCTTGCAGCACACCCCCGCTAACGGCATGGCCTTGGACAGCGGCCTGCCTTCGGCCTCCTGGCTGCACTGGTACACCGAGGCCGCGCGACTGGCCTTTGCCGACCGTGCACAGTACGTGGCCGACCCCGACTTCGTTACCGCCCCCGGTGGCAACTGGGCGAGCCTGCTCAACCCCACCTACCTGGCGCAACGCGCCGCCCTGATCGGGCCGCAGTCCATGAAGGTAGCGCAGCCCGGCCAACCCGGCAGCATGAAGACCAGCTACGCGCCCATGCCGGATCAGCCCGAATACGGCACCAGCCACATCAGCATCATCGACGCCCAGGGCCACGCGGTGGCCATGACCACCACCATCGAAGACGCCTTTGGCTCGCGCCAGATGGTCAAGGGCTTCCTGCTGAACAACGAGCTCACCGACTTCAGCTTTGCACCCAAGGACACCCAGGGCCTGCCCATCGCCAACCGCGTGCAACCGGGCAAGCGCCCGCGCTCGTCCATGTCGCCCACCCTGGTGTTCGACAAGGCCAGCGGCCAATTGCTGATGAGCGGCGGCAGCCCTGGCGGCGCGCTCATCATTCACTACACCGCCAAGACGTTATACGGCACGCTGAACTGGGGCCTGAGCACGCAGCAAGCCATCAGCCTGCCCAACTTCGGTTCGGCCAATGGCCCCACCCTGCTGGAAGAAAAGCGCTTCCCGGCAACCACCGTCGAAGCGCTCAAGGCCCAAGGCCACGAGGTGCGTGAGATGACCATGACCAGCGGGCTGCAGGCCATCGCGAGAACTCCCACGGGTTGGTTCGGTGGCGCCGACCCGCGCCGCGAGGGCGTGGTGATGGGGGATTAGAAACCCGCACTGCGCAACGTGGCGGCGTAGTCGGCCAGCGCGCCTTGATCGCGGATGACACCATCCGCTCCCATCAGGTACGCACGGCCGTCCTTGGAGCCGACGTAGGTGTTGGTTCCAGAGTAATAACGGTAGTAGTAGCCATAGGCGGTGCCCGAAGCTGACGGGCTGGGTGTGAGCAACGACGGGAAGTTCTGCTCGGCCCAGTTCATGGCGCGGTTGGACTCAGCGTTGGCCGACGCGCCATACAGCGCAGCGCAGGCTTCGGCATCGTCGCCACGCAAGGTGCGCTGGTAGCTATAGCTGTTGTAGGGGTTGGCGAACATCACCGATGCCTGAACGTTGGAATGGTTCAATCCGATGAAATGGCCGAGCTCGTGCGTCATGATGGACTCCACGTTTTGCAGCGTCCAGTTGTAGGCGGTGTTGATGACGACATCGGCATCGATCAGAAAGTGGCTGCCGTTGTACCACCACTTGGTGTAGGCGCCATACCCCGCCATCTCGGCGGTGAGCAGACCCCAACCAACCACATTGGTCTGGTCGATGGTGTCCGAGGTGCTGCGCACATTGGGCACTGCTGAAGTCGTTCCCAGGTAGGTGAAGGTGAGGTTGCACATACCGGCCCAGCGTGCCGCCGCGGTCTGGATGGCGTTGACCACGTCCTGGGTCTGCAGGTTGGCAGGCTGGCCTGCCGGGTTGTAGTACCAGTTCACGTTGCCGCCACTCCAGTGCTCTTGCGCACTGCCGAGCACATAGGCCGGTGTTTCACGCAGACCTGGCAGTGCCTCGCGTGCGAAGTCTTGTGCCTGTGCAGGTAAGGCCACAGCCAGGCACAGGGCCCAGGGGCGAAGAGGGATTGGCATAAGGAACTCCTTGCGTCAGCCATATTGCGCGGGCTTGGACATGCATGATCGCACAGTCAGGCAAACAGCCCATGCAGATACCAGGCGCTGGCCTGGGTCTGCGCCAGCCGCTGGCGAAACACCCACACCAGCCCCGCCTGGGGGCTTCGGGCCAGGTAGTAATCGCGCAAGGCGCTTTGCCCCTGCAGCCACCCGGCCTCCAGGCGCTGGGGCCCCACCAGCAGGGTCAGCGGCCCCTGGTAGAGCGGGCCATCCCGCCCTTGCTGCAAGGCCAGGGGTTGGGCCAGCAGCCAGGTGGGGTGCAGGGCGGCATGGGGCCCCTGCTCCGGCGCGCCGCAGGTGGAGGCCGGGAAGCCCCCGCCCGCCAGAGCCTGCCAGGACTGCATGCATTCGGGACGGTGGTCGGCCTGCAGGCGCACACTGCGCACAGCATCCGGTCCGAGGCGCGATTGCAAGCGTTCGACCAGGTGGTGCAAGCTGTCGCCGCGGCGTTGGTCCTCCAGGAGCAGGCTGAGCGTGTGCCCGGGCAGGGGTTGGGAGCGCAGGCTGCGCAGGCGCAGTTCGGCTACCGGCGCTGGCAGGTGCACCTGGGCCAGGTGTTCGCCCAGCAAGCGCTCCAGATGGGCCATGTCCTGGGTGGCCTGGGCAGTGCCCAGCACCAGGCGCCCCGTGCCCAGGCCATCGTGGTGGGCGTCCACGTGCAAGGCGTTGGTCCGCCGAGCATCCAGGCTCCAGGCCAGTTCCAGTTCCAGTACGCCGTGCTGGCGGGCCTGCAACCACAGGCGCAGTTGCGCCAGCAGGCGTCGCGCCGCAAACAGCAGGGCCGGGGCATGCTCGACATGGGCAGGCAGTTCCAGCCGGATGGTGAACACGTCGGGCAACTGCAGCCAGGCGTAGGTATCGGGGTGCTGGCCGTAGGCCCGGTCCAAGGCGGTGAGTAGTTCTGCGCCAAAGCGACGGGCCAGCCCGTCGCGCGGCAAGGCACGCAACTGCCCCCAGCGTCGTACGCCCAGGCGCACCAGGATGGGCAGGTGGGGCCGGGCTGCGGTCAGGGTGGTCAGGGGCAACTGGTCGGGTTCGAGCAGGTGCGCCACCGGCAGACGGCGTTCGGCATCGGGTTCCTGGGCGATCCGCTGCACCAGACGCAACCGACCGATTGCTATCAATGATGTAGCACCATGTGCAGTATTCACGGGGGCTAATGAATCATTTTGCTCAAGAAGCTGGTCGCACAGGGGGTCCAGACCGCCAAACAGGCGCAAGCTGCTCCCCACCTCCAGCACCAAGGACTGCTCCACATGCGCCACCCAGGGTGTGAAGCGCAGCGCCTGCAAGGTCCAGGCCCCCAGGTCTGCCGGTTCACCCGGCCTGGGCTGCAAGGCGATCCAGTGCATGGCTGTTCTCGTGCGCCGGTGCACCCACCAACAGGCGCGCCAGCCAGGGGGGCTGGGCCGGCAGGGTCAGGGGCTGTTCCAGCAATGCCCCCCGGCGCTTGATGATTTCAACGGCCAGTGCATCCTGATGCTCTTGGGGCCGTACACCCAGACGCAGGGGTGCGGGGGAGGCCTCGTGGCGGGCCGCCCAGGGACGCATGGCAAAAAACAGTTTGGCATGCTCCGCAGCGGCCAGGTGCAGGCGGCGCAGGGCATCAGCGCGGGCCTGGGGCAACCACACCAGCACGGCGGCCACATCGGCGCAGCGCAGGGCCTGCTCGGCGGCCCACAGGCGTGTGGTCGGCGCATCCACCGCCCCGACTCCCAGCAGGCGCTGGGGTGCCAGGCCCTGGGCTGCCAGTGCCGGTCCAAAGGGTACATGGGGTGCCCCCACCAGCACCACGCATTGGGCTGGGTTGCTGCGAGCCAGGGCGGGCAGCAGCAAGCGCCATTCGCAGTGCACACCGGGGGGTTGGAGAAGTTCGGTCAACGCCCCCACGGGCCAGCCGTTGCCGGGGAGTTGCGCATCCAGCAAGGCGTGCCCGCTGGCCAAGACCCGTGCTGGCGCGTGGGCCAGGGCGTCTGCCGACCAGAGGCTGGCAGCGACGGCCGGATCGGCAAGCAAAGCAAGGGCGGTAGACATGGCATCAACATAAACTGTATATTTGTACAGTATACGAGAGATGAAACCGGATGTCACACCCGGCTACCATACCGCATCACCCAGGCGTTGCCGGGCCTTGCACTTCGTACAGTTCCACCATCTTGGCCTTGAGTGCCGCAGACAGGTCACGTTCCAGCACGGGCATGGCCTGATCGAAGGGAATCAGCAAGCGTCCCAGGCCATAAGCGCGGTTACGCCCGTTCACCTTGCCCAAGTAGAGGGCCATATCGGCGATCAGAACGGCTTTCTCCCAGTTGCAGACCGACTCTGGTAAGCCCGAGAACGGCAGCGTTAGAAAACCGCCGGTGGCAGTCACGGTCATGGGGGCGCCAGCGACCTCCATCGGAGTGGATCCAATGGCCTTGAGCAGGCGCTGCGCCAGGACTTGCAGATGTTCGACGCTAGCCTTGGGGGAGAAGATCAGGAATTCTTCGCCCCCCCAGCGCATCACCAGGTCGGATTCGCGCACGGTGGCGCGCAGGCGTTTGGCAATCTCCACCAGAACCGCGTCGCCGCCAGCATGTCCCAGGGTGTCGTTGATGTGCTTGAAATGGTCGATGTCGAGAATCATCAGGCCATCGGGCTGGTTGTCGTCACGGCGGTCGCCCGCTTTGGGGGACGCGCGCTTTTGCATCAGGTCAAAGAAAGAGCGCCGGTTGTACAGGCCGGTCAGCGGGTCGCGCACGGCATGGAATTCGAGCTGTTGGTTGACTTCGCGCAGCTTGGCGTTGGTTTTGCGCACTCGCCGGTAGAGCTGGTAGACAAAACCGCCAGCCACAACGGTCAGCACGGCGGCCAGCAGGGTCACCATTTGCTGCAGGCGGCGATTGGCAATTTCGGCATCCTTCAGGCTGTTTTCGCGTGCCAGCAGTTCAATCTGCTTTTGCCGTTGCACCGTGTCAAACTGCTCCTGCATGGAGGCCACGGTCTTTTCACGGTCCGCCCGAAAGAGTTGTGCACTGAGCACCTGCTGCTCCCGAATGGTGGTGACGGCTTCGCGGTACAGCCCGGCTTGCTCATACATATGGCTGAGTTCGCCCAGAATGCCTTCTTCGTCGGCTTTTGCTCCAGCCTGCCGCGCACCTGCCAAGGCCGTACGCACTTCGGCGGCACCTTGTGCAATCTTGCCCTGGCCCATCAAGGCAAAGCCCAGGTTACTGCGGGCAACGACATAGCCACCGTGCTCGCCTGATTTTTCGTACTTGGCCATGGCCAAGCGGGCGTAGGCTTCGGCTTGCGGGTAGTTCTTGGCAATGAGGTAGGTGTCGCCCAGGTTGTTCAGTGCTCTCGCCTCCAGACCAATCACACCCGCTTCACGGGCAATGGAAAGGGCTTTCTGGTAGGCATCGACGGACTCCTTGGATCGACCCATGCTGGCCAAGACAGCCCCCTGGTTGAGGTACAAGGTGCCTTGAACTTTGGTGAGTCTCGCCTGTTGGGCCAAGGGCTGTGCCTCTTCGAGCACCTGCAACGCCTTTTCCCAATTGGCCATGCCCATGTAGACCAGCGCGCGCATGTTCAACGAACGCACATGCGAAGCATGCGCATGAAAGGCGCGCAATTTCCCGTATTGCTGGGCTTTGAAAGCATTTTCCAGGCTTGCCTCAAATTGCCCCAAGGTTTGTTGTACGCTGGCCAGGGATATGTAGAAATGCCACAGCACTTCTTCGTTCGCCGTACCAACAGCACGACTCTCCAGTGCCTGCAGTTGCACCAAAGCGGAGCCGGTTTGCCCGGAGATGGCCAACAAGTAAGCACTGTCTAAATCGGCCAGGATTTCGCCAACGGGGTCTTTGGCTTGCTGCGCCTTGTCGCGCAGGGTGGAGATGGAAGCCTTTGCTGCATCGAGTTGTGCGGCATCAAGTTGCATGCCGATCAGTGCATGCCAATATCGGCGCTGGTGGGTATAGGGAACCGAAGGCTCCAAACGGGCCTGCAGTTCTTGCATGGCCTGTAGAGCGGCCGGAATATCGGTTTCGGACAGAGTCACCAGGGCTTCGGTGCGCTCCTGTACGCTGCCTTGCGCGAACGCAGCTTGACACGCGCACAGCAGTGCCAGCAGCATCAGCAAAATGTGGTGACACAACCTAGGCATGCGAGACAGTATGGCCGATTTCGGGCCAACGGTGGCGAATAAAAATCCATGCCACCAGTCCAATGCCCAACATGGCAAGCGACGCGAGGGCCAAGCTTACCGTCGAATGCATCACCAACGGCGCAACGACACCGGCGACCAAGCCGTTGGCCATGGAACCGATGAACATTTGCAGACTGGATGCCATGCCACGCCGTTCGGGATGCAGGTCCAGCACCAACAAGGTAACCACCGGCACCATCAGTGCCCAACCAAAGGAGAAAATCCCCAGCGGCAGCAAGGCCCAGCTGGCATGTGCCGCCACCGCCAGGTTGACGGCCAGGTTGATGACCGCAATCACCAGCATGATCACAAAGCCGTGGCGGACCTGGCGCTTGGGGGCGATCTTGCCTGCCAGCCGCCCACTGACCAGGGCACCGCCCATGATGCCTGCGATGGTGATCAGGAAACACCAGAAGAACTGCTGGGGTGCCAAGCCCAGGTGCTCACCCAGAAATACCGGGGCACTCAGGATGTAGAGAAACATGCCGTTGAACGGAATGCCGCTGGCCAATGCCAGCAAGAGAAAGCGGGGGTCGGAGCCCAGTTTCCAATAGCCCGCCAACAGATGGCGGGGGTGGAATTGCTGGCGCTGCGAGTCGTGCAAGGTCTCGGGCAACAGGCGGTAGATGGCTGTCCAGAGAACCACCCCCACGGCCGCCAGGAACCAGAAAATCCCGTGCCAGCTGACGTGCACCAACATCCAGCCACCCACCATGGGCGCAATGGCCGGGGCGATGCCGAAGAAGATGGTGACCTGGCTCATGACTTTCTGCGCCTGCGATGGCGCAAACATGTCCCGAATGATGGCACGCGAGACCACAATGCCTGCGCCGGTCGTCAGACCTTGGACAGCACGAAAAAAAATCAACTGCCCAATGCTCTGCGACAGCGCACAGCCCACCGACGTGGCGGTAAAGGCCGCCAAGCCCCACAACACCACCGGACGACGACCCACGCTGTCCGAGATGGAACCGTGAAATAGGCTCATGAAAGCAAATCCAAACAAATAGGCCGACAGCGTTTGCTGCATTTGCACGGGCGTGGCCTGCAGCGACTGCGCAATTCCTGCAAAGGCTGGCAGGTAGGTATCAATGGAGAATGGGCCCAGCATACCCAAGAGAGCCAGCAAAACGGCAAAGGCCCATTGCGGAGCGTGCCAAAGCGTGTGTGCGTGTGGATTCATCAAACAGGGGAACAAAGGTTCGCGGGTCAGCCCGCACGACCATCCGGACGCACGCGACCGAACCACGGTAACAAGCGGCTGCCCCAGACGAGCATGATGCCGCACCAAAGCAGGGCCGTTGGCAGCAGCAGCGATACAGCCCAACTGCCCTGCACCGAGGCCGCGATGCGCAGGAGGGTGGCCGCTTGCAAGACCCAGAACAGCGTCCACACGGTAGCATCGGCTTGCGCGGCGCGGCCGCTGTGCCCGCAGGATACCCGCGTCACCATGGTCAGCATGAGCGACCCCAGGCAGCCCATAGTCAACGCGTGCAAGGCACCCAGGCTCAGTACCGGAGCGGACTGCAACCAGCCCAGCAGCTGTGAGAGCCCTCCCAGCACCAATGCCAATCCCAGCCATAGAAAACCTAGGTGTAGCATGGCCAGCATGCGGTTCTTGAGGCTTTGCAGAATGCCCCACACGGCAGCCAGCCACAACAAGACACCACCGGCCAGCAATTCAAACAATCCGCGCACCAAGCCCCACAACGGTCGCGGACGTGGCATGAACGGAGTCGGCACATCCAGCCACACCGCAACCACTTCAAAGACGGCAGCCGCGAACATGACCCCCAAAGCCCAAAAGGGATGTGGCGCTTCGATGAAAGGCATGGCACTGGACGTGAAGAACGGGATCATCCGGTGCGCCACAGTGATGAACACCACCGCGACAAAGCCCCACAGGCCACTGAGCACCCACGCTAGTGCGATCTGCCCCTCATCGACCGCCAGGGCCATCAGCAAGCCAGCAAGACAAACACAGCCCCACAGGCAAGCCCACCCCACCAGCCGCGCATGCAGACGATCTTCCTCCTTGCTGCGCCAGATCATGCGCCAATACAACCAGGTCAGGCGGGCCAACCCGCTCCATACCAGAGCTAGGCCGCCCATCACCCAACCCAGATGGAAATGCGCCCCCACCAGCCAAGAAAGCCAACCCAGCGATTGCAGAGCCAAAGGTGCCAGCAACAAGCGCGCGTCCAACGCCTCAATGCGCAACCACTTGGGAACCGCGGTAAACAGGAATCCCGCAAAGAACAGGGGCATGAATCCCAAGCCCATGGCTGCAGCATGCACCAGTGTGGGCGAGACCACATAGGGCAGCGTGACGGCCACGCTGACCCGGTCGAATTGCACAAGCACCCACCAGAGGCTGCTGGCTAGCAATACCACCAGGGCCAGCGTAAAACCCAAGCGGTGCGGCGCAAGCAGCAGGTATCGCAAGCGCCAGCGTGGGTCCAGTGCGGCCAGCTCGGCCGCGCTGGGCTTGCCCGGCTTTAGTCGCTGCGGTGGCGACGGTTCTGCATCATCCACAGCTTCCTGTGTGTCCGCACTGGGTGCAATAGTCGCAACCGTCCTTGCGAATGACAGCATGGGCACCGCACTCACTGCACTTCTTGCCTGCCATCACCGGCAGGGGTGCGGTCTCCAGAGCCGCGTCCTGGCTTGGCAACAAGCTGTTATCGTCCGCATCGGCGATGGGCATATCAGTGGCACGCCGGTTGTGATGGTTAGATCGCGCGCGGTTGCGCTCGGCCAGAATGTTCTGTACCGCGAACGCCACGGCGGACACTTCGGAGTCGTGCCACATAGGCACTTCGGTGCCATCTTCCTTCTGGCGGGTACCCAGGCGCACGGGGCCGCGATCCCAGGCAACCTTGCGCATGTCGGACAAGGCACGCTCCAGGAAACCGCCGCGCGCGGCGAGTGATAGAAGGCGCATGCTGGAGGTGATCCATTGCTGCGACTCGCCACTCTGGCCTACGGGCATGAAGAACTCAATGGCACGGTCTACGGTGCCCTTGCCGTCACCAGTCGGAACGGGCAGGAACGAGACCAGCAGATACAAGGTCTTGTGACCTTCTTGCGTCCAATAATCGATCTTCTCTGCCACAGCCGACAAGGCACCCTTGGGGCGACGTTCGATCACACTGCGCATGGGATCGATTACGGGCGCCGGTGCAGGCTTGGGCGTCTCGGCCTTGGGTGTATCTACGTGCAACACGGAACCCAGGATGTTGTTGGGACGGTAGGTGGCCAGACCCTTCAATCCTGCGCGCCAAGCTTGCTGGTAGAGGTTCTTGAAGTCGTCGTAGGGGTAATCGGCCGGAATGTTGACCGTTTTGGAAATGGCCGTATCGACCAGGGGTTGCACCGTCTCCATCATGGCGATGTGGTCGCTCGCACTCATCTCCAAGGCAGAGATGAAATAGTCGGGCAGCTTGGACATGTCGCCGCCCAACTCTCGGTACATGCGCCAGGCGTGGTCCTCGACGTCGTATTCCGAGTGGCTACCATCGGCCTCGCGCTTCTTGCGCTTGTAGGTCCAGGAAAATGCCGGCTCGATGCCATTGGAAGCGTTGTCGGCAAAAGCCAAGCTGACCGTGCCGGTGGGCGCGATCGACAAGAGGTGGCTGTTGCGAATGCCATGCGCGCGAATGGCGTCCTGGATGGATGCGGGCAGGCGGCTGGCAAAGGTGCCGTCCGCCAGGTAACCCTTGGCATCAAACTTCGGAAAGGCGCCCTTTTCCTTGGCCAGTTCCACCGACGCCAGGTATGCCGCATCGCGCATGCTGGTGGCGATGCGTTTGGCCATGGCACGGCCCTCGGCCGAGTTGTAGCGTAGGCATAGCATGGCCAGCGTGTTGCCCATGCCAGTGAAGCCCACACCAATGCGACGCTTGGCGGCAGATTCTTCGCGCTGCTGCTGCAGCGGCCAGTACGTTACGTCGAGCACATTGTCCAGTGCACGTACCTGGATGGCGACCGTTTTCTCAAAGGCATCGAAGTCAAAGGCCGGGACTCCTGCAAAGCCGAAAGGATGGCGCACGAAGCGCGTGAGGATGATGGGCCCCAGATCGCAGCAACCATAAGGCGGCAGCGGCTGTTCACCACAGGGATTGGTCGCCGAAATGGTTTCGCAATAGTTGAGGTTGTTGTCCCGGTTAATCTGATCGAGGAACAGGATGCCAGGTTCGGCGAAGTCGTAGGTGGACTTCATGATGGTGTCCCACAAGGTCCGAGCAGGTAGCTTCTGGTAGACCCATTTGCCATCGGCGCGTTGGTAGGCGCCTTTGTCCAGCAAGGTTGCCCCCGGGGGCGCGGTATGCACCAGTTCCCAGTCTTGGTCAGCCGTCAGCGCTTGCATGAAGGCATCGGTAACACCCACGGAGACGTTGAAGTTATTCCAGCGTCCCGGCGTGCGCTTGGCGGTGATGAACTCCTGCACATCGGGGTGGTCAATTCGTAGTACGCCCATCTGGGCGCCGCGGCGCGCACCCGCACTCTCCACCGTGGAGCAAGACTGGTCAAACACGTTGATGTAGCTGCAAGGGCCCGAGGCCATGGAAGCCGTACCTTTGACGGCAGCACCGCGCGGGCGGATACGGGAAAAGTCATAGCCCACACCACCACCACGGCGCATGGTTTCAGCAGCCTCGCGCAGGGCTTCGTAAATACCCGGATAGCCGTTGTCATCCAGACCTTGGATGCAGTCTCCGACGGGCTGTACAAAACAGTTGATAAGCGTAGCCTGAATGGAGGTGCCTGCCGCGCTCATGATGCGTCCGGCACCGATGGCGCCGGCATACAGGTTCTCCAGGAAGATGCCCTCGTATTTGGGTTGAAGGGATTCTTCTTCCACCGAGGCCAGGGCCTTGGCCACACGGGCGAACAGATCGTCGATATTGGCTTCACCGGGCTTGAGGTACTTCTCGGCCAATACGTCATGGCTGATGGGCTGTACTGCGATCAGGCCTTGGGGGGAAATGGGGTCACGTTTCATTCGGGGGTTCTCCTCTGTCCTGTCTCCGGTGCCGCTTCGGCGGCGTGTGGTTTCTTCTGGCAGTTTGACCTGCTGCACCGGCTTGTACGCCCGGCGACAGGAGGCAAAAAATATCGGCAATCTGGCATGGACTCGAGTCTCTCTACCAACGCGCATTGTGCCCCAAGTCCCCTCGAAAAATACGCGATCCAGAGTCGGTTTTGCCAGGGGAAATTCGTCCAAGAAACGAAGTTCGAAGCCTAACTATCGGTGAGGATTGGTGTTTTTGAAGAATCAAGAAAATGAAAAAAAATTTGAATGCCGCAAGGGCACCACAGTTGGCGTCAGGGATATTTGTAAGCGGCTGCAACACGACCGTTTTTTTGCGGTATTAAGCCTCATTATTTCGTTTTGAGAAATAATTAATTGCTGACCAGATGGTTTTTAACGGGGTTCGATCAGTCTACAGTTCATCCCATCGATGAGCCGAAACCGAATAGACGACTCACCGAGGCTGGACAAGACGGCACTTTGCAAACCCAAGCCGCCCTGCCCGGAAATGTCTATCAACACCTGAAAGGAAAGCATCATGAAGAACGTATTCACCACCACCGCCCTGATCCTGGCTTGCGGCGCCGCTTTTGCCGGCACGCCGACTTCTGGCGAGTTCAGCTCCGTCAGCGCCATCAACACCCCCAGCACCGCCGCCCGTGCCGACGTGAAGGCTGAAGTGTTGGCTGCCCGCCAGGCCCAGGCTGGCCTGAGCGTGAAGGAAACCAGCGCCCACTTTCCCAAGTCCGCACCCGGCGTACTCAGCCGTGCAGCCGTCAAGGCCGACTACCTGCAGGCCCAGAAGGCCGGCACCCTTCCCCTGATGGGCGAGCGCAGCTAAGCCCTGGCATACGCCAACCGCCAATCATCTGGCGGTTCCCCCCGGAAAATCCCGCCGCTTGGCGGGATTTTTTTCGGTTTTCACCAACTTGTGAATAGGCGACCAATATGAATCAACAACAGTATTTAAGGCAGCCCCAGCGCAAAAAAGGCTATTGAACTTTTCCATTAGCACTCGATCACATAGAGTGCTAATATTGCGATGACACGATAAGGAGTTCGCGTATGTCTTCTTTTGCTGGCTCTCAAGCGCTGACGGTGGCCAACCCATGGGCTCTGGTGCCTTCGCTGGGCAATCTGGATGCCTACATTTCTGCGGCCAATCGCATGCCCCTGCTTACCCAGGAGGAAGAGCAGGCGTACGCCCGCAAGCTACGCGACGAGAACGACCTAGAGGCCGCCAGCAAACTGGTGCTGTCGCACCTTCGGCTGGTGATTTCGGTTTCACGCCAGTACCTGGGCTATGGCTTGCCGCATGGCGACCTGATCCAGGAAGGCAATGTAGGGCTGATGAAGGCCGTGAAGCGTTTTGACCCCGACCAGGGCGTGCGCTTGGTGAGCTACGCATTGCACTGGATCAAAGCCGAAATCCACGAATACATCCTGAAGAACTGGCGCATGGTCAAGGTAGCCACCACCAAGGCCCAGCGCAAGCTGTTCTTCAACCTGCGCTCCATGAAGCAACGCTTCAAGAGCGACGATGCCTTGGCCGACCTGGATACACACCGTGACACGCTCAGCCCGGACCAAATCGACGCCATGGCGCGCGAACTCGACGTCAAGCCCGAAGATGTCATCGAGATGGAAACCCGCATGGCCGGGGGCGATGTCCTGCTCGACCCTACGCCCGGTGATGATGGTGAGGACGCGTTTGGCCCGATTGCCTACCTGACCGATACCCGCCACGAGCCGGTTGCCATGATCGAGGCGCAACAGCGCGACGTGCTGGCCACCGACGGCATCGCCGCAGCGCTGGATGCGTTGGATGCACGCAGTCGGCGTATCGTGGAAGAGCGTTGGTTGAAGGTCAATGACGACTCCAGCGGCGGCATGACCCTGCATGAACTGGCAGCCGAGTACGGGGTGAGCGCCGAGCGCATCCGCCAGATTGAAGTGGCGGCCATGAAAAAGATGAAGGCAGCTCTGGCCGCCTACGCCTGATCGTCAGGCCTGCTTGAGCAGGATACGGATATCTTCGGTCAGGCCTTTGGGGCCTGCGCCGTAGCGCGTGAACAAACGAAGCTTGCCTTTGGTGTCATAGACGTAACTCCCGGCCGAGTGGTCCATGGTGTAGCTCGAAGGCGATTTGCCGTCGACTTTCTTGTAGTAGATCTTGTATTCCTTGGCCAGCTCGGCCAATTTTGGCGCTGGCGCGTACAGGGCCAGGAAACTGGGGTCGAAATTGGCCATATAGTTCTTGAGTAGTTCGGGCGTGTCGCGCTCGGGGTCGACCGAAACAAACAGCACCTGCAGTCGATCTCCGTCCTGGCCCAACGCCTTCTTTACTTCTGCCATTTCCGACAGTGTCGTGGGGCAGACATCCGGGCACTGCGTGTAGCCAAAGAACATCACGACCACCTTGCCCGCAAAGTCTTGTAGTTTGCGCGTCTGCCCGTTATGGTCGGTCAACTCGAAATTGCGGGCGTATTCGGCCCCACTGACGTCCACCGAAGCAAAGGCAGCTGGTTGGGGTGAACAACCACTTATCAAGCCAAAACCTCCAGTTGCCCCCGTAAATACTATAGATGCAGCTATCAATTTAATAGCGTTTCGACGATGCATTGGCATGATGTTCAAAGTAGGTAATGGTCCAGCAACAGCGCGGCAAAGAGCGTACTCAAATGCACCAGCGAATAGCGAAAGGTCTTGCGTGCCAACTCATCCGAATACGCCACCCACAGCTTCCAGGCGTACACCAAGAAGCCCACCCCCAGCGCCAGCGCCACCACCAGGTACAACCAACTGCTCATGCCATACGCAAAAGGCAGCAGGCAGGTGACAAACAACACCCAGGTATACAGCAAAATTTGCAGTCGCGTGTAGCGATTGCCATGGGTCACCGGCAGCATGGGCAGGCCCGACTTGCGGTACTCCTCAGCACGGTACAGAGCCAACGCCCAGAAGTGCGGCGGCGTCCAGACGAAGATGATGAGAAATAGTATCCAAGCCTCAGCGCCGACCTGTCCGGTCATGGCCGCCCAGCCCAGCACGGGAGGCATGGCGCCCGAGGCACCACCGATCACGATGTTCTGGGGTGTGAGCGGCTTGAGGATAACGGTGTAGATGATGGCGTACCCCACAAAAGTGGCAAACGTCAGCCACATCGTCAGGGGATTGACAAACACGTACAGAATCAGCGAGCCCAAGGCGCACAGCGCCACCGAGAACAACAGGGTCTGCTGGTTGCTGAGTTCGCCGCGCGCGGTGGGACGCCAGGCCGTGCGCTTCATCTTGGAGTCGATGGTTTGCTCCACGATGCAATTGAACGCTGCTGCTGCCGCGGCCACCAGCCAGATACCAAGCGCGGCCACGGTACCCAGCCCCAGTTGCGCCAGGCTGGGGCTGCCCGGAACGGCCAGCACCATGCCGATTACGGCACAAAAGACGATAAGTTGCACCACCCGCGGCTTGGTGAGCGCATAAAACTGGGACCAAAGGGGTGGACGCTCCATGGTCGTCGGATTACTCATGCCAGACTCCTTTCCAGCACCGAAGACCGTGCTTGCTCATTGTGACCGTACGTCACGCACAACACGCGCACCAGCACCACCATCATGGCGCCGGCTCCGCCAGTATGGATTACCGCTGCGACCAGCGGCCAATCCAGCACGACGTTGCTCAAACCCGTCAACAATTGCAGGCTCGCCAGCCCGCCCAGCCATCGTGCCGGGCGCTGGGTTGTGTCGTGCCGTCCCAAACGCCAAGCCAGCCAGGCTAGCACCGCCAGCGTGAACATCGCCAGCAGGCGGTGGGTGAAGTGAATGGCCGTCAGCGCCTGAAAGCTGATGTGCGCGCCCGCTGCGTCGAACCCCAGCGGCCGCCAGATTTCAAAACCCTTGGCGAAGTCCATGGTAGGCCACCAGCTGCCTTGGCAGTGCGGAAACTCGGTACACGCCAATACTGCATAGTTGGTGCTCACCCAAGCACCGGACATGGCTTGCACCACAAGCAATGCCAGCGCCAGCGCAACCAGTGTGCGCAAGCCGGAGGGGAAGACCTCGTGCATCGGAACTCGCGGTCCAATCAAATGCGCCTGCACCGTCAGCAAAGCCAGCAGCACATACCCACCGAGCAAATGCAAGGAAACGATAGCCGGAAACAGTTTCATGGTGACGGTGAGCGCGCCAAACGCACCCTGCACGCAGACCCAGACGAAGGTCAGCAACGGCAGCGTCTTGTGCCATCCACCGCCCGGTTCGCGCGCGCGGGAACCCAGCCAGGCAGAACCCGCCAGCACCGTAATGAGAACGCCCACGCCCATGGCCAGATAGCGGTGCACCATCTCCACCCAGGCCTTGCCTGGCGTGACGGGACCGGTGGGCATGGCCTTCTGCGCTGCGTCGATCTCGCTGCTCGCACCCAGCGGGCTTGCATTGCCGTAGCAACCTGGCCAGTCAGGGCAGCCCAGGCCGCTATCGGTCAGGCGGGTGAAGGCACCAAACATCACCAGATCAAAGGTCAGGAACAGCGTTACCAGGGTCAAGGCATGCAGCATGCCCAGCGCATGGGTCCGTCGGTTGCGCAAGTACACCCACAACAAGGGGCCGCTGGCCACCAGAAGCCCCGTGACGAGCATGCGAAAAACCGGCGAAAAATCGTAAAACGAAGGCTGCATAGTCCCCAAAACTTCAATATCTCAACGCCCGGGTGGATCCCACGCTACCGACGCCCGCAACAGGCGTTCCCACACGCGGCGCATCTGCTTGGCACCCGCTCCATCAAACTGGGCAGGAAAACGTGCCATGGCATTGCCCAGGGGGTCCACAACGTACAGGTTCTCACCCGGATCGCTGCCGGGTGGCACACCCAACCAATGCTGCACGACCTCGGGGGCCACACGCAGCATCCAGGTTCCCTGCGGAAGGGTTTGCACCGAATCCGCAAAGGCAGCATTGTCGTTGACCAGCCAGACCAAATCTACCCGATCCTTGTCTTTGCCAAGGGTTTCTCGAAACTGGCTCGCCAGAAACAGGCGCTGCTGGCAGGCGGCGTCGCAGTTTCCGCCCCGCACGCTGACCATCAACCATTGCCCCTTCAATGCCGACAGCGCCACCGGCTTGCCGCTCGCATCCTGGGCCAGCGCATCGACCAGCGGGCGAGCGGGCTGTATCAATACGCCATAGGTCAGTTGCCCTTGCGGGCGCAGCACACTGAAGGTCCAATAGGCGATGGCCACCGGCAACGACAGGAGAAGCGCCATCCCCAGAAGTTTCCAACGTGCCCGCCGCTGCGATGGGGTGGATAGTTTTGCTGCGGAATGCGATGGAGCGTCGGTCATGCACGCTCCTTACGCTGGGTGCTGGCATAGACGTAGAACGCCGCCAGCGCGACTGCCATGGCATACCACTGCAAAGCGTAGCTCCGGTGTTTGGCCACCCGGTCTTCAGGCGCAGGCCAATGCCGCACCAGTGCCGCCGGGTTCGTGTCGGGATCTTGCAGAACCACTACCGGCTGCACCGGAAAAGGGCTTTCACCGGTAAAACGTTCCAGGTCGAGGCGCTCCCACAGCCGCGGCAGGCTCTCGGCATGGTTGGGCATGAGAAAGAAATTCTTGTTGATCGGTACTGTTGCCACCCCGTGCACCAGCACCTCACCTGCGGGCACCTCGGCCACGGGCAGCACACGCCGACCCTGCGCCCACGGCGCCCAACCCCGGTTCACCAAAATGCGGGTATCGGAGCCTGCAATGCGCAGCGGTGTGACCACGTGCACACCGGGTTGGCCTGCCTCCTGGCGATTGTCGACATAGAACTGTCCTGCGGATTCGTAGCTTCCGCGCACCACTACGGGACGATCCTGCAGGGCTACCGGATCCACACGCTGGCCGCTGATGATTACCGGCGCCAGACCGGCGCGTGCGGTGTGCTGGGCAATTTCCGCCTCGCGACGATCCGCCTTGCCCGCCTGCCATTGGCCCAGGTACACCAACAGGGCAACGCCGGCCAATGTAGCCAGCGTCGGAAGCAAGCGGGGTTGGAAACGCAGGGTTGGCAGCACGACTAGAAGGACACAGGGATAATGGCGCGACTGTCTGCCGGGTGCCCTATGTTGACCAAACTGCTGATTGTCGCCGTTTTGCTTTTCATTATCTTCACGCTGTTTCGCGCGCTCTGGGCACTCATGCGCAGCAACGGCGACAAGACCGCCGTGGTGCGCACACTCACGATCCGCGTGGCCTTGTCTGTTGCCTTGTTCATCGCGCTGTTGCTCAGTGCCAAGATGGGCTGGATCGAGACCCACGGGCTGCACTGAGCGGCGCCGCATGCCAGCCCACTGGGGCCGCGCCGCTGGCTGTCATGGCACGGTCTAGAGCCAGTAGACGAACACAAACACGAGCAGCCAGACCACGTCCACAAAGTGCCAATACCAGGCCACGGCTTCAAAGGCAAAGTGGTTGTGCTCGGAGAAGTGGCCCTTCATGCTGCGCCCCAGGATGACCGCCAACATGATGGCACCCAGCGTCACGTGCATGCCGTGGAAACCGGTGGTGATGAAGAACGTGGCACCGTAAATGCCAGCCCCCAAGGTCAAACCCAGCTCGTGGTAGGCATGCATGTACTCGAATGCCTGGAATCCCAGGAACACCACACCCAGCAAAATCGTCGCTGCCAGCCCCCATACCAATTGGCCGCGCTTGCCGGCCATCAGGCCCCAATGCGCAATCGTCAGGGTTACACCGGAAGTCAACAGCAGCAAGGTATTGACCGCTGGGATACCCCAGGCGCCCATGGGGGTAAATGCTTCGCCCAACGGACCGGCACTTGGCCACGCCGATGTGAAGCCGGCATACGGTGTGTACGCCGCATCGTACCCGCCCAACTCCGGCAACGCGATGCGCCGCAGGTAGAACAGTGTGCCGAAAAAGCAGGCAAAAAACATCACTTCCGAGAAGATGAACCACACCATGCCGATGCGGTACGAGCGGTCTTCCCACAAGGTATAGACACCGCGCACGTTCTCACCAATGACCTCGCCAAACCAGCCCAGGATGACGTACAGGATGGCAGCGGCACCGACCACCATGCTCCATTTGCCAGCTGCCACCGCGTTGAGCTGAAGGATGAAACCCAGCGCCAGCAGAAAGATGCCCACCGAGAGGATGGTCGAATATTTGCTGGCTGCAGGCACGAAGTAGTGCCCTTTTTCCTGCGGCAGGGTGGTGTTGATCATGGCTGTACTTTCTCTACCGAATGAAACTGATGGGAATCTACACCCTGGGTTTGGGTGCTTCGAAAAACGTGTAGGACAAGGTAATCGTGCCCAGGTCGTGATCGAGTTCCGGGTTCACCACGAACACCACGGGCAAGGTGCGCTCCTCGCCGGGTTGCAGCGTCTGCTGGTTGAAACAGAAACACTCGATCTTCTGGAAATACGGTGTCGCCACGGCAGGCGTGATGCTCGGGATGGCCTGTCCGGTCACCACACGGTCGGACAGGTTCTTCACCACGTAATGGGTATGAATGACCTCACCGGGATGCACGGGCAGGGAAAACTGCGCGGGCGTCAGCTGCAGGCCGACACCCGGCATGGAATGACTCAGGAACTCCACCTTCACCGAACGGCTGACATCCACCTGGGTATTGGCAGCCAACGCAGCAGGGCTTGCGTTGGTGCGCCCATTAAAGCCAGTCCAGCGGCATACCGCGTCGTACAACGGCACCAGGGCAAACCCAAAACCAGCAAAGAACACCGCCACCAGCAGCAAGCGCCACGCCAGTCGCAAATTGCGACGCTGCAGGCTTTGCGACTGCGCACCTGCGCTGGCCAAGTTCAGACCGGTCGGTATTTCCATAGCGCAATCAAGAACAAGGCCAGCGCCAAGGCGCCCAGCATCCAGGCCAGGCGCACATTGTTGCGCTGCCGGGTCGACCACAATGCTCGCTCACGGGGAGTGATTTCGCTCATTGCCTGCTTTCGGGTTTACTGAATGGTCGGTTGCTTGTCGAACGTGTGGTAGGGCGCGGGCGATGGCACAGTCCATTCCAGACCGTCGGCCCCTTCCCAGGCCTTGGCCTGCGCCTTCTCGCCGCCACGGACGTTTTGAATCACGTTGTAGATGAAGATCAAATGCGACGCCCCCAGAATGAAGGCACCGATGGTGGACAGCATGTTCCATTCAGAGAACATCAGCGGGTAATCCGGAATACGGCGCGGCATCCCGGCCAGCCCCACGAGGAACTGCGGAATGAACGTCAGGTTGAAACCCAACATCACCACCCAGAAGTGGATACGCCCCATGCGCTCGTTGAGCATGTGTCCGGTCCACTTGGGCAGCCAGTAGTACACCCCGGCCATGGCGCCCATCACGGTTGTCGGGTACAGGGCGTAGTGGAAATGGGCCACCAGGAAATAGGCGTTGTGATACTGCGGGTCGGCAGCCGCGTCGGCCAACACCAGCCCGGTGAGACCGCCCCAACCAAACAGGATGACGAAGCCCACGGCAAACAGCATGGGGGTCTCAAAAGTCATGGAGCCCCGCCAAATCGTCGCAATCCAGCAGAAGAACAGCACTGCCAAGGGCAACGAAATAAGCATGGTGCTGTACATGAAATACAGCTGCCCCCCGGTGGACATGCCGCTGGTAAACATGTGGTGCGCCCACACGATCACGGACAACACGCCAATGCCCCACATTCCATACACCTGGGCGCGATAACCATACACCGGCTTGCGCGAAAACGTGCTCAGCACATGGGGCACCACACCCGCAATGGGCAGCAGCAGCACATACACCTCAGGGTGACCCATGAACCAGAAGATGTGTTGCCACAACACCGGGTCACCCCCACCAGCGGCGCTGAAGAAATGGGTATCAAAATGACGGTCCATCAACACCATGGTCACGCCACCAGCCAGCACCGGCATGATGGTGATGAGCAGAATCGCCGTAACCAGGAACCCATGGGCAAACAAGGGCATCTTGAAAAACGTCATACCCGGCGCGCGCATGTTCAGGATGGTGACGATCACGTTGATCGAACCCAGGATGGACGATACGCCCAGCATGTGCACGGCAAAGATGGCGAAGTCCATTCCCCAACCGCTTTGCACCGACAGCGGCGCATACATGGTCCAGCCGGTATCGACCGCACCAGGACCGACGCCGAACAGCCCCAAGAAGAACGGAAGCGTCAGCATCACGGCTGCGGGCGGCAAAATCCAGAAACCCCAGTTGTTCAGGCGCGGCAAGGCCATGTCGGGTGCTCCGATCATGAGTGGCAGCATGTAGTTGGCCAGGCCCGTAGCGGCTGGCATGGCAAAGCCGAACACCATGATCAGGCCATGCAGCGTGATCAACTGGTTGAAGAACTCAGGCTGCATCAATTGCAGACCCGGCTTGAACAACTCGGCGCGCACCCCCAGGATCATGGCCCCGCCCGTCAGCAACATGGTGATGGCGAAGACCAGGTACATGATCCCGATGTCTTTGTGGTTGGTTGTCGAGATCCAGCGCATGACGCCACTGGCGCCATGGTGGTGATCGTGACCCGCTTCATGCCCGCCGTGCAGATCGTGGGCCATTTCGTTTGCCATGGGCAACTCCTTCAACGTATTCGTGGGGCCGGGACGGCGCAAACCTTAACTGTTTTGGCCGACTGCATCAGCCTGGGCCATCTTTTTCTTGGCCTGAATCCAGGCATCAAATTCCTGCTGGGGAACGACATGGACTACAACAGGCATGTAACCGTGCTCTTTGCCACACAGTTCCGAGCATTGCCCCCGGTAGACTCCCGGCGTATCGACCTTGGCCCAGAATTCGCGCAGGAAACCGGGCACGGCGTCACGCTTAACGCCAAAGGCTGGCACCCACCAGCTGTGGATCACGTCATTGGAAGTCGTGATGAAGCGGATCTTCTTGCCCACGGGAAGCACCAAGGGGTTGTCCACCTCCAGCAGGTAATGCTCACCCTTGGGCTGTTCATTGGAAATCTGTTCACGCGGGGTAGTCAGGCGGCTGGTGAACTTGACACCCTCGGCCGGAAACTCGTACTGCCACAACCACTGATTGCCGACCACTTTGACAACCAGGTCGGCATCGGTCTTGGTGTCCTCGTACATCAGTACTGCGTGATAGGCCGGCACGCCAAAAATACCGTAGTCCATCACCAGCAGACCCACAAACGGCACCAACACCCAGAACCACTGTTTCTTGCCGACCGGTTGGGTAAACGTGGCCGCCTGGTATCCAGCCGACTTGCGGTGCCGCCAAAAAGAGTACAACATGAGCGCCAGTACGCCGAAAAATAACGACAGCGCAATCACCATAAAGAGGTTGTGGACGTGCAGGGTCTCCCGGGCGATGGGGGTCACGGGATCAGGAAAGCTCGAACGCAGATCGGCCCAAGCCAACAAAGGCGCGGCCACTATTGCAGCGCCCAGCACCCGCTTCTTCACGCCTTTCGGCTTCTTCACGCCATGCATAAATTGGTACCCTCTTTGATATCGTTGCGCTTTGACGTAGCGCAAACATCAGGCAAGAGTGTACCGGATTCAGCAAAGAACTTGGGTTAGCTTAAGTTCTTCTGCGGCTCCAGGCAAATCAGAGTCTACAAAGCACCCAAGGTGCAAAGGCAGTTTCAGTGGCCCCACACGGCAACCAGGGTGGGCCAGGCCAGTGCCACCACCATCAGTAGGGGCGTGAGCGTCCATCCCAATTCGGCCACCACCGAGGGGTGAAAGTTGGCTTCCTCCTTGCCAGGCTTGCGGTGGTGCCGCCAAGCCAGCACCAGCATGATCGCGGCGACCACGACAAACACACCCACACACACAGCCAACACCATTGAACGCACGTCCATTCGTATCCTCTTAATCTTGCACGGCCTTACGGCCCCCCATCCCCAATGCCGAACGCATCTGCCCCAGTGAAATGCTGCTGTGCTCGCGCACAGGTACGCGCGCGGCGGGCTTGAAGGCATGGCCGTAGATGATCTCAAACTCCAATGTCAACCGCCCGTCCTGGGCCGGGTCGGCCAGTTCCTGCTGCAAGGCTTGGCACAGCTGGGCCTGCCAGGCGCGCCCACGCAGGCCCGAAAAACGCTCCACATGCAGGTTGCGCCCCAGTTCGCGCAATTCCGCCAACAAGCGCTGCGGTGTGTCAAACGTGAGCCGGATATGCTCCATGTCCATCACGGGTTCGGCAAAGCCACACTGCACCAGCATATCGCCCCAGTCGTGCATATCGGTAAAGGTGTGCGAAGGCGCAGGCCAGCCCCGGGTGGCGTAGAGACGGCGCAAGGAGCGTAGTGTGTCCGGCCCCAGGCAGGAGAACATCAGGAAGCCGTCTACCGCCAGCAACTCGTGCCAGCGGGCCAACAGTGCCTGCGGATCGCTGGCCATGTGCAACGCCATGTTGGCCCACAGCATCTGCACCGGTTCCGCCGGCGGGCCAAAAGCCGGGCGCTCACCGCGCCAGCGCGCGGGTTTCCACCACTTTGGCGTCAAGGCCGTACGGGCGGCCTGCATCTGGGCTGGGGTGGCCTGCAGCACATGGCCAACTGCTTGAGGGTACCGTCCGGCAACCAGCGTATGCCCTTGCAAACCACCCATTAGTGGCTCCCAATCGAGCCAGCTGCGCGGCTGCATCGTGATCCACTGCAACCGATCCTGCATGCGTCGCGCCACTTCTTCGTGCAGCCAAGGCGACGCAACCGGCGCCCGGCGCGACCAGCGCGCGGCAGCGACAGGGGCGATGGTGGGTACGAGCGCAGTTTGCATGGTCAAAGTCCGGGCGAGTATATTGGTTCGGTGATGCTTGATCTGCTTCAGGGACTTTCCCGTCGCTTGCCCAGCCAGTGCGCCATCTGCCACCGCTGGCCCAGCCACACGCTGTGCGAAGACTGTGTTGCAACCCTGGCACAGCCGGTTCCCCGTTGCGCCCGCTGCGCCCTGCAAGTGCCCGAGGGAGTGGCGGTCTGTGGCGAGTGCCTGCTGCACCCGGCGCCGCTGGATGCTTGCTTGTGCGCCGTGGACTACGCCTTCCCCTGGAGCGATCTGGTAGCCGAGTTAAAGTTTCGGGGGGCGGTCGGCCTTGCCCGCCCCCTGGCCCAGCTGTTGCGCGCGGCAAACGGAGTGGACGCGGCCTTAGAGCAGGCTGACGCCCTGATCCCCTTGCCGCTGGCGCCTGGGCGCCTGCGCAGCCGTGGTTACAACCAGGCCCTGGAACTGGCCCGCGCGCTGGAGCCCGCCAAAGTGGACCCCACGCTGCTGCTACGCACGCAAGACGGTCCACCCCAGCGCGGCCTGCCGCGCCACGAACGCCTGCACGCCGTCGCACAGGCTTTTGCGGTGGAGCCGCTACAGGCGCCGCGCATACGCAACCGCCATCTGGTGCTGGTCGACGATGTCATGACCACGGGCGCGAGCCTGCACGCCGCGGCACGCACCCTGCGCCAGGCTGGGGCCACCCACATTACGGCGCTGGTCCTGGCCCGTACACCGCCATGACCTGCTGCGCAGCGACAATGACGGCATGTTTCATATCGTCTTGGTGCAACCCGAAATTCCTCCCAACACGGGCAACGTGATCCGCCTAGCCGCCAACACCGGCTGCACCTTGCACCTGGTGGAACCGCTGGGCTTCTCCATGGACGACCGCCACATGCGCCGCGCCGGGCTGGACTACCATGAATACGCCACGCTCAAGCGCCACGCCAGTTGGGACGCCTTCAAGGCCAGCGAGCAGCCTGCGCCCCTGCGGCTATTCACCCTCACGACGCGCGGTACGCGCAGCCCGTATGCGGTGGCTTTTGCACCGGGCGACTGGCTGGTGTTTGGCTCCGAAACGCGCGGCCTGCCAGAATCGGTGCGCGCCGATTTCCCGCCCGACCAATGCCTGCGCCTGCCCATGCGTGAGGGCCAGCGCAGCCTGAACCTGAGCAATGCGGTCGCGGTGACCGTCTTCGAGGCCTGGCGGCAGAATGGGTTTGCAGATGCTACAACTTTTGTAGCTTCATAGCCTTGTTTTACGGGGGCTACCACCCAAAAAGAACTACATAGGCTTCTAGGGGTAGTGTCGGGCAATGGACTCGGCCACGCACACCGGTTTGGCCGTACCCTCGCGCTCCACCGTCACTTCCCAGGTCAATTGCATGCCGCCTTGGTCGATGCTGTCGCACGCCAGCAGCTTCATGTGCGCGCGCAGGCGGCTGCCTACGGGCACCGGTGCAATGAAGCGGACCTTGTTGAGTCCGTAGTTCACGCCCATGCGGGTTTGCACCACGGTCAGAGCCGCATCGAAAAAGCGTGGCAACAGCGACAGCGTGAGAAAGCCGTGCGCGATGGGTCCGCCAAACGGCCCCGCCTTGGCACGCTCCACGTCAACGTGGATCCATTGGTGGTCGCCCGTGGCCTGGGCAAAGAGGTTGACCTGCTCCTGGGTGATGGTGATCCAGTCGCTGGTGGCGACGGTCTGCCCGATCAGGGGTGGCAGCTCGGCGAGGGTCTGGAAGGTCTTCATGCTGGCACTGTAGTGCGCCGACACGGGTTTCAGTTGTCAAGCCAGTGACACAGGTTCTGCCACTGGGTCAGGTCTTTCTCGACCCGGTGCGGCGCTACATCAAAGAGGGTGAGCCCGCGCGCGGCCAGATGCACGTAGTTCTGCGTGCTGCGCAGGTAGCCCAGCACCGGAATGCCCAGCATGTCGACAAACTCATGCAAGTGGTCGGCTGCAATGGTGCGTTCGTCTACGCGCATGCCCACCAGGCCGATCTGTGTCTTGCCCGCATGCTTGCTCTGCACCAGTTCGTCCAGGAAGGCGCGCGTGGCGAAGATGTCGAAAACGCTGGGCTGCAGGGGCACCACCACCTTGTCGGCCAAGCGGATAACGTCTTTCAGGCGCTTGCCGTGCAGGCCCGCCGGGGTGTCCAGCACTACATGGGTCGTGCCCTTGGGCGGCTTGGCAATGGCGTCGTCGTGGACTTCCCAACTGCTGATGCGGGCCGACGCGACGGGGCGCAAACCCAGCCACAGCTTTGAGGATTGCTGACGGTCGATATCGCCCAGCATGACGGCATGACCGCGCGACGCAAAATACCCGGCGATATTCGTCGACAGCGTGGACTTGCCCACGCCGCCCTTGGGATTGGCCACCACCACAATCGGCATGATCGGCTCCAGGCGTTCAAGGAATTTGCTATGTTAGCGCCATGGAACATACCCCCGCCTGGCTCAACCTGAGTTTTCTGTACCTGAGCGCCGCCGTCATCGCCGTCCCCGTGAGCCGCGCCGTCGGCCTGGGCTCCATCCTCGGTTACCTGGCTGCGGGTATCGCCATTGGCCCCTGGGGCCTGGGCCTGGTGCGCGATGTAGGCGACATCCTGCACTTTGCCGAATTCGGCGTCGTGCTGATGCTGTTCCTGGTGGGTCTGGAACTCGAACCCAAGCGGCTGTGGAGTCTGCGTCGACCCATCTTTGGCTGGGGCAGCGCGCAGGTGCTGCTGTGCACCGCCGTATTGGCCGGTGCAGGGCTGATGGTCGGGTCCGACTGGCGCACCGCGGTGGTGGCGGCGTCGGGACTGGCCCTTTCGTCCACGGCGATCGCTCTGCAAGTGATGGGCGAGCGCAACCTGAACGCCACCAGCAGCGGCCAGTCCGGGTTCGCCATCCTGCTATTTCAGGATGTAGCCGCCATTCCGCTGTTGGCCCTGCTGCCGCTGCTGGCCGCGGGCTCCATACCCAATCAGGCGGTAGCCCCCGCAGAAACTGCACAGGAGGCTATCAAAATCATAGCGATTATTACGGCCATCGTGCTAGGCGGGCGCCTTGCACTGCGTCCGCTCTTGCGCTGGATCGCACGCAGCCGCACGCCCGAGATCTTTACCGCCGCCTCGCTCTTGCTGGTGGTCGGCATCGCCTGGCTGATGCTGCAGGTGGGGCTGTCCATGGCGCTGGGGGCCTTCCTGGCCGGGGTGCTGCTGGCGGAAAGCGAGTACCGACGCGAACTGGAAACCAATATTGAGCCCTTCAAGGGCCTGCTGCTGGGCCTGTTTTTCATGGCGGTGGGCATGGGCGTGGACTTTGGCGTGCTGGCCCAGGCGCCCTGGACGGTGCTGGGCGTGGTGGTGGGATTCATGTCGTTCAAGGCTGCGGTGATCTATGGCCTGGCGCGCGCAATGGGTTTGCCTTACCAGGAACGCCCCGTATTCACGCTGCTGCTGGCGCAGGGCGGGGAGTTCGCCTTTGTAGTGTTTCAGGCGGCTGCGGGCCACCAGGTGCTGGCACCGCAGACCGCGTCCCTGCTGGTAGGGTCGGTGGCGGTATCCATGCTGCTGAGCCCGCTGATTCTGGTGGCGCTGGACCGCCTGGTACTGGCACGCTACGCGCACTGCGGGCGCACGCCGCTGCAAGAGATCGACGAACCACAGGACGCTCCCGTCTTGATTGCCGGGTTCGGGCGCTACGGGCAGATTGTGTCGCGCGTGCTGCTGGCCCATGGCCTGCCCTGCACGGTGCTGGACCACGATGCCGAGATGATCGAAGCCGCACGCCAGTTCGGCTACCGCGTGTTTTTTGGCGACGCCACACGGCTCGATCTGCTGCGCACCGCCGGTGCCACCCAGGCACGTGTCATCGTGGTGGCGGTGGACAGCGTGCAGGATTCCCTGGAAATCGTGGACCTGGCGCGTGCGCATTTTCCGCAGGCGCAGATCGTGGCGCGCGCCCGCGACGTAACCCATTGGAACCAGCTGCGCGATCGCGGCGTGCAGCGGGTGCAGCGCGAACTGTTCGAGTCCAGCCTGGCCAGTGCGCGCAGCGTGCTGGAATTGATGGGCACCCCTACCGATCAGGCCCAGGGCGTGGTGGAGCGTTTTCGCCAGCACAACCTGGAGCTGTTCGAACAATTGCACCCGCACTACAAGGACAGCGCCAAGCTGATTGCGGTGGTCAAGCAGGGTCGCGCCCAGTTCGAGGAACAAATGGCGCGCGAACGCGCCGATGGGGCTAATCGTTCAAGTTAGCGGCTGCGGTGCGCTCAGCGCAGCAAAGGCGAGCACATGACCATCGGGGTCCAGCGCGTAGGCGGCGTGGTGGCCCCAGTTGCGCGGCAGCAAGGGGCTGAGCTCCGTCGCTCCCGCAGCCAATGCGCGTGCATGGCAGCGCGCCGGGTCTTGCACCAGCAGGTACAACTCGCACCGCGCGCCGCCCCGACCCAGGGCGGGATCGGGCAGCGCCGGCCCGAGCAATGCGCGGATGCCCCGCTCGGGCATCAGTCCCAGGACGGCCCCACCGGGCAGCACAAATTCGGTCATGCCGGGTACGTTCAAACGCGGCTCGGCAGCCAGGGCGGCAGCGTAAAACGCCGTGCTGCGAGCCTGGTCAGCTACGTACAGAATGAAATGCGACTGCACGGTCACTGGGGCGGCGGGGGTGGTTGCACACCGGGTGGCGGCAGCGGCACGGTGGCCGGTGCAACGGGTGTGGGCGCGACGGGCGCGGGTGCCACCGGCTGCACCACCACGGGCGACGGCTGCCGGTAGTAGGCACGCGACGACTGGTTGTTCTTGGACACCATGCATTGTTCGTAGGCAATGTCGTAGCGCCGCTGCGCGCTGTAGCCGCTTTGCTGCGATTGGCCAGCACCAATGGCTGTGCCCATGACCAACCCCGTGGCGGCACCGGCGGCAGTGTTGTCGTGGCGACGGGAACTCATGGCAGAGCCGACCGCAGCACCCAGCAAGGTGCCCACCACTGCCGCGCCCACGGCAGCGTCATTGTTGGGGGCCGGACCGATGGATTGCTGCGCATACGCACGGCAATACTGGTCTTCCTGGGCAAACAATTCCAGCGGCTTGCCGGGCGTAGGCATCACGGCCACATGTGGCCCCGTGGGGGGCGAAGCGCATCCCGCCAACAGGGCAATCGCCCCCATGGCGAACAGCCCAGCTGCTTGCTGCCGGGAACGTGCAAGAAAACTCATTTGGATACTCCTTGGGGTTGCGCGGGCACCGTGCGCCAGCCGCTGGGGCACGACGCGATATGGGGGTAATAGCCCTTGGCTGCGTCGCAGTAGTACCAGAACTGCTGCTGCGGCACGGGCTGGACAACGGGGGCGGGCGTGGTTGCTGGCATGGGCGCGGGGACCGGAACCTGCACGATCACCGGCGGCGTGACAACCTGCTCCACAATGACCGGGGGGCGGTACGGATCGGGATACGGATACACGGGTTGCGGATAGTAGTACCAGGTGCCGTGCACCACCCACCACCACCCATACTGTCCATGGTGGTGCCCCTGGTGCCAGCGCCCGCCGCGCCAGCGGTGCAGGTCGCGCGACTCAAAACGGTGCATGTCACCGCTGTGCCATTGCACCCCCACGGACACCGATTGCGCCTGCGCGGGCACCCCGCCTACAGCAGCCATCGCCATGAGCAGGAGAGGAAGGGATATCCA
Source organism: Rhodoferax sp. (assembly GCA_046348185.1). GTDB lineage: Bacteria > Pseudomonadota > Gammaproteobacteria > Burkholderiales > Burkholderiaceae_C > Allorhodoferax. The sequence goes on along the minus strand of JAXMER010000015.1, from coordinate 161,495 downwards.
TCGCATATTGCACCTTTGAATTCCGCGCGCACAGGGGACGCCCCGCGCCATGCGCACTATTGTCAACGCATCACGCCCGCGCCGCGATGACTGTTACAACCATCTTTACCAACGGTTCACCGCTTCGATACGGCGGCCTTGCAAGGGTTCCCGACACTGTCGGGCATGGACCTCAAATACTGCCCGATCGAGGGGGGCAACTTCGGTGACACCCTCAACACCATGGTGTGGCGCACCCTCTTCCCCAACCTGTCCGCTCTGCGCCCGGACGTGCTGGTATACGGCATCGGCACCCTGCTCGACGGCCGCCATGACCGCACCCGCAAGAAGGTTGTCCTGGGCTCGGGTCTGGGTGAAGCCCAAGCCGCCCTGCCCGATCCCAACTGGGAGTTTCGATGGGTACGCGGCCCGTTGTCGGCGCAAGAGTTTGGCATCTCCCAGGAACTGGCATTGGGCGACCCCGCCGTGCTGTTGCCCGAGCTGCAAGCCGGCCTTGGTGGCACGCCCAACGGCCCCATCGGACTGATACCGCACTACCGTACCTGGGACAGCTTCGATTGGCAACGGGTGGCACACGACGCGGGCATGGTCGCCATCAACCCGCGCCTGTCGCCCACGGCGGTCATTGCGCAACTGCGCAGTTGCTCGCGGGTGATGGCCGAGTCGCTGCATGGTGCCATCTGCGCTGACGCCATGGCCATCCCGTGGGCACCGTGTATCCTGGCCCACCGCTTCAACGAGTTCAAATGGAACGATTGGCTCGCCACAGTGCAGCGCCCCTTCATGCCCATGGTAGCCGACCGCCCGCTCGTGCGCGACATTCCTGCCCCCAAAGCCTGGTCGAACCGTCTGGCGCGTTGGGTGCGCTACAAGAGCCAGACCCGTCACCCCGCACTGCGCCCGGTGGCGCGGGCTACTGCGGCCGACGCGCAATGTGTGTCCGCAGCGTTGGCGGCCTACGCCAGCCGGGATACCCACTTTGCCTGCAGCACGCCTACCGATATCGCGCACCAGCGCCAGCGCATGCTGGAAGCCTGTGCACGTTTTGCCAAGGACTACGGGCTGCGTTTTACACCCTGACCCAGGGCCGGGCTGCATGGTACGCTTGCGCCATGTTCAGCCCCTCCCAAGCCGACGTGCGGCGCTTTTTCTGTGGTGTGTATGCCAAGAGCCAGGCTGGCCAACCGATGCAGGCCATCGAAACCCTGGCCAGCCAGTGGATGGCGGAACACCCGGAGTACGCGAGCGACTTTGCCGACCTGGATGCCGCACTGGCGGCCATGGGCAAGCCCGATCCCGGTCGGGAAAACCCCTTTTTGCATCTGTCGATGCACCTCTCCATCAGTGAGCAATGCTCCATCGACCAGCCGCGCGGCATCCGCCAGGCGGTGGAGCTGCTCAGCCACCGGCGCAATTCGCTGCACCAGGCCCACCACGAGGTGATGGAAAGCCTGGGTCGCATGCTGCAAGAGAGCCAGACACGGGGGCGCCCGCCCGACGGTGCCGCCTATGTGGCAGATATCCAAAGCCGTGCCACGCGCGACTAAAGGTCCCATGACGCCCGATCTGTACCAACTGCTTGACACACTCGACCCCCACGCCGATCGGGTCACCCGCAACCTGTGGCTGGCGCGCCTGCTGCAGTGGATTCGCGGCCAGGCCCGCGACGCCCGGGCGGCGGCCGGGCGGGTGGAGTTGCTGCTCGATGCCTTGCAGGCGCGCCCCGAATGCCGGGCACGGGTGCAAGCGCTGTGGGTGCAGACCTTCACCACGGTGGACGCCAGCATCGTGCTGTCCGACTTCGGTTTGCCTTCACGCGCGGCGTTCGTCGGTGAATTGGTCGATCGTATCCAACTCAAGCTGCTGCCGGCGTCACCGGACACCGCCGACGGCGGGGAGCTGTTCGGCCAGTTGCTGCACACGCCGTTTGATGGCCAATGGCTCGACGCCCTGGGCGCACCCACGGTTGAACGCCTGGCCGCGCTGTTGCACATACCGGCAACGCCCAGCGCCGCAGCCCTCGACAGCCATTGGAAGCAGGCCCTGGCGCAGGCCATCACCTTTTGCACCAGCCAGATTCGGGCCATCGGCTTTTCGGTCGAGGTTCGCGCCCGGCTGCCCGATTCCGTGCGCGAGGCCAATCCGTTTCTGCAACTGGCAGCCGACTGGGACCACGCGCTGGCCCAGTGGCAAGCCACCGGACCCGCACCCGACGGGCTGGTGCACTACCAAGCCCGACTGGAGGCCTGCCGCACCGCCGCCCGCACCGTCTATGACCACCTGGACCGCAACGGCATTTCGGTGGACCTGGTGTTTCGGCTGCGCCAGTTGCGCGAGCGCATTGCGCGCATCCAGCAGTTGCTCTACACCCTGCTGGAGTCCGACACCCACCGTGCCACCGTCGCGCTGCTGCAAAGCCTGTGCGACCAGGGGTTGGCGCAGCGCAGCGTGCGTGCGCTGGTGGCTGAAAACTCGTCGCTCTTGGCCGCCAAGGTGGCCGAACGCAGCTCCGAAACGGGAGAACACTACATTACCCGCAATTGGGCCGAGTACCGGCAGATGCTGCGCCAATCGGCTGGCGGCGGTGCCGTCATGTCGCTGACCACCGTACTCAAGTTCGGCATCATGGCCTTGGGGTTTTCCGCGTTCTGGTACGGCTTCTGGGCCGGTGTGCTGTACGCCGTGAGCTTCGTGCTGATCCAGATCCTGCACTTCACGGTGGCCACCAAGCAACCCGCCATGACGGCACCGGCCATGGCCGCCAAGTTGCGCGACCTGCATCCGGCACAGGGGTTGGCCGACTTTGCCGACGAAGTGGAGCACCTGGTGCGCTCGCAGGTGGCGTCGGTGCTGGGCAACCTGGCGTTGGTGGTGCCCTGTGCGCTGGCGCTGTGCTGGGGCTGGAGTGTGCTGGTCCCGCAGCCCGTCATCAGCGCAGATACCGCGCGCTATGTCTTGCATGCGCTGGACCTGCGCGGACCCACGCTGTTGTTTGCAGCTTTCACCGGTGTCTTGCTGTTTTCCAGCTCCATCCTGGCCGGTTGGGCTGAAAACTGGTTTGTGCTGCACAAATTGGACTCCGCCATCCGTTTCAACCCCCGCATTACCGACATGCTGGGGCAAGCGCGCGCCGCGCGCTGGGCCCAGTTTCTGCGCGCCAACATCTCGGGCATTGCGGCCAACACCTCGCTGGGGTTCATGCTCGGTCTGGTACCCGCGGTGCTGCAATTCCTGGGCATTGGACTGGATGCGCGCCACGTGACCCTTTCGGCCGGTCAACTCGCGGTGGCCCTGGCCAGTTTGGGACCGCAAGTCTTGCATGCGGCTGAATTCTGGTGGGCCGCTGCGGCCCTGCCTTTCATCGGCGCACTGAACGTCTTGGTCAGTTTTGTGCTGGCGTTTCGGGTCGCGCTGCGCGCCCAGAACGTGACCGTGCAGAATCGCCGCTTGCTCTACCGCACCCTGGGCACCCGCCTGCGCCAACAGCCTTTGCGGTTCTTTTTACCACCCTCCAACCCCCAGGCCACCCATGCATAGCCAGCGCGTACTCCGTCTCTTTGTGGCCGCGTGGCTCGCCCTGTCCGGCCCGTGGGGCGCGGCGTGGGCCCAGACTGCAGCCGACCCCGGTACGGCCGAACTGCTGTTCTTCAACCGAAGTGTGTTCACTTTTCGGGCTCCGCTGACCGGCATTTCTGCCACCGACCGGGCCCATCGTGCCCAAGCCCGCCTGCGCTATCTGGTGGAGCGCGGGGGCAGCCTGGCCGTGACCTTGAAGCCCGACCCTGCCGGCACCCTGGTGCAGATCAACGACGCCACCGCATTTGTTGTCAGCCCCGCCGACATCGACCCCGCCCTTGAAGAAACCCCCACTGCAGCCGCCCAACGGGCCCGCGATGCGCTGCGGATGGCACTGGCCGAGTACCAGCAGGCCCACAATTGGGACTACCTCCTTCGCGCAGCGGCCTGGGCGCTCGGCGCCAGTGCGCTGGTAGCGCTGGGCTTGTGGCTCGCCCGCAGAGCCCACACCTGGATGGAAGAGCGGCTGGTGGCCTCGTCCCGCGCCCATGCACCGCGCTTGGCGATTGCAGGCGTAGCGCTGCTGCGCCGGGAGCGCGCCGTTTGGGTGGCGCGCACCGTGGCCCGTACCGGCTACCGCCTGCTGGTCCTGATCGTCGCCCTGGAATGGCTGGGCTTTGTGCTGCAGCAATTCCCTTACGTGCGCAGTTGGGGCGAATCGGTCAACGCCTGGGTGTGGGACTTGGCGCGCCGGACCATGACCTTTGCCGCCGATGTGGTACCCGAAATGATGGTGGCCGTCCTCATTCTGTACGCCACCTGGATGGGAACGCGAACCCTGGAGCGGTACTTTGCCGCCGTGCAGGACGGTCGCGTCACGCTCGCATGGCTAGACCCCGAGTTGGCCGCACCCACGCGGCGCATGGCGTCGGTGCTGGTCTGGGTCTTCGGCCTGGCCATGGCCTACCCGTATTTGCCCGGCTCGCAGACCGAAGCCTTCAAGGGCATGACCGTGCTGCTGGGCTTGATGGTGTCACTGGGCGCCTCCGGGCTGGTGGGTCAGGCCGTGAGCGGCATGATCCTGACTTATGGCCGTATTTATCGCAAAGGCGAGTACGTGCGTCTGGGCGATGTGGAGGGCACGGTAACCGAGTTGGGAGCCTTCACCACCCGCCTGCGAACCGGGCTGGGCGAAGAAGTGACCATCTCCAACGCCGCCATCCTGGCGGGTACCACGCGCAACTATTCCCGTGCGGTCAAGGGCGCGGGGTATGTGCTCGATACCACCGTCACCATTGGCTATGACACGCCCTGGCGGCAGGTGCACGCCATGCTGGTCGAGGCAGCCCTCAAGACTCCTGGGGTGCTGGCCGAGCCTGCGCCCCAGGTTTTCCAAACCGCGTTGCAGGATTGGTACCCCCAATACCGATTGGTGTGCCAGGCGGTTCCCGAAGAGCCCCGCCCGCGCGCGCTGGTGCTCAGCGCCCTGCATGCCAATATCCAGGACGTTTTCAACACCTATGGTGTCCAGATCATGTCGCCGCAGTATTTTGAGGATCCACCGCAGCCCAAAGTGGTCCCACCCAGCGCGTGGCACACCGCGCCTGCCGCTCCACCCGACCACAAAGTCGAAAAGCCCTGACCTACTGCTAGTGGAGTGTTCAACGCTTGTCGGCACTGAAGAACTCCGAGGGTTTTGTCGTCCTGGCGAGGCACAAACCACAGGGGTAGCCGTTGCATCACGAGGATTTGCAACGATGCCAGGGCGACAACGACGCGGTTTGATGTGCCGCATAGCGTGAAACACTACACCATGGGACGCACGGTGCCCGCGAGAACGCGGTTTAGCGAAACCGGTTGGGCTGAACGGTTTGCAAGTCACCCGGCAAGCTGCCAATGTAGTTGGCCAGCTCTTTCAGTTCGGCGTCGCTGAATTGCTTGGCCATGCCACCCATGATGGGATTGGCGCGGCCGATCAGGCCGTGGCGCTCACTCTTGTAGGCTTTCAGCGCCACGTACAGATAGTCGGCATGCTGACCTGCGATCCTGGGATAGCTGGGGTCCAACGGCGTGCTGAAGTTGACACCGTGGCAGGCGGTGCAGCCTCCCTTGCCCACGAGTTCCATCGCTTTGGGCGTGCCTTCAGCGGCAGGCCCTGGTGCAACCGTACCCACGGCGGCGCCCAAGGATTCGTAGTAGGCGCCCAGATCCGCCATATCCTGTTCCGTCAGGCCATCAGCCACCCCGCGCATGGAAGGATGCTTGCGCTCACCCTTCTTGTACTGCGCCAAGGCCGAGCTGATGTACTTGGCACTCTGCCCGGCGATCTTGGGGACTTTGTGCACTTCCGGAAAGCTGGCGTGGTAGCCCACAATGCCGTGACAGCCAATGCACATGGCGTTCTTCTTGGCGCCAGCCTGGCTATCGCCCTTGATTTCCTGCGCTTGAACCGACCATGCAGTCGCACAGGTGACAATGAAAGCAAGAACGTTTAACAATTGTTTGTTCATTTTGCAAGGACAATTCAACATTGTTTGATGTAGATCTAATTTTCATTATATAGAGCACCTTTCGACTGCACCGGGCGGCGCTAAGCTCAACGGCTGGGTTCAGCTTCCTACCCACACAAGACCATTCCTCACATGAAATTCCACGGATCCAAGAATTACGTTGCCACGCAAGACCTGATGCTTTCGGTCAACGCCGCCATCACCCTGCAACGCCCGCTGCTCGTCAAAGGTGAACCCGGCACCGGCAAGACCATGCTGGCCGAGGAAGTGGCCCAGGCACTGGACCTTCCGCTCCTGCAATGGCATATCAAGTCCACCACCAAGGCACAGCAGGGCCTGTATGAATACGATGCGGTAAGCCGTTTGCGCGACAGCCAGCTGGGCGACGAGAAGGTGCGCGACATCCAGAACTACATCGTCAAGGGCGTGCTGTGGCAGGCCTTCACCAGCGATACGCCGGTGGCCCTGCTCATCGACGAAATCGATAAGGCCGACATCGAGTTTCCCAACGACCTGCTGCGCGAGCTGGACCGCATGGAGTTCTACTGCTACGAAACCCGCGAACTGGTGCGCGCCAAGCACCGTCCGTTAGTGTTCATCACGTCCAACAACGAAAAGGAACTGCCCGACGCCTTCTTGCGCCGTTGCTTCTTCCACTACATCAAGTTCCCCGACGCCGCCACCATGCAGTCCATTGTCGATGTGCATTTCCCTGGCCTCAAGAAGGAACTGCTCAGTGCCGCCATGAAGACCTTCTTCGATGTGCGCGGCTTGCCGGGCCTGAAGAAAAAGCCCTCCACCAGCGAGTTGCTGGACTGGCTCAAGCTGCTTCTGGCCGAGGACATTCCCGCCGAAACACTGCACAGTAAGGACGACAAGATGGCCGTGCCGCCCCTGGTGGGCGCACTGCTGAAGAACGAACAGGACGTCACCCTGTTCGAAAAACTCATGTTCATGCAATCCCGCAACCGCTGAGCGCACCATGGCCGCCCCGAACCCCTTGATGGAAGGCTTGTCCGACGCCGTTGGCTTTGTCGGCGGCGCCTTGCTGGGCTTCTGGGCTGGGCAACTGCTGGGTCTGGACGTTTTTGCGCCGGGCTATGGCACATCCAGTGTGGTCGGCATCGCCCTGGTGGGCATCGGCGGCGGCCTGGGCTTGCAGGTGGCGCGGCGCTGGCGTGCGGCGCAGGGAACCGACAAGAAAGACTGACATGGCCTTTGTAGAACCCGTAATCCTGCGCGAGCGGGGCGTTACCATGGTGCCGCTGGCATTCGAACACGAAGACGGCCTCAAGGCCGCCGCTGCAGATGGTGCGTTGTGGAACATCCGCGTGACTTCGGTGCCCGAGCCCGAAGCCACGCGCAGCTACATCGAAAACGCCTTGGCCATGCGCGAAGCCGGTAGCCGCTTTGCTTTTGCCGTGACCGACGAGGCTACAGGCAAGGTGCTGGGCTGCACCAGCTACCACGACATCGTGCCCGCACTGCAGCGCGTGGAAATCGGCTGGACCTGGTACGCCCAGAGCGTGCAGCGCACCCATGTGAACACCACTTGCAAGCTGCTTATGCTCACCCACGCATTTGAGACATTGCAGTGCGCTGTGGTCGGCTGGCGCACGGACAACTTCAACTTCAAGTCGCAAGCCGCCATCGAACGCCTGGGCGCCAAAAAGGACGGCGTCATCCGCCACCACGCCCTGCGCCGCGACGGCACCGTGCGCGACACGGTGATGTATAGCATGCGCGCCGGTGAGTGGCCCGAGGCCAAGGCGCAGTTGCTGTACCTGCTGAACAAGCCACGCTGACAATCATCTCGAGGTTGCATATGCTGCTGGACTTCTTTTACACCCTGCGTTCGGCCAAGCTGCCGGTTTCGGTCAAGGAATACCTGACCCTGATGGAAGCGCTGAAGAAAGGGGTGGTCGGCCCGAATGCAGGCGCTTCAGACATCAATAGCGGCGAGCCCTCCGGCTACGCCATCGACGATTTCTATTTCCTGTCGCGTACCGCCTTGGTCAAGGACGAGAAGCACTACGACAAGTTCGACCGTGCGTTTGCCGCCTACTTCAAAGGCGTAGACATGGTGGCGGATTTCACCAAGGAGATTCCGGCCGACTGGCTGCGCAAGAATCTGGAAAAGTTTCTGACGCCCGAGGAGCAGGCCAAAATTCAGAAGATGGGCTGGGACGAGCTGATGGAAACGCTCAAGAAGCGCCTGGAAGAGCAAAAAGAGCGTCACGAAGGCGGCAGCAAGTGGATCGGCACGGGCGGTACCAGTCCGTTTGGCCACGGCGGCTACAACCCGCAGGGCATCCGCATCGGTGGCGCTGGCAAGAACAAAAGCGCCGTCAAGGTATGGGACCAACGCGCCTACCGCGACTACGACGACACGCAGGAGCTGGGCACGCGCAACATCAAGGTTGCGCTGCGCCGCCTTCGCAAGTTTGCCCGTGAAGGCAACCAGCTCGAATTGGACCTGCCCGACACCATCCGCGCCACCGCTGCCAATGCTGGCTGGCTGGACATCAAGATGGTGCCCGAGCGGCACAACAACGTGAAGGTGCTGCTGCTGATGGACGTGGGCGGCACCATGGACGAGCACATCCAGCGCGTGGAAGAGCTGTTCAGCGCCGCCAAGGCTGAGTTCAAGCACCTGGAGTTTTATTACTTCCACAACTGCGTCTACGACTTCGTTTGGAAGAACAACCGGCGCCGCTTTGCCGAGAAGTTCGACACCTGGGACATCATCCGCAAGTACAACAAAGACTACAAGCTCATCTTCGTGGGCGACGCCACCATGAGCCCCTACGAAATCCTGCAGCCCGGCGGCAGCGTGGAATACAACAATGAGGAAGCCGGGGCCGAATGGCTGCAGCGCCTCACCCACGCGTTTCCCAAATACGCCTGGATCAACCCCGAACCGCAAGGCGTCTGGCAGTACCGCCAAAGCATCAGCATCATCCAGCAAATCGTGGGTAACCGCATGTACCCACTCACCCTCAAGGGACTGGAAGAGGGCATGCGCCAGCTGACTAAGTGATCACCCCCACGCTTGCGCACGGCGTGTAGCGCGCTACCCCCAGGGGGCCGTGTTTTGCCTTGGGAGCGGCCTGTCGGCAAATCAGCGCCCCTTGTGCGACGCTTACAATCTGCGCCCGGTTGTCTCCGTAGTTCAATGGATAGAACGGCCCCCTCCTAAGGGGCAGATACAGGTTCGATTCCTGTCGGGGGCACCAGCCTGCCAAGCCGCCACGCCCTGCGTCGCGGCTTTTTTTGCCTGCATGGCACTCCTTTTAGATGCATTAATCTTGCATGTTTTATCGTATACAGATAACATGCATACCGTTTGCACGTTTAAAACTACTGCGTGCACTCGGTTTTCCCATTAGCTACGAAAGGAACCTCTTCCATGCATGCCACGCGCAAACTCTGGACCTGGCTCGCAGTCATCTGCGCGCTGTCCTTTGCCGTCCTAGGTTGGGTGGGCGGCGAAATTTACCTCGCCGCGCCCCCCATCCCCCAGCGGGTTGTCACCTCGGCAGACCAGGTGCTATTTGGTCCGGGTGAGATCGAACGGGGGCAACAGGCCTGGCTGGCCTCGGGTGGCCAGCAGCTCGGTTCGGTCTGGGGTCATGGCAGTTACGTGGCCCCCGACTGGTCGGCCGACTGGCTGCACCGTGAGACTGTGGCACTGCGCGAGATCTGGGCCCAGCAGGACTTCGGTCGCGACTTCGGCGACTTGCAGCCCGAGCAGCAGGCCGTGGTTCAGGCCCGCACGCTAGCCGAAATGCGGCGCAACACGTTCGACGCAGCCAGCGGCACCCTGCGGTTGTCGCCTGCACGTGCGCAAGCGGTGCAACAAGTGGCCGACCACTACCGCGCATTGTTTGGCGACGATGCTGCCCTGGATCGGCTGCGCGAACAGTATGCGATGCAGTCCGGCGTGCTGCCCAACGCCGAGGATCGCCAGGCACTGGCGGGGTTTGTGTTCTGGTCGGCCTGGGCTGCTGCTGCAGACCGCCCCGGTGAACCCGGCCTGAGCTACACCAGCAACTGGCCGCACGAGCCACTGGTGGGCAACACGCCGACGGCGGGCACCGGCATCTGGTCGATCGCCAGCGTGATCCTGATGATTGGCGCCATTGCCGCCATGGTTTTCGTCCATGCACGTGGTCACGAAGAAGCCGACCCGACTCCTCCGAAAGCTGACCCGCTGTTCACGCTGCAGCCCACGCCGTCGATGCGCGCCACCCGCAAGTATTTCTATGTGGTGATCGGTCTGATCCTGGCCCAGATCGGGATGGGTGTGATAACCGCGCACTATGCCGTGGAGGGTCAGAGTTTCTTTGGTCTGCCGTTGGCGCAGTTCCTGCCCTTTGTCGTCAGCCGCACGATTCACACCCAGTTTGCGGTGTTGTGGATCGCCACGGCCTGGCTGGCCACCGGCTTGTACATTGCCCCAGCCATTTCCGGTGTGGAGCCCAAGTACCAGAAACTGGGCGTGGACGTGCTGTTTTACGCGCTGCTGTTCATCGTGGTGGGCTCCACCGCCATGGGTTGGCTAGGCAGCCTACAGCACCGCGGCAGTGACTTTGCCTTCTGGATCGGTAACCAGGGCCTGGAGTTCACCAGCATGGGCCGCGTCTGGCAAGTCCTGCTGTTCGTAGGCTTGCTGTTCTGGGTGTTCCTGCTGGGCCGGGGCCTGATGCCCGCGCTACGCAAGCCCTCTGAAAGCCGCGGTCTGATTGCGATGGTGTTCCTGTCGGCGCTGTGCATTGGCGGCTTCTATGCCACCTCGCTCACCTGGGGCCGCCACACCCACTACGCCATGATCGAGTACTGGCGCTGGTGGCTGGTGCACCTGTGGGTGGAAGGCTTCTTCGAGGTGTTTGCGACCGCCGTGATTGCCCTGCTCTTTACGCGCCTGGGCCTGATCCGCGCGGCTACCGCCAACAGCGCCATCATCCTGGAGACCATCGTTTTCCTGTTTGGCGGCATCCTGGGCACCCTGCACCATCTGTACTTTACCGGCACGCCGACGTTCGTGATCGCCATCGGCGCGATGTTCTCCGCCCTGGAGGTGGTGCCCCTGGCCCTGTTGGGCATGGAAGCGTGGCGCAACTACCAGCGTTCCAAGGCTGCGCCCTGGGTGCAGTCGTACCGCTGGGCCATCCTGTGTTTCATCGCCGTGGGCTTCTGGAACACGGTCGGTGCAGGCCTGCTGGGCTTTTCCATCAACACGCCACTGGCGCTGTACTACATGCAGGGCCTGAACATGACGGCGGCCCATGGCCACGCCGCACTGTTTGGCGTGTACGGCATGCTGGGCATCGGCCTGATGCTGTTTTGCCTGCGCGGCCTTTCGCCCCTGGGTGCCTGGTCGGACCGCCTGTTGGGCGCGACGTTCTGGCTGCTCAACGTAGGGCTGGCGATGATGGTGTTCATCTCGCTCGTTCCAGCGGGTATCTACCAGGCCTGGGCCAGCGTTGCCCACGGGCTGTGGTTTGCCCGCTCGGCCGAGGTCGTGCACTCGGGTTTCATGGAAACCCTGGTCTGGCTGCGTGTACCCGGCGACGTTGTGTTTGCACTGGGTACCCTCACGCTGGCATGGTTCGCCCTGCGTCTGCTGTCCGGGTCACGCCTTGATGTCGAGCAAAACCCCAGCAAGCTCCAGCGCGCTTGATGCTATTAGTTTCATAGCTGAATCGCAAGATATTACGGGGGCTAACGGCCAATTTAAGTAGATTTCCGCCGTTACGACCGCGCCTCCCGCCGAAAACCCCATTTCGGGCCTGCCAAGGTCTGAAATGGGGTTTTTGCATGCATCCATGCCGATTGGATCAAGAAACCTGCAAATACCCGCCCGGAGTTAGACCCTGTGTGGGCACCGGGCCGTATGATCCTGCCCCGCCGCCAAGCGCGCCCCGTGCGCTTGGCGGCCTTGTCCAACCGGGCGCTACGCCGCCCTACCCTTTTCACCACCATGCAAAACCCGAGTCCCGTTCAGTTCTATCCCAAGGCGCCCGCGACTGCAGCCCCGCAGTCTGACCCCGACCCGATCGTCGGCGGGCGCGTCGAGCTGCAGCTGCTCACCACCCTCAAGTGCAACCTGAAATGCAGCTACTGCTCATTGGGCGTGGGCGAGGTCTTGGGCTCGCAGGTGCATGTGGAATACGACATCGAACAGCTGGCCGCATTTGTGGACAAGCACCTGCAGGGCAAGGAGGTCTACGTCACTTTCTACGGCGGCGAGCCCACGCTCAACAAAGCACTCATGCTCGAAGTGATGGAGCGCTTTCCGCGCTTTCGCTTTCAGCTGCAGACCAATGCCACGCTGATCGACAACCTACCCACCTGGTCGCTCAACCGGCTCTCCAACGTGCTGGCATCCATCGACGGCGGCGAGTCCACCACCGACGGCTACCGCGGCAAGGGCATCTACCGCCAGGTCACCAAGAACCTGCGCGAAGTGCGCGAACACATCGGCGGCAGCGTGACCGCGCGCGTGACCTGGGGCAATCCCGACACCAGCTTTGAAGAACTCGACAGCCTGTTGGCCGACGACACCCCGTTTGACTACCTGTACTGGCAGTTCGTGGCCGACGAAATGTATGCGGGCGACTCGCTGGACAAGCGCAAGGCCGTGCTGGTGCAGCTGCTGGACAAGTTCTTTGCACACACCGATGCACTCTACCCGCTCATCCCGGTCATGGGCATGGTGCGCAACAAGCTCTTTCCCCACCGGGGCCGCGAGTTGTACGCCGGGGCCACACAGTGCCGTGTGTCCACCCATTTGCTCAACGTCATGCCCAACGGCGAGATCTACCCCTGCCCGGACATGATGTACGCGCACCACATGAAGATGGGCGACGTCAAGACCAACTGGCTCAAGAAAAGCCCGTTGCAGCAAACCGCCAACATGCCCTGCCAGAGCTGCGAAGCCTACGACTGGTGCCGTGGCAACTGTATGAAGAACATGTACCTGGGCTACGAGAAGAACGACCTGCGCTACCGCACCAATGTGGTCGAGCCGATTTGCGAACTGGTCCGCTTCATGGGCCGCGAAATCGACAAGCGCAACCCCCAGGCCTGGTTTGAACGCGCCAGCCTGCCCGTGCGCCGCCAAATTACTGATTGCGAAGTTTACGAGTACGTCGAGATCATGCCCTGAGGCGCAGCGGATAGTTCAAGCTCACTCCGTTATCAGGCAGGCACCGATCGGCGCAGAAGGGGCAACAGTTGCACCCCCACGATGCTGGCGAAAATGAGGGCGCTGCCGGCCAAACCGGCGGCGTTGAGGCGATCGCCCATCAGCAGATAGCCGAAGGCGGCGGCAAACAAGGTTTCGGCCGACAGCACGATGGCCGCATCGCTCGCGTGGGCGTAGCGCTGGGCCACCACCTGCGCCGTATAAGCAACGCCCACCGACAGCACGCCGGTATAGGCTATTGCCCCGGCGGCGGCATGCAAGTCACTCCAGTGCGCAGGTTCAAACGCTAACGCCCACGCCAGTGTCAGCACACCACAGATGGTGAATTGCCCGCAGGCCACGAGAAACGGCGCGTTCATGCGGTCGGCTACACGGCCGATCACAAGCACGTGCAAGGCCCAGGGCAGGGTTGATGCGATGATCCACAGGTCGCCATTGCCGATGGCGGCGAGTTCGGCACCCGACAGTAGGTAGGCGCCGCCCAGGCAGGCCAGGGCACCGGGCCAAACTGACCAATGTGGCCACTGACGCAACAACAGCCAGCCCAGCAACGGCACCAGGGGCACGTAGAGCGCAGTCAGGAAACCAGCGTTGGTGACGCTGGTGCGGGTGATGCCGATCTGCTGCATGATCGCGCCCAGCGTGAGCAGGGTGCCCAGGCCCAGAATCCGCAGGGCATCGCCGCGTCCCGGACGGGCGCTGCGTCGGCGCAGGCTGCGCCATTCGAACCAGACCAGCGGCGCGACCACCAGGGCACCGATCAGGAAGCGCACGCCGGTGAACATCAGCGGACCGATGTGCGCCATGGCCAGGTTCTGGCCGACAAAGGCGGATCCCCAAATAAGAGCGACCAGCACCAGCAGAAGATTGGCGTTCACGCGGGACATGGGCGGAAAGGATGCAAACGCGCGGGATGGAAAGGGGGTTAGCGGATGCCCAGCAGCGCACGGGCTTCGTTGGGCGTGGCCACTGGCCGCTCCAGCTCCTGGGCCAGCCGGGCGATGCGTGCCACCAGCTGGGCATTGCTGCTGGCGAGTTCGCCTTTGCGGTAGTACACGTTGTCCTCGAAGCCCACGCGCACGTGGCCGCCGAGCACGATGGCCTGCACGGCCAGCGGTAACTGGGCTGCGCCAATGCCGGCGACGGTCCAGGTTGCATCGGGTGGGAGTTCGCCCAACAGGTACAACAGCGCCTTCGGCGTTCCGGGCATGGCGCCGGGCACACCCAGCACCAGGTCGAAATGCGCCGGAGCGTCGAGCAGGCCCTTGGCCAGCCAGCGCTTGGCGGTGTGCAGCATGCCGCTGTCGAAGATTTCCAGCTCGGCCTTCACGCCTTGGGCGCGGATTTCGCGTGCGAACACTTCCATGTCGGCCGGGTGGTTCACGAACACGTCGCCACCGAAGTTCACCGAGCCCATGGACAGCGTGGCCATCTCGGGCTTCAGCGTCACCGGGGCCAGGCGTTCCTGCGGGGTCATGCCCACGGCGCCCCCGGTGCTGACCTGCACGATCACGTCGCAACGTTTCTTGACCTCGGCGATGATTCTCCGGTAGACCTCCCGGTCCTGTGTTGGCGTACCGTCGGCCAGGCGGCCGTGCACATGGACGATGCTGGCACCGGCTGCAGCGCATTCGGCCGCAGCCACGCCAATCTCTTCGGGCGTGATCGGCAAGGCCGGTTGCTGTGCGCGCGTGACCTCGGCACCGGTCAGGGCGGCGGTGATGATCAGGGGTGTCATGGCCAATTCCTTAGTGTGCCTGGGACAGCGCTCCGCGCTGGCATTCGGCCGGCACCACGCAGGTGCCGCTGGCGCGGCACACCACCACGGGTGGGTCCAGTACGTCGCAGGCGGAAGGCTGGCCGGAGATGTTGGCAGCGGTGATGACCTTGCGCGCCTCGAAGGTCATGGCGCGCGAGGTCTTGCCCAGCCGGGTAATGGTGCCCACGGCCTCGATGTAGTCGCCGGCGCGCACCGGGGCCAGGAATTCGACCTTGTCGTAGGCCACGAACAGGCCTTCGTCGCCGTCGCTGCGGATCAGCAGCTCGGTGGCCACGTCGCCGAAGAGTTGCAGCATCTTGGCGCCGTCCACCAGGTCGCCGGCGTAGTGGGCGTCGTGCGAACCCATGCGCAGGCGGATCATGCTGGTGATGGAAGAGGTGTCGTTCATGGGGTGTTCCTTGTAGGTTGCGTCAGGCGGCCTTGCGCTTGATCCATTCGTCGATGGCGAACGAGGCCACGTTCTCGGCGTAGCTGCCGGGGCCGAAGCCCGCGTCGTAGCCCAGCTCCTTGGCCAGTTCGTGGCTGATGCGCGGGCCGCCCACGACGAGGATTACGCGTTCGCGCAGGCCTTCGGCTTCGAGCAGGTCGGACAGGCGCGTGAGGTTGTCGAGGTGGATGTTCTTCTGCGTCACCACCTGCGACACCAGGATCACGTCGGCCTGTTCCTCGATGGCACGGGCCACCAGGTCTTCCGAGTCCACCTGTGCGCCCATGTTGATGGCGCGCACCTCGTGGTAGCTCTCCAGCCCCTTGTGGCCGTTGAAGCCCTTCATGTTCATGATGGCATCGATGCCCACGGTATGGGCGTCGGTCTCGATGCAGGCGCCCACCACCACCAGCTTGCGCCCCATTTGGTCCTTGATGCGCTCGTTGATCGCGTCCTTGTCCAGCACCTCGAACTCAGGCTTGGCCACCTTGATGCGCGCCATGTCCACGCGGTGCTTGCACTGGCCGTAGACGACGTAGAAGGAAAAGCCCTGGCCCATGTCCTCGCTGTGCACGACCGAGGGTTCTTCCAGGCCCATCTGCAGCGCCATCTGGCGCGCCGCTTCCTTGCTGTTCTCGTCCAGCGCCACCGGCAGGGTAAAGGAGAGTTGTACCCGCCCGTCGTCGTGGGTATCGCCGTAGGGTTTGATCCAGCGCGGGGTGTGCTCTTCGTGGTGGAGGTCGTGATTGCTCATGCTGTAGCTCCTTGCACGCTCTGGGGCAACATCAATTCAGGGAACGGGTTGTAGTAGTCGGCGTCCTTGTCGAGCACGCCGTCCAGACCCTTGCCGCCGGTCAGCGTTCGCGAAATGTCGGCAAAGGTGCCCTTGGCAATCGCGGCCGGCAAGCCGGTGCGTTCGATCTCGGCCAGGATGTCCACCGTTTCCTGCAGCACTTGCTGGGCGCGGCGTTCGATCTGGCCGCCCGGGGTGAACTGGATTTCGGCGTGCAGGTCGCGCATGGTGCTGAACACGTACTTGGCGTTCTGCACCGACAGGAAGCGGTCCTGGATGAAGGGGGTGTGGATGGCCTCGGTCATCATGCCCAGCAGGTGGATGTTCTGCTGCGTCAGCACCGACACGGTGTTGAACAGTGCGTCCTGCACATGGCCCTTGAAGATGTTGCCGGTCATGAACTTGGTCGGCGGCATGTACTTCAGGTTCGCCTCGGGGAACACCTGGCGGATCAACTGGGCGTGGGCCAGTTCCCACAGGAAACCGTTCTCCAGCTCGGGGTTGATCTCGAAGGCATGGCCCAGGCCCATCTGCCAGGGCTCCAGACCGGAGATATAGGCAAACTGCTCGTTGATGAGATCCGAAGCCAGCACCGTGTGGGCCGCTTCCACCGCGTCGGCCGTGGTGAGGTAGTTGTCCTCTCCGGTGTTGATGATGATGCCGGCATAGGCGTTGACCATGCGCGAGAAGAACTGGTCGACAAACGTGCGCTGCATGTTGATGTCGCGGAAGATGATGCCGTACATCGAGTCGTTGAGCATCATGTCCAGGCGCTCCATGGCGCCCATGGCGGCGATCTCGGGCATGCACAGGCCCGAGCAGTAGTTGGTCAGGCGGATGTAGCGTCCGATCTTCTGCCCCACCTCGTCCAGCGCGGCGCGCATGAGGCGGAAGTTCTCCTGCGTGGCATAGGTGCCGCCAAAGCCTTCGGTGGTGGCACCGAAGGGCACGTAGTCGAGCAGGCTCTGGCCGGTGGAGCGGATCACGGCAATGATGTCGGCACCCTGCTCGGCGGCGGCGCGGGCCTGCTTGATGTCCTCGTAGATGTTGCCCGTGGCGACGATGAGGTACAGCCAGGGGGCCTTGCCTTCGCCCTGGGTCTTCAAGAAGTGGTCGCGCTGGGCGCGGTTGGCGGCAATGCGTTCGCACATGGCCTGGGCCAAGGTGCGGGCCTGGGTGCGTGCAGCCTCCAGGTTGGCGGGGCGCTGCAGCACCAGCGTGCCCTGGGCCACGCGCTCGGCCACCGCTTGCGCGCTGAGGCCGTGCGTGGCCATGGCGGCGGCCAGCACCGGGGCGGCGCCCAGGCCCAGCAGGCCCTGTTCGCGCAAGTGGTCCACCAGGCGGTTGGGCAGGGGAATCTGGTTTTCGTCCACACCGTCCACGCCCAGCAGGCGCACGGTGGCGCGCTCCACGGTGGTGGTGGTGCGGCGGTTCATGGTGTCAAACACCTGGCGCGCGATGGCGCGGGCGCTGGTGCGGGCGCGGTCGATCTGGGCGGCGTCGAGTTGGAGTTGTGCCATGGTGTTTTCAGTCGGAATCAGGGTTGGAGCAGCACGTCGCTGACCACGTGCTCGGGCCAGGCGCTGCGCGCCTCGGCCAGGAACTCGTGGGCGTCGAAGCTGCCACCGAACGGGGAAAAGGGATTCAGGGTGATGCCGGCCATGCGGATGGCGCGCAGCGCGCATACGCGGCCGCCCTCGCGTTCGAACTGCGCCAGGTCCACGGCATCGATGAAGAGCTTGGTGCCGTCGGCCACTACCAGGGTCAATCCCGGGTGGGACTGCAGCAGCACCGTGAGGGCGAGCCACAGGCGCCGCGCCACGGCGCCGGAGACCGCGATGGTGCGCACGGGCGTACCCATGAGCTGCAGCAGGCGCGGGGCGGCGTTGAGCGTGGCCACGGCCTCTATCCACAAGGGGTGGCCCTCGGCATCCCAGGCACCCACGCCGCCGCAGTCGAAGGCTGGTGCTACTTGCGCGGCCAGCGCGGTGTCGGCCTGTGCGATGCCCAGAATGGCCAGGCGGTCGCGCGTCTTGCGCAGCACGTCCTGCACGCCACCGCCGATGGCGGCTCCCGTCGCCAGCACCACCCCGTCGGCAATGGCCGGGGAGGCATGGTGGCTGCGGCCCAGCGCGCCGTCGAGCAGCACCAACTCGGCACCGCACTGGCGCAGCAGCGCGATGACGCGGTGCTGGTCGTGGCTGCGCGAGGCACCGGCCACTTCCATCTCACCGCCGTCCAGGGCCTTGACCAGCACGATCTCCCCCATGGGGCTCTCGATGCCCGTGCCGCCCAGCAGCCGGGTGCGCACCTTGGCACGCAACAGCGTGTCGCGTGCGGTGGCCACCAGGCAACCGGGCGTCACCAGGACGGGTGGCTTGGGGATGGAGAACACCTGGTCGCGCTCTTCACCGTCGCGGCCGATGGAGGTCAGGCCCACGGCCACGTGGGCTAGCTGCGCTTGTTCCAGCAGGTGGTTGAGCGACACCGTCTTGCCGGTGTTCTTGGTCATGCCCATCACCGCCACGGTGCGCAGGCCCAAGCGCTGCACATTGGCCCACAGGGGGCTGGCGTGCAGGACAGGCGGCGTCGGGCGGGCGGGAGCGAGCATGGCGGTGTGGCTCACACGTAGAGCGTTTCAAACAGCGTGCGCAACCGCGGCGACTCGCGCAGCAGCTCCAGCGCGTAGACCGCATGGTCCTTGGCGTAGCCGTTGCCCACGATCATGTCCACGTCCCGTCCCACGCCTTCGGCACCCAGGGCCGCGGCCGTGAAGCTCGTGGCCATGGAGAAGAAGTACACCGTGCCGCGCTGGCGCGTGGCCAGGATCGAGCCCATCTCGGTGTGCTGGATGTTGACGCAGTTGATGACCACATCGGCCATGCGGCCCTGGGTGACTTCGGCAATGGCGCGCATCACGGCCACGGCATCGGTGGCGTCCACCTGCAGCGCGTGGTTCACCCAGCCTAGCTCCTTCATGCGCTCGCAGTCCTTGGCGAAAGGCGAGACGCCAATGACGCAGCCTGCCGGGCCCGCGCGCTTCTTGGCCTCGTACACGCACAGCGTGCCTGACTTGCCGCCACCACCCACCACCACCACGGTGTCGCCGGGGCGTACCAGGCGCGCGGTCTGGGCCGGGGCGCCAGCCACGTCCAGAATGGCCAGCGCCACCTTCTCAGGAATGTCGGCCGGCAGCTTGGCGTACAGGCCGCTCTCGAACAGGATGGCCTGGCCGTCGATCTCCACCTGGTCCTGCGCCAGATGCAGCGCCTTGATGCGCTCAATTTTCAGCGGGGTCAACGACAGCGACACCAGGGTGGCGATCTTGTCGCCCACCTGCAAATCGGTCTTGCCCTGCAGGGCGGCTCCGATGGCGGCGACACGGCCAATGAGCATGCCGCCCGAGCCGGTGACCGGGTTGTGGTGCTTGCCGCGCTGGGTCACGATGTCGAGAATGGCGGCCTCGATGCGTGCCGGGTCGTTCTCGGCAGCCTTCTTGATCTGCGTGAAGCTGGCCGCGTCGATGTTCAGGGCATCAACATCGATCAGGATCTCGTTGTCCCACAGTGCCATGCTGTTGTCGATCTTCCAGGCGGGCTGGGGCAGCACGCCTTTCGGTTCGAGCACGCGGTGGGTACCGTAGGGGCAGCCGTGTTGCATAGGGGCCCCCATCAGTTGCTCACGCTAGGCAGGGCGAAGTCCTGACCCAGGCCCGGCATCTCCACGGTCTTCCCGGCGTAGTTGCGGCACTTGACGGTGGTGCCGCTGCCATCCGGCAGGGCTTCCTCACGCACGTAGGTCGGGATGATGGGCAGCTTGCCCAGGCCGCCCAGGCCGTCGACGATGAAAGTGGGCACTGCGGGTCCGCTGATCCAGCCGCGCAGGCCTTCGTAGAGTTCGAGCATGCGCCGGTGCGGCACGATGAAGTGGTGGGCGCCTTCCACCATGTCGGTGGAGTACACGTAGTAGGGCCGCACGCCCATCTCGATGGTCTGCATGAACAGCTCGCGCATCACTTCCACGCTGTCGTTCACGCCCTTGAGGCACACCGTCTGCAGGCCCATCATCACGCCAGCCTTCTGGATCATCTTCACGCGTTCACGCAGCAGCGGGGTGATTTCCTTGGGGTGGTTGATGTGGATGTTGACCATCTGCACGCGGTGCTTTTCCAGCACTGCACACAGCTCGGGCGTGATGCGGGTGGGCAGCTGCACCACCATGCGCGAGCCCATGCGCAGGAAGCGCACGTGGGGGGCGCGGCTGCGGATCTGGCCCAGGATCTCGTCCAGTCGCTCGTCGGTGAAGGTCAGCGGATCGCCACCCGAGAGCAGCACGTCTTCGATGTTCTTGTTGTTGGCGATGTAGTCGATCGAGGCTTCGATCTCGTCCTTGTGCACCGAGCCGGAAGGCTGGCTCACCATGCGCTTGCGGGTGCAGAAGCGGCACAGCGTGGCGCAGGTATTGCTCACCAGGAACAGCACGCGGCGGGGATAGCGGTGCACGATGCTGGTGCCGGGAATGGTATCGCCTTCTTCGCCGAGCTGGTCGAGCATGGTGGCGAAACCGGGTTTGGTCTGTTCGTGGAACGAGGGCAGGTACTGCAGGCGGATCGGGCAGTTCGGGTCATCGCGGTCCATCAGCTGTGCCATGTAGGGCGTCACCGCAATGGCGAACTTGGAGTACACGGTGCTGTCCACGTCTTCCACCTTGTTCAGCACGCCCATGAGTTCGCTGTGGTGCGTGTAGCGGCGGGCAAACTGTTTCTGCCAGGACTCGCTCTTGGGGTCATAGGCCTGGAGTTCGTCCCAGGTCTGGAATTTTTTCGGGGAGTGGTTGAAGTCGACTTTTTGCAGCATGGCAGCCTCCGGCGCGGTGGGGTGGCAGGGAGAAAAGCCTGCGCACTGGGTTGGTGTAGGAAGTCTATTGATGCATGGCGCCGACAAAAACAAGCAAAGTGACTGATTTTATTTGCCAATAAAATTCAATGTGAAAACTATTGAGTCAATATGAATGAAACGCTCCCCAAACCCAATCTGGATGCGCTGGATCACCGGCTGATCGAACTGCTCAAGGTGAATGCGCGTCTGCCCCTGGTGAGCCTGGCCAAGGCGCTGGGGTGCGCACGCTCTACGGCCCAGCTGCGCCTGAAGGCGCTGGAAGACGCCGGGGTCATCACCGGCTACACCGTGGGCGTGAGCAGCACGCGAGGCCCCAACGCCATCCGCGCCATGGTGCTGATCTCCATCGAATCGCGCCACGAGCCCAGCGTGGTACGCGAGTTGGCCAAGCGCCACGAGATCACCAAGCTGTACTCGGTAAGCGGTCGCTATGACCTGTGCGCCATGCTGCTGACCGACACCACCGCCGAATTGGACGGGGTGATCGACCGCATCCGCGCCGTGCAGGGCGTGACGGACACGTTTTCCACCATCCTGCTGTCGACCAAGCTGGACCGACCCGAATAAGAAACTACCCGTTAATGGTGTTCCTGAATTCGCCCCAAAATCCTGAAAGGACATAGGCAAGATGGAAACTTGTCCACAATCCCGCCAGCAGTTTGACCGTCATTTCAACAGCTCAAATGTGGATTGGAAAATGGCTCACTTGGTGTGCGGAGCTAACAGATGGCAAAGCTTGCCAATTGACTGCTGGCAACACGGAGAGATGTCTTTGACGGCTACCTAATCAAAGACCAACCCGTTAAGTGTTGGTATTAACCGACACCACGCCCATTTTTGCGGTGCTACCTTTGCGGCTTTGAAAAACTCGCAGAGATCACCATGCCCAAAACCCTCATCGAACCCTTCCGCATCAAGAGCATCGAACCCATTCGCATGACCACGCGCGCCGAGCGCGAACGCCTGCTCGAAGAGGCCAAACTCAACGTCTTCAAGCTGCGCGCCGAAGACGTGCTGATCGACTGGCTGACCGATTCCGGCACCGGCGCCATGTCCTCCAAGCAGTGGGGCGCCATCATGGAGGGCGACGAGAGCTACGCCGGTGCGCGCAGCTTCTACCGACTGGAAAAAGTCATCCAGGACATCACCGGTATGCAGTACTTCGTGCCCACCCACCAGGGCCGTGCTGCCGAGAAGGTGCTGTTCAGCGCCGTGTGCAAACAAGGCGACCTAGTGCCCAACAATTGCCACTTCGACACCACCCGAGGCAACCTGGAGTACATGGGCGTGGAGGCCGTGGACCTGGTGATCGCCGAAGGCTTGCAACCCTCGCTGGTCTACCCCTTCAAGGGCAACATTGACCTGGAACGCGTCGAAGCCGTGCTGCAAAAGGAAGGCCACCGCATTCCGTTCGGCATGATCACCGTGACCAACAACACCGGCGGTGGCCAGCCCGTGTCGATGGCCAACATCCGCGCCTACGCCGCGTTGCTGAAGAAATACGGCAAGCCCTTCATCATGGACGTATGCCGCTTCTCGGAGAACGCCATGTTCATCAAGATGCGCGAGCCGGGCTATGAGAACACCTCCATCAAGGACATCGTCAAGGAAATGTTCTCCTACGCCGACGGCGCCACCATGAGCGCCAAGAAGGACGGCATGGTCAACATCGGCGGCTTCATCGTGCTGCGGAGCGAAGAATGGTTGGACGCCGTGCGCAACGGCCTGATCATGATGGAAGGTTTCCCCACCTACGGCGGCATGGCCGGTCGCGATCTGGAAGCCCTGGCCGTAGGCCTGGAGGAAGGCATGGAGGAAGACTACCTGCGCTACCGCCTGCGCACCGCCGAGTACCTGGGCGAGCGCCTGGAAGCAGCCGACGTGAGCTTCGTCAAGCCCACGGGCGGCCACGCCGTCTACATCGACGCCAAGACGGTGCTACCCAACATGCCGGTAGAGCATTACCCCGCCTGGGCGCTGTGCAACGCGCTGTACCTGGAAGGCGGCATCCGCGGCGTGGAAATCGGTTCGGTGATGTTCGGCAAGCGCCTGGATTCGGGCGTGGAAACCTTTCACAGCATGGAACTGGTGCGCCTGGCCTTTCCGCGGCGCATGTACACACAGAGCCACTTCGACTACGCCGCCGAGGTGATTGCCGAAGTGAAGGAAAAGGCAGCCAGCATCCGCGGTGTGAGAATCACCAAGCAGCCCAAGTTCCTTCGCCACTTTACCTGCGAGTGCGCCTGGGTGTAGTGGCGTGCCGCGTAAAATCGCTGATCGACTTCTTTGGGGTAGTGATTCATGACTTTGCATGCACTGCGGCAGATCCTGGCCGTTTTCTTGGTAACCGTGCTGGTAGCAGCTTGCGGCGGTTCGGGTGACAAGGCGGCGCCTCCAAGCGGCGGCATCACGGTGACGCCCGGCGATGGCAAGGTGACTGTCACCTGGAATGCCGACCCCAACGTGAAGTACTGGCTGTTCTACGCGCCAGGCAGCAAGATTTCCACCACCGACTTCATCACCATTCCGGGGGCCAAGGCCCTCATGAACGTCTCGTCGCCTTATGTTCTGACGGGGCTGGTCAACAACTACCCCTACACCTTCGCCATGAACGGGCGCACCGGCGACGGCCCTGGCGGCGCTGGCACGGCCTCGGTAACGGTCACCCCGCGCCCGCCTGGTGGCACCTGGAACTTCGG
This sequence comes from Rhodoferax sp., assembly GCA_046348185.1. Taxonomy (GTDB): domain Bacteria; phylum Pseudomonadota; class Gammaproteobacteria; order Burkholderiales; family Burkholderiaceae_C; genus Allorhodoferax. The sequence goes on along the minus strand of JAXMER010000015.1, from coordinate 137,662 downwards.
TGGTTCCATGGGTGCGCAAACCAAGCGCAGCTTGGCATATGGGCAAAGCAGTGCCGATAGCGCTTTCTACTACCTGGGGGTGGGTGATGCGGGTCAGATGGCCAAGAGCGTGGACGGCATCTCCTGGACCAGTTTTGCGGGTCCAACGGCAAACACCCTGCGCGCCGTCACCTACACGCTGAGCAAATATGTGACGGTAGGCATGGGTGGCGTCATTTACTACTCCACCGATCTGTCCAACTGGGCAGGCGTGGCTTCCAATACCACCGCCAACCTCAATGCCCTGGCTTCCAACGGCACCACCGTGGTGACGGTGGGCGACAGTGGCACCATTCGATCCTCCACCGATGGCGTGAACTGGGCCACCGTAGCCTCGCCCACAAGCCAGAACCTGTATGGGGTCACCTATTCCAGCGCGGGCAAATGGGTGGCCGTGGGCGCGGGCGGCACCGTGCTGACGAGCTCCGACGCGGCCACCTGGACGGCCGTGAATGCCGGCGTCAGCGTGGACTTGAACGCCGTCGCAGTACAAATCTCCACGCTGTACAACATTGTTGCCGTGGGCAATGCGGGAACCGTGGTACGCAGCACCGACGGCGGTGCAACCTGGAGCACGTACAACGCAGGAACCAGCACCGATCTAACGGCTGTCAGTGGCTACTACTACCAGGTGCTTGCCGTGGGCAAGGGCGGCACCGTAAGCACCAGCGCCGACGCCACAAGCTGGACCGTGCGCAGCAGCGGCACCAGTGCCGACCTGTACGCCATCCTGTACGGCTTTTCGCAATATGTGGTGGCCGGTTTGGGCGGCATCAGCATCAACTCACAGTAATTGCCCATAGCGACCACGCCGGGGTCCAGTGCATAGGGGTAGACCCCAGCTTTTTGTTCAGGCCATAGTGGTTGTAAGATGGCCTGACGCACGTTTCCCCTTCGAGGCCATGTCCCTCCCATGACTGCACGTTTCTCGCTGTCCAGCAGTACCGCCAACGTTGACGTTGCGCCGTTTCGCCAGCACGGTCGCATCGACATGTACATGGATGACGACATTCTGATCTACGACGCAGTGGGACCATTCAACGTCGAGACGCTGGATGCCATGGCGATTGCCCAAATGGGTTTCCTGCGCGACTTGCCCCGCACCGGGCGCCCCTGGGGCAGCATTGCCCAATTCCGCGTCAGTGCCATGACGTCGCCCGAAGGGCTTGCACGCTACACCGCGTTGATGAAAGCGCCCAAACCACCCGAACTGCAGTCCGTTGCAACGGCGTTTGTTTTTGGGCCCGATGTGGAAGGCGGACGCATCATGGAGGGGCATTACCGGCGCATCTACGAAGCCATTGGACGCCCATTTGCATGCTTTGAAACGCTACCCGAGGCCAAGGCATGGGTGCACGCCCAGCTGGCGGCACCCAGCGCCCCGGTTGTCTGAACTAGCGCTGGCGTCGCGCCTGCACGGCGTCGGCCAGTTCCGCCAGCAACCCGGCGGATGCATCCCATCCCAGGCAGGCATCGGTGATGCTGCAGCCATATTGCAATTGCGCCGCGTCATCCTTGCCAGGGGTGAACTTTTGTGCCCCGCCTACCAGATGGCTTTCCACCATGATGCCGAACACGCTGCGCGATCCGGCGGCAATCTGCTTGCCAATCTCGCGTGCCACTTCGACCTGTTTTTCATGTTGCTTGCTGCTGTTGGCGTGGCTGCAGTCCACCATCAGGGTGGCGGGCAGTTTGGCCTTTTCCAGTTCCTTACACGCCGCTGCCACGCTTTCGGCATCGTAGTTGGGGGCCTTGCCACCGCGCAGAATGACGTGGCAATCCTTGTTGCCGTTGGTCTGTACGATGGCCACCTGACCGTTCTTGTGCACCGATAGAAAGTGATGGCCCACTGCCGCGGCCTGAATGGCGTCGGTGGCAATCTTGATGTTGCCGTCGGTTCCGTTCTTGAAGCCAATGGGCGCCGACAGCCCCGAAGCCAGCTCACGGTGCACCTGACTTTCGGTGGTGCGGGCACCAATGGCGCCCCAGGCGATCAGGTCGCCCAGGTACTGCGGAGAGATCACGTCCAGGAATTCACTGCCCGCTGGTAGGCCCAGGCGGTTGATCTCGATCAGCAGCTGGCGTGCAATCCGCAAACCTTCGTCAATACGGAAGCTTTCATCCAGATAAGGGTCGTTAATGAGACCCTTCCAGCCCACCGTGGTGCGCGGTTTTTCGAAGTACACCCGCATCACGATTTCCAGCGTGTCGGCGTGTTGTTCGCGCAAGGCCTTGAGGCGGCGCGCATAGTCCAGCGCCGCCGCCGGATCATGGATGGAACACGGGCCGATCACAACCAGCAAGCGGTCATCCTTGCCCGCCATGATGCGGTGGATGCGCTTGCGGGTGTCTGCAATCAGCTTTTCCACCGGGGTGCCACGGATGGGAAAGAAGCGGATCAGGTGCTCGGGCGGAGGCAGCACGGTGATGTCCTGGATGCGTTCGTCGTCGGTCTGACTGGTGCGATCGGTCTGGGGGGCCGCATGCGGTTGCCAGGCTTCAGGATTAACAAGGTTCTTGGCGTTCATGGTGTGGTTCCTGTGGGAATGGACAAACGGGAGCAAAAAAAAACCGCCGTGGGCTGCGGCGGTTTCTTTGGGAGGTTCGGGACGTCTGGGTTTCAGGTACGTTCTGATCTCTCTACCGCCTAAAAGCGCTGGAGAACCAAAAGTAGCTAAAGTAAAAACAGACCGAATGCATGGGCCGCACTGTAGCACAGTTGCCGGGTGATCAATCGGTGCGACGACGTCCGCGCCGACCGCGCCGCTCGCCTTTGCGCACAAAGAGGTTGCGGGCCTTGCGCCGCGTCCACCAGGCTTTCCAACGCGCCCAGAGCGACGGTGGTCGGCGCTCCGACGCGTCCTCCACGACTGCTGCGGCAGATTGGTCGTACACGTCCAGCAACAGCGACCCCGCACCCAGCACGCGCCAGGCCGACAGGTCAAACTCCGACAGCGGTGGCACGCCCGAACTGGGCGGTGCCGCATCCATGGCCCACTGGGTGACCTGCAGCCGAAAATGATTCAATGCCGCAAAATGGGCATCGAACTCATAGAAGCGGTGCCAGTCATCGCTCAACTCCAACAGCAGCGCACGGTGCGCGCGCAGGTCGCCCAGCAGGTTGATCAGTGCCACCGAGAGTGCCTGCCCCTGCGTGCCCCGGCGCTGTAGCAGCGCCAGCAGCGCCTCCACTTGTACGGCCAGAGCCTGCAGGCTCTCGCCGACTTGCAAGGACTCTTCGTCAGCAACGGAAGTGCGCAGGAACTCGCTGTACTGACCAAAGGTCTGGAAACCATGGGTCGGAGACTGCGATTGCCAGTCCGAGCGCCCCAATGTTGCTGCACCCCCTTGCGTAGAAGGCCGATGCGAATGCGCAGGCAAGTCACCGGGAATGCTGGGCGGAGGGGTCTGCATGCCAGCGCTTCCCGTTGGGCATCAGGCGGTGCCGCCCACTGTCAGCCCGTCGATGCGCAGCGTGGGTTGCCCCACGCCGACCGGCACACTTTGCCCATCCTTGCCGCAGGTGCCGACCCCGCTATCCAAACGCATGTCGTTGCCAATCATGCGCACACGCTTGAGGCATTCGGGGCCGCTGCCCACCAGCGTCGCCCCCTTGACGGGATACAGAATGCGGCCGTTTTCGACCCAATAGGCCTCACTGGCGGAAAACACGAACTTGCCCGACGTGATGTCCACCTGGCCTCCACCAAAGTTGACAGCGTACAGGCCTTTCTGGATGCTGGCGACAATTTCCTGCGGGTCGTGGTTGCCGCCGAGCATGTAGGTGTTGGTCATCCGCGGCATCGGGACATGGGCGTAACTTTCTCGGCGGCCATTGCCAGTGGCGGCGACGCCCATCAAGCGCGCATTGAGGCTGTCTTGCATGTACCCCTTGAGGATGCCGTCTTCGATCAACACGGTGCGCTGGGTGGCGTTGCCCTCGTCGTCCACATTGAGCGAACCGCGCCGTTCAGACAGGGTACCGTCGTCCAGCACCGTAACGCCCTTGGCCGCCACACGCTGGCCCACGCGGCCACTAAAGGCGCTGCTGCCCTTGCGATTGAAATCACCTTCCAACCCGTGGCCAATGGCCTCGTGCAGCAGGATGCCGGGCCAGCCCGGCCCCAGCACCACCGTCATTTCCCCAGCGGGGGCCGGGCGTGCATCCAGATTGGTCAGTGCAGCATGCACCGCTTCGTTCACGTATTTTTCGATACAGGCGCCGTCGAAATAGTCCATACCCCGTCGACCACCGCCCCCCGATGAACCGATTTCGCGGCGCCCCTGCTGCTCGGCAATCACCGTAACCGACATGCGCACCAGGGGCCGCACATCGGCCGCCAGCGTGCCGTCTGCGCGGGCCACCAGCACCACGTCATACTCCCCGGCCAGCGATGCCATGACCTGCACCACACGCGGATCCTTGGCACGGGCAAGCTGCTCCACGCGGCCCAGCAAAGCCACCTTGGCAGCGCTGTCCAGGGTGGCGATGGGGTCCATGCCTGCATACAAGGAGCGCGATTTTGCTATCTTTCTTGCAGCAACACGCACCCGATCGGTGCGGCCTGCAGCGGCAATGGTTCGCACCGTGCGGGCGGCATCCAGCAGTGAAGCTTCAGAGATATCGTCCGAATAGGCAAACGCAGTTTTCTCGCCCGCCACAGCGCGCACCCCGACGCCCTGGTCGATCGAGAACGATCCCGTCTTGACTATGCCCTCTTCCAGGCTCCAGCCCTCGGAGCGGGTGTACTGGAAATACAGATCGGCGTCATCCACCCGGTGGGCGCGGATCTCGGCCAAGGCTCGGCCCAGGTGGGATTCGTCCAGCCCAAAAGGCATCAACAACAGGCGTTGCGCCAAGTCCAGGCGCTCAAGGGTGGGTTCGCGTGCAATCATGCGGGCATTCTAGGGCGAGACCCCGCAAAAGTCAGGACTGCACCAATCGCTTGGAGTTGGCAATGGCCATCAGGATACCGATGGCCAGCCCCAAGGTCACCATGGCGGTGCCACCGTAGCTGATAAATGGCAACGGCACCCCCACAACGGGCAGGATGCCGCTGACCATGCCCATGTTCACAAACGCATAGGCGAACAGGATCATGGTGACGCTGCCGGCCAGCAAACGCGAAAACAAGGTAGGTGCGTCCAGTGCAATGGCCAGGCCCCGCAGGATCAGGAAGGCAAAGGCTGCAATCAGAGCCAGGTTGCCCAGCAAGCCAAACTCTTCCGAGAACGCCGCAAAGATGAAGTCGGTGGTGCGCTCGGGAATGAACTCCAGATGGGTCTGTGTACCTTTCATGAACCCCATACCGGTCACGCCACCGGCACCAATCGCAATCATGCCCTGGATGATATGGAACCCTTTGCCCAACGGGTCGCGGCTGGGATCCAGCAGGGTGCAAATGCGCTGCTGCTGGTAGTCGTGCAACACCGGCCAACGCACCCCATCGGCACACAACTTGGGCTCAAATGCTACCAAAAGCGCCACGCCGACCACACCCAACAGCACCGGTGGAATGACCAGTTTCCAGCTCATCCCCGCATAGAAGATCACCGACATGCCCGCCGTGAGAATCAGCAACGCGGTGCCCAGATCCGGCTGCTTGACGATCAAGGCCACCGGCACCGCCAGCAATACCGCGGCCACGCCAAAGTCCAGCGGGCGCAACTGGCCTTCGCGCTTCTGGAACCACCATGCCAGCATCAACGGCATGGCGATCTTGAGAATCTCACTGGGCTGGACCTGTGTCACACCCACATACAACCAGCGCCGCGCCCCTTTCTTGGTTATGCCAAAAAGAGCTACAGCCACCAACAGCGTGACACCCAGGACGTACAGCGGCACGGCGGCGGCCATCAAGCGCTGAGGTGGAATCTGCGCCACCACGAACATGATGGTGCCCGCTATGAGCATGTTGCGGGCATGGTCCTCGAAGCGCCCGCCAAAGTCGTGGCCCGACGAATACATGATGAGCAAACCCGCACAGGCCAACAGAAACACGGCAAAGGCCAGGGGGCCGTCAAAGCCATGAAACCAAGGAGCGATGCGCCGCCACAGAGACGGCTTTTCAAAAACAGTGGCCATACAGGGCCGACATTATCCAGCGCTGCGGGTCGTCAGGCGAATTTCCACCACCGTTTGACCCGGCTGACTGCGCAGCAGAAGCACTGCTCCGATGCTTACCGAGCGCTCGCGCAGGGACGCCATTCCGCGGCGTGCATCACCTTCAGGATCGAAGCCGCGGCCATCGTCCACCACCCGCAGCACCACCTGTGCATCACGGACGTGGCCTTCAATGCGCAACGTGCGGGCATGGGCGTGCTGCAAGACGTTGGACAAGGCCTCGAACAACATGAACTGCAGTTCGCGCATGGCACTCGAATCCAGGGGGCAATCGGGCAGCAGGTCCACATCCCAGACCATGCTGATGCCCATGGCGGAAAACCGGGGTTCCAGCCGATAACGCAAGTTGGCCAGCAAGGCGGTGACATCACCCGGTGCGAGGTGCATGGCATCGATGTTGAGCTTGAGATGGTCCAGCGCATCCTGCAGGGTCATCAGCACCTCGGCGTGGGCCGGATCGTGCGGGCCGGAGCCAAGGGTTTGCATCTGGCGAATGGCCGCACTCAGGTGGGCGCCAACGCCGTCGTGCATGTTGCGCAAGATGCGGCTACGTTCGGCCGCGCGCTCTTGTTCACGGGCCAGCACTTCCAAGCGCTGGTAACTGGTGCGCAGATCGCGTTCGCGCTCCGAAACCCGGCTGGACAGGGTGCGCAGCAGGTCACGCAACTGCGCACTGGTATCGCGAAAGCGTATGAAGATCATCACGCCCAGTGCCAATGGAAAAGCCAGCGAGGCATAACGCAACAGCGTGTTGTCGGCATAGGCGGGCACAAAACGGAACACGTAGATGTCGCGCAGGGCGACCGCGGCGTTGAGCACCGCTGCCAACGCCACCACCCGAAGTTCCAGGCCCGGCATGCGCCAGGCATGGCGCAGCAAGGCCAGCGCGAAGCCCAGCAAACTCACGCCGAACACTACATACCAAACGGTCAGCACCAGGGGGTAGCCATAAGCCAAACCCGCCGTGGCTGCAAACGGACAAATCACCATCAACAGCAGCAACCAGCGCAAGACCCTCTGGGCCAGACGCCGCTGCCGCCACCCAGCCACTTCCATGCAGGCCAACACCATGCTGCACGCCCAGATGCCCAACGCAAGCACCTGCAGCACACCCCACCAAGGCCAGGGGATTGGCGGGCTCTCAATCTTGACATCTACCACGGACAGCGTCAGGCACAGCTGAGCCAGGGCGGCAAACAGGTACAGGGGTTCACGCTGCCGATCCAGCGCTGCCGTGTGGTCATGCGACTGTGCAAACCAGAACACCAACGCCATCAGGCCGACCACCAGGGAAACGGTCGCCACCAGCACCGACCCCGTCACCCGCCAGCGATAGTCGCGCGTATAGAGCGGCAGGACCTGCTCCTGCGGGCCGATGATCACGGCCGACAAGCCGCCGCGGCGGCCCCGGTCAGCTCGAATTTGAATGCGCAGGTGATTGGTGGCGGCAAAGTGCCCCGCGTCGACCGTGATGTAGCGCGGTGCACGGGCAAAATCGTCGCCGTTGAATTCTGGCAGGGTGTCCGTGCCGCTAGACAGTTGTCCCTGCTGCTGCAGCAAGGTGCCGTTGAGCCAGATAGCGTAGGCATTACCCAGGCGTGGCAGGTAGATACCCCATATGGGCGCGGTATCTCGGGGCAGGTCAAACTGGAAGTTGAATACGGCTTCCCCCTGCTCGCCGGGGTGCTCCCGATCCCAGCGGTAGGGCAATTCAACCTGTCGAGAAACGGATTGGCCATTGACCGTGGCGGTGACTTGCGCCTCCCGCAAGGTCCGGACCTCGGCCCGCGCCGTGGTGCACAGGACCAGGCAGCCCACTAGCCACCACCACCAGCTCCGCACCCCGCGTCCACCCAATCGGTTGACGTGCATCAAGGTCCGTTCAGCCCAACGCCACGGGGCAGCAGCCCCATGCGCGTGGCCTCCCGCACGGCATCCACCTTGGAATGCACCGCCAGCTTGTAGTAAATGTTCTTGATGTGGGTCTGCACGGTATGGATTGTGACCCCTTGCTTTTCAGCGATCTCGCCGTACGAAAACCCACGCGCCACCAGTTCCAGCACAGCACGTTCACGCTTGGTCAGAATTTCCGAATCGCCGTCAGTTGCTTCGTTTTTTCTAGCAACAACATCAGCGACGACGGGGGCTACCGTTGAGTTGACCTGCAACAACCGGTATTTGGCAAGAACCCGGCGCGCAATCATGGGTGAGATGGGCGAGGCACCGGCCTTCATTTCCAGGATGGTGTTGGCGATGTCGTCGGGGGCGGCGTCCTTGTGAATGTAACCCAGGGCGCCAGCTTCGATGCTCGCGAGAACGTTGTCCTCATCGCCAAACATGGAAATGACCAGGGGCTCGCAAGCCGGGTTGCATTGGCGGGCATAGCGAATGACGTCCAGGCCACTGCCGTCGGGTAACCCCAGGTCCGTGAGCAGCACATCCGTTTCGCCACAATGCAGGTCCAACCAGGCTTTGGCTTCGGCCACGGTTCCGGTGGCCGAAGCCAATTCAAGCTGGGGGCAACGGCGTACGCACGCAGCAAAGAACTCCCGCATTTCTGCCACGTCTTCCACAACTAACACCCGCCACACGCTCACGCCTCCCCACCGGCACCATGCCATGTAATCCCCAAGGATAGCTGCGCGCAAAGCCCTTCGCATCCCATGAATATGGGAGACAGCTACGCTTTTTCCGAACTTTACGGACCGCATGGGAGAATGCGACGCTATGTTTGCATTGTTTGACGAAGCCGGCAAATTCCTCGCCGGACGTATTCTTTCCGAGGCCGAAGCCTCATCCCAAGTCGAACTCGACAGCGGCAAGCGGGTCAAGGTAAAGGCCGCCAACCTGCTGCTCAAGTTTGAGAAACCAGCTCCGGTCGAATTCATGGCCCAAGCCCAGGCGCTGAGCCAGACCATCGAACTGGAAATGGCCTGGGAATTTGCCCCTGAAGACGAGTTTGGCTTCGCCGAGCTGGCACGGGACTATTTTTCCGCCAACGCACCGCTGCTGGAGCAGGCGGCCATGCTGTTTCGCCTGTTCGAGTCACCCCATTACTTTCGCCGCGCCGGCAAGGGACGCTTTCGCAAGGCAAGCGCCGAGGTAATCGCGCAGGCCCTGGCCGCCATTGAGAAGAAACGCCAGATCGCCGAGCAGATCAGCCAATGGGCCGCCGAGCTGGGTGCAGGCCAGTGTCCGGCGCCGGTGCTGGACCAGCTATACAAAATCCTGTTCAAGCCCGACAAGAACGCGCCGGAATACAAGGCCGTGGTGGAAGCCGCCCGCACCACCCAGACGCCGCCCCTGACCTTGCTGCAGAAGGCTGGCGCCATCAGCTCGCCCTACCAGTTCCACTGGAAACGTTTCCTGTTCGAGAACTTCCCCAAGGGCACGGGCTTTCCGGCGCTGCAGGCCCCAACTATTGCCGAGGCCGATTTGCCGCTGGCCAGCGTGCAGGCGTTTTCCATCGACGATTCCGCCACCACCGAAATCGACGACGCCCTGTCCGTGCAGGGCCTGGGCACGGGCACGGTCACCCTAGGCATCCACATTGCCGCGCCGGGTCTTGCCGTACAGCCGGGCAGTCCTATCGACCAGGTGGGGCGCACGCGGCTATCCACCGTCTACATGCCGGGCTACAAGGTCACCATGCTGCCCGATGATGTGGTGCAGGGCTACACCTTGCAGGAAGGGCGCAACTGCCCGGCCCTGTCGCTCTACGTGACACTGGACGAGTCCAGCCTGGACATCCGGGCAACCGAGACCCGCGTGGAGTGCGTGCCCATCACCTGGAACCTGCGCCACGACAAGCTCGACACCGCCGTCACCGACGCGTGGCTCACCGGCTCCAGCACCGGTCTTGCAGATGAAAACGCCGTTCAGCCCCCGTCAAATCTACGTGGGTCGCTATCATTTTTGTACCGATTGGCCAAGGAACTGAAGGCCCGGCGCGAAGTGGTGCGCGGCAAGCCCGAGACCTTCAACCGCCCGGACTACAACTTCCGGCTGGTCGAAAACCAGGGTGCAGAGCCGCACGGCGCCGAGACCGTGCAGATCAGTGTGCGCCAGCGCGGTGCGCCACTGGACTTGATCGTGTCCGAAGCCATGATCCTGGCCAACAGCACCTGGGGCGGCTGGCTGGCCGAACTGGGCGTACCCGGCATCTACCGCAGCCAGGCCAGCCTGGCACCCGGCATCAAGGTGCGCATGGGCACCAAGGCACTACCACACGCCGGTATTGGCGTGAAAAGCTATGCCTGGAGCACGTCCCCCCTGCGCCGCTACACCGACCTGGTCAACCAGTGGCAGATCATTGCCTGCGTGCGCCATGGCAAGACGGCCGCGCTGGCGGCGCCTTTCAAGCCCAAGGACGCGGAGCTGTTCTCCATCATCTCGGCATTCGATGCGGCCTACACGGCCTACAACGGTTACCAGGGCGGCATGGAGCGCTTTTGGACCCTGCGTTACCTGCAGCAAAACGCCATTACCGAGCTGGAGGCCACGCTCTTCAAAGACGGCCTGGTGCGCGCCGATACCTTGCCACTGGTGCTGCCCGTGGCGGGCGCGCAAAACCTGCCGCGCGGCGCGCGGGTGCGCATACGCCTGGGCGAGCCCGACCTGATCAGCCTGGACATCCACGGCACCGTGGTCGAACGCCTGGACGCCGCCGCAGCCCCGGTGGACGAAAGTGCCGACGAGGACGAGGACGAAACCGCGGCCGGCCCGCTGGCGATTGCCGTGGACCTGGACGAGCCGAGCCCGTCTGGCAACGATAATCCGACTCCGTGAAACTCCTGCGTTCCCTTACCTCCATGCAGATCGCGCTGGGCGTGTCTCTCGCGGTGCATGCCGTGCTGCTCACGATCCGCTTTGTCGACCCGGAGGGCTTCAACCGCATCTTTGAAGACACACCGCTGGAAGTGATCCTGGTCAATGCCAAGAGCCCGGATGCGCCCGAGAAGGCGCAGGCCATTGCGCAAGCCAACCTGGCCGGTGGCGGCGACGCAGCCAAGGGCCGCGCCACCAGCCCGCTGCCGCCTTCGGCCCTGACCGACCTGGGCGACGCCAGCGAGGAAGAAACCGCACGCCAACTCCAGGCCATGCAGGCCCAGCAGACCCTGCTGCTGGCGCAAGTGAAAAGCCAGCTCGCCGCCCTGCCCCCACCCGACCCCAATCAGGTCATGAGCAAGGCCGAACAGCGTGAGCGCGAGGAAAAGCGCCGTCAGCTGGTAAAGATCCTGGCCGAGATCGAACGGCGCATCAATATGGAAAACGCGCGCCCCAAGAAGCGTTTTCTCAGCCCTGCCACGCGCGAAGAGGTGTACGCCGTGTACTACGACGCACTCAAGCGCAAGATCGAGGACGAAGGCACCGAAAACTTTCCTCAGGTGGGCGGCAAGAAGCTGTATGGCGAGTTGACCATGATCGTCACCGTGGACGCCAAGGGCCATGTGGTCGACACCGAAGTCGTTGAATCCTCGGGCAACCGCACGCTGGACCGCCAGGCTGCTGCCATCGCCCGTGCCGCTGGCCCGTTTGGCAACTTCACACCGGCCATGCGCCGCCAGGCCGAACAGATATCGGTGGTCTCGCGCTTCAAGTTCACCCGCGACGAGACGCTGCAGACCGCCATTTCCAACCACCCATGAAGGCCCTGGGTCGTTGGCTGCTGTGGGTGCTGGTGGCCCTGGTGGGCCTGCAGCTGGTGTTTGCGGCACGCATTGCCGCCATGGCCTGGAGCAACCCGCAATCCACCGCCTTCCAGCGCTCGGAGGCCTGGCGCATCCGGCACGACCAGGGTAGCCTGCACTGGCGCCAGCAATGGGTGGACTACGACCGCATCGCCGACAGCCTCAAGCGCGCCGTCATTGCTTCGGAGGACGACAGCTTCACCAACCACGACGGTGTGGACTGGGAGGCCATGGAAAAAGCCTGGGAGAAGAACGCCAAGGCCCAGGCACGCGCGGCCCGGCAAAAACCGGCCGACGTAACCACCGCCACCAGCAAGCCTGCCAAGCCGCCCAAGGTAGTGGGCGGCTCCACCATCACCCAGCAGTTGTCCAAGAACCTGCTGCTCTCGGGCGAGCGCACCTTGCTGCGCAAGGGGCAGGAGCTGGTGCTGACCTGGATGCTGGAACACCTGCTCACCAAGCGCCGCATCCTGGAAATCTATCTCAACAGCGTGGAGTGGGGCGAAGGCGTGTTCGGCGCCGAGGCGGCCGCACAGCACTACTTTCGCAAACCGGCCTCACAGCTCAGCAGCTTTGAAGCCGCCCGCCTGGCGGTGATGCTGCCGCGGCCCAAGTACTTCGAAAAACTGCCCAACTCCGGCTACCTGGCCAACCGCGCCGAGGTGATTGTGGGGCGCATGGGAAGCGCGCAGTTGCCGTAGAGGCTCGCTATCATCGCCGCCATGCTTGCCAAGTTGATGAGTTGGTTCTTGTTGGGGCTGATCCGGGTGCTCACGGGTGCGCAGGCGCGCTGGCATGGTTGCCCGCCCAAGGCTGAACAGCGCATCTACTTTGCCAACCACCAGAGCCACGCCGATCTGGTCATGATCTGGGCGGCCTTGCCGCAAGAGCTGCGCAGCGTAACGCGCGCCATCGCCGCCAAGGATTACTGGACCAAGACCCCATTCAAGCAGTGGCTGACCACAGCGGTGTTCAACGTCATATACGTCACGCGCGACCGCACGGCCGATGAAGACCCGCTGGAACCCTTGTGCGAGGCGCTGAGCCACGGCGACTCGATCATCCTGTTTCCCGAAGGCACGCGCGGCTTTACGGGTGAGCCCCAGCCCTTCAAGGCCGGGCTGTACAACCTGGCGCAGCGCTTTCCCAACGTGGTGCTGGTGCCGGCCTGGATCAACAACGTGCAGCATGTGCTGCCCAAAGGCGAGGTGGTGCCCGTGCCGGTGCTGTGCTCGGTCACCTTTGGCGCGCCCATGCAGCTGCAAGAAGGCGAAGATCGCAAAGCCTTCCTGGAGCGCGCACGCGCCGCCGTGGTGGCCTTGCGTGATATTTGACGGGCCGCCATGTACGACTACCTGAAGAACCTGACCCCCACCCAGCAAGTGGGTGCGTTGTTTGTGCTGGTGTTTGGCCTGCTGCTGCTAGCCAGCATTGCGGCGTTTTTCTTGTCCATGCACGAGCCCGACGACCCGGATCAGGCCCTGGCGCAACGCACCAAGCTCAGGGAGTTTGACGCCATGCTGCGCACCAGCTGGTTCATGGTGATCGTGTTCTGGGTGGGCTGGGCCTCGGGCAACGGGGTAGCGTTGACGCTTTTTGGCCTGGTGTCCTTCTTTGCGCTGCGCGAATTTCTGACGCTCTCGCCCACGCGCCTGGGCGACCACCGCAGCCTGGTACTGGCCTTCTTTGTGGTGCTACCCGTGCAATACGTGCTGGTGGGCAACGGCAACTTCGACCTGTCGGCGGTGTTCATTCCGGTATACGTGTTCCTGGCGTTGCCGCTGGCCAGCGCGCTGGCCAATGATCCCCAGCGCTTTCTGGAACGCAACGCCAAGCTGCAGTGGGGCATCATGGTGTGCATCTATGGCATGAGCCATGTACCCGCGCTGCTGATGCTGAAGTTTCCCGGCTACGAAGGCCGCAGCGCATTCCTGGTGTTCTTCTTGGTCATCGTGGTGCAGGTGTGCATGATCACCCAGCACTTTGCGGCACAAAGTGCTCCCAGCGAGCCAGTGGCACCGGCCATCAGCAGCAGCTTCAAGTGGCGCAGCTGGGGCAGCGGCATTGTGGTGGGCAGCCTGCTGGGCGCAGCGCTGGCGGGCATCACGCCCTGGGTGCCGGGCACGGCCTTTGCGGTGGCCTTCATCGCGTGCGTGGCCGGCTCACTGGGGCACTTTGTGATGAAGGCACTCAAGCGCGACCGCGGTATTCCCAACTGGGGCCCGCACCAGCAGTCCACCACCGGTGCGGGCGGCCTGCTCGACCGCGTGGACGCCTTGTGCTTCGCCGCGCCGGTGGTGTTCCACTCGGCACGCTGGTACTTCAACATCTAGCCATGCCGCGTATTTTGGGCATCGACCCTGGCCTGCAGACCACCGGTTTTGGCGTGCTGGATGCCGACGGCACGCAGCTGCGCTACGTGACCAGCGGCACCATCCGCACCGACAAGATGGTGGACCAGGCGCTGCCTCTGCGCCTGAAAGTGCTGTTCGACGGCATCAGCGAAGTGGTGCAGCGCTACCAACCTGACTGCGCCTCGGTCGAAATCGTGTTTGTGAACGTCAATCCCCAGTCCACCTTGCTGCTTGGCCAGGCGCGCGGCGCCGCCTTGACCGCCCTGGTCGCCCAAGGCCTGCCCGTGGCGGAGTACACCGCCTTGCAGATGAAGCAGGCCGTGGCCGGGCATGGGCGGGCGCAAAAGAGCCAGATCCAGGAGATGGTACGCCGCCTGCTCACCCTGCCAGGCCTGCCCGGCACCGACGCCGCCGACGCCCTGGGTCTGGCCATCACCCACGCGCACGCGGGCTTGGCCATGCAGCGCATGGCCCACGCGGCGGGGTTGGTTGGGGGTGCAACGGCCAAGGCGTCGTACCGTGATGGGAGGCGGCGCTGAAATCGCCTTGAATCCCGCTGCAATCCCCCGCACAATGCAAAAAGGCGCTCGCGTTTGCGCGCCTCTGTCTGGAGGACCGATCATGGGGTACTGGAGCCATTGGATTTTGTCTGCCGCTTTGGTTTCGGCGCTGGCGGGATGCGCATCACCAGGGTCAACCAACCAGGCGTTGCTACCGTCTTCCTGGCCCGATGCGCGCTATGGCTACGATCCGAGCCTGATCCGTGAAGACGCAACCACGCTGCTTGAGTTGGACGCACCGCTCATCGCCCAGCTCCACAGTGATGCGGTACAGAACTTGTCGACCGAGCGACGCACCCAATACCTGCTTGCGCAGTTGCTGGGACCACAATCCACACCCTTTACCTACCGGTATGGGCAGTCCACCCCAGCGCGCCAAACCTGGTACGACCGCCAAGGCGATTGCCTGTCACTGACGGTTCTGGCGCTGGCCATGGCCCAGCATCTGCGCCTGAATGCCATCGTGCAGGAGGTGTCGGTTCCCGCCAACTACAACCGCCGTCAAGGCGTGGACTTTCGCAGCGGGCATGTCAACCTGTTCATCGACCGCGGCACGGTCACTGACGCTGCTGCACCCATCGGCTTCAGTCCGGGCCTGGTGGTGGATTTCGAGCCGGTAGAAGGAACCATCCGCCGTGGGCGCCCGCTGAAGCTGGACGCCCTGCTGGCGCGCTACTACAACAACGCTGGAGCACAGGCCCTGGCCGATGCCAATTGGAGCCTGGCCTACACCTACCTCAAACAGGCCGTCCTGCACGACAACCAGTTTGGTCCGGCGCTCACCAACCTGGCGTGGCTGTACCACCAAAACGGAGACCTTGCCGCTGCCGAAGAAGCCCTGCAACTGGCCTTGCAGCGTGACGAGGGCCACGAAACGGCAAACCACGCCCTGTACCAATTACTCAAGTCACAGGGTCGGGACGCTGAGGCGCGCGTTTTGCGCGCCACCCTGGATGCCAACCGCAAGAACGATCCCTACTACTGGATCAACCGCGGACAGGAATACCTGCAGCAAGGCAGCACCGACCGCGCCGTCGCCGCGCTGGAGCGAGCCCAGGAGTTGACCACCGGTTTTGCCGAGGTCCACCGCTACCTGGCGCAGGCCTACCTCCTGTTAGGCAAGACTGCCAAGGCCCAGGAGCAACTGACACTGCTCGCCCACATTGACCAGCAAGACCCTACCCTGCCCACGCTGCAAAGCAAGCTGCTTTCGAAGAAGCTACGGTATTGATAGCAACAACATTAGCAAATACGGGGGCTGACGGGCGAATTCTTCACAGATTCTCGTTTACGAGCCTTTAAGCCATACAAGCAAAAGCAAACACGCCGACCCCGTCGGCTGTTGGTTTACGCCTGCTTACAACTCGGTGCCACGCGAGAGTTTGAATCGCGATTCAACTGCTAGAGTGCCCGGTGGATATGAAATCTGCGGCCAACTAAGGCAGTGGCATGACGACGTCATAACTGCACCGTCCCTTGCCTGAAACTCGAGACCTCAAACCCCACCATGTCATTCTCATTTGCAATCGGAAAACCTCCTTTCAATCCGCTCATTGAGGCCGAACCTGGCTGGTCTCGCATGCCTGGATATGACGACAGTAAGCCGATCACACTTAAGGCAATTTTCATCGGCCTGGTGATGGCTGCAGCCCTGGCCCTTGCCTGGCGCCTGCTAGTTCCAGGCGGCTTGGAGGCACCTGCGAAGTTATCAGTGTATTTGACGTTTCTGATAGTGACGCAACGGCTTCAATCAGCTTGATTTGAATTTTGCGGGGCCGACTAAATAGCAACCTAATTCGTCGTCCCTGCAAAATTCATGTCAAGCTGCTACCCATCGTTGACTTGACGGTCTGGGAGGCGTGAGCGCGAGGATTGCCGCTAAGTTGCGACAGATCGGCGCCAATCCCAGAGCTTGAAACAGGCACAACAAAAGGCCCAGGCCCTTCTTGACGATCATGCGCAGCAGCCAACGGATGTTGTAACCGGCCGCGCACAGCACCGCATGCAGGGCATCCCCCTGTTTGCCCTTGAGATGGCAACGGTCCATGCGGTGATCGGCCTTCAGATGTCCGATGATGGGCTCGATGGCCTGTCGTCGCTTGAGCAGTCTGCGCTCTGCGTCTGTGAGCCCCTTGTCCTTGCCACGGTGCTTGATCTGAACTTGCAGGTTGTCCTGGTACACACCCCGGTAGCCCAGGTCCACGTACGCCACTTCGG
Source organism: Rhodoferax sp. (assembly GCA_046348185.1). Taxonomy (GTDB): domain Bacteria; phylum Pseudomonadota; class Gammaproteobacteria; order Burkholderiales; family Burkholderiaceae_C; genus Allorhodoferax. Next base: position 120,678 of record JAXMER010000015.1, on the reverse strand, counting down.
GCTGAACGTCGAGGTTCTGCATCAGGATGGTCGATTGCTCGATCTGCTCGGCCAGGGTGTGTCCGTCGTAGGGATTGCCGGTAAAGCTTCTGGCACCTACGATCAGGTTGCCCTTGAGCGTCATGGCCAGGCCCACCTTGACACCGAACTCATACGGGTTGCGACTCTTGCCCTTGGAGATGCACTCCACCTCCGGTGCATCCCAGCTGTAGAGCTTGGCTTGACTACCCACGGTCTTGCGACTGCCCGTCTGTTCCACCAGGCGTGCGGCCTTGGTCAGAGTGGGGGCCAGGGTTTCCTGTACCGCCTGGCCCAGAGTGCTCATCTTGCGGCCCACTTCGCGCTGTAGTCGACCGACGATAGTGCGCTGGCGTTGGATGGCCTTGCGCATGCGTTTGTACTGGCGCGCATGGGCATAGCGAGCGGCCTTGAAGTTCAGCTGCCTGCCCTCCTTGACAAAGGTCTGCTTGAGTTCGATGCCATGGGTCTTGGCAGCTTCGACCACCTTGGCACGTGCCGTCTCCAGTAGTTTGCTGTCGGTGGGGTGGGCTACAGCCTTCTCTTGCACGGTGCTGTCCACGATTACGCGGGTCAGCTCTTTCTTTGCAATGAGCTTGTGGGACACAGCCACTTCCATGGTGCGCGCCAACAGTTCTTCCACGCCTTCTTCGCCCAAAGCCTTGCGGAAACGTCCCAACTGCGTCGGGTCGCAGGGCCAGCGGTGTTCAAAGTATTCGCTGCCCGAGAAGTATTGCCAGGTGGGTGTCTCGCCCCAACGCTGGATGACGTCTTCGTCGCTTTCGTTAAAAGCGTGCTTGAGGTACAGCAGCGCCACCATCAACCGGGTGGGTAAGCGCGGGCGACCGGCGTTGGAGATACCACCACCGAGCACACCAGCCACGGGGCCAAACAGGTCCAGGTCTTCGATCTGCTTGCCGGCTTGTCACCGACCGCCATATTGGAGCCACTACGTGATCGGCATATAGGATCCAGCCGCTGACCGGCGTAATGGAGCCATGGCGTGATCGCCGTAATGGAGCCACTGACGCAGCAACGGGTCGGTCAACGACACCCCGAATTGAGCGCCGCCGTCTCTACCCTGTGGGCTTTTGCCCGGAGGTACAGGGATGGCGCGCAGGAGATTCGAGATGCATCACTACCGACAAGCCCTGCGGCGCATGCGCCAGGGCGAGTCCGACCGAGAGATTGCGGCGGCGCGCCTGATGGGCCGACGCAAGGCAGCCCAGTGGCGCGAGATGGCCAGCGCCCGCGGCTGGCTCCAAGCCGAGCAACCCCTGCCAGAAGACGAGGCAATAGCCAGCGCGCTAGGTGAACCCCGGCGCGCCCGCACCACCATCTCCAGCCTGGAGCCGCACCGTGTGCTGGTGCAATCGTGGGTTGAGCAAGGCGTCAGCGGTACCGCCATCTATGCAGCCCTCAAACGCCAGCACGCCTGGGCGGCAGCTATTCGGCCGTGCGACGGCTGCTGGCCGACATCCGCGCCAAGCGCCCGCCCGAAACCACCTGCCGACTGAACTTCGAGCCAGCCTGAAGCTGCGCAAGTGGACTTTGGTGCTGGCCCAACGCTTATGCACCCGGACGGCCAGATGCGGCGCACCTGGGCCTTCGTGATGACGCTGTGCCATTCGCGCCATCAGTACGTCGAGTTCGTCTGGGACCAGACTGTGGCCACCTGGCTGGGCTGCCACCGCCGCGCCTTCGAATGGTTCGTTGGTGTACCCGCGCGCATCATCATCGACAACGCCAAGTGCGCCATCACCCGCGCCTGCGCCAAAGACCCGACCGTGCAGCGCGCCTACGCCGAATGCGCCGAAGGCTACGGCTTTCGAATCGATGCCTGCCCGCCGCACGACCCGCAGAAGAAGGGCATCGTCGAGTCCGGCGTCAAATACCTCAAGGGCAACTTCCTGCCTCTGCGCGAGTTCCGTAACCTGACCGATCTCAACGCGCAGGCCAGTGCCTGGGTTATGCAGGAGGCGGGCCTGCGCTGTCACGGCACCACACGGCGGCGCCCACTGGAGCTCTTCGCACTCGAAGCCCCATGGCTCAAACCGCTGCCAGTCGTCGCCCCCGACCTGGGCTCCTGGCACCGGGTCAACGTTCACCGGGACTGCCATGTGCAGTTCGAGCGGGTGCTGTACTCGGCCCCGTTCACCCTGGTGGGCAAGCTGCTGTGGCTGCGCGCCACCGATGGCGCGGTCGCCCTGTTCGAGGACTACCGCCATGTCGCCACCCATCCCAGGGGCTTGAAGCCGGGTCAGCGCGTGAGCGTGCGCGAACACCTGCCTCCCCAGGCGCAGGCCTTCTTCGGGCGCGACCGTGCCTGGTGCGTCTGCGAGGCCGAACGCATCGGCTCAAACTGCAAGGCGCTGATCGAGCAATTGCTGGCTGACCGCATTCTGGAGCGGCTGCGCGCGGCACAGGGCGTGCTGGCTTTGCTCAAGCCCTATGGCAAAGACCGCGTGGAAGCGGCCTGCGCGCGTGCGCTGGCGCATGACTCACCCCACTACCGCACCGTCAAGACCATCCTATGCACCGGCGCTGACCTGCGTACTGACACGCCAGTGGCCACGCCCGCTGGCTATGGCCGCACCCGCTTCACGCGCAGCGCCGCAGACCTGTTCAGCGCCGATTCCAACACCGTTCATTGACTCAACTCAAGGAGAAGCAAGCCTATTGCCAGACGTTTCATACCCCCCACCCCGCAATCCCCCAACACCAGACCGTGGACATGTGGACGATGCGCCTGCGGCGCACCGGGTACGCCCCGTGGACAACGCGCAGGCGCGTTGCCCACCGTGCGCACCCTTCGCCCACATGACCACCGCCTCCCACCACGATTGATAAAGAAGGAATTCAAGACCCATGAACCCCGCCCCTGAACTTGGTACCCATCTCAAGCAGCTGCGCCTGTCGGGCATCCTGGACTCGCTGCAAGCGCGCAACCGCGAGGCCATCCAGGCCAAGCTGGCCTACACCGACTTTCTGGCGCTGTTGATCAGCGACGAGGTGGCCCGGCGCGAGCAGAAGAAGTTCACCTCACGCCTGCGACGCGCGCAGTTTCGCACCACCAAGACGCTCGATCAGTTCGATTTCGATCGGCTTCCCGCTCTGAACCGATCCCTGGTGCATGACCTGGCCACGGGCCGCTATCTCCATGAGAAGGCCCCCGTGCTGATCGTCGGGCCCTGCGGCACTGGCAAGAGCCATCTGGCGCAGGCGCTGGGACACTGCGCGGTTCGCCAGGGGTGGATGTGGTCTTCACGACCTGCGCTGGCCTCACGCAGAGCCTGAACGCGGCGCGTGCCACCGGCAGTTATGAGCGCAAGCTGGCAACGCTGGCGCGCGTGCCCTTGCTCATCATTGATGACTTCGGGCTCAAACCACTCAGAGCACCGGCCGACGAAGACTTGCACGACCTCATCGCCGAGCGCTACGAGCAGGCCAGCACCATCGTGACCAGCAATCTGGACTTCACCGAGTGGGATCAGGCTTTCGCGTCCAACCGTCTGCTGGCCAGCGCCAGCCTGGATCGGCTGCGCCACAACGCGTACTGCCTGGTGCTCGACGGCCAGTCCTACAGAACTCCGAAGTCCCTGGGGAAACACACCGATACCCCAGTGCCCAAAAAACCAGCAAAATAGCCCTTCCTTCAACCCCCTCGGGATGTCGTTTTACCCACCTGTTTCTGGCTCCATTACGCCGAACATCGGTGGCTCCATTACGGCGGTCAGTGACACCGGCTTTGACTTGGCGTGCCCAGCGCTGGGCCAACGAAGCTTCGATCTCTTGCCAGGGCATGCGACTGGCCAGCACCGCCAGCGGGTGGCGCAAGTCAATCATCTGGTCCAGGCGGTTGCGGAAGAAGTCGTCGGTCATGGTGTGCTCAAAACTCCCAGAAAGCAGCCTCCATTGAATATCTTTCTGGGAGGAATGACCATTCGGATTCACCCCAGATCACCTGTGTTTATGCGGGTTGCCGGGGTTTTGCAGGGACGACGAAGTAGCGTGTACAGCTGGCTCAATTAGCGCAGAATTACGAATGTCAGTTGGATTCAGATGTTGAATATGAGTCGGTTTGCCCAATAGTGCCAGCAATGGCGATCAAAAAATGTTTGGTGGTGGGCAGACCGACTTCCGAGTGTCTAACCTTTAGCTAGGAAAGCACCTTATGCGGATAGTTCTGCTTATTGCTTATGTTCTTTTTCTCATTGGAGTGTTTTTCTTGCTTGTCAATTGGTCAAGGAAAAAGAAGCGCGAATATAGTAGCTTTCGTACGCAGCAGAAGCTGTCTCCTTTGACTTTATTTTTGGTGAAGCCGTTGAAAAAAGACTGGTATGTTTCCGTTTGGTTTTGTATTGGTTTTGCAGTTTCGGGATATGTTGCGGTGTTGGTTTTCCGAACGATCATGAATTAGTCGGTCCTGACCTGTCCAGATGCCGGTGGGTCAACACAAAGGTTTGGAGACACGAAGCCATCGTCCAACTTCAGATGGCCGATACCAAAAGCACGCCGACGCAGACCAGTCGCTAGTTGGGATGAGAACGGGACAAGCTGAAATCGCGGAAGCTGCATTTTTGATAGCAAATTCAGCACTATTCACGGGGGCTGGAGGACCAAAAGCCTACTACCAAACCGGTGCAGGCCGGGCGTAACCGGCAGGTGCCTGGCGCTCGTCTTCGAAGCTGACCACATCCCACGCCTGGGGTTGGGCCAGCAGGGCGCGCAGCAGCTGGTTGTTGAGCGCGTGGCCGCTGCGAAAGGCGCTGTAGGCGCCCAAGATGGGTTTGCCGATGATGTAGAGGTCGCCCATGGCGTCCAGGATCTTGTGCTTGACGAATTCATCGTCGTAGCGCAGGCCGTCGGCATTGAGCACTTTGTAGTCGTCCATGACGATGGCGTTGTCCAGGCCGCCACCCAGTGCCAGGCCGTTGGCGCGCATCATTTCCACGTCGCGGGTGAAGCCGAAGGTGCGGGCGCGGGCGATGTCGCGGCTATAGTTGCCGCTGGATAGGTCAAACTCCACCAGTTGACCCGTGGCGTCCACCGCCGGGTGCTTGAAGTCGATTTCAAAACGCAGCTTGTAGCCGTGGTAGGGGTCCAGGCGTGCCCATTTTTCAGCAGGGCCGCTGCCCTCGCGCACTTCCACCGGCGATTTGAGGCGAATGAACTGGCGCGGAGCGTTCTGCGCCACGATGCCCGCGCTTTGCAGCAGGAACACGAAGGACGCCGCCGAGCCGTCCAGGATAGGTACTTCCTCGGCGGTGATGTCCACGTACAAGTTGTCCAGACCCAGGCCGCACGCAGCGGACATGAGGTGCTCCACCGTATGCACCTTGACCGACCCTACTGACAAGGTGGAGGCCAAGCGCGTGTCGGTAACTGACTCGGCCCGCACGGGGATGTCCACCGGCTCGGGAAGGTCCACGCGCCGGAACACGATGCCGGTGTTGGGCGCGGCCGGGCGCAGCGTGACTTCGACTCGCTGCCCGCTGTGCAGGCCCACCCCCACGGCGCGGGTGAGGGACTTGAGGGTGTGTTGCTGCAGCATCGGGCTATTTTCGGTCAATCTGCTTGCTTGCGCAAAAAGGCCGGGATCTCGATGTCGTCCATGCCACCGCTGGCCAGGGCATCCACGCGGGCTGCGGCCGATGTGCGGTCGCTCGGACGGCGCCAGACGCTGGGGGTTCCCAGGCTGGCGTAATCGGTCTGGGCCGAGCCAACGCTGGGTGCAGCCGTGGCAACAGCCGGGCCCGCTACGGTCTGGTTGAGCGTGGGCACCTGGAAGGGCACGTTGTCGGTGCCGGTGCGCAGCACTTGCAGCGGAGGCGCTGCACGGCGTGCGCCCTGGCGCGAGAGGCCGGTGGCCACCACGGTTACGCGGATGTTGTCGCCCAGGGCGTCGTCGTAGGCGGCGCCGTAGATCACATGCGCATCGGGCGCAGAGTAAGCCTTGATGGCGTTCATGGCTTCCTTGGATTCCTTGAGCTTCAGGGAGCTCTTGGATGCCGTCACCAGCACCAGCACGCCCTTGGCACCGGAGAGGTCCACGCCTTCGAGCAACGGGCAGGCCACGGCTTGTTCGGCGGCAATGCGGGCGCGGTCCGGGCCGCTGGCCAGGGCGGTGCCCATCATGGCCTTGCCGGGCTCACCCATGACGGTGCGCACGTCTTCGAAGTCGACGTTCACGTTGCCGTATTCGTTGATGATTTCGGCAATGCCGCCCACGGCGTTCTTGAGCACGTCATTGGCTTCGGCAAACGCCTCTTCCTGCGACACATCATCGCCCAGCACTTCCAGTAACTTTTCGTTGAGCACCACGATCAGCGAATCGACATTGGCCTCCAGTTCGACCAGACCAGCTTCGGCGTTGGACATGCGACGTCCACCTTCGAATTCAAACGGCTTGGTGACCACACCTACGGTGAGAATGCCCATGTCCTTGGCGATCTTGGCAATCACGGGGGCGGCGCCGGTGCCGGTTCCGCCACCCATGCCCGCTGTAATGAACAGCATGTGGGCACCTTCGATGGCGTTGCGGATGTCGGCTTCGGCGACCAGGGCCGCCTCGCGGCCTTTGTCGGGCTTGCTGCCCGCACCCAGGCCCGAGACGCCGAGCTGGATGGTCTTGTGCGCCGAACTGCGCAGCAGGGATTGCGCATCGGTGTTGGCGCTGATGAATTCCACCCCCTGCACGGCGCGCTCGATCATGTGCTCCACTGCGTTGCCGCCGCCGCCACCCACGCCGATCACCTTGATCTGGGTGCCCTGGTTGAACGCTTCTTCTTCAATCATTTCGATGGCCATGTCATTCTCCTGAGATTCAATGTGTATTTTCGTTGCAGTTGCCAATGGTTTTTTCTGTTTGCTGGTGAAAAGGCTTCATCCGCTAGGCGGATCGGTACATCGCCAACGGCCATGGTGCATACGGGAGCCGCGGATCAAAAAGTGGTTGTTTGGCATGATCAGAAATTCCCGATGAACCAGTCCTTGATGGAACCGAATGCGCTCTTCACAGAGCCGCTCTTTTGCGAAACCTTGTAGCCGCGCAGGCGTGCCAGACGCGCTTCTTCCAAGAGACCCATGACCGTGGCCGCACGCGGCTGCGCCACCATGTCGGCCAGGGCGCTGGAATACTTGGGGATGCCGCGGCGCACGGGCTTCAAGAAAATGTCTTCAGCCAGCTCCACCATGCCCGGCATGACGCAGCTGCCGCCCGTGAGGACGATGCCGCTGGAGAGCACCTCTTCAAAACCCGATTCGCGCATGACCTGGTTGACCAGGCTGAAGATTTCCTCGATGCGCGGCTCGATCACACCGGCCAACGCCTGGCGGCTGAGCATGCGCGGGCCGCGGTCGCCCAGCCCCGGCACCTCGACCTGCGTTTCGGGGTCTACCAGCAGTTGCTTGGCGTGGCCGCTTTCAACCTTGATGTCTTCGGCGTCCTTGGTGGGCGTGCGCAGCGCCATGGCGATATCACTGGTGATGAGGTCACCAGCAATGGGGATCACCGCCGTGTGGCGGATGGCGCCATTGGTGAAGATGGCGATATCGGTGGTGCCAGCGCCAATGTCCACCAGGGCCACGCCCAGCTCGCGTTCGTCCTGTGTCAGCACCGAGAGGCTGCTGGCCAGCGGGTTGAGCATGAGCTGGTCCACTTCCAGGCCGCAACGTCGCACGCACTTGACGATGTTCTCGGCTGCACTTTGCGCCCCGGTGACGATGTGCACCTTGGCCTCCAGGCGGATGCCGCTCATGCCGATGGGCTCTTTCACGTCCTGCCCGTCGATGATGAATTCCTGCGGCTCCACCAGCAAGAGGCGCTGGTCAGTGGAGATGTTGATGGCCTTGGCGGTTTCCACCACGCGGGCCACGTCGGCGGCGGTGACTTCACGGTCTTTCACGGCCACCATGCCGCTGCTGTTGATGCCGCGGATGTGGCTGCCGGTGATGCCGGTGTAGACGCGGGTGATGCGGCAGTCGGCCATCAGCTCGGCTTCGCGCAAGGCCTGCTGGATGCTTTGCACGGTGGCGTCAATGTTGACCACCACGCCGCGCTTGATGCCGTTGCTGGGTGCCACACCCAGGCCGGCCAGTTTTAGCTCGCCACCGGGCAGCACCTCAGCCACCACCGCCATGACCTTGGCGGTACCAATGTCCAATCCGACGACCAGGTCTTTGTACTCTTTTGCCATAGGGGTACCTGTTGTTTCTCTTTACTTCCTCGTGGGGGGGGTCAATGCCGTGGTGCTAACACCCCGCAGGCGCAGCGCATAGCCGTTGTCATGGCGCAGATCAGCCGACTCCAATGCTGTTACGCGCCGACCGTAGCGCGAGGTAACCTGCGTCAGTGTCTTCAGGAATCGTTCCACCCGCGCGCGAATCTCAGCCGTGCTGCCGCGGCCGAGCTCGATGTCGGCACCGGTATCGACATGCACGCGCCAGCTGCCGCCACCGCTGAGCTCCAGCGCTTCGACGGGCAGTTCCATTTCGTCAAACAGGGGCACCAGCATGCGGTACATGCCCAGCACTTCAGCACCCTGGCCTTCGGGCCCATTGAGGCGCGGCAGGTTGTCTTGTTCGACTTCGCCCAGATTGGCCTCAAAGACTTCGCCAAAGGTGTTGATCAGGCGCAACTCACCCTCGGTACCCCAATATGCCTCGGCCTTGTGTTCTTGTAGTTGCACCTGCAGCCGTGCGGGGAACTCGCGGCGCACGATGGCCTGGCGCACCCAGGGTACCGACTCGAAGGCCGTGCGCACCTGCCCCAGATCCATGCTGAAGAACGTGCCGGACAGGCGCGGTGCCACATTGGCACGCAGGCTGGCCACACTGTTGTGGCTGACATCGCCCCGAACAACGATGGCGCGCACATCGAACATTGGCTGACGTACCGCCCAACGCACACAGGCCCAGCCCGCAAAGACGAGCAGCCCCACGAACAAGACCGTGGCGGTCAGGTTCATGAGGCGGATGTCCAGCGGCGCGGGCATGGCGTTCATGTGGCCAGCTCCCCATCCAAGCTGGTGTTTTCCAGCAAACGTAGGCACAAGTCTTCGTAGCTAATGCCCGCTGCCTTGGCCGACATGGGCACCAGCGAATGCCCGGTCATACCCGGCGAGGTGTTGATCTCCAGAAGGTAGGGCTTGCGCGTCTTGCGGTCGATCATGACGTCGATACGCCCCCATCCGCGGCAGTCCAGCACCCGGTAGGCCTTGACCACCAGGGCCTGGATGGCTTCTTCCTCGCCCGGCGGTAAACCCGCGGGAACCAGGTATTGGGTGTCGTTGGTGAAGTACTTGTTCTGGTAGTCGTAGTTGCCCTCGGGCGCCACGATGCGAATCACCGGCAGCGCGTGAGCGTTTTCGCCTTCACCCAGAACCGGACAAGTCACCTCATCGCCTTCGATGCATTCCTCGCACAGGATGTCGTCGTGCAGAGCCGCAGCCGCTTGCACCGCTTCGACCATGCCGGAGTAGCCCATGACCTTGGTGACGCCAATGGACGAACCTTCGCGGGCGGGCTTGACGATGACCGGCAAGCCCAGGCTGTCGGGCACCTGGATGACCTGTTCACGCTGGTAGCTGCCACGGCGCAGCAGCTGGTAGCGCGGCGTGGGAATGCCCTCGGCGATCCAGATGCGCTTGGTCATTACCTTGTCCATGGCAATGCTCGACGCCATCACGCCCGAGCCGGTGTAAGGGATGCGCAGCAGCTCCAGCGCGCCTTGCACTGTACCGTCCTCGCCCCAACGGCCGTGCAGGGCAATGAAGCAGCGGCTAAAACCTTCGCGTTTGAGGTCGGACAGGTCGCGCTCGGCGGGGTCGAACGCGTGGGCATCCACACCCCGCGCGCGCAACGCCGTGAGCACGCCAGTGCCCGACATCAGCGAGACCTCGCGCTCGGCAGAGGCGCCCCCCATGAGCACCGCCACCTTGCCGAACCGATTTACAAGGTTTTGGGTCATAGCCCCCGTTCCTTTTGTGTTTGTAGCTCTGTTTTTTGTAGCAAATCGACCACCTTCGCGCTTACCTGTCCGATAGAGCCAGCGCCCATGCACAGCACCACGTCACCGTCGCGCGCGTTGTCCACGATAGCCTGCGCCATGGCGCCGATGTCGTCCACGAACACAGGTTCGATCTTGCCCGCCACGCGCAATGCGCGCGCCAGGGCGCGGCCGTCCGCCGCCACGATGGGGGCCTCACCTGCGGCATAGACTTCACTGAGCAACACGGCATCGGCCTGGCCCATGACCTTGACGAAGTCTTCGAAGCAGTCGCGGGTGCGGGTGAATCGATGCGGTTGAAAGGCCAGCACCAGGCGTCGCTCGGGAAATGCGCCCCGCGCTGCCGCCAGGGTGGCGGCCATTTCCACGGGGTGGTGGCCGTAGTCGTCCAGCACCGTCACGATGCCACCTGCGGGCAGCGACAGGTCGCCGTAGCGCTGGAAGCGCCGCCCCACGCCCTTGAATTCACGCAAGGCTTTGAGCACGGCCGCATCGTCCAGACCCAGCTCCACCGCGACGGCAATGGCCGACAGGGCATTGAGCACGTTGTGGCGTCCGGCTAGGTTGAGCACCACGTCCAGGTCCGGCAGCACCACGCCATTGCGCCGCTGCACGGTGAAGTGCATCTGGGCCCCCACGGCGCGCACGTTGATGGCGCGCACCTCGGCGCCCTCTTCCATGCCGTAGCTGGTGACCGGGCAGGTAACCTGGTTGACGATGCTGCGCACGGCGGGGTCGTCCGTGCAGAGGATGGCCACGCCATAGAACGGCATGCGGTGCAGGAAGTCCACAAAGGCTTTCTGCAGCTTGGCGAAATCATGACCGTAGGTTTCCATGTGGTCGGCGTCGATATTGGTGACGACGGCCATCACGGGCAGCAGATTGAGGAAGGACGCATCCGACTCGTCGGCCTCGACCACGATGTAGTCGCCCTGACCCAGGCGCGCGTTGACACCCGCGCTGTTCAGGCGCCCGCCGATGACGAAGGTAGGGTCCAGCCCCGCTTCGGCCAGCACGCTGGCTACTAGGCTGGTGGTGGTGGTCTTACCGTGTGTACCCGCGATGGCAATGCCCTGCTTCAGGCGCATCAACTCGGCCAGCATCAGGGCGCGGGGAACTACCGGAATGTGCCGATCGCGTGCAGCCAGCACTTCGGGGTTGTCGGCTTTGACGGCGGTGGAAGTCACCACCGCATCCGCACCGGCTACGTGGCGGGCGTCGTGCCCCACATAGGTGGCAATGCCCAGCGAAGCAAGACGCTGCAAGGTAGCGCTGTCGGCCAGGTCCGATCCTGAGATGGTGTAGCCCAGGTTGTGCAGCACTTCGGCAATGCCCGACATGCCCGAGCCGCCCACGCCCACAAAGTGAATGTGCTTGATCGCGTGCTTCATCGTGCCAACTCCTCGCATGCAGCCACCAGCGCCTGTGTCGCCTCGGTATGTTGCAGTTTTTTGGCCTCCAGCCCCCGAGAAATAAGGATTGATCGCTCTGTTTTTTGTAGCATGTCGGCCAAGTAGTCGGGGGTCAGTTGCGACTGGGGCACCAGCCAGGCGGCACCGCGGTCGGCAAGAAAACGGGCGTTGTGGGTCTGGTGGTCGTCTACCGCAGAAGGAAACGGCACCAGCACTGCCGCAGCGCCCACGGCAGCAAGCTCGGTCACCGTGCTGGCGCCAGCGCGGCAGATCACCAGGTCGGCATCGGCAAAAGCCTGCGCCATGTTCTCGATGAATGGGACGAGTGTGGCCTGCACACCGGCCTGGGCGTAGTTGGCTCGCAGTTCGTCGATCTGCTTCTCGCCACTCTGGTGCGTGACCACGGGTCGCTGGTCCGGCGCGATACGTGCCAACGCCTGAGGCACCACCGTATTGAGCGCGCGCGCACCCAGGCTGCCACCCACCACAAGGACGCGCAGCGCTCCGGTGCGCGTGCCCAGGCGTTCTTGCGGGCCGGGCTGGCACAGAAACTCGGTACGCAGGGGGTTACCCACCCACTGGCCCTTGGGCAGCACCTGCGGGAAGGCCGTGAACACGCGTCGGGCCACGCGCGCTAGCACGCGGTTGGCCATGCCTGCCACGGAATTCTGTTCGTGCAGCACCAGGGGCCGCCCCGTCACAGCCCCCACCAGCCCCGCCGGCAAGGTGATGTAGCCGCCCAGGCCGACGAGCACCTGCGGGCGCACCCGGCGCATCACGGCCAGACTTTGCCAGCATGCGCGCGCCAGGCGCAGGGGCGCCAACACCAGAGTGCGCAGGCCCTTGCCGCGTACACCAGAGAAATCCACCGTCTCCAGCGCAATGCCCTTGGGCGGCACCAGACGGCTCTCCATGCTGTTGGGAGCGCCCAGCCAGTGCACGCGCCAGCCGCGCTCGCGCAGGGCCAAGGCCACTGCCAAGCCCGGAAAGATATGGCCACCCGTGCCGCCGGCCATGACGAGCGCGCATTTCTGGCTCATACACGGCCTCCGTGCATCAACTGCCTGTTCTCGTAATCGACGCGCAGCACCACCGCAATGGCGGCCAGGTTGATCATCACGGCAGAGCCGCCGTAGCTCATGAAGGGCAGGGTCAGGCCTTTGGTGGGCAGCGCGCCCAGGTTCACACCCATGTTGATGAACGCCTGGAAACCAACCCAGATGCCCACCCCCTGCGCCACCAGGCCCGCGAACACGCGATCCAGGGCGATGGCCTGGCGACCGATGTGCATGATGCGCCGGGTCAACCACAGAAAGAGACCAATCACCACTGCCACGCCCACCAGACCGAACTCTTCGCCAATTACGGCCAGTAGGAAGTCGGTGTGGGCTTCGGGCAGCCAGTGCAGTTTTTCCACGCTGCCGCCCAGGCCCACACCAAAGATCTCGCCGCGTCCGATGGCGATGAGCGAATGCGAAAGCTGGTAGCCCTTGCCCAGCGCGTATTTCTCGTTCCAGGGATCCAGGTAGGCAAAGATGCGCTCGCGGCGCCAGTCGCTCAGGGCGATCATCAAGACGAACGCCACCAGCAGGATGGCGGCGATCAGGAAGAACATGCGCGCATTCACGCCACCCAGGAATAGGATGCTCATGGCGATCACGGCAATCACCATGAAGCCACCCATGTCTGGCTCTGCCAGCAGCAGCAGGCCGACCACAGCCACCGCGATGGCCATGGGCATGACAGCGCGGAAGAAGCGTTCCTTGACCTCCATCTTGCGCACCATGTAGTCGGCGGCATACATAAGGATGGCGAACTTGGCCAATTCAGAGGGCTGAAAGCCCAGCGGTCCGGCCGATATCCAGCGCCGCGCACCGTATACGACCTTGCCCACGCCGGGGATGAGCACCACGATCAGTAGCAGCAATGAGCCCACGAACAGCCAGGGTGCCGATTTTTCCCAGGACGACATGGGTACCTGGAACGCAATCAGCGCAGTCACGAAACCCATCACCAACCACATGGCGTGGCGCACCAGGAAGTAGTTGTGCGTGTACTTGGCAAAACGGGGGTTGTCAGGCAAGGCAACCGAGGCGGAGTACACCATCACCAGGCCCCACAGCAAAAGGGCAACAACCACCCAGACCAGTGGCTGATCCACACCCTGACCCACACCCGCGGCGGCGGTGGTGCTACGCGTACCCAGTCGCACCGGCAGCTTGGCTGCGGCCTTCTTAGAAGGGACCGAGAACCAGCCGGTGAGCGCCTGCACCATGGAGTTCATGCCATGTGCTCCAGGTCGACGCCTTGTTCCAGGGCCAGATCCCGCACCGCAGCGCAGAAGACCTGTGCACGATGTTCGTAGTTGTCGAACATGTCAAAGCTGGCGCAGGCCGGTGACATCAGCACCGCATCGCCCGCATGGGCACGCTGGTTGGCGCGTGCAACGGCATCCTGCATGGAACTGGCATCCTCCAGCCCGACACCGGTTTCTTCCAGTGCAGCGCGAATGCGCGGTGCGTCACGTCCGATCAGCACCACGGCACGGGCATAGCGAGCCACCGGCTCGGCCAAGGGCGCGAAGTCTTGCCCCTTGCCTTCCCCACCGAGGATGACCACCACCTTGCGTTCTGCACCCAGCCCCTGCAGTGCTGCCACAGTGGCGCCTACGTTGGTGCCCTTGCTGTCATCAAAGAACTCCACTTCACCCAGCATACCAATGGGTTCCACGCGGTGCGGTTCGCCCCGGTATTCGCGCAGGCCAAACAGGATGGGCGCCAGGGCACAGCCCGCATGCACCGTTAGCGCCAAGGCGGCCAGGGCATTGCTGGCGTTGTGGCGACCGCGGATGCGCAGCGCATCCATGGGCATGAGGCGTTGAAAGAACAGCTCTGGCTCGGCATCCTTGCGACGCCGCCGCGTTTCGTCCGCCTCCAGCGCACGCACCAGCCAAACCATGCCATTGACGGTCTCCAGGCCAAAGTCCCCCGGGCGTTGGGGCATGTCCGATCCAAAGCTCACCCACTGGCGCGGCGCAACGCCCTTTGCCAGTGCTGGTTTACTCGCCCCCACGCTTGCCACTGCGTGTGCTGCACTGCCCCCCAAAGGGGCCTTCGCACCTTGGGGCTGCGCGGCGGTGCTCAACATCGCCATCACGGCCGGGTCGTCGCGGTTGAGCACCATCACGCCGTGCTGGCCGAAGATATGCGACTTGGCCTGAGCATAGGCCACCATGTCACCGTGCCAGTCCAGATGGTCCTGTGTGATGTTGAGCACGGTGGCCGCCGTGGGCTCGAAGGCCGCGGGCAGATTCAGCTGAAAACTGGAGAGCTCCAGAACCCAGACCTCGGGCAGGCTCTGTGCATCAAGCGCCTGGGCCAGGGTATCGAGCAGGGCAGGCCCGATGTTGCCGGCCATGGCGGCGCGCTTGCCGGCCCACTGGACCAGGTGGTGCGTGAGCGAGGTAACGGTTGTCTTGCCGTTGGTGCCCGTCACCGCGAGCACCTTGGGTTCGTAATGCTGGGTTTGTCGAAGTTCGGCCAGAGCATGGGCAAACAAGCTAAGCTCGCTGCCGACCCACAGGCCCATGGCCGTTGCCGCGTTGACCACGTCCTGCGTTTCCTGCGGCGACAGGCCCGGACTCGTGAACACGGCTCGCACGGCCGTGCCCTGCACCAAGTCCGCATGCAGCGCGGCATGAACAAACTGCGCCTGCGGCAGCGTTTCGCGCAGCATGGAGAGTTGCGGTGGCGCTTCACGGGTATCGACCACGGTGACGGCCGCACCCGCGCGCACGCACCAGCGGGCCATGGACAGGCCTGAGGCTCCCAGCCCCAGAACCAGCACCTGTTGACCGTTGAGCGATTCGAGCATGGTTAGCGTAGCTTCAAGGTGGATATACCCACCAGACACAACAACATGGTGATGATCCAGAAGCGGACGACCACCTGGGTTTCCTTCCACCCACCTTTTTCAAAGTGATGGTGCAAGGGGGCCATGCGCAAAAGCCGCCGACCTTCACCAAAGCGCTTCTTGGTGAACTTGAACCAGCTCACCTGCAGCATGACGGACAGGGCTTCCACCACAAAGATGCCCCCCATGATGGCGAGCACAATTTCCTGGCGCACGATGACGGCAATCGTGCCCAACGCAGCGCCCAAGGCGAGCGCACCCACATCCCCCATGAAGACCTGGGCCGGATGGGTGTTGAACCAGAGAAAGGCCAGGCCCGCACCCATCATGGCCGAGCAGAAGATCAGCAGTTCGCCTGAGCCCGGAATGTGCGGAAAGAACAGGTATTTGGAATAGACCGCGTTGCCCACCACGTAGGCAAAGGCCCCCAGCGATGAACCCACCATGACCACGGGCATGATGGCCAGGCCGTCCAGGCCGTCCGTCAGGTTGACGGCATTGCTGGAGCCCACGATCACCAGGTAGGTCAGCACCACGAACCCAAATACGCCCAACGGATAGCTCACTTCCTTGAAAAAGGGCAGAAGCAATCCAGCCTTGGGCGGCAGGTTGACATCAAAGCCCGAACGCACCCAGTTGAAGAACAGCTCCAGCACACGCATGTTGGAGTTCTCGGAAATGCTGAACACCAGATACAGCGCCGCCAGCAGTCCGATCACCGACTGCCAGAAGTACTTTTCCCGCGAGCGCATGCCCTCTGGGTCTTTGCGAACCACTTTGCGCCAGTCATCCACCCAGCCGATAGCACCGAAACTGAGGGTGACGATGAGAACGATCCATACGAAACGGTTGCTCAAGTCGACCCACAACAAGGTGGCGATGGCGATGGCGAGCAAGATCAGCACGCCGCCCATGGTGGGCGTGCCGCTCTTGCTCAGGTGGGTTTCCATGCCATAGCCCCGGATGGGTTGCCCGATCTTGAGCTCACGCAGGCGCACAATGACGTACGGCCCCGCAGCCAGGCCGATCAGCAGGGCCGTGACAGCAGCCATCACCGCACGGAAAGTGAGGTACTGAAACACCCGGAAAAAACCAAACTCGGGCGACAGGGTCTGTAGCCATTGGGCCAGACTTAGCAGCATGGAACATCTCCTGGCAGGTCAAGGCGCACGGCGACGCTCCTGGTTCTTGACGGCATAGGGCATCAGCGCATCAACCACGCGCTCCATGCGCATGAAACGAGACCCCTTCACCAACACACTGCGCACGCGGGGCATGTGGCCCAAAACGGTATCGATCAGCTGATCCATGTTGAGGCTATGTCCAGCGCCTTCAAAGGCTTCAACCGCCACCTGGGCCAGTTCTCCCACGCCAGCAAGGAAGGTGACGCCCTTGGCTTTGGCGTACCGCCCTGCCTCAGCATGGAACTGCGGCCCCTGCTGCCCCACTTCACCCATATCGCCCAGCACCAGCAGCCGCGGACCGGGCAGATCGGCCAGGACATCAATGGCGGCGCGAACCGAGTCGGGGTTGGCGTTGTAGGTGTCGTCCACCAGCGTGACCTCTCGACCATCCACCGACAGCATTAGTGCGCGGGAACGCCCCTTCACGGGTACAAAGGCTTCCAGACCGTGCACCACCGCTGCCGATGGCACGCCCGCCGCCAACGCTGCCGCCGCCGCTGCCAGCGAGTTCTTCACGTTGTGCCGACCCGCAATGGACAGCCGGTACTGCAGGTCCTGGCCCAGACCCTGGGCCCGGATTTGCCAGGCACCATGCTCCCAGTGAGCCTGGGTGGCCACCAGTTCCTGCGCACCTCCGGTTCCTTGCAAGGCAAACGTCCATTGGCGTCGATGACCTGCAAGCGTGTGCCAGAGGCTGGTGTGATCGTCATCACTGGGGAAGACGACGGTCCCGCTGGGGGGCACGGCGTTGATGACGGACCCATTCTCCAATGCCACGGCTCGCACGGTCTGCATGAACTCAAGGTGTTCGCGCTGTGCGTTGTTGACGATGGCGACCGTGGGTTGTGCCATGGCCGCCAGCTGTGCGATCTCCCCCGGATGGTTCATGCCCAGTTCCACCACCGCAATCTGGTGATGGGGGCGCAGGCGCAACAGTGTCAGGGGCACACCGATGTCGTTGTTGAAGTTGCCCAGCGTGGCCAGGGAACCATCACCGGGGCGGTGCGCACACAGGATGGCCGCCAGCATCTGGGTCACGGTGGTTTTGCCGTTGCTGCCGGTCACGGCAATCAGCGGCAATGTAAACTGGGCACGCCAGGCAGTAGCGAGTTGACCCAGGGCCCGGCGTGTGTCAGGCACCACCAGGCAGGTCATGGTGGTAAGCGCATCGCGCGGGGCATCGGCATGGCAGATGGCCGCTACAGCGCCGCGGTGTTCGGCTTCCAGCAATAGGGTGTTGGCGTCAAATCGATCGCCCTTGATTGCGACAAACAGGTCACCTGGCTCGATCGTGCGCGTGTCCGTGTGCACGCGTAGCACCGCCCGGTCGCAGGAACCATGAGGCTGCGCATCCGCAAGCCAAGCACACACCTGGGAGAGTTGCATCATGGTGTTCATGGCTGCTGCCTTTCGTTGCCGCGTCGTTGCAGCGCTTGCTGGGCGTGAGCACTGTCCAGGAACGGATGTTTCACACCCGCAATGTCCTGGGTCGCCTCATGCCCCTTGCCTGCAATCAGGACCACATCGCGCTCGTCAGCACGGGCGACCGCATCGGCAATGGCCATGGCGCGGTCGACCTGCACACTGCCATGCTGACCATGGGGCATACCCAGCAGGACCTGGGCAATGATGGCCTCGGGTTTTTCGCTGCGGGGGTTGTCGCTGGTGACCATGGTGCAGTCGGCGTTTTTCGCCGCGATGGCACCCATGAGTGGACGCTTGGAGGCATCGCGATCGCCACCACAGCCGAATACACACCACAGACGACCGCCGCGCTGCTGCGCCAATGGGCGCAGCGCCGTCAAGGCCTGGGCCAATGCATCGGGCGTGTGCGCATAGTCCACCACCACCAGCGGCACATCGACTCCGCCCAAGCACTCCATGCGGCCAGGAACCGGGTGCAGTTGCGCACATACGTTGGCCGCTTCGACCAACGGCACGCCCAGAGCACGCAGGGCAGCAAGGACTCCCAGCATGTTGGATACGTTGAAACCGCCGATCAGTCGCGTCTGCAGTGCTACCGATTCGGCGCCTTCCGTCAAATCCAAGCGCAGACCCAGGCTCCCGTATGCGACGTTGCTGGCTCGCAGGCGCGCACCGCAATGGCGCCCCACCGTCCAGACATCCATCGGGCGCGAAGCCAGGGCCTGCGCGAGCTCGGCGCCCTTGGCGTCGTCAATGTTAATCACGGCGTGCGCCAGTCCGGGCCAGTCAAAGAGTCGCTGCTTGGCGGCCCAGTAGGCTTGCATGGTGCCGTGGTAGTCCAGATGGTCCTGTGTGAAATTAGTCAGGATGGCAAGCTGCAAGTGGGTGTCGTCCAGACGGTGCTCCTCAATGCCGATGGAAGATGCCTCCATGGCACAGGCTTGCAGGCCGTGGTCCAGAAATTCCCGCAGTGTGCGCTGCAAGAGCACGGGATCCGGAGTGGTCAGTCCGGTACCCACCACGCTGTGCAAGGCGGTGGCACTGGCACTGGGACCAGGAGCTGGGGGCGTTCCCACACCCAGGGTGCCCACCATGCCGCAAGGCCGTCGATAGGGCGGCGCCAAGGCACTCAGAGCCTGCGCCAGCCACCACGTGGTGGATGTTTTGCCATTGGTGCCCGTGACTGCACATACCGCCAATGAACGTGAAGGATGGTCGAAAAACGCGGCTGCAATACGGCCCGTGTCGGCCTTCAAGCCATGGTAGGTGGCAACTCTGTCATCTTGCAGCTGCCAGGCCTCTGCGCCTTGGGCCTCCACCAAGCAAGCGGCCGCTCCAGCCTGCAAGGCGGGGGCGACAAAGCGCCGCGCATCCACCGCTGCGCCCGGCCAGGCGATGAATCCATCGCCTGCGGCCAACTTGCGACTGTCTGCCTGCAAAGTACCGCGCACATGGTTGCGCAGCCATTGCGCCGCTTCTTGGGGGGAGTGCAGGTGCTGCATCAGAAGCTCTCCTCCACGGCCTGCGCCACGATCTGCGGGTGCACCGCCATGTCGGGCTGCACACCCAGAATGCGCAGCGTATGCTGGACAACATCGCTAAACACCGGGGCAGCCACCGCACCACCAAAGTGCTGCCCATTGCTGGGCTCGTCGATCATCACACCCACGATGACGCGCGGCTGCTCGATGGGAGCCATGCCGGTGAACCAGGCGCGGTATTTGTTGCTGGCGTAGCCCCTGCCAACCTGTTTGTGCGCAGTACCGGACTTACCCCCGACCGAGTAGCCCGATGTCTGTGCCAGTTGCCCGGTGCCACCGGGCGATGCCGCCATCTGCAGCATCTTGCGAATGGCACGGGCGGTGTCGGGCGAGAACACACGAGTGCCTGCCGCCGGTTTGTCGCTCTTGAGCATGGTTACCGGGATAACTTCGCCGTCTTGTGCAAACGCCGTGTACGAGTGGACCATCTGGAACAGCGATGCCGACAAGCCATAGCCATAGGACATGGTGGCTTGTTCCACAGGTCTCCAGTTTTTCCACGGACGCAACCGCCCTGTCACGGCACCCGGAAATTCGATATGCGGTTTTTGCCCATAACCCAGCGCGGTGTAGGTGTCCCACATCTCATGGGGACTCATGCGCTGCGCGATTTTCAGGGCCCCCACGTTGCTGGATTTCTGGATCACGCCCTCGACTGTGAGGACGCCATAGTTGTGGGTGTCGTTGATTGTGAACCCCCCAATGCCGTAGCGCCCAGGAGCGGTGTCGATCAGCGTCTGCGGGTTGACACGGCCTGCCTCCAGCGCCATGGCCACCGTGATGGGCTTCATCGTGGAACCGGGCTCAAACGTATCGGTCAGGGCACGATTGCGCAACTGCTCGCCCACCAGGTTGGCACGCTTGTTGGGCGAATAGCTTGGATAGTTGGCCAGGGCCAGCACCTCGCCGGTAAGTGCATCAAGCACCACCACGCTTCCCGCGCGAGCCTTGTTATCGACCACAGCGTCGCGCAATTTCCTGTAGGCGAAAAACTGTACTTTGCTGTCAATGCTGAGCTGGATGTCGTGGCCATCGACCGGAGCAATGGTGTCGCCGATGTCCTCCACCACACGACCGAGCCGGTCTTTGATGACCCGGCGCGACCCGCTACGGCCCGACAGGTCTTTGTTGAAGGTGAGCTCAACACCTTCCTGGCCGATATTTTCGACATTGGTGAAACCCACCACGTGCACCGCGGACTCACCTTCCGGGTATTCGCGCCGGTACTCTTTACGCTGATAGATACCTTTGATGTTGAGGTCGGCGACTTGCTTGGCGGTGGCCTCGTCCACCTGGCGCTTGACCCAGACAAACGTTTTGTCCTCGTCGTCGAACTTCTTGGACAGATCAGCCTCCGACATGCCCAACAGCTTGGCCAGTTTCCGCAGCTGTGCCTTGTCGATTTCCACATCTTCTGGAATGGCCCAGATGCTGGGCGACGGCACGCTGGAGGCGAGGATCAGACCATTGCGATCAAGAATACGTCCGCGATTGGCGGGCAGCTCGAGCGTGCGGCTGAAGCGCACGGCGCCCTGGTGCTGGAAGAAATCGTTGGCTACCACTTGGATGTAGGCAGCGCGCGCTGCCAGCCCGCCAAATGCGAGCGCCAAGGCTGCCACCAGCAGCTTGCTGCGCCACACCGGAGTACGGCTGGCCAGCAGCGGGCTGGAGGTGTACTGGATGCTACGGCTCATTTGCGCACATCCCGGGATGCCGCATTGGCAGCCGCTTCAGGGGCAGCTTCACGCACCAAGGGTGTGTAGGTGACGTAGGTGGTAATGCCAGGTGTGGCCAGCCGCATCTGGAGGTGTTCACGCGCCAGGCGCTCCACCCGTGCCGGTGTGGCCTGCGCACGTTTCTCAACCTCCAGACGCTCGTGCTCGACCTCCAGGCGCACAGCCTCCGAATTGGCACGATCCAGCGCGGTGAACAGACGCCGGGAGTCGTATTGGACGCTCACCAGGTACAAGGCACTGACCAGCACCGCCAGCAACAAGACCAGGTTGATACGGACCATGCTGCTCATGCGGAGGTCCTTTGCGCAACCCGCATGATGGCACTGCGTGCCCGCACGTTGGCTGCAACTTCTTGCGCACTGGGTTTGATGCGCGCCAGCGCGCGCAGCTTGCAAGGCCGGGTCGGCGCCAAAGGCATGCGGCGGTCATAGACTTCGCGGCTGTGCTCGGCGATAAACTGCTTGACGATGCGATCTTCGAGCGAATGAAAGCTGATGACCACCAGTCGCCCACCCGGTTTGAGCACATGCAGACTGGCTGCTAGCGCTTGTTGCAGCTCTTCAAGCTCGGCGTTGATGAAAATCCGAAAAGCCTGAAATGTGCGCGTTGCAGGGTTCTGGCCCGGCTCGCGGGTTTTGACCGTGTCAGCCACGAGCTGGGCCAGCTCAGCGGTGGTTGAAATTGGACCCCGTGCCTGTCGGCGCGCAACAAGCGCCTTTGCAATGGCGCCAGCAAACCGTTCTTCACCGTATTCACGTATCACCTCCGCGATCTGATTGGTTTCGGCTTCTGCAAGCCACTCGGCCACACTCTGTCCCCGCGTGGTGTCCATGCGCATATCCAGCGGTCCGTCAAAACGAAAGCTGAAACCCCGCGCCGGGTTATCGATCTGCGGCGAACTGACACCCAGATCCATCAAGATGCCAGAGGCACTGGCACCAGGCAGCTCACCCAACTGAGAAAAACCTTGATGGCGAATGGAAAAACGTTCGTCATCGATTGCATGGGCTTGTGCCACCGCCTCGGGATCGCGATCAAAGGCGATCAGACGCCCGACGGGTGACAGGCGCGAAAGAATCAGGCGGGAATGCCCGCCACGGCCAAAGGTGGCATCGACGTAGCAGCCGTCCGCTTCGACGGAATTGGGCTCATCGTTGTTGTCGAAGAGGGCATCCACCGCCTCGTTCAGCAGGACGGTGGCGTGGGTCCAGGACGTTTCCACTGCAGCGCCTTAGAAGGAAAAGTCCTTGAAGACATCGGGCATCTCGCCTTGCATGGCCTGTGCCTCTTGGGCATCGTAGGTAGCCTTGTCCCACAGTTCGAAATGATTGCCCATCCCCAGCAAGATGGCGTCTTTGGCAATACCGGCTGCCTGCCGCAATTCAGGAGATACCAGTACGCGCCCGGTTGCGTCCATCTCCACATCCATGGCGTTGCCCAGAAAAATGCGCTTCCACCATTGCGCCTGCATGGGCAACGCCGCAATGCGCTCGCGGAACTTTTCCCACTCGGGTCGTGGGAACACCATGAGGCAACCGTGCGGGTGTTTGGTCATGGTGAGTTGCCCACCGGCCGTGGCACTGAGCACGTCACGATGCCGCGTCGGCACCGACAGGCGTCCCTTGGCATCCAGACTCAGCGACGAAGCCCCTTGAAACACCCCAAACCACCCCTTCGAAAGATTGAATCTGGAAAAGCAGCCTCAAATGGCACTTTTCCCCACTAATTTGCACTTTTTTGCACTGTAGCAGCAAAAGGCAGGCACGCAAGAGGGTTTGCGAGAATTTTTTCCAATGAAATCAACGACTTAGGTGCGATTTCGGCTCCACCGAAGAAACAAAAATCGTTCTAAATGAAGGACTTAGCGATGGCAGTGAAAGTAACGCTTGAATGTCCAACACCCCTAACGGGAATCCAGGGGGTGATTCAGAAGCGCCATAAAAAGCGTCACAGGATGTAACGCGAGAGATCTTCGTTCTGACTGAGCGATCCCAAGCGGGCTTCGACGTACGGGGCGTCGATTTGTACGGTTTGCCCGTGCAATGCGACTGCATCGAAACTGACATCATCGAGCAAGCGCTCCATGACCGTTGCCAGACGCCTGGCACCGATATTTTCGGTGCGCTCGTTCACATCATAGGCGATCTGGGCCAAGCGGGTAATACCGTCGGCCGTGAAATCCAGGGTGACCGCCTCGGTGGCCAGCAGGGCCTGGTACTGTTTGACCAGAGAGGCGCGCGTCTGCATCAGGATGGCCTCGAAATCTTGCACCGAGAGCGACTGCAGCTCAACCCGAATCGGGAAGCGGCCCTGCAGCTCAGGAATCAGGTCGCTGGGCTTGCTCAGGTGAAATGCGCCTGAAGCAATGAACAGGATGTGGTCGGTCTTGACAACGCCATATTTGGTCGACACCGCCGTGCCCTCCACCAGGGGCAACAAGTCGCGTTGTACGCCCTGGCGCGACACCTCGCCGCCTTGGTTTTCGCTGCGCCCGGTGACCTTGTCAATTTCGTCGATGAAAACGATACCGCTTTGCTCCATGAGATGCAGGGCTTGCGTCTTGATGTCGTCTTCATTGACCAGCTTGGCAGCCTCTTCGTCGGCCAGCAACTTGTAGGCCTGCGCCACCTTGAGTTTGCGCGTTTGGCGCTTGTTCTGGCCCATTTGCCCGAACAGGCCGCGCAGCTGCTCGGTCATTTCTTCCATGCCCGCAGGCCCCATGACTTCCAATTGCGGCGCAGCAGCCACCAAGTCGACTTCGATCTCCTTGTCATCAAGCTGGCCCTCCCGCAGCTTCTTGCGAAAGACCTGGCGCGCCGCGCTCTCGGGTTGCGACTCGCCCAGACCGAGCTCGGTACGCGCTGGCGGAATCAGGATATCCAGGATGCGTGTCTCTGCAGCATCCTCAGCCCGGTTGCGAACTTTGCGTTTCTCAGCCTCTCGCGTCTGCTTGACCGCGATGTCGGCCAGGTCGCGGATGATCGAATCCACGTCTTTGCCGACGTATCCCACCTCGGTAAATTTGGTCGCTTCGACCTTGATGAATGGCGCATCCGCCAGGCGTGCCAGCCGCCGGGCAATCTCGGTCTTGCCGACCCCGGTGGGGCCAATCATGAGGATGTTTTTGGGCGTGATCTCGGCACGCAGTTCGCCTTCGACCTGCTGACGCCGCCAGCGGTTGCGCAGGGCAATGGCCACCGCGCGCTTGGCTTGTGCCTGGCCGACGATGTGCTTGTCGAGCTCGGTAACGATTTCTTGGGGATTCATCTTCAATGCCCTCGGGACTACGCAAACCCTGTGCGGGGATTACTGACCGTCCCCGATAGTTTCCAGTGTGTGCTGCATGTTGGTGTAGATGCACAGTTCACCGGCGATTTCCAGGGATTTCTTGACAACCTCTGCAGCAGACAGGGCCGTGTGGTGCAACAAGGCCTGGGCCGCAGCCTGGGCATAGGCGCCGCCCGACCCAATGGCCACGATGCCATGCTCGGGCTCCAGCACATCGCCGTTGCCGGTAATGATGAGGGAATGCTCGAGGTCGGCCACTGCGAGCATGGCCTCCAGCCGACGCAGAACACGATCCGTGCGCCAATCCTTGGTGAGCTCGACCGCCGCACGGGTCAGATGGCCCTGGTGTTTCTCCAACTTGGCTTCAAAGCGCTCAAACAAGGTGAAGGCATCCGCAGTAGCGCCGGCAAAACCCGCCAGCACCTTGCCGTGGTAGAGCTTGCGGACTTTACGGGCACTGCCCTTGACCACAATGTTGCCCAACGTAACCTGCCCATCGCCACCGATCGCCACCGACATGCCTTGGGGAGTGGCGCGCCGCACGCTGAGAATGGTCGTGCCGTGATAACTTTCCATGGATTCCTAACTGGGGGCCCCATGCCCCTATTGCAAGTCCTAGACCGGACGGGGCACTACCCGGGCATGCTCGTTGATGCCGATGACGTTGAAGAATGCAGCCACCAGACGCTGCACATCGCGAAACTGGACATGGCAGCCTTCTGATTGACGCATCGCCACCCAGTTGAGAATGCTGCCCGCGGCCGAGAAGTCCACCCGAACCAGTGCCTTGCAAGACACCAGGATGGTGTCACCGTCATGGGTGGACGGATCAAACGCCCCCAGTGCCTCCGTGGCATCGCCCAGCACCTCACCCTTGAGATCGAGGTGGACGGCATCGTCTGGCTGCAGGGACAAAGGTGATGTCGGCATTTGGCTGAAGTTCGACCCCCATCCCGTTGACTCGATGCGCACGCTCGGTTGCGGAGCGATAGCGGCCGCCACTTCGTCTTCCACGAAGCTCAGCTGGCAGCGCGCCTCATCCCAAGCGGGCGGAGACACTTCGTAGGTAACGCAATAGTCCAACGCCGCGAGTTCAAAATCGTCAGGCATGTTCAAGGTGCGCAACGCGTTCATGCGCATGGCCCACCAGGCCGGATCTACCGAGGCATCACCGGCCGGCATCATGATGCGCAAGGTATCGACCAAATGCGTGGAACCACTGAATCGCAGGCTCACGGGCTCGTCGCACAGGCTACTGAAGAGCCCGCTCATCAAGGGCATGGCGTCGGGTGCAATCGTGCGCAGCTGCGTCCAGTCCAGATGCCAGGGTGTTGGGTTGGACGCCATGGCGTCGCGCAGCTGCTCCATGGCATCAGCCGTTAGTTCCGCTGGGCTACACCAGATGGCGCCTTGCGCGTAATCAGGCCCTGGTTCCGGCACCTCCGGTTCGGGCGCAACTGCAGGCGCCGGCTCGGGTGCGGCAACCGGCACTGCGGCGTTCTCGCCGATGACCGACCATTGGGGCATGAGCGTATCGAAGTGGCGTGAAAACTCCTGCACCGCCCAGTCAAAGCGCTCCTGGTTCGCCGTGGCGCGGTACAAGTCAAGCAGAGCTGCTGCCCAGGATGCGGCTGCTTCGGGAGGAGGATTGTCGCCCTGCAAGGCAGCTACCAGGCCGGCCTCGGCGCCCGCATCATCTCCGTTGGCAAAACGGATGGCCGCCTCTTCCAGTTCGGGATCGGTTGCCATGTCTTCCACATCCAGCGCAAACAGCTTGGAGGTGGAAAACCCGACATCCATTGCGTCGTAGTGCTGCGCCAGCGAGCCCAGTATTGGGACAGACCGCGACGACTGCGGCTTGCCTGATCTGCCAGTTGTCTTGGCTGGTGGCAAGGGTGGCATGCCATCGCCCATTTCAGTGGGGGCAAATTCCGCGTGCGCATGCCCGGCATCGACGTCCGAGGGCAATTGCATGGGTTCGGTGGGGCCGTAGGCCGCAGGAGCGACTCCGCCCGACATTTCATCCGACAACACCGGCACATGCATCGGGGGCATGCGGGGCACGGGGGCGGAGCTCGGTGGCATGGCATCTGCGTTGCCTGCTGCGCTGGCGGCTGCAGCCTCCTGCTTGCCCTTCCACCACTGACGCGACATCTGCGCTTCGATTTCGTCGATTTTCTTCAGCGTGACGGCGCGACCATCCGGATCGGTGGCCGTACTGGTCTGGAACACCGAGGGGCGCGCCAAGCCGCTGACGGCCGTGACGCCGCGGCTGCGCAGCTTGCGTAATTGATCGAATTCGCGCTTGCGGATGAAGTCGTTCTGCCGCTTGCGCTCGATCATGGCCTTGAGCGCCTGCTTGTCGTAGCCACTGTCCTGGTCGGGCTGCGGCCGATCCAGTTCGGCCCAGTCCTTGGTCGGATTGCGCACGAACAGTGCCATCTTCGACAGCAGTCCGGGTTGATCGGTCTTGGTGGCCATGGCAGGAATGGGCGGTGGTGCAAGGATTGCGCTGACTCAGTCGCCGAACATTTTTTGCTTGAGTTCGCGGCGCTGCTGCGCTTCCAGCGACAGCGTGGCCGTAGGGCGCGCCAGCAAGCGACCCACCCCAATGGGCTCGCCGGTCTCGTCGCAATAGCCGTAGTCGCCGGCATCAATGCGGGCAATGGATTGCTCGATCTTCTTGAGCAGTTTGCGTTCACGGTCACGGGTGCGCAACTCCAGCGCGTGCTCCTCCTCAATGGTGGCACGGTCGGCGGGGTCAGGCACGATGGTGGTGTCTTCGCGCAGGTGCTCGGTGGTTTCGCCGGCACTGTTGAGAATGTCGGATTTGAGCTTGACCAGTTTGAGCCGGAATGCCGCGAGCTGCACCGTGTTCATGTATTCCGAATCGGGCATGGCAATGAGCTCGGCATCGGACAGATCGGCCGGGGCCTTGGTCTTCCAGTTGTTGGCCAGCTTAGGATCTTTCTTGGCAGCCGTAGGGCTGATGGGCTCGGCGGGGGCCACTGCGGAGGGCATGAAACTGGACTTGGCTGGCGATGCAGTCGCAGGTGCAGTGGTGGCGGTCTTGGAGGGAGCTTTGGTCACGGGCATGGGAACGGGGCTGGCTGCAGCCCGGGGTTTGGAAGATACGGAAGCGGGTAGGACCGGCGCACTGGACTTGGCGACCGGTTTGCTCGGTTTGACGGGTGCGGCCACTGCTTTTGCAGGGGCTGCTGGGGCTTTGGCGGGCGTGGGTTTTACGGGCGCCGGTTTGGCCGGTGCCTTGGCCGCAGGTTTGGCAGGCGCTTTCGCAACCGATTTGGCAGCTGCCTTGACGGGTACTGGCGTCGACTTGGCAGCAGCCTTGTGCTTTGCGCTGGGGGCCGGCGCCTTGCCGGATTTTGCGGGTTGCGTCTTCACTTCGTGTCTCCTGGCAGCGTTGGGCTGCCCTTGGTCGGTCGTGCCTGCCTTGGCGCCACTGGACGCTTGGCGCGTCTTCTTGGGCGGCGATTCTTCGGCGCGCGAGTGTACAGGCTTCCCCCGCGGGAATCCCATCAGTTGCAAAATCGAGACAATCATTGCGTCCTTACTCAGCGGTTCCTCATGGAACCCGTTGCCTGTAACAGTTGTTTTATACCAGCGACTGCTCCAGTCCTTGCAACAATATGTCGCGCGGCAGGTCAATGCCAATGAATACCATTTTGCTCCCTCGCACTTCTTCGGGTGCCCACTGCGGCCCCAAGTCGCTACCCATCAGCTGGTGCACGCCCTGGAAAATGACTTTGCGGTCGGTTCCCTTCATGTGCAGCACGCCTTTGTAGCGCAGCATGCGCGGGCCGTAAATATTGACGATGGCACCCAAGAAATCTTCCAGCTTGGCCGGATCGAACGCCCGCTCAGACTTGAACACAAAACTCTTGACGTCATCATCGTGGTGATGGTGGTGGGCATGCCCATGCGACGCGTGGTTGCAGGCTTCACCGTGTTCATGATCGTGGTCGTGCCCATGGTGGTGGTCGTGCTCGTCTTCTTTCAGGAAGTCCGGATCGATGTCCAGTTTGGCATTGAGGTTGAAACCCCGCAGGTCCAAGACTTCAGACAATGCCACTTCACCAAAGTGCACCGTCTTCTGCGGCGCGCGCGGGTTCATGTGCTTCAAGCGATGCTGCAAGTCGGCCAGTTCGTCGGGCGTGACCAAGTCAGCCTTGCTGATAAAGATCTGGTCGGCAAAGCCCACCTGGCGGCGCGCTTCCTGGCGCGTGTCGAGCTGGCTGTTGGCATGCTTGGCGTCGACCAGGGTGATGATGGAATCGAGCAGATAGCTTTCTGCGATCTCGTCGTCCATGAAGAAAGTCTGCACCACGGGACCGGGGTCGGCCACGCCGGTGGTTTCGATCACCACGCGCTCGAAATTTAGAAGGCCCTTGCGTTTTTTGGCAGCCAGCAGCTGCAGCGTGGCGCGCAGGTCTTCACGGATGGTGCAGCAGATGCAGCCGTTGCTCATCTGGATGATCTGCTCGTTGGTCTCGCTCACCAACAGTTCGGAGTCGATGTTTTCCTCGCCGAACTCATTCTCCACAACGGCGATCTTCTGGCCATGCGCCTCGGCCAGCACGCGTTTCAAGAGCGTGGTCTTGCCCGAGCCCAGAAAGCCGGTCAGGATGGTGGCGGGAATCAAACTCATGGGGGTATCCGAATTTTTGCAGGTGGGGAGTGTACTGGGCAATGGTGACCGTCACGCTGACACCATTCTGCGCCCATTTCGCGGCCGGGTCCTATTTGCGCATGACCGCCAGTCCCTTCAGGTACTCCCCTTCCGGAAACGTCAATGTCATGGGGTGGTCGGGGGCGGCGCCCATG
The DNA here is from genome assembly GCA_046348185.1 of Rhodoferax sp. Classification (GTDB taxonomy): domain Bacteria; phylum Pseudomonadota; class Gammaproteobacteria; order Burkholderiales; family Burkholderiaceae_C; genus Allorhodoferax. Next base: position 91,308 of record JAXMER010000015.1, on the reverse strand, counting down.
CGCTCCACGATGTAGCCATCCACCCCGGCATCGGCCGCTGCCCCGGCGACGATCTTGTGGAACAGGTCGGCACTGATGCCTCCCGAGCAGGAATAGGTAAACAGCATGCCCCCCGGTGCCAACAGCTTGAGGCCCAGGCGGTTGATGTCCTTGTAGGCACGGGCAGCGCGCTCGGCATGGGCCACCGTGGGCGCGAACTTGGGCGGGTCGAGCACGATGGCGTCGAACTGGCGACCCTGATCCAGCAAACGGCGCAGGCTGGCATTCACGTCGGCATCCAGAAATTCGGTGCGCTCCGGCGCAAAGCCGTTCAAGGCCACATTGGCGCGCGCCTGCTCCAGCGCCTGCGCGGACGAGTCGATGGAGGTGACATGCTGTGCACCACCGGTCAACGCCGCCACCGTGAAGCCGCCGGTGTAGCAGTAGCAGTTCAGCACGCGCTGCAAGCCCAGGCGTCGTACCGTATCGGCAAATCGCTTGCGGCTGTCGCGCTGGTCCAGATAGAAGCCCGTCTTGTGCCCCTGGGCAATGGACAGGCCCAGGCGCCAATCGTGCTCGCGCAGCACCAGATCGGTGGGCGCGCCCTCCCCCCCTCGCAACCATCCCGTGGACTCGGACAAGCCTTCGAGCGCGCGGCTGCTGGCGTCGGAGCGCTCGTACAGCTTGGAGAGGCCGGTGGTGGCCAGCAAGGCGTCGCACAGCACGGCTTTCCAGCGCTCCACACCGGCCGAGGTGAACTGCGCCACCAGCGTGTCGCCATAACGATCCACGATCAGGCCCGGCAGGCTGTCAGACTCGCCATGGACCAGGCGCACGCCGTCGCTTTGTATATCAAACAGAGCTCTAGCCCTCGTGGATTCTGCCACTCTAGCTACGAAAAATGGAGCGTCGATGCGCTGGTGCTCGTCAAAGCTCCAAACCCGCGCACGAATCTTGGAAGCCGGGCTGAACGCCGCCCAGGCCAGGAACTGACCGTCAGCCGACTCCACACGCACGGTCTCGCCGCTGTCGCCACCACCCTTGGCGATGGCCGACTCAAAAATCCAGGGATGGTGGCGTTGCAGGGAGCGCTCTTTACCGGCGCGTAGTCGGATCGTCTTCATCCCCGGATTGTGCCGCAGGCGCTGGCGCAGACTCGACTCGGCGGCCGCCCAGCTGCGCCCGCGGATGGGCCGCATCGTAGGCCTTGGCCAGATGCTGGAAGTCCAACCGTGTGTAGACCTGGGTGGCGCTGATGCTGGCGTGGCCCAGCAGTTCCTGCACAGCGCGCAGGTCGCCCGAGCTTTGCAGCACATGGCTGGCAAACGAATGGCGCAGCATGTGCGGATGCACGGGCGCGGCCAGCCCGGCCTGCTGCGCGCGCGCGCGCAGGCGCTGCCAGACCGACTGTGCCGTCAGGCGCGTGCCGTGGCGCCCCACGAACAAGGCCTGGCGGCCATCGGCATCGCCCACCGCATCCGGCAGAGCCAGCAGCCACGCCGCACGCGCTGCGAGCCAGGTCTGCAGGGCCGCCAGGGCCGGTCGCCCCACGGGCACGGTGCGCCATTTGGCGCCCTTGCCCCGCACATGGGCCACGCCATCCTGCAGGTCCACCCAGCCGTGCCCCTGGGCCTCGCCTGCCGCGCTGGCCTGCACGTTCAGGCCCACCAACTCACCCACCCGCAGCCCGCTGGAGTACAACAGCTCGGTCAGGGCACGGTCGCGCTGCTCCAGCCACGCCGCTTCGGCTTCAGGATTTTTTGACGGGTAGCCCCCGTATTCATTGACTACGGCGCTATCTTTTTTGTAGCTAGCAAGCTGCACGGCTTCGTCCACGGCCAGCGCCTTGGGCAGCAGGCGCGCCACCTTGGGTGGGCGCAAGTCCTGAATGGGGTTGGCGTCGATCAGGCCTTCGCGCCCCAGCCAGGCATAAAACCCCCGCCAGACCGACAGGGTTAACGCCAGGCTGCGCGGGCTGGCGCCTTGGGCGTGCAACTGCGCCGTCCAGCGCCGGGCATGGGCCGTGCGCACCTGCAGCAACGCCAGTGCTGCCGGACTGGCCTGGGCGGCGCAGGCCAGCAAACGCTCGAGTTCGAAGGCATACAGATCGACCGTGCGCGCGGCGAGTTTGCGCTGGGTGCGCACATAGTCCAGATAGCGCGTGACCAAGCCGCTGCAGGCAGCGCCTGCGGGATCGTCAGCAGCCACGGCGTGCCATTGCGGTGGGGCTATTTCAGCCGCGACAGGGCGGCACTGGCCAGATCGCCAATGCGCGCCAGGAAGTCGGTGCCCATGCCGCTGTGAAAGCGCTGCGCATCGGGCGAGGCCAGCACCAGCATGCCAAAGGCCGGGTTGGCGCTGCCCGGTGTACCCCCGCGCAGGGCGATGAGGGCCAGCGAGGTGGCATTGGCTGGATCGGGCAGCCAGTTCACCGCCTCGAAGCCGGTGTTCAAGCCACAGAAGGGCTCCATCAGCGACGACGCGAACACCAGCGCATCCTCACTGACGCCCTGGCACTGGGTCAGACCCGCGTATTCCGGCGCCATGCCCCACAGGCGCATGCCAACCTGGGGCACGCCAAAGTGCGACTGGATATCCTGCTCGATGGCAGCGGGTAGGGCCAGCAGATCGGTCGTGGCTAGCAGGCTGCGCGCCCAGCGCAGGACCTTGTCGCTCAGGGCCACGTTGTCGCTGCCGTGGCGGATCATCTCCATGATGCGCTGCTCCAGCGCCCGAATCTTCTCGCGCAGCAGTTCCGCCTGGCGCTCCTGCAAGCCCACCGTTCGGTGGCTGTGCGGGCTGGTGAACTGTACGGCGGCCAGCAACTCGGCATGGCGCTGGAAGAAGTCAGGCGTATTGGCCAGGTAGTTGGCGATGTCGTCTTCGGTGATGGGGTTGTGCATGGTGTCGTTCATAGCTGCTCAGGAAGTTCAATCTCGCCACGGAACACGGTGGTAGCCGGTCCCGTCATGTACACGGGGGCGTCGCCTCCAGCCCAGGCGATGCTGAGCTCTCCGCCGCGGGTCTGCACGCGCACCGGGCTGTCCAGCAGGCCCAGGCGGATGCCCGCCACCACGGCCGCGCAGGCCCCGGTGCCGCAGGCCAGTGTCTCGCCCACGCCGCGTTCGTACACGCGCAGACGCACCTGGTTGCGATCGAGCACCTGCAGAAAACCCACGTTCACGCCCTGCGGAAAACGCGGATTGCGCTGCACCAGCGGGCCGATCTTGGCAACCGGTGCGCTATCCACATTGGGGACCTGCAGCACGGCATGGGGATTGCCCATGGACAGCGTTGCGATGTGCAACACCGCGTCCTGCGCCGACGGCATGACCACCAGCGGCCAATTGCCCCACTGGCCTTGCGACACCAGCGTCATGCCCGTGGCGTCAAACGGAATGCGATCCAACGCAAACACGGGCGCGCCCATGTCCACGGTGACGCGCCCATCGGGCATCAAGCGCGGCTCGATCACACCTTTTTGGGTCTGGACGCGGATCACATCCTTGGTGCTCAGGCCTTGGTCGCGCACAAAGCGGGCAAAGCAGCGGGCGCCATTGCCGCACTGCTCCACCTCGGCACCGTCGGCGTTGTGGATGACGTATTCAAAATCGATGCCCGGCGCGGGTGAGGGCCGCACAGTGAGGATCTGATCGGCGCCCACGCCAAAGTGGCGGTCGCCCAGGAATCGGTAATGGGCAGGCGTCAAGCCCAAGCGGCCCTGGGTCTCGTCCAGGACGACAAAGTCGTTGCCGGCGCCTTGCATTTTGGTAAAGGGGATGCGCATGGCCGCATTATCTGCCCAGCAGAGCAGGCACCCTACTTCTTGCAGTCCTTGCCCGCGCCAATATAGCTGGACATGAAGGTGTCGCGGTCGTTGCTGTGGCTGCGCTCACCGACCCCGCTTTTGCCCAGCTCCTGCTTGCATTTCGCATCGTCCGCAACACGGGCCTGTGATCCTTCGCGCAGGGTGGATGTAGCGGCGCTCGCCATGCGCTCGGCCAGGGGGTCGGCGCGCAGGCGCTCGAGCTGGTCCAGGCGTCCGGCGCGCTTGGCCAGATCGCGCACCGTGCCCGCATCGGCGTCCTGCATGGCGCGGCGTAGGATGAGATCGTCGACCCTCACCTCCGGCACAACAAGCGGCTGTGTCGGCGCCGTAGCCGTCGGTGCGGGCGGGAGTGCAGCTGGCACGTCAGTCGCCCGTGGCTGCGGCGGGAACGAAGGGCGGGCCACAGGGTTGGGGATGGATCGAGTGCCGGTGCTGTCGGGCTGCGTGGCGTGCCGTGACTCACCGGACGCCAAAGGCAGCAACTGCACCACCAAGCGCAGGGTGGTTGCCAATGGAACTGCCGGAACCCGTGACGCTGCCCCCCAGTGCCACGCCAAATGCTGGCCCGCCACGTGCGACAACACGCCCAACATCACGCCGTGCCCCAAAATAACAGCCAACAGAATGCCCTGTCGGTCCCATCGCACGCGCCGTCGCCCAGGCGCGCCGCGGACCGCCCCGAATAGCCCCTGCATCCGCTCCGCCGTAGCCTGCATTTCCACTGCCTCCCCTGATTTCGCGGAATTATGCCCAGCGTCGGATCGCCCATTTCCTTGCTGCACAATGGTCGCATGGTCCGTCCCACACAAACGCTCCCCGAACGTCCTCTGCTGGAGTCCTCGCCCCCCGCGCCTTGGCAGCACGAAGCACCGGTGGCGTTGACGCACAACGTGCGCCGCCTGACCGCGCCCAACCCCGGCTTCATGACCGGGCCCGGCACCAACACCTACCTGGTGGGCGAGGCAGCCACCGGCTACGTGGTGATCGACCCCGGCCCTGCCGACGAAGCGCATGTGCGCCGCATCTGGCAGGCCTGTGCACATGTCGACCACACGGGTGGCAACATCGTGGCCATTGTGTGCACGCACTCGCACGCGGATCACGCCCCCGGCGCCTGGCTGCTACAAGCCTTGTGTGTGCAGCAGCCGCCCGTGTTAGGCCTGCCATCGGCCCCCACGGCGCGGCCCGCGCATGTTTTTACGCCAAACCGTACGCTACAAAATCAGGAGCGCATTACGCTGATTTCACGGGGGCCAGAGGCCGATTTGGCCCAATGCCACACGCTGCGTGCCCTCTACACGCCCGGCCATGCGGCCAACCATGTGTGCCTGCTGCTGGAAGAAGACAGCATCCTGTTTTCGGGCGACCATATCCTCAACGGCAGCACGACCGTGATCGACCCGCCCGATGGCCATATGACGGACTACCTCGATTCGTTGGACCTACTCGCGCAAACCGCCCAAGCCCACGCGGTGGCGTTCATCCTGCCCGCTCACGGTTACGTGCTGGGTGGAACACCCGAGGCGGCGCAAGAGGTGATCGCGCAATTGAAAGCGCACCGCCTGCGGCGCGAGGCCAAGATTGCCGCCGTGGTGGCCGCCAACCTCCATGGCACGGTAGAAGAATGGTTGCCCCTGGCCTACGACGACGTGGACCCGCGCGCATGGCCCGTCGCCAAACGCTCCTTACTGGCGCACTTGGAGCGGATTGAGCGCCAGGCACCGTTACCGCCCAAAGCCTGAAAACCACCGCTCAAAGCCGCCATGAACCGTTTGCGGAATTCGGTATTTACGGCAGCTAAACACAGCGTTCGAATACGGGGCGTGATCACACCCACCTGCAACCTTTCCTCAGGAGCCCCAAACATGACACATACCCCAATGGGTTGGCCCCAGACCGCCATGGCGCTTTGCTTGGCACTCAGTCTTGGTGCCGCAGGCGCTGCTTCGGCACAGAACGCGCCACGACGCGGCAGCCTGTACAGCGCGGCGACGCCAGTTGCACTGTCCAAGTCGCAAATCGACCAAGCGGTGAGCAACGCCGAAGCACCTTTGCTCACCAATGATCCCAACGCCACCTCCGCCCAGGGCAATGCCCAATGCAGTGTGAGGGTCGTGGAGCTGGTCTACTACACCATCACACCGGCCGAAGGGTCCACCGCGACCGATGCCACATCCGTCGCCGATGCAGTGCTGCTGGTTCCGAATCCGGCTCCTGGCACCGACTGTGCACGCCCCTGGCCGCTACTGTCGCACCAGCATGGCACTGCGGTCCCCGCGGCAGGGCCGGGGCCGGATTCTGCGGCCTATATGGCCGCCTACTACGCTTCACAAGGATATGTGGTGGTGCTGCCGATCTACCACGGCTACAGCCACTCGTCGCTGCCCTACCACCCCTACCTGCAGGCAGAACCCAGCGCGGCGGTGGTGATTGACGCCATTCGCGCCGCGCGCAACTGGCTGCAGCAGGCGGGGTTGGCGTCGGCACTGAGTTCCAAACTGTTTCTCTCCGGCACGTCCGAAGGGGGCTTCGTGACGCTGGCTGCACAACGCACCATGGAGCGCGATTTCCCTGCCGAATTCGCCATCACGGCATCATCGCCGACTTCCGGTCCGTATCAGCCCCAAACCACGTTTGATTTGTTCATGAGCCAACCTGACTCAGCCGACGAGTCCAAGACGCTTGCGGCGACGCTGACGTTGGAAGGCTACCAACGCAGCTATGCGCCCCACTTCAGCGACTTTGGCCAGGTCTACAACCTGCCCTGGGCTTCGGAAATGGGCAAGACGCCGCCCCTGCTGCCAAGCACGCAGTATGGAAGCGAAACCGCGGTGCGCCGGGCCTGCCAGCTGCCGTTCAACCTGAAGGACGCCGCCAGTGAGTCGACGCCGACCTATCCCGGTTGCAGCACCCAGCCTCTACTGACCCAAGCTTTTGTGGACGCCTACAGCAACCGAATCGGGCTGGCTCAGTCCGTCCGCATGGCGGCTGGTGCCAACAACCTGCTCCAGCAATGGCGCCCGCGCAGCCGGACCTTCGTCTGCTATGGCAACAAGGACCCCATGGCCACGCCCAACGCGCGTGCCGTAGCCCCCTACTTTGCGGCGCAGGGCGTTGCGTCGCTGTTGACCACGGAGGACCTGGAGGTCGAGACACGCGAGCCCATTGCGCATTGGATGGCCACACAGTCCGTATTGCATCCTCCGGCACATGGTTACCATGGCATGGTTGAGGGGCCGGCCTGCACGTCCTGGTCGCGCCACTCGGTGTTCGACCCGCTTCGATAACACAGCCCCCATCGTCCATGCCAAAGGCAGGCCTTGCATCCACCAGCGCCTCCACCGCGACCCCGGCGCACGCATCGCTGGGTGAATTCGCTATGGCCTTGGCCTTGTTAATGGTGGGCCTCACCTTGCTGGTGGTGGTATTGCTGTCGCGGCAGCGGCCTTGGGTGATCCTGCTGCAGGTGTTGCCGGTCGTGATCAGCAGCTTTGTCTGCAGCGGAGGAGTGGGTCTGTGGCTGTTACGGGCCACGGCGCCCTCGGCGGGGCGGCTGCTGGCTGCCGGGTGCCTGGCCGGATTGACTGGCGCAACCCTGGCAATGGCCGTGCTCGCCAGCGCGTGGGGACGTAGCCTGGGCGACGTCCTGGGGCGTGCATTGGTAGTCAAAGGGCTGATGGTCGGGCCGCTGCTGGGCGCCATGGTGTGCCTGGTACTACTGGTGCTGGCGCGCTGGCGCCAGGCGGAGTTCAATGCCTGGGAAATCGAGGCCGCGCACCGTGTGCAGCACGAGCGCCTGCAGCGCGAGCGCACCTTGGCCGACCTGCGCCTGCTGCAAGCCCAGCTTGAGCCGCACTTCCTGTACAACACCCTGGCCAACTTGCGCCAGCTTATCCGCATCGATAGCCAGCGTGCACTGACCATGCTGGAGCAGCTGATACGTTACTTCAAGCTGGTGTTGCCCAGCTTCGCGCAGGAACGTGTGCCGCTGGACAGCGAAGTGGCCCTGGTGCGCGCCTATGTGGAGTTGTTCCGGGAACGCATGCAGCCCGCACCGGAACTGACCCTGTCCGTGCCCAGCGACGTGCGCGATCAGGCAGTCCTGCCCGGGTCCGTGCTGTGTCTGGTTGAAAACGCCATGAAACACGGACGTCCGATCAATGGCATCGCGCTGCAGCTGCAGGTGTCTGCCCTGCATGTGGGCGATCGCCTGCAAATTGAGGTGCGAGACAACGGACCTGGCCTGGGCACCCGTAGCGACACCGAATCCACCGGTACCGGCCTGCGCAATTTGCAGGATCGGTTGCGCCTGAGTTACGACACACTCGCAAACCTGGCGTTGCGCCAGGACGACCTGGGCTGCATCGCGACGCTGGACCTGCCCTGGGAGGCACCGCAGTGACGATACGCGCCATCATTGCCGACGATGAACCGCTCCTGCGCGCCGAGCTCGCCGACGCATTGGCGCGCTGGTGGCCCGCACTGGAACTTGCTGACCAGGTGGGCGATGGCCCCAGCGCCGTGGCCAGCGCGATGCGGTTCGAACCGGACATCGTCTTCCTGGATGTGAACATGCCTGGGCTTGATGGCCTGGCCGCCGCACGCCAGCTGCGCCAACTAGGCTACCAAGGTGAAGTGGTTTTCATCACCGCCTACGACCAGCACGCACTGGAGGCGTTTGCCTACCGTGCGTGCGACTACCTGGTCAAACCCTTGGAAGAAGACCGCCTGCAAGAAACGCTGGCCCGGCTCAAGAGCCGCTTAGCCACGCGTACGGTGCCCACAGCCTCAGCAGCACAAGGCTCACCGTGGCTCAAGGTGCTCAGAGGCAATCGCATGGAACTGGTGGCGCTGGAGGATGTAGCCTGCTTTAAGGCCGTGCCGGGGTATACGCTGGTATGCACCGCGACCGCCGAGCATCTGATCGACGAACCCCTGACCAAACTGATGGAAAGGCTGGACTCGCAGCAGTTTGTGCAGGTGCACCGAGCCAGCGTGGTGAACCTGCGCTTCGTGGCTGGAGTGCAGCGCGACCGACCAGGGCACCTGCGCGTCGAACTCAAGCACGGCCTGGGCAGCCTGGAAGTGGCCCGCTCGCGCGCCGAGGCGCTTTGGAACCTGTAGGACGCCAGCCCCGCCAGGCTTAGCTGGAGATGTAGTGCTCCAGGTGGCTGATGGTCATCTCGTGGTCGGCAATGATGTCGAACATGATGTCGCGAATGGAGATCATGCCCAGCACCTTGTCGCCGTCAACCACGGGCAGGTGGCGAATGCCTTTCTGGCTCATCAGCGCCAGCGCGTCGCGCGTGCGCACCTGGGGCGAAACTGTGATGCACTTGGTGGTCATGATGTCCTGCACCTGTGTGTCCTTGGATGACTTGCCCGCCAGGGCAATCTTGCGCGTGTAGTCACGCTCGGAGAACACCCCGACGAGTTGGCCACCGTCCAGCACCATCAAGGCGCCGATGTTGTGATCGGCCAAAACCTTCAGGGCATCGAAGACCGTGTCTTGCGGCTTGAGGCTCCAGGTGTCGGGGCCGCGTTTCTTCAGCAATTCGAGGACGGGTCGCATGTTGCCTCCTTCGCGAAACGATGGTTCCTGAACCATACACCAAAACCAGCGCCCGCCCACTGAAAAGTTTGCTGAAAGAAAGTGTGAAGCCCACCGATAAGCCGGATTCTGTGCACACGGGTTGCCCCGCATGTGACCACCATTACTCTGGGCCGTGGGTCACCCACACGGCTCGATGCTACCTACCCGCACACTCCGGGGGCCCCGTCAACGTGTGCCTACTTGGTATTGCTGCGCGTAGAGATTGCCCGTTTCACCCGAACTGAATCGGCTCGTCTCTGTTGCTCTGATCCTCACCTCACGGTGGACAGCCGTTAGCTGCTACGCTGCCCTGTGCAGTCCGGACGTTCCTCCAGTGCTCTGTTTCCAGAATTGCACCAGCGGTGGTCTGGTGGGCTTCACCGTCCGATTATCGCCGCTGCGGATATGGATATACCCAAAGCGATAGATCAACTCGTCCACAATGGGGGCTGGCCCTTGCACCACCCTCGATTGACGGAGACTGTTCCATGAAGTTCGACAACATCCTGCAGACCATCGGCAATACCCCCCACGTGCGCATCAACCGCCTGTTTGGCAACGCGCACCAGGTGTGGATCAAGTCTGAGCGCAGCAACCCCGGCGGCTCCATCAAGGATCGCATCGCCCTGTCCATGGTGGAGGCTGCCGAAAAGAGCGGCGCCTTGCAGAGCGGCGCCACCATCATCGAACCCACCTCGGGCAACACCGGCGTGGGCCTGGCCATGGTGGCCGCCGTCAAAGGCTACAAACTGATCCTGGTCATGCCCGACAGCATGTCGGTGGAGCGCCGCCGCCTGATGCTGGCCTACGGCGCCAGCTTTGAATTGACCCCGCGCGAAAAGGGCATGAAGGGCGCCATTGCCCGCGCGCAGGAGCTGGCCGCCGCTACGCCCGGCGCCTGGATTCCGCAGCAGTTTGAAAACCCCGCCAACGTCGAGGTGCACGCCCGCACCACGGCGCAGGAAATTCTGGCCGACTTTCCCGATGGGCTGGACGCCATCATCACCGGGGTAGGCACCGGCGGGCACATCAGCGGCGTGGCGCAGGTGCTGAAAGCGAAGTTCCCGCAGCTCAAGGTGTTTGCGGTAGAACCCACCCTGTCGCCCGTGATCAGCGGTGGAGCACCCGGACCGCACCCCATCCAGGGCATAGGTGCAGGCTTCATTCCGGCCAACCTCAAGACCGAGCTGCTGGACGGCGTGATCCAGGTGGACGCCGAACCGGCGCGCGAATACGCGCGCCGCTGCGCCGCACAGGAGGGCATTCTGGTGGGCCTCTCCAGCGGAGCCACGCTAGCCGCCATCGCCCAGAAACTACCCGAATTGCCTGCAGGCAGTCGCGTGCTGGGCTTCAACTACGACACGGGCGAGCGCTACCTGTCGATCGAAGGCTTCCTGCCTACCTGACCCCCCGCCCATCGCATCAGGGCAGCACCACATCGACCCTGCGCGGCTGGGTGCCCGGCGTGGCAGCAGGGAAGTCGGTCAGTGCGGCACGAAACAGCGCGGGCAGCAGGTTGGGGGTGTCGCTCCAGGTGCCTTCTTCCTGTGCGTGGGTTTCGTACACCACCTGGCCGGTGACGTTGTCGCGCAGTGCCAGGCTGACTTCGCGCTGGTACCACGGCGTGCTGTGCAGCCATGGCCCCGGCCAATGCCGCAGCTGGCCACGACCCCAGCCACGCAAACTCGGCCCGTACCACCACGAGTCATTCCAGTCCAACCGGTCTTCGCGCTCCACGCGCACCCCCAGCTGCACGGTGAAGTGCGCCTGCGCATCGTCCCGGCGCATATCCACGCCTAGCAGGGCCGCCTGCGCCATGGCCTCCACTTCAGCCTGGCGCTGCGCTTGGGCTTGCTGCGAAGGCAACCGTTCAAAACGGTAGGTGGGCTGTACCGGTGGCGCTTCCAGGCTGGAGAAGGTCTGCACATCGGTTGGCAAGGTCCGCACCGTGGCGCAGCCCACCAGCAACCCACCCAACACAAAACCCAGCACGCCTCGCATCATGATTGGTCTCCTATCGCTCACAACTCCATCGTAGGCAGGCCGGCAGAGCAAAGCAAGCCGTATCATCGGCACCCTGCTTGATAACCACGAGCCCCGTTACATGATCCGCCTGACCGAACTCAAACTGCCTTTGTCGGCCTTGCCCGTCGAATCCCGCCGCGCAGCCGATGCCCCCAGCGAAACCGAAGCCGACCGAGCGCCTGTTGCGCACCCAGTCGCCGCCCTGCGCGACCTGGCTGCACGCGCCCTGCACCTGAGCGCCAGCGACATCGCCGATCTGCAGGTGTTCAAGCGCAGCTTCGATGCGCGCAAGGCGGACATCATGGCGGTTTACATCGTGGACGTGACCCTGGCCGACGCCGCGCAGGAAGCGCCGCTGCTGCAACGCTTGGGCGCACACCCGCATATTGGCCCCACACCCGACATGGCGTACCGCCTGGTGGCGCGCGCCCCGGCAGAGTTTGGCCAGCAGCCGGGCCAGCGCCCGGTGGTGGTCGGCTTTGGCCCTTGCGGCATGTTCGCTGCGCTGCTGCTGGCGCAGATGGGGCTCAAACCCATTGTGATCGAGCGCGGCCCCACCGTGCGCCAACGCACTCAAGACACCTGGGGCCTGTGGCGGCGCAAGACCCTCAACCCCGAAGGCAACGTGCAATTTGGCGAAGGCGGCGCGGGCACGTTTTCCGACGGCAAGCTTTACAGCCAGATCAAGGACCCGCGCTTTCTGGGGCGCAAGGTGCTGCACGAACTGGTGGCCTTTGGCGCACCCAGCGACATCCTGTTCGAAGCCCACCCCCACATCGGCACCTTCAAGCTGGTGAAGGTGGTGGAGAGTTTGCGCGAGCAGGTCCTCGCCTTGGGCGGTGATGTGCGCTTTGACCAGCGTGTGATCGATTTGCTCCTAATTCAGGAGCGTGATCATCAATGTTTACGGGGGCTGGTACTGGAAAATACTCACAATGGCGAGCGCACCGAACTACCCGCGCGCCAGGTCGTCATGGCGCTGGGGCACAGCGCCCGAGACACCTTTGCCATGCTGTACGAGCGCGGCGTGGCCATGCAGGCCAAGGCGTTCTCGGTGGGCTTTCGCATCGAGCACCCGCAAAGCGTGATCGACCGCGCACGCTGGGGCCGCCACGCAGGCAACCCGCTCCTGGGCGCGGCAGACTACAAGCTGGTGCACCATGGCGCCAATGGCCGTGCGGTGTACAGCTTCTGCATGTGCCCCGGCGGCACGGTAGTGGCTGCCACCAGCGAGCCGGGCCGCGTGGTCACCAACGGCATGAGCCAGTATTCGCGTGCCGAGCGCAACGCCAACGCCGGTCTGGTGGTCGGCATTGCGCCGGGCGACTTCCCGCAGGACGAAGCCGCCTTCACCCACGCCTGGGGGCCAGAGCGCGGCGCGCGCTACGCCCGCGAGGCGGCTGCTCTGCGTGATCGCGACCCAAAGGCCGTGCACCCGCTCGCCGGAGTCAATCTGCAGCGCCAGCTGGAGTCCCACGCCTACACCCTGGGCGGTGCCAGCTACGAGGCGCCGGGCCAGCGGGTGGGTGACTTCCTGGCCGCACGCCCCTCCACCGCCCTGGGCGAAGTGACGCCCTCCTACAAGCCCGGCGTACACCTGTGCGACCTGGGCAGCGCCCTGCCTGCCTACGCCATCGAAGCCTTGCGCGAAGCGCTGCCCGCGTTCGGTCGCAAGATCAAGGGCTACGACATGGCCGACGCGGTGCTGACTGGCGTGGAGACCCGCACCTCCAGCCCCGTGCAAATGGCGCGCGACGCCGATTTCCAAAGCCCCACCCTGCGCGGCCTGTACCCTGCGGGCGAAGGCGCGGGCTATGCCGGTGGCATCTTGTCGGCGGCGGTGGACGGGATCAAGGTGGCAGAGGCGGTGGCGGTGCACGCGCCCAGAAGCGACCGCGCCCCACGGGGCTAAGGCCTCGCTTTTTTGCAACAACGATAGGACAGGAATTACCTGACAGTAAAGCAGGCGGAGCCGCTGTATTTCGTTTGTTCGTCAAACTCATCCACGACCGTCAGACAGTACTTCCCCGCCTCGCGAATGGCATAACTGGTGGTTACGTTGAATTCAGTGGACTTCACTGACAAAACTCTGTCCTGTTCGAAGCGACCATCCGGGGTGTCTTGGGTCACTACGGCTCTCAAACCCACGGACTTTCCAAAGGGTTTGAACTTAAAAATCGCGTGGACGTTGTTGTTTGTTCCGGCCGCGCTGAAAGTACTGGTGACTTTGGTCGGTTTTATCGGGCCTTGAAGTTCTTTCGAGGTGACAACACCTTCAGTCAATATGACTTCCACCGGCGTTTGGGCGAAGCTGATACTGACGGCCATGATGCTCATTGCGGTCAAAACGGCTTTGAATGTTTTTTGGGTTGCTGACATCGGGAAATCCTTGGCAGAGGGTGTAGCGCTGAATGACGAATTCGAATGTAAGGTGAGCCAACGGTCTGTCGATGCTGCGAGCGATCTGGTTGGCACGATCCACAAAGAGACTGCGGTCACGGGCATCGCCAGGCCAGGTGGTTCGCCATATTACCACCAGGCGCGTGACGGCAGTTGGTACACCGTGCGCGGATCAGACCAATACAGTCCGTCACCATCCGCCAGCAAGCTGGCCGGAGCAAAAACATCCTGATCCAGCAAACGCGGCGTGGCGTGACCATGCCCCAGTCGGTACAAGCCCGCCGTTGTGTCCAACCCGCGCAAGCTGCCGTTGGTAGATGCAACAAAGTACAGCGCGTTTGCATCAGCGTAAAAAGGGCGCCCCGCATCAATGGCGCCCAGAGGCCATTCGGTTGGGTGACCATCCGATGCGCGGACATGCAGGAGCCGAGTGGTCACCCGCCGGAAGTCGTGCTCCACCAGATACAAACCGCTGATGCGTCCCTGGGCAGCGTCCTCGGGTCGCGTGTAGGCCGCCATGGCGTCAAACCGCAGCGTGCCCGCCCCAGTGCGCAATACCTCAGCACGCTCGCCACGCACCAGGTCGATACGATGCAATACCGACGGCTCCTTTGGCCCCACGCTGGTCAACAGCCAGGCCGCCTGACCGTCCAACGCCAAGTGCGTGCCACCTGGGGGGACGGGCACAAAGCCCAGAGCTTGGCCGGTAAGGACATCAAAGGCCTCCAGCTTCTGGTGGTTGTTGTGGTTGAGCACATGGACGCGGCCGTCGTGCAGCGCCAGCCTCAGTGCACCGCGTGCTGTGAGTTCACGGGTTTCACCGCTGGCGATATGGGTGCGCATCAGTCGTGAACCCTGGACCCAGAACAGAGCCTGGCCATCGGATTGCACGTCGGCCAATTGTTGAGGCAACAGGTCCAGGCCGCAGCGCAGGATGCGACGCACGGCTCGACTGCGCTTGTCGATGGATACGAAACCGCAGGTGCCATCTTGTACGCCCCGCACGTGTGGTGCCACCAGCACCACCAGATTGGTAGCGTCGGCGGCCACTACGCGCGGGTTATCGGTCTCCAGCCAGGGGGTGCCCTGGCGCCAATGCCGTACGTTGCCCGCAGTTTGCGCAGCGCCCAGTCGTGCCAGGCTCAGCCCGCCCACGGCCAGGGCCGCTCGCCGCGACCAGTTCATTTCAGAACCCTCCACAACATGCGTGCAAGGTTGATGTTCAGGCGGCTGACCGGTGTGTCCTTATCGTCTGAGACCACGCGGTCACCATCGACGATGTACTCCTGGCCATCGGCATGAGTGCCGATGCGGTAGCGCGGCAGCAAACGCAAAGCCCCCAGGGCCATGCCGATCAGCAACAGCGGAAAGCCCAGGAACCATTGCTTCTGATGCTGGTAGCGCTCGATATCCTCCACCAGGTAGGTGCCACGTCCTTGGAGTTGCAAAACCTGTACTTCACTGCCCGGTGTGGCCGCCTCCCAGTGGGGCGCTGACAGGTACTCACTGATCTGGGACGTGGCGCTGGCACCAGCACGGTCGGCAAAGCGGACCAGGAGGAACTTGTGCTCATCCATGCCGCTACGACCCACACGCTCCACGACGGTGGCCGTGGCACGCCAGCCTTCACGCTCGATTTGTGCGGCTTCGCGGTTACCCTGGAACCATAGGTACAACACATACAACCCTACCAGCAGGCTTATCCAGAACAAGCGCCCCGCCAGACTGCGCCAACGAAAACGTCCCCCCTCCGCCCGATTGCGTAGCGCCAATGCTTGCGCACGTAGCGCCGTCCAGGCCGGTAGAACACCACGGTCAACGGTTGCCGCATCGACCACACGCATTTCCAACGCGCCGTGGTTATTCACACGGCCGACATACAGCGACTCTCCGTCTGGCACGCTGTCCATTGGCGTTGCGCTCATCAGGGCTGCGGCAGCCACCGACAAAGCATCGAGTTCATTGGTTCCAATGCTTCCGACTGGGCACTGCGAGGGTCTATCGTCCCGGATGTGTCGACGCCACTCACTGACGGTGCCGTCGGGTGCAAATACAGTCGCCAGACTACCTTGTGTAGGGTGGCGCCAGGCCCAGATCAAGGCGCCAGCGGACAAGGAAGCTGGATCAAGCAAAGGTCGATCGATCATGATGGCGTGCGCGTGTCTTTGGCGTTTCTGAATTGATAGCGCAAGCCACGGATTGGACCGTCCAGGGGTTCGACAAAGAAGCTGTATACGGAGGGGTTATCTGCCAAGCGCGCCTGCCTTCGATTTTCACGAGCGTGGTCGTAATACGTATCGCGCGTTCCATGACGAAGCCCTCCGCGTAACTCAACCGTTTGCCCGGCCTTCAAGTCGGCAAAAACATAACCCCTTCGACGCATCGCACCAAAGCCTTTAACCTTACCCTCTCGAAACCAGGGGGAGCTGAACAATTCAGGCGGTTCCTCCAACCAGACACGGACATGTCCTTGCTCCAGCGACAGGCGAACGACCACTGTGCCAACGTCACTGTCCATCGTTTCTGGAAGGTCATGCCCACGAGTCTCACTTTGCTCAGCAATAACCCCCTGCACATCCATCCCCGCCCGTGCCACCCGGCCATGTGCGCGATCACCTTGAACACGACTGGTTTGAACCATCCCATTGAAGGGCCACTGCTCAACGTAGCCCGATGGCTGAACCAGACGCGTGCCATCCAGATCAAGTTTCCATGCTCCCCGTGTGGGCAGGGTCTGGGGCAGCTGCTCGATCGGCGTATCAACCAAACGCAGACTGTCCAGTGCAAGCCCAACAATTGCTTCGATCGACTTGACACGGGTTGCGCTCAGGTCAAGCGACCTCAACCCGCTCAACCCTGCCAACGGTGCAAGATCGCCCACCGCGCTACGGGCCAGGCGCAAGGTTTGCAGGGATAGCGGTAGCGTCGGCGTTGAGGCGCCAAGCGGTTGCCCACTCAGGTCGAGAAATTGCAGTTCATGCAACCCATCAAACCGGGGCCAACCCGGTAGCCCACTGCCGGCCAAGTGCAGCGAGCGCAGCGACGTCAGAGTCGAGAAATCAGGTACGGCATTCCAGTCGTTCGATTGCAGGCTCAAGCCGATGACGTGCCCGCCCTCTATAACTACGGCATGCGCATTGACGGCGTTATCGAACAAGGGGCCACGCGCGTCGTACACCAGCCGTAGCGCTTCGGGTGTTGTCCCAGCGGCACGCGTCGCCGTTGCCAGCGCGTCACGCTCCGCAGCCGACAAAGTGGTGAGGGCTTGCGCCAAGGACACGGGCTCAGGCGCCCGCGCTGCAAGACCGATCAAGCCAACGATGACCAACAGCCCTAGCCCAACAACAATGGCCAGCCCATTGAAAAGGATTTTCATGCACCACCTTTTGATGAAGTATCCGACTCAGGCCGGATTTTTCGATACAGCCAGGAAAGCCCGCCAAAAAAAAACGCCAATATCAGATACAGGATGACGGCCAGCGCTATCGATGCACTCATGATCCAACTACTGATTTGTTCATATTCCGTCTGGGCCCACTGCGCACCCAGCACCCGCGCTAGCGTTACACCCAGGGCAATGGTCAGCAACGCCCCCACGCTCCATCGCACGGTCGGCGTAATACCCCATCCCCCTAACTGAAGTAACCGGTTCAGCAAATTGAGCACCGCAACCGCCAATCCTCCTAGTGCGACACAGACGATAGCGAGTAATAGCCCGAATAACACAATGAGAAGTGTCAGCATCGAGATCTAATCCAGAAAAATCGTGGGAGATGTCATTACTTGGGCGCAGAGGTCGGCGCCACTGGGCGTGGCAGAAGATGAAGCCCGCCGCGGTATCTAACCAGCAGTTCGTTGCTGGCCAGGCGCATGGCAAGATCGCGGGCCATCTTGAAAGGTGCATCTTTCACCAGGGTACGGTAGCTACCCTGTGCTGTAGAGACTTCGTAGACAACATCCTCAGTAGCACGCCCCACAAGATCCTGCTCATAGGTGCTGGTGGATTTGCGTCGTAAGACGGACACAGTAGTACCCCCATCGCGTACGGACTGGCCTTCGCGTGCGACGCGCGGTGAATCAGCTTCCACCTCCAAGCCTTGACGAGAAACGATCCGAAGCCACCTGGCGGACGCAGCGCCTGGCAGTGGGTGAACGTCGCAATACCAGATGCCGCCATCGGTAGGGAGCCGGGCATACTGCTGCACCACGCCAGTTGAATAGATGCGCTGCAAACCCTGCAACGGCTCACTGGCGGCAACTAGCGGCTGCAGTGTCTTGACATAGCGCGCGTGAATGCCCGCCTCAATCCGTTCACCCATGGCTCGGTAGACCGGGGCAGCTGCCGTACGATACGCAGGCGGCCACTTTTCAGGAGGAGCGTTCACCTGCGCGGTCGTGAAGTTGAACTGTTGTTGCAGGCGCTTCAACTCATCCTCACGCCAGCGCTCGGCGTCATCGCGTGCTTCCCTGGCATGGGAGTCCCGCAACGGATATGCCGCCTGCCGACATTGACGGAAAACCTGGACTTTGTCTCGATCCCAATCCACGAAGTAAAACGCCACACTGTCGTCCAGAACGAGTTGCCCGTTTTCCAGAAAAAACATATCCACATGTCGCTTGGCCATGGCTTCGGGCAATGGGGCACGCCCTTGGTATCGGTTTTGATCATCGTATACCCGAAGCTCAATGGGACCGTCGGCCAATGGACGAACAACTACCAGAACGCGTTGCCCATCGGGTGAAATCGCGTGGTCGATCAATTCGTGAACCCCGCCAAGATCCCATGGACGGGCGACCAGTCCCGGTTGCGTGGTTAGAGGAAAGATCGGATCGGTTGCCGCATTGGCTTGCGCGGACAACGAACCGAATACCCCCAGACAAGCTAGACAAACCTGCCCCACTCGGCCCCATACGGTTCCGTTCGATGGTTCGCCGCTTCTCGTGTTGGCCGCTGACGGCTTGGAAGTTGGAGTAGTCACTGCGTCGCCGTTGCAGACTATTGAAACGCCGATGATGGCGCCCGCACCCCATGTCCACTGGTTTCGACCTGATCGATTGTTTCGTGGCTGGAGTTAAAGCGCCAGCCCTTGACGATCCACTTCTGGGTGATATAGCCCGCGTCTTCCTGACCTTCGAAGTACCACCACTCTGCACCTGCAAGTTCTTCGGGTGATTCGATTGGCCGTTTGTGGCTCGTGTAGTAGGCGTATTCTCCAGCCGGGTGTTGCTCAAAAATCTTTCGTTTGTCGGCCTGCAGCAGCGCCAAGTAGGGAGCCAGTTCCGCCGCGCTGGCCTGGCTACGCGCCTTGAGAATACGCTGTGCCCCCTGCCGAATGTCCTGCATCCAACCCACGATCTCGTGCAAGCCGTGCCGCCCATCAGCAAAGGGAACTTCAAGCGGCTCACCCAGGCGTTGCGCCAAGTTCGCGAAGTCTGGCAGCAACGCATCGACCCTCTCGATCGCCATCTGGCACTGCTCGGGATCGACCGGATCACCGTCTTGCGTGGTGCCGCGGGTCATGTCGTCGTAATACCAGCGATAGAGCTTTTCGGCATCATCAACAAGCGCATCGGCTGCAGCGTCCATGGTCGGGACGTTTTCGCTCTCGCCCGTTTGAACGTTCTGCTGGGCATAGACCCTATCTACGGTCGCCTCGGGCTGTAGGTTGGGATTTCCGTACCATGCCCGGTCGTCAGGCGCGACCGGCCCAGCACCCTCTCCCTTGGCGATCACTTCGGTTTGCAGTGGCATCCACCAAGTACCCCGCTCACCGCGAAACGCGCCATCACCCACAATTCGACCATTGGGGTCGACCACAAACCGCAGGGCGCGCACCGGCTTGCGATCGACCGCGATCTTGAGCTCATACCGGCCCGGTTGTTGGGCCAGCACCTGCCAACCCTCCATGTCCGCATATTCGACATTAACCCAGGCTTTAGCTTTGATAAGGCGGGCCACAAAGCGTGAGCAGACAACCGTCTCGTTGTCGCTGGCACGCACACTGCGAGAAAACTCCACATACCCTTGCGCACTATTCTCTGTTGACAGCACACGCTGACCCTCGTGAAAAAGATAGGCCGACACTTGACTGCTATCCGGTCCGCCGGGCAGCCACCAAGCAAGCGCCAGCTCCGGTGCATCCGCATCATCCATTTCGAACCAAACGGCTCCGCAGGACAACAGCCAGTCGTGCCGGGCGACGAATTTTCCTTCGTCGACGCAGACTACCAACTCGCCTTGAAACAAGGTTTCATTCACGCCATCAATCTCACTTTCAAGCTTGATGCGAAAGGGGTAGGTGCCTGCTTGCGTGCTGTGGTACTCATCCTGCGCAGTCCACAAGTCAAAGCGCAGGCTGTCGTCGGCGCCAATTTCCGCCACTTCGCTCCACAGCGCAAACCAGTCGCTGCCATCAGGGTGGCAAAAAATCACACTCAGCTGCCCACCTGCCGGGGTTGGTCCTTGCAGTGCAAAACGCACCCACGGCGACCATGTTTGCAAATTGCCATTTCCGTTTGCGGCTTCTACGTCAAGTTCTGAAATCAAGACTTGCGGTTGGGGCATGTTTAATCCCTTGCATTGGAGATGCATAAATAGTTTGGAAATCCATCCGGCCGTTGGCTAGACTGTTGCCCCACAAAGTAAGAAAGCTGAACATGGGCAGTGCGAAACAACCTATCAAACCTGTAGCACTGTGGATTGCAATCGTCGTGACCGTGGCGGGCATTGCGTTCGCGATTATGCAGCACTCCAAGGCCCGTGCGCAGGCCGATGCACAGCGAGCACGCTACGAGAGGCTGCAAAGCCAGCGTGACTACACCGCATCCACTTTTCCATGTTCTGTGCGGTTTCCAAGCGGCTTTGCGCGCCGCGTCACCAGCTACGATCCGTTCAGCTACCGTGGGCACAGTGCGGAAATCGCCACATCCAATGACGACACGGAAGGAGAGGCCTGGGCTGAGTTCTACGCTCTACCATCCAGCACCCCGGAGCAAGCCTTCACCAACGCAAGCTTTGCTGACGTTACCCATCCACTCGTGCGAACACGCCTTGCGTACCTGTTCGACTACGCCTTTGCCAGCCAGGTCGATGTGCTCAAGGACCATCAGCAAGTTCTCAGCGAGGCCAGCCTGGATGGTTGGAAAATGCGCCTTTCGTACCTGGCATCTCCGCATGGCGTGGCGCAAGTCAATCCCAGACAAGTTCCCCGCAGCAAACTGGAGCCGACCGACATCATCGCAGAATTGCCAACGTACGGCCTTGCGTCAAACACCAATAAAACCTTGAGTCCATGGATTTGGATCGGCGTTGATGATTTTCGCAGCCAGTCCGACCGCGACGCCTACCGCCGCGCCGAACGGGCAGCCACCGAAAAGCTCCGGAACCAGCAACTCGACTTCCAAGCGGCCCAAGCGCGCTTTGAACGCATGCACCGGCACTTCTATCTTGTAGAGGCGGCCAAGGAAGTCAAGCCGCATCAGGTCGTGGTGCTGCGTCGCTTTGGATCGATCTTGAGTGAGAAAACCCCGCAAAACGGGGTCGAAATCATCCAAAAGATGGTGAACTCGGTTCGCTGCTCATAGCCTTCACTCCGGTGGCGACCGCCGTCGTGGCACTGGTCGCACACCAATACGCTATGAATGTCATAGCAATCTAGGCATATTTCACGGTGGCTACCGTCCCATTTCTTGTTCAAAACACCTCGAACAACCCCGCCGCGCCCATGCCCGCAGCGATGCACATGGTGACCACCGCGTACTTGGCCTTGCGCCGACGGCCTTCGAGCAACACATGGCCGACCAGGCGCGCGCCGGTCATGCCGAAGGGATGGCCCACCGAGATGGCGCCGCCGTTGACGTTGAGGCGCTCGTCCGGGATACCCAGTCGCTGCTGGCAGTAGATGGATTGGGAGGCAAAAGCCTCGTTCAGCTCCCACAGGTCGATATCGTCCACCGTGAGGCCATGGCGGGCCAGCAGCTTCGGCACCGCGAACACGGGGCCGATGCCCATCTCGTCGGGCTCGCAGCCGGCCACGGCCAGACCCCGGAAGGCGCCCAGGGGCGACAGGCCCAGACGTTCGGCTTCGCGCGCCTCCATCAGCACACAGGCGCTGGCGCCATCCGACAACTGCGAGGCATTGCCAGCGGTGATGAACTTGTCCGGCCCCTTCACCGGTTCGAGCTTGGCCAGACTTTCGTACGAGGTGCCAGGGCGGTTGCAGTTGTCGGCGGTGGCTGTTACCTCGCGCTGGCTGACTGTGCCGGTGGCCTTGTCGGTTACGGCCATAACCGTGGTGCAGGGCACGATTTCGTCGGCAAAGCGCCCGGCGGCCTGGGCCTCGGCGGTCTTGCGCTGGCTTTCCACCGAGAAGCGGTCCTGCGCCTCGCGGCTAATGCCGTAGCGCTGGGCCACGATGTCGGCGGTGTCGATCATGGCCATGTACAGGTCGGGCTTGTGTTCCACGATCCAGGGGTCCATGCCGGAGTTGGCATCGTCGCGGGCGCGAATGCCTGAAATGCTCTCAACCCCCCCGGCAATCATGGCCGGGGCACCATCGAGCACGATGCGCCCGGCCGCCATGGCGATGGATTGCAGGCCTGAGGCGCAGAAGCGGTTGACCGTGGTACCCGCGATGGACAGCGGCAGCCCGGCGCGAATCACGGTCTGGCGTGCCACGTTGCGCCCGGTGGTGCCCTCGGGGTAGCCGCAGCCCAGGATGGTGTCTTCGATCAGGGCTGGATCGATACCCGCGCGCTGCACCGCGGCCTGCACGGCAAAGGCCGCCAGGGTGGGGCCGGGGGTGATGTTGAATTCGCCGCGGTGGGCCTTGGTCAGGGGCGTACGGGCGGTGGAAACGATGACGGCTTCGCGCATGAAAACAATCCTGGTCAGTGGTTGAGGCTGTCCAATGTTACGCCGCGCGCCACCAGGTCCTCCAACAGGGGCGATGGCTGCCAGAACAAGGGGTCGTCGCGAGCAAACATACGGATGTCGTTCAGGATGGTGGCCAAGCCCACGGTGTCGGCATAGTGCATGGGGCCGCCACGCTCGCGCGGGAAGCCGTAGCCAAACAAAAAAGTGGCATCCACATCGAGCGGACGCAGGGCGATGCCCTCATGCACCACGTTGGCGCCTTCGTTCACCATGGCAGCCAGGTAGCGACGAATGATTTCCTCCGGCGTAAACGGGCGTGGCGTGATGCCGGCGCGCACACGTTCGGCATCTACGATGGCCAGCACTTCGGGGTCGGGCACGCCGGTGCGCGCACCGTCGGGGTAGCGGTAGTAGCCCCGCCCGGTCTTCTGGCCGAACCAGCCACGCTCGCACAGTCGATCGGCAATCTGCACGTAGCGTGCACGGGGATCGCGCGTGGCAGCGCGGCGCTTGCGCGTAGCCCAGCCGATGTCACCACCAGCCAGGTCCGACACCTGAAACGGCCCCATGGGGTATCCAAAGGCACGCAGCGCCGCGTCAATTTCGTAGGGGGAGGCACCGTCTTCCATCATGTGGTCGGCCGCTGCGCGGTACACCGCCAGAATGCGATTGCCGATGAAGCCGTCGCACACACCCGCGCGCACCGCCACCTTGCCCAGCGTGCGCGCCAGCGCAAACGCCGTAGCCACCACATCCGGTGCCACCTGCCGCGGTACCACGACTTCCAGCAGTTTCATGATGTGCGCGGGCGAGAAAAAATGCAGACCAATCACGTCTTGCGCGCGCGGCACACCTGCGGCGATGGCGTCGATGTCCAGGTACGAGGTGTTGGTGGCCAGTACGGCGCCGGGCTTGCAGACGCGGTGCAGTTCGGCAAACACGGCGTGCTTGACCGCCATGTCTTCGAACACAGCCTCAATGACCAGATCCACCTCAGCCAAGGCGTCAAATGCAGTACGACCGATCCAGCGGGCCATCACTGCGGCCTTGGCCTCGGCGGTCATGCGGCCTTTCTGCACCTGGCCATCGAACACCTTTTCAATGGTGTCACGCCCACGTGCCAGGGCTGCATCGTCGCGCTCAACCATCACCACCGGCAGCCCGGCCTGCAGCACGGCCACGGCAATACCCGCACCCATGGTGCCCCCGCCCACCACACCGACCTGCCCAATGGTGCGCGGCTGAGCGGCGCGAGCCTCGGGTATGTTGACGCATTGCTCCTCGGCAAAACGGGCATGCGCCAGGGCAGTTTGCTGCTGCGCGGTACTGCCGGGCGCGGCGGCGTTGGCCTGCGTCATCAGCTTGCCCCCAAGGCGTGCCCGAAGCGCGACCAGCGCGGTTGCCACCAATCCAGGATATCGGCAGAGACCAGCACGCGCACGGCCTGGCCAATGAGCAGCTCGCGCGGAACAAAGCCGATGTAGCGCGAATCGGCGCTGTTGTCGCGGTTGTCACCCAGCATCAGGTACTGACCCGCAGGCACCGTGACGGGGCCAAAACTGCTACGCCCCTGCACCTGGGGCAGCCACTGCACATCCCGTGTGGTGCCCAACACGGTTTCCTGCAGGTGCTGCGCCGTGAGGCGGGTGTGGGCGTCAACCTGCTCGGCAGCCACGCCCAGGTCTTGGTACTGCGCGGGCTGGCCGTTGATGGTGAGGCGGTTCGCATGCATCTCCACCACATCGCCCGGCAGCGCTACCAGGCGCTTGATAAGGCGCGTGCCGTCGCTGGGTGAGGAAAACGTGACCACATCCCCCCGGCGCGGCTCGCCCGTGTGGGCCAGCACCACGTCGGTCAGCGGCACCTTGACGTTGTAGGCCAGCCGGTTGACAAGCACCACATCGCCTTCAAGCAAGTTGGGATGCATGGAGCCCGACGGGATGGGATTCCAGTCGGCCACGGCCGTGCGAAACAGGCCAAACAGCATCAAAAAGGTGACGAAGCCCCGGTTGGCCTTGATCCATTGCAGCATGTTGAACTCCAGATCTGACAAAAGAAATCGTGGGGTGTAGGATCACACCCGATGAAAATAGATCCCGCCGTCGTCAAGATTTTTGCCGAAAACGTGCGCGCCGACGTCATTCAGCGTCCGGCCGGGGTCAACCTTGACGCCAATCTGGTGCAAAAGATTGCCGACCGGGTGAAGGTTTTTCAGGGCATGACACACGACTGCCTCATGAGCACTCTGGCCGTGGCCGAACACATGCCCCACAAGGCCGGGAGCGTGGTCTTTAACGAGAACGATATCGGCAGTTCTTTCCACGTGCTGATTGCGGGCGAGGTGGCCATCGAAAAGATGCGCGGCAACCAGGCCGTGGAATTGGCCCGACTGGGCGCGGGCGAATGCTTTGGAGAAATGACCCTGGTGGGCAACCACCTGCGCACGGCCACCGTGCGCGCAGTGCGCGACAGCGTGACGCTGCGTTTCGACCGTGAGCGGGTGGACGCCTATGCCGACAGCGCGCGCATCATCTACCGCAACATCGCACGCATCCTGGCCAGTCGGCTCGACGTTTCCAGCGAACGCCTGGCCGACCTGGTGGCCAAGACCGTGGCCGAAACCGGCAGCAGTCCGCTGACCGGCCCCGCGCCACTGGGCTGAGCGTCGCACCTCAGTTTTGCTGCAGATTCTGTAGCGCAGCAATACGCTCTTCAATGGGCGGATGGGTTGCAAACAGTTGCCCGACGCCGCCGGTAATGCCAAATGCAGCCACGCTCTTGGGCAGTTCACCAGGCACCATGCCACCCAGGCGCGCCAGGGCATTCACCATCGGTTGGCGGTGGCCCAGCAGTTGGGTCGAACCGGCATCGGCGCGGAATTCGCGCTGGCGCGAGAACCAGGCCACCACCATGGCGGCAGCAAAGCCCAGCACCAAGTCCAGCACGAAGGTTGTGACCATGTAGCCGATGCCTGGGCCCCGGCGCTCCTCGCCCTTGCTCAGGAAGCTGTCCACCGCGTAGCCGACCACCCGGCTCAGGAACACGACAAAGGTGTTCATCACCCCTTGGATCAGGGTCATGGTGACCATGTCGCCATTGGCAATGTGCGCCACCTCGTGGCCGATCACGGCCTCGATCTCCTCGGCAGTCATGCCGCGCAGCAGACCATCGGACACAGCCACCAGGGCCGAGTCCTTGAAGGCGCCTGTGGCAAAGGCATTGGGTTCGCCCTCAAAAATGGCCACTTCGGGCATGCCGATACCGGCCTTCTGGGCCAGCTTTTGCACCGTGTTGACAATCCAGGCTTCATCCTGGTTCTGGGGTTGTTCGATAACGCGCAGGCCCGGCGTGGTCCACTTGGCCATGGGCTTGCTGATCAGCAGCGAAATCGTGGCGCCGCCAAAACCCATGATGAGCGCGTAGCCCAGCAAGGCGCTTAGGTTCAGGCCATTGGCAGTGAGGTAGCGGTTGACCCCCAGCAGACTGGCCACAATGCCCAATACGGCAACGACCAGTACGTTGGTCAGGACAAACAAGATGATGCGTTTCATGGTCTTTCCTCAGGAGTCAACGCCAACTTCCGACGTTGGCAGGCCGAGATGGTAAGGGCGATTTGTGCAATTTCAAGGAAGTCCGCGCTCAATGTGCCTTTGCCCGCTGGGGGATTGGGCGCAGGGGCCGGAAAACCTGTGCGTCGTCGTAGAAGGCAGGATCTTCATTGGGGCGCCACCATCCGGGTACACCCAGCACCGGCAGGTGGGCAAAGGGCTTGGCCGCCAGCCACGGTGCACTGACCCGGTCGGACAGCCACTGGTCCCAATGCGCTATCGTTTCGATAGCTTCAGGTACAGCAACGACGTGGGCTGTAATGGGTTTTCTGGGGAATACCAGCTGCTCCATCAGCGCATGACCAAACAGGACCAGACGGGTCTGCTGCCACATCGGGCGCAGTTCCCCAAACACGGCCGCCCAGTCCTTGCGCACCAGCGCCTTCCACAGCGCATCGGGCGCCTGCAGCAAAGCGCCGTTCTCGTCCAACACCGTGATGGCGTCGCGCACAGCGCCGCGCCTGGCGCCTACGCCATCTTGCGCGATTTGGCTGGCCTGCAAGCGGTTTAAGGCGCGCTTGGCCAAGGGAAAACGCATCCACACCAGGCCATTGAAGAAATCGTGCAGCCCTTCGCGGGTAGGTACACAGCCGGTCGCAAAGATATGCTGCTCGTAGGCCCGGCCTTCAGGCAGCTCCAATTGCGGCACAAAACGCACCGGGGCCAGCGCGGCGGTATTGAGTGCATCGGGTTGCGCCTGGCCCTGCAACACCTGCTGCGCCAGGGGCTCGCCCAGATCGCGCCAGCAGGCCAGCCAGGGTGCGGTCCAGTTGATATGGTGCAGGGGGACGATTATGCGGCTCGCCACGCCAGTGCCTCGCCCGCCGCCAGGGGCTTGAGTTCGGCGTCGCCAAAGGCAAAGCGTTCGGGCGGCGTCCAGCTTTCGCGGCGCAGAGTCAGCGTGCCGGTGTTGCGTGGCAGGCCGTAGAAATCGGCGCCAAAAAGAGAAGCAAAGCCTTCCAGACGGTCGAGCGCTCCAGCCGCATCAAAGGCCTGGGCGTACAGCTCCATGGCCGCATGGGCGGTGTAGCAACCGGCGCACCCGGTGGCGTGCTCCTTCAGATGCACCGGATGCGGTGCGCTGTCCGTGCCCAGAAAGAACTTCGGATTGCCACCGGTGGCAGCACGTACCAGGGCCTGGCGGTGCACCTCGCGCTTCAAGACCGGCAAGCAGTAGTAGTGCGGGCGGATGCCGCCAGTGAAGATGGCATTGCGGTTGTAGAGCAGGTGGTGCGCGGTGATGGTGGCGCCCAGGTTGGCGTCGGCGCTGGCCACGTAGTCGGCGGCTTCGCGGGTGGTGATGTGCTCCATCACAATCTTCAGGCCGGGGAAATCGCGGCGCAAGGGCTTCAATTGTTGGTCGATGAATACGGCCTCGCGGTCGAACAGGTCGATGTCGGGCGAGGTGACTTCCCCATGCACCAGCAGCAACAGGCCTTCGCGTTGCATGGCTTCGAGCACGGGGTAGATCTTGCGCAAGTCGGTCACGCCGGCATCGCTGTTGGTGGTGGCGCCAGCCGGGTACAGCTTGCATGCCACCACACCGGCGGCCTTGGCCGCAGCGATTTCGCTGGGGGGCAGGTTGTCGGTCAGGTACAGCGTCATCAGCGGTTCGAACGAAACTCCAGCAGGCACCGCCGCCAGGATGCGCTGCTTGTAGGCCAGTGCCTGCTGCGCCGTGGTGACCGGTGGCTTCAGGTTGGGCATGATGATGGCGCGGGCAAACTGCGCCGCCGTGTGCGGCACCACAGTGCAGAGGGCTGCACCGTCGCGTACGTGCAGATGCCAGTCGTCGGGGCGGGTGATGGTAAGGGTGTTCATGCCCGTATTGTCCCAAATGCCTTGTCTGGTGCCGGCTTCTGGGCGGACATTCCAAATTTGTGTCTAGGCACGAGGCCGCAGACAGTACAGACGTACGGCAAGGCGAAGCAACAACGACACGGATGATTTGGAGTTGGAATCAGGCCTTTTGCGACTGCGCCAGCAGGTAATCCCACAGGGCTTGCGCACTGCGCTTGGGCGCGGCCGCCCCTGCGTGGCCGCGCGGCACCACCGCCACCGCGCGCCCGGTTTCGCGTTGCACCGGTTTTTCGCGGTACACCCGCACATCCATGGTGATCTGCAAGCCGGTGATATGGGATGGAACCGCACTCACCAAGCGCTTGGCGCGCAGCTCTTTCTTGACCGCGCTAGAAGGCAGAAAGGCAATGCCGTGCCCTTCGAGTGCCATGGCCTTCAGGCCCTCGGCCATGTCGGTTTCATAGACACGGTCGAAATGAATGGCCGTTTGCGACTGCTTGAGAATGAGATCCACCATCTGCCCCAGGTAGGCACCGGGCGCGTAGCCCAGGTAAGGCAGTGGCTGGCCGGGGCGGCCTGGCAGCTGGTACAGCGGTGCGCCGCTGCTGTCGGGTTTGACATACGGCGCCACCAGCTCCTCGCCCAGGCTCACCATCTCGTAGCGCTCCGGGTCAAGCTGAAACGGCTGGGAGGGATGGTGGTAGGCAATGAGCAGGTCGCAGCTGCCCTCCACCAGGCGCATCACGGCATCATGCACGTTGAGTGCAATCAGGCGGCTTTTGATAGGGCCAAAGGTCTCGCGCAAGCTCGACACCCAGGCAGGAAAAAAGGTAAAGGCCAGGGTATGCGGCACGGCAAATTCGATCACGTCCTGCGCCGCAGAGGTGTGCCCGCGCAACATGGCGCGCGTGGTCTGCAGCGATTGCAACATCTCCAGCGACTGGGCATATAACGTCTCGCCTGCCGGCGTCAGACGCGTGGGATAGCTGCTGCGGTCCACCAGGTCGGTGCCCGCCCAGGCCTCCAGCGACTGAATACGCCGCGAAAACGCCGGTTGCGTAACGTGGCGCAACTGAGCCGAGCGGCTGAAACTGCGCGTCTCGGCCAACGAAACAAAATCCTCAAGCCATTTGGTTTCCATGGAAGCGGATTATGCGGCGTTTGCATGAATCCGCTATGCTATCGTTCTAATAGCTGCACTTCCAATCAATTCGCGGGCCAACTGCCAAAAACCCTGCAAACTACTCCCCCGACTGCTGCAGCGCCCACATCTGGGCATAACGCCCGTTAGCGGCCAACAGCGCGGCGTGCGTGCCCCGCTCCACAATGTGGCCACCCTCCAGCACCAAAATTTCGTGTGCATCCACCACGGTGGAGAGGCGGTGCGCAATCACCAGCGTGGTCTTGCCGCGCGCGGCGGATTGCAGTTCGGCCTGGATGGCGCGCTCGTTGGCGCTGTCCAGAGCCGAAGTGGCTTCGTCGAAGATCAGGATGGGCGGGTTCTTGAGCAGGGTGCGGGCGATAGCCACGCGTTGCTTCTCGCCGCCGGAGAGCTTGAGGCCGCGTTCACCGACCATGGTGGCGTAGCCCTTGGGCGTGGCGGTGATGAAGTCGTGAATGTGGGCGGCGCGCGCGGCCTCCTGCACCTGTTCCGTGCTGGCGCCGGGGCGGCCATAGGCGATGTTGTATTCCACCGTGTCGTTGAACAACACGGTGTCTTGCGGCACGATACCGATGGCGCGACGCACGCTGTCTTGCGTCACCGCACGAATGTCCTGCCCGGCGATGCGGATGCAGCCGCCCTCTTCGGGGTTGCTCACATCGTAGAAGCGGTAGAGCAGGCGCGCCAGGGTGGACTTGCCCGCACCCGATGGCCCCACCACGGCCACCGTCTTGCCCGCCGGAATGTCGAAGCTGATGCCATGCAAGATGGTGCGCCCTTGCTGCGATGGACCTTGCGCGTCGTAGGCAAAGCGCACGTTCTCAAAGCGCACGCTGACCTGCCCTTGGGGTAGCGCCAGCGGCTGGGCACCAGGTGCATCGGCCACTTCGCGCTCGCGCTCCATCAGCGTGAACATCTTGTCCAGGTCGGTCAGGCTTTGCTTGATCTCGCGGTAGATCACGCCCAGGAAGTTCAGCGGAATATAGATCTGGATCATGAAGGCGTTGACCATGACCAGGTCACCCAATGTCAGGCGCCCATCCACCACCCCCTGCGTGGCGCGCCAGAGCATGGCCACCAGTCCCGTGGCGATGATGAGCTGCTGGCCGGTGTTGAGTAGCGACAGCGTGGTTTGCGACTTCAGGCGCGCGCGGCGCAGGCGCTCCAGGCTGGTGTCGTAGCGTTCGGCCTCGAAAGCTTCGTTGTTGAAGTACTTGACCGTCTCGTAGTTCAACAACGAATCAATGGCCTTGGAATGCGCGGCCGAATCGAACTCGTTGGCCTCGCGGCGAAATTTGGTGCGCCACTCGGTAATGCCCACTGTGAACGCGATGTAGATGCTCAAGGCCCCCACTGTGATCCAGGCAAACCCCGCATCGAACTTGAAGGCCAGAATAGTCAGCACCATGGCTACTTCGATCAGCGTGGCCACCACGTTGAACATGGAAAACGATAGCAGCGATTCGATGCCACGCACACCGCGCTCGATGTCGCGCGTCATGCCACCGGTTTGGCGCTCCAGATGAAAACGCAGGCTCAGCGCGTGCAAATGGTTGAAGGTTTCCAGCGCAATGCGCCGCGCCGCGCCTTGCGTGGCCTTGGCAAACACCACTTCGCGCAGCTCCGTAAAGAGTGTGGTCGACAGTCGCAGCGCCCCGTAGGCTAGCAGCAGGGTCGCTGGCACGACCAGCACGGCAGTGGCCACGCCCACGGGCGCTGGCGTCATGGCATCCACCAACTGCTTGAGCAACAGCGGTACGCCCACGTTGGCCAGCTTGGCCGCCACCATAAGGGCGATGGCCCCCATCACCCGCCATTTATAGGTCCACAGGTAGGGAAACAGGCGCCGGATCGTCTGCCAGTCCGACCGGGGCGCGTGAGGGAGGGGCGACGCAGGAGCGTCGGAAGCGAAACGTCCGTGGTTGCGCATGGCGGCCAAATAGCCCGATTATGGGGCGCGCCCGCCGCGCTGCGCCTGCACCAGCGACCATACCCCCACCAAGGTGAGGCACACCATCACCGCCAGCGCGCCGCCGTAGCCGCCCGAGAGGCTCCAGGCCCAGCCCAGCGCCAGCGGTGCCAGCGCGCGCACCAGCGCCAACGGCAAACCCAACAACCCATTGAGCACCGCCACATGCTGCACGCTCACGTACTCGGCCATGGCCGTGCCTTTGACAATCGTGAGCATGCCGTTGCCGATGCCAAACAGCACAACGAACAACACCACCACTGCCTGGTGGGCATCGCCCAGCCAGGGTGACACCAACAGTGCCGCCAATCCCAATGGAATCAAGGCCGGAATCACCCGGTTGGCGGCGTGTATGTCCATGCGGTGTTCGAAGAAGTACAGCAGCAAGCGCCCCAGCACCTGGAACACGCCAATCAGTGCTGGCACCGCCACCACCCATTGCTGCGCCAGCCCGTGCTCGCGCAGCAGGCTGATCATGTGCACCGGCAGCGAAGCCGTGGCCACCGTCATCAGCAGCAGGAACGCGCTGACGCCTACGAATGGGGTCGAACGCAACAGTTCGCGCACCGGGCTGCGGTCGGCGGGGGCGTCGGCGCGCGCTGCATGTGCATCGGCCCCATTGGGTGTTGCCCCTCGCAGCAGCCACGCATGTAGCGGCGCGCACAGCAGCAGATGCAGGCCAGCCAGCACCTGCAGGGCTTCGCGCCAGCCCAGGTGGCGGATGAGCCAGTCGCCCGCCGGGATGAACACTGTGCTGGCCAAGCCGCCCAGAAAGGTCATGGTGATGATGCCGCGGCGAAAGTGCAACGGAAAGCGCCGCGTCACCACGGCAAAAACCGGGTTGTAGAGCACGCAGGCCATGGCCGCGCCCACACCCATCCACACCGCATAAAAGCCCGCCGCCGTGTCCACCCAGCGGTGCAAGCCGAGGCACAGCGCGGCCAGCAGCGAACCACCCACCATCACCGCTCGCTCCAGCCCCCGGTCGATCCAGCGCCCCACCGGATACGCCGCCATGCCTTCCGTCAACAGGGCCAGGCTGAAGGCCAGTGAACTCTGCACGCGGTTCAGGCCCAGGTCGCGTTCCACGGGCTCGATCAACAACGCGAAAACGTAAAACAGCGTTCCCCAGCTGATCAGCTGCGCCAGCGAGAGCCCCAGAATCCAGCCGGGGCGGTAGTCATTGGAAGAGGAATCGGACACAGCCCCATTGTTACGCCAGAATGTCAGCTGCACTGTCACATCCATTCAACCCAACCCGCACCCCATGAACCCCGACACACCGCCCGCTACCGCCACCCCCCCATCCGATGAAGAACTGGTCCTGAAGGTCATTCCCATGCCCGCCGATTGCAACGCCAACGGCGACATCTTTGGCGGTTGGGTCATGGCTCAGGTGGACTTGGCCGGCGCCGTGCTGCCTGCGCGGTACACGCACGGGCGCTTTGCCACCGTGGCGGTGAACGAATTCGTCTTCAAGCAGCCAGTGCGCGTGGGCGACATCCTGAGCTTCTATTCCAAGGTGAGCCGGATCGGGCGCACCTCCATCACCGTGAAGGTGGAGGTGTTCGCCGAGCGCATGAGCGCCCAGGGCAACCACGTCAAAGTGACCGAAGCCACGCTCACCTATGTCGCCATCGACCAGAACGGCCAGCCGCGGGAGATCCCCAAGCGCTGATTGCTACTGATTTCGTAGCTACAGAATATTATTCCACGGGGGCTACTGGCACATTTTGCATACAGCCGCTGTTCCAGAAAATGGAGAAGCCAGCCCCTTGCCATTCCAACTACCACGAAACAAACCCAGTCACCATTCCATGCCCACTGCACTTCTCATCATCGACGTCCAGCATGCGCTTTGCCATGGCGAATACGCAGGGTTTGAGGCTGACCGCGTCATCGCCCGCATCAACCTCGTCTCGCAGCGCGTTCGGGAGGCTGGCGGCCTGGTTGTCGTCATCCAGCACGAGTCCGCCTCGGGCGCGCTGGTGTACGACTCTGAAGGCTGGCGCCTGGCGCGTGGGCTTCTGACCGAGTCAAAAGACGTGTTCGTTCGCAAGCGGGCCACAGATTCCTTCCACCAGACAGCCCTGCACGCCCTGCTGCAGGAGCACGGCGTGAACCATCTGATCATCGGTGGTTTGCAGAGCGAATTCTGCGTGGACACCACCACCCGACGTGCCCTGGCGCTCGGTTACCCCGTTACGCTGGTGGCCGACGGTCACACCACGCTGGACAACGACACGCTCAAGGCAGCGCAAATCTCCGCGCACCACAATGAGACGCTAGCCAACATCACCAGTTTTGGGCCGCGTGCTGTGGCGGTGCCTGCGGCAGACGTACGCTGTTGGGCTTGACGGCGGCGTTACGAATCGCATCACGAAACGATATACGCCCCCGCACCGCAGGCCAGCAGCTTGCCGTCGGCGCCGAGGAACTCCATGCGCGTGGACGCCACGCGTGACCCTAGTCGCAGGGTTTCGGCGCGCATCTCGAATCGCTCGCCAATGCCTGGGCGCAGGTAGTCGATGCGCAGGTCAATGGTGCCCAGCTTGGCAAAGCGGTGCAGACGCTGCATGGGCGCCTCGTCCATATGGCGCGCACCGATGGCCGCCATCACCGCCAGGCCGCCCAGTGCATCCAGGCTGGCGCTGATGACGCCGCCGTGCAGGCGGTTGTAGCTGAAATGCCCAACCAATTCGGGTTTCATCTGGATTTCTGCGCAGACCAGTTCGGGCGTAATCGAGTTGATCTTCAGGCCCAGCACCTGGTTAAAGACAATCATTTCCTCAAAGAGCTTTTTGAGGCTTTGCACAAACTCGGGTTCAAACACTACGGGCACTGAATCCGGTGCGCTGTCACTCTTGGCTTTGGCGTTCATCGCTACATTCTCACAGGCCTAACTGACGGGACGCCAGTTCTTTCATGATTTCTTCGGTCCCACCGCCAATGGTCATGACCTTGACCTCGCGGTAGATGCGCTCTGCCGCCGTGCCACGCATGAAGCCCATGCCACCGAGGATCTGCACGGCCTGGTCGGCACAAAACTGCATGGTCTGCGTGGCATGATTCTTCAAAAGGCACACCTGGGCGACCCATTCCGGCCCCTTGGCGGACTTGTTACCCGCCAGTCGTTCGCCGGGCCGCCCCAAGGACGACTGCACCCCCTCGGGGGGCCTGGCGAAGCCAGGGTTGGGGGCCACTGCACCGGCATCCGCGCGGGCGGTGATGGCGTCGAGCCAGGCACGCGTGGACTCGATGCGCATCTTCATATCCATGAGCTTGTGGCGCACCACCTGGTGATCCACCAGCGCCAGCCCGAAGGTCTTGCGCTGCTGCGCCCAGGACAAAGCTTCGTCGTAGCAACACTCAGAAAAGCCCAGGGCCATCGCCGACATCCCCAGGCGCTCGCCATTGAAGTTGGTGAGGATGATCTTGAAGCCCTCGCCCTCCTCGCCCACCCGGTTGGCTACTGGCACGCGCACGCCGTCAAAGCGCAGGTGTGCAGTGTCGGAACATAGCCAGCCCATTTTTTGCAGCGGGCTGCGCGACAACCCGGCAGCATCACCCGGCACCACCACCATGGAAATGCCCATCGGCCCCTTGTTCTGCAGGTCGGTGCGCACCGCCACCGTGATCCAGTCGGCGCGCATGCCCGAAGTGATGAAGATCTTTTCACCGTCGATGACGTATTCATCCCCCTCGCGCCGGGCTGTGGTCTTGAGAGCCGATACATCCGTGCCACCACCGGGCTCGGTAATCGCCAGCGCCGCAATACGCTCGCCGCGCAGCACACCCGGAACCACCGCAGCCTGCAAGGCAGGGCTGCCGTGCCGGACGATGGGCGGCAGTCCGATGTTGTGACTGAACAAGCTGGCCATCAGCCCGCCGCTGCCCGCGTGGCGCGCCAAGGCGGTTGCCAGAGCGTTGCGCAGCGCCCAGGGCGCGGGCGTTCCCCCAAGCGCCTCGGGATAACCCATCTCCAACCAACCGAGTTCGGCGGCGCGTTGGTACAAGGTGCGCGGAAACTCACCCGCGTCCTCCCACTGCGCCAGATGCGGCAGCACTTCCGTCTTGGCAAAACGCCGGGCCGCATCCTGCAATGCGGCGATGTCGGCAGCGTCGATCGTGGTGTCTGCATCGGTCATGCGCCTTCCCCTCCAAAGACCTTGGGCAATCGTGCCCGGTGAAAACCGTTGAAGGGTGCAATGGCACTACGTTCGCGCGCCTGGGCGTCCGCTGCCTTCATGGGATAGCCCATGCGGGCCTGGGGCCGCGCGCCGTCCACCCGCACGATGGTGCCGCTGACAAAGGAGGCTGCTGGGCTGAGCAGGTAGACAATGGCCGCAGCCACCTCCGCCTCGGTGCCAAAGCGCCCCAGCGGCAGCGTCTGCGCCATGGCGCGGATCAGGGGTGCGGCCTCCACGGGGTAGTTGTCCATACCGCTCGATGCAATGTAACCCGGTGCCACGGCATTAACACGCACGCCGTCACCACCCCACTCCACCGCGGCGGTTTCGGTCAGGCTCACCATACCTGCACGCGCCGCACCACTGTGCCCCATACCCGGCATGGAACCCCAAATGTCGGCCACGATGTTGACGATGGCCCCTCCGCGCTTGCTCATGCTTTGCAGGTAGCACTCGCGCGCCATCAGAAAGCCCCCAGTCAGGTTGGTGTTGACCACAGCCTCCCAGCCCTTGGCGCTGATGGATTCCAGCGGGGTCATGTACTGGCCGCCAGCGTTGTTGACCAGACCGTCGATTTGCCCGTGCTGCGCCACGATGGCAGCCACCGTCGACTTGACGGTATCTTCCTGGCGGATGTCGCAGGCATGCCAGGTGGCAGAACCTCCGTCGGCTTGGATCTCGGCGGCAACGGCTTGCAGCTTCTCGGCCTTGCGCCCGAGCAGGACCACCTGGGCGCCCAGGCTGGCGAGCTCATGCGCGGTGCAGCGTCCGATGCCCGAACCGCCCCCTGTAACCACCATCACCTGGCGCGCAAAAAGGCCAGGCGCAAAAACAGAACGGTAACTCATTCACTTTCCTTCAAGAACAGGGCCACGGCGGCGTCGGTGAGCGGTGCCAGATCAGCACCCTTTTTCGGATCGAACCACTGCACCGACCAATTCAACGCACCCAGCATCAGCAGCCGGGCCAGACGTACCGGCGCGCGAAGCAGGCCCTGCTGGTGCAGGCGCTCCAGCACGGGAAGCCAGGTGGCTTCGTAGGCCGCAATCAGTTCGGCCAGCGCCTTGCGCTGGCGTGGCGGCAACGAGCGGGATTCGTACAACATGACGGGTACGAAGTCATTGCCCGGCCCCAGCAAGATCTCAAAGTGCATACGCACCAGGGCATGGAGTTGCTGTGCGGCAGGCAGCTGCGCATACGCATCGCTGTGCACCACAGTGCTTTGGCGTTCAAGCGCGTGGTGCATGCCCGACTCCATCACGGCGTAGAGCAAGGCTTCCTTGTTCTTGAAGTGGTAAAAGGGCGAGCCGCTTTGCATGCCTGCTGCACCAGCGATGTCACGCGTGGTAGTGGCGGCAAAGCCCTTACGCCGAAACAACCGCGCCGCCGCCGCCAGCAGGTCCTTGCGCCGGTTGCCATCGTCGCGGGCATCAACCGATTTGCGCGGGCGCCCGCGTGGGCGCTTGGGCGGCGGCATACCACCAGTGTCTATAGCAATTGCACTCATGCCGCGAGGTTACCAAACCTCGCTATTTTTAGCAAGCGCTTGCTTTGTATAAATAACTACAGAATGGCGCCCGGCTGCTCACCGCGCTCGTACACCACGTGCGCGCGGCCCACGATCAGCGGGTCGAGCTTGCCGATCTGTGCCAGATCCTTGTTGGCATAGGGCAGCTTGTGCAGCACATAGCGCATGGCATTGAGGCGCGCGCGTTTTTTGCAGTCGCTCTTGATCACGGTCCAGGGTGCATCGGCCGTATCGGTCTCGAAGAACATGGATTCTTTGGCACGGGTGTAGTCTTCCCACTTGTCCAGCGAGGCCATGTCGATGGGGCTGAGCTTCCACTGCTTCAAGGGGTGGTTCTCGCGTTCCTTGAAGCGTCGGCGCTGCTCCTTGCGGCTGACGCTGAACCAGAACTTGATCAGGTGCACGCCGCTGCGCACCAGGTGGCGCTCGAACTCGGGGGCCTGGCGCATGAACTCCTGGTATTCACCGTCACTGCAGAAACCCATCACGCGTTCGACCCCGGCGCGGTTGTACCAGCTGCGGTCAAACAGCACGATCTCGCCACGCGTGGGCAAGTGTTGCACGTAGCGCTGAAAATACCATTGCCCGCGCTCGGTGTCGCTGGGCTTTTCCAGCGCCACCACGCGCGCACCGCGCGGGTTGAGGTGTTCCATAAAGCGTTTGATCGTGCCGCCCTTGCCCGCCGCATCGCGCCCTTCAAACAGAATGACCACACGCTGGCCGGTTTCCTTAACCCAGGCTTGCAGCTTGAGCAGCTCGACCTGCAAATGGAACTTCTGCGCCTCGTAGGTGGCACGGCGCATGAGGTTGCGGTACGGGTAACCCCCATCGCGCCAGTCGTCGGCAAGTTCCTCGTCGGGGTGCACTTCCCCCTTGCGCCCCAACGTCTTCATCCGCCCGGTAAGCGCCTCGCGCAGCACGCGGGCGTCGTCGGGCGACGCGCCCTCCAGCATGGCGCGCAAGCCCTTGGCGCGCTCAATGGCGCTGCCGGGTGCATCGTCACGCACCAGATTCAGGGCCGCCTGCACTGCCTGACCCTGCGCCGCAGCAACTGCCTCCGCCGTCACGATATCCGCCACCGCCTGCGGGTCCTGCACGGTGTCAATGGAACGCGCATCGTTGATCTTGCGGCGTACCGGCGAACGCCGACCGTGTGCGGTCGCGGGGGTGGTGCTGGCTGCAGGCCTGGGCGAAGGTTCCAAAGGTTCAGTCATGGGCAATTTCTCCTCGCGCAGCCAAGTGCGCACGGACTCCGCCGGTCATCGTACGCCGATGGCATGCAACACCAATTGATGCGCATCAATTTCCTGCGCAGGCCCGAATGGAGGTAGCGACGCACCATCGCATGCAGACATTGGGCAACCCGAGTTATCAGGGAATTCCACATGTTGGGAAACACCAAGAGCACGGGACACTGTTACCTGTGAAAAGTTGAAACTCACTGGATGGTCGAACGGTGACCGCACCCGTAAAGGCGTCGCAAGCTAAAAAAAGGAAAACATTGTGACCATCGTTACCGATGCTGCACAAGCAGCACAAACGCCCTGGAAAAAACGCGCCATGCGCATGCCGGTAGTACGCATCCTGCTGGCTGCCCTCGTGCTTAGCACCGGCGCGTTTCTGCCGGAAGCAGTCTTTCATTCTTGGGTACCCAAAGCATGGCGACCAGTCTGGCCGGAACTCGTATCTGCGTTGCTGGCTTTCTACTCCTACCGGCTCTACATACAACGCGTCGAACATCGCGTTGCCACCGAAGTGGCCACGCGGTCCGCCGTAAGTGAACTCGGTGCTGGCCTGGGTTTGGGCTTCATGTTGGTCAGCGCGGTGATGGCCGTGCTGGCGGCGTGCGGTGCATACCACCTGCAGCGCGTGAATGCCTTCGACCTCGCGCTGATCGAACCCTTTGGCCTGATGGTCCTGGTTGGTACCTTTGAAGAGTTGCTGTTTCGAGCAATCCTATTTCGAATCGCCGCGCAAGCCTGGGGTGAACGGTGGGCTTTGCTTGTGTCATCCGTATTGTTCGGGCTCGCGCACTTGCCCGGAGATTCGTCCACATCGCTTTCCATCTTTATCACCGTTGTCGCCAGCATCCTATTGACAGCCGCCTACATGAGCACTGGGCGTATCTGGCTGAGTATCGGCATCCATATCGGATGGAACTACACGCTCGGGACGATCTGGTCGATCGCTGTGTCGGGCCATGAGGTCAAAGAAGGCCTTTTCCTTGGCCAACTGGGTGGCCCCGACTGGTTGACCGGTGGAGCCTACGGCCTTGAAGGCTCGGTGGTGTCTCTTGCAGTGCTCGCGATCGCGTCGGTTGCCATGTTTCACCGCCGTATCTCATCGGGGCGCGGGATGGCGGCGCTTCAGGGAAGGTGCTAGCTCGCTGCATCCCTACTGATGGAGACTTCCTCTCTAGACCTCTGTACGTCCAGCCTGGTCATAGCCCACTGGCCACCCCGGATCGCAGTGCTTGAATACGCACATGTGCAGGGCTATCCAGGTCCGGTGGCAGCTGGTGTTTGGCCTGCAGGTAGTGGTGGGTGAATACGTCCAGATAGGCGTCCAGCGTCTGCGCCGCCAGCGAATCGCCAGCCAATTCCAGGCACAGGGCAGCCACTTCGCTGGTGCAGAAGTGATCGTCGCGCCGGGAGCGGCGCAGCCGGTAGCGCGAGATTTGCTCGCTTTGCAGGCTCAATACTGGAAAGCGATCCAGGTAGGGGCTTTTGCGAAACATCTTGCGCGCCTCCGGCCAAGTTGCATCCAGCAGCACAAAAAGCGGTCGCCTGGCGGCTGGACTCTCGGGGGTAGCGACCGGTAGCTGCGTCACGACCCGCTCGCTCGCCACAAACTCCCCCGGAAACACCACATAGGGCTGCCAGTGCGGGTCGGTCAGCAGGGCCAGCAAGGCCGGATCGACCTCCGTGCGCGCCCAGCCAAACGCAAAGGTGTCCTGAACCGTGTCAGCAATCAGCCAGCCCGTGTTGCTGGGCTTGAGCGGTTCGATGTCGGCCATCAGCAGGCACACGCCTGCATGGGTGGGCAGGCATGTGCGCAGGGCGCAGATGCAGTGACTGGGAACCAAGCGGCAGCCTGGGCAGCGTTCGCCGCGGGGACCACCACGGGCCAGAAAGGGCTTGGCGCTACGCGCCAGACGCTGCGTTCGCAGACGGGATACGGCGTGTGCGACGCCCCAAGGCGGGAATGGTTCAACGGCGGAATCGCGCATCAGCCGTTGTTGTTATTGTTGTTATTGTTATTGTTGTTATTGTTATTGCTGTTGCGCTTTTTTTCCTTGAGGTCTTGCTGTGCGGCAACCAGCCCAGGCATGCCCAGCAGCAGCCCGGCCGTACCCAGCATGACGAGCTTGCCGCTGCTGCTGAACGCCGCGCCGTCAATGGAGGACAGTTTGTCGGCATTGCACCAGATGGTCTGCTTTTGCCGCGCCATAGGAACCGGCATGCTTTGCACCACACGTTGGCGGCTATAGCAGGAGATGGTCTGATCCTGGTAGAGCAAGTGGTCGTCCTTCCCGCGCTTGCCGTCCATCAGCCAGCGCACCAGCGCTTCTTCAATTTCGGTGCGGCTCGGACCGTCTTCCAGACGCAGGGCGTTCAAGAAGCATTCCACGGTGTAGGCGGTGCGTTGCAGGTCTGGGGTTGGCATGGTGGGCACTCTCAGGGCAGGTAGTGGAATTCGAAATTCTGAAACGGCAGGTTGGCTGTTTGCACATGGTAGAAGGCGTTGGCCTTTTGCTTACCGTAGTGGTACTCGCGCAGATACAGCGTGGTCACGAACAAGTTGTTGAGCACGCCACGCCGAAAATGCGCGCGGTGCAACGCCAGCAAATCCGTCAGATCGCACTGCAGGAAGTCCTCGCCCAGCCGCGCGCTGGGCTGCAGGCAATTGGCGTAGAGCTGGTAGGTGAAGATGTGTTCCTGCTTGGTACGCTGCTCGTCGCCGTAGACCACGGGTGTGTCGCGCAGCAGCTGCAGGTACAGCGTGTTGCGGATGGCTTCAAGGCAGTTGGCCTGCAGCACGTCGCGGCGCAGGTGCAACACCAGCGGGTCACCGGCCACCAGGGTGTGCTGGGTGCGACGTGTCTTCAGCAATTGGGAGTCCAGGGGCAGCAGCTCGCCGCGAAAATCCAGCACAAAGGCGCTGTCGCTGAACAGGGTTTGCAGCACCGTATCGGCTGCGATGATGGCCGCCAACGTGTTCTTGGGCTCGGCGATGTCATTGGGCAGCACGAATTGCGGCTCGGTTAGCGCAGCGGGCGGCTGTGCAAACACCAAGCTGGGGTGCGTGGTCTGCTGGTAGTGCAGGGCGTACTCGCGCTGTTCGGTAGGGCTGTCAACCGGGTAGGAAAGCGGGTTGTCCTGGTAGATGGTTTTCTGCAGGCCACAGGTGTAAGACTTGCCACTCTGGTTCTGGTACTTGACCACGGCGCAGCCGGTGTTGCAGATGCTCAGATGGTTGCAACCCTGGCAGTGGGCATCAAAGCCTTGGGCCTGGTGGATGGCGCGGATCTTGCGCGCGCCGTTGTCAAGAATGTCCAGGATAGGGTCGTCAAACACATTGCCGTAGCGAAAGGCCTCAATGCCCTGGCCGCGCACGCAGGAGTACACAGCGCCATCGCTTTGCAGCAGATAAAAGCGCTCACCGCAATTGGGTGCATTGGTGCAGTAGCTGGGCTTGAATTCGTCAAACCAGTTGCGTTTGAGACCTTCTTCCAGTTCGGTGCCCATGAACTCGGCGGTCAACGCGTCGTACAGCGCCTGCTGTTGGGCGGGCGTGCAGGGCGTGAGCACGGCCTCGCCCTTGGCGGCGCGGTTCAGCTCGGAGCCAAAGGCGAACATGAGGTTGAACTGGTTCATGTCGAAACCCAGCTCGCGGTGCAGGTACCAGATGTCGTGCACCAAGGCAGGAATGTCGGCCAGGTGTTCACTGCTAAGCGTGGCCGAGATCTTCTTGGCGTGCGGGTAGCGTGCCAGCAGGCGGATGTTGTCCAGCGTGCGGGGCAGCCAGTCGGTACCGCCGCGCGTGGTGCGGTGGCGCGCATGCAAGGACAAGGGCAAATCGATGCTGGCGCTGATCGACACCTTGTGCCGGTCGAACAATTCGTAGAGCGGCGCAAACTTGAACAGGTTGGTCTTGATGTGTGGCGCGGACTTCTTGTGGCCCAGTGCATTGTGCGCGTCGAAGTGCTCCAGGTAGTGGGCGCGGATCATCGTGAACAGTGCGTCCAGCACGGGGGGCGGCAGCGTGGTCACCTCGCCGCCATGCAACGACACATTGAAGGCCAGCACGCCCGCGGCTTTGAGTGCATCGAGCGTGTGGCGCAGCGTCGGCACGGCGCGTTGGGCGTCCAGCTTGAGAGCGGCTTCGGTGGTCTGCTTGCCCAGGTAGCAGTAACTGCAACTGAGGTTGCAGCACAGCGTGGGCACGTACAGCAGGTGGATGGCGCGATCCATCACAGACTTCATCACACGCCGATCAGGTCTGCGCTGGTGGTGGCCTTGCGTACCTTGTCGATGATCTTGTCGGCCACCTTGTCGAACTTGGCGGCCTTGTTTTTCTTGATTTTGTCGGCCTTGCGCGCACCGGTCGGAAACTTGTCGCGCTCCAGCACAAAGTCCTGCCCGCTGTTGGACTGCACGCGCAGGGTGCCGGTAGCGCGCGACAGGGTCAGGCGCTTGACGTTGGCGTAGTAGACGATGGTCCGGCCGCACAGCAGGTAGCGTGGCCCCAGCAGCAGATGGCGGCTGGCGGAAAACCAGGCCACGGCCGGAACCGCCATGGCAAACAATGCCAGTGGCAAGGGCACGCTGCGCATGGACAGCAGGATCAAGCCCAACGCCAAGCTGATGCCCACGAACCACAGCCGCGCCACACTGCGCACGGCCGCATCCGTGTGCTGGTACTTGAACTGTGCGAATTCGGTGGGTGTCATGGCGCGCTCAACCGATAGGCCAGACCACGCCGTGATTGTTGAGAATGGCATCCAGCGGCTGGTCATGCGGCTCGGGCTCCAGGTCATCGACAAAACCCGATCCGAACCCCAGCCCGACGACAAACGGCTTCGGGTTGAGTGCCGCCAGCATGCGGTCGTAAAAGCCCCCGCCATAGCCCAGCCGGTAGCCGCCGGGGCCATAGCCCACGCAGGGCGCAAACAGCAGCGTGGGGTGCAGCAGTTCGGTGTCCTTGGGCTTGGGAATACCGTAGGCGTCATCCTCCATGGGGCAGCCGGGGTACCAGGCATGGAAAGTCATCGTCTTGTGAGCCTTGTCTACCACCGGCAAGCCGATGCGCCGCAGCTGGGGCTGGTCCAGCAGCTCGCCATCCTCCTTCCAGCGGTGCAGGGCCGGCAGGGGATCGAATTCGCCCTTGATAGGCCAGTAGGCACCAATGACCGTGTCGGGGCGACCGACCAGCCAGATGCGCATGACCTGTTGCAAGGCGTCGGCCTGAGCCAGGCGGTCGGGTAGGTGCAAACGCTGCTCCAGCAGCTTTTTGCGCAGTGCCTTCTTGGCAGCGGCTTTGGAAGGGTCGGATGTGTCCATAATCTCCACATGCGTTTTTCTGCGATTCTGACATTGCTTGCTGGCGTTTGGTTGACCAGCACCGCGCCCCTGGCCCAGGCGGCCCGCCCTAGCGCCTCCGATCTTGCCCGCGCCGACGCGGTTTTTCTGGACATGGCCCAGGCCTACAAGCAGCGCGACCGCCGCCAACTTGCAGCCCTGCTCCCGCAGGCACGCGGCCATATGCTCGAACCCTGGGCAGCGTACTGGGCCTTGTCCGCCCGGCTGGACGAAGCCAGCGCGACCGACATCCAGGACTTCTTGAGCCGATACAGCGGCACTTACCAGGAAGACCGCCTGCG
The DNA here is from genome assembly GCA_046348185.1 of Rhodoferax sp. Taxonomy (GTDB): domain Bacteria; phylum Pseudomonadota; class Gammaproteobacteria; order Burkholderiales; family Burkholderiaceae_C; genus Allorhodoferax. The sequence continues at coordinate 47,467 of JAXMER010000015.1, read as the reverse complement.
TGCCGAATGGCTGCTGCAGCTGGGCCGCAACCGCGACTGGAGCGCCTTCAACCGCGAATACCCCCGCTACCGCATGGGCGACGACCGCTCCGTTCGCTGCTACGCCTTGCTGGCGGAACATTTGGCCAGTGGCCAGGACAACACCGCCCAGGTCAAGGACACCTGGCTTCCCGTCAAGGAAGCCGACGAAGGCTGTGCCGCCGCTGCCGAGCAACTGGTGAGAGACCACACCACGTCCAGCCTGATGGTGTGGCAGCGTGCCCGCATGGGTATGGAGAACGACCGGCTCAAAGTGGTCACGCAGGCAGTGGGCATTGTCAGCCCGGCCTCGGTGAAAGCGGTCAACGCGGTCTACCTGCATCCCACCCAGTTCCTGGGCGACAAGCTCACCGCCTTGCAGTCCAAGACACGCGAGCTGGTGGTGCTGGCGCTGATCCGCCAGGCCTACCTCGACCCCGCTGGTGCCGCGAAAGAACTGGACAAGCTGCGCTGGAAGACCCAGCTCACGCAGGAGGAACGCAGCTGGGTATGGGGCGTGATCGGCAAACGGGCCGCCCAGAAGCTGCTGCCCGAGGCACCGGACTACTTTGCCCGGGCGCAGAACACCTACCTGCCCGAAGAGCACCTGGCTTGGCAGGCCCGCGCGGCCCTGCGCGCGGGGCGTTGGTCGCAGGTACTCAGCGCAATTGGCGCCATGGGCGATTCGCAGCGCAACGACCCCGCCTGGGTCTACTGGCGCGCACGCGCCCTGTTGCTGCAGCCCAGCAGCGAGGGGCTGCGTACCCAGGCACTGCAACTGCTGGAAAGCATCGCCAGCGTACGCGGCTTCTACGAACAGCTGGCCCTGGAAGAGCTGGGCCAGCGCATAACCGTTCCACCCAAACCCTTGGCGCCCAATGCGGCCGAGAAGGAGGCCGCCGCCACCAACCCCGGCTTGCAACGCGCGCTGTATGCCATCCGCATCGGTTTGCGCGCAGAGGGCGTGCGCGAATGGAACTACACCACGAATCTGCACGCCAAAGGGGGCATGGATGACCGCGCCCTGTTGGCTGCGGCCGATTTGGCGTGCCAGAACGAGGTGTGGGATCGCTGCATCAACACCAGCGAACGCACGAAGTCCTTTGTCGACATGGAGCAACGTTTTCCCCTGCCGTTCAAGGCTGCCGTGGTGGCACGCTGTACCCAGATCGGCCTGGACCCGGCGTATGTGTATGGCCTGATCCGCCAGGAGAGCCGCTTCATCATGGATGCGCGCTCGGGTGTGGGAGCGTCGGGTTTGATGCAGGTGATGCCAGCCACCGCGAGATGGACGGCCAAGAAGATTGGCCTGGCGGGATTCCAGCCGCACCAGATCACCGACCGCGATACCAACATCGCCATCGGCACCGGCTATCTCAAGCTGGTACTGGACAGCTTTGATGGCTCCATGGCGCTGACGGCCGCCGCCTACAACGCCGGACCCGGTCGCTCGCGCCTGTGGCGCGGCCAGAGCGGCGGCCCTGTGCTAGAGGCCGCCATCTGGGCCGAGAACATCCCGTTCAACGAAACCCGCGACTACGTCAAGAAGGTGCTGGCCAACACCACCGGCTACGCCGCGCTCATCACCGGCCAGCCCCAGTCGCTCAAAGCCCGCCTGGGCCAGGTGGGGCCGCGCAATGCCCCGCTGAGCAACGCCGACGAAGAACTGCCCTGATTGCACATTCCCCACTGCCAAGGACCGACCATGCTCACCCTCTACATCGGCAACAAGAACTACTCGTCTTGGTCCATGCGGCCTTGGGTGCTGATGCGCCAGGCAGACATTGCCTTCAAGGAGGTGATGGTGCGCTTTGACTCGTTCGATGTGGGCTCACAGTTCAAGGCCACCTTGCAAGACCTCACGCCCACCGGCAAGGTGCCGCTGCTGGTGGACGGTGACCTGGCGGTGTGGGACACCCTGGCCATTGCCGAATACCTGGCCGAACAGTTTGCGGACAAACACCTGTGGCCCGCTGACAAGGCCATGCGCGCCCGCGCACGCAGCGTCTGCGCCGAAATGCACAGCGGCTTTACCGCGTTGCGCAGCGCCTGCCCCATGAACATCGAAGCCCACCTGCCCACCGTGGGGGCGCTGGTCTGGCGCGACAAACCCGGCGTACGCGCCGACGTGCAGCGCCTGTGCAACATGTGGAGCGAACTGCTGCGATCCCACGGCGGGCCGATGCTGTTTGGCGACTTCACCATCGCCGACGCCTACTTCGCCCCCATCTGCATGCGCATGCAGACCTACGCCCTGCCCCTGCCTGCCGACGTGGCCGCCTATGTGGGCCGCGTCGGCGCCCTGCCCGGTGTCCACGCCTGGGTCAGCGCAGCCCTGGCCGAAAAAGACTTCCTCGACTTTGAAGAACCGTACCGATGCGCCCCTTGAATCGGCGCTCGGTGAACTGAGATGGAGGTGTACCTGGTCGGTGGTGCGGTGCGCGACGCCCTGATGGGCTTGCCCATGCAAGACCGCGACTGGGTGGTCGTGGGGGCCACGCCCGCGCAACTGCTGGCGCAGGGTTTCACCCCGGTGGGGCGCGACTTTCCCGTCTTCCTGCACCCACAAACGCACGAGGAATACGCTCTGGCACGCACCGAGCGCAACACAGCGGGTGGCTACCGCGGTTTTGCCGTGCACGCCGCACCCGACGTTACCCTGGAAGCGGATCTGGCCCGACGCGATCTTACTATCAATTCAATAGCAATACATGCAGACTTAACGGGGGCTACCGGGCAGTTTTCCCAAAAAGACGTGGTAGACCCCTATGGAGGACAGCGCGACATCGCGGCCAAAGTGCTACGCCACGTCACCCCCGCCTTTCGGGAAGACCCGGTGCGCATCCTGCGCCTGGCCCGTTTTGCTGCGCGCTTTGCCGACTTTACCGTGGCCCCCGAAACCCTGGCCTTGATGCGCGCCATGGTGGACGCTGGCGAGACCGACCACCTGGTGCCCGAGCGCGTCTGGCAGGAACTCGCGCGCGGCCTGATGGAGAAGCAACCATCGCGCATGTTCGCCGTCCTGCGCGACTGCGGCGCTCTGGCGCATCTGTTGCCCGACCTGGACCGCCTGTGGGGCGTACCCCAGCGCCCGGACTACCACCCCGAGATTGACACCGGCGTGCATGTGATGCTGGTGCTGGACATGGCCGCACGGCTGGGAGCCAGCCTGCCGGTACGGTTTGCCTGCCTGACCCACGACCTGGGCAAGGGCACGACCCCCGTTGATGTGCTGCCACGCCATATCGGACACGAGGAACGCAGCGTGCGCTCGCTGAAAAAGATTCCCCTGCGCATCCCTAACGACTGCCGTGAGCTAGCCGAGGTGGTGGCACGCGAACACGGCAACATTCACCGCAGCCTGGAATTTGGGGCGGATGCCGTGCTGCGTTTGCTGGAGCGCTGCGACGCCATCCGCAAGCCGGATCGCTTTGCCGAGGTGTTGCTGGCTTGCGAGTGCGATGCGCGCGGCCGCCTGGGCCAGCAAGACGCACCGTACCCGCAACGCCCGCGGCTACTGCAAGCCTTGCACACCACGCTACGGGTTGCTACTGATTCGATAGCTGCACTAGCCCAATCCACGGGGGCTAGTGGCCCAGACATTGGCAAGCGAATCCGCGCGGCGCGGCTTGCCGCGATGGCTGATCAGTTGTCCCAGTCGGAGCCGCCGCCAGCCGAGCCCCCGTCGTCCCAAGACGCGTCCGCAATGCCGAAGTTCTGACCGCCCATGTCGACATTGCTGTCGATGATGGGTTGGTAGCTGTTGTCGGCATAGCTGCCTGACGAGCCTATGCTGGAGCGGTCGTGTTCGCCCGATCCCATGAACTTGCGCCCAATCGCCTCCGCAGCCATCACGCCTGCACCCACGGCCAGGCCGGTCGCCACGCCACCCATGATGCGGCTGCCCAAGCTGTCTTGCACGGGTACGCCACCGGGTCCATATCCAGCCGGACCGTAACCCGCAGGCGCAGGCTGTCCAAACTGCTGCGGGCCAGACAGGCCACCGCCCACACTGCCGCCATAGCCGCCGCCTGCAGCCACCGGCTGCACGGGGGGATTGCGTCGAAATACCAGATAGCCCACCACCAGCACGCCACCGAGCAACAAAACCGGCAGCCCCCACGACGCCATGCTGCTACCGTGCTCAGCGGCAGCTGGCGCATAGTTCGGCGCTGCGGCCTGACTACGCGCCACCGCAGCGGCATGAGCCGCCAGCTGGCTGCGCAAGGCTTGCACCGCCTCGACCTTGGCAAACGGCAACCCCGGCGCAATGCGCTCGGCTTGCGCCAACGCGGCACGGGCACGCTCCAGATTGCCCTGTCGGGCGTACAGCTCCGCCTGCACAAAGAAGGCCTTGGCGCTGTTGGGATGCGCCACCAGCACCTGCTGCACCATCACCTGCGCCTGTTCCAGTTGCCCGGCCTGGGCCGTGGCATAGATTTGCGCCATGGTCGGCTCGGGCTGCGCCATGGCAGCGCCCGCCCCGGCCAGGCAGGCCGCTAGAACCACGCCGCGCAGTGTGCGCTGCAAACCCTGTGTCAATGTCATAAACCGTCCTTTGTCGGAAAGGTGAACACGGCAGGTAGATGCGATCCCAGCCGCAAAGTTCAAGCGGGACGCCGACACTGCGCCGTAAAGTTTTGTTGCGGGGCCTTGGCGCTGGCGGGCACAATGCGGGCATGGCCTTCATCGCTGAATCCGTTTTGCCCCCACGCAGCCACCCGCGCATCGCACTGGCTTGGGCGCTGGTGGCGGTCGCGCTGCTGGCGGGCTGCTCCAGCGCGCCCAAGCGAAGCGAAGCACCCCTACATGCATCCACCCCTATGGCCAGCCGCGTCTCGGACGAGCAGGCGCGCGACGTCACGCTGCACGCCATCAGCCTGGTGGGCACGCGCTACCGGCGCGGCGGCAATACGCCCGACACCGGGTTTGATTGCAGTGGTCTGATCGGATACGTCTACCGCAACAGCGCTGGTGTGCTGGCGCCGCGCACCGTGGCACAGCTCTCGGATTGGGGCCAGGCCGTGGACGGCGACACCTTACGCAGTGGCGATCTGGTGGTGTTCACGCTGGGCGGCGTTACTTCGCATGCCGGCATCTACGTGGGCGATGGGCGCTTTGTGCATGCCCCCTCCACAGGCGGCGATGTGCGACTGGATACGCTGACCGCGGGCTATTGGTCGCGCCAGGCGGTGGCATTCCGGCGGCCCTGACGGACGGGGTTGATCCCCTCACGCCCATAGCGCTAACGCGCTGACGAACACCACCTTCACCAACAGCCAGGTCAGCACGATCAGCGTCCAGGTCTTCCATGATTGCCTTGCAACATTGAACTTGTTGTCAGCCACGGTGAACACCACTGCGCAGACGAAGCCAAAGCCCAGCCCCATCAGGGCTTGCTGGATCTTTTCCAGCCAGCGCACGCCGCCGTCCTCGGCCACTGGCTGGAACAGGTGCACCACCAGCCCAAACGCCAGCCAGCGCACCAGATAGCCCCACCAACGCGTCCATACGCCATGGCCGACTTCGGGCCAGTGCCCGGGTGGCTGGGGTTGGGGTGAAGAGGCGGATGGCATGGCTGCAGTGTACGGTGCCGGTCAGTTCAGCGCCGAGGTCAGATCCCCCATCTTTTCACGCACGCCAGGCAGCGGCTGCAGGCCAAAGCGGCGCGTGATGAACTTGATGATGGAGGTCGTGTCCATGGGCGTGGAGTCGATGGCGCCCTTTTTCACGTGCGGCCCCACCAGAATGGTGGGAATGCGGCTCCCCGGACCAAACCGATCACCCCAGCCCGGACCTGTAGGCGGGGACACGTGATCCCAGTAGCCGCCGTTTTCATCATAGGTCACGATCACGAGCATGTCTTTCCACTGGGGACTTGCCTTGAGCTTTTCCAGCAGGCTGGCAATATGGGCATCGCCCGTCATGATGTCGGTGTAGGCCGGATGCTGGTTGTCCACGCCGGATGGCTTGTAGAAGCTCACCGAAGGCAATGTTCCCTTCTCGATGTCGCGCAGGAACTCGGTGCCATCACGCAGATGCTCGGCGCGCGCCGCCGTGCCTGGCGCGTAGCGACTGAAATAGTTGAAAGGCTGATGGTGGGCCTGGAAATTGGGCGAACCATCGCCGCGGTGGTAGATCACCTTGCGCTTGGCGTCGGGCGCCTGCCTGCCATCGACCACGGCCTGGTTGTAACCCTGCGCGTACCAGGTCCAGCTCACGCCCTTGGCCGATAGGGTGTCGCCAATGGTGGTGTTGGTCTGCGGCGGCACGGGCTCACCGGTGTCATAGCCCCACACCTTGACACTGCGTGGGTTGGCGCCCGTGCGGCTAGCGTCGTCAGGCGCGGGGGGAATGCCGCTGGGCTGGTAGGGCGGTTGTGCGGTATTGACCGAGTAGCCATCGGGCGTGACTTGACCACCCAGCCCACTACTCACCACCTTGACCGCCCCAACGTTGGCCGACGGTGAATCGGGCAGCTTCACCAGCTTGCCATGGGGGTCAAGTTGGTTGCGCATCGTGGCTGGTGCAGATTCGTGGCGCGGCGCGCAGGCACAGATCAGGTACTGGTGATTCAGGTAGGAGCCACCAAATGCCCCCATGAAAAAGTTGTCAGCCAGGGTGTATTCCTTGGCCCATTGCCACATCTTGAACTGGCTGCCGTCGTAATGCCCCATGACCCAGCCACCCACGTTGGAGACGGCGGCGAACATGTTGTTCTTGCCCCCGTTGATCTGCTCCTGGTTATGGTAAAAGTTGTGAATTGGGCTTGGCACCACGGTGGTCGGAGGACGGTTCACAGGAGGCGCATCGATGCGAAAGGGCGCATTGGGCATGCGTGGGAACCGATCGTCGGGCTTGCCATTGGAGCCAAACGTGATCAGTTCTTTGAGCGGTGTGCCATCGTGATCGAGCTGGGTATATTGCTCCGGCGTCGCGTTCTTGATGCCGTTGGCGCCAGGAAACAAGCCGTACATGTTGTCAAAGCTATGGTTCTCGGCGTAGATCACCACCACGTGGCGGATACGGTCGAGCTTCTGTGTGGTGCTCGCTTGCGATACGGTTCCGGCAGAGGTGGCGCAACCGCTGACTGTGGCAAACAAAGCGCTGGCAGCGAAGGGCGTTAGCCAACGCACAAAATTCGGGGCGTGGTGCATGGTCATTCCTGGGGTAATACCGGCCCCAACTGTAGAGGATTCACACACGGCACTTGCTCCGGAAAAACCAGCGCCCCTTATCCCCCGCCCAGATGCGCCCGTGTCCAACGTACGATGTCCGCCGCACCCATGGCGCCCGCCTGGCGCGCCACTTCGCGCCCGCCAACGAACAGCGCCAACGTGGGAATGCTGCGGATGTTGAAGCGTGCGCCCAGTTCCTGGGCTTCATCGGTATTGACCTTGGCCACGCGCACCTGTGGTTCCAGTTGTGCAGTGGCTTGCTCTAGCGCTGGCGCCATCTGTCGACACGGGCCGCACCAAGGCGCCCAAAAGTCCACCAATACGGGAATTTGGTTGCGCTGGATGTGACGCTCAAACTGCGCAGCATCCAGTGCTGTGGTGTGGGCGGTGAATAGCGGCTGATGGCAGCGACCGCAGTCCGGCGCGCGCGCCAGGTCAGTGGCTTGCACACGGTTGGTGGTGTGACAGTGGGGACAAACGATATGCGCAGCCTGGGTCATGATGGTGCCTTTCTAACGGACACGTGGGGCCAGCCCGATGGGTTTCAAGGCGTGTGCACGGTCAGCGCATCAAAACCCCAGTGGTGCAAGCACTCGCGCAAGATCAGCAGGCGCGCCACCGAAGTGCCGTCAAGCGGCACACCGGCCTGCGCGGCGGGGCTGCCCATCACCACGCTGGCGAGGCGGTTGAAGCTGGCCTCCAGCGCGTCACGTGTCCAGACCATGGATTCTGCCGGCGGCACGCCACAAGCCAGCGCAAGGCCATGCAGCGCAGCGTCGGCGGTTTCCAGCCTAGCGTGCGCTGGCAATTCGCGGTACACGGGCATGACCACATCCTCCACCACGGTGATGGCGGATTCCATCTCCAGCGGACTCGGCGGGCTGTGGCGTAGGTAGCGACTGACCAGGTCGGTCACGCCCAGTGCCAATTCGCGCCGATGGTTCGCACCGTCCGGCAAATGGATGTGCAAGCTGGACGCGCCATCGCCCAGCTGCAACTCCACCCGTACCGGTGATGGGATGGCGACCGGTGTAGAAATCACTGCGACACCGCAGGCGTAACCGGGAGCACGGCATGCACCCAGGCCACAAAGTCGGCCTGCATGGCGGAGCTGACGGTGTGATCGATGGGGTACAACTGCACAGTGTGCGGCACACCCAGGTCACATAACCAGGTGTCGGCACGGTGGGCCCAATCCACGGGCAGCTTGCTGTCGAACTGGCCGTGGCCGACAAAGGCCTGCAGCCGCGCCAACTGCGCGCGCGGGGCGATGGCGGGCTCAAGCTCAGGCAGGATGCGGCCGGACAGCACGGCAAAGCCCGCCACGCTGTCGGGCGCGGACAGGCCCACACTGGCGCTCAGAATGCCACCCTGGCTGAAGCCGGCGATCACGGTCGACTGGGCGCCAACGCCATAGCGGCTGCGCAGTCCGGCCAGCAGTTCTATCAGCGCGCGGCGGCTGTGTTCGGCCTGTTCGGGGGCAATGCGGGGCCCTTGCGGCGTGAACTGCACCTGAAACCAGGCAAACTGCTGCGGCCCTATCGCCAGCGGGCCACGGGCAAAGACCACCAGGGTTTCGGCACCCAGCCCCGTGGCCAGGTCCAGCAGCGTGGACTCGTTGCTACCCACGCCGTGTAGCAGCACCACACAGCGATCCGCACGCTGCGCCACCGGTTGGCGCAGTCGGTAGGAGAGCCCGGAGCTGGCATCCGCCACCACCGGCCCCAGCGTGAAAGGCGCGGCCGTCATTGCACACCCCAAGCGTAAGACTCCATGGACAGCACGCCATAGTCGATGCCGCCCTCCAGCACGCGCACGGCCTCGTTTTCACCGGTGGCACCCAGGGCCACCAGCAGCGGCAGGAAATGCTCTTCGGTGGGGTGGGCACGCTGGGCGTGGGGTGCTTCAGCACGGTAGCGGCTCAGGGCGGCCATGGCGCGGGCCTGCACGGCGGTGCGCACCCAGGTGGCGAACTCCTGAGCATAGGCTTCGATGGGGGAGCCCGGCGCAGCCAGTTCGTACAGGTTGTGCGTCATGCTGCCCGAACCGATGATGAGCACACCCTGCTCGCGCAAGGGAGCCAGTGCCTGGCCCAGCGCCAGCGACTGCTCCGCGGTAATGGCAAACGGCAGCGATACCTGGAACACCGGCACCTTGGCAGCGGGCAGCAAGTGATACAGCGGCACCCAGGCCCCATGGTCCAGGCCACGGCGGGCGTCCACCGTGGTGGGAAAGCCCGCAGCGTTGAGCAACTGATAGGCCTGTTGCGCCACATCGGGCGCACCCGGTGCGGGGTATTGCAAGGTGTAGAGCTCGGCCGGGAAGCCGCCAAAGTCGTGGATGGTCTCGGGTTGGGCGGTGGCCATCACGCGCACCTCGCCACGCGTCTGCCAGTGGGGCGACACCACCAGCACGGCACGGATGCCCTCCTGCTGCTGGCCAATGGCCCGCAACTGCGGCCCCAGCAGGCCGGGCTCCAGTGCGAAGGTGGGCGCTCCGTGGGACACGAACAGCACGGGAGCTTGGGTAGTGGCAGACATGGTTTTCTCCAAACGTGAGGCGATTGTGAATCGGACCTGCGCGCTGCGCTGGGCGGCGCGAATTCCTTAGGCTGCTACGGCTACGGCAGGGGCGTTGGCAGCCGTCTTTCCGTACTGGCGGGCTTCACGCTCGCCGGCGGCACGGGCTTGCTCCAGGGCCTGGGCCTTGATAGCGTCGCCCATGCCCAGACCTTCAGCGCGAACAAAGCGCACGTCGGTGATGCCCAGGAAGCCAAACACGGTTTGCAGGTAGCTTTCCTGGTGCTCCATGGCGCGGCCCATGTCGCTGGTGGAGTACATGCCACCGCGGGTGGACACCACGATCACGGTCTTGCCTCCGGCCAGGCCCTGGGGGCCCTTCTCGGTGTACTTGAAGGTGCGGCCCGGCTGGGCGATGCGGTCGATCCAGGCCTTGAGTTGGCTGGGCACGGAGAAGTTGTACAGGGGCGCACCCACCACCACCACGTCGGCGGCGAGGAACTGGCTGACCAGGGCCTCGGACACGGCGTTCTCCTGGCGCTGGATGTCGCTGACATCGGCACCGGCGGGCATGCGAAAGCCCAGGGAATCGGCAGACAGGTGGCTGGGCGCGCTGACGGCCAGATCCAGGTAGTCGACCGTGGTGGCGGGGTGGGCGGCTTGCCACTGGGCCACGGTGTGGGCTGTCAGGGCGCGCGAGGCAGAGTTGGCGGCGAGGATGCTGGAGTCGATGTGGAGCAGTTTCATGGTTGGTCCTTTGAGCAGGTGAACCGCACAACGCGGCGATGGATGAAGTATCTGGGCGGGACAAACATTTGATAAGACGGCAAAATCGGGTTTGATTGTTCTACTGGCAGGACAATCAAAGCTAAAAACACACCATGCAAGACCTGAACGACCTGATGTACTTTGCCGAAGTGGTGGACCGGGGTGGCTTTGCCGCCGCCGGGCGCAGCCTGGGCCTGCCCAAATCACGCATCTCGCGCCGGGTGGCCGAGCTAGAGGCCCGCCTGGGCGTGCGCCTGTTGCATCGCACCACGCGCAAGCTCTCGCTCACTGCCGTGGGCGAGCAATTCCACCGCCACTGCGTGGCCATGCGTGAAGATGCCCTGGCCGCCGAAGACGCGGTGGCCCAGGCCCGTAACGCGCCGCGCGGCACCATCCGCGTGGCCTGCGCAGTGACGCTGGCGCAAACCACGCTGGGGCCCATCTTGCCGCGCTTTCTGGAGCGCTACCCCCTGGTCAACGTGGACATGCGGGTAAGCAACCGCGCCGTCGATTTGGTGGAGGAGGGCCTTGACGTGGCCCTGCGCGTGCGCCCCACGCTGGACGACAGCGGCTCCCTGGTCGTCAAGAACTTTGGCCCCACGTACACCCTGCTGGTAGCCAGCCCCGCACTGCTGGCCCGCCAGGGCCGCCCCACGCAACCGGCGGACCTGCAGAAACTGGACACCGTGGCCATGAACGCGGCTGCCGGGCGCTGCACCTGGCTCCTGGACGGTCCGGATGGCCCGGACGGCGGCAGCTTCACCCTGCAGCACACGCCGCGCTATCTGGCCGACGACCTGCTGACCCTGAAATTCGCCGTGCTCGGCGGCTCTGGCATGGCCTGCCTGCCCGATTACCTGTGCGCCAACGAACTGCGCGCTGGCCAGTTGGAACTGGTGCTGCCGGGCTGGGCGCCCAAGCCGGGAATCTTCCATGCGGTGTTTCCGTCCCGACGGGGGCTGATCCCGGCGGTGCGGGCGTTCCTGGACTTCCGGGACAGCGCACTGGCCCAGGGCGGCATTGCCCAGGCGCCTTACGCGTGAATGCCATAGCTACAATTTCTGTAGCAACATCATGCGTATTTACGGGGGCTACTGGCTGATTTTCCTTGCGCATGGACTACAGTCGCTGGCGTGCCATACTGGCGCACCACCCACCACAGCAAGCAGCGCATCTGGCGGGCATGAACACCTGGCATATCGAATACCGCTTTACCGCCGGCGACGGCACCACGACGGCGTTTGCGCTTGCATTCGACGCGCAGACCCTGCAACCGCTGGATACGCAGCGCACCGACACGCCCGCTTGGGCTGCGCTGGGCCGCCACCAATGCACGCACTGTCCGCTGCAGGCTGCGCAAACCGCGCAGTGCCCGGCCGCCCTGCGCATGGCCGACTTGCTGGACTGGAGCGCCAGCCTGAGCTCCTTTGAGCAGGTGGAGCTGACCGTTATCACCGGCGAGCGCACCACCACCGCCCGCACCAGCGCGCAGCGCGCCATCAGCAGCCTGATGGGCCTGCTCATCGCCACCTCGGGCTGCCCGCAGACCGCGTTCTTGCGCCCCATGGCACGCTTTCACCTGCCGCTGGCCAACGAGACCGAAACCGCCTACCGCGCCGCCTCCATGTACTTGCTGGCACAGTTTTTCGTAGAACGCAAGGGCGGGGTTGCCGATTACGACCTGGACGGCCTGCGCCAGCGCTACCGCGGCCTGCACCAGGTCAACCTGGGACTGAGCAAACGCCTGCGCGAAGCCGCCGCCAGCGACTCCAGCCCCAATGCCGTGGTGCTGCTGGACTGCTTTGCCCAGGCCCTGCCCGAGATGATCGACGACGCCCTGGTGGAGCTGGAGCCGTTCTTTGCCCCGTACTGGTAGGTCTGCCGCTACCGCACGGGGTCTGGAGCCCCGGCGCGGCAGTGGTGGATTTCGATGGTGGAATGCACGATTTCCTCGTGCACCGACAGGCGCTTGCGCACCGCGTCCGGGGTCAGTGCATCGTCGTGGGTGACCACGGTCATGGCGTAGGCATACACCTGCTTGCCCACACGCCAGACGTGCAAGTCGGCGATGCGCGTATCCCCAGCATCAGCGCCGGTTTCAACGACTTCGCGAATTTCGTCAACCACGGGATGGTCCATTTCCCGATCCAGCAGGATCTTGCCCGTATCGGCGACCAGGCCCTTGGCCCAGACAGCCACGAGCACGGCACCAACCGCACCCATGGCCGGGTCCAGCCATGACCAGCCCAGCATCCAGCCCCCGAACAGTGCCGCAATGGCCAGCACCGAAGTGGCGGCGTCGGCAATCACATGGATATAGGCCGACTTGAGGTTGAGGTCATGGTGGTGGTGATGGTCGTCGTGGTGGTGCCCGTGGTCATGGGCGTGGTCATGGCCGTGATGATGTGCGTTTCCCAGAATCAGCGCGCACACCAGGTTCACCACCAGACCGAGAATGGCGATCACAATCGCTTCGCGGTACTGGATGGGCTGCGGCGAAACCATGCGTTCCACCGACCCCACCAGCATCATCACCGCCACACCCACCAGAAAGATTGCGCTGGCAAAGCCGCCCAGGATTTCGATCTTCCAGGTACCAAAGGCAAAGCGCGGGTCCTGCGCGTAGCGCCGCGCCGTGGCATAGGCAAACGCCGACAGACCAATGGCCACGGCGTGCGAACTCATGTGCCAGCCATCTGCCAGCAAGGCCATCGAGTTGAACCACCAGCCCGCGGCAATCTCGATCACCATCGTCAGGCCCGTGATCCACATGACCACCCGCGTGCTGCGCTCGGCGGCTTCGCTGCTGGTATGGAATACGTGGTCGTGAACCCAACGCGAAAGGTCTTCTGTGTGCATGGCGTCAAATCCCGAATCGCGAACCCGCACCCAGCAGCGTGGCCGCACCCAACAGGGCAAAGATGGCCGCTGCGATGCCATGCACCAGCTTCATCGGGATCTTGCTGGCGAGCTTGTCACCCACGAACACCGCCGGTACGTCAGCAATCAGCATGCCCAGTGTGGTGCCCACCACCACCCACAGCGGCGACGCATAGTGGGCGGCCATGGCCACGGTGGCGATCTGGGTTTTGTCGCCCATTTCAGCCAGAAAGAAAGTGATGAGCGTGGCGCCAAACACACCAAAGCGCTGCGCGACCTGGGCTTCCTCTTCCTCGATCTTGTCGGGTATCAGGGTCCAGATGGCCATACCAATGAACGACAGCCCCAGTACCCAGCGCAGCACCTCGGGGCTGACGCTGGCGGTGATCCACGCGCCCAACGCCCCGGCCAGGCCGTGGTTGACGATGGTGGCCACCAGGATACCCAGGATGATGGGCAGCGGCTTCTTGAAGCGCGCCGCCAGGATGAAGGCCAGCAGTTGCGTTTTGTCGCCAATTTCCGCCAGGGCGACCACGCCCATTGATACCAAAAGAGATTCCATCAGCCAGGTTCCAAAAAAATACTACAGCCGGTGCGTGCGATCGCCATGGGCAAAACCCATCGCATCCCAGTACGGCCCTTGCGTCAGGCCGATCACCTTGAAGAGTTCGCCCATTTCGTGCTCGGCCAGCAGCTTGTGCGCGGCCACGCGCGTGGGCAGGTCGGCCGCCTCCATAAGCGCGGGCAGGCCACAGTTGATGAGGAAATGCGCTTGGCTGGTGTAGCCCAGCACCTCCAGCCCCGCATCCTGCGCGGCCACGGCCACCCCAGTGAAGTTGACGTGGGCGGTGATGTCTTTCTGCCCCACTTCCACCAGCGGATCGGCATCGGCCTGGTGGGCGCGGTGGCACATCACCGTGCCCATGTGGCGCTGCACGTGGTAGTACTCGTGCTCGGGAAAACCGTAATCGATCAGGAAGGCCGCGCCGCGCACCAGTCGCGCGCCCAGGGTGCGCACAAAGGCCTCGCCCTGCTGGTGCAGTTCGGTCAGGTAGTCGTGGCTGCCGTCCACGTCAGTGGGGGGGCGCAGGTCGGTGGCACGGTCGGCCCAGGTCAGGGCGCCGGTCGTCGCGTCCCAGGCCACGCCGCGTTCATGCCATACGCCCTGCACGCGGGCCAGCAGCTTCACCGGCATGGCGTCCAGCACCTCGTTGCCCACCACCACGCCCTGCATCTGCGCAGGCAACGCGCTGGCCCAGTGCACCACGTCGGCATGTGCAACCAGGGCGGCCTGCTGGCGCGCCTTGAGCGTGGCCGACAGGTCCACGATGGTGTAGCGGCGCAAACCCACGCCTTGCTCGCGCAGGGCATCGAGCAGTTGGCGCGCCAGCGCCCCGCTGCCCGCGCCAAACTCCCACACTTCGTCGGTGCCGGTGGCCTGTAGCGCCTGCGCCACCTGCCGCGCCAGCGCCCGGCCAAACAGCGCCGAGAGCTCCGGCGCGGTGACGAAGTCGCTGCCATCGCGCCCCGGCAGCGTGCCAAACACCGCAGCGCCGCGCGTGTAGTAGCCCAGGCCCGGCGCGTACAGGGCCAGGGCCATGAAGTCGTCAAAACCGAGCCAGCCGCCCGCAGCGTGCAAGCGCGCGCGCAGCAAGGCCAACAGTTCAGCGCCCGCGCCTGGCTCGGCGGGGGTGGGCGGTAAGATGGGGGAATTGCTCATCAGGGCCCGCATTGTCTCCCATGCCAACCCCACAACCGTCTGTCTCAACGCCCCCCACCGTGCTGGTCACCGGCGCGGCCAAGCGCCTGGGCCGCGAGATCGCGCTCACGCTGGCGCGCGCCGGCTGGCGCGTGGCCGTGCACTACCGCCATTCCGAAGTTGATGCTATGGATACCGTAGCAGCATGTTCAGCTTTATCGGGGGCTAGCGCCGCATTTTGTGCCAACCTGGCCGACGAGGCGGCGGTACGCGCCCTGGTGCCGCAGGTGGTACAACAGTTCGGGCATCTGGACGCCGTGGTCAACAGCGCCTCGGTTTTTGAGCATGACACGGTGGATGGCTTTAGCTTTGCCACGCTGAACCAGCACCTGCATACCAACACGGCCGCACCCATCCTGCTGGCGCAGGCCCTGCACAACCATCTCGCTGGACGCGAGCAACTCCCCGCCGGGCCGACCCAAGGAGAGTCCGCCCCCTCGGAGGGCAGCGATCCGTGCAACGGTGGAGCGCGAGGACCCGGTGTCGTCGTGAACCTGCTGGACCAGAAGCTGTGGAACCAGAATCCTGACTTTTTCAGCTACACCCTGTCCAAGGCGGCGCTGGAAGCCGCCACCACCATGCTGGCGCTGGCGCTGGCTCCGCGCATGCGCGTGGTGGGTGTGGCGCCGGGCCTCACGCTCACCAGCCACCTGCTCTCGCAAGACAAGTTCGAAGCGCTGCACCGGCTCTCGCCTCTGGGGCGCTCCAGCACCGCGCAGGATGTGGCCAGCGCCGTGCTGTTCGCGCTGACCAACCAGTCGCTGACCGGCACCACCCTACTGGTCGACGGCGGCCAGCACCTGATGCGCTTTGAGCGCGATTTTTCCCTGATGTAAGCCATGGCCCAGCAACCCCAAACCGGCACCCAGATCCTCACCCTCACGGGCCTGCGCTTTGACGCCAACCTCGGCATCCTGGAGTCGGAAAAGACCGCGCCCCAGCCCATCCAGGTCGATGCCGAGCTGTGCCTGGGCACGCAGCCGCTGCTGCCCCACGATGACGACATCAACCACGTGCTCGACTACCGCAAGGTCCGGCGCATCATCATCGACGAATGCACCGCCGAGCACGTGAATCTGTTGGAGACCCTGATCGGCAAGCTGGCCCACCGCCTGATGCTGCTGCCCGGCGTGGTGGGGGTGCGGGTGCAGATCGCCAAGCTGGAGATCTTTGACGACTGCGAAGTGGCCATCCGCATGGAGGCCGGGCAGTGGCCCTAAAGCCCCTTCGAATTCCTGATCCATTCAAGAAATAGAGGTTGAGAGTCTTTTGGTGGCACTGGACCTGTGAGCATGCGGGGTTCCCCAACGGAACTTATTTGAGCCTAAGTTATTGATTTATATAACCTAATGGAGGTTATCCCTCAAAATTCTCTCGTAAGCTCTCATAAATCCGCAGACTGCACGAGAGCCCAGACTGGGCGTGTGTCGCTGCCTTGGTTTGCAATTTTGTTGGCCCGGCGCAGTTCAGCCAACAAATTCCCAACTTTGGTCTTGCGCTGCTTTTCGTTCATCCAGTCCGGCAACTTGTTCCACAGCAACTCATCAATATCCTTGCGCGACAACGAGCCGTGTTCTTTTGCGGACTTGCAAATCAGGTCAAGGTAATACTGTTTGTCAAACGCGAGGTTCTTGCTGTAGCGCGCCTTCTGCCCGGTTTGCTGCGCCAGCGACTTGGCCACAAAGTAGTTGGGCTTGCGTCCTTCTATCAGTCCCTTGGCCTTCAGCAGCTTTTCTTCACCAGCATCAAGCGCCAAGCGTTTCTGCACTTTGTCCAGTGCCATGATTTCTTGCAAGGTCAGGTCACCATCGCGGGCCAGCATGCGAGCGTAGTCCATGTCCAGCACCTTGCCCGTCAGCGTCAACTGCACCCGGTTGTCAGAAAAATCGAAATCCGGCATGGGGAAGAAGCGCTGCTTCTGATACAGAAACAGCTTGCGTATGCCGCCACCCGCTGTGTCCACCATCTTCAGGTTGAACATGGCGGTGGCCAAGAAACGGTTGCGGTAATGCTCTTCGGGCGCATCCTCCATCACCACCCGGCGCACGTCGCCGGGCACAAAGCTGCCCTTGTTAGTGAAGCTCAGGCTTTCTTCCCGCTCGACCACGTTGATGCGACCCGCCAAGGTGTAGTCCTGGTGCGCAATACAGTTATTCAGGGCTTCGCGAATTGCATACGGCTCGTACTGGTCTATCTCGTCAGGGAACAGCGTGCCTTCGCGGATGTAGCGGTACTTCAGGTTTCTAATCTTGGCGTACACCTTGTCCACGGCCAGCAGCAGGGGCATACCAAATAGTGCGTAATCCCGGTCATTGCCCAGGTGGTCCTTGAGCAGCCAGCGAATCTTGGCTTCGGCGGGCGACAGGAAATGTTCCGCCTCTTCACGACCCAACAACAACAGAGCCGTGCGGGTCATCCGCCCCTTGATGGTGAGCTTGGCTTTGTTCAAGAAGGTTACCGTGTCCCAGCCATCCACATCGGAGGCCTTGTCCGGGAACTTGCTTTTGAAGTTGTGCCGCGCCACTGCCAAGGCGTCCTCATCCAGATCGGTCACACCGGCATCGGGCACGACGGCCGCACTCCAGTCGTCCACGGTGGACTGGGCACGGATGCGTTCGATTTCTTCCAAGTTCAACGGCGACAGTGCCTCTCCATCGCGCCCGTAGTAATGCCCTTCAAACGCCACTGGCAGGCCTTTGGGCGCAGCGGGAATCTCAAACAGAACTACTCGCCCATCTGCGTGCGCAGCCTCATGGATTTCGATGAAGGTGATGCGGTTGGTAGTTTTGTTGGCAATCTCTTCTTTCAGGCTATCCAAGTCCTTGCGCATTACGCGAAAGCCGGTTCCCACCACCTGACGACCGTTGTTTACGCCGAACACCAGCCACGCTGTGCGCTGGTGTTTCAAGTTGGCTTCATTGCATAGGGCCGAGAAATACTTGCCCAGCTTGGTGAAATCGTAGCCATTCTTGGCCTCTTTGAATTCGACGACTTCGTTCTCAGCAGGCAACGAGAGCAAGGAAGACAACTTTACATCCATGTCAACGCTCATGCTTCTACTCCTGCAGGTTCATCCTCGGAATTCCAGCAGTGCTTCTTTAGGGGGTTTGGTGGTGGGTGCGCGAACCATAGGGACGTGTCTTTCAAAAGCTAGCTGGGTACTTTACGCCAAAGCAACCACGCCAACTTTCGCCTGAAACGCCCACACCCAAAACAATCCGAAAACGTCAAAAACGCCAGCTTGTCAAGGTCCGGTTTGAGACGTCGATCATCGTCTCGAGCCTCAGTGCATTCCCGCCAGCAGCGTGGCGTTGCCCCCCGCAGCGGTGGTATTGATGCTGACGGTCTGCTCGGCGCAGAAGCGGTACAGATAGTGCGGGCCACCGGCCTTGGGGCCGGTGCCGGACAAGCCCTCGCCACCAAAGGGCTGCACGCCCACCACGGCCCCGATCATGTTGCGGTTGATGTACACGTTACCCACATGGGCGGCCCGCGCCAGCGCCTGGGCGCGGGAGTCGATGCGGGTCTGAATGCCCAGCGTCAGGCCGTAGCCCAATGCGTTGACCTGGGCGATCACATCGGCCGGGTCGCCCCCCCAGCGCACCACTTGCAGCACCGGGCCGAAGATTTCTGCGCTGACGTCGGCAATGCCGCTGACCTCGAAGGCGTGGGGCGGCACCAGATTTGCTATGGTTTTGGTAGCTTTGTAACCAGTATTGCCGGGGGCTACTAGTACTTTTGCCTGTGCATGCAGGCGCTGCAGGTGGCGCTGGATGTTGTCGTAGGCCTCGCGGTCGATGACCGGCCCCACGTCGGTGGCCAGGTCGGCGGTATCGCCCACCGCCAGTTCTTGCGCAGCCCCTTGCAGCATGGCGATGACGCCGTCGGCAATGCTCTCATGCACACACAGAAGACGCAGGGCCGAGCAGCGCTGGCCGGCGGAGCGGAACGCACTTTGCACCACGGCATCGACCACCTGCTCGGGCAGCGCGCTGCTGTCGACCAGCATGGCGTTGATACCACCGGTTTCGGCGATCAGCGGCACGATGGGGCCATCCTTGGCGGCCAGGGCGCGCTGGATGATCTTGGCCACCTGGGTGGAGCCGGTAAACACCACACCGGCCACACGCGGCTGCGCCACCAGGGCGGCACCCACGGTTTCGCCCGCGCCATGCAGCAGTTGCAACGCATCCACCGGGATACCTGCGGCGTGCATCAGCTTCACGGCTTCCAGTGCCACGCCCGGCGTCTGCTCGGCAGGCTTGGCCAACACGGTATTGCCGGTGGCCAGCGCTGCGGCAACCTGGCCCATGAAGATGGCCAGCGGAAAGTTCCAGGGGCTGATGCATACCCACACACCGCGCGCCGTCAGGGTGAGCGTGTTGGTCTCACCCGTCACGCCCCAGGGCTGCGCACCAGCGGGCACGCCATGCACCTGCGGCTGCGCCAGCGGCTGCATGATGCGCTGGGCCTCATCGGCGTAGTAGCGCAGGAAGTCCACCGCCTCGCGCACCTCAGAAACGGCGTCGCCCCAGGTCTTGTGCGCCTCTTTCACCAGCAAGGCGCAGAACTGCGGGGTGCGCTCGCTCAAAGCGTCGGCCGCCGCGCGCAGCATGGCGCTGCGCTGGGCCACGTCGGTGTTGCGCCAGCCCCAACCCGCCGCCTCGGCGCGGGCAAAGGCTGGCGCAATGGTGGCCAGATCGGCCTCGGGCACCACGGGTACCTCGACGCTGGCCAGGGCCGCCATGAGCGGCTCGCGCATGGAGGGCACGGTCAGGTCCACGCCCACGCTGTTCTTGCGCGCACCGGCATGCTCGCCGAACAGGTGCGCGGGTAGCGGCAGGCTGGCGTGGTGCTCCAGGCGCAACGGCGAAATCAGCAGCTCTTCCATGCCCACGCTTTCGTCGGCCAGTTGGTGCACAAAGGACGAGTTGGCGCCGTTCTCCAGCAAGCGACGCACCAGGTAGGCCAGCAGGTCGCGGTGGGCGCCCACCGGCGCGTAGACGCGACAGGACACCAGGGGGTTCTTCAGCACCTCGCGGTACACGCCTTCGCCCATGCCGTGCAGGCGCTGCAATTCAAATGCGGCCCCCGTCTTGGCGCCCATTTGCAGGATGGCGGCAATGGTGCCCGCGTTGTGCGTGGCAAATTGGGGGTAGATGGCGTCGGGCGCGTCCAGCAGTGCGCGTGCACAGGCCAGGTAGGAGATATCGGTATGGTGCTTGTGGGTGAACACTGGGTAGCCGGGCAGGCCCAGCTCTTGCGCGCGCTTGACCTCGGCGTCCCAATATGCGCCTTTGACCAGGCGGCACATCAGGCGCACGCGGTAGCGCCGCGCCAGGGCGGTGAGGTGCTCGATCAGTTCCAGCGCACGGGTCTGGTAGGCCTGCATGGCCAGGCCAAAGCCCCGCCACTGCGGGCAGTGCTCGGCCACACGCGCCAGCAGGGCCTCGAACACCTCCAGCGACAGTTCCAGGCGGTCCACCTCCTCGGCGTCGATGGTGAGGTTGATGTTGGCCTTGGCCGCTTGCTGGCACAGGCCCCAGACACGGGGCACCAGCTCGTCCATGACGCGCTGGCTTTGCGCGTCCTCGTAGCGCGAGTGCAGAGCGCTGAGTTTGATGGAGATACCATCATTTTGTTCGGTAGCCCCCGTGAAATCTGCTTTTTCAGCTATGGATTCAATAGCATCGGCATAGGCCTTCAGGTAGCGCAAGGCATCTTCATCGGTGCGCGCGCCTTCGCCCAGCATGTCGTACGAGAACCGCACGGATGCATGTTTGCGGGCGCTGGCAGCCTCGTGCTGCGCTTCCTTCATGGTTTGGCCCAGCACGAACTGGCGCCCCAGCAACTGCACCGCGCGCAGGGTGGCGGCCACCACGGTGCGCGCGCCGAGCTTGGCCATCAGCCCGGGCTCTTCGGGTGCGCCCGCGCCAGTCTGCGGGTGCGGCAAGAAGTGCTTGCTCATGGCAATGGCCGTGCTGGAAAGGCGCGCCAGCACCTTGTCGCCCGCGCCGTCAAAGTCGGCCCGGCCCAGCTGGTCGGCGGTGAGGGCAATGGCGGTTTCGGCATCGGGCACACGCAAGAGGGCCTCGGCCAGGCGCATCAGGGCAAGGCCTTCTGCACTGGAGATGGGGTATTCCTTGAGCAGACTTTCCATGGCCCAGAAAGGCGGCGGGTTGTCCCGCACGGCCTGCACCCAGGGTGCGGCCACGCGGGCTGCGGCGGCCCAGTCCAGGCTGTGGTGCAGGCTCTGCAGACGCTGGGCTACGACTTCGGATTCGGGTCGATAAGGAAAGGGCAGGCGTTGCGCGACGGTCATGGCGGTGTCTCCGAAATAGCTGGGTGTGTTTTCACGAAGTCGCTATATTCTTGGAAACCGCAGTGAATTTTTCACTTAATTTTGGCCATTTTCTAGTCAAATATTCACCAAACCTGCCATGTCTTCTGCCCATCATCTACCGCTGGACCGCATCGACCTCAAGATCCTGCACTGCCTGCAGGAAGATGGGCGCATCTCCAACCTCAAGCTGGCCGAGGCGGTGGCCCTGTCCCCCACCGCCGTACTGGCGCGCGTGCAGCGCCTGAGCAAGGAGGGCTACATCCTGGGCTACGAGGCGCGGCTCAATCCCTTGAAACTGGGTGCGGGCATGATGGTGTTTGTGGAAGTGCTGCTGGACAAGACCACGCCCAACGTGTTCGAGGCCTTCAAAGCGGCGGTGCAGGTGCACGATGCCATCACGGAATGCCATATGGTGGCCGGCGGCTTTGACTACCTGCTCAAGACCCGCATGGCCGACATGGAGGCCTACCGCGCTTTTGCCGGCACGGTGCTGTGGCAATTGCCGGGCGTGCGCGAAACCCGCACCTACGCCGTGATGGAAGAGGTTAAAAGCACGACGCGGCTGCCACTGCGTTAAATCCGGACCCGATACAAGTGCTTACAACCCCGTGGGAACCCGCATAGGCGACGCAAAACCCGCTTCCTATAATCGCGCGTCCATCCCTACGGGAACCCATTCATGCGCCTTGCTACTGCCGCTGCGATCACCTTTGGCTTGTGGGCCAGCGTCAGCCTGGCGCAGGGATTCAAGTTCTCCAACGACGACAACGCCGACAAGGCGCGCGAGCTGGAAACGCAGGCCCGTGTGCAGGCGCTGCTGGCCAGCCCCTGCAAAGCCAAGATCAAGAACCAGAAGATCATGGTGCTGATAGCCGACAGCACCAACGGCCTACTGCAAACCGCGCAATCCCGCTACGGCGGCCACTTCGACGCACTCAACGCCCGCCTGCAGGCGCTGGGGCTGAAGACCTTTACGCAAGAACAGATTCGCGCGCAGGTTGCTCAGGCCGAGATCGACGCCTACTTCAAGAATGACCCCGACGGCGCGCTGGCGGCTTCGAAGAAGCATGCGGCACAGTACATCCTGCGCGGGCTCATCTCCAGCCAGGCGGCCTACAACACCATTGCGCGCGTAAACCAGGTCTCGGTGCGCATGCAGTTCACGTTGACCGACGCCAAGGGCCGGGTGCTGTCCCAAACCAGCGCCGACAACGCCAGCTACTCCGGCCCCGACACCACCGGCCTGGCTCTGACCCTGGTGCAGGAGAAGGCCGACGAAGTGGTGGCACAGCTGTACAGCGACTACTGCAGCAAGGCGGGCGGCTGAGTTTCAGGTATTTTGTTTTCATCCATCCAATAACCATCTTTTTGGGAGCAAGACGATGCGCATCACCACCTTTCATCGGGCCGCCGCACTGGCTCTGGCCCTGACCGGCCTGGCCGCACAGGCCCAGCCCACGTTCGGCAACCCCTCGCCCACAGCAGGCACCTCCACCTCCGAGAAGGCCAATGCCGCGGCCGATGCTGCGGCGTACCAGGAAATTTCGTACACCAACCGGGCCAAGCGTGGACCGGCGCTGATCGTCATCCCCGGCGAGATCAAGAGCAACAACGCCAGCTTCACCCAGCGCTTCCTGCCCAACAACATCGCCGACTTTGCCGAGCTGGAGTTGTCGCAGGCCAACTTCCCCGTGTTGGAGCGCACCAACATCGGCCCGCTGCTCAATGAGATCTCGCTGGCCTACAACCTGGGCGATCCCAACGCCGCACGCAAGACCATGCAGATGGGCAAGCTCAAGACCACCAAGTGGGTCGTGAAGTTCGACATCCTTAAGGCCGAGCAGATCGCCGAAAACAAGAAAGGCTTCGATGGCCGCGCTGTCGGGGGCCTGCTGGGCATTTTCGGTGGCGGCAGCATGGCGGGCCAGGCCGCCAGCACGGTGGCCGGATCGGTGCAGACCGCCGACAGCACCGGTGTCTGGCTCATCGGCATGCGCTACAAGATCATGGACGCCAACACCACCGAGCAGGTGGCCCAGGGCTACAAGGACCTGAAGATGGAAGTAGGCGCCACTGGCACCTCGGTGATGGGCGTTTCGGAATCTGCCAAAGGCGGCGTGGGCCTGGACACCATGGTGCAGCGCCTGGTGCAGACGCTGGTTTGGGACATTGATTCCAAATACAAATAGTTCGACGATCTGTCGGCGCTCAAGCTATGGCAACGATCACGCACTTAGGCAAATATTCCATCCGTCGCGAACTGGGCAAGGGCGCCATGGGGGTGGTCTATGAGGGCTTCGATCCGCTGATCGAGCGCACCGTCGCCATCAAGACCATCTTGCCCCAGCAACTCAAGGGTGAGGAAGCCAGCCAGGTGATGGCGCGCTTCAAACGCGAGGCGCAGGCCGCCGGGCGCCTGAACCACCCCGGCATCGTGGCGGTGTACGACTATGGCGAAGAGGTGGCCGACGACGACCACACCATGGTCGCAGGCGAGGCGGCGATGCAAGCGCGCCAGCCCATTGCCTACATTGCCATGGAGTTCGTGCAGGGCAAGGAGCTGCGCGACTACTTCGAAGCCAACGAACGCTTTGCCCTGCCCGATGTGCAGCGCCTGATGGGCGACATCCTGGATGCGCTGGACCACGCGCACCGCCACGGCGTGGTGCACCGCGACATCAAGCCCGCCAACCTGATCGTGCTGCCCGATGGCAGGGTCAAGGTGGCCGACTTCGGGATTGCGCGCATCGAAAAATCCGAGCTGACCCAGGTAGGCACCGTGCTGGGCACGCCGGCCTACATGTCGCCCGAGCAGTTCATGGGGCAACCCGTGGATGCACGCAGCGACCTGTTCTCGTGCGGCGTCGTGCTGTACCAGTTTCTCACCGGCGAGAAGCCCTTTACCGGCAACTCGACCACCATCATGTTCAAGGTGCTGCACGAGGAGCCACTGGCCCCGTCCATGCTGAACGTGGCCCTGCCGCCCGCACTGGACGCCGTGGTGAAGAAGGCCATGGCCAAGAACCCGCAGGAGCGCTACCAGACCGCGCGCGAGTTTTCCGAGGCCCTTGCTCAAGCGCTGTCTGCACCGGCTGCACCCGCCGACGATCCGAATCGTACCGCCGTGAGCCAGGTGAACCCTGCGCCCCCGGCGCCCAAGCCCGCTGCCAGTGCCGCACCGACACCCGCCCCCTTGCCACAGGGCGCCGCGCAACGCGCACCGCAATCACCAGCGCCTGCAGCCGCAGCTGCAGCGCAGAGCCCGAAGAAGTTTCCCGCCGTAGCCATGGCTGCAGGCATTGCGGTAGCCGTGCTGGGTGGCGCCGGCCTGTGGTACGGCGGTCGCTCCAAGGCACCCGATTCCAGTGCGACTGCACCGGCCGCACCCGCGGCCAGCAACGCCACCGCTGCGCAGGCCACGACATCCCCTACACCCGTGGCAATCGCCGCCAACGAGCCCGCACCCGAACCCGGCACCTTGGTCATCAGCGCACTAGGCTTGGCCAACCCGAAAGACGCGCGCTTCGCCAATGCCCAGGACGCACAAGCCGAGTCGCGCAGCGACGCCATGCGCCAGCTGGTGGAAAAAGCCGTGGCCCTGTACGTGGACAAGGATTCCATCGCCAAGAACTACACCGTACTGGAACGCAAGCTGCTGGCGCAGCCCGGCGCGTACATCAAGACCGTGATCCAGGAGGGCGCGCCCTCCGCCGGACCCGATGGCCTGGTGCAAACCGAAGCGCGTGCCGTGGTGAAAGTGCGTGACGTGCAGAAGTCCCTCAACCAGCTCTCCAAGGAAGAGCGCATTGACTTCATCCGTGCCAATGGCGACCCCAAGGTGGCCATCCGCATCAGCATCCGCAATGCCGACAGTGCCCAACCCTTTCCACCAGACCGCTCCATGGTGGCTGAAAACGTGCTCAAGGACCGTATCAAGTCCTTCGGCTTTCGGGTCTGGTCCGCGCAGGGCGATACCGCCGCAGCTGCCAATGCCCAGGCGCCAGACTTCCAGATCGATGGCGAAGTCAAGCTCAAGCCCTTGTCCGCGCGCCTGCCGAGCTCGGGCCTGACCATCACCAAGACGGCCCTGACCTCCTGGACGCTGAAAGCCACCGACCGCGCCAGCGGCGAAGAGGTGTACCTCAACACCGTCACGCCCAGCGGCAAGAGCTGGGCCACGGAGGACCAGGCCCTGATGGAGATCGGCAAGCTGGTGGGCGATGAGTTCTCCAAAAACTTCTTCCTCGAACACTTTGCCTACGGCGCCCAGAATGTCGCGCTGCGAATCACCGGTCTGCCCGATGCTGCCAGTGGCCAGTGGCTGCTGCGCGAGCTGCGTTCGCTGCGCGCGGTACTGGACGCTCAGCCCGACGCCGAAGCAGGCACGTACCAGCTGCGCATGGCCGAGGGCAATGCCGCCGATTTACTCAATGACAGCGTGCTCAAGCCGCTCAATGCCAAGCTGGGACAGAACTGCCTGAGCCTGGCCGGCGCCACCGGCAATGCGGTGCAGGTGGCCTTTGCCAGCGCCTGCAATGCCGATGCCGCCCAGGGTAAGTGGGCCCGCCTGCCGCCGGCGGGTTTGCAAGGGGCAGCGGGCGAACGGGGCAAACTGGCGCAGCGGCCCACAACCTGAAACCGGTCCGCGGTGTGGGGCGCCTCAGTCCCGCACCGTGAAGTGCAGCACATCTGCTGCGCCGTTCTCCACCGATTGGCCCAGGGCCAGGCGGCCCTTGCCGCGCAGCATTAGTTCCTCGCGACGCAAGATCACCTCGGGTTCGTTGGCAAACGCCACGTAGGTGCCATTGGTGCTTTGGTCCACCAGAAAGAACTTGTCGCGTCGGCGCTCGATGCGGGCATGCTGGCGCGAGGCGTTGCGGTCGGTCACCACCACATCGCACTGCGCATCGCGCCCCATCAGCAGGCTGCTCGGTGCCACCTCCAGGCTCCAGCTGCGGCCCTGCCCTTCCAGGTGCAGCGTGGCCGCGCGGGTCTGGTTGGAGATGGAGGCGGTGGACATGGTCAGTTCCTCACCACCTTGCCAGATCACCTCGCTCACGGGCACGTCATCGCCCTTGCCTTTGACGGTCAGTGCCGCAATGGCCCGCGTGGACAGTTGCAGCATGGGCGAGAGGCCCTGCACGGTTTGCGTGGTGGTGATGATCTGCATGCCCTTGGCCAGGGCCGCCATGCGCGCAGCAACATTGACGGTGTCGCCAAATACATCGCCGCCCTCTTCGATCACCGGGCCGAAGTGAAACCCCACGCGTACGGCGCGCTTGCTGTGCTCCACCACCGGCAAGGCCAGGATCTTGTGCTGGATATCGGTGGCCGCCAGGCAGGCGTTGTCGGCACTGGGCAATACGGCCATGATCTCGTCGCCAATGGTCTTGACCACGCGCCCGCCATAGCGTTGCACCACGGACTGCATGACGCCCAGGCACTCGTCGATCAGGCGCTTGGCCAGGGCATCGCCCAGCGCTTCGTACAGGCGGGTGCTGCCCGCTACATCGGCAAACAGGACCGCCATGGAAATTTCCACCCGTGCCGCGATCGGCGACAGGGAATCGGTGGAAGTGGGCGCAGCATCCATAGCGATCGACCATTCTATAGACAGCGTTGCAAAGCGCCAACACGGGTAGCGCCCCTGTTTCGGGGATGCCACAATCGCCTTTTTTCGGGGGACTTCCATGACCATGCACTACGCAAGAATCGCCTTGACCAGTCTGGCTCTCGTGGCCTGCAGTGCCGGGGTATCGGCCCAATCCATCAAACCCGGCCTGTGGGAAATCACGTCCCAGATGCAGGGCTCCAAGGAAATGAACGATGCCATGGCCGAAGCACGCAAGGCCATTGAAAGTATGCCCCCGGAGCAACGCAAGATGATGCAGGACATGATGGCGCGCCAGGGCGTGCAAATGAGTCCCAGCGGCGGCTCGGGCATGGCGATCAAGATTTGCATGACGCAGGAAATGATCGACCGCAACGAAGTTGCCTCCCACAAGGGCGACTGCACGCACACCAACAGCGCGCGCAGCGGCAACACCATGAAATTCTCGTTCGTCTGCACGCAACCGCCCAGTTCGGGTGAAGGCACGGTCACTTACAACAGCCCCGAGTCCTATGCGGTGAAGATGCAGACCACCTCGACGGTACGCGGTCAGGCCGAAAAGATGGAAATGCAGAGTTCCGGTCGCTGGCTGGGCGGCGACTGCGGCAACATCAAGCCAATCAGCATCCCCAAGAAGTAACCGGGCCTACGCGTCGACAGCCAAGGTCGGCGCGTAGCTGCGCTTGCCAAAGATGGCGCTACCCACCCGCACCAGGGTGGAGCCCGATGCGATGGCCGCCTCCAGGTCGTCGCTCATGCCCATGGACAGGGTATCCAGCTCCAGTCCAGCCTGATTGCATTGATCAAATAGGGCTTTAGCCCCTGCAAATACTGCACAAGCCGCTACGAAATCAGGAGCAGGCTCCGGGATGCACATTAGCCCGCGCAACCGCAACCGCGGCAGTGATGCGACGGCCCGGGCCAACTCCAGCGCCTGTGCAGGTGCCACACCGGACTTGGTGGGGCCGCCATCGATGTTGACCTGAATGCAAACTTGCAGCGCAGGCAACTCGGTGGGGCGCTGCTCGCTCAGGCGCTGCGCGATCTTGAGGCGGTCCACGGTATGCACCCAGTCGAAATGCTGCGCCACCAAACGTGTCTTGTTGCTCTGGATCGGGCCGATGCAATGCCATTGCAGCGGCAGCTGGCGCAGCTGGGCGATCTTGTCGACCGCTTCCTGGATGTAGTTTTCCCCAAATGCCGTCTGCCCGGCCTGATAGGCCTGCAAAACGGCATCGGCATCAAAGGTCTTGGACACCGCCAGCAAGGCCACCGCCGACGGTGCACGTTGTGCCTGGGCACAGGCTGATGCGATCCGCTGACGGACGCAGTGGAGATTCTCGGCAATCGTGGTCATAATGTTCCAAGCGTACCAAACCCGCACCATTGCAAAGGGACTTTCGTGGACATTACCCAATTGCTGGCGTTCAGCGTCAAGAACAAGGCTTCCGATCTCCACCTTTCCGCAGGACTGCCGCCCATGATTCGCGTGCACGGCGACGTGCGCCGCATCAACGTCGAGGCCCTGGACCACAAGCAGGTGCATGCCATGGTGTATGACATCATGAACGACACCCAGCGCAAGCACTACGAAGAGTTTCTGGAAATCGACTTTTCGTTCGAGATCGATGGCTTGGCGCGTTTTCGCGTCAATGCCTTCAACCACAACCGCGGCGCCGGGGCCGTGTTCCGGACCATTCCGAGCAAGATCCTCACGCTAGAGCAACTCAACGCACCCAAGATCTTTGGCGACCTCGCCTTGAAACCCCGTGGTCTGGTGCTGGTGACCGGGCCCACAGGTTCGGGCAAGTCCACCACGCTAGCGGCCATGGTCAACTACCTCAACGAAACCGAGTTCGGCCACATCCTCACGGTGGAAGACCCCATCGAATTCGTGCATGAGTCCAAGAAGTGCCTGATCAACCAGCGCGAAGTTGGTCCACACACCCTGAGCTTTGCTGCCGCCCTGAAGTCCGCCCTGCGGGAAGACCCCGACGCCATTCTGGTGGGCGAAATGCGCGACCTGGAAACCATCCGTCTGGCCATGACAGCGGCCGAAACCGGCCACCTCGTGTTCGGCACCCTGCACACCAGCAGCGCCGCCAAGACCATCGACCGGATCATCGACGTGTTCCCCGCCGAAGAAAAGGAAATGGTGCGCGCCATGCTGTCCGAGTCGCTGCAGGCCGTGATTTCGCAAACCCTGTGCAAGACCAAGGACGGTCAGGGCCGCGTGGCGGCGCACGAGATCATGCTGGGCACCAGCGCCATCCGTAACCTGATCCGCGAGGCCAAGGTGGCCCAGATGTACTCGGCCATCCAGACCGGCAACAGCATGGGCATGCAAACATTGGACCAGAACCTGACCGACCTGGTGCGGCGCAACGTCATCAGCGCCGCCGAGGCGCGCGGCAAGGCGAAGATTCCCGAGAATTTCCCCGGGTAATATGACCCCCAAGCTCCACCGTTGCACGGGTCGCTGCCCCCCAAGGGGGCTAATTTTCCTTGGGGCGGCCCTGCGGAAAATTGCTTTCAAAGAAAGGTAGGTGCTCTCATGGAGCGCGATCAAGCCACCAAATTCATCAACGACCTACTCAAGCTGATGGTCGGGCGCAATGGCAGCGACCTCTTCATCACAGCCGACTTTCCGCCAGCGATCAAGGTCGATGGCAAGGTTACCAAGGTTTCTCCCCAACCCCTGAACGCCACGCACACCCTGTCGCTGGCACGCTCGGTCATGAGCGACAAACAGGTGGCCGAGTTCGAACGCACCAAGGAATGCAACTTCGCCATCTCGCCGCCGGGCATCGGGCGGTTCCGGGTCAACGCCTTCATCCAGCAGGGCAAGGTCGGCATGGTGGCACGGGTGATTCCCACTACCTTGCCGACGATTGACGGTTTGGGCGTGCCCCAGATCCTGAAGGAAGTATCCATGACCAAGCGCGGCCTGTGCATCCTGGTGGGTGCTACGGGTTCGGGCAAGTCCACCACGTTGGCGGCCATGGTGGACTGGCGCAACGACAACTCGTACGGCCACATCATCACCGTGGAAGACCCGGTGGAGTTCGTGCATGCGCACAAGAACTGCGTGGTCACCCAGCGCGAAGTGGGACTGGATACCGACAGCTGGGAAGCAGCCCTGAAGAACACCTTGCGCCAGGCGCCCGATGTGATCCTGATGGGCGAAATCCGCGACCGCGAGACCATGGAACACGCCGTAGCCTTTGCAGAAACTGGCCACCTGTGCCTGGCCACGTTGCACGCCAACAGTGCCAACCAGGCGCTGGACCGCATCATCAACTTCTTCCCCGAGGAGCGCCGTGCCCAGTTGCTGATGGACCTGTCGCTGAACCTGCGCGCCATGATTTCGCAACGTCTAATCCCCAAGCAGGACGGCAAGGGCCGTGTAGCGGCGGTGGAGGTGATGCTCAATTCACCGCTCATTTCCGATCTGATCTTCAAGGGAGAGGTGGCAGGCATCAAGGAAATCATGAAGAAGAGCCGCCAAGGCGGCATGCAGACCTTCGATCAAGCCTTGTTCGACCTTTACGAAAAGAACGCCATCACCTACGAAGACGCGCTGCGCAATGCCGATTCCATGAACGACCTGCGCCTGCAGATCAAGCTCAACAGCCAGCGCAGCAAGGCTGACATTTCCGACACCGGCGGCCTGGCCAGCGCTGGCCTGGCACCTGTGAACTGATGCATCCCTCCCGCATGACCACTGCCTCGATCAACCCCAAGGACTACACGCCCTGTCCCGTTGCCACCGTCGCCTTCCTGGGCCTGGGCGTCATGGGCTACCCCATGGCCGGCCATCTGGCGCAGGCGGGCCATGCCGTCACCGTCTACAACCGCACCGCTACCAAATCAATAGCATGGTGTACAGAGTTTTCGGGGGCTAACACCACGAATGTCTCACATGCACCCACACCGCGACAAGCAGCGCTGGGCGCAGACATAGTGTTTTGCTGCGTGGGCAATGACGACGACCTGCGCGCGGTCACCATTGGCCCTGACGGAGCCTATGCTGGCATGAAGCCCGGTGCCATCTTCGTGGACCACACTACCGCCTCAGCCCATGTGGCGCGCGAATTGAGCGACCTGGCACGCCAGGAAGGACTTCACTTCATTGATGCCCCGGTGTCGGGTGGGCAAGCGGGGGCGCAAAACGGGCAACTCACGGTGATGTGCGGCGGCGATGCGCCAGCATTTGATGCAGTCAAGCCGGTGGCCATGGCGTTTTCACGCGCATTCACCCTGCTGGGCGAAAGTGGTTCGGGCCAGTTGGCCAAAATGGTCAACCAGATCTGCATCGCCGGCCTGGTGCAGGGCTTGTCGGAAGCGATTGCTTTTGGCCAGGCCGCCAACCTGGACATGCTGCAAGTGCTGGACGTGATTGGCAAGGGTGCCGCACAAAGCTGGCAAATGGACAACCGCGGCAAGACCATGGTGGCCGACCAGTTCAACTTCGGCTTTGCCGTGGACTGGATGCGCAAGGACTTGGGCCTGGTGCTGGAGGAAGCCAAGCGCAACGGCGCACGCCTGCCGGTGACAGCCTTGGTCGACCAGTTCTACGCCGATGTGCAGCGCATGGGCGGCAACCGCTGGGATACCAGCAGCCTGATCAAGCGCCTGCGCTGAGGCGCTGAGCGCACCCTGGGGCCTTAGTCGCCCTTGGAGCGCTCACCGCGCTGCTTGTCCTCCGAAGTCTTGGCCGGTGGTGTCACCATGCGGGCCAGCTCTTCTTCGGTCACCGTTTCCAGGATGCGCACCACTTTTTGCACACCCGACACGCCAGCAATCACTTCCGTGGCGCGCTTGGCTTCGCGCGCAGTCACGCGGCCCATCACATAGACCGTGCCGCGCTCGGTGACGATTTTGAATGCATTGGCCGAGAGATCCTGCGCGTCTACCAATGAGGCCTTGACACGCCCGGAGACCAGCGCATCCGAAGACCGCTGGTTAAAGGTGGAATTACCCAGCACGGCCAGTTCGTTGATGATGTGGCGCACATTGTCCACGCCCGCCACGATCTGCTCGACCTGGGCGCGGTCTTGCGCACTGGGTACTTCACCGGTCAACAATACTTGGCGGTTGTAGCTGGTGACATCGACATGGCCGCGTTCACCCAGCACTTCGCGAATGCGGTTGCCTGCGCGTAATTCAATGCCCTCGTCTTCCACCACGGCGCCGGTGGTGCGACGGTCGGTGGCCACCATGCCGGTCACCACGGCACCGCCCACTGCCAGCGGAAAACAACCGGTCAACCCGGTGGCGATAGCCCCCGCGGCCGCCAAGGCCAGCGTGGTACGTTGCAGAATTTTTTTCATGAATGAACCTCCTGGTCGCCCAGCAAGTGGGCATCGACCGCATCACAAATACAGTGCAAGGCCAGGATGTGGACCTCCTGGATCCGGGCGGTACGCTCATGGGGCACGCAGATGTGCACATCGGTCTCGCGCAGCACCTGTCCCATCTTGCCGCCGTTGCGCCCGGTTAACCCCACCACCACCATCTCGCGTGCATGTGCGGCCTCGACCGCGGCCAGCACGTTGACCGAATTGCCGCTGGTGGTAATGGCCACCAGCACATCGCCGGCAACGCCCAGCGCGCGCACCTGGCGCGAGAAAACGCTGTTGAAATCGTAGTCGTTGGCGATGGCCGTCAGGATGGAAGTGTCGGTGGTGAGCGCAATCGCACCCAGTTCGGGACGCTCACGCTCGAAGCGTCCCACAAATTCCGCAGCGAAATGCTGCGCATCGGCCGCCGATCCGCCGTTGCCGCAGACCAGCACCTTGCCGCCATTGGTAACGCAGGCCAGGATGGCTTGAACGGCTGCCGCGATGGGCTTGGAGAGCATCTGCGCGGCCTGGTATTTCAAGTCGGCGCTGTCAATGAAGTGTTGTTCGATTCGTTGTTCCAGCATGGGGGGCGATGATACCGCGCTGCCAATTCATTGAAAGCATTGGGGTCAGAGCACATCGCTACGCGCGTGGCCTGCCCTGCAAGGTCTCAGGATGCGTCAAACGCAGCCTGCAACCATTGCAGCCCGCTGGGTTCGACCACCACCACATCGAAGCGGCATGGCGGCAGGGTCGCCACACGCAACAGGTAATGCCGTGCGGCAAAGATGATGCGTCGGCGTTTGGTTGCACCAATGCTGCCTGCTGCGCCGCCAAAGTCGGTGGAAACGCGTTTGCGCACCTCCACAAAGACCACGGTGCCATCGTGCTCGCGCATGACCAGATCGATTTCGCCGCCGCCGCGCCCCGGCGTTCGATAATTGCGCTGCAACAAGCGCAAGCCCCGCGCCTGCAGGAACTGCAAGGCCTGTGCCTCGGCGGCGTCGCCCACAAGCTTGGTGGTGGGCTTGGCTGAATTGGATGGAAGGATTCCCACGTGAGCGCTCATTTCTCCTTGGCCCGAGCCGCTGCCGAAGCAGCGGCGTCTGGCCAGCATTATCCGCAGGGTGCGCTGTACGTAGTGGCCACGCCCATCGGCAACCTGGCCGACATCAGCCTGCGCGCCTTGCACGTGCTCGGGCTCATGGACACCATCGCCTGCGAGGACACACGCCACACCCAGACGCTGCTGCGTGCCTATGGACTGGACAGCGCCGCTGCACGCCTGTTGGCCGTACACGAGCACAACGAGTCCGAGGCGGCCCAACTCGTATTGCAGCGCCTGCGTGCCGGCCAGCGGGTGGCCTATGTCAGCGACGCAGGAACCCCCGGCATCAGTGACCCTGGTGCGCGGCTGGTGGCCGCGGTGCAGGCGCAGGGCCTGCGCAGTGTGCCATTGCCCGGCGCCAGCAGCCCAACAACTCTCATTTCTGTAGCAGGATTGCCAGATTTTTCGGGGGCTGGAGGCGGATTTGTCTTCAAGGGCTTTCTGCCGAGCAAATCCAGCGAACGTACCCGGGCGGTGCAGGAACTGGCGCAGGAAGCACGCGCGGTGGTGCTGCTGGAAGCGCCGCACCGCATGGAGGCGCTGGCCGACGCACTGGCCACCCTGGGTGAGCGCCGCGTCACGGTGGGGCGTGAATTGACCAAGCAATTCGAGGAGATCGCCACCCTGCCCGCTCAAGCCTTGCCGGCTTGGCTGCAGGCCGACGCAAACCGGCTGCGCGGTGAATTTGCCCTGGTGCTGCACGCGGAACCCGCACCGCCAGCCACCGGTACCGGTGAGCGCGCCTTGCGCCTGCTGCTAGAGCACCTGCCGCTCAAGACCGCCGTGCAAATTGCCGCCGAGTGGTCCGGCGAGTCCCGCAACACGCTGTACGACACCGCCTTGGCACTGAAAAAGGCCGCCGCACCGTAAGGCACATCCCACCAGCAACACCTGCGAGAATGCAACGATGCAGTGGTACGCAAAGCGCGCGGTGCGCGCCTTCATCTTGGGATGCAGCATTCTGGTCGCTCAGGGGAGCACCTGGGCTGCAACGTCGCAGCCCGTGCAGTCGGTGTACCTGGAGGAACTGACCTCCCTCGAAGTTCGGCAGCGCGTATCCGAAGGTGCCACCACGATTCTGGTGCCCATCGGCGGCACCGAGCAGAACGGCCCGCACATGGCGCTGGGCAAGCACAATGTGCGCGTGCATTTGCTCGCTGGCCGCATCGCGCAAACGTTGGGGCAGACACTGGTGGCACCCACCCTGGCCTACGTTCCCGAAGGCAGTATCCAGCCACCGGTGGCGCACATGCGCTTTGCAGGCACCATCTCGATTCCTGAACCCGCATTCGAAGCACTGCTGGAAGGGGCCGCGCGGAGCTTTCGCCAACACGGATTCCGTGACGTGGTGTTCCTGCCCGAACATGGTGGCTACCAAAAAAACGTCGCCCGCGTAGCCGCCCGGATCAACCAATCATGGCGACAGGACGCGTGCTGCCGCGCCCATGCATTGGCCCAGTATTACGCGGCAACCCAGACCCCGTTCCAGGACCAGCTGGCGGCCAAAGGCTACACACGCGCCGAAATCGGCGCCCACGCCGGCCTGGCCGATACGTCGTTGAGCCTGGCCCTGGACCCCAACCTGGTACGTAGTTCGTATTTCAACCCCCATGCACCCAAACCCACTGCCGCCGATGGCGTAGTAGGCGACCCCCGGCGCGCTTCGGCTGAAGCCGGCCAATGGGGGGTGCAAATGATCGTGGATGCATCGGTTGCCGCCATCCGCGACGCCATTCGTCGACACGCGGCACCGTAAACCACCACCTTTTGCGTCTTCATGCTGGATCACAAGCGACTCTCTCCTGCACTCGTGTCAACGGCCCTGGCGGCCCTGGCGACGTGGGCGCCGCCCACCCTGGCGGGCGACTCCGCACCCGCCAGCACCGTGGCAACCGTGGTGGGCATGCCCCCTGTGAACGACGCGCGCAACCTGTATGGTGACACCCGGGTCCTGGCCGCTTCGGTCAAGGACGACCTGGAGCGCGTGTATGTCCCCAATCTGCGCGGGCACTCGGTTTCGGTGATCGATCCGGTCACGCTCAAGGTGGTGGATCAGTTCAAGGTAGGGCGCGCACCGCAACACGTGGTTCCAGCCTGGGACTTGCGTACGCTGTGGGTCGCCAACAATGCCGAGCGCAGCGCCGAAGGCAGCCTGACGCCCATTGATCCGCGAACCGGCAAACCCGGTAGCACCATCACCGTTGACGATCCGTACAACATGTACTTCACGCCGGATGGCAAGTCGGCCATCGTCGTCGCCGAAGCGCGCAAGCGGCTGGATTTTCGCGATCCCAAGACCTTTGCATTGCAGTACGCCATCGAGGTCCCCCAGTGTGGGGGCATCAACCACGCCGATTTCTCCATTGACGGGCGCTACGCCCTATTCACCTGCGAATTCAATGGCAGTGTGGCCAAGATCGATCTGGTTGATCGCAAGGTATTGGGTTACCTGAAGCTGACTATGCCGCGTACGCGCTTCAAGGACACGCCGCTGCGCACCACGGCCGATGTCAAGAGGGAGCCTCCTACCGAGCTGTGCACCGCCACCAAGGGCATGCCCCAGGACATCCGCATTTCGCCCGACGGCAAACGCTTCTATGTGGCCGACATGGAGGCGGACGGGGTGCACATCCTGGATGCAGCGTCATTCACCGAAGTGGGCTTCATCGCCACGGGCGTGGCTGCGCATGGCTTGTACCCCAGCCGCGACGGCAAGCAGTTGTATGTAGCCAATCGGGGGTCGCACAAAATTCATGGCCCGCGCAAAGGTCCGGGCAGTGTCACGGTAATCGACTTCGCCACCGAAAAGGTGGTCGCGCAGTGGCCGGTTCCCGGCGGTGGCAGCCCCGACATGGGCAACGTCAGTGCCGATGGCAAGTGGTTGTGGTTGTCAGGTCGATTTGACGACGTGGTGTACCGCATCGACACGCAGTCCGGCGACATGGTCAAGATCAAGGTCGGGGCAGAACCCCACGGGTTGACACTCTGGCCCCAGCCCGGTCGCTATTGCCTGGGCCATACCGGCAATCTGCGCTAGCCCGATCTCGCCCTATTCCGGCGCGACAGGTTTGCCCGTGTAGCCGTGTACGCAAGCGCACAAGACCTGTTTGATGGCGGCCAGGTCGCACGCACGAGCACCTTGCTCCAGCGCCGATAGTTGCGGCTCCAGCGCGGGCCACGCCAGCAGTTCCTCGCGCGCTTTCATGATGCGCGGATGTCCAGTGGGCGTGGGGTTGTCACCAATCAGCAGCTCCTCATACAGCTTCTCCCCAGGTCGCAAGCCCGTCACCTCAATTGCGATATCACCGTGGGGATATTGCTCGTCACGTACGGAAAAACCCGAGAGCTCCACCATGCGCCGGGCCAGGTCCATGATGCGCACAGGCTCGCCCATGTCCAGCACGAATACCTCACCCCCCTGCGCCATGGCGCCGGCCTGCAGCACCAGCTGGGCCGCTTCGGGTATGGTCATGAAATACCGGGTTACGTCGGGATGCGTCACCGTCAACGGGCCACCCTGCGTCAACTGGCGCCGAAACAAAGGCACCACCGAACCGCTGGAGCCCAGGACGTTGCCGAAACGGACCATGCAAAAGCAGGTACGCCCCGATTCGCCCAGCGCCAGCGCCTGCAAGACCAACTCGGCCATGCGTTTGCTGGCACCCATGATATTGGTGGGACGCACCGCCTTGTCGGTCGACACCAGGACAAATCGCGCCACCCCGCACTGCTGGGCTACACGCGCCATGTTGAGAGTGCCGAACACGTTGTTGAGAATGCCTTCGGCCGGATTGGATTCGACCAGGGGCACATGCTTGTACGCGGCCGCGTGGTACACCGCGTAGGGTGCATACTGTTGGCAAATCGTTCGCAAACGTTCCGGCTGCGCCACGCTTGCCAGCAAGGCGACCAGCTGCACCGACTCGTCTGCAGCCACGGGGCCCAGTTCCTGGTGGATGGTGTACAGGTTGAATTCGCTGTGATCGAGCAAGAGTAGCTGGCGCGGACGCTGGCGCACGATCTGGCGGCACAACTCGCTGCCAATGCTGCCCCCCGCACCTGTAACCAGGACGACCTTGCCCGTCAGATTGCGCGCGAGCAGCTCGGCATCGGGGGGGACCGGATCGCGCCCCAGCAGGTCTTCAATGTCGAGCTCCCGAAAATCCTGAACGGTCACGCGGCCACTGGCGAGGTCTCCCCAGTCCGGCAAAGTGCGCACATGCACCGGGAAACGCAGCAAGCTGTCGATAATCTCCTTGCGCCGGACACGTGAAGCCGTGGGCAATGCCAACAGAATGTCGGTGACATCCTGTTCGTGGACCAGCTGCTCAACCTGAGATGGTGCGTAAACCGGTACACCATTGATACTGTGCCCCGTCTTGGCGGCATCCTCATCGACAAAACCGACCAGGTCAAACTGCCCCGACATCCCCATGGCCGTGGCGGTCTGCACCGCGGCGGTGCCTGCTCCCCAGATCAAAAACCCGCCGGCAGGTGAGTGCCCACCTCGCAACTGCTCTGCCAACCAGACCCTTGCAAAAGCGCGGCTGCTGGCCACCAACAGGAAGAAGATCAGCGGTTGCAATACCCCCAGACTGCGTGGCACGTCCACCCACTGCATGCCAAACAGCCAGTTGGACAAAAGCGCCTTTTGCAAGGCCCAAAGCATGGTGGAGAACGACAACGCGTACAACACCGTGGCCTTGGCGGTCGCCAGGAACGCAGCCTGCCCCGTGTAGCGGAATATGGCCCGATACAGCCCGAAGCGGATATAGAAGGGCACAAACAGCAGGGGGGTCACCCCATACACCCACCACTGCAAACCGGAAGGCCAGTGCAGCGTATCCAAACGCAGTGAAAAAGCCAACCAAGTGGCCAACAAGGCCAGCACCATATCCAGCGCCAGCACCACCATTCGCTTGACGGCTCGCGGCCAGCCCAACACCCTACTCTGCATCGAACCTCACCGAGCCTTTACACCAGCAATTTCAGGATTGAATGGCAAACTCTTCCTTGGTACGGCCCTGTTCCAGAAGGGACGCCAACCAGCGCGGTGTCAGCCCACGCCCAGACCAAGTTTCTCCATTGGGACCCTTGTACTTGGCGGCCACGGCCACGCCCGCACGCTTGCTCTTAGGAGCAGAAGATTTCTTGGGCGGCGTGGATTTGGGACGACCTTTGCGACTTGTCGAAGACGCTTGCAAGTCCTTGATCGTGATGCCGAACGCCTCCATCTTTACGCGGATTTCCTGCACCGTTTTATCAAATTCCTTGGCGCGAATATCTTCTGCCTGTTTCTGCAGTTTCTGGATCTGGGATTGAATGTCAACGAGGTTATTCACGCAAGCTACTCCTGTGAAAATTTCAATGGGTAATTCCGGAACGCATGATAACCTTCCAAAAGGTCAAAAACAGTATCTTTAGGTCAAAACCCAAAGACCGCCGCCGTAGATATTCCACATCCAGCGCAACCTTTTGCGGAATTGGCAGTTCGTCACGCCCATTAATTTGCGCCCATCCGGTTAAACCCGGCACCAGTCTGTCCACCCCATGCTCGGTTCTCAAGGCGATCAAATCGTCTTGATTGAATAATGCAGGACGTGGGCCCACAAAACTCATGTCACCGACCACGATACTCCACAACTGCGGCAATTCATCCAGGCTGGACTTGCGCAAAAAACTTCCGATTGGTGTCAGATGGCTTTCGGGATTGGTCAGCAGATGAGTGGCAACGGCTGGCGTGCCGACCCGCATACTGCGAAACTTCGGCATACGAAACAGCTGGTTATTGCGCCCGACCCGGTTCGACCAATACAAAACGGGGCCTTGCGAGGTACAGCGCACTGCCAATGCAACCAATATCAACGGCACCAGCAGTATGACGCCAGTACATGCCACCAGAAACAAATCCATCAGTCGTTTCATCGCAATCTTTTTGACTCTGCTAGCGCCGCTTTGTACCAGTCGGCTGTGAACTGCAGGCCCTGGCGCAGGGTATATGGCGGCTGCCACCCCAGATCCCGCAATGCGTTGCTGCCATCTACGCGCAGCGAACTCAATAGTCGTTCAAACTCCGCGTTATATCCCGTCATGTTGCCGATCCACTGCAGCAAGAAAGGGGGAAATGGAAATACCCGAGGCTGCACGTTTAGCGCACGGGCCAACCCACGCAGCAAAGTATGGGTCGAAACCGGCGTCCCATCGCTAACCAGGTAGGTATTGCCAGCCGCAGCGGGATGCTGGGCACACACCAGAAGAAAATCGACCAGATTACCAACAAATATCAAATCCCTGAAGTTGCGCGTCATTCCCAACGGCAGGGGAATACCCCGGTTGACCGCGCTCAGCAGCCGCAAAAAATTGCCACCGACGCCTGGCCCATAGACCAAGGGCGGTCGTACAGTGACAACCTCCATCTGCCCTTGCATATGCATCACGCGTAACGACTGTTCGGCCTCCCACTTGGACACGGAGTAGGGATTGTGGGGATCTGGCACGTCCTGATCGGAGAACTTGGATTCTCCTGCGGTGCTGGGCCCGTTGACACCGATAGAACTGACATTGACCAAGCGACGCACCCCGGCCTCGGCTGCCTGCTGCGCCAATCGAATCGTCCCTTGGGTATTGACTTGCCGGAACTCAGCCAGAGGATCGGGGGCCTTGTCATGCATGATATGCACACGGGCTGCCAGATGGATCACGACATCGCACCCTATTAGCGCCTGGCTCCAGTCGGTAGCCCCATTTACCGGACCGATCGCCGCGTTCTCGACCCCTGCTGGTAGCTGGCACGGATTGCGCGTCAGCCCCCGCACCTGCAGCCCTCGCGCTACCGCCTCTTCACACAGGGCGCGTCCGACAAAACCGTTGGCGCCGGTGATGGCAATCTTGGTCGGTACCATCATTTCCACCCCAATACCAACAAGGCTGCGCACGATGCCGCAAACCAGATCCTATCGATAGGGCGACGCCTGCACTGGCCCGATCGCAGCAGCAAGGACAAAACGGCACTGCGTCCACCACGGATCCATTTCGTGACAAATGGATCCTGTGGCACGGCGACCAGAGCTGCAATCGTTCGCGCCTGATTCAAACCCCAGCCATTGAGTACTTGTCTTGCACGCCAAAAAAAAGCTTTCCAACCCGCATTGACACCCACTTGGTTTTCACCGTGCTGCCGATACATCAAGTTGGCCTGATTATCAATATGCCAGGCAATATTTCTCGACCGAGCGAAAGCATAGGTAAACCAGTCATGAAGCCCGATCTCTGCTGTATCCATACGGTGCGTGCGAAGAAAACCCTGCAACTGCAGCGTTAATGTTTTGCTGAGAACAAAGGTACATCCAGGGCCCGCTGACTCAAAGAAGTAATCCCATTTTCTCTGGTTATAGGCCTTCCGGATATACCGTGATTGGCCAGATTCCCAAAAAGCAATGACATCGCTGGAATATCCTTGTGCATGGTTTTGGGTCATACAGGTTACCGCTCGAATCAGTTTATTGGGCAACCAGATGTCGTCTTGATCAGCAAAGGCCACATATTCAAATTCTTCAAAACTCACATCGCGAATCAATCGAAAGAAGTTCTGTGCCGCACCACCAAATCGCTCGCCGTACGGCAATATGGTGATGTGCGGCTGTCGCTCTTGATACGCTGACAGCCATTGCACCGTACCGTCCGTAGAAAGATCTACGCTCGCAAACACCGTGACGGCAACACCGTCTTGTGCGAATATGGAATCAAGTTGTTGATTCAAGTAGCGCACGCCGTTGTACGCAGCGAGGCAGACCGCAATGCGCGGGAGTGTTCCATCCGTCATCGGGTGTTTCCCGGTAGCTTCATATGCTGAGAATCTCAAAACGGTGCAGGGGCGAAGTGTAACTTTGCGCTGCTTTCGCCTATTGGCGTTGATTGGCCCCTTTTTTTGAGGGTTTCAAATACGAGAGTTTCGCAAGAATGCAGATGCGCGCACCAGATCTTCAACCAATTCGGACGCGCTTTGTAATACGAGGTGAATCATGACCTTTCCCACTATCCAACAAACCGCTGGCTCTTCCACACCCACCGCGACGGTGGCGTCGAAGGCTACCGCGGCATCGGCAGGGCAAACCTTTTCTGATGCTTTGGCGGCATTGGCCAGCAGTGTAGGGGTCTCCGGTTCCGATGTTTCGAGCTTCTTTGCCCAAGCCCCCAGCGCCGAGAAGATTGCAGATGCAGCCTCCTCTCTGGGACTGACCAAAGGCCAAGTCACACAGTTTCTGGACTTCGCAGCCTATGGCGGCGTCGACCATGCCACACGAACCTCTGCCGTCGACACTTTTCTTGCACAACACGCGAACCAATACGCAATCGACGCCCAAGGCAAGGTGTCGGTGCTGGCTGGGAAGGCCCAGGTCGCAGCAACAAGCCCAGAAAAGGTCATGCCTACAGCAACAGATATCAAGGCGTTTTACGCATCGCGGCCGACCGAGAATCAGGAAACGGCCAAGGCCAAGGCACTGGGGCTCAACGCTGCGCAGTTTGTGCAATTCCGGGCAATTGGCAATGGCCTGGATATCAACAAAATCTCCGCGCCCGTTCTGGAAACCATGTTCGTTGACTCTGCCAACCGCCTGGGGCAAGACATTGGTGGCGGGACCCACGGCGGATGGTCATCCTATTACGCACCCAATCTGGGACGTGCCATCACCAAAGAAGAAATCAGCAACTTCTTCGCTACCAATCCCAGCCAAGCCCAAATCTTCCAGAAGGCGTCGGAGTTGGGCCTGAGTGTTTCCGCGATCAACAACATGATGGTCGGAGTCGGAATGACCAAGGCGCAAGACACCAACAAGGCGTATGCGGCGATGGACTTTGCCCTCTACAAGGGGACCGACGGTTACAGCATGGACACGTATGGCCACATTGTGGCGGGCGGTGGGCATATCGAGACGCTCAATCAAGACGGTTCACGCACGTGGATTCCATATACAGGCTTGCGCCCAAATAGTGCGTAGCCAACGCAACGTTGCATCATCGAAGCCAGACAATCAACCTGCGTCGCAAGTATTTGACCAACGAGTAGGCGGATACAAGCATCCATAGCGCGCTAGACAGCCTCCCCGTTTGGCGAAAGTGGCGCAACACCGCCAATTCCCCGCGCTCCATCTGCCACAGGTTGCCACTCAAACCGGTCGCACCGTACGCGGCCTTGTAAATGGCGGCCAGTTCCACGTTCAGCTTGACCATTTCATGGGGCACCTCCGCGATGTCCAGCCACAAGCGGTAGTCCTCCATGTAGCGCAAGTTCCGCGCAAACCGCACGGGCAAGTCGCGTCGCAACATGACCGACGGCGTGACAAACTGGTGGCGAAGCAACAGCACACGCCAGGTCACGGGTTGCACATCCCAATGCGCAGTCAAAGCCCAGTTGGGCAACTGCCCATCATGTGATGGCAGCTCGCGGTGAAGATGCCCGCTGAGTGCAACCCGAGGATGCTGTGACATATAGCCATATTGCACTTCGATCTTGCACGGGTGCCATGCATCATCCGCATCCAGAAACGCCACATACGCCTGTGTTGCCCGCTCCCAACCAGCGTTGCGGGCCTGGGCTGCACCACCGTTTTCTGCCAGAGCCAGGACCTCTACCCAGTCGCCCAACCGCTTTTGCATGGCATCAAGCAGGGCTGCCGTACCGTCACCGCTGGCATCGTCCACAAGAATCAATTGGGCGGGTCGATGGGTCTGCGCCACAACCGAAGCCACGGCACGCTCGATGGTGGTTTTGCAGCGGTAGCAGGGCACTACTACCGAAACGGGCACGACCGTGTTCATGCGCTACGCCACGCCTGCCAGACTGCCGCAACCCGGTCCCAGCGGCGCAATAGCATGCGTTTGGCCAGCATGCGAAGCAACATCGCCGCAATGGACAGCGTGGGCCATGGCGCATGTTTTCGCAAGAACCGTACGCACGATCGTGCAGAAAACGCGTCCCACTGAAGGCTACCTTGCCCAAGCGACGAGGATTCTTGATGCCAAACTCGGGAATTGGGCGCAACCGCCAGCAACCACCCAGCCTTGCGCAAACGAAATCCCAAGTCGGTATCTTCCCAGTACATGAAGAACCGTTCGCTATCGAAAAGTCCCACCTCTCCCAGCGCCTCGGTTCGCAGCAAAACGGACGCACCGGATACAAAATCCACAGTGCCTGGCGCCTCTTGGTGGTGAGACGTTCCCAGCCAT
Organism: Rhodoferax sp.; assembly: GCA_046348185.1. GTDB lineage: Bacteria > Pseudomonadota > Gammaproteobacteria > Burkholderiales > Burkholderiaceae_C > Allorhodoferax. The sequence goes on along the minus strand of JAXMER010000015.1, from coordinate 3,711 downwards.
ACATTGACCCGCCCGCCGCCCCAGACTTGTACACGCTGAGGTTGGTCCGCGTCGTAGATGACAGACCCTACGGCGCCGATGCGTTGATTGGACTCCGCCTGACGCACCAATTCGCACAGCGCGTCGGAGGCAACCTGTGCATCGCTGTTGACCAGCCAGATGTACTCAACCCCCTCTTGCATGGCATGGCGCATGCCCACGTTGCACCCACCGCCGAACCCCAAATTGGCACCCGACTGCAGCAGCTTGATATGCGGGATGCGCCGCTGGAACTGCTCGACTGAGTCATCACTTGAGCCGTTGTCCACAAGCACAACGTGCGCCTCCTTGAAATCCAGCGACTCCAGCGACGCCACGCACTTCAAGGTGTCTTCCCAGCCGTTCCAATTGAGCACCACGATGGCGACCCGGCTCATAGGCGAGCCCCTGCACGCGGTTTGAACGCCAGTGCCTGCTTTTCAATGCCATGCCATGACACATACGCAAAGACCATCGTGATCGATACTGACAACAGCAACGCGCCCTCCCATGACCACTGTTGACCAGAAATCCAATGCACCACAGCCTGCTGGACCGGGAATGCATAAATGTAGACACCATACGAAAGGTCGCCGACCGTGTCGCCCAGCCACGCCATGCCCTGCCAATTGGCAGCCACATGGACCAGCGCCATGGCTACCAACAACATGCTCGCACGTTCGGCTCCACGCGACCCAATGACACTGAATGCCAACAAACCTGCCAGCAGCAGCACCCATTCCAGCGCCGCAAACGGCTGGCTGCGCCATTGTCCATACAACACCCCCGCGGCGAACAGCGCCGCCATCTCGCAATGGGTGGTGTAAACCGTACCCAGCAGTTTGGGGCCGAATGATGCCCCCCCCACAGCCATCCACCATGCCAAGACCAATATCAGTGGAGTCTGCTCCCGTGCCCGCAAAAGAAGCCAGCCAACCACCACCAGGACCAAATAGCACAAAAATTCCACAGGCAGGCTCCACAGCGAGCCATTCACAATACCGGGCATGGTGTTGCCCACAAATACGCCCGGCAGAACGTAGACAATGGACAGCCAGGCGTTGTCGAGATACTGCCAAGTCCATGGATGCTTGAAGTAGGCGGTGACATCCATTGCGGTGGCCCAGGGTCCCATCACTAAAACGGATAGGGCTATTACCACCCAGAGCCCTGGAAAGATGCGCAATGCCCGGCGCACAAGGAAAGGCATCACCCGACTGTCACGCAACCAGCTGGACCACACCAGGAAGCCGCTCAAGACAAAGAAAATGCTGACACCGGCACCGCCCCACGTATTCCATCCGAAGAAGCTGGGCTCTGATCGCCCTAGAACCGCATGTTGATGGCTGAACAGAACCATCAGCGCGGCCACCAGGCGCAAGGCATCCAGGGAATTGTGGTGCACGACCGGCCTCATGGTTTGGCAGGCGATTCCGCGCCCAGACGGCACACCAACTGGATCGCATCGGATTCAGGTAATGGAACGGTCCGGCGTGCCTCCAGCACCTGACGAGCGGCCATAAGGTCGCTGGCTTGCGCACTGGTGGATCGTCGGCTGATGCGTTCGGACTCCACGGCGCACTCCAGGTCCACGGAGGCGACCGGATCACAAACAAATCCTTGTGCCTCCAATGTACGAACCAGCCATTGCTGGGCGGGGATCGCCAGATGCCGTGGCGCTTCCAGACCCCGCCAGTTGGGGCCATAGTGTGATCGCAAGTGGCTACGCGCGTTGGGCGTACTCAGCAACAAGGTTCCACTTGGCTTGAGAGCCTGGCGCAGAAGTCGCAGCAATTCCAGAGGTTGGTGCACATGCTCCAGGACGTGCGAGCAGACGATGCAGTCCGCCTGCAGCCCCAATTGCGCCAACAGTTCGAATCCACCCTCACGTATCTCCAGTCCCCGGTGTCGCGCTGCCTGTACAGCGCTAGCGTCCAATTCCAGCCCTAAGGTCTGCCACCCCAATTGGCGGGCAATCTCCAGTTTTTCGCCATTGCCACAACCGACATCCACCAAAAGTCCACGCGGCAATTGGGCCATCTGCCGCAGGCCAAAGGGCTCCGCGATCCGGGTTTTCAAGCTATTTACTACACCTGTGAAAGCCCTGGGCAACCCGATACGAGGAGTCAGATTGGCCCCAAGCAGATGGAACCACAGTTCATTTCGCAATCGCTGTTTCGCCCGCGCGACAAAAGACGATGGGCCGGCACCGTGGGTGTAATAGCGCGCGTAGGCCATTCCGACCGTGCTGTCAGTTGGCCGAGGATCCAGATACAAGGCCTGACAACGGCCACAGTCCCAATAGGTCCAATCCCCAGGGGCGCAGCCAAAAGCCCAGTCCTGGACATCTTGTAAGGCCACATGGCGCTGGTCGCTGCCGCAAAAGGGGCAGTGTCCAACCGACTCCAATCCGTCCGCTGGCCAGGCTTCAGACTCCATACAGCCTCCGTACCGCAAGCTGCAGCAACACAGCATCCAGCATCACCCGCGCTACCCAGGCAACCGCAGCGCCCATCAGACCCCAGTGCCCGGTTGCCCACCACAGCACCACAAGATAGGCCGCCAGTTCGGCCAAATGGAAAAGCGCAGTCAGTCGCGGATTGCCGCGCGCCTGCAAAAGCGTGAACGGCAAACTGGCTATGGAGTTGATCCAAATGCCTAGACATAGCACAGCCACGATGGGCAATGCCCGCGTTGCAAATTCTTCAGAAATCCATACCCGCAAGACAGGGTAGGCCAGGCCCAACGCCAACGCACAGACGCCCCCCATGAGCCAGGCCACGCGAACCAGCTGGCGATGGTATTCCTGAGCAGCCTCTGTTGGCGTGGCTGCGGCTAACCGGGGTAGCAAGGCACTCGTCAAGGCGACCGGTATCAACAGCAGGCGTAGCAAACCCTCTTGCGGGATAGCGTATAGCGGCAATTGGTCGGCCCCCACAGTAGCACTAACAAAAAATCGATCCCCAAACACCATCAGCGGGCCAATGATGCCCGTGATCGTGACCCAGACCCCATAGCCCCAAAGGCTGGCAAGGTCGGCACGATCAAAAATTCGCCCGCCTTGGGTCAGAACCGGAAACAACGGGAAGAAGAGCCCCGCCATCACCACCAACCTACCGGCGACCAAATAGGCGGCTATGCCACCCACGTCGGCATCTTGCCAGGCAATCGCCAAGGCCGGTGCGACAAACATCCAGGTTCCCATGGCCACGCGGGATAGATTGGAGGCATCAAACCGGTCCATCCCCTCCAGCGCGCCACGCAAACCATTGGAAAGGGTGGTTGGCACCACTCCCAACGCGGCAACCCAGAACGCCTGCGATGCCGGTAGCTGCAAAGCGGGGCCGATGGAAAGCCAGCGATCTGCCAAGGGATGCGCCAATACAGCGACCACAACCGCACCCAGCAACCCCGCCAACGCGGTCAGCAGCAACCCCGCGCGCAATACGCCACCTAGTGGCGCTCCGTCTCCTTGACCCATGCGACGACTGATCTCGACCGTCAGCGCCCGACCAATGCCGAAGTCAAAAAGGCTGAAGTAACCAATCAGCCCCCAGACCAACGTCAAGACACCAAAGGCCTCGTTGCCAAGCTGGTGCAAGGTGTAGGGAATGGCCAACGCTCCAGCCAGCAACGGCAGTCCACTACCGGCCAGGTTCCACAACGTATTGCGCTTGAGTGACATCGGCAACT
>JAXMER010000014.1:125000-532324 GCA_046348185.1 Rhodoferax sp. | reverse complement strand
CATGGGCAGCTACATGGCCGACCTGCCGTTTTCGCCCCAGCGCTTGAAACTCTACAACTGGCACAAATGGGCTGGTGTCACGGTCTTGCTGCTGAGCAGCGTGCGGCTGGTGTGGCGCGGGCTTCGCCGCCCGCCAGCCCTGCCAGCGCAGGTCACGCAGCAGATGCCGACTTGGCAAATGCAGGCCTACCACGCGACCCACGTGCTCATGTATGTGCTCTTCTTCCTGATTCCGCTGGTGGGCTGGGCCTACAGCTCAGCCGCGGGCTTTCCCATCGTGCTGTTTGGTGTGTTGCCGTTGCCGGACTTTGTGCCGGTAAGTAAGGAGTTGGCCGCGCTCATCAAGCCATGGCATGAAATTCTGGCGTGGAGCTTGGCGCTGCTGGTGGTACTGCACGTGGCCGCCGCCCTGAAGCACCACTGGATCGACAAGGACGGCCTGATGCAGCGCATGTTGCCGGGCCGCGCTTAAACCCCTGTACGTTTTCCAATGATCACCATGACCAACCCCTCTACCTCCATCTTGCGCACCACAGGCGCCGTTCTTGTCAGTCTGGCCGCGCTGGCAGCCCATGCCGAACAGAAACTGCTGCCGGCCCAGAGCGAAGTCGGCTTTGTGAGCAAGCAAATGGGCGTGCCCGTAGAAGGCCGCTTCAAGAAATTCGATGCCCAGCTGGCGTTTGATCCGACCAAGCCCGAAACCGCCAAGCTCGCGTTCACCGTGGACATTGCCAGTGCCACCCTGGGCTCTCCCGAACCCGATGCCGAACTGCCCAAGGCGCCCTGGTTCAATACATCCAAGTTTCCGCAGGCCACTTTCCAATCCAGCGCCGTCAAGGGGCTCGGCGGGGGCAAGTTCGAGGTGACCGGCAAGCTCACCATCAAGGGCACCGTGCGCGATGTGACCGTGCCGGTCGCTCTAACCCAAAGCGCTGCCATCACGACGGCCAGTGGCCAGTTCACTATCAAGCGCCTGGTCTTCAAGATCGGTGAGGGCGAATGGTCTGATACTGGCATGGTGGCCGACGATGTGCAGGTCAAGTTCAAGCTGGCGCTAACGGGCGTCGGCAAGTTCTAAGCCCGCCCCTTTTCTATGTTCTTCAACCCCGCGTTCTAATCAGGAGACTTTCATGCGTACATCCGTTCTGGCCTTGGCCGTAGCCGCTGTTTTCACGGGCGCAGCCCACGCCGAATCTGCGACCTATGCCATCGACCCCACCCATACCTTCGCGACGTTCGAGATCAGCCACTTCGGCGCTTCGGTCAACCGCGGCCGTTTTGACAAGAAGGAAGGCACTGTCCAGTTCGACCGCGCGGGCAAGACCGGCAAGGTGGACATCACCTTCGACGCCACCTCCATCAACACCGGCACGCCTGCTTTTGACAAGCACCTGCAAAGCGCCGACCTGTTCGACGCCGCCAAGTACCCCACCATCAAGTTCGTCGCCGACAAGTTCACGTTCAACGGTGACAACGTAGCCACCGTGTCGGGCAACTTGACGCTGTTGGGCAAGACACAACCTCTGACGCTGAAGGCCAACCAGTTTGCCTGCTACCAGAGCCCCATGCTCAAACGGGAAGTGTGTGGCGGCGACTTTGAAGGCACTGTGGACCGCACGGCCCATGGCATGAACTACGGCGTGGACTGGGGCTTTGCCAAGAACGTGCGCGTGGTGATCCAGGTCGAAGCCGTCAAGCAGTAATCAGGCAAACGCCTTGAAGCGCGCGGCCAGGTGCGCCAGCCCGCCGCGCAGCCCGGCGCTGGGCTGCGCCACCGGCTCGGTGCCGCCTGCCGCCTTGGCCCGCTCTGCGCTGTCGCGAAAGTCGCGCATAGCTGAAACCGCCAGCGCTACAAAGTCCGATTCTTGTGCCGAGAACGCCGTGCGCGGCTTGGCCACCAGGATGCCTGAAGCGTCCACCGACAAGGCTGGCGCAGCAGGCCGCTGGCGTGCAAGCGCCTGCTGGTAGCGCTGCGCCATCGCGTCGGGGCTGACATCATCATTCGACACGGTATTGCGCGTGCCGCTACGGTTGTAGAGCGCCACCGCCGCATTGTCACCGCCCAGGCGTAACCGTACCCCCGAAGCATCGAGAGCGGCATCTTCCACCCACACCGGGGACGTTGCAGTGTCTGCAACCGTTGGCGCAAGCGCATCAGCGCAAGCGCGGTCTTCGGTACCCAGATTGGCACGTGGGTCGGGGAGAAAAGCTTGGTGGGTGAGTCGGTCGATCTGCATGGTACTGGCCCCGCAGTGGTGGGGATGCCCAGTATGAAAACCTTACGGGTTCTATAGCGCCGAAAATAAAGCCCTGTAAACACGGCTTTTCCCGCCCAATCCCCCGCCTGACAACGACCTGACACGCCGCGCGCGCCTGCGGGAAAACCCATCCAACACCCAGGATTGGATCGCCTAGACTGCGCGCTCCCCATTCTTTCGGAGCGCAATCCATGCAGACCTTCAAATCCTGGCTGGCCGCTTGGGCCGCAGTGGCCATTGCTGCCAGTGTGGGTGCCGTTGCACAAGCGCAGGCGCTGAATGCCAATGCACCAACGGTCAAGGTCGGTGTGATCGGCCCATTCACCGGACCTTCGTCGGATTTCGGCACGCAAATGCTCGAAGGCATCCAGCTGGCATTTGAGGAAATCAATTCCGTGGGGGGCTACATGGGCCGTAGCTATGAGCTGGTGGTGCGCGACGACCAAGCCACGCCTGAGCTGGGGCTGCAGGCTGCCAAGGACGTGGTGAACGCTGGCGTTGTCGCCACTCTGGGTTACTGCAATACGGGGGTGGCGGCCAAATCGCTGGAAGTGTTCCAGAACGCCAAGCTGCCGCTCATCATCCCCTGCGCCACCGGAACGCCGCTGACCGCGCAGTACCCGGCGGCCTCCAGCTACATCTTCCGGACCTCGCCCCGCGACGCCGTCCAGGCCCCCTATGTGGTCAGCGACATCGTGCGAAGGGGCTGGACCCATGTGGCCATCTTTGCCGACACCACCGGTTATGGCGAAGCCGGCCTCAAAGACGTCGAGGCGGCCTTGGCCAGCCATTCGCTTAAACCCGTGCACGTGGCACGTTTTCCGCTGGGCGTGAAAGATCTCCAGTCCGAATTGCGCGCCGCGCGGGATGCAGGTGCGGATGTGGTCTTTAGCTACACGGTGGGTGTTGAGAACGCCGTCATCGCCAACGGACGCAAGGCCCTGAAATGGAGCGTGCCGCAGGTCGGTGCATGGCCCCTGTCGTTCCCCTTCTTCATTAACGGTGCGAAGGACGCCGCCGAAGGCGCCATGATGGCCCAGACCTTCATTGCCGAGCCCAGCAACGAGCGACGGGCCTCGTTCCTGACCGCCTACAAGCGCAAGTTCCACAAGCCCATGGCAGTCCCCATGGCAGCTGCGCAGGGCTATGACGCTGCCTATCTGCTGGCGTTTGCGTTGTTTGGCATTCGCGACGGCAACCTTGCGGGTCTGACGGTGAAGACCGCACTGGAAAACATCAGCCGTACCTACTATGGCGTGGTCGCCACTTACGAGCGCCCGTTCAGCCTCAACGACAAGGATGCCCTTACCGAAAATATGCTGGTGATGGGCAAGGTTGCCAATGGCGCCGTCACGTTTGCCCGTGCGGAAGACGCCAAACGCAATCTGCTCGTCAAACGCAAGAACTGACCAGCGATAGCGGCATCGGTGCCATGGGAATCTGCTACGCTTTGCGCTTTGTTCCAACACCCTAGCGAAAGGTAGTTCCATGGCTGAAAACACCAATGCCCAAATCAGCGCCCAGGCGAAGCTGGTCAACGACATCAAGCTGGTCATTGCCGATGCGGAAGAGATGCTGCTGGCCACCGCCGACCAGACAGGTGACCGCATTGCCGAACTGCGTGCCCGTATCAAGGATCGCCTGTTGGCCGCACAAATTCGCCTGGAAGCGGCTGAGGCCGTTCTGTTGGAAAAGACGCGCGCCGCCGCCCGCGCGACCGATGACTTTGTTCACGAGAATCCCTGGCAAGCCGTGGGTATCGGCGCGGGCATCGGATTCTTGCTGGGCCTGGTGCTGGGACGGCGTTGAACGACACCCGCACACCCGGTAGCTCCTGGGATTTGCTCAAATCCCGGGCTGTCACGCTGCTGGGCATCGGCCAGACCCGCCTGGAACTGCTGGGCAACGAGCTCGAAGTCGGACGCGTAACGGCCATGCGCCAGCTCATGCTGGCATTGGCATTGTTGTTCTGCCTGGGCTTGGGGTTGGTGCTGGCGGTGGTGGCGCTCACCTTGCTGTTCTGGGAGCAGCGTCTGGTGGTCGTCAGCCTTGCCGCGGCGCTGGTGTGGGGGCTGGCGGTGTATTTCTACCTGGCCATGGGGCGCCTGGCGCGCAAGACCGAGCCCTTGTTTGCCGCTAGCCTGGCCGAATTGCAGGAGGATCTGCGCCAATTGCGGGAGGCATCCGGACGTGGACGATCGCCTGATTGAACTTTACGTGCAGCGTGGGCGCCTGCGTGAGCGCATCCAGGCTCAGCGCGCACAGGTTGCGCAAGTCCTGGTGCCGGTTCGCACCACGCTGGACCGCACCGACCAGGTTCGCGCTCTGGCTCGTCAGGCCCAAGCCTGGGCACTTGCGCATCCGACGTTGGTGGCTGTGGCGGCCGTGACGCTGCTGGTGTGGCGCCCGCGCGCCATTCTGGGCTCGCTGCGCTGGGGTTACACCGTGTGGCAGCAATGGCAACGCGTGCGCGCGTGGACACACACCGCATAATGCGGACATGGGTACGCAGGATTCCTCCTCCACCAATCCCGTTGCCGTGAACGGCGATGCGGGTTCGTTCAACCCTGAACAAACGGTGGTGTACCAAACCAAGATGCGCCATGCCCCGCGCTGGTTTTGCTCGTTTCTGGCCAGCAACGACCGCGAACGCATGCGTTTGCGTATGGAACTGAGCAAGATCAAGGGTGCTTTGCCCTTGCTCATGAAGGTGCGCAATGGCGGCCAATGGACCGTCGAAGAACGTGGGCAGCTCAAGCGCATGATGCGTTCGGCATCGGCCGTCAGTCCGTATCTGTTCATCTGGGCGTTGCCGGGCTCCGTGTTGTTGCTTCCGTTCTTGGCCTGGCATCTGGATGCGCGACGCAAGGAACGGGAGCGCCAAGCATCCAAGCCATTGGGTTGAACGCCTGGTCGCTTCAGGCCTTGGTTTTGGTCGGTGTCCAGCGCTTGAGCAGCAGGGCATTGGTCATCACACTCACCGAACTGAGCGCCATGGCCGCACCGGCCACCACCGGGTTCAAAAAACCCAGCGCTGCCAGCGGGATGCCAGCCACGTTGTAGACAAAAGCCCAGAACAGGTTCTGCCGGATCTTGGCCACCGTGCGGTCCGAGATGTCCAACGCTGCAGCCACCAGGGCTGGGTCACCGCGCATCAGGGTGATACCGGCGGCGTGCATGGCCACATCCGTGCCATTGCCCATGGCCAAGCCCACATCGGCTGCCGCCAGGGCCGGCGCATCGTTCACCCCATCGCCCACCATAGCAACGATATGACCCCCACCCTGTTTGAGTTGCGCGACCCGCGCGGCCTTGTCGCCGGGCAGCACCTCGGCCATCACCTCACCGGCGTCCGGGTTCAGGCCTAGGCGGCGCGCCATGGCTTCGGCCGCGCCGCGGTTGTCGCCCGACACCATCACGGTCTGGATGCCGCGCGCGCGCAGTGCGGCCAAGGCGTCTGCGGCGCCGGGTTTGGGTTCGTCGCCAAAAGCCAGCAGGGCGCGCGGCAGCAGCCCTTGTGTGGTCTGCTGGGCAACGGCGGAAACGGTCAGGCCCTGGGCCTGCAACGCGGCGGCGCGTTCGGCCAGGGCGCCCAGGTTCACGCCCAGCTCCTGCATCCAGCGCAGGCTGCCCACCCGGTAGCTCAGCGCCGCCACTTCACCTTCAGTGCCGCGTCCCGGCACGGCGCGCACACCGTCGGGGGCGACCAGCGCCAGGCCACGCGCCTGGGCCGCGGCTTGCACCGCACGCGCCAAGGGGTGTTCGCTGCCGCTTTGCAGGCTGGCCACGGCTTTCAGCAGCGCGGCTTCGTCCACGCCAGGGGCCACGTCCAGCGCCAGCAGGCGCGGCTGGCCCACGGTGAGGGTGCCGGTCTTGTCGAAGGCCACCACGTCCACCTTGTGCGCCAGTTCCAGGGCCTGGGCGTCCTTGATCAGGATGCCATGCTGGGCCGCCACGCCGGTGCCGGCCATGATGGCGGCCGGTGTGGCCAGCCCCAGGGCACAGGGGCAGGCGATGACCAGCACCGCCACGGCGTGGATCACCGCCGTCTCAAAGCCATGGCCGCTCAGCCACCAGCCCAACAAGGTCAGCAGCGCCAGGACCAGCACCACCGGCACGAACACGGCGCTGACCTGGTCCACCAGGCGCTGGATCGGTGCCTTGGCGGCCTGGGCATCTTCCACCAGGCGGATGATGCGTGAGAGCACCGTGTCCACGCCCACCGCCGTGACCTGCAGGACCACGCGGCCTTCGCCGTTGATGGAGCCGCCGGTGAGTGTGTCGCCCACATCCTTGGCCACGGGCAGGGGCTCACCCGTCAGCATGGATTCATCGACCTGAGTCGCGCCCTCCTGCAGCGTGCCGTCCACCGGGAAGCGTTCACCGGGGCGCACCACCAGACGGTCTCCCAGCATTACCTCTTCGATGGGCAGGTCCGCTTCGCCATGCCGACCCAGCACGTGAGCGATGGTGGGGCGTAGCGCGTGCAGGGCGCGGATAGCAGCGGTGGTTTGGCGCTTGGCCCGGACCTCCAGCCACTTGCCCAGCAGTACCAGGGTGATGACCACGGCCGAGCCCTCGAAGTACAGGTGCACCATGCCGCCCGCCGGGGCCTGCAGCCAGAGCCAGACCGACAGCGCCCAGCCCGCCGTGGTGCCGATGGCCACCAGCAGGTCCATATTGCCGCTGCGCGCCAGCACCGCATGCCAGCTTGAGAGAAGCGCGCACCCAGGATGAACTGCACCGGCGTGGCCAGCACAAACTGCAACCAGGCCGGCAGCATCCAGTGCAGGCCCAGCCAGTCACCCACCATCGGGGAGGCCAGGGGCAGTGACAGCAAGCCGCCCCAAGCGACCGGGGTGAAACCGGCCCAGGGCGAGACATCCGCCAGGGCATCAGCCTGCTCGGGGCTGCGCGGTTCGTACCCGGCATCGCGCACCGCACGTTTTAGGCGCACCGGCATCTGGGCATCGCCGGCGAAGGTTATGCGCGCCGATTCGGTGGCGAGGTTGACGGTGGCGTCCTGCACGCCGGGTACTTTTTTCAGGGCACGTTCGACACGACCCACACACGATGCGCAGGTCATGCCGCCAATACCCAGGTCCAGGGTGGCGGCGTCAGCAGAAGAGGGAATTGCAGTGTTCATGGCGCAAGCCTAATCCTTTCCACCATGGGAAGGTCAAGTCCATTTTTTGCCCCGGTGGCGCTTGACTCTCCCACGGTGGTAAGGTTTACGCTGCAGTTTCCCGTGATATTTCAACTGCAAGACATTGGAGAGAGAACCATGAACCAGACCTTTACCGTGACAGGCATGACCTGCGGTCACTGCGAGCGCGCCGTCACCCAAGCCGTGCAGCAACTGGACCCGCAGGCCCAAGTGGTGATCGACCGTGCCCAGAACCGCGTGCAGGTGCAGTCCTCCCAGCCGCGCGAGGCGCTGGCCGCCGCCATTGCCGAAGAAGGCTATGCCGTCGCCGACTAAGGCAGTCGCCGACGGCGACGGGCCGTTTGCCATCGGGGAGGCGGCACGCCAGTCTGGTGTCTCGGCCAAGATGCTTCGCCACTACGAGTCGCTCGGCCTGTTGGGCGACGTGGCGCGCACGGACAGCGGCTACCGGCAGTACACCGGTGCCGACGTGCACACGCTGCGCTTCATCAAGCGCAGCCGCGACCTGGGCTTTTCCATGGCCGAGATCGCCGAGTTAGTGGGCCTGTGGCGCAACCGCAGCCGCGCCAGCGCCAGCGTCAAGCGTATTGCCCAAAAACATGTGGAGGAGCTCAATGCCCGCATCGCCGCCATGCAGGCGATGCAGCGCACCCTGCAAGACCTGCTGCAGCACTGCCAGGGTGACGCCCGGCCTGATTGCCCCATTCTGGATGACTTGGCAGGACAGGGCGGCACCCGCTGTCACTGAGGCGGCCTCCGCCACTACACTGGGCGAATGTTCACGGACCCCTGCACTCTGTACCCGGCCTTGGCCCATGTGGAGCCATCGCTGCAGGCGTTGGGCGCGGCGATTGCGCCCATGACGGTGCCGACCGACACTGTGCTGTTCGACGCCAACGCTGCCTGCATGGGCTTTCCTCTGGTGCTGGAGGGCGAGGTCCGGGTCAGTCGACGTTCCGCTGACGGACGCTCGCTGGAGCTCTACCGCGTGGTGCCCGGTGAGTTGTGCCTGGCCTCAAGTGCCAGCCTGTTTCGCAGCCAGCCGCTGTCGGCGACCGGTACCACGACCAAGCCCACCAAACTGCTGCTGATTTCGCCGAGCCTGTTTGGCCAGTGGTTGGAGACGCCAGCATTTCGCAATGCTGTTTTGGGGCTGTTTGCCGAACGCATGGCCGACCTGACCGGGCTGATCGACGCCGTGGCATTTCAACGACTGGACCAGCGGCTGGCCGCTGCGCTGCTGGGGCGGGGCCCGAACCTGGCTTTGACGCACCAGCAATTGGCTGATGAGTTGGGCACTGTGCGCGAGATCGTGTCGCGCCTGCTGCGCCGCTTCGAGCGGGAGGGCTGGGTCGAGCTGGCGCGCGAACACATCCGAATCTGCGACAGTGCAGCGCTGCGTCATCTGGCCAGCTTGCAGACACCGTGAGCATGACCATGACGAAACCGAGCTAGACAGCCCGATTCTAAAGCTGTACAATTTATACATCTTATGCCGCAACCGATGAAAAAAGATATCACCATTCGGGTCAAGGGCCCGCTGATGCAACCGCAGGAACCCGGCCCTACCAATCCGGCGCAGCCCAGCCTGCGCGCCTTTTTGGAACTGGGCTTTCGTCCTTTGTACATCGCGGGTACGTCCTGGGCCTTGATTGCGGTGCTAATGTGGATATTTGCCCCGCAGTGGCTGATGGGTCCGCTCAGCGGCCTGGCTTGGCATGCGCACGAGATGCTGTGGGGCTTTGTCGTCACCATCGCCGTGGGCTTTTTGATGACGGCTGGTGCCAACTGGACGGGCATCAACCCGATGCATTCGCGCGCCTTGGCTGTGGCCGCCAGCTTGTGGCTGGTGGCGCGCGTCGGGTTCCTGGTGCCATCGCTCGCGGCCTTCTGGATGGCCAGTGCGGCGGAACTCAGTTTTTTCCTGATGGCAGCCGTTGGCATGGGGCGTTCGGTCGTGTTGTCGCGCAACCAGCGCAACTATGCGGTGCCGCTGCTGCTGGCCGGATTGGGTGCACTCGATGCGATGTACCTCACCGCCGCATTGGATGGTGGCGACTATGCAGTCCTGATGCAGCGCATGCAAGCGGCGCTGGTCTTGATGGCATTGGTGGCCCTGCTGGTGGGGCGTCGCGTGATCCCGTTCTTTGCCATGCGCGCCACGCCGGGTCTCACCATCCCGATGCACACCCATAGCGGTTGGGTGCAACTGGGCGCCAGTGCGGTTGCCGTGGTGTCCTTGCTGGGGGGCTGGTCCTGGCTGACTGCGCTGGCATGTCTGGTGGCAGGCGGGCTTGCTGTCGTGCAGATCATCAGCTGGAAGCCGCTAGCCGTGCGTACCAATGCTTTGTTGTGGATTCTGTACGTGGGCTATGCCTCGCTGGGCCTGGGGCTGTTGTTCGCTGCCGCGCATGCCGCGGGGCTGGACCTGCCACGCGTGTTGTCTGTCCACGTGATTGCCATGGGTGGCTTCTCGGTTCTCATCATCGGTATGGTGACCCGCACCGCCCTGGGCCATCTCGGGCGTCCGTTGGCCACCGACAAGACCATTCGCACCAGCTATTGGCTGATCTTGGCTGCCGTTGTCTTGCGTCTGGCTGCCATTGCTCCGTCGGTCGCAACTCCCTGGTTGCTGCGCGCAGCAGCCGTGGCCTGGATCGCGGGCTTGGGCCTTTACTTGTGGCAGTTCGTTCCCATGCTCATCCGCCCCCGCCTCTGAAACTTCCTTTTACACCCAACCACTCCTGAGTCCACTACCATGACCCACGTTCACAACCACACCAACGCCGAAGGCGTGTACCCATTTGACGCACGCGGCATCGCCAAGCGCTTTCGCCATGCCGCCATCTTCGGCGCCCTGGATGCCCTCACTCCCGGTGAGACCATGCGCTTTGTCAACGACCACGATCCCATCCCACTGCTGCACCAGCTTCAGGCACGTTACGGCGAGAAGGTGACCATCGAGTACCTGCACCGTGATACCGACGGTGTGGTGATCGACTTCGCGCGCCAGTAAGCAACAACCGTTGGTCGCGCTATGTGACCGAGGTCACCGACGCCGCGGGCCAAAATCGAGTCCAATGGAACCCTGACTTCAACACAAGGAGCACTCCATGAAACTCAATGTCGGCGGCATCGACCGCGGAATTCGCGTCGCAGCGGGTCTGGTACTGGTAGCCTTGGCTGCCACCCAGACTGTCGGATGGTGGGGCTGGCTGGGTGTAATACCGCTGGCCACGGGTGCGATTGGCTGGTGTCCGCCCTACGCCATCTTCGGCATCAATACCTGTTCCACCAAGCATTGATCCAATTGCTACTAACTTCGTAGCAAGCTTGTCAGCATCTTCGGGGGCTTTGAGCTAGAACACCAAGGTGTAATGGCTTGTAAACGCCGTCAACGCAATGGTTGTCGGCCGCGTTCAAGCCCTAGAAACCGCTACGTCTAGCGGTAGGGCCTGGGGCCCAATGATGCTATGGACGATTCTGTCGAATCTTTTGCGCAGCCTCGTTGGTTCATCCGATTACTGACTGTTCTGGTCGGCGCAACACTGTTGGTTGCCAGCCATAGCAGCCGTGCCGACGAGTTCCGCACTGTCGTGGGTGCGGGAATTGGTGCCGCTGCGGGCGCCATCATCGGTGATTCCATTGGTGGACCCACCGGTGCCGTGCTGGGTGCCGGTGCAGGCGGTTTGCTGGGCGCCCGCGTAGCCCAGATGCCGAGCGGACAGCGGGTGTCTCCCCCGGCACCACCGCCCGGCGCCATCTACTATCCCCAACAGCCTGTGCGCATGCAACCGGTGCCAGTGATTGCCCAGCCCGTCTATCCGCCCTACCCTGGGCATTGGCACCGCCACCATCACCATCATCACCACATGGAGCAACGCCAAGGCCCCTGGTGGGAGAACGGCTCCGAGCCGCCGTGGCAGCCCGGGCCACCGCACGGCTATGGCGACTATCGCCGCTGATATCAACCGGGGATCACTTCTTCCCCGCCCAACGCCACTATGAGGGCGGGCAACAACTGGCGCAACTCACCAGTGGCTATGGCAACGTTGGCGTCGAACTCATCCTCTTCGGTCTGGCTGGTTCCGGCGTTTTCGAACACCGTATCTAGAAACGCCAGTTTCTTGATTTGCAGCGAATCAGTAAGCACGAAGCCTACCCGGTCATTCCATGTCAGCGCCAGCCGCGTCGGTAGCTTGCCCTGGGCAATGTGCTGGGCCACCTCGTCAGTATCAAGTGCGTGCCGGGCATAGCGCACCACGGATTTGGACTCATCGGCAGCTTTAAGTTCGCATTCACGCTCCACGCTGAACCCCAGCGGCGCTTCGCGGCTGGATAACCAATGCGCCATAGCAGCCTGGGGTGAGGTTTGTGTGTGCAGTAATCGAACCACCAGCCCGTCGATGGCCTGCACCAGGCTGGTCATAACCTGGTCTGCCTTGGCGGTACTCCCGGCGTCGGTCATGAGCAGACCGCTCTTGGGATCAACCCATACCTGCACTGCGTACTGCTTGCTGAACGCCAACGGCAGCAAGCCCAGGCGGATATCGTCGGCCAAGGTCCGGCGCTCCTTTTTGCCGGGCTTGCGCCCGGTTGTGGCCTCGATCTGGTCCACCTGCTCTTGCAGCTTGCGCTTCACCACCGACGAGGGAACCACTTTGACCTCCACCATCAGGCGCAAGATCCACTGACCATCCACCACTTCCACCAATGGGCCGTGCGCATGGCCGCGTGGCTCCACCCAGCCGACGGCCTTGTCCTGCGAGGCCGCACAGGGTACAAAACGCATCCCATCCAGGGCCTCCTCGAGCACGTCGGTTGCGCTGGGCCAGCCCGCATCCACCCGATACACCATCACATTCTTGAACACACATCCACCTTCTTTGAGTAGCGGCCGGGACTCCCCATGGACCCACGGCATATTTCCCGCTGCAGGCTATTGTCACCGCCCGGAAACCCCAAGAAGACTGCGAACTTTACACAGCGTTCGTATGGTGAAATGTGCGCGATACACGGCCACTTGACACTGCAAGCACTCTGACACCGCGTCGGTGCCAGTCACTTGCGATGAAAGGATCTCACCATGAAACCGCGATTTGCTTCTCTCTGGATGGCGGGCGTGCTCGCCACGTCCGGCCTGGTTGCCGGTGCGCAGACGGCAGCGCCCGATGCCAAACCCGCTCCTAGCGCCCCCGCCGCGCAGCGGCCCGACGGAGCCATGGGCATGCGAGGGCATCAGGACCCCGCGCGCATGCAAGCCATGCAGGCCAAGCGCCATGCGGACCTCAAGGCCAAACTGAAACTCGCCCCGGAACAAGAAGAGGCCTGGAACCGCTTCACCCAAGCGATGAAACCACCGGCCCGTCCCGACACCAAGCGCCCGGACCCAGCTGAAATGGCCAAGCTCTCCACTCCCGAGCGCATCGACCGCATGCGCGCCCTGCGCAAGGAGCGCATGGACGCCATGAACACAGCCATGGATCAGCGCGACGAGGCCATCAAGACGTTCTACGCAACGCTCAATCCGGAGCAAAAGAAAACCTTTGATGCTGAGCACGCCCGCATGGGCCAGCAGCATGCACAGCACCCAGGCATGCAAGACCGGATGGGGCGCGGCGGGGAAAGTGCGCCTGGCAAACCCTGAGCACAGCAGACCTTGCTAAAATCCCAACCAGCGCCGATTTGCCATCGCTTGCGGGCGCTTTATAAGTTCAGCTAAAGACCAAGCCGACCCGGCCACGCCCTTAGTTGAAAGACAAGCGTAGCCGGGTTTTCTTTTATGTACGCCACACCACAGTCCATGCATTTCGATGCGCCGCTTGCCCTGCAAAGCGGTGCGTCCATTCGCGACTACCACCTCAGTTACGAGACCTACGGCACGCTCAATGCCGACAAGTCCAACGCTGTGCTCATCTGTCACGCACTCAACGCCTCGCACCATGTGGCCGGGCGCTACGAGGGCAAGGACAATTCCGAAGGCTGGTGGGACAACATGATCGGCCCGGGCAAGAGCCTGGACACCGACCGCTTCTTCGTCATCGGCGTGAACAACCTGGGCTCGTGCTTCGGCTCCACCGGCCCCATGCACACCAACCCCGACACCGGCAAGGTGTACGGCGCGGATTTCCCCGTGGTCACGGTCGAAGACTGGGTCAATGCCCAGGCCAGGTTGCTCGACAAGCTGGGCATTGATACCCTGGCCGCGGTCATGGGCGGGTCGCTGGGCGGCATGCAGGCCCTGAGCTGGACGCTGCAGCACCCCACCCGCGTGCGCAACGCCGTGGTGGTGGCCAGCGCGCCCAACCTCACGGCCGAGAACATCGCCTTTAACGAAGTGGCCCGGCGCGCCATCGTCACCGACCCGGACTTCCACGGTGGTCATTTCTACCAGCACGGCGTGGTGCCTAAACGCGGCCTGCGCATCGCGCGCATGATCGGCCACATCACCTACCTGAGCGACGACGTGATGAACGAGAAATTCGGGCGTCAGCTCCGTGACGCCGTTCGAAGCCAAGGCCTGAGCGCCGCCGGGCCGTCCCAAGGCGCGAGCGCCCCCTCGGGGGGCAGCGAACCCAACGCAGTGGGGAGCGTGGGGGCCTATAAGTACAGCACGCAGGACGTGGAGTTCCAGATCGAGAGCTACCTGCGCTACCAGGGCGACAAGTTTGCCGAATACTTCGACGCCAACACCTACCTGCTGATCACCCGCGCGCTCGACTACTTCGACCCGGCCCGCGCCCATGGGGGCCACCTGAGCAAGGCGCTGGCAGCCGCCACCTGCAAGTTCCTGCTGGTGAGCTTCACCACCGACTGGCGCTTTAGTCCGAAGCGCAGCCGCGAGATCGTCAAGGCCCTGCTCGACAACCAGCGTGAGGTCAGCTATGCCGAGATCGACGCGCCCCACGGTCATGATGCCTTTTTGCTCGATGACCCGCGCTACTTAAGCGTGGTGCGCTCATTTTTCGATAGCGTCCAGGTCGGAGGTGCAGCATGACGGATATTTCCACCCAACGCGCCATTGCCGAACTGGTGCCGAAAGGCAGCCGGGTACTCGACCTGGGCTGCGGCGACGGCAGCATGTTGGCCTACCTGCAGGCCGAGCGCGGCTGCAGCGGCTACGGTATCGAAATCGATGATGCCAACGTGCTGGCCTGCGTGCAGCGTGGCGTCAACGTCATCCAGCTGAATCTTGAAGACGGCCTGGCGATGTTCGACGATGCCAGCTTTGACGTGGTGCTGCAGATCGACACCTTGCAGCACTTGCGCAATGCCGAGGTCATGCTGCGCGAGACCGTGCGCGTGGGGCGTGTGGGCGTGGTGGCCTTCCCCAACTTCGCCCATTGGCCCAACCGCCTGAGCATCCTCAAAGGCCGCATGCCCGTGACCAAGCGCTTGCCTTATCAGTGGTACGACACGCCCAACATCCGTGTCGGCACCCACGCCGACTTGCGGGTGTTGGCCGAACGCAATGGTCTACAGGTGCAAGACAGCTTCGGCATTCAGGGTGGGGCCGTGGTGCGCTTTGCACCCAACCTGCGCGCGGGAACGTCGGTGTACAAGCTCACGCGCTGAGTCATACTGTCTCATCTACTGATGCTTGTCGCAGGCGCCAAAGCGCTCGATAATGATGCTGTTTAAACATACAGTCTAACCATGCAATCCATTGAACTATGTGCCGGAGCAGGTGGACAAGCGCTCGGCTTGGAGCGGGCCGGTTTTGAGCACGTTGCGCTGATCGAGATCGACGCGGCCGCCTGTCAAACCTTGCGTTACAACCGGCCTGAATGGAACGTTATCGAAGGTGACCTCACGCAGTTCGACGCCTCGCCCTACCGTGGGGTGGAGCTGGTGGCAGGCGGTGTGCCCTGTCCGCCTTTTTCCAAGGCCGGCAAGCAGCTGGGGGCGGATGATGAACGGGACATGTTTCCCCATGCCCTGCGCGTAGTGGGCGAAGTGGCGCCCATGGCCGTCATGCTAGAAAACGTTCGCGGTCTGATGGATCCCCAATTTGCTGGCTATCGTCAGTCGATTTCTGCGCGATTGGCACGGATGGGTTACTGGTCCGATTGGCGCTTGTTTAACGCCGCTGATTTCGGCGTTAGCCAATTGCGCCCACGGGTTTTATGTGTCGCCTTGCGTAAGGACATTGCCCCCTATTTCACCTGGCCCGAACCTCAGCCTAACCGTGCACTACCCGTTGGGGTGCTTCTGGGGGACTTGATGGCCGAAAACGGATGGGAGGGTGCTGCTGCGTGGGTGCAGGGCGCCAAGACCATTGCACCCACGTTGGTCGGGGGCAGCAAGAAACATGGCGGACCCGATCTGGGGCCGACACGCGCGCGTGCTGCGTGGGCCAGTTTGGGTGTTGATGGCCGAGGTGTGGCTGACACTGCGCCATTGCCGGGATTTGTGGGGGAGCCTCGGCTGACAGTTCGTATGTGTGCACGCATTCAGGGATTTCCAGACGATTGGACGTTTGCAGGCAAGAAGACGCCTTCGTACCGACAGGTGGGTAACGCCTTTCCACCGGCCGTCGCGCACGCCGTGGGTGCGCAGGTTGCACAGGCCATTCGCCGCTTTGCGGACGGACAAATCATCAGAAGGGCGGCATGAATATGGCCGAAGGCGCTAGCAAACCTAAGAAAAATGCCTCGGGCGGTGCTCGCTCCAAGTTGCGTTCGCATTTCCTGGCCAACCTGGGCCGTGTGCTGGGGGCCGTTGAGTTGCGCGATGTAGCTGGCAACATCAGCGAGTGGGCGCGCCGGGTGCGGGAACTGCGTACTGAAGAGGGGTACCTCATACTCACGCACAATGATCGGGCTGATCTAAAGCCGGGAGAGTACCTGCTGGAGTCAGCCAAACCCCAGCCCGCCTTTGCCCGGGCGATTTCTAAGGAAACGCGGGCAATTGTGCTGGATCGCAATGGCTTCACTTGTCAGATGTGCGGTGCCGTCGCGGGCGAACCGCACCCCTATGACCCCGGACGCAAGACCCGACTTCACATTGGCCACGTTATCGACAAGAGCCTGGGTGGCAGCGATGATCCAAGCAATCTCAAGGCCATCTGCTCGGTTTGCAACGAGGGTGCAGCCAATATTTCCCCGCAGCGCCCGGATTTGGCCAAGCTACTCGTCCAAGTGCGTCGAGCCACATCCGCAGACCAGCGTGAAGTGCTGAACTGGTTGCGGACTAAGTTCAAAGACTGAAAAAGATCCTTGGCGCTTACCGCTGACCAGCTGGCTTGGGCGCCACTGTCTTGAGGAAGGCATAGATCGCCTGGGCGTCGGTGTCGTTGAGCTCCCGCAGGGACTCAAATGGCATCACTTTGATCGACGTACCATCCGGGCGCTTGCCGCTTCTCAGCATGGCCACGAAACTGGTCACATCGGGGTAGCGCGCCAGCGCACTGTTATTGCCGGGTGTCAGGTTCGCCGCGGGTGGCCAATCGGGTGGGCCGCCAGGAATTGCGCCGCCGGAGAGACCGGGGCCGTGGCAACCCTTGCACATCTGCGCCACATAGGCACCGTGCTCGGCATTGACTGCAACCGTCACGGGTTGCGCCGGTGGCAGGTGGTGGTCAATCTTCTCGTAGGCATCCTGAATGGCACCCAGGCCATACAGTGCCTGCACCGGCAGCGGCAGCTCCACCACAGCCTCGCCGCCCGGGCGGGCCGGCAGGCTGCGCACATAGCCCACCAGGGCTGCCAGGTCGGTGTCGGTCAGGCGGTTGTAGTCTTCACTGGGCATGATGAAAGCGGGCCGCCCATCGGACTTGACCCCATGGCGCACCACGCGTTCCCAGTCCTGCGCGGTGTAGTGGCCGACAGCTCCGCCAGCGGTGATGTTGGGCCCATGCAGGCGCATGCCTTTGCCGTCGTTGATGAATTCGCGCCCACCACCATCTACTCCATGGCAGTCGGCGCAGCCGCGTGAACGAAACAGGTAACGCCCGTGCTCCAGGGCGGGCGCATCGTTGGCCCAGGGTACCCCGGCCACTTCAACATCCACGACCCGCTGGCGCTTGCGTTCCCCCAAGGCGCGGGCAAAAAGCGCCAACACCACGGCCAAGATCAACAACAGCCCCAACCCCATACCGAGACGCTTGAGCCAGATGCGCATGGTGCCTCCAAGAAAAGAGGCTCGATCCTAGTCAAGACGTTCCAAGTCGTCGAGAGAAATCTCCCTAGGGCATACCCGCAAGGTCAGCCGGTGGTACAGTGCCGCCATCGTAGGCGCTGCACCACCCCTTGTATGCTTGGTGCCCAGACCGCGTGGCGGCGCGCCATGAGTCGAACACCTGGAAACCCGAAACCCTGGGAGGAACTGCGGCATGAGTACCCCGCCTCCCGCACGCCATGTCGGCTTCTGGGAAGCCTTGCGCTTCTGGTTCAAGCTGGGCCTGGTTAGCTTCGGCGGACCGGCGGGTCAGATCGCCATCATGCACCGCGAGCTGGTGGAGCAGCGGCGCTGGATATCGGAAGCGCGCTTTCTGCATGCCCTCAACTACTGCATGTTGCTGCCCGGACCCGAGGCGCAGCAGCTGGCAACCTACATCGGATGGCTGATGCACCGCACGCTCGGTGGCGTGGTAGCGGGCGCCTTGTTTGTGCTGCCCTCACTGGTGCTGCTGGTGGCCCTGAGCTGGATCTATGTGGTGTTTGGCCAGGTACCGTGGGTGGTGGCGTTTCTGTACGGCGTCAAGCCCGCGGTGGCAGCCCTGGTCCTGCAGGCGGTGCACCGTATCGGCAGCCGAACATTGAGGAATCCGCGATCAGCCCCCGTGTTATGGGTAATTGCAGCTATGAGTTTTATAGCAATCTACGTATTCGAACTGCCTTTTCCCGTGATCGTGGCGGGGGCTGCTGCCGTAGGGGGCGTGGCCGTACGCTGGGTACCGACGCAGTTTGCATCCGCCTTGGCGGGTCACGCAGCGGCGCCTGCCGATCCTGAAGGCCCGGGTTCCTGGCTGCTGGATGACGACACCCCCACGCCAGCCCATGCTCGCTTTACCCGTGCACGACTGGCCCGCGTGCTGGTGGCGGGCGCGCTGCTGTGGCTGATGCCAATGGCGGCGCTGGTGGCCTGGCAGGGCTGGAGTGGCGCGCTGGTGCAGATGGGCTGGTTCTTCACCAAGGCGGCGTTGCTCACTTTTGGCGGCGCCTATGCCGTGCTGCCCTACGTCTACCAGGGGGCGGTGGAACACTATGGATGGCTCAGCGGCGCGCAGATGATCGACGGCCTGGCCCTGGGTGAGAGCACGCCAGGGCCGCTCATCATGGTGGTGGCGTTCGTCGGATTCCTGGGCGGCTGGGCGCGGCAGGTGCTGGGCCCGGAGGCGCTGTTCCTGGGTGCAGCGTTGGCGGCGACCGTGGTGACCTGGTTCACCTTCCTGCCGTCATTCATTTTCATTCTGGCCGGTGGGCCGTTGGTGGAGTCCACCCACGGCCAGCTGCAACTGAGCGCACCGCTGACGGCCATCACCGCTGCCGTGGTGGGCGTGATCGCTAGTCTTGCTCTGTTTTTTGTAGCGCATATCGCAGTTCGTACGGGGGCTAGCGGCCCGTTTTACACAAGA
The DNA here is from genome assembly GCA_046348185.1 of Rhodoferax sp. Taxonomy (GTDB): domain Bacteria; phylum Pseudomonadota; class Gammaproteobacteria; order Burkholderiales; family Burkholderiaceae_C; genus Allorhodoferax. The sequence continues at coordinate 513,321 of JAXMER010000014.1, read as the reverse complement.
CTGGATGCGCCAGCGCTGTTGCTGGCGACCGCTGCCCTGACCGCCCTGCTGCGCTACCAAGCGGGCGTGATTTCGGTCATCCTGTGCTGCGGGCTCGCTGGAATCGCCCTGCGCACGCTGGGAGCCTGAGCACTCACCGCGCTGCAGGCACCGTCCAAGACGGTCAGTCTTCCAGCTTGGACAAGTCGCGCACCGCGCCCTTGTCTGCCGACATCACCAGCTTCGCATAGGCTTTGAGTGCGGCAGACACCTTGCGCGGGCGCGGCTGGGCGGGCTTCCAACCCAGCTTGTCCTGTGCGGCGCGGCGCTTGGCCAGTTCTTCGTCCGACACCAGCACGTTGATGGAGCGATTGGGAATGTCGATGCGGATTCGGTCGCCGTTCTTCACCAGGCCGATGGCGCCACCGGCTGCGGCCTCGGGCGAGGCGTGCCCGATGGACAGGCCCGAAGTGCCGCCGGAGAAGCGCCCATCCGTGAGCAGCGCGCAGGACTTGCCCAGGCCCTTGGATTTGATGTAGCTGGTGGGGTAGAGCATCTCCTGCATGCCGGGGCCGCCCTTGGGGCCTTCGTAACGCACGATGACCACATCGCCCGCTTTCACCTGGTCGTGCAGGATGTGGTCCACGGCCTCGTCCTGGCTTTCCACCACGTGGGCCGGGCCTTCGAATACCAGCAGGCTGTCGTCCACCCCCGCCGTCTTGACCACGCAACCGTCCAGCGCAATGTTGCCGCGCAGCACCGCCAGGCCACCTTCTTTGCTGAAGGCGTGTGGCAACGAACGGATGCAGCCGTTGGCACGGTCCAGGTCGAGGCTGGGCCAGCGCGCGCTTTGGCTGAAGGCCACCTGGGTGGGCACGCCGCCAGGGCCAGCCAGGTAGAAAGTCTTGACCGCCTCGCTGGGGTTGCGGGCTACGTCCCAGGCGTCCAGCGCGTCCTTCAGTGTGGGGCTGTGCACAGTGGGCACGTCGGTGTGCAGCTTGCCCGCGCGGTCGAGCTCGCCCAGGATGCCGTAGATGCCGCCGGCGCGGTGCACGTCTTCGATGTGGTACTTGTCGGTGTTGGGCGCAACCTTGCACAGTTGCGGCACCACCTTGGACATGCGGTCGATGTCGGCCAGGGTGAAGTCGATTTCTGCTTCTTGCGCGATAGCCAGGATGTGCAGGATGGTGTTGGTCGATCCGCCCATGGCGATATCCAGCGCGATGGCGTTCTCAAACGCCTTTTTGCCGATAGCGCGCGGCAGCACGTTCAGCTCTTCCTTCTGGTAATAGCGTTGGCACAGTTCTACCGCCAAGCGACCAGCGCGCTTGAACAGCTCCTCGCGGTCGGCATGGGTGGCGACCACGGTGCCATTGCCCGGCAGCGACAGGCCCAGGGCTTCAGTAAGGCAGTTCATGGAGTTGGCAGTAAACATGCCCGAGCAGGAGCCACAAGTGGGACAGGCGGAGCGCTCCACCTCGGCCACGTCGGCATCCGACACCTGGTCGTCGGCGGCCATGACCATAGCGTCGATCAGGTCAAGTTTCTTGAACTGGAGCGTGGCCTCGCCGGGCACGGCCAATTGGGCCTTGCCCGCTTCCATGGGGCCTCCGCTCACGAACACCACAGGAATGTTCAATCGCATGGCGGCCATGAGCATCCCCGGTGTGATCTTGTCGCAGTTGGAAATGCAGACCATGGCATCCGCGCAATGGGCGTTGACCATGTATTCCACGCTGTCGGCAATGATGTCACGGCTGGGTAGCGAATACAGCATGCCGTCATGGCCCATGGCAATGCCGTCGTCCACGGCGATGGTGTTGAACTCCTTGGCCACACCGCCTGCCGCTTCGATCTCGCGCGCCACCAGTTGCCCCATGTCCTTCAGGTGGACGTGGCCGGGCACGAACTGGGTGAAGCTGTTGACCACCGCGATGATGGGCTTCTGGAAATCGGCATCCTTCATGCCGGTGGCGCGCCACAGGGCGCGCGCACCTGCCATGTTACGGCCGGCGGTGGAGGTTTTGGAGCGGTAGGCAGGCATGGGAGACCTCAATTGGGGAAACTAGGAAAGCGGGTGGAAATTATCGCGCCTTCAACACGCCGGTATCCAGGCGCTCGGGCGTGCCAGGCAGCCGCTCCAGGCGCGGGTAACGCAGGCCATCGCGGTAGTCGATGGCAACCGTCCGGTAGGCATCGCCTTCTCGCAACAAGAGCTGTAACGGGGCCTTGCCGTCTACGTTGGCGCGCACGGCGTCGGCCATGCGCTCAGCCTTGTAGGCCCTGCCATGGACAGCCACAACCTGTGTGGCCGTACTGAGCCCGGCCTCCCAGGCCGGGCTGCCCCACAGCACCGCCTGCGGGCGGCCGTCCTTGTGCAGGGTCACGCCCAGCGAGTAGGCATAGTCGTCGGTGGGCTCGTCGCGCTCTTCGCGGGCAAACTCACTGGGCTTGTCGGCGTACACCAAGCGCCAGCCTGCGCGCTCAAGCCCTGCCAGAGGAGCGTTGGTGTGGCCGTCCAGGCGTTGACGCAGGAAGGTGGCCCAGTCATGCGGCCACACCGATTGCAAGGTGGATACGATGTCGTCAAACGTGTAGGCCATCGGCTGCATGCGGCCCTCGTGTACGCCAAAGAAGGCGCGGGCGAAATCGTCCAGCGAGCGCTTGCCCGCCGTGCCCTCCCGAATCAGCATGTCGGCTTCCAGCCAGATCAGGGCAGACTCTTCGTAATAGTCGCTGCCGCGTTGCCAGTTGCCCCAATCCTTGGCGCTGCGGCGCGCGCCCATGGCGGCTTCCTGGGTCGTGTCCTGCAGGTTGCGCCAGCTGCGCCCGGCGCGGTGCTCCATGCTGGCGGCCGCCTGGGCCCAGTTGTGGCGGGACTGCTCGGCCGTCACCAGTCCGCTGCGCGCGGCCAGTACCCGGCCCCAGTACTGGGTTTGCCCCTCGTACAACCACAGTAGGCTGCCTTGCATCGGCTCATGAAACGTGGGCGTCAACAGATCTGCCGGACGGCGGAACTTTCCATTCCACGAGTGCGTGTATTCGTGCGGCAGCAGTTCGCGTGCGCCCGGGCCTTTGGCCCAGTCCTTGAAATAGGTGGGCCGTACACCGTTTTCACTGCTTTGGTGGTGTTCGAGCCCAATGCCGCCCATGCGTTCACTTAAGGAGAGCAGGAACTCGTAGTGGTCGAAGTGGCGCGCGCCAAACAGGCGGTCGGCCTGCGCGACCAGATTGCGGTGGGCTTGCAACTGCACCTCGCTGGCTTCCAGTTGCTCCGGTGTGTCGGCCACCAGATTCAAGGCGACCGGGCGCTTTGCACCGCTGCTGTCCAACACCACGCGGCGCACATGGCGCCCTGCGAAGACCGGCGAATCCACCAAGGTCTCGAGCGAGACGGGGCCGTAGTTCACCTGGTCGGCGGTAGTCTGCTGCACAGGCAAAGCGCTGGCTTGCTGCCAACCGGTGGGCAGGCGAACGCTGGCCTGGAACACGATGTGCGGGTTGGCATACCCCGCCGGGTAGAGCAGCATGTTGTTCCATTGCAGATTTAGCATCTCGCGTGTCATCACCACCCGGCCTGCATGGCTATCCAGGGGGGTCAGATGCTGCAGCTCGATGTCGATTGCCGACACATCGCCGGGCACCTGCACGTGCAGGGCAAACGGGTCGGTGGCGTCGCGCTGCCAGGCGATCACGGCACCCGCAGGGCTGCGGATCTGAATGCCTGCGAGCCGGTCGATTTCGCCCGCAGGGCCGTGTGTGCCGGGCAACCAGCGGGGGAAAAGCAGCACCTGCGGCCCAGGTGCAACGGGAATACGCTCGCGCACGCGAAAAACGCGGTGGTCCAGGTCGGTGGCATCGACATCGAGCGTGATAGTGCCGGGGTAGGGTGAATCTTGCGGGGCCGGAATTGGGCCTTGGGCGTGCACTTGCGCGGTCAGGCAGAGCGCGGCCAGCGGGAGCCACCAGGAGGAGCGTGTTCGCATGGGCAAAGGTACTTGCGGTCGAAACGGTCCATTATGCGGGAGCGTTTTATAGCCGGTTGGCAGCCGCATGGGTACGCGTTAGACTGCCCGCGGGAGCCCAGAAGAACGGACCATGTAAGCCGTATCAGTAACAGGTGCAATTGCAATGGAGTTGGGGTCGGGTGACAAGCTGGCGCTTGTGATTGAGGGCCTGGACCACTTGTCCATCGGGTTCACCGTGTTCGACGGCCAGTTGGTGCTGGTTGCCTGCAATCAACGCTTCCAGGAGATGCTGAATTTCCCGGAAGCCTTGTGCATGCCTGGCGCCACGTTGGAAGAGGCCTTGCGTTACAACGCGCGCAAAGGCGAATACGGCTCCGGCGATGTCGAGCAACAGGTGCAAGACCGCCTGAAGCTGGCGCGCCAATTCCTGCCACACTGTTTCGAGCGAAACCGGCCCGATGGCTCGGTCATGGAAGTGCGCGGCTATCCCCTGCCGCAGGGGGGCATGGTCACCACCTACACCGATGTGACCCAAGCACGCCAGCGGGAACAGGCCCTGCGCGAGCTTACCGCCGAGCTGGAGCAACGGGTCGAAGCGCGTACCTCCGAGCTGCGCGAGCGTGAAGCGCAACTGGCGCGCAAGGCGGCTTTATTGGAAGTGGTGGTCAACAATGTGAACCAGGGCATCAGTTTCATGAATGCCAACCTGGAACTGGAGCTGTGCAACCAAAAATTTCTGGAGCTGCTGGACTTTCCGCCTAATCTGGGTCGGCCTGGTGCCAAGTTCCAGGATATGGCACGCTTCAATGCAGAGCGCGGCGAATACGGTCCTGGGGATGTGGAGGAGCACATCCGCAGCCGGATCGAGGTGGCCAAGAAGTTCGTGGGGCACCGCTTCGAGCGCCAGCGCCCCAACGGAGGGCTGACCTTGGAAATCATGGGCTGCCCCACACCCGATGGCGGCATGGTGACCACCTACTTCGACATCACCGAACGCAAGGCTACGGAGCGCGCCTTGCACCTGGAGCGCGAGCGGCTACGCAACATCCTGAGTGGAACCAATGCAGGCGGTTGGGAGATGAACCTGCAAAGTGGTGAGGTACGGGTCGACGAGCGCTGGGCCCAGATTTCCGGGCACACACTGGCCGAGGTGGAAGGAATCAACATGCAGTCGATGCTGCATTTTTGCCACCCTGATGACCTGGAGCGCACCCGCGATGCGCTGCGCGCCCACTTGCGCGGGCAGGAAGAGTACTATCACTGCGAACACCGTATCCGGCACAAGGATGGGCATTGGGTCTGGATTGCCGCGCACGCCCGTGCCACGGTCTTCGACCCGGATGGGCGGGCGCTGTGGCTGTCCGGTGTGCACTGGGACACCACTGAACGAAAAGAAGCGGAAAACCGCATTCGTGAGCTCAACGAAACTCTGGAAGAGCGCGTGGCGCAGCGCACAGCCCAGCTGCAGCAAGCCATGCAGTCACTGCACCAGTCGCAAGAGGCGCTGGCGCAGAATGCCGCCAAGGCCACCCTCAGCACCCTGGTTGCGAGCGTCACGCATGAGCTTGCGACCCCGCTGGGCAATAGCCTCATCACGGCCAGCACCTGCTCCGACCTGACCCGGCGCATTCACGACAGCCTGGAGCGTGGCCAGATGCGCCGCTCCGAACTGGCAACGTTCCTGCAGGAGATGTTGGAGGGTAGCCAACTGGTAGAGCGCAACCTGCACCGCGCCGTGGAGCTGATGCGAAACTTTAAACAGGTGGCCGCCGACCAAGCCAGCGAACAACGGCGCCTGTTCGACCTGGCCGACGTGGTTCGCGAGGTGACCGACACCTTGAAGCCGAGCCTCAAGCGCTACCCGCACGCACTCGTGGTGGATGTTCCGGGGAAAATCACCATGGATAGCTATCCCGGCGCGCTGGGCCAGGTCATCATCAACCTGGTCAACAATGCCTATCTGCACGCCTTCGAGGATGGCAGCCACGGAACCGTGAATCTCACGGCGCACCAAGATCAAGACTGGGTCGTGATCGAGGTGCGCGACAACGGGATGGGTATGACCGAGGCCATGCAAGAGCAGATGTTCTTGCCCTTCTTTAGTACCAAGATTGGTCGTGGCGGAACCGGGCTGGGCATGTCCATCGTCGACAACCTGGTCAAAAAAACATTGGGAGGAAACTTGCACGTGCAGTCGGCCCCGGGCGAGGGCTCCGTCTTCCGTCTGGAGTTGCCACTCGTGATGACGCGCACCGAAGATGTGGGGTTCAATGCCCACTTTCAGCCGTCAGATCGCTAGCACAAAAAGGCGGCGCTGGGCTGTCACCTGGGCAACGGATTCGGTAGCGCACCTTAGACGCAGACGCCAGAATGCTTATAGACTGGAGTTATGAGTACGCAACGCACCCCGCATCCCAAAGCCCCGGCGACACGAAAGCCGGTGGTTCGGCACCGGCATCAGGGCAAACCCCATGCACTGAGCTCGTTGTTGGAGCCACGTGCATTGCTGGAGATGGCTCTGCTTCCAGCTTCGCTGCCCTTGTTGATGGAAGCGCCCAAGGGCGACGGGCATCCGGTGCTGCTCGTGCCGGGTTTCATGGCTAGCGAGACTTCCCTGGTGGCCTTGAAAGTATTTTTGCAGAGCAAGGGGTATGACGTACATACCTGGGGGTTGGGGCGCAACGTCGGTTTTCGCAGCAAGCATGCCAATGCCCTGCCGCAAAAGATCCGTTACCTGCACCACATTACCGGCCGTAAGGTCAGCCTGGTGGGGTGGAGCTTGGGAGGGGTTTTCTCCCTGTACAGCGCACAGAGTGCGCTGGAGTGTGTGCGCAGCGTGATTACGCTGGGCAGTCCCGTCAGCATCGAGGCATCCACGGGAAGCCAGTCTCCGAGCGCGGTGAAGGCGTTGTACCGTTTGGTTTCGCATCGACTGGGTGCCTCTGCGCACGTCATGCAGCCCCGCGCGAAAGCCATGCGCGAGCGTCGCCGCCCGGATGTTCCCACCAGCTGCCTGTATTCCCTGACCGATGGCGTAGTGCCACCGCAGGAAGCCACGATCGACGGCGACCCAGCCTTGCACGAAAACATCCGCGTTCCGGGAAGCCACATCGGCCTGGGCTTCAATGGCATTGTGCTGGCGGTCATTGCCGACCGCCTGGCGCAGGCGGAAGGCGGCTGGAAACCCTTTGAACCGCACGGCCTGTTGGCACGGGTGCTGGGCGTAACCACTGGCGCATGTGACGCGCCCGCCCACGCCTGATACCGCAGCGAAGCCACCACCCCATCATGCGACAACTGAGCGAAAACGACGCTGCGTATATTTATTCGGATACGGCCCACGCCAATTCCAATATCAGCCTGCTGCACATCTACGACCAATCCACGGCACCCGGTGGCGTGGTTCGCTTCAAGCAGATCCTGTCGCACGTGGAAAGCCGCTTGCATCTGCTGCCCATGTTTCGCGAGCGTATTGTGCGGGTACCGCTGGACCTCGATTACCCCTATTGGGTGGAAGACAGCAACTTCAACCTGGAGTACCACGTGCGCCACATCGCCTTGCCCAAACCAGGTGATTGGCGACAGTTTTGCATCCAGGCTGCACGCATTCACGCACGGCCGCTGGATTTGCAACGCCCGTTGTGGGAGATGTACGTCATCGAAGGGTTGGATAGCTTCCTGGACCTGCCCGTCGGCAGCTTCGCCGTATTGCTCAAGGTGCACCATGCGGCCATCGACGTGGCCCATGGCAATGAGATCACGCGGCTGTTGCATGACTTGTCGCCCCTGCCCGATCCACCGGCACCGCTGGCACCCTGGTTTCCTGAGCCCGCGCCCGGTAATCTGACGTTGTTGTGGCTGGCGGGCTGGAACTTGGCTACTTTCCCGCTGCGCATGACGCAGCCACTGCTCAGTAGCTGGACAGCCTTGAAGTCCACGGTGAAAACGTTTGCCGGCGAATTGCTGGGCCAGCCGCATACATTTCCCATGACCCGGTTCAATACCGAAGTCTCCACCCAGCGTGTGTTCGAGACGCGTCGATTTGCACTGGCAGACTTCAAGTTCATCCGCCAGCTGGTCCCCGGTGCAAGCGTCAACGATGTGGTGCTGGCCGTCTGTGCGGGTGGTTTGCGTGCGTATCTGGCGCGCCAGGACGAGCTGCCGCTGGAATCCCTGATTGCGGCAGCGCCCATCGCCGTGCACAGCGATCTGGAAGGCGATGAGCGAACCGGGTTTTCCTGGGTGCGTGTGGCGCTGGCAACGGACCAGGCCGATCCCATCGAGCGGCTGCGCATCATCCAGTCGGAAACCTCTTCGTCGGCCATCATGGCCCAGGCCATCAGCGCGCGCGAGCTCACCCATCTGGCGCGGCATGCCCCATCGCTGGCGATTGCGGCGACCAGCAAGATGCTGCGTTCGGCATCCGCCTTGCTGGGGGACTGGGCCCCACTGGCCAACTGTGCCATCAACAACGTGCCGGGTTCGCGCGAACCTCTGTACTTGCAGGGCGCACGCCTGACGTATCTGTCAGCCATCATGCCGATTTCTGATGGCATGGGGCTGGTGTTTTCGGTGACTGGATACAACGACACCATCGTAATCTCGCTCACCGGATGCTATGAACAACTGCCAGACCCCGAAGTGTTGGCACAGTGCCTGCGCGACAGTTTCCAAGAGTACCTGGCATTGGCCCAGCGTGCGCTGCGCAGCCCTTCGGCGGTGTCTGCCCGTATGGCCAAGCCAGCTGCGTTGCGGCGCAAACGTACGGCGAAGTCCACGGCGCAAACGCCCACCTGACTCCCATTCGCAAATCTTGCCATTTCACGCGCGAACTCTGCTACAGTGATTTGAACATGGCAGCAGGTTCCTTGTTGCCGCGGCAAAGGCGCACCCTGGCGTAGACAGGGCAGCGTTCGTGGAGTTGGAAGTTGATGCCGCCATGCGGGGCTCGCGAAAGTTGGGGTGACACTTGGCTAAGAAAATAGAAGCACGCGGCTTTCTGGGGCCTGGCATGGTCCTGATGGTGCGACTGAACGCAAAAATCAAGTTCTGGGTGATTTCTGCCCCTTTGGTGTTGGGCATGTTTGCTTTGTTGCTGATCCAGCTTACGGGCATGTCGCAGCCCGATGCCACCTGGTATTCGCTGGTAGCAGCATTTCTGGGCGTGGCGCTCTGGGCCTATCTGGTGCTCAGCTTCTTTGCGGTCAATGCACTGGACCGTCGACATATCGACCGGGTGATGGAGAAGGCAACTTCCGGGGACCTTACCGGCAAGGCCGACGACTTTGGCGTGGACAGCATGGGTAACTTCGGCTCTCGGTTTGAGCTGGTGACCCGACGCATGTCAGAGATGGTGGCGAACATTCGCAGTGCCGCGGTGCAGTTGGGTGATTCCGGCAAGAAATTGGTGGATGACACGCGGTCCCTGGCAGACCGTGCCCAGGCCCAGGGCGAGCACTTGACACAAACCGCCATGCATGTCCGTCGCGTGAGCGAAACGGTGGCGCGCAATGCTGAGGCCTCGCAAGAAATCAGCATCATGACCGACTTGTTGCACAAGGAAGCTTCCGGTGCCGGGGACGAAATGAAGCTGACGGTGGAAAGCCTGGGGCCCTTGCAGGCCACCACCGGGCGTATGCATGAGATTGTGGGAACGATTGACTCCATTGCTTTCCAGACCAACTTGTTGGCGCTCAATGCCGCGGTGGAGGCAGCGCGGGCGGGCGACCAGGGGCGCGGCTTTGCTGTGGTGGCTGCCGAGGTGCGGCGTCTGGCCCAACGCTCGCAGGCGGCTGCCGCCGAGGTGCGAAACCTGATCCGGGAGTCGTCGGAGCGCGTAGGCAATACCGTGACGCAAATCGAAGCCATCAACAAGGTGATGACCAGCCTGACCAGTGGCATTGCTGAAATCGCTACCAACGTCAATGTCATGGCCGAGGGCAGCGCCGGACAGAGTTCTGCCTTGCAGGACGTGGTTCACGCGGTGGGCGATCTGGACAAGCTCACCCAGGAAAATGCAGCGCTCGTGGTGCGCGCCAGTGCCAATTCCGATGCAATGACCGTACAGGCTTCGGGGCTGGAAATTTCTGTCAGCCATATCCAGTTGCGCCAAGGTTCTGCCGATGAGGCGCGGCAAATGGTGTTTGACGCCATGGTCGAGATTGGTCGCCTGGGCCTTCGAGCGGCTATGGATCTATTCCACGATAAAAGCAGCCGTTACAACTGGAAAGATCTGTACATCTTCATCTTCGATCGGCAAGGGGTGTACGTGGTCTGTGGTTCCGACAAGAGCCGTGTCGGGGTACGCCTGGGGGATCTGATTGGTGAGGTCGGCGACAAACTGACCGAGGATGCGTGGCGTGTATGCGACACCGATGGGGGGGGCTGGGTCACCTATTCCATCCAGAATCCCTTGACCAAGGAAATGCAAACCAAACTGTCGTACGTGGTGCCGATCGACCAGAACCAACTAATTGGATGCGGCTGCTATGTGAACGCCGTCTGGTCCTAATGGTGGTACGTGCAGCAAAAGTGAACGTCATGTAGCGCGTCGCGTATAACCGCGGTACGATGCAATTTCACTATTGTCGCGGCTATGCCAGTTACAAGCCCCACGGATTCTGCAGATCACGCCCCGCACCCTGCCCAGGCGCATGTCGCCCTATGTGAAGCGGTTTTGCCCATTTGGGGTCGTCACCTCGCCACCTCGCGTGCACAGTCGGAAGGCGCGGTCAGCGAGATGTTGAAGGCCTTTGCGGAGATCGGTCCGCATATCAATATGGCCGAGCGCCAATCGCAGCAGATCAATGACGCGCTGGCCCAGCCGGTCGATGGGGTGATGGGGCTTGCCAATGCCTGTGCACACCTACTGGCGCCGGTGCTGGCCGATGCGGCTCTGGCACCTGCAGCCCGAACAGCGATTGAGCAGACGCTGGGTCTGGTACGCAGTTCGGTCAGCGCGTTGGAGGCCATAGCCAAGCCGTTCCAGCATGAAACACAAATGGTTGCTGCGCAAGTAGACCGCATGTACATGGGTTTTCAATACCAGGATCGCATCAGTCAGATGCTGACCTTGCTGGAGGCCGATGTAGCGCGACTGCAGCAGGTGATCTCCAATCCCAGTGTCGCGCCGCCCGATGCGTCCACCTGGCTTGCGCAGCTGGAGTCCCAGTACGCCATGGCGGAACAGCATCGCAACCACCAGGCCGATAGCGCAGACAAAACAGCACCCGATTGCGACGAGACAACTTTCTTTTGATGACGAGGTTCAAATGACAAAAACGATAATGGTCGTTGACGATTCCGCCAGCTTGCGCCAAGTGGTGAAGATGGCCCTCAACGGGGCAGGTTACACCGTGATCGAGGCGGGAGATGGCAAGGCTGCTCTGTCACTGCTGGATGGGCGCCAAATCAACATGGTGATCTGTGACGTCAACATGCCGGTGATGAACGGCATCGAGTTCGTCAGGGCTGCCAAGCAGTTGCCTTCCTACAAGTTCATGCCCATCCTGATGCTGACTACCGAAAGCCAGGAAGAGAAAAAGGAGCAGGGCAAGGCCGCGGGGGCCAAGGCCTGGATGGTCAAGCCATTCTCGCCAACGCAGCTGCTCAGCGCAGTTTCCAAGCTCTGCATCTAATTGCACGTTGCACGTCGCGTCGGCCCATGCGGTCGGTTACGACGGGGTGTTGCGGGAGGATTCATGAACGATTTTTTCCAGTTGCCGTCCGAGCTCAACATTTACACCGCCGTGGAAACGCGCGATGCGCTGGCGGCGTGGTTGGCGGCGCGGCAGACCAAAGGGGTGCACGACGAGCTACGGCTGTCGGCCAAGGATGTGAACGAGGTGGATGGCGCTGGCTTGCAGATCGTGGCCGCCCTGTCCCATGCCAGTGAGGGCTGGTGCCTGGTGGACGCCAGTTCGCCTTTCCTGGAGGCTTGCCAAGCCATGGGCCTTTCCCATTGGACTGAGTCGCTGCATTCGGCAGCCGGAAAGGGCGCATCATGAGCACCATCAGCGATGCAGACCGGGAGTTCATTGCCGCCGCGATGCCGGCATTCATCAGTGAAGCTGCGGAGCAGATCGAGGCTATCGAAGAGCTTTTGCTGGAACTGGAAGAGCAGCCGGACAACCGGGAGCTGCTGGATTCGCTGTTTCGATGTGCGCATACGGTAAAGGGTTCGGCGGGCATTTTTGGCCTGAATCGGGTCGTCGAATTCACCCACCATGTTGAGACGCTGCTCGACAAGATGCGCGATGGTGTCATCGCCTTGACGCCTGCCATCAGTACCTTGCTCTTGCAATGCAATGACCAGATCAAGTTCCTGGTGGACACCGCAGCCGATGAATCTGCCGATACGCAGGACCAGATCGACCTGCGTGCCGATCTGGTGGTGCAACTGCAGGCACTGACCGAGGGGACAGTGCCTGGTGCGGCGGCTCCGGCTGCAACCGCAGAAAACACGGCTGTCGCGGCCAATGATGGCGGCGAGCAGATCTGGACCATATCAGCCCGTTTTGGCAAGGACACGTTTCGCAACGGCATGGACCCCTTGTCGGTGGCCCGGTATCTGGCGGGTATGGGACAGGTGGTCAGCATGCACTGCAGCACCGATACCGTACCCGCACTTGCGCAATTGGATCCCGAAAGCTGCTACCTCAGCTTTACCATGGCGCTGCAGACTGCGGTGGGGCGCGATGAGATCGAAGGTGCCTTCAGTTTCGTCGCGGACGATTGCGAATACGACGTCGTGGCCCCGGAAACGCAGGGGCAGAAGTTGGCGCGTGCCATCGAGGCCATGCCCGACTCGCCACGCCTGGGTGAGATGCTGGTGCAGGTGGGCGCGGTCTCGCAGGACAAGCTGGAACAGGTGTTGACTTCGCAGCAAAGCGTGCGTGGCGTGCCAGCCGGGGCCAAACCCAAGATTGGCGACTTGCTGGAAACCCAAGCTGGAGTGCCCGCCGAGGCAGTCGCCGCGGCTTTGGGCAAGCAACAAAAAATCCGCGAAGGCAGCGCAAGCGAAGACCGCTATATCCGCGTGCAGGCTGATCGCTTGGATGCGGTGATCAATTTGCTGGGCGAGCTGGTCATCGCCGGTGCGGGGGCCACCATGTTGGCACGCGCATCGCGGCAGGTGAACTTGCTTGAGTCCAACTTGCACATGAACGCGCTCATCGAAGAGATTCGCAACGGCACGCTGGCTTTGCGCATGGTTCCGGTGGGCGAAACGTTCAGCCGCTTCCGCCGGGTCGTGCGCGATACCGCCTCCAGTTTGGGCAAGGAGGTCAATTTTGAGATCGTCGGCGGTGATGCGGAGCTGGACAAGTCGATGGTCGAAAAGATTGCCGATCCGCTCATGCACCTGGTGCGCAACTCGCTTGACCATGGTTTGGAGCCGCCCCAAGAACGCATTGCTGCGGGCAAGTCACCTGCAGGCAAGCTGGTGTTGAGTGCGCAGCACGAAACCGGTGCCATCCTGATTCGCATCGAAGACGACGGACGTGGAATCAACCGTGAACGCGTCCTGCAACGTGCCTGGAATAAAGGCCTGGTGGAGTCCGGCGTGGTGCCCAGTGACGACGCCATCAACATGCTCATTTTTGAGCCCGGCTTTTCCACAGCCGAACAGGTCACCAACCTCTCGGGGCGCGGTGTGGGCATGGATGTGGTCAAACGCAATATCGAAAGTCTGCGCGGCACGATCAAACTTGTCAGCAATCCTGGGCGGGGGCTGATTGTCGATATCCGGTTGCCGCTCACCTTGGCCATCATCGACGGATTCATGGTGGGCATCGGCCAGTCCAAGCTTGTGCTGCCGTTGGAGACGGTTGTGGAGGTCATAGAAGCTGCACCGCGTGATGTCAAAGTGGACGCTGGCGGGCGCCATTGCCTGGAACTGCGTGGAGCCGTGTTGCCGGTGGTGCGGTTGCGCACGCTCTACGCCATGGAGTCGGCACATAGTGAGCGCGTCAGTGTGGTGGTGGTGACTTCCGGCCGAGGTCAATACGGTATTGAGGTGGAAACCTTGCTGGGTCAGCAGCAGACCGTGATCAAACCGTTGGGACGCTTGTTCAAGTCGCTGCGCGGCATCTCCGGTTCCAGCATCCTGGGCAGTGGCGAGGTTGCCTTGATATTGGATGTGAATTCGCTCGGCGAACTGGTCACGAGCGAAGTGGGATCTATGGACGCACCTTCGGGTGCAATGGTGTTCAACCAATCGGTTAGCGCATAAAGAAAGGGCGAGGAAATGTCTGCACTGCTGAGTCGGCTGCGTTTGAGCCAGAAATTTGCCATCTTGGGCGCAATGGCCTTGATCATGGTGGCCGTGCCTACCGCACTTTTCTTTCGGGATGTCGCTGCTCAGTTGGCCTTCGTTCAAAGAGAAGACACTTCTGCGATTGCCGTGCAAAAGCTCAATCGGTTGGTGCAGTACACGCAAGCCCATCGGGGCATTTCCGCCGGGGCATTGGCTGGCAATCTGGAATTGGCAGCCAAACGAGCCGCCATGAGTACCAACGTCAAGAAAGAACTTGACGCGCTGGAAGATCAGCTCAAACGCATCGGCGCTACGGAAAACCTGATGACTATGATCCGCGATGTACGTCAGAAGTGGGCACAGCTTGAGCAAGCCGTTGCAGCCAAACAAATCGAATCCGCCGAAAGTACGCGTACGCACAGCCAACTGGTTGCTGACATCCTGTTGGTCAATGAAGAAATACTGAGTGAATTTGGCATGGCGTTGGATCCAGATGCCGACACCTATTACCTTATCCAAGCGGCCTTGGTGAATATGCCCCAGCTCGGCGAAAACCTCGGGCTCATGCGTGCCCAGGGAACAGGTTTTCTGGCACAGAAGACTCTGCCGCCTGAAGGACGTGCCGCGCTGATCGCGCTTGCCAAGCGCGTTCGAGAAACTTCCGGCGACACGCAACGCAACCTCAAACGCGCGACTGATGCCAATCCAGCCATGCGCGCGGCTCTCGCCAGCAAAGCAGAGTCCAGCAAGGCCTTGATCGAAAAAACGCTGGCACTGGCGGATACCGCTCTTATCAAAGCAACCGAGTACACCCATGCCAGTGTGGCCTACTTGGATGAGTTCACACGCGCAATTGACAGTTTGTATGACTTCAATGCCGAGGCGGCCAAGGAGCTTGCCAACGCCTTGGAGGCCCGCGAATCCAAGCTCACCTTCGAGCGCAACCTGTTGTTGGGCGCGTTGTTTGCGGGACTGGCCGCTGCTGTGGCATTGGCCGTAGCCTTTGTGCGCAGCATTACCGGACCGGTGCAAAAAGCCGTGGATGTTGCGAACCAGGTTGCGCAAGGCCAGCTGGACTTTCGTCTCGCGTTGCAAGGCACGAATGAGACAGCGCAGCTGTTGGCATCGTTAGCGAAGATGCAATCTACCTTGCAGGCCTTTGTCGCAGCACAGCAGGAAATGGCACGCGAGCACGACCAAGGCAGCTTGGACGCTGTCATGCCTTCACAGCAGTTCGAGGGTGTTTACAAGGACATGGCTGCTTCCACCAACAACCTGGTGCGATCGCACATTGATGTGAAGATGCGCGTGGTGGACTTGGTCACCGAGTACACCGGTGGCAAGTTGGATCGTGCCATGGAGCGCCTGCCCGGACAAAAGGCGCGTGTTAGTGCCGCGATGGACCAGGTGCAGGCGGCCATGCGGGCCGCTGCCGAGGCGGCGGCATTCAATGAGCGTATCCGGTTGTCGCTGGATAGCCTACCGGTGGCAGTGACGGTTTCCAACGTGGACGCCGCCCTGGTACACGCCACACCTGCGGCCAAGGACATTTTGCGCATCGTGGGTGGTGCCGGGTTTGATACCGACAAGTTCTACGGTAGTAAGCTCTCCAGCCTGTTCCGTGACGCCGAGGCGGCATCCCGTTTTGATCAGGCCATGCGAACGGGGGCGACCGTGGACATGGAATTCAATGGTCACGTCCTGCGTTTGTTGGCACGCCCGGTAACCAACCTCAAGGGTGAAAGCATTGGGCGTATCACCCAGTGGTTTGATCGCACGCAGGATATCGCGCAAGAAAAGGAACTCGACCGCGTGGTGGATGCCGCCACCCACGGCGACTTCGGCCAACGCCTGGGGCTGGACGGCAAGAGCGGCTTCTTCCTGCAGATTTCGCAGGGCATGAACACCTTGCTGGAAGTTAGCGAGCAAGGACTCGAAGACGTGGCACGTGTCATGTTGGCGGTCTCGCAGGGCGATTTGACGCAGCGCATTGATCGCAACTACGAGGGCCTGTTTGGTCAGGTCAAGGACAGTGTGAACACCACCTCGGAGGCTCTGGCGCGGGTGATCACCGAAGTGCGCGCTGCCGCTGATGCGTTGACCGGCGCAGCCAACCAGGTTTCGGCTACGGCCCAGTCCTTAAGCCAGGCCGCCAGTGAGCAAGCCGCCAGTGTGGAAGAAACCACTTCGCAGATCGACACCATGAGCGCGTCCATCACCCAAAACAGTGACAACGCCCGCGTGACCGATGGCATGGCCACCAAGACCAGCAAAGAGGCGGCAGAAGGCGGGCAGTCGGTGAGCCAGACCGTGCAGGCCATGAAGCAGATCGCATCCAAGATCGGCATCGTCGATGACATTGCCTACCAGACCAACCTGCTGGCACTGAACGCGGCCATCGAAGCGGCCCGCGCGGGCGAGCACGGCAAAGGCTTTGCGGTGGTGGCTGCCGAAGTGCGCAAGCTGGCAGAACGCAGCCAGGAAGCGGCCAAGGAAATAGGCGACCTGGCCTCCAGCAGCGTAAACATGGCCGAGCGTGCGGGCAAACTCCTAGACGAAATCGTTCCCAGCATCCAAAAGACCAGCGAACTGGTGCAGGAGATTGCAGCGGCCAGCAGCGAACAAAGCGAGAGCGTGGTGCAGATTGGCGGGGCCATGGGACAGCTGTCCAAGGCCACGCAGCAAAACGCCAGTGCGTCCGAAGAACTGGCTGCCACCAGCGAGGAAATGAGTGGTCAGGCGGAACAGCTCCAGCAGTCCATGGCATTCTTCCAGCTGGGTGACGATGGACGCGCATCCCTGGTACACGCCGTTCCCCGTTCCATCGAGCGACGTGCCGCCGTTCCCCGTTTGGGGGCTGGACTGAGCAGAGCCTCGGTACGGGGCGGGGGCAGCGGCAACTTCAAACCCTATTGAGGTCTTTGGCATGACCAGCCCGGAATCAACGACCCACGGTGCATCGCCTGAACGAACGCAGGGCGCGGCGGATGAGGCCCAGCAATACCTGACCTTCTTGCTGGGGGATGAAGCCTTTGCGATGGACATCCGCGCCGTACGCGAGATCATCCAACCCAGTTCCATGACCATCGTGCCTTTAATGCCGGAGTTTGTGCGCGGGGTTATCAATCTGCGCGGCAGCGTGGTTCCGGTCATTGACCTGTCGGCCCGATTTGGCCGCGCCCGTGTGCAGCCGGGAAAGAAAACCAGCATCATCATCTACGACACCCGTCAGCAGGACGACAAGCAGGAGCTGGGCGTCATGGTCGATGCGGTGGCTGAAGTCGTTGACATTCCCGAGTCCGCCATGGAGCCTACGCCGCAGTTCGGCACAACCATTGCGCGCGAGTTCCTGCGTTCCATCGGCAAAACTGGCGGGCGCTTCATTCCGGTGATCGATACCGACAAGGCGCTCAGCATGGATGACATGGCCCAACGGGTACGTGAGTGGCAGCGTGTGTAAGCGGACTATTTGGAAAGGCGGCTTATGAAATATAAAGTGGCACCAACGCAGCAAGAGCGGGTGATGCGCGAAGATGACTTCATCATCTCCAAGACGGACCTCAAGGGACGTCTGACCTACTGCAACCGCATCTTCATCGAGTTCTCTGGCTTTACTGAAAGCGAATTGCTGGGATCGCAGCACAACATCATCCGTCATCCAGACATGCCGCGTGGCGTTTTCAAGTTGCTGTGGGATACGGTATCCAAGGGCGATGAGATTTTTGCCTACGTCAAGAACATGTCCAAGGATGGCGGTTTTTACTGGGTGGTGGCCAATGTCACGCCCAACCGCGACCTGCAGGGAAATATCGAAGGCTATTTCTCAGCGCGGCGCAAACCCACTCGCGGGGGCATAAGCGCTGCTGCCGACCTCTACCGCAGCATGCTCGACGAGGAGAATCGCGCCGGACCACGCGATGCGTGCGCGGCGTCCCTGGCCATGGTGAATGGCATCTTGACCCAGAAAGGACTCAGCTATGAGCAATTCGTTCTCTCGCTCTGAATCGTTCAAGTTTGGCTTGGCGTTGGGCGTCTTGCTGGTGCTGGGCGTGGCGCTGCAATGGTGGCAGCAGGGAATTTCGGTGTTGCCAACCTTGTGGGGTCTTGCTGCACTGGCTTTCTGGGGTTTGTGGATGCGTCACTTGGCACTGGGGGAGCGCTACATTGCGGAAGTGCAGGAAATGGCACGCGATGTGGTGCAGGGCCAATTTGCGCGACGTATTACCCAAATACCGACCAGCGGTCGCTATCACAGCCTGTGCTGGGACATTAACGACATGCTCGATCAGCTGGAGGCGTGTTTCCGTGAGCAGGCTACCGCCTTGCACTATGCCAGCCAAGGCAAGTATTTCCGAATGGCGCAACAGGTGGGCTTGCGTGGCATGTTCAGTCAGTCTTTGGAGCGCACTAACCAGTCGCTGATGAACTTGGAAGAAAAGGCCTTGCAGGAAGCACGTGCAGCCGCAGAGAAGCAGGAACAATTGGAGCGAGAAACGCGCATTGCCAACGAGAACCTTCGCATCCGCAATGCTCTCGACAAATGCAGCACCAACGTCATGATTGCGAATGCCGACGGCAACATCATCTACATGAACGAAACAGTCACGGCCATGATGCAGCGTAACGAAATGGAGCTGCGACGCGCACTACCCCAGTTCGACGCGCACAAGCTGATTGGCCAGAACATTGATGTCTTTCACAAGAATCCCTCGCACCAGCGTAACTTGCTCGCCAATTTGACTAGCACCTACCGCGCCCAAATTGAAGTGGGAAACTTGTTCTTCTCGCTGGCTGCTAGCCCCATCGTGAACGTGCAAGGTGAGCGTTTAGGGACGGTGGTGGAGTGGGCGGATCGCACGGCCGAGGTTCTCATCGAACGGGAAATAGCAGGAATTGTTGAAGCGGCAGCCCACGGGGACTTCTCCAAGCGGATCGATGCACAAGGGAAGAGCGGTTTTGTCGGGGATTTGACTGGCGGAATGAATCGCCTTTTGGATACCAACGAAAGTGGATTGAATGAAGTAGCGGACCTGCTCGCCGCTTTTGCCGAGGGTGACCTCACCCGTCGCATCACTCAGGAATACGAAGGGCTGTTTGGCCGCGTGAAGGAAAGCGCCAATTCCACAGCCGAAAACTTGTCGCGCGTGCTGGGCGAAGTGCGCGCCGCAGCAGATGCATTGACGGGCGCAGCCAACCAGGTTTCGGCTACGGCCCAGTCCTTAAGCCAGGCCGCCAGCGAGCAAGCCGCCAGCGTAGAAGAAACCACGGCGCAAATGGACACCATGAGTGCGTCCATTACCCAAAACAGTGACAACGCCCGCGTGACCGATGGCATGGCCACCAAGACCAGCAAGGAAGCGGCTGACGGTGGCCAGGCCGTGAGTCAGACCGTGACGGCCATGAAGCAAATTGCTACCAAGATCGGCATCGTCGATGACATTGCCTATCAGACCAATCTGTTGGCTCTGAATGCCGCCATCGAAGCGGCACGTGCGGGCGAGCATGGCAAAGGCTTTGCGGTGGTGGCGGCGGAGGTGCGCAAGCTGGCCGAGCGCAGCCAGGAAGCGGCCAAGGAAATTGGCGACCTGGCCTCCAGCAGCGTGAACATGGCCGAACGTGCGGGCAAGTTGCTCGACGAGATCGTGCCCAGCATCCAGAAGACCAGCGAACTGGTGCAGGAGATCGCGGCGGCCAGCACCGAGCAAAGCGAAAGCGTGGTGCAGATCGGTGGGGCCATGGGGCAGTTGTCCAAGGCAACGCAGCAAAACGCCAGCGCATCCGAGGAACTGGCTGCCACCAGCGAGGAACTCTCCGGCCAAGCCGAACAGTTGCAGCAAAGCATTGCCTTCTTCAACATTGGCGAGGACTTGCCTGTGGTGACCGACCGGCACGAAGCGCGCATGGAGCGCAGGGCCCTGCCCGCACGTGCAGCACCGGCACGTTTGGGCGCCGGTTTGACCAGCGCCTCGGTGCGGGGTGGTGGCGGCAACTTCAAGCCGTATTGATGACTGCGCTGGCGTTCAGTGACGCGGAATTTCGGGCCATCGCCCGCATCATGTATGACGCGGCTGGCCTGTCGTTCAATGAATCGAAAAAGTCTCTCATCCATTCGCGCCTGGCGCTTCGCATACAGCGGTTGGGTCTGACGAGTTTTGCCCAGTACATCGACATCTTGCAAGACGAGTCGGAGGCCGCCGAGTTTCAAATGGCGGTCGACCTGCTCACCACCAACGAGACCTACTTTTTCAGAGAACCCAAACATTACGAGCTGCTGGAGCAGGAATTGGCGCGCATGGGGAGTCTAGTCCCCATATCGGTTTGGAGTGCGGCCAGTTCTTTTGGTGACGAAGCGTACAGCACCGCCATGCTGATGGCCGATCTGCAACTGATCGGAAAGATCGGGCCTTCGTGGTCGATCCTTGCAACCGATATCAGCCATCGCGTGCTGCTGAGTGCCAAGGAGGCCATTTACCCGGAAGATCGTCTGCGCGCGGTCAGCCCCGAGCGGCTGCGCCGCTATTGCCTGCGCGGCGAAGGAGAGTCGCAGGGCCAAGTACTGCTGCAGGACAAGATCCGCAGCCGCGTGCAATTCGGGCAGTTGAATCTGTGCAAGCCGATCGAAGGTTTGGGGCCCTTCGACTTTGTATTTCTGCGTAATGTGCTGATTTACTTCGATCCGCCCACCAAGGTGGAGGTCGTGGATCGGGTACTGACCACGTTGAAGCCGGGCGGCATCTTGTTTTTGGGCACGGCCGAAGGGCGTGTTCCGTGCAAGACCAAGATCACGCCCGTGATCCCTGGAGCCTTTCGTAAGGCGGAGTGATGCAATGGCCGCCTTTTGCCGTGATGATGACTGGATGTTTCGATGACCGTAAAAGTGTTTGTGGTGGATGACTCGGCCGTGGTGCGCCAGGCTTTGGCGCACATGCTGAAAGACCAACCCGATATCGAGCTCATTGGCAGCGCCCCCAATCCGTTGCTTGCGATGGATGCCATCAAGAAGAATCCGCCGGATGTCATGCTGCTGGACATCGAAATGCCAGGCATGGATGGGCTGACGTTCTTGCGCCAGACCATGGCGAGCAAACCCATTCCCACGGTGATCTGCTCAACCCTCACCACCGAAGGCAGCAAGATTGCCTTGGAGGCACTCTCGGCCGGGGCGGTTGCGGTATTGGCCAAACCCAAGCTCGGCTTAAAGCAGCATCTGGAAGACTCGCGCCGCGAGATGGTGCAGACACTCAAGGCAGCGGCGCCCGAGTTCGACACCAAACCGCAGATTTCCGCGATTTTCGGCGCCCCCTCTCAATGAAATCAACAGCTTAGCCGCTTTTTTGGAAATTTTGTGTAGTGGCAATACGTTGTATGTAGTGTGCTGGCAATATGCATCTATTCCTGCTACACTCCCCGCATGTTCATCAAGACCACCCGCTCCGGCGGCCACAGCTACGTGCAACTGGTGGAGTCGTACCGCAACGAGGACGGCAAACCCCGCCAACGCACCGTTGCCACCTTGGGGCGTCTCGATGAAGTCGGTGGTGGTGTGGACTCCCTGCTGGCGGGCCTGATGCGCGCTACCGGGCGGGGGTTGGTGGGTCGTAGTGAGTCGCCCCAGGTATCGTTTGAATCCGCCCTGGCGCTGGGCGACGTGTGGGCCCTGGATCAACTGTGGAAAGAACTCGGATTCGATAGCTTGGCAGGCGTCTTTCGGCGCGCGCGCTACACCACACCCGTGGAACATGCCATACGCGTGATGGTGTTCAACCGGCTGTGCGATGCCGACTCCAAGCTCGGTGTGCTGCGCTGGCTGGAGACTGTCAGCCTACCCGAGGTCAACACCGCTGCCATGACGCACCAGCACCTGCTGCGCAGCATGGATGCGCTGATGGATCACAGCAGCGCAGTCGATGAGGTGGTGGCGGGCCTCTTGCGCCCTTTGGTGGACCAGGACTTGTCCCTGGTGTTTTATGACCTCACCACCATCCGCGCCGCTGGCCTGAGCGAGCAAGACGACGATGTGCGCCAGTTCGGCATGTCCAAAGAAGGCCTCATCGCGCGCCAATTCATGCTGGGGGTGGTGCAAACGGCTGAAGGCCTGCCGATCTACCACGAGGTATTTGATGGCAACCAGGCCGAATCCCCCACGCTGATTCCCACCCTGAAGAAAGTGCTGGAGCGATTTCCCCACATCCAACGCTTGATCGTGGTGGCTGACCGGGGATTGCTCTCGCTGGACAACATCGAAGAATTGGGCAAGGTCAAGCTGCCTGGGGACAGAGTGCTGGAATTCATCCTGGCCGTGCCGGGGCGGCGCTATGGGGACTTTGTGGAGCTGTTGCAAGACTTTCAGCGCAAGGCGGCTGACGCAGCCGATGAGGTCATTGGCGAGGTGAAATGGGAGGGCCTTCGCCTGGTGGTGGCCCACCAGCCCGATAAGGCCAAAGAGCAATCGCAGTTGCGCAATGCGCGTATTGCCGAGATTGAGAACAAAGCCGCGCAGTGGGCGGGCAAGCTCGACGGCCAGGATGCGGGTGAACATGCCCGCGGGCGCAAGCTCAGCGACAGCGGGGCCAAGGCGCGGCTGTACCACGAGGTGTGCGATGCGCATTTGGCGCGCATCGTCAAGGTCGATCTCAAGAGCGAGCTGTTTAGCTACTCCATTGACGAGGGCGCCAAGGCGCGCGCGCAGATGATGGATGGCAAATTGCTGCTGGTGAGCAACGTCGCCGACCTCACGCCAACTGAGGTGGTGAGCCGATACAAGGCCTTGGCCGACATTGAGCGCGGCTTCAGAGTCCTGAAGTCAGAGATCGAGATTGCGCCGGTGTACCACCGCCTGCCCCAGCGAATCCGCGCGCACGCCCAGATTTGCTTCATGGCACTGATCATCTACCGGGTGATGCGCCAGCGGCTGAAGCTGGCCAAAAGTGAGTTGTCACCGGAGAGGGCGTTGGCGCAGTTGCGTCGGATTCAGCGCCACCAGGTCAGCATCAACGCCGCCACCCCCATCACGGGCATCTCCACCATCGATAACCGGCAGGCCGAAATCTTGGCGGCACTGAGCATCAATAAACCCACCGCAGACACCCAGTTGAACCTCTTGTAGTGGCATTTTTTAGGACCGCCCTATATGAATCAACAACTTACGGCGTTTGGTGTCGAACTCGGGTGGAGGCACTCTCGGCCGGGGCGGTTGCGGTATTGGCCAAACCCAAGCTCGGCTTAAAGCAGCATCTGGAAGA
Organism: Rhodoferax sp.; assembly: GCA_046348185.1. Classification (GTDB taxonomy): domain Bacteria; phylum Pseudomonadota; class Gammaproteobacteria; order Burkholderiales; family Burkholderiaceae_C; genus Allorhodoferax. Next base: position 489,877 of record JAXMER010000014.1, on the reverse strand, counting down.
CTCGCGCCGCGAGATGGTGCAGACACTCAAGGCAGCGGCGCGCGCCAAGCCACGCTATCGCGCCGCCGCAGCAGCCAGTCCGGTGTCAGGCAAGCCGCTTGCGGGGCCGGTCGCCACAGGAGTACATGCCTTGTCGATGAACAAACCGGTGGTGATCGGCAGTTCGACCGGCGGCACGCAGGCGTTGGAGTTGGTGCTGACCAGCTTGCCAGCGGATGCGCCTGGCATTGCCATTACGCAGCATATGCCTGAGCGATTCACCGCCATGTATGCCAAGCGACTGGACGGCATTTGCGCCATGCGGGTGCGTGAAGCCAGCGACGGAGATCGTCTGGAACGCGGCGTGGCCCTGATTGCCCCAGGCGGACTGCACATGCAACTGCGCAAGTCTGCCGGCCAGTATTTTGTGCATGTGGCTGATGGACCGGCAGTCAACCGCCACAAACCTTCGGTGGATGTGCTGTTCCGGTCTGCTGCGGAATGTGCGGGCCGCGATGCGCTGGGGATCATCATGACGGGCATGGGCGACGATGGTGCTCGCGGCATGAAAGCGATGCATGAGGTCGGAGCCAGAACCATCGCACAAAACGAAGAAACCTGCGTGGTGTTTGGCATGCCCAAGGAAGCCATCAAATTGCAGGCTGTCGACGACATCTTGCCGTTGGAGCAAATGGCCCAGGCCATTCTGCAATTCGATGCACGGGCCTGATTAGAATGAAATCCCGTGACCGAGGACGATTAAGGCGCAGAACATGAACCTATCCGAAGCCAAGATTCTGGTGGTTGAAGACGATCCGTTGATGCGCACATTTACCATCAGCACACTCAAACGCATTGGCATCACCCACTTGCAGGAATGTGCGGACGGGGCTGCGGCACTAAAGTTAGCATTGACATTTCAGCCACATCTCATCCTGACCGACATCCATATGAAACCCATGGGAGGGTTGGAGTTCGTGGAAAAGCTGCGTGCGCGAGAAGGACTGGGCGGCACCCAGGTGATTTTCATGAGTGCCGACAGCAGTCGCGAAACCTTCAGCGCGGCATTGCCGCTGGGTGTGGATGCCTATATTGTCAAGCCACCCCGCCTGCCGGACCTGAAGAACAAGATCGAGGCGGCCTTGAGCGGCCGATAGTCTCCTGCGGCCTCCGGTGCCGCGCGGCGGTGCACTTACTGCGGCACAAAGCCACTGGCTTTGATGATGCGGGACCAGGCTTGGGTATAGGCCCGCTCGCGGTTGGTCAACTGCTGCGCATTCATGTACCCCACGCTCAATCCCATGGCGGTCAGGCGGTCATGGACCTCGGGCAATGCCACCACTTTGGCTAGGGCTGCAGAGATTTTTTCCACGGCTGCCGCGGGTGTTCCGGCAGGTGCAAACAGCCCATAGTAGGGGACGTCCTCAAACCCGCTCAGACCCAACTCTGCAAACGTGGGAACCTCAGGCAACAAGGCTTGGCGCGACGGACCCATGACGGCGACCACCCGGATCTTGCCGGCCTTCTGGTTTTCGATAAAGTCCGGAATGGAGCCCGTGCCGGCGGCGATCTGGTTGCCCAGCATGTCGCCCATCATGGGTGCGCTGCCCCGGTACGGCGCTGCCAACAGGTCCAGCTTGAACTTCTGACCCACCATCTTCACCAGGAATTCAGGTACCGAGGCCGGTGCCGGTACGCCCACGGTTCCTTTGCCACCCTGCGTACGAACCCAGGCCACGTATTCCGACATGGTTTTGGCCGGAGTTGCGCCGGATAAAGCCAGTGCGTTCACAAAGCTGGCGAAACCACCCACGGCGGTGAAGTCCTTAGCGGGATCAAACCCCGGGTTCTTCACCACCTGCGGCAGGATGGAAATCGTGTGATCGTGCGAAAGAAACAGGGTGTTGCCATCGGCTGGTGCGTTCTTGAGCGCCTGCGCGGCGATCTGCCCGCCCGCACCGGCCTTGTTTTCGACGACCACGGGTACGCCGAGCGTGTCTTTCATCTTGTCGGCCAGGATGCGGGCAATAGCATCTGAGCCGCCCCCCGGCGGGAAACCCACCAGAATCTTGACGGGGCCCGACTGCGCATGGGCGGCACCGCACCATGCCAGGCTGCTGGCCGCAAACGCCAGCAGTGTGCGACGACGAAACGCGTAAAGGCGGGTGGCGCAGCGAAACGGGGCCATATGAACTCCAAGAAGAAAGTACAGTGCGGTGACGTATTCCACTGTACCAAGATTCGTCCATGCCCCGATTTGCCGCGAACCTGTCCATGCTCTACCCCCAGTGGGAATTTCTGGATCGCTTTGCGGCCGCCGCTGCCGACGGCTTCCAGGGCGTCGAATTCCTCTTCCCCTATGCATTTGCGCCAGAGCAGTTGGCCTCGGCCCTACAAGCGAACGGCCTGCAACAGGTGCTGTTCAACACGCCCGCTGCGGGAACGGACCGCACCAGCATGCAGCAGGCCTGGGCCCAGGGTGCCCGAGGCACAGCGTGTCTGCCTGGTCATGAAGCCGAGTTTCTGGCTGGTGTGCGCTGTGCCATCGACTACGCCAAGGCCCTGCATTGCCCGCGTGTGCACGTGATGGCCGGTCTTGTTCCCCAGGACTGCGATGCTGCTGCTGTGGATGCAACCTACCTGGGCAATTTGCGCCGTGCCGCCGATCTGGCCGATGCCGCTGCGCTGGAGTTAACCATCGAACCCATCAACACGCGTGACATGCCGGGCTATTACCTGCACCATCAGGAGCAGGCCCACGCCATCCTCGCCGCGCTGGACGCGCCCCACGTAAAAGTGCAGATGGACCTGTACCACTGCCAGATCATGGAGGGGGACCTGGCCATGCGGCTACGGCGCTACCTGCCTACCGGGCGCGTCGGGCATATCCAGATCGCCGGTGTGCCTGATCGCCAAGAGCCCGATGTGGGCGAAATTCACTATCCCTACCTGTTTGGGCTGCTTGACGAACTGGGTTACACCGGGTGGGTTGGGTGCGAATACCACCCCACGCCGGTGGGGCTGGGGTGGCTGCACGCCGCGCGCTCTGGCTCAGGCCGGTGAGTTGGCCCAGCGTCCACCTTGCGCATGGGTTCCTGCGGAGCGGGCATAACGCGACATGTCCAGGCCTTCGGTGCGGATGGCTGGCTGCTTGCCAACAATCTGGTCCGCCAGTACCTGGGCGCTACCGCATGCCATGGTCCAGCCCAGGGTTCCGTGCCCGGTGTTGAGCGACAGGTTGGCCACGGGTGTCGCCCCAACCAAGGGGGTGCCATCGGGGGTCATGGGGCGCAGGCCCGTCCAGAATTCGGCACGTGGCAGGTCGCCGCCGGGGAACAGCTCGCGGGTCACCTTTTCCAGCGTGGCGCGACGGCGTGGATTCAGGCCCAGATCAAAACCGGCCAGCTCGGCCATGCCACCGACGCGGATGCGGTCACCCAGGCGCGTGAGTGCAATCTTGTAGGTCTCGTCCAGCACGGTTGACTGCGGCGCCAGGCTGGGGTCCAGCAGCGGAATGGTCAGTGAGTAGCCTTTGACTGGATAGACCGGAATGTCCAGGCCCAAGGGCAGCAGCAAACCGCGCGAGTAGCTTCCGGCGGCCAACACGTAATGGTCGGCTTGTACGGTTTCGCCGCCTTCGAGCGCTACGGCGCTGATGCGCCCATGGCTTTGCTGCAGCGACTTCACCGCCACACCCTGGCGGAACTTCACCCCCAAGGCGCGCGCTTGTTCGGCCAGTCGCGTGGTGAACTGGTGGCAGTCACCGGTCTCGTCATTGGGTAGGCGCAAGCCGCCGCTCAGTGCCACCGAAGCGCGGCCCAGTGCGGGCTCTGCGTGTGCTACCCCGGCACGGTCCAGCAGTTCAAACGGCACACCACAGGCGCGCAGCACCTCCACATCGCGTCCGGCTGCGTCCAACTGGGCTTGCGTGCGAAACAGCTGCAAGGTGCCGCCACTGCGCTCGTCGTAGGCAATGCCCGTCTGGGCGCGCCATTGGCGCAGGCAGTCACGGCTGTACTCGGACAGGCGCATCATGCGTTCCTTGTTGATCGCATAGCGTCCCGATGAGCAGTTGACCAGCATCTGGGCCATCCAGCGCCATTGGAAAGCCGATCCATCCAGCCGGATGGCCAGCGGCGCGTGCCGCTGGAACAGCCAGCGCATGGCTTTTAACGGAATGCCTGGCGCTGCCCAGGGCGTGGAGTAACCAGGCGAAACCTGACCGGCATTGGCGTAGCTGGTTTCCAGTGCGACACCCGGTTGACGGTCGAGCACCGTCACATCCACCCCCTGGCGGGCCAAGGCCCAGGCTGTTGTGACACCAATCACGCCACCACCTAAAACAACTACTTTCATGCCAAAACTCCGATGCACTTGAGATTCAGTGATGTTATGAATTGACGGCAGCAAATGTTTCTGAAAAATATTGTATTTGCAGTAAAACATCCTGAAAATCGGGCTGCAACCCACGTCGCGCCGAAAAATGTACGAACCCGACCGAACCGATCTCAAGATTCTGGATTTGCTGCAGCGTCATGGCCGTATGTCGATGACGGAACTGGGGGAGCAGGTGGGCCTTTCTACGTCGCCCTGCTCGGAGCGAGTCAAGCGGCTGGAGCGCCAGGGGTTGATCACCGGTTACCACGCCCGGGTGGACCCGGTCGCGTTGGGAAAACCGTTGTTGGTCTTCATGGAAATCACGCTGTCGCAGAAGTCCCCCCAAATCTTCGAGGCCATTCGCCGGGAAGTGGGGCAGATGCCGGAAGTCCTGGAGTGCCACTTGATCTCGGGCAGTTTTGACTACCTGGTGAAGCTGCGGCTACGCGCCATGTCCGAGTACCGGGAACTGTTGGGCACCATTCTCAAAAAAGTCCCCGTCCCGGCGCAATCCAACAGCTATGTGGTGATGGAAGAGGTGAAAGAGAGCACCGTGCTTTCACTGGATCGATAACCCGTGGTGCCGCATGGGGCCCGCGGCGTGGCATGATGGCGGGCTAAACCTACCCCACAGGAGACCACCATGAACGCCCGATTACCGTCGACGGTTCTTGATGCTGCGCCGACCCTTGCGCAGGTGAGCCAAGTGTGGGATGCCGAGATCGTTCCCCAATTGCAGGACTACATCCGCATCCCCGCCAAATCCCCCATGTTCGACGCCGACTGGGCCGCCCATGGCTACCTCGATAACGTGGTGCGCAACACCGCCGCCTGGATCGAGGCGCAAAAGGTCGCTGGCCTGAAGCTGGAGGTGGTGAGCCTGCCGGGTCGCACGCCGGTGCTGTTCTTCGAGGTGAGCGCCACCAAGGCCAATTCCACGCACACTGTGCTGGTGTACGGCCACCTGGACAAGCAACCTGAGTTTTCCGGCTGGCGCAGCGATCTGGGCCCCTGGACACCGAAGATCGACGACGGCAAGCTCTACGGCCGTGGTGGCGCCGATGACGGCTATGCTGCGTACGCAGCCATCACGGCGATTCAAGCCTTGAAGACGCAGGCTGCAGAGCATCCGCGCATCGTGGGCCTGATCGAGACCTGCGAAGAAAGTGGCTCCTATGACCTGCTGCACTACATCGACGCCCTCAAGCCCCGCCTGGGCGACGTCGGCCTGGTGGTGTGCCTGGATTCGGGCGCCGGCAACTACGACCAGCTCTGGCTCACCAACAGCTTGCGCGGCATGGCCAGCGGTGTGCTCAAGGTCGAAATCCTGACCGAGGGCGTGCACTCGGGCGATGCCTCTGGTCTGGTGCCATCAAGTTTTCGCATCATGCGCCAGGTGCTGGACCGCCTGGAAGACAGCGCCACCGGCCGCTTGCTACCGGCCAGTTTCCACTGCGAGGTGCCGACCGAGCGCCTGGCCCAGGCCCAGGCCACGGCCGCCATTCTGGGTGACGAAATCTACAAGCGCTTCCCCTGGGCGCACTACGACTGCGGCGGCGCCACCACCTTTGCCCTGCCCACCACTACCGACCCCCTGCAGGCGTTGCTCAACCGCACCTGGCTGCCCACGCTGAGCGTGACCGGTGCCGACGGCTTCCCGGAGATGAAGAACGCTGGCAATGTGCTGCGGCCCTATACGGCCTTCAAACTCTCGCTGCGTCTGCCGCCTTTGGTGGAGGCCGCGACCGCCGTGCAGGAACTCAAGGCCCTGCTGGAGGACAACGCGCCCTACCAGGCAAAGGTGACATTCGAAGGCTTGTCTAGCGCCACTGGATGGAATGCGCCGGACACGGTACCGTGGTTTGAGCAGGCGTTGAATGCGGCGTCGCAGGCGCACTTTGGCGCACCCTGCGGCTACATTGGCCAGGGCGGAACGATCCCGCTCATGAACATGCTCTCGCAAGGTTTCCCCGCCGCTCAGATGATGGTATGCGGCGTATTGGGCCCCAAGAGCAATGCCCATGGTCCCAACGAGTTCCTGCACATTGCCTACGCCAAGAAACTGACCGCTGCCGTTGCCGAAGTCATCGCCCAGTGCCCCTGAAAGTCAACACACATGAGTGCTGAGTCCACGCTGTCCACGTTCGTCGCATCTGACGGCGACAACCTCATCATTCAGGACTGGCCGTTGGCCGACGAGATGCCGCTACGTGGCGTTGTCATCATCGTGCACGGACTGGGTGAACACGCGGGGCGCTACGACCACGTAGCGCGGCGCCTGAACCAATGGGGCTATGCCGTGCGAGGCTATGACCAGTGCGGTCACGGTGAATCGGCGGGGCCGCGGGGTGGCTTGCCCACGGACACGCGCCTGCTTGACGACCTGGCCGACATCGTAGACAGCACGCGCGCGCGCATGCCCAGGGGGACGCCCTTGATCCTGCTGGGGCACAGCATGGGTGGTCTGGTCGCAGCGCACTTTGTGGGACTGAACGTGCGCCCGGTGGATGCCCTGGTGCTGTCTTCTCCCGCATTGGACGCGGGCCTGAATTTCGTGCAACGGCTGATGCTGGCCGTGTTGCCCAAGCTGATGCCCAACCTGCGCGTGGGCAATGGCGTCAAGCCGCAGTTCGTGTCACACGACCCGGCTGTGGTGGCGGCCTACCGGGCCGACCCGCTGGTGCACGACCGTATCTCGGGTCGGCTGGCACGCTTTATTGCTGAGACCGGCCCCCGCACGTTGGCGATGGCCGCGCGCTGGACTGTGCCCACCTTGCTGATGTACGCGGGGGATGACCGACTCATCAACCCGGCGGGCAGCGCCCGCTTTGCCGCCGCTGCGCCTGCAGCGGTTGTGACGGCGAAGTGTTTCGATGCGCTGTACCACGAGATCTTCAACGAGCTCGATGCCGAGGCGGTGTTTGCTCAGCTCCAACGGTGGTTGGATGCACGGTTCTGACGGCTATTGCCATCAATAATACCCTTTAGCCCCCGGAAAATAAGGTTATGCAGCTATCATTGTTGTAGCATTCGGTGTATTGGACTGGCTTCTAGCGGGCGCCACGCGAACGCATGCCCAGCCACCCCAGGCCCAACGCCGTCAACGCGACCGGCACCAGCGATCCCCAGTTGAGCAGCGCCCAGCCCTGGGTGGTGACCAGCGCACCGGACGCAAATGAACTCACCGCCATCACGGCGAAAACGAAGAAGTTGATGGCAGCCTGGGCCCGGTCTTTCTCCTCGGGGCGGTAGGCGTCTAGAGACAGTGTGGTGCTGCCGGTGAAGAGGAAGTTCCAGCCCACACCCAGCAGAAACAAGGCGACCGTGAAGTGGTGCAGGTCCAGCCCACTCAAGGCAATGGCAATGCAAGCCAGATTCAGCACCACGCCAGCCCCCATGACAGGTAGTGTGCCAAAGCGCTTGATCAAGTTGCCGGTGAAAAAGCCGGGCGCGAACATGCCGATCACATGCCACTCCAGCACGATGGCGGCATCGTCAAACGAAAGGCCACACTGCTGCATGGCCAGTGGCGTGGCTGCCATCAGCAGATTCATGACCCCATAACCCAAGGCGGCACTCAGGCACGCCACCAAAAACACCGGCTGGCGCACGATGAGCGCCAGCGGCCGACCAGGGGCGTTGGGGTTGGTGCAAGGGCCTGCCGCCGGAAACTGGATGCCTGCCATCAGCACCATACCCAGCAAGGCCACCCCACACAGCACGACGTAGGCACCTGCAAACGGCACCTCCAGCAGCGTACGCGAACGTGCGGCCAGGTTGGGGCCAATGACTGCGCCGATCAGGCCCCCTGCGAGCACCAAGGATACCGCCTTTTCACGAAACGCCGCCAACGCCAGCTCGGCTGCGGCAAAGCGGTACAACTGGCCGTTGGCGCTGTAGTAGCCCGCGATGACAGTGGCTGCAACCACCGCCCAGAAGGCCTGATGGACGACGGCCCACGCAGCAAAGGCTGATGACAGTGCTGCAATGGCCAGGCCGATTTGAAACGAGGTGCGCCGACCGTAGAGCCTTTGCGTGCCGGCCACCAGCGGGGTGCTGAGTGCACCGCCCACGACATAGCCCATCACAGGCAAGGTAGCCATCCAGCCATAAGGGGCCAGACGCAAGCCCACCAGGCCGTTGATCGCAATGAAGGCGACGTTGTTGGTCAGGAAAAGTCCCTGGCACAGCGCCAGCAGCCAAAGGTTGCGATTCATGCTGCCAGTGTAGTCCTGCCAGCGGACTGCCCCATGCTCAGAAGAGAACAGGGCAGTCGTGCTGGCATAACGCTACGCTGCTGAGACGCTAGCCGTCTTGCGGCTGGGGGCCTTCTTCTTGGCCGGTGCCTTGGGGGCCGCGGCGGGTTGGGCCTTGGCAGCCTTCGGGGCTGGCGCGGCCTTGACGGGTTTAGCGGACTTGGCCGCTGGGCCCTTGCGCGGTGCAGCCGCCTTCTTGGCGGGAGCGGCTGCCGAAGAACCGCCTTTCCAGGTCAGGCGGGCCTTCTTGGCGAGTTTCACCACGTTGGCGATGTGCTCGTCGGTGAAGGGGCCGTTCACGCCGGAGATGGCTGCGAGCTTCATTCCGTGCTTGAGGCCGAGCTTGTAGATTTCCTTGACCTTCTCCCACTCGGTATCGCGACCAATGGTGAAGACCTCGAAACGGCCTTCCAGCGCCAGCACGATGGTTTCGGCCAGGCAGGCGTAGATGACATTGGGCGGCAGGCCGATCGACTTGAGTCCCTTGACCTTGGTGGGGAGTTCGATCTCGCCGGATTCCACCACCAGCACATCGGGGCGCTTGGCCACCTGGTCGGGGGGCAGGTCCAGCGGACGCGCCACGTCGGTGATCACGCAACCGGGCTTGACCTTGGTGATGTCCAGAATCTTCTTGCCTGCGCCGGAGGTGGACGTGACGATCATGTCCATGTCGGCCAGCAGGTTGTCGTAGTCGATGGAGCAGACCACGTTGGCATCCGGGGTGTCTTGCAGAATGGACGCCTTGAGCTCCTCCAGCTTCTTCATGTCGCGCCCGGCAATCACTACCTCGTCAAAAGCCATTGCCAGCAGACGTGCACTGACCGAGCCGATGGAGCCGCTGGCACCGATGACCATCGTCTTGGCGGGTACCTTCTTGGCCCCTTTCTTGAGCTCGATGAGGCCCATGCGGCGCATGGCGTCGGCAGCAGCCCACAAGGCACCCGAGGCGGAATAGCTGTTGCCCGTCGTGATGGGGATGCTGGCGCGCCGTGCAACGGTCACTCCGGCATCGCCCACGACCTTGGTGAAGGCACCCAGGCCCATGATCTGGGCGCCCAGCTTCTCGGCGATCTTGGCGGCCTGCAGCAGGCGCCGGTAGGTGAACTCCGGGCTGTGCGACAGCATTTCCTTGGGTGTGCCACCAACGGAGATCAGCCAGCCCTCGGCCTCCGCGCCGGTGGGGGAGATGATGTTCTCCATCTTGCAGTAGACCATGGGCGGCATGTGCGCGGCCAGCGTCTCCACCTTGTCCATGACGAACTTTGGCGTGCCCTTGGGGATGGGGAAACCCTTGCGGATGAAGTCCTGGCTCAGGGGGTGGATGACGAAGGCAAACCGGCGGATGTTGCGAAAGCTGCCTGTGGGGTGCAGCAGGCGTGGCTGGATGTCGAGCTCGTTGATGATTTCCTCGAAGTCGTCATCGGACACCTCTTCGGTGGGCTTGCCCAGCACCGCCAGGATCATGGCCTCGATGGTGTTGATGCCCACCACCCGGTCAAACAGTTTGGGCGACACGTCGATGGCCAGGTTGACCTTGTGCTTCTTGAAGAACTCCAGCCGGTCATCGTCCACCGCCGAGGTGATGAGGGTCTTGCCTTCCAGGTTGGTGCGGGTGGCCACGGCCTTGATTTCCGCAAAGGTGCCTACGATGACGTGGGATTTGGCCACGGCAGCAGCTACGCGCTTGTTCTTGAACCCTGCCAGCGCTGTTTCCAGTAGTTGACCGGGTTTGGTGCCCAGCATGAACTTGCTGCCGCGTGCATACAGCTCCAGCTGCTCCAACGAGGTCAGCAAGGTGGGGGCACCGGTCTGCAATACGGCGTCGGCAAAGCTCAGGTTCTTGGTGTAGTCGGACATGGCCACGGCCATGTCGTAATTGCGCATGCCCGAGAGGAACAGCACCAGGTTGTTGTTGAAGTAGTTGCCCAGTTCGTGCTGAACATGGCGCACGGCGCGAACCTGCAGCAGGCGGCGCAAGGTGGCACCGGTGGTGACCGGCACGCGGGTCACGACGTTGGTCAGGCGCTCGGTTTCCTTGTTGGTGATGGTGCGCAGACCCACCTGGTAGTGGTCGCTGATCTCACCGGCACCAATGGCGTCGGCAAATGCCTGCTGGCGGCGCATGAGTTCCCATGCCTTGACCGTGTCCATGTCGGCACCCATGCGCCGAACCGAGAAATCCTGCCCCAAAAACCGGGTTTTGAACTCGAAGTCCTGCTGGGACGAACCCAGTGTCACTGTCACTACTTTCTTCATGTACCGCTCCTCGTTACGTGTTCAGTCTATCGCCAGTGGCGCCAGGGCGGGGCCGTGCAGCCCAGGGCCCTGGCGGGCATCGGAATTTCAGGCTTTCGTGCGCGCCTTGGTGGCCTTGCGCACCGGCTCGCTTGCAGCGGGCGCAGCCGGGGCGGCGGGCAGAACTCGGCGAATCAGGTCTTCGCATTCCTGCTGGCTCATATAGCGCGGCACGGGGTAGCCGGTGTGGGCTTCGTGGCAGGCCGCGCGGGCCAGGGCAGGAATGTCGGACTCTTTCAAAGCGGCCAGCGTGGTGGGAATGCCCAGGTCGTGGTTGAGTTGGTCTACCGCGTCTAGGAACTTCTGGGCCAGCGCATCTTCGTCTTCATCTTCGGCGCCGACCTTGGCGGCGATGGCCAGCTGCGCCAAGCGTGGAACGATGACCGGGTGTGAAAACTTGAGCACGTGCGGCAGCATGATGGCGTTGGCCAGGCCGTGCGGCGTGTGGTACAGGCCACCGAACTGGTGCGCGATGGCGTGCACGTAGCCCACATTGGCACGGGTGAAAGCGAAACCGGCATAGGTGGAGGCCAGTGCCATCTTTTCGCGTGCGGCCAGGTTCTTGCCGTCGCTGTAGGCGGTGCGCAGGTTCTCGAAGATCATGCTTACCGCCGACAAGGCCATGCCGTCTGAATATGGGGTGGCCCAATTGCCGATGAAGGACTCCACGGCGTGGGTCAGGGCATCAATGCCGGTGGCTGCCGTGATGGCCGGTGGCAGGCCGGTCATGAGCGAAGGGTCCAGCGCGGCCATCTTGGGCACCATGCGTGGGTCGACCATGACCAGCTTCTTGTGCGAAGCGGGGTCGGAAATGACGGCGGCTACCGTCACTTCCGAGCCGGTACCGGCCGTGGTGGGCACGGCGTAGATCTTGATGGGGTTGTGCAAGCCCTTGAGGTAACCGGCCAGCTGGCGCAGCGACTTGGAGGGGTTGGCCACCGACACGGCAATGGCCTTGGATGCATCCATGGACGAACCGCCACCAAAGGCCACGATGGCATCGCAGTCGTTGTCGCGGAAGAAGGTAATGCCGCGTTCAATCAGCGGGATGGGCGCATCCGGGGTGATCTCGTCAAATACCACGAACTGGGCACCGCCCGCGCTGAGCGCATCGGTAAGGTCTTTGAGCAATCCCAACTTGGAGATGATGCTGTCGGTAACGATCAGGATTTTGCGATGACCAAACCCGGCAATGGCCTGGCCCATGCGACCGCTGGCGCCAGGGCCGACCAGCAAGGTGGGCTGCGGGATGGGGATGAAGCGGGTAACCAGACCGGCCCCGCGCATCAGGGCACCCAGGCCGGTCGCTTTGAGGTGGTTGCGCATCGATTCGGAAATCACGACAGTCTCCTTGCAAGAGGGGGCAAAACCGCCACTGTAGTATGCACGGGCTTGCAGAAGTTGAGGCAGCACCTTAGACGCGGACAAACCCTGAGCGTCAGTTGTCCCCCAGGCGTGCCAGGGCTGTCAATGCCGCCGTCTCAGCGCGCAGCACACGCGGGCCCAGCGTGACGGGTGCAAAGCCGTACTGGGCGGCGGCGGCTTCCTCTGCGGCGCTGAACCCTCCTTCGGGGCCGGACAAGAAGAGAGTGTGGTCCGCCACACCATGCGCGGTGTGCTGCTGTAGCGGGCGCGCACCCAGGGCAAGCGACAGCAGCCAGCGCGCGTCGTGGGGGCTTTTTGCGGGCAGGGCTCCGAGCCAGGCGGCCAGGGTCTGCACCGGCCACACGCGGGGAATGCGGTTGCCACCGCATTGTTCGCAGGCTGCCACGGCCACGCTGTGCCAGTGTGCCACTTTCTTGTCGGCCCGCTCGCCGGCCAGACGCAACACGGTGCGCTCGGTCAGCAGGGGCTGGATGCTGGCAACCCCCAGCTCGGTGGCCTTCTCCACCAGCCAGTCCATACGATCGTTGGCCGGCATGCCCACGGCCAGATGCACCGGGTGCGTGGCTTCGCGCTCGATGGCATGGTGTGCGCCCAGGAGCACCTCCACGCTGGAGCGGCCCATGCGGGTGATGGTGGCGCCGACCTCACCGCCCTGGCCGCTGAACAGGGTTACCGGGTCGCCCGGCTGCAGCCGCAGCACCTGCACGTGGCGGGCTGCACCAGCGGGCAGATCAATCGTGGTGCCGCTAACCAGGTCCGTCGGGCAGTAGATGCGGGGCATAGTAAAAAGCTATAAAAAGAATAGCTGTATCGTCAGTATCTACGAGGGCTAAGCGGCTATTTTGCTTAAACCCGTCCAAAAGCAAAACCCATGGGTGCTTCGATGCCTGCGATGCTTTCCACCAGGCGCAGCAGCGGCTTGAGTTCGATGTAGCGGCTGCACGTGGCGCGGATGTAGGCGATAAAGCGCGGCGTGTCGGCCAGGTACTCCGGTTTGCCGTCGCGCAGGGTCAAGCGGGCGAAGATGCCGGCCACTTTCAGGTGGCGCTGCAGGCCCATCCACTCCACGCCCTTGTAGAAATCACCAAAGTCCTCGCCCACGGGCAATCCGGCCTTGCGCGCCTTCTCCCAGTAGCGGATGGTCACGTCCAGGCAGAATTCCTCGTCCCAGGTGTGGAAGGCATCGCGCAGCAGGCTGGCGATGTCGTAGGTGATGGGGCCGTACACCGCGTCCTGAAAATCCAGCACACCCAGCCGTGTGGCGGACGGTGCCGAGCCCGGGGCAGCGGCGAGTGTGGGGGTGCCAGCTCCTGCGATCATCAGGTTTCGGGGCATGAAGTCGCGGTGAACATAGACACTGGGCCAGGTCAGGTTGTGTGCAACGATGCGCGCAAAGGCCTGATCCATCACTTTGCGCTGGGCGTCGCTCAGCGTGATGCCGCGGTAGGTGCCGACATACCACTGGGGAAACAGCGCCAGCTCGCGCATCAGCAGTGCCTCGTCGTAAGGCGGCAGCTGTCCGGGCTGGGACGCCTTTTGCCAGGTCACCAGGGCCTCCACGGCATCCAGGTAGGGTGCCAGCGGCGGCGGTGCTTGCAGGTCCATGGCCTGAAGCAGCGTGTGCGCACCCAAGTCGGTAAGCAGCATGAAGCCCTGCGTGCGGTCCCAGGCCAGTACCTCGGGTACCCGCAGACCGGCTTGCGCCATCAGCTGCGCCACGTGCACGAAGGGCTGGCAGTCTTCCTTGTCGGGCGGGGCGTCCATAACGACCAGGCTGGCGTGGGCGCCGCCAGCGCAGTCCAGCCGCAGGTAGCGGCGAAAGCTGGCGTCGGCACTGGCCAGACGCAGGCTGTGCGGCAACAGATCATGCGCTGGCACCAGGGGCGCAAGCCAGGCCTCGAAGTGTGCCTGGCGCTGGGCGTCGTGCCACAGAGGGGGATTGGGGGTGGTGGCGAGGGGGCTGGACGTGGTGCTCATGGATAATCGATTCTACAAATCTGACCTGCAACCCTTGGCCGCCTGGTGGCGCACTGAATCTGCGTGGAGCCCTCCTTCTTCCCGTTATCCGAACCGTCTGTCGTCGCCCTGGACGTCGGTCGTGGCGCACCGTTTGTGCGCCGTGCCGTGGCCCACGCGGTGCTGGTGTTGGGTCTGGGTGTCGGTGCGCAGGGGCTGTGGGCGCAGACGACGGATGCCCCAGCCACGCAGCCCGAACCGCTGCGCCTGCAGACCAGTCCCAAGCTGGACGAGGCCCTGCCAGTCACAGGGGATCAAGCCCTACCGGTGTTTATTGAGGCGGACCGCCTGTCCGGTCGCACTGACCAGGACATGCTGATCGAAGGCAACGTGGTGCTGCGCAAGGCCGGGACGGTGATTCGTGCCGACCGCATGGAGTACGAGTCACCCACCGACCAGGTTCGTGCCAGCGGCAATGTGCGCATCAACCGCAAGGGCAATGTCTTCGAGGGGCCCTTGCTGGAACTGAAGATCGATGCCTTTGAAGGCTTCTTCAATACCCCGCGCTACCACTTCCTACGCAATGATGGCCAGGGCGAGGCTGAACGCGCCGACTTTCTGGACGAATCGCACACGATCATCCATAACGCCACCTATACCACCTGCCTGCGTCGGCCCGGCCCTGCGTGGGTGCCGGACTGGATTTTGCGCACCAGCCGCCTGGAGCTGGAGAACGACGAGGATGTAGGCATTGCGCACGACGCGGTGCTGAGCTTCAAGGATGTTCCCATCCTGCCGATTCCCGCCGTGAGCTTTCCGCTGACGGATAAACGCAAGTCGGGCTTCCTGCCACCAACCATCGGGGCCGGATCGGACAACGGCGTGGAAGTGAGCGTGCCTTACTACTGGAACATCGCGCCCAACCGCGATGCCACTTTCACCCCGAAGCTGATGATGCACCGGGGTATCGATCTGGGGGCTGAGTTTCGTTACCTGGAACCCACGTTCAGCGGTATGGCGCGCGGCAATTACACGCCCGGTGACCGCCTCACCGACACCGATCGCTGGGGTTTCTCGCTGGCGCACCAGGAAATCGAAGCAACCTCCATCGGCATGTTGCGCCTGGGATTCAACGTCAATCGTGTCAGCGACGACAACTACTGGCGCGACTACACCTTCAACGGCACCAGCACCAACGCCACCACGTTTGCCGGCGCCGCCATCACCCAGCGTCTGCTGCCCAACGATGCCTTTGCCCAGTGGAACCTGGGACCGTTCTCCAGCACCTTGCGCGTGCTGCGCTGGCAGACCCTGCAGGACACTACGGCACCTATCGTCCCGCCCTACGACCGTGATCCTCAGTGGAGCGGGCGTTTTGCGCTGACCAATGTGCAGGGCCTAGACTATTCCGTGGACCTGGATGCCACCCGCTTCGTGTCGGACCCGTTGCAGACCCTGCAGCCCAATGCACGCCGCGGCTTTGCGTTGCTGCAGGTCAGCCGCCCTTGGCTGGCTCCGGCCGGGTTCATCACGCCCAAGCTGCAACTGCATGCCGCCGCCTACCAGTACGAGACCGCGTTGGCCGACGGGAGCCAGGGTGCCAGCAGCGTCGTGCCCACCCTGAGCCTGGATAGCGGCCTGGTGTTCGAGCGTGACGTTCGCTTGTGGGGCCATGACCTGGTGCAGACCTTGGAGCCCCGTGCGTTCTACGTCTACACGCCGTACCGCAACCAGAGTCTGCTACCCAATTACGACACGGCGCTCAATGACTTCAACTTTGCCAGCCTCTTCACGGAGAACGCCTTTACCGGGCACGACAAGATTTCCGACAACAACCTGCTCACGCTAGGCCTGACCACGCGCTTTCTGGATGCCCAGACGGGCGCTCAGATCGCACGCTTTGGTGTGGCCCAGCGCCTGCGTTTTGAGGACCAGCGTGTCACACTGGATGCCAGTTCGCAGCCCGCGCAGCAAGGCTTCAGCGATATCATGCTGGGCGCTTCGCTCAACCTCGACGAACGCTGGATGCTCGATTCCACCCTGCAATACAACGCCAAGACCGACCAGTCCGAGCGCTCGGTGCTGGGGCTGCGTTACAACCCCAGCCCGTACCGCGTCGTCAATGCGGCCTATCGCTTCCAGCGCGACAACGCGCAGCAGATCGACTTGAGCTGGCAATGGCCGCTCAATGACCTGTGGGGCGACAAGGGGCTGCGACTGGAGGCGGGCCAGGGACAGGGACCCGGGCGTTACTACGGCGTGGGGCGCATCAACTACAGCATCAACGAACGCCGCCTGGTCGACACCGTCCTGGGGGTCGAGTACGATGCGGGATGCTGGCTGGCCCGTGTGGTGCTGGAGCGGGTGCAGACCAGCACCAGCACCGCATCCGGGCGCCTGATGTTCCAGATGGAGTTTGTCGGCTTTGCCCGGCTGGGTATCAGCCCCTTGCAAACCCTGACGCAGAATATCGCCCGCTACCAGAATTTGCGGGATTTTGGCGGCTCTACCAGCCGATTTGGCAACTACGATTGAACGAGCATGAACATGAAACCGTGGGCCTTGGCCCTTAGCGTGCTGACTGGCGCCGTCGCGCTGCCGGCGCTGGCGCAAGGCAACCAGGCCGCAGACTACATCGTGGCCGTGGTCAATTCCGACCCCATCACCAACAGCGACGTCTCTGC
This sequence comes from Rhodoferax sp., assembly GCA_046348185.1. GTDB lineage: Bacteria > Pseudomonadota > Gammaproteobacteria > Burkholderiales > Burkholderiaceae_C > Allorhodoferax. Next base: position 472,944 of record JAXMER010000014.1, on the reverse strand, counting down.
TGCCGTGGCGCGCATCACACGGGACGCCCAGGCCCAGCGCCAGAGCCTGCCGCCGCAAGACGAATTGCGTCGTCGTGTGCTGGAGCGGCTGATTAACGAGCGCGCGCAGTTGCAGGTGGCAGCCGACAAGGGTGTGCGCATCGAGGCCGATGCTGTGGACGCCACCGAGCAGGCCATTGCTCGGCAGAACCAGATCACGGTGGCGCAATTGCGCGAGCGGGTGACCCAGGACGGCATGACACCGGCGCGATTCCGCCGCGAGCTGCGCGATCAGCTTATCTTGCAGCGCCTGCACGAGCGCGAAGTGGAAGCCCGTATGCGCATCACCGATGCCGACATTGACCGTTACTTGGCCGAGCAGCAAGGTGCGGTCAACGACCCGGCCGCGCAAGAGGTCAATCTGGCCCACCTGCTCATTGCAGTCCCCGAGAAGGCAAGTGCTGACGAGGTGGCTCGGCTGCAGAAGTTGGCGGAAAACCTGTTGTCGCGCGCACGCGCCGGAACCGATTTTGGCGCTCTGGTGCAAGAGGCCTCGGCGGCGGACCGCAGCAACGGCGGCCAGATGGGCTTGCGCCGCGCCGACCGCTATCCTCCTCTGTTTGTGCAGGCCACGGCGGCGCTGGACGTGGGTGCGGTGTCCGACGTGGTGCGATCCGGCGCGGGCTTTCACCTATTGAAGGTGGTTGAGCGTCGCGCACCGACGGTGAGCGTACCGACCGTCACCCAAAGCCATGCCCGCCACATCCTGCTGCGCCCCTCTGCGCAGCTTACGCAAGACGCGGCCGTGGCGCGGTTGACCGACATGCGCACACGCATCCTGGCTGGCAAGGCCCGTTTTGAAGACCTGGCCAAAGAGTTTTCGCAGGATGGTTCCGCTGCGCAAGGTGGTGACCTGGGCTGGGCACCGCCTGGCATGTTTGTGCCCGAATTCGAAGAGCCCATGAATCGCTTGGGCGATGGGCAAATCAGCATGCCCGTGGTCTCGCGCTTTGGCGTGCACCTCATCCAGTTGCTGGAACGCCGCCGCGTCGAACTCACGCAAACGGAGCTGCGCGAACAGGCCCGCGCCAAGCTGCGCGAAGCCCGCTATGACAATGCGTTTGCCGAATGGGCCAAGGAAGTGCGCGGCAACGCGTTTGTGGAGATGCGCGAGCCCCCGCAGTGAAGCACATTGCCCGCAAACGCTTCGGTCAGCATTTCCTGACCGACATGGGCATCATCGATGCCATTGTGCGTGCCATTAACCCGCAGCCCGGCCAGCGCGTGGTGGAGATCGGGCCGGGCCTGGCCGCACTGACTCAACCTCTGGTGGAGCGTATCGGCCAGCTGACCGTGATTGAATTGGACCGCGACCTGGCCGCGCGGCTGCGTGCACACCCCCAGCTCGAAGTGGTCGAGTCTGATGTGCTCAAGGTGGACTTCCGGGCCCTGGCTGGCCGTGCCGGGCCCGCGGTGCGCCTGCGCGTGGTGGGCAACCTGCCCTACAACATTTCCACCCCCATCCTCTTTCACCTGCTGGAGACGGTGGACGCCATCGAAGACCAGCACTTCATGCTGCAAAAAGAGGTGATCGACCGCATGGTGGCCCAACCCAGCACCGCGGCGTACGGACGCCTGAGTGTGATGCTGCAGTGGCGCTATGCCATGGAAAACGTACTGGCCGTACCACCCGAGAGCTTCGACCCCCCGCCGCGCGTGGATAGCGCTGTGGTGCGCATGGTCCCGCACCGCGAACCGGTTGCGTTGGACCCCGCGACGCTGGAAGAGCTGGTGCAAGTGGCCTTCAGCCAGCGGCGCAAGCTGCTGCGCCACACCCTGGGTCGTTGGCTCGATGCGCGTGGTTATGCCGGGGCTTTTGACGTGCAACGGCGAGCCGAGGAAGTGCCGGTGGCGCACTACCTGGCGCTGGCGCAGGCTTGTGCGGGGTCGGCGTCGTAAGGTCAGGTCCAGGCGCTGTTTTGATGTTCTTGCGAATAATCGGCGTTCAGCCCCCGTATTCGCTCGTAGTGTCGCTATGAATAGCGTAGCAATCTGCGCGTCAGCCGTTCTCTATAGAATGGCCCGCAGTAGCCCTGACTGACACCCCCTCGGCCCATGCGACTCACCACCTACACCGACTACGCCCTGCGGACCCTGATGCATCTGGCCGCGCACCGGGACCAGCTCATCACCATTCAGGACATTGCGGACCTGCACCACATCTCCAAGAACCACCTGACCAAGGTCGTGCACCATCTGGGCCAGTTGGGGTTGGTCACCACCATCCGCGGGCGCAGCGGTGGCTTGAAACTGGGACGCGAGCCCCAGACCATCAATGTGGGTCAGGTGGTGCGCGTGACGGAAACCGATTTCCACATGGCCGAATGCTTCATGGGGGATGACAACCAGTGTGTGTTTGCCTCATTTTGCAGGCTTGAGTCGGCCCTGGCCCGCGCCACGCAGGCTTTTCTGGCGGTGCTCGATGCCGTCACGCTGGATCAACTCGTGGTCGGTGGCATGATGGCCATCCCCCAGGCAGCGCCGCCGCGTGCCATTCCGATCGTCAAGGTTCCTAGATGATCTTGGAGTAGGTCGAGGTCGTCGGCTTGCCCAGGTAGGTGTCGAACACCATGCCGCTGGCACGCACGAACATGCGACCCTTGGGCGTGATGCGAATGGCTTCTGCATCCAGCGTGATCAGACCGGCTTCGGCATAGGGTTGTAGACGTTCGAGTTCAGGGGCGAAGTAGCTGCAAAAGTCGATGCCATAGCGGCTCGATACGGCCGCGAAGTCCACCGTTGCCGAGCACATCAGGGTCATGATCACGTCGCGACGCAGCACGTCATCCTGCGTCAGGGCAAAGCCCCTGTCGATGGGGAGCTGACCTGCGTCCAGGTGCTGGTAGTAGCTGCTCACGGTGCGCACGGCCTGCGCGTACGAACGCCCCACCTTGCTGATGGCCGATACGCCAAACCCGATCAGGTCGCATTCGGCGCGGGTAGTGTAGCCCTGGAAGTTGCGGTGCAGGCTACCGTTCAGGCGCGCCCGGTTGAGCTCGTCGTCGGGCTTGGAGAAGTGGTCCAGCCCGATGTAGACATAGCCAGCGTCGAGCAGGCGGCGCATGGACATCAGGAAAATCTGCAGGCGCAGCTCGGCACTGGGGAGGTCGCTCTCGTTGATCAGGCGCTGCGCCTTGAAGCGTGCAGGCAGGTGGGCGTAGTTGTACAGGGCAATGCGATCGGGGGAGACCGCGATCAGATGGTCCAGCGTGCGCCCAAAGCTCTCCAGCGTTTGCTTGGGCAGGCCATAGATCAGGTCGGCGTTGATGGACTCAAAACCGTTGGCGCGGCTGGCCCGCACGGCCTCTTCCACCATGGGTAGCGGCTGGATGCGGTTGACGGCCTGTTGCACGGCGGGGTCGAAGTCTTGCACGCCGAAGCTGTTGCGGTTGAAGCCCAACTCGGCCAGCAAGGCCAAGGTATCGCCGTGTACGGTGCGCGGATCGATTTCCACACCCAGTTCGGCATCGTCGGTGAAGACAAAGTACTTGCGAATGGTGGCCATCAGCGCGCGCAGCTCGTCGCCGTTGAAAAAGGTCGGAGTGCCGCCACCCAAATGCAGCTGCACCGTGCGGCGGTCTTCGCCGATGGACTGGGCCACCAGTTCCATCTCTTTGTCCAGGTAAGTCAGGTATTCGGCAACGCGGCTGTGGTCTTTGGTGATGATCTTGTTGCAAGCGCAAAAATAGCACAGCGACTCGCAAAAGGGCAGGTGGATGTAGATCGACAGCGGTGGGTTGTCACTTCGTCCCGCCCGGGACTGCAGGAACTGGCGGTAGTCCGTATCGCCAAATCCGCTCTGGAATCGATCGGCAGTGGGGTAGGAGGTATAGCGCGGGCCGAGCTTGTCGAATTTGCGGACCAGTTCTTCGGAAATCTCGATATCGGGGTGTGCGGTCGTCATGGTGGCTTTCAAAGGCAAGGGCGTAGTGTCGCCGATCCCCGCAGGCGCAGGGCCTGCAAGGGCATCATCGCGGCAGGGGTGGGTGGGGGTTTGGGGCGACGTTTGGGGCATGCACCGGCAGCGTGGCACGAAAGCGGGTTCCGTGGCCAACTTCACTGGTGAACTCGATACGCCCCCCAAGGACCTGGCTGACCAGGTTGTGCACGATGTGCAGCCCCAGGCCGGAGCCGCCCTGGCCCATGCGGGTGGTGAAAAAGGGTTCGAAGATGTGGTTGCGGTGATCGGGCGCAATGCCGCGGCCAAAGTCCTGTACCGACAGCACAATGCTGTCGTCGCCAGCGCGTTCGGCGCGTACGATGATGCGGCCCTCGCGAACGCCTTCGTAGCCGTGCACCATGGCGTTGTTGATCAGGTTGGCCAGCACCTGGCCCAAGGCACCGGGGTAGCTGTCCATTGCCATGCCTTCGGGCACTTCGACCTCGATCTGGCATCCCGCCTTGCGCGTGCTGGGGGTGAGGGTCAGCACGATCTCGGCCACCAACTCGGCCAGCTCGAATTGGCGGCGTTGCGCGCTGGTCTGGTCAACCGCAACCTGCTTGAAACTAGTGACCAGGGCACCCGCGCGGGTGAGGTTGCGGGTCAGGATGTCGCTGGCTTGGCGGGTGTCGTCCAGCAGGTTCTGCAGGTCCGAACGTTTGAGTCCCTGTGCCATGGCGGTCTCGAATTCCTGCAATCGGTATTCCAGCGAAGTGGACACCGTGAGGGCGTTACCGATGGGGGTATTGAGTTCATGCGCCACACCTGCGACCAGAGCACCCAGGGCGGCGAGCTTTTCGGACTGGACCAGTTGGTCCTTGGCCACGTGCAGGGCCTCCAGCGTCTGGGTCAGTTCCTGGTTGGCTGCTTGTAGATCGGCGGTGCGCTGCGCCACGCGTTCCTCCAGTCGAACGTTAAGGGCCTCGATTTCCTCTTGGGCGTGGCGACGCTCGGTGATGTCGAAATAACTCAGTACGATCAAGGTGCGCTGTGCTTCCACGAACGGGCGAGCAGACAGCGAAATCCAGCGCAGGGCGCCGTTGGAGTGGCGCATGCGGACTTCCACGTCGCTGACCGGTTCTCCGTGCATGGCGCGCTCCAGTAGTGCGCGACGCTGTTCGGGCTGTACCCAGATACCCAAATCGGTACCCGAGCGACCTTGGGCCGACACCGCGTCGAACCCGAATGTCGCAAACCAGGCAGCATTCCAGTGGTTGGTGGAAAAGTCATCGGCATCGCTGCAGTAACTCATGGGCAGGGGTGATTGCTCGAACAGACGTGCAAAACGTGCTTCGCTCTCGCGCAAGGCGCGGGCTGCCGCCTGCGCATCGGTGACGTCACGCAGAAGGGCAATCATCAATTGTTCCCGCCGTGTCTCAAAGATAACGGCATTGACCAGCGCCTCGCGCACCTGTCCGTCTCGCGCCATGATGCGGATCGGGTATTCGTATACGGAACCCTCGGAACGGATCTTGGCGACCAGCACGTCACGCGCTGGCGGATCGGCCCAGATTCCGAGTTCGGTCGAAGTCCGACCCAGCACCTCGCTGCGGCGTTTGCCCGTGATGCGCTCGAAGGCATCGTTGACGTCGACGTACGTGCCATCGCGCAGCCGCGAAATGGACATGAAATCGGGCGTCAGGCGGAATGTGGCCTGGAACTGCTCATGGACGGCGTTCTGCTCGGTGACATCCCGCGCAATCCAGACCGCGTGCGAGCGAGGCACGCCGTCGATGTCGATCAACGCCGCATTGACCATGCAGTCCAGGATGGCACCATCACGCCGACGCAGTTGCACCAGGCGCTCGTTGGCAAAACCGGACTGCATCAGGGTCTGCACCAGTTCTGCGCGCTGTTGCAAGTCCACCCAGACATTGAGCTCCGACATGCGCTTGCCAACCACCTCGTCCGGGGCATGGCCGCTGATCACCTGGAATCCATGGTTGGCCTCGACCACCCGGCCATCGGAAACCCGTGTGATGACCACCCAATCCGGGCTGGCATAAAAGACCCGAGCGAAACGCTCATCCATGCGCGCGCCCAGGGCGGCAAGCAACCACTGCTTGACGCCTGTTGGCAGGAGTTTGGCCAGAAAACCCATGGATCGGCTACAAAAGTAGCCCAATGGTAGCGCGGAGCCACAAAAAAACAGCCCATGCGAGCATGGGCTGTTTTCAGACGGCGCGCTTGGTCAGGCGGCGTTGAGCCAATACCCTGAGTTGAAGGGACTGCTCATGCGCAGCGCCAAGGGCGACACGTCCACCAGTTTGTCGGTGGGCATCTTCTCGCCACTGTCGCCGACTTCGATATTGGCAACGCAGGGACCTGCGGCGCCTACGGTGCTAGCCTCGTTCGCCCGTTCTGCTTGGCTGGTTTGTGCAGAACGGGCTACAGAAAAGAATAGAAACACCGGAACGGAATCTTTCGGTCCCCCCAATAGTCGGCAGTGTCGCGGAAGATGTCTAGCAGCTGCTCGCGCGCTTCCTTGTCAAACTTCACGTTGGCAGGAATGTGCTCCAGAACGGCAATGAAACCGGGTTGGGGACCGGACTTGTGTACCGGATCGGTCATCGCGTCATAAAGGGCATCGAAGTTCTTGCTGACCGTGGACGGTAGCTTGAACTGCTGGCCGATCAAGTCCAGCACGTCTTGTTTGGTCTGGGCATGCGCCAGGTTGGCGTACAGGAAATGGTGCCCGAGGGTTTGCGCTGCATCTTGCAGGTCGGCAACCCGAAAAGCACGGATCGACTGAACAATATTGGTCCTGACTGTTCGAAGTGGTGTTTCCATCCCCGCGTCTCTTTCTCAAAAATACACATTCAACTCAGGGCACGATCCGGCGAAAACTCGCATAGTGATCGGCCGTATAAAAACAGGCATCGGGCGTGGTCGCAGGCCCGCCACAGACGATTCGACGAGTCCCTCGGTGGGCAGCACCGGGTGTTGGTACCGTGTACTCACGGTAGTACCCCCGCTTCTCACTGGGCAGCAACCGTTCCCGATTGCCAAACACCACGCCATCTTTCTCGTACGGAAACGGGCCGCCTTGAAGAATCAACTGGTACGTTGTGATGCCCTGTGGCGGCAACTGGCTTATCGCCACCGTTTCAGTGGTGGGCGTCTCGCGTGCCAGGGTACCCGTGTGCACCCCGGTTAGGCCCAGCATGATGCTGGCAAGCACTAACTTCAGAACACCGCTGCGCACCATGAACCCTCTTTCGTGACCCAGGTTAACCCGGAACTTTCAAGGGTGTAAGTGTGGCCGATTTCGTGAAAAAAAGCAAGACCATGCCTAAAAAATAGGCAATATTGATCCGGATTATACTTTTTGAAGTTAGTACTAGCTTGCGTTTTTAGCTAGAGCGAACGGCATTGGCATCAGCCACAGTCAGCGCCGTCATGTTGACAATGCGTCGGACGGTGGTGGATGCGGTCAAAACGTGCACCGGCTTGGCTGCACCCAGCAAAACTGGGCCGATGGCAATGTTGCCGCCCGCTGCGGTTTTCAGTAGGTTGTACGCTATGTTCGCCGCGTCGATGTTGGGTAGTACCAGCAGGTTGGCATCGCCGTGCAGGGTGCTGTTGGGCATCAGGGCGGCGCGTGCGGCGCCGTCCAGGGCTACGTCACCGTGCATTTCACCGTCCACCTCCAGCCACGGTGCCTGCTCCTGCAGCAGGGCTAATGTTTGGCGCATCTTGACGGCGCTGGGCTCGTTGCTGCTGCCAAAGCTGGAGTGGGATAGCAATGCCACCTTGGGCTTGATGCCAAAGCGGAGCATTTCTTCGGCCGCCATCACCGTGATCTTGGCCAGCTCACGTGCACTGGGGTCGTAGTTGACATGGGTATCGACCAGGAATACCTGGCGGTTGGGTAGCATCAGGCCGTTCATGCATGCATAGATCTGCACATCGTCTGCGCTAGTTCCTGCTCGCTTGCCAATGACCTGGTCGATGTACTGCAGGTGCAAGGACGTACTGCCCCAGGTTCCACAAATCAGGCCGTCCACATCGCCTTTGTGCAGCAGCATGGACCCTATCAGGGTCAGGCGTCGGCGCATTTCAATCTTGGCTACCGGTACTGTCACGCCCTTGCGTTCGGTCATGCGGTGGTAGGTTTGCCAGAAGTCGCGGTAACGGTGATCTTGCTCGACGTTGACCACGTTGTAGTCCTGACCCTCCTTCAGGCGCAGGCCAAACTTCTCCACGCGCTCGGCAATGACCTTCGGTCGCCCGATGAGCGTGGGCAGCGCCAAGCGCTCGTCCACCACGATCTGCGCGGCACGCAGCACGCGCTCATCCTCGCCCTCGGCATAGGCCACACGCTTCTTCAACGCTTTCTTGGCCGCCGTAAAGATCGGCTTCATGGTGGTGCCCGAGGCATAGACAAAGGTCTGCAGCTTGTCGCGGTAGGCGTCTAGGTCGGCGATGGGGCGCAGGGCCACGCCGCTGTCGGCAGCCGCTTTAGCCACGGCCGGGGCGATCTTCATCATCAGGCGCGGGTCAAACGGCTTGGGAATCAGGTATTCGGGACCAAAGGCCAGCTTCTCGCCCACATAGGCTGCTGCTACCACCTCGCTTTGCTCGGCCTGGGCCAGCTCGGCAATGGCGTGCACAGCCGCAATCTCCATCTCCAGCGTGATGGTGGAGGCGCCTGCGTCTAGCGCACCGCGGAAGATGTAGGGGAAGCACAGGACGTTGTTGACCTGGTTGGGGTAGTCGGTACGCCCGGTGGCCATGATGATGTCGTCGCGCGCGGCGTGGGCTTCCTCGGGCAGGATTTCCGGGGTGGGGTTGGCCAGGGCAAAGACCAGCGGCTTTGGGGCCATGGTCTTGAGCATGTCAGCCTTCAGGACCCCGCCTGCAGAAAGGCCCAGGAAGATGTCCGCCCCGGCGATGGCTTCGCGCAGGGTTCGCTGATCGGTCTTCTGGGCGAATTGGGCCTTGTCCTCGTCCATGAGTTCGGTGCGGCCCTCGTACACCAATCCGGCCAGGTCAGTGACCCAGATGTTCTCGCGCGGAATGCCCAGCTTGACCAGGAGCCCCAGGCAGGCCAGGGCCGCAGCACCGGCGCCCGAGGTGACGAGTTTGACGTCGGCAGGCTTCTTGCCCACAACCTTGAGGCCGTTCAGAATGGCCGCTCCGACGCAGATGGCCGTGCCGTGCTGGTCGTCGTGGAAGACCGGAATCTTCATGCGCTCGCGCAGCTTGCGCTCGACATAGAAGCAGTCCGGGGCCTTGATGTCCTCCAGATTGATTCCGCCAAAGGTGGGTTCGAGCGAGGCGATGATGTCGACCAGGCGGTCGAGGTCGCGCTTCTCGTCGATTTCGATGTCAAACACGTCGATACCGGCGAACTTCTTGAACAGCACGCCCTTGCCTTCCATGACCGGCTTGGATGCCAGCGGACCGATATCGCCCAGGCCCAGTACGGCCGTGCCGTTGGTGACCACGGCCACGAGGTTGCCGCGGCTGGTGTACTTGAAGGCGTTGTTGGGGTCCTTGACGATCTCCTCGCACGGAGCGGCCACGCCGGGCGAGTAGGCGAGGGCCAGATCGTGCTGGTTGATGAGCTGCTTGGTGGCCGTGACGGCAATCTTGCCAGGCGTCGGGAACTCGTGGTATTCCAGTGCAGAGTGGCGCAACTGGGCCTTCTTCTCGGCGGAGTTGGAAACCGGGGCTTTGGGGGCGAGAGGCTGTTGGGGTGACATGGGGCGTCCTTTTGCTCGCGCACCGGTGACGAATGGAAGTCCGGATGCGCCGCCCATTCACGGGCTCGATTTCATTTTAGGGCCCCAACCCTAGACGCTAGCTTTCAACGCAGCCCGTAATTCCCACACTTTCATGGCAATACGGCATAGGGTTATGCATGAAATCAAGGCTTGGCTTCGAGAATGCGGCGCACGATACCGTCGGCCTTGAGTTTGTCGAATGCCGTACGGGTGCGCTGCACCACCGCATCATCGGTGGCGTTGCTGTAGGCCATGTACAGACCCGTCGAGGCCTCGTCCAGCGTCAGGACGCGCTCGAGCTGGTTGCAGTCGAATTGGGCTTGCTTGCACAGGTTGGTGGCATCGTCTTCGGTCAAGGGGACCAGATCTACCTGCTGCTTGATAAGCTTGTTGAAGTTGTCAAGCCACTGCGCCGAAACGGCCAGCTTCTGAAACCCCTTGGACTGCAGGTACTGCTGGCGCACATCGTCGCGCATCACGCCAATCACATAGGCGCGGGCATCGTCAAGTTTGCTTACCGTCACATCCCCCCGGCTTTTCAGCCGAAACAGGTGGTACTGGATTTTCATGATTTCCCCGGCCCACTTGAACTGCGTTTCCCGTGCGGACGTTCGCGCGATCAGGAAGATCAGCACGTTGGGTTCCTTCAGTGCCATGTCGTAGGCACGTGCCCACGGATACAGCCTAATCTGGTAATCCCGTAGCTGCGCGGCCTGCAAGGTCTTTTCCACGACTTCCGTGACACTACCCTGGACCCGGTCGCCGCGCAGGTAGGTATAGGGTGTCGTCTCGGTTACGCCATAAATGGTTTGCGCCCCAATCCAGGCACTCCACAGCGCCGCTGCACCACCAATCAACGCACCTCGCAACAACATCCGGGCATCGTGTCGCATGGGAATCTCCTTGTCAGGGGGTCATGAGAAAACCTGGCCTTCAACGCGGTTGCGGCCACCCTGCTTGGCACGGTACAACGCTTGGTCCGCAGCGTCAAACAGGGCATCGAAATTGGGGGTCTTGCCAAACCGCATCTGCGCCACGCCGATGCTGACCGTGACACGCCTGGCGTCTGCGCCTTCATGCTCCAGATCCAGGGCAAAAACCGCTTCGCGAATGCGTTCGGCCACCTGGCGCGCAGCGGCTTCGCCCGTCCCCGGCAACAGCACCGCAAATTCCTCGCCACCGATGCGAGCCAATGTGTCACCGCTGCGCACAATGCTGGAGTCCATGGCCCAGGCCACGCTGCGCAGGCAATTGTCGCCTTGCGAGTGACCGTACAAGTCGTTGTATTCCTTGAAACGATCGATGTCGCACACCAGCACGCTCAAGGGTTGGCGATTGCGCAAGGCGCGCTGGAATTCGTCGATCTTGACCAGGTCAAAATGCCGGCGGTTGGCGAGTCCGGTCAGCGCATCGTGCATGGACAGCGCCTCCAGCTGCTGGTTCAAGGCACGCAGCGCTTCCTGCGTGGCCAGGATGTGTTCGACCTGGTGTTGGTGGCGCACGCTGTGCAGCAGCATCTGAGCGGCCATCGCCATCAGGGCTCGGTCTTCGGTCGGCCATTCTCCGCGCCCCAATGGTTTGCCGACAAACAAAATGCCATAGTCTTCATCATCACTACGCAGCAATGCCATCGCGCAGGCACCTACGGGCTGGCTGGCAAACAGATGCAGTTCATCGGCAGTCAGACTGCGTCCCATCTCGGCTTGGCTATAGAAGAACAGCAGTTCCTCGCGCTCCAGTCGCTGAGGAACCTGCGCCAGTAGGGGCTCTACAGAGGTTGGTCCCCATTCACCTTCACGCCAGTCGGCATGGATGCAGAAGCCGTCATTGTCGTCCGTGGGCACCAGCCACAGGGCATGGTTGGCTCCCAAACGGTTCGCCACTTCTTGCAGGCACTCTTTCTGGGTTGTGGCGAATGACGCATGCGGTGCGTGGATCAGCCGGTTGGACAAACTTAGTACCAGCTGCTGCACCTCGGTCAATGATTCAAGCTCCGCGGTGCGTGCCAACACCAACTCGGCCAAGTGGTCGCGGTGCGCGCCCAACTCGGTCTCGTACCGCCGCAGCTGAGCCAGGTGGTCGGTGAGCTTGATCTGCAATTGGTTGACGCCGCGCTCCAGCATGGTGAGTTCGTCGTCCAAAGCCGGACTGCGCGCCAACCGCAGCTCTTGACCCATGGTCTCCGGTGTCAGCCCGCTCAGGTGTTGCGCAATGTGCCGGACGTGCGTGGTGACTGTGCGGCTAAATACTGCCATCACCAGCCCAGCCACCAGCAGCGACTGCAACAACTGTGTCAGTGTCGTGGCGAGAGTTTGACTGCGTAGCTGACTCCACAAAAGACGTTCGTCACCTTCCAGCACCAACTCGCCCACATGCTCCATGCCCCCAGGGTATGGCACATACACCAGTTCCAGCCGCCGTGTAGGTGCCAATGATGAAGGGCTCCACCCGGAAGCTTCGCGTTGCAGGATTTCAGGCGCACGCTGCGAAGACCGTATGGTCATGCTGATGCGACCAACTGTGGGAATTTGGGCGGCGCTATCAATGTGGGCTTGCAACGCCTCCCGGTCCATCTCCCAGACCGCCTTGCTCAGGGTGTGTTGGTAGGCATCCTCGATCAGCTTCAGATTGGAATCCATGGCCGACCAGGACTCCTTCCAGGTGCCGTACATGTGTACCCCAACGGCCACTCCCGTGTACAGCAGACAGAAAACAAAGGCGGCCAGCACCAACCGTATAGCCAGCGATCGGTTCGGCGAAAAAACCGGTTTGTCCATGTTGGAGCCCGTTACAACCACTTCTTTCTGAGCATGTCGTAAGTTCCATTGCGCTTGATGGCGGCAAGTGCTTTGCGCATGCGTTCCACCAATGCGTCGGGCGTATTCAGGCTGAACGCCATGTAATACCCGTCGCCACCGAGATCGTTGATGGCCAGGCTGCGTGCCAGCATGGTCGTTGGATCATCGCCAGCTTGCCGGACCAGGAACGCGGCTGTCAATTCGGACATGATCCACAGGTCCACCCGATGGCGCTTGAGCTTCTCGTAGTTGAGCTCGTACTTCACGCTGGACTGCAGGTTCTGACCCTTGCTGAAACCTTTGCTAATCAGGTACTGCTCCCCCACGTCTTCATTGACGGTGGCGATCTGGTATTCCTTCGCATCCTCCAGGCGCTGCAGCTTCAGGTTGCGCTGGGGGAGGGAGAACAGGTAGTACTGTGTTGGTGCAATCACGCCCACCCATTTGAACAACTTCTCGCGTTGCGCGGTACGACCAATCGAGTAGATCAGGACGTCGGGGTCGCTTTGCGCCGTGGCATAGGCCCGCGCCCAGGGTAAGGACTGAAAGTCGCCTTGCAATTTGGCCTCGGCCAAGGTGGCGCGCACCACTTCGGTGGAAAAACCGGTAATCTGTCCGGCCTCGGTGTAGTTATAGGGAGGGAACTCTTCGGTGAGAACGCGCAGGGGCTGACCTTGTGCAGCAGACAGGGCTGCACCCAGCACCAGAACGCCAAGCCCCCATCGCACCAGCCGCCAAGTCATGACACCTCCAAAGGATGCACTGCCCGAAGCGCAATCGAGCAACATGTCCATGGTACCGCACTGGCGGGAATAGGGTGTTGACGCAGCCCGGTGCTGCACAATGCGCAAAAACCAGCAGCCCCAATTGAATCAGCGTTATGCAGTTCACTCCGACAACTGAAGATTCCGAAGATCCGCAAGGCAACGCAGCGCGATCACGTGCGGCACAGCGCAGCACTTGGGTCAGTGTGGTGGTCAACCTGCTGCTGACCGCCACTCAGATCGTCGTAGGTATCTTCGCCAAGTCCCAAGGCCTGATCGCCGATGGCATTCACTCCCTGTCGGACCTGGTGGCCGACTTTGTGGTGCTGCTGGCCAGTCATCACAGCCAGAAGGACGCGGACGAGGACCACCCCTACGGCCACCAGCGCTTTGAGACTGCGGCTTCCCTGGTGCTGGGGCTACTGCTGCTCGTCGTGGGCGTAGGTATGTTGTGGTCGGCCTTTCGCAAGTTGGAGGCGCCCGAAAACGTACCCCAGGTTCACAGCGTGGCCCTGTGGGTGGCCTGCGGTGCGCTGGTGGCCAAGGAAACCTTGTTTCGCTACATGCTGGCGGTGGCCAAGCGGGTCAAGTCCAGCATGTTGGTTGCCAATGCCTGGCACGCTCGTTCCGATGCAGCGTCATCCCTGGTGGTGGCCTTGGGCATTGTTGGCAACCTGGCTGGTTACCCCATTTTGGACCCTATTGCTGCGTTGATCGTGGGCTTCATGGTGACCAAAATGGGCTGGGAGTTCGGCTGGAGTGCCATGCACGACCTGATGGACCGCGCCGTGGATGAGCAAGAGGTCCAGGCCATCCGTCAAACGTTGCTCGACACCCCCGGCGTGGCTGGTGTGCATGACGTGCGCACGCGCAAGATGGGCGACATGATCGTGGTCGATGCGCATATCGAAGTCGATGCCGCCATCACCGTGGAAGCCGGTCACGACATTGCTGTGGCGGCGCGCCAACGTGTGCTGCAGCGCCACCGTGTGCTCAACCTGATGACCCACGTCGACCCCTGGAAGCGGCCCGACCTGGATCACGCGCAGCAGACGGTGACGCGGACCCCCTGACTTCCGGATGCCATGACCGCGTCGACAGAGCCCACCACCGCCCGTGACACCGATCTACAGGGCGGGTTGACCGCAGACGCGGCCTACCAACGGTTGGCGCAAGACGGGCCCAATGAGTTGCCGGCATCCAAGCCGCGTAGCGTTGTGCGCGTGCTGGTGGAGGTCGTCTCGGAACCGATGTTCCTGTTGCTGGTGGCTTGTGGGGCCATTTACATGCTGCTGGGCGACCGCCGCGATGCAGCGATGCTGCTGGGCTTTGTGTTCGTGGTGATGGGCATCAGCTTTGTCCAGCAGCAGCGCACCGAACGTTCGCTGGATGCCCTGCGGGACCTGTCCAGTCCCCGTGCGCTGGTTGTGCGCGACGGGCAACTGGTGCGTCTGGCGGGGCGTGAACTGGTTTGTGGGGACGTGGTTGTCTTGGCCGAAGGCGACCGTGTACCAGCCGACCTGCAATTGCGGACCGCCTCCAATCTGATGGTGGACGAGTCGCTGCTGACCGGCGAATCGGTTCCGGTGGACAAACTGGCCGTCGCAGATGTCGCCGACGTCGGCGCGGCGCAAGCGCTGGGTGACCCCACCAAGGTGTACTCGGGCACGTTGGTGACTCAGGGTACTGCCCGTGGGATCGTCATAGCCACGGGGCCGCGTAGCGCATTGGGGCGTATCGGGCAGTCCCTTGCGGCCCTCGATAGTGAAGTCACACCGGTGCAGCGTGAGACCCAAAGCATCGTCAAACGGGTTGCCCTGGCCGGGCTGGCACTGGCGACCGTGCTGGCCATCACCTACTGGGCCACCACCGGAGATGCATTGCGGGGTTTGCTGGCCGGGCTTACGCTGGCCATGGCGATCCTGCCGGAGGAACTGCCGGTCGTACTCACGATCTTTCTTGGGCTGGGCGCCTGGCGGCTGACGCGGGAGAACGTCCTCGCGCGCAGCATTCCCGCCATCGAAATGCTGGGCGCCACCACGGTCTTGTGTGTGGACAAGACGGGCACGCTGACCAGCAACCGCATGGCGGTGCGCCAACTGTGGTGCGAGGTCGACAGCTACGACACGGTCCGTGACGCGTCCCGCCCGTTACAGGAGTCTTTGCATGGCGTTCTGGAATACGCGGTGCTGGCCAGTCACCGCCGCGCGTTTGATCCGATGGAAAGCGCCATCGCCGACGGGGGGCAGCGCCTGCTGGCCAATACCGAACACCTGCATTCCGACTGGACCCTGGTGGAGGACTATCCCCTGTCGCGTGAAATGCTGGCCATGTCGCGTGTCTGGCAGTCGCCCGATCGGCGCGAGCGCCTCATCGCGGCCAAGGGCGCTCCGGAAGCCATTGTGGACCTGTGCCACCTGGAGGCCGCGCATGCCCACGCCATAGCGCAGCAGGTTGCCGCCATGGCAGGAGCGGGGCTGCGGGTGCTGGGCGTGGCGCAGGCCACATTTGACGCCGCAGAGCTGCCAGGAAACCAGCACGACTTCGATTTTGAATTCCTTGGCCTGATTGCACTGGAAGACCCCTTGCGGCCCGATGTGCCCCAGGCCATTGCCGAGTGCCGCCGCGCCGGCATCCGGGTGGTCATGATCACTGGCGACCACCCATCCACTGCGGTTTCCATTGCGGCGCAGGCAGGTCTGGGTGGCAATGGTGCGGTGTTGACGGGAACCGAACTGGATACCCTGGACGACGCGGCCCTGCGCGACCGGTTGGCTGATGTGCATGTCTTCTGCCGCGTGCAGCCGCAGCAGAAACTGCGCCTAGTGCAAGCCTTTCGTTCGCGGGGTGAGGTCGTGGCCATGACTGGTGACGGTGTCAATGATGCACCGGCCCTGAAGGCCGCGCACATTGGCGTTGCCATGGGCGCGCGCGGCACGGATGTGGCGCGTGAGGCCGCGGACCTGGTCCTGCTCAATGATGACTTTGCGTCGCTGGTGACCGCCGTGCGCTACGGACGACGGGTGTTTGCCAACCTGCGCAAGGCCATCGTGTTCGTGATCGCGGTGCACGTACCCATCGTGGGCTTGTCGCTGCTGCCGGTCGCGCTGGGGTGGCCCTTGCTGCTTTTGCCTGTGCACATCCTGTTCCTGCAACTCATCATCGATCCAGCCTGTTCTGTGGTGTTTGAGGCGGAAGCGCTGGAGGCCAGTGCCATGCATGTTCCGCCGCGCAGCGCCGGTATGCGGCTGTTTGATCGGGTCGTGTTGGCGCGTGGTGTGTGGCAAGGGGTTGGTCTTCTGGCAATTTTGCTGGCGGTGTTTTCGCTTACCCGAGGTGCCACGCAGTCGGACGACGCAGCGCGTGCAATGGTCTTCACGGTTCTGGTTTTGTCCAACCTGGGCTTGATTCTGGTGAACCGGTCCTGGGAGCCCTGGAGCCTGCATAGGCCCGCCGTGGACAACCCGTCTTTTGTGTGGATCAGTCTGCTGACCCTGGCCCTGCTGGGCGCTGTTCTGACCATTCCCGTGGTCAGCCGGTTGTTCGCCTTTGCGGTGCCGCCCCCGAGCTTGTGGCTGGCAGCACTGGGTTATGTCGCGCTGGGTCTTCTCTGGTTTGAATTGGTCAAATGGCAGTTGGGACGCCAGATGCCCCCGCGCTGATTCAGGGCCCGAATCGAGCCATTTCAGTCTCGGTGCTGGCTATGCAGGCGGATCACGCGTCGAGGGTTTGTCATGTTGCGCTTGTCCACTACTGCATCACACCCACTGCAGTCACAACCCGAGGCGGGCTTCGCGGCCTGTTGCATGCGCTGTCGCCAGACACTGCCCAGCGGCAGGCGCACGAGTCGCGCCGCCAGGATTCGGCGCAGGGCCGAAGGCATCAGCACCCACAGCGCGTACGCGCCACAGGCCAGCACGATGCAATAGACGATAAGGTGTTGCATGTTCAGGCTCCCAGCCACAGGCTCAGGCGGTAGGTGGCAAAGGATGCCAGATAGGCCAGGGCAAACATGTAGGCTGTCATCAGCAGGGGATAGCGCCAACTATTGGTTTCGCGCTTGACCACCGCCAGTGTGGAAATGCATTGGGGCGCAAACACGTACCAGGCCAGCAAGGATAGTGCCGTTGCCAGTGACCAGTCTTGGGCGATTACGGGAGCGAGCTCGTTCGCCACCGATTCACCGGCAGCCGACAGTGCATACACCGTTCCTAGCGCGCCTACCGCCACCTCGCGCGCGGCCATTCCGGGCACCAGGGCGATGGCAATCTGCCAGTTGAAGCCAATCGGCGCGAACACCGGCTCCAGCGCATGCCCCAGCATCCCGGCCATGCTGTACTGGATGGCAGCCCCCGTGGCGCCCGCCGGCGCAGCCGGGTAGCTGGAGAGGAACCACAAGACCACCATCAGTGCGAAGATGATGGTGCCCACACGGCGCAAAAAGATGCGGGCACGCTCCCACAGGCCCAGTACCAGGTTGCGCAGACCCGGCAGGCGGTATGGTGGCAGCTCCAGCATCAGCGGCTGGTAGCGGCTCTTCATCCAGATGCGCTTGAACACCCAGGCCACGCCCATGGCCGACAGTACGCCCGCCACGTACAGGGCGAACAGCGTCAGCCCGCGCAGGTTGAAGGGTCCTACCGTGCGGTCCGGAATGAAGGCGCCGATCAACAGCGCATACACCGGCAGCCGCGCCGAGCAGGTCATGAGCGGGGCGATCATGATGGTGGCCAGGCGATCGCGCCAGTTGGCAATGGTGCGTGTGGCCATGATGCCGGGCACGGCACAGGCAAAGCTAGACAGCAGCGGAATGAAGGCGCGTCCAGACAGTCCGACCTTGCCCATCAGCGTGTCCAGCAGGAATGCGGCGCGCGGCAGGTAGCCGGAATCCTCCAGCACCAGGATGAAGAAGAACAGGATCAGGATCTGCGGCAAAAAGACCAGCACCCCGCCGGCGCCGGCGATCACGCCGTCTACCAGCAGGCTGCGCAGCGGGCCCTCGTCCATGTGCGAGCTTGTCCAGTCCGCCAAGTAAGCCATGGCAGCCTTGATGGCGTCCATGGGCACCGTGGCCCAGGAAAACACGGCCTGGAACACCAGGAACAACAGTACCGCCAGGATCACCAGACCCCACACCGGGTGCATGGCCCAGGCGTCCACCTTGAAGTGAAAACGTTGCACTTGCCCCGACTGCGGGGCGGCCAGGGCCAGGATGCGACGCACTTCCTTCTGGATCTCGGCGCTGCTCCGGGGTGTGGGGTGTACCGCTGGCGCCAGTGCACCTTGCTGGCGAGCCAGGTCCTGATCCAATTGCACAAGCAGCTGGCTGTGCCCGTTGTGTTGCACGGCCACGGTTTCCACTACGGGGCAACCCAGCTCCGAGGACAGCCGGGCCACGTCGATGGCCAAGCCGCGGCTGCGGGCCACATCGGTCATGTTCAGGGCAACGATCATGGGGCGGCCCAGGCGCCCCAGCTCCAGCACCAGGCGTAGGTTCATACGCAGGTTGGTGGCGTCGACCACGGCCACGATGGCATCCACTGGCGCTTCGCCGACACGCCGACCTTCGATCACCTCCAGGGTCACCTCCTCGTCGGGCGTGGCGGGGTGCAGGCTGTAAATGCCGGGCAGGTCGATGACGGACAGGCTATGCCCGCTGGGCAATCGCAGCAGGCCGACCTTGCGCTCGACGGTCACGCCCGCATAGTTGGCCACTTTCTGGCGTGCGCCGGTCAGCAGGTTGAACAAGGCGGTCTTGCCGCAATTGGGATTGCCCACCAGCGCTACGTTCCAAGGGCTGGCCGACAGCGTGGCGGTGTGGGCGTTCATGCCGGTGTGACCTCGATGCAGTCGGCTTCCAGTTGGCGCAGGGCAAACATGGTTTCGCCTATTACCACCGCAAGCGGTTCCCTCCCGCCAGGACCACGCTGCAACAGCTGGACTGGTTCGCCGGGGATAAACCCCAGTTCGCCCAGGCGTTCCAGGGTGTGGGCGTCCGTGTGGCTGGATGCGGGCTGCACCCGTACCACCGTGGCGTGGGTGCCTGTGGCGAGCTGGCTGAGTCGTTGAACGTTCGGCATCGTCAAAATGTACAATCTAAATGAGAGTTTATCGCATTTAGGGCGTTCGCGACCCGCTTGCCATTGGGCAGGCATGGTGCAATAGCTCACCTCGCAGCAGATCCACCCATGGCATTGACCGACTTTTACCCCCAGATTCGTATCCTCCACATCGGCCTGGTCGTGGTTAGTGGCAGCCTGTTTCTGGCCCGAGGTTTGGCGGTCTTGCGCGGTGCATCCTGGCCCATGGCGCTGGCGGTGCGGCGTGCGAGCTACGGCATCGATACCGCGTTGCTGATGGCCGCGCTGACGCTGATGCACATCCTGCAACTCAATCCGCTGCAGGCGGGTTGGCTGGGAACCAAGATACTGCTGCTGCTGCTCTACATCGTACTGGGCACCATGGCGCTCAAACGGGCCCAGACATCCGCAGCGAAGGCCACCTACCTGGTTGCCGCGTTGTTGTGCCTGGGTTACATGGCCTCGGTTGCGCGCGCGCATAGCCCGTGGGGCCTCTTTGCGGCCTGGCTCTCGATCTGAGCAGTCCAGTCACCCCGTGGGGCTTTTCGTCGCAAGCGGTTTGGTGCGGTCATGCGTCTGCACTATGCTGATGTTCCAGGTGCTGGATGACCGCCACAGCACCCGCGGGGCTTAGGCCCTGGCATCCGGTGCGGTACCCGTGAACGAAGGAAAACCCCATGTCTTTGGCGCAGGAATTGGAACAACTGGAAGAATTGCGCAACCGCGGCAGCCTCAGTCAGGCCGAGTTTGAGCAGGCCAAGGCGCGCCTGCTGCAAGGCGGCGGCAGCGTCAGCGCAACGGAATTCAATCGCATCAATGGCCTGCGCCGTTCCCTGAACGACCGTTGGCTCGGTGGCGTCTGCGGAGGCCTGGCGCGCTTTACCGGAGTGGATTCTTGGGTGTGGCGCCTGGGCTTTGCACTGATGGTGATCCTGGCTGGTACCGGATTGCTGCTGTACGTGTTGCTGTGGATTCTGGTCCCCGCCGAATAAAGGCCCCGCTCTCAGTGGGAGTCGGTTGATTCGATAGGCACGCCGATGGCCCGTGCCTGGGCCAGCAAGGTTGCCAGTTCGGCTGCGGAGTGCACGTGCAGCCGTTCAAAGATGCGCCGACGATGCTCTTCGACTGTGCGCACGCTCAGCTCCATCTTCCAGGCGATGGTCTTGTTGAGTTCCCCCGCAGCCACCAGTGGCATGAGGCGCATCTGCTGGCGCGACAAACCCTGAAAGCGTTCACGCAGCTGGTCTTGCTCGGACAGGCGCGCGTGCCACTGGGCTTCTAGCGTCAGGGCGCGGCGCAGCAGCCCCACCAAGTCGTCATCGGCATAGGGTTTTTCCACGAAATGAAAAGCGCCGCGTGCCATGGCGCCCACCGCCATGGGAATGTCGCCATGGCCGCTCAGGAAAACCACCGGCAGGCGCTGATCCAGACCTTCGGCGATCAACGCATCGTGCACCTGCAAGCCCGACATGGGATCCATGCGTACGTCGAGTACGCAGATGCCCCGGGGCAACGGGCGTGTGGTGCGCAGCATGTCCAGCAGTTGGGCGCCATTGGTAAAAGTGGCTACCGGCACATCATGCTGGCGCAGCAGGAATGCGATGGATGCGCGCACACCCTCGTCGTCATCACACAGAAAAACGGTTGGCTCAGCCATGCGGCGCATTCTCCGGTGCTTCGGGGGCGGCGCGCAAGGCAAAGCCCACGCAGGCGCCTTCTTCCGTGTCCTGGGCAAAGAGCTGACCGCCATGCGCCTCCAGGATGGATCGGCAGATGGCCAGCCCCAGTCCAGTGCCGCTTTGCTTGGTCGTGAAGAAGGGTTCGGTCAGGGTTTCGATATCCTGCCCCTGCAGCCCGGGGCCTTGGTCAAAGACTTCCACCACCACCCAGGGGCCGCCGCCCAGACCAGTCATTGCTTGCTGTACCGTGGTGCGTACGCGGATGCTGCCGCCGACACCCAGGCTGGCCATGGCATCGCAGGCATTGCGGATCAGGTTGGACACCACCTGCGCGATGCCGATGCGATCGGCCATCGCCCCGGGCAGCTCGGCATCCAGCTCTTGTTCCACGGTCAAGCCCAGCCGGCTTGTGTCGCGCTGCAGCAGGCGCACAGCCTCGGCCACGATGTCGTTGATGGCGCAAGATTCGAGCACCGGCTCGCGCAAGGACAAACGGCTGCGAATGCGGTGCACGATGGCGCCAGCCTGGGCCGCGTGCTGTGACAGGGCGTGCGATGCCGCGACCAGTTCCGGGTCCTGCCCCGGTTGGCGCGCCAGCGCACGCGCCAGTCCGGCGCTGTAGCTCACGATGCTGGTCAGCGGTTGGTTCAACTCATGCGCCAAAGTCGAGGCCACTTCGCCCAAAGTGGATAGCCGTGCATGGTGTGCCAGCACTTCGCGTTGGCGACGCTCCAGTTCTTCGAGACGCTTGCGCTCGGTGACATCGACGATCGAGCCCATCCATCCAACCTGTCGGCCTCGCCCATCCACCAGCGGTGACTCGAATACCATGACATCCAGTGGCTTGCCGCTACGGTGCGTCCAATGCGCTTCGAGGCCCGCCCGATGGGTTCGTCCCTGAACCGTCGACACGGGGTCCATGTTGGCAAGAAACGCATCCGCTCGGCCACCCATCAGTTCATCCATGGAGTAACCCACCATTTCGCAGAACGTTCGATTGGAAAAAATCAGCCGCCCCTGTAGGTCACGTGCACGCAAGCCCACCAGCGCCGATTCTTCCATCGATTGACGCCAGGCGGCCTCGCTGCGCCAGGCGACTTCGGCCGCTGCGACACGATTCATCTGCCGACGCAACAGATAGCTCGCGACCGTGATCAGGAGCAAGAACCCCAGCGTCAACACAACGGGCAGCGTTGTCAGCCAATGGGCTTGGTGGGTGCGCTGGGTCAGGCGCAGCCTGGCGTCGGGAATGGGCTCGAATGGCATCTCGTGGCTCTCCCCGGTGGCGGGACGCCCAGCGATGCTTGTTGATGCAATCAATTGCTCCAGGCCCGACATGAGCTGCACGTCGTATTGCGCAGCCAGCCACCAAAAGTCGTCGCTCTTGATCAGGTCGGCAGGGTCGTAGCGTGCGATCAACTTGCCGGTCTGCGGACGGCGTACATCGCTCAAAGGTGCTTCCAGGTGCAGCGTGATGCCCTGCGCAGGAGCCCCCGCAGGCTTGCTGGCGGCACCCCCACGGTGCGCTTCGCCTACGATGCGGCTGTCGGCATCCAGCCAAATCACGCTGAGCCAGCGCTTGTCCAGTGCGGCAGCAACTTCCGGCAGGGCCGCCAGCTGGGCGCTGGCGTGTGGTCCAGGTCTGGGCAGGCGCAAGGCAATGGTGCGTAGCCGCGCCGTCTCGGCTTCCAGACGGGCGCTGAACTGGGCCTCCAGACTCAGCGTGTCGGCAATTAGGGCGCGCTGGGCGGTTTCGCGTTCGGCGCGGTCATTTTGTTGTGCCCACCACACCACCCAGATCGTGAACGCAACCGAGAGCGCCAGGGGCAGCATCCACAACCCCGGCAGGGCACGCCCGCCAAAGATCAAGGCAGGCCGTCCCTCATGGGCAGCAGCGGCCGTGGGGGCGGTGTGGATGGGCGCGTGCACGGTAGCTCCCTTGGTTGCTATGACGCGTCTTGAACGGCCTGCAAACGCTGGGGCGTGCCAATGTCCGACCAGCGCCCGGTGTACAGCTCGGCGCTGACGCGGCCTTGGTCTATGGCCCGACGCAGCACGGATGCCAGACCCACGCGCAGCCCCTGTGGGTTGCCCACCGGGATGTCACACCATGGTGGCGCAAACAACGCGGCCCGATACAGCCCGATGGTGCTAAAGGTCCAACGTGGTGCGGGGTCCTCGGCGCTGCAGTTCAAGGCCCGCTGTGCGGCGCGCCCACCAGGATCAGCGGGTGCGAGGCCGAAGTCGCCGCGGGGGTTGTGTTCCGGATTGGGCACCAGCCATAGGTGTGCCAGGTCGTTGCGTGCCCGAAAGGCGGACACAGTTTCGGCTGCGAACACGAAATCTGGCGCAAATACATCCCCGGCGGCCACCCAAAACACCCCGTCCAGGTGGGGTGGGCAAAGCAAGGGCAGGGCGCGTGCTATGCCACCAGCGGTCTCCAGCGCCGCACCAAAGTCCCGCCCTTCATGCGAATAGTGCAAAGCTATTCGCCCCGATTGGGTAGAAGTTGGATGCTCTTGTTTTGATAGCGATGAAGATCCATTTGACGGGGGCTGGTAGGTGAAAACATCACCAAACCGGGTTGGAATCTGCTCACCCAGCCAGGCAGTGTTGATGACCACGTTGGTGCACCCGGCACGCGCCAGTGCTTCCAGCGGCCACTGCATCAAAGGCTTGCCGCGCACCGGTAGCAGTGGCTTGGGCGTGGCATCGGTCAGGGGGCGCATGCGCTCGCCCCGCCCCGCGGCCAGGATCATGGCTGGTGGGAACGAGTGCGTGGGGGGTCGATTCGGGGCCATAGGTGGGATTGTGCCTAAGCCCCACGCATGGTGATGCGCTACAGTGCCGATCATGCAAGGCTTGCATCTCACCGCCGACCTCCACCACTGCCAGTGCGATGCAGTCTGGCTGACCGACGCCAATCGCTTGTTGGCCTCCTGCGTGGAGCACGTGCGCGCGGTCGGACTACAGGCCGTGGCCCAGCTCGCGCATGGTTTTCCACCCGGCACTCAGGGGCCTGGCGGCGTCACCGCAACCGTCTTGCTGGCCGAATCGCACCTGTGCGTACATACCTGGCCTGAAATCCGCGGCGTAACGCTGGACGTCTACGTCTGCAACTACTCGGCGAATCATTCGGACAAGGCGCGGGCCTTGCTGGCGGCACTGAGCACACTGTTCCAACCCGCGACGGTGCAGCACCACAGCCTGCAGCGCGGCGCAGTTGGGTAGCGCGCCATGGTGGCGTCTATTCCCGCAGAAGCGATCGTCGGCCAGTATGTGCTTCACCCCGGCCGCACACCGGCCATCACCGGGCACCGGCCTATCCTGGCACCGGGCTGCCTGGCGGGCCTGCTGCAGGGGCAAGACCTGCCCCGCTTGCTGCGCAGTCTGGGCAGCCTGTTCACCCTCTGTGCCCATGCCCATCAGCAGTGCGCGCAGCAGGCCCATGCCGCTGCGCTGGCGCAGGAGTCCGGCTCGTCACCACACCAGAATTTGCTGTGGCTCACGACTCGCGATCATTTGCGCAGCGTGGCGCTGGACTGGCCCGCACGTTTGATGCCACAGCAGCCACCCGATCTGTCGTGGCTGCAAGGTTGCCCGGTTGCGTTGGGTGCTGCAGTGCCGCAGGATGCGACCGTCGCCACCCAGCAAATGCGTGCCCTGGCGCACTGGCTGCAAACCACGCTGCTGCACGAACCGCTGGATAGCTGGCTGGAACGCTGCGCCAGCGACCAGAGCTTGCTGGCCTGGTGCCATGCGCAACCAACTCGCAGCGCCCCGGCGCAGGCCCTGCTGCACGCCGAACCCTTGTGCGCGTTGCCAGCCGTGGCTTTGCAGCCGCTGCCCGCTGGCGATGCCGATGCGCTGAGGGCTTTGGCCAATGTGCTGTGGAACGATGCTGATTTCTGCCAATACCCCACCTGGCTGGGGCGTTGCGCCGAAACCGGGCCTTGGGTCCGTTGCAGCCATCCAGGCGGTGTCATGCGGACCCCTTGGACGCGACTGGCATCGCGGCTGCGGGAATTGGTGGAGTTGGCTGCACTCGCCCACGCCGGGCAACCGGCTTCGCTGGCCCACGGGGCCCTGACGCTGGCCACCGGCTGCGGCGTGGCCTGGTGTGAAATGGCGCGTGGGCTGCTGCTGCACAGCGTGCGCATTGATGACCAGGGCCGGGTGCAGGACTACCGCGTGCTGGCCCCCACCGAATGGAACTTTCACCCCGAAGGAAACCTCGGTCAGGCTGTGGCAAGCCTGGCCCCTGACGATAGGGGCTTGGCTCGCCTGCTGGCCGCGGCCTTCGACCCGTGCGTGGCCTGCCTGTAGACTGACATTTTCAAACCCAAGCACCCTGCGCACCTATGCCCTTGAACGTGTTGTGGCTCCAATCCGGCGGCTGTGGCGGCTGCAGCATGTCGCTGCTGTGTGCCGACACGCAGGATTTCGCGGCCATGCTGCGCGGTGCGGGCTTGAACCTGCTGTGGCACCCCGCGCTGTCGCTTGAAGATGCGCGCGGCCTGCCCGGCGTGCTGGACGACTGCCTGCAGGGCCGCACGCGCCTGGATGTGTTGTGCGTCGAAGGCGCCATGCTGCGTGGCCCGCACGGCAGCGGGCGTTTTCACCAATTGGCAGGTACCGGCCGCGCCATGATCGACTGGGTGCGCGACCTGGCCCCGCTGGCCCAACAGGTGCTGGCCATCGGCAGCTGCGCCGCCTGGGGCGGGGTCACAGCCGGGGGCACCAACCCCACCGACGCCTGCGGGCTGCAATTTGAAGACGACCGCCCCGGCGGCCTGCTGGGCAGCACCTTTCGCAGTCGCGCCGCTCTGCCGGTGGTGAACGTGGCCGGTTGCCCCACGCACCCGGACTGGGTGCTGGAAACGCTCATGGCGGTCAGCGCCGGATTGCTCACCCCCGACGATCTGGACAGCCTGGCGCGCCCGCGCTTTTATGCCGACCAACTGGCCCACCACGGTTGCAACCGCAACGAATACTACGAATACAAGGCCAGCGCCCTCAATCCATCCGACTTGGGTTGCACCATGGAAAACCTGGGCTGCAAGGGCACCCAGGCGCATGCCGACTGCAACACCCGGCTGTGGAATGGCCGGGGCTCCTGCACGCGTGCGGGCTATGCGTGCATCAGCTGCACCGAGCCGGGTTTTCAGAACCCCGGCCACGCCTTCCACACCACGCGCAAGGTGGCGGGTATTCCTGTGGGTTTGCCCACCGACATGCCCAAGGCCTGGTTTGTGGCGCTGGCTTCGCTGTCCAAGAGCGCCACGCCTAAGCGCGTCAAGCGCAACGCCGAAAGCGACCACCTGGTGCTGCCGCCAGTGGTGCGCAAAACCACGGGGCGGCCATGAGCGCAGCGCTCGAGCTTGGAGGCTCCATGAACACGCGCGTGGTGCTGGGTCCCTTCAACCGCATCGAAGGCGACCTGGAAGTGCAGCTGGAGGTGGCTGACGGGCGCGTCGCCAGTGCACGCGTCAACGCCCCCATGTTCCGCGGCTTCGAGATGACGTTGGTGGGTCGCGAAGCGATGGACGCGCTAACCATTGCGCCGCGCATCTGCGGCATCTGCTCGGTGTCGCAGTCAGTGGCGGCCGCGCGCGCGCTGGCTGACCTGTCGGGGGTGGAGATACCTGTCAACGGCCAATTGGCGCACAACCTCATGCTCGGCTGCGAAAACCTGGCCGATCACCTGACCCACTTCTACACCTTCTTCCTGCCCGACTTCACCCGTGCGCAGTACCGTGCGCAACCCTGGTTTAGTGTGGCCCAGCAGCGCTTTGGGGCCGTGCTGGGTGGCACGGGCAGCTGTGGTGAGCAGGTGCGCGCTGCGCTGGTGGCGCGTGCCCGCTGGTTGGAGCTGATGGGCGCGCTGGGTGGCAAGTGGCCACACACCGGTGCCATCCTGCCCGGCGGCAGCTCGCGCACGCTTGACACCGCTGAGCGCCTGCACCTGGGTGCGCGCGTGCGCGAAATGCGTGACTTCCTGCAACGCCAGGTCTGGGGTCTGCCACTGGAGAGCGTGTTGACGTTGACCTCCTGGAACGAACTCCTGGCGGCGCTGGAACGCGCGCCCGACAGCGACGTGGCGTGGTGGTTGCGCTTTGCGCAGGACTTGCAGCTGGGCACGCTCGGGCTCGGGCCAGGGCGCCTGCTCAGCTACGGGGCCTATCCCACCCTCGATGGCGCCCTGACTTGGGCACAAGGTCTGGTAGCAGCGTCTGCACCGCCCCAGGCGCTGGACATGAATTCCATCTCGGAAGATGTGCACAGCAGCTGGCTGCATGCTGGCGCACACGCTACGCCGCGCCACCCCTGGCAAGGCAGCACCGAGCCCTGTGCCGACAAGCCCGGTGCCTACACCTGGAACAAGGCTCCGCGCTGGGCCGGTGCGGTGGTGGAAACCGGAGCCTTGGCACGCCAGGTGGTGGACGGACAACCCCTGGTGCGCGCCGCGCATGCGCAATGGGGGGCCAGCGTGCTCACGCGGGTGCTGGCGCGTCTGGTGGAAATGCCGCGCATTGTGCTGTGCATGGAACAATGGCTGGGCGCCCTGCGCAACCACGAGCCCTTTCACCGCCAGCAGCCCTTGCCTGCGCAGGGCAGGGGCGTGGGCCTGTGCGAAGCTGCCCGCGGCGCGCTGGGGCACTGGCTGCGCGTGGAAGACGGGCGCATCAGCCATTACCAGATCATCGCCCCGACCAGTTGGAACTTCTCCCCGCGCGACCAGCATGGCACGCCCGGCGCGCTGGAAGCTGCCCTGGTCGGTGCGCCCATGGATGCCGACGACCCTCAGCAAAGTACGGCTGTGCAGCACATCGTGCGATCGTTCGATCCGTGCATGGTGTGCACCGTGCATTGATGCAGCTGCCATGAGCCAGGAACGCCCGTCCCCCCTGCAGCAACTCGGTGCCGATGCACGCGATGCGCTGGATGACGCCACCTGGTTGGACGTGATCCACAAGATGGACGAGGTCTATTCCAAGCTTGTGAGCGACGAAATTGAGCTCGAGGAAAAGAACGCCCAGCTGGAGGAGTCGCAGCGTTTCATCATCAGCCTGCTGTCGGCGATGAACGATGTGCTCATCGCCTGCAACCAGGACGGCGTGATCGAAGAAACCAACGCCGCCCTGTGCGCACTGGTCGGGCGCAGCGAAGCAGCCCTGCGTGGCACACCGGTGCTGGAGCTGCTGGCCGATGCGCAAAGCGTGCAATGCATGCAACTCGCTACCTACCATGCCGCCACGCACGAAGGCACGGTGGTGGAAGTGCAGCTGCGCGCGGCCGACGGCCAACCGGTGGAAGTCGATCTCAACTGCACGCCTCGACGCGACAGTGCGGGGCGCACGGTGGGGCGCGTGCTGGTGGGGCGCCCACTGGGGGAACTCAAGCGCGCCTACCGCCAGTTGCGCGAGGCGCACGAAGCCCTGCAGCAAGCGCAACAGCAATTGCTGCATTCCGAAAAGATGGCGTCCCTGGGCCGCCTGGTGGCCGGGGTGGCGCACGAGCTCAACAACCCGATCTCCTTCGTTTTCGGCAATATGCATGTGCTGCAGCGCTACGGCACGCGGCTGCGCCAGTACCTGGACGCCGTACATGCGCTGGAGCTGCCGGCCGACGTGCAGCAGCTGCGCCAGCGACTGCGCATCGACAACCTGCTGGCCGACCTGCCATCGCTGGTGGAGGGCACCCTGGAGGGCGCGCAGCGCACCACCGACATCGTGGCCGGGCTCAAGCGCTTTGCCGCAGTGGCCCCGGAGGAAATTGCCCCTGTGGAACTCAACACCGTGGTCGAACGTGCCATCCACTGGGTGCAGAAAGGCACGGCCCCTGGCTTCCTGGTGCGGTGGCAGCGCGCGGACGACTGCTGGGTGCAGGGCAACGAAGGCCAGCTGCTGCAGGTGATGATGAACCTGATCCAAAACGCCTACGATGCTGCCACATCGGTGCCCAACAACACTCCGGCACTGGACATCACTTTACAACGCGACGCCCAACAGGTGCGTCTGGTCTTTGCCGACAACGGCACCGGCATCGCCCCTGAACACCTGGGCCGCATCTTCGACCCCTTCTTCACCACCAAGGAAGTGGGCAAAGGCACCGGATTGGGCCTGTCCATCAGTTACGGTTTGGTGGAGCAACACGGCGGCACCCTGAGCGCCGCCAATCGCGCAGGCGGTGGGGCGGAGTTTTGCCTGAGTTTGCCGGTGGGGGAGGTTAAGCCAGCACGGCACTGAATTTGCTTGGTTCCCCGCCATGACTCAAAGCTCTTCTGCGCGCAGGCGCATTCTGGTGGGTGCGGGTGCCAGCGCCCTGGTGGCGGGGGGTGCGATGCTGCTGCGTCCGGGCAGTGTGATCGTGGAGTATCCGCACGGCACGCCGCAGGTGGTGCCGCTGGCGGGCATTGCGCCGGGTACGTTGCGCACGGTGGAGTGGCGGGGCCTGCCGGTGTGGGTGCTGCATCGCAGTGCCGCCATGCTGGAGGCCTTGCACCGCGCGACCGCGCCGCTGCGCGATGCGGACTCTGCACAATCGCTGCAGCCCGGCGCCTGCCGCAACGCAACGCGCGCGCTGGTGCCGCAATGGTTCGTGGCCGTGGGCCTGTGCACCCACCAGGGCTGCACCCCGCAGCTGACGGGGCTGGACGGCTTCCTGTGCCCCTGCCACGCCTCGCGCTACGACCTGGCCGGACGGGTGCACGCCAGTGGCCCGGCACCGCGCAATCTGGTCATCCCGGCCTACCGGTTCGACGGCCCCGACATGCTGGTGATCGGGGCGGAAGCCTGAACGCAGGAAAGCCTGCTCAGACCTGACCGAGCAGGGCCATCCCGGCCACGCCCAATAGTGCGCCCAGGCACGGGGTCACCCAGTCCTTGCGTTCGGCCAAAGCCTTGCGCAGCCCCAGGCCGACGAGTACACCGCTGGTATGCAGCATGGCGGTGGACACCAGGAAGCCCACGGCGTACCCGGCAAAACCCGCTTGCGGAGCCTCGGCGCCGTGCGCCCAGCCGTGCAGAGTGCCCGACACAGCAATCACACCCAGGGCCAGGCCCGCAGGCAACTGCCGATGACCCAATACCAGCATGGCACCGAATAGCACCACGCTCAGCGCGATCAAGTGTTCCAGCATGGGCAGCTCCCATCCGCTGGCGCCCAGCAGGCCGGCGACCAGCATGGCGCCCATGAAGGCGGCAGGGCCTTTCCAGACCTCGCCTTGCGGCCAGGCCTGGGTTGACCACAGGCCTACCGCCAGCATGGCCAGCAGATGGTCCAGTCCCAGGGGGTGGGCCGCCCCCACCATGAAGCCGACCGTGCCGTGGCCGGTGTGCGCCTGCGCGGCACTGCCCAGGGTGCCCAGTGCCAGCAGCGCGAATGCGCGCTTGGCGGTTGAACGATTTGCTTTCATGGCTTGCTCCTCATTTGAGATGGTGTTGTCAATCGAAGGTGCCGCGCCCGCCCTGTAGATCGGGACGCCGCACCTGCTGCGGTGCCACGCTGCAAATTGCGTGCCGCATGGTTCTACAAGGGGGCCGCGCTTGGAAGACAGGGACTTTGGACCTCAACTGGTTATTTCATAGGTTATTTACTAACCGTTTTGCAAGCATTCCCGGCTCCGTGTTTGTGGCTGTGCAGATACCGGTTCCCAGCGAAAGAAGGCCCCTGCACGGGCATGGCCCGGTATTTGCTGTAGAGCGCTGGATCGGCCCGAAAGTGGCACGAGTACTGGAGACCATCAATGAGCAAACACCACGAGATCTTCGATCTGGGCCGCCAAGGGCTACAGGCCCTGGAGCAGCGACTGGGCCTATCCCGGCGCGAATACCTGCAGTTTTGCGCCACCCTGGCCGTCACCATGGGCCTGCCCAAAGGCGCGGACGCGGCCGTGGCCAAGGCCATTGAGTCGGCGCAACGCCCCTCGGTGATCTGGTTGCACTTTCAGGAATGCACTGGTTGCTCCGAATCGCTCCTGCGTGCCGAGCATCCCACGCTGGAAAAGCTCATCCTCGACGTAATTTCGCTGGACTACCACGAGACCCTGATGGCCGCCGCTGGCCACCAGGCCGAAGCCGCACGTAAAGAGGCCATGAAGGCCCACAAGGGCAAGTATGTGCTGGTGGTGGAAGGCGCCATCCCTACCAAAGACAACGGCAACTACTGCAAGATTGGTGGACACAAGGCCATTGACCTGGTGAAGGAATGCGCTGCCGATGCCGCCGCAGTGATTGCCATCGGCTCTTGCGCTTCCTGGGGCGGCATGCCCTCCACCGGCCCCAACCCCACCGGCGCGTCCAGCGTGTCCGAGGTGCTGGGCAAGCCGGTGGTCACCATACCCGGCTGTCCACCCAACCCCTACAATTTCCTGGCCACGGTGGTGCACTTTTTGACCTTTGGCAAGTTGCCCGAAGTGGACAACCAGGGGCGTCCCAAGTTTGCCTACTCGCGCCTCATCCACGAAAACTGCGAGCGCCGTGCCCATTTCGACGCCGGGCGCTTTGCCATGGAGTTTGGTGACGAAGGCCACCGCAAGGGCTACTGCCTGTATAAATTGGGCTGCAAGGGGCCCGAGACCTACGCCAACTGTTCCACCCTGGGCTTTGGCGATGCGGGTGAGAACAACTGGCCCGTGGGCTGCGGCCACCCCTGCATCGGCTGCACCGAAAAAGGCGTGGGCTTTACCAAGCCCATCCACCAGGTGGCCAAGATGCTCAACGTGACGCCGCCGCTGCAGTACCCACGCGTCGTCGAGGAGCAGGGTAAGGGGGCTTCGCTGGCCTCTGCCGCCGCTGTGGCGGCACTGGCGGCTGCGGCAGCCGGAGCCGGTGTCATGCTCACGCGCAATCTGGGTCTGTCGCACGCGGCCGCCGAGGCGCAACGCGCCAAGGAGCGCGCCGAACAAAACACCCAGGGGTAATCCGCCATGGACAACCGCCGCCAATTCCTCAAAGGCGCGCTGGCCAGCGGCGCTGCGGTAACTGCCGCAGTGACCACTGGCGAAGCCTGCGCCCGTGAAACCCGCAGTCGCCCGCCCGAAGCGCTGGGCCTGCTCTACGACTCCACCCTGTGTGTGGGCTGCAAAGCCTGCGTGTCAGCCTGCAAGCAGGCCAACGAGAACCCCGCCGAGTTCTCAGGCCCCGAAGTTTTGTGGGACAACCCGCTGGACACCACCGGCCACACCTTCAACCTTATTAAGGTATACCGCAACGGCAGCATGCTCAGCAAGGATGCCGAGGTCGATGGCTACGCCTTCATGAAGACCTCGTGCATGCACTGCGCTGACCCGTCCTGCGTGTCGGCCTGCCCGGTCTCGGCGATGACCAAGGACCCGGTCACGGGCGTGGTCGGCTACAACGCGGACAAGTGCATCGGTTGCCGCTACTGCGTGGCTGCCTGTCCGTTTGGCATACCCAAGTACCAGTTCGATTCACCTACGGGGCAAATTGGCAAGTGCCAGCTCTGCCGCCACCGTCACAAGGACGGCCACTATTCCGCCTGCGCCGAAGTCTGCCCCACGGGGGCCACGCTGTTTGGCCGCACCGAAGACTTGCTGGAAGAAGCCAAGCGCCGCCTGGCCATGAAGCCGGGCGAACTCAACACTTTCCCGCGCGGACGCCTGCCCACCAAGGCCGAAAAAGAAGCCAAGGCCCAGGGCAAGACCCTGGAAACCCCGTGGCGCAAGGAGCCCGACCAAAGCTACGAGACCCCGGCAGGCAAGTACCTGCAACATGTCTACGGCGAAAAGGAATACGGGGGCACCCAGGTACTCAAGCTTGCCGCCGTGGATTTCCAAAAGCTCGGCATGCCCGACCTGCCCCCGGATGCGGCCGCCGCCAAGTCCGAAACCATCCAGCACACGCTGTACGGCAACATGGTGCTGCCCTTTGCGGTGCTGGGCGCTATGAGTTTCGTGGCACGACGCAACACAAAGAAAACAGACGACGACCAGGAGGGCACGTTATGAGTACCCTGCAACACGCAGCTCCCGCCCCGGTGGGTGGCCGACTGTTGAACGCCGCCACCTTCACCTGTGGCGTGCTGATCGCGCTGGCGCTGGCCGTGCTGGCCGCGCGTTTCCTGTTCGGCCTGGGCGCGGTCACCGCGCTCAACGACGGCTACCCCTGGGGCATCTGGGTGGTGTTCGACGTGGTCATCGGCTCGGCCTTTGCCTGCGGCGGCTTCTCGGTGGCCATGCTGGTCTACATCTTCAATCGGGGCGAATACCACCCGCTGGTGCGCCCGGCCTTGCTGGCCAGCCTGTTTGGCTACACCTTGGCCGGTGTCGGCGTGTTCTTCGACCTGGGCCGTCCCTGGAACGCGTGGAACATGTTCTGGCCCGGCTCGGCCAACCCCGGCTCGGTGATGTTCGAGGTGGCCCTGTGCATCTCGCTCTACATCATCGTCATGTGGCTGGAGTTCTCGCCCGCCTTCCTGGAGCAGATGGGCAAGCACGCCACCAAGCAAAAGCTCAACAAGGTCATGTTCTTCGTGATCGCACTGGGCACAGTGCTGCCGATGATGCACCAGTCGTCCCTGGGCACCTTGCTGGTGGTGATGGGCGTGCAGATCAACCCCCTGTGGCAAACACCGGTGCTGCCGGCGCTGTACCTGCTCTCGGCCATCACCATGGGCTACGCGGTGGTGCTGTTCGAGTCCTGCCTGGCCAGCAGCGCCTACCGCCGCGAGATCGAGATGCACATGCTCACCCCCATGGCCAAAATCATGCTGGGCATGCTGGCGGTGTTCCTGGCGCTGCGCTGGGGCGACCTGGTGGTGCGCGGTGCGCTGGGCCATGCCTTCACGGCCTCGGTGGCGGCGGTGTCGTTCTGGGCCGAGACCCTGTGCTTCGTGGCTCCGCTGTTCCTGATCGGCGCCGAGGCGAACCGCCGCAACCCGGCACGCCTGTTCCTGGCCGGGGTGCTGCTCATGCTGGGCGGTGCCCTCATGCGCGTCAACGGCTTCCTGATCGGCTACGACACCGGCCCCGGCTTCAACTACTTCCCCACCGTGCCCGAGATCCTGGTCACCGTGGGCATGTTCGCCATCGAGGTGCTGGGCTACATCCTCATCACCCGCCGCTTTCCCGTGCTGCCCCGCGAAGACGCAGCGCACCACGCATAACAACACTGGAGACACAGCATGTCTAAACGAGTCACGATCGATCCCATCACCCGCATCGAAGGCCATCTGCGCATTGACGTCGATGTCGATGGCGGCAAGGTGCAAAAAGCCTGGTCTTCCGGCCAGATGTGGCGCGGCGTCGAGCTGATCCTGCTCGGGCGCGACCCGCGCGACGCCTGGGCCATCACCCAGCGCATCTGCGGCGTATGCACCACCGTGCACGCCATCACCTCGGTGCGCGCCGTGGAAAACGCGCTGCAGATGGAAGTACCCCTGAACGCCCAGTACATCCGCAACCTCATCATGCTGGCGCACTCGGTGCACGACTTCATCGTGCACTTCTACCACCTCTCGGCGCTGGACTGGGTGGACGTGACCTCGGCCCTGAAGGCCGACCCGGACAAGACTGCGTCGATTGCCGAAGGCCTGTCGAGCTGGCACTTGAACAGCAAGCACGAGATGCGCCGCGTGCACGAGCGCCTCAAGCACTTTGTGAACGGCGGCCAACTCGGCATCTTCACCAACGGCTACTGGGGCCACCCGGCCATGAAGCTGCCGCCCGAGATCAACCTGCTGGCCGTGGCCCACTACCTGCAGGCACTCGAAGTGCAGCGCAAGGCCAACAAGATCGTGTCCATCCTGGGCTCCAAGACCCCGCACATCCAGAACGTGGCGGTGGGTGGCGTGGCCAACCCCCTGGCCACCGACTCGCAGGCCGTGCTCACGGTGGAGCGTCTCATGGCCATCAAGGGCTGGATCGACGAACTCTCCGACTTCGTGAAAAACGTCTACCTCATCGACGTGGCCGCCGTGGGTGCGCACTACCCCGAGTGGACGCAGATCGGAAAAGGCATCACCAACTACCTGTCGGTGCCGGACGTGGTGCTGGACACCAAGGGCACGCAGTTCGGCTTCCCCGGCGGTTTCATCGAGGGCGGCGACCTGGGCACCTACAAGCCCATCACCAGCTTCCACGACGAGTACTTCACCAAGGGCGTGGCCGAGTCGGTCAAGCACTCCTGGTACAACTACGACAAGCCCGGTGCCCTGCACCCCTTCCAGGGCGAAACCACGCCCAACTACACCGACTTCAAGGAGAACGACAAGTACTCCTGGCTCAAGTCGCCCACCTACCACGGCAAGCCCGCCCAGGTCGGCCCGCTGGCGCGCGTACTCAACGGCCTGGCGGCCAAGCACGGCCCCACCACCCAGTACGCCACTGCCGCGCTGGACACCGTCTCCAGCCTGGCCAAGACCAAGATTGGTCTGGACGCCATGCACTCCACCATTGGTCGGCACGCCGCGCGCGCCATTTCCTGCTGCGTCAACGTGGACATGCTGGCCGACCAGTGGACGGCTCTGCTGAGCAATATGGGCAAGGGCGACCTCACCACGTTCAACAAGCCCGTGTTCCCCAAGGGCGAGGTGCAAGGCATGGGCTTTCACGAGGCCCCGCGCGGTGCCTTGTCGCACTGGGTGGTCATCGACAACGGCAAGATCAAGAATTACCAGTGCGTGGTGCCCTCCACCTGGAACGCCTGCCCGCGCAACGAGAAGGACGAGCCCGGCCCCTACGAAGCCTCGCTCCTGCACACCCCCATTGCCGACCCGGAAAAACCACTGGAGGTGCTGCGCACCATCCACTCATTTGATCCTTGTATTGCTTGCGCGATCCATCTGACCGACACGGAAAGCGACACCGCCATTACCGTCAAGGCGGTTTGAGCGGCTGCCGATCAGCAGTAGTATTCGCGGGCCGACGCAAGGTCGGCCCGTTGTTTTAGGGGAAACTGACATGCGTGCAGTCGTACTGGGCATAGGCAACACCATCCTCACCGACGAGGCCTTTGGCGTGCGTTGCGTGGAAGCGCTGGAGCGCGACTACGCCGTGCCCGACACGGTGCAACTCATCGACGGCGGCACCGCCGGCATGGAGATGATCGAAGACCTGTCCAACCTGGACTTCCTCATCGTGCTCGACGTACTCAAGACCGGGGCCGCACCGGGAACAGTGGTCAAGATTGCCGGTGACGACATTCCGGTGTTCTTCCGGCGTAAGCTCTCACCGCACCAGATTGCCCTGCCGGACGTGCTGGCCAGCCTGGAACTGCTGGACGCGGTGCCCAAGGAGATCATCGTGCTCGGCGTGGAGCCGATCTCGCTGGAGCTAGGCCTGGAGATGACACCCACCGTGGCCGACAAAATCCCCGAGGTGGTAGCCCGCGCGGTGCAGGAACTGGTGGCGCGCGGCTATGCCGTAGGTCCCATGGCCGTGCCGGTGGCAGCCTGAAGGATGACACCATGTGCCTGGCTGCACCCTCCAAAGTGATTGCGTTGCACGGTGCCACCGCGCTGACCGAATGCTTTGGGCAAACGCGCGAAGTGAGCCTGTTGCTGATGGAAGACGAAGACATTGCTGTGGGCGACTACCTGCTGATCCAGGCCGGTGGCTTTGCCTTTGAGCGCGTGGAGCCCGAGCGCGCCCTGGAAGCCCTGGCCCTCATGGAAGCGCTGGCCAGTGCCCACCCCGAAGACGACGCGCGCCGCTGGGGAGCGGTGGCATGAGTCTGGTCGTGCACACCAGCGACCCCACCGACGCGGTGGAGCGCACTTTTTTCCGCGTGCTGCGCGAGCGCATGCACGACGTGCCCATTCTCAACCCGGCGCTGAACGTGGAAGCGGTGGACTTCCAGCGCTGGCAGCGGCACTGGCTGGGTGTGCTCGTCACTCCCTGGTGCATGAGCCTGCTGCTGGTGCCCGGCAGCGCCGACGATTGGGTTCTGGCCGGAGACAACCAACGCCGTTTTCTGAAATTTCCGGCGGGCGACTTCGCGTTTCTGGACAGCCACGAAGACGATCTGGGCACCTTCCAGACCTGCTCGTTGTTTTCACCCATGGGCGCCTTTTCCAACCAGGCCCAGGCCACCCAGACCGCACGCGCCAGCCTATTGGCCCTGATGGCGCCGCAGGCCCAGGCCAGCGCGCCGCAGGCCGTGGCCGAGCCTTCGCCCGTGGCCGTGTTGCGTGCGACCACTGCGGCCCCTGCGGCGCCCGCTGCGCGCGTGCCAGCCGACGGCAACCTGTCGCGCCGGGGCTTTTTCACACTGCGCAGAGGGTAAACCGTGCACGAAATGTCGTTGGCCGAAAGCGTGTTGCAGGCCATGGAAGACGCGGCCCGCTCCCAGCAGTTCCACAAGGTGCTGGGGGTGCGGCTGGAGATCGGCGCGCTCAGCGGGGTCGAGCCCGAGGCCATGCGCTTTTGCTTCGATGCCGTGGTGCGTGGCAGCCTGGCCGAAGGCGCGCAATTGGAGATCATCGCGCTGCCCGGCAGCGGCTGGTGCATGGCCTGCGCCAAGACCGTCCCCATGCGCGAAGTGTTTGGCGAATGCCCCGAGTGCGGCAGCGTGCAGATGCAGGTGACCGGCGGCACCGAAATGCGCATCAAGGACCTGGAAGTGGAATGATGTCAGCCTGCATCAAGATATTCGCCCTACATTGAGACACCGTCCCCCAGGAGAAAACCATGTGCATGACTTGCGGCTGCGGCCCTGACGACACCCATATCGACGGCGAACACCTGCACCACCACCATGACCACGCGCATGGGCACGATCATGGCGCCCACGTGCACGGCCCCGGCTGCGGACACGACCACAGCCATGACCACGAACACGGTCATGGGCACGACCACGCCCACCACAGCCATGCCCCCGGCATGGATGCCAAACGCGTGGTGCAGATCGAGCAGGACATCCTGGCCAAGAACAACGCCTACGCCCAGGCCAACCGCGCGCAGTTCGCGGCCCAGGGCATCTTTGCGCTGAACCTGGTCTCCAGCCCCGGCTCGGGAAAGACCACACTGCTGTGCAAGACCATCCAGATGCTGGGCGACCAGCCCCTGGCCGTGATCGAGGGCGACCAGCAGACCAGCCAGGACGCCGAGCGCATCCGCGCCACGGGTGCGCGGGCCATCCAGATCAATACCGGCAAGGGCTGCCACCTGGACGCCCACATGGTGGGCCACGCGCTGCAGCGCCTGAACCTGGCCGACAGCAGCCTCTTGCTGATCGAGAACGTGGGCAACCTGGTGTGCCCCGCCGCCTTTGACCTGGGCGAGGCGCACAAGGTGGCGGTGCTCTCGGTCACCGAGGGGGAGGACAAGCCCATCAAGTACCCCGACATGTTCCGCGCCGCCAGCGTCATGCTGCTCAACAAGGTCGATCTGCTGCCTTACCTGAGCTACGACGTGAACGCGGCCATTGCCTTTGCCCGCAAGGTGAACCCGCGCATCCGCGTGATCCAGGTGTCTGCCACCACGGGGCAGGGCATGGACGAATGGCTGCAGTTCCTGCGCGACGGGCTCAAGATCGCGGCCTACACGCGCCGCCCGGCGTCCGCCCCGACGGCCGCCACCGCGTAGGAAGCGGCCGTGGGCGACGTTGCGCAGCGCATCCGCGTGACCGGCGTCGTGCAGGGTGTGGGCTTTCGCCCTTTTGTCTGGCACCTGGCGCAGGAACTGTCCTTGAGCGGCTGGGTGCGCAACGACGCGCTGGGCGTGGACATCCTGGCCCAAGGCGCGGACGAACAGGTGCAGGCCCTGATTGCCCGCCTGCGCAGCGAAGCCCCGCCGCTGGCGCGCGTCGAAGCGGTCGAGGCGGCCACCACCACCCCCAGCGCGCACTGCAGCGGCTTTGCCATCGCCCCCAGCGTGGACGGCGCCGTGGCCACCGCCATTGGCGTGGACGTGGGCGTGTGCCCGGACTGCCTGGGTGAACTGTTCAACCCGAACGGCCGCCGCTGGCGCCACGCCTTCATCACCTGCACCCACTGCGGCCCGCGCTTTACCGTCACCACCGGCCTGCCCTACG
Source organism: Rhodoferax sp. (assembly GCA_046348185.1). Taxonomy (GTDB): domain Bacteria; phylum Pseudomonadota; class Gammaproteobacteria; order Burkholderiales; family Burkholderiaceae_C; genus Allorhodoferax. The sequence goes on along the minus strand of JAXMER010000014.1, from coordinate 433,919 downwards.
ACCGCAGCCGCACCACGCTGGCCCCCTTTGCCCTGTGCCCCGACTGCCAGGCGGAGTACACCCAAGCTGCCGATCGGCGCTTCCATGCCGAGACCACCTGCTGCCCGCACTGCGGGCCGCAGCTACGTCTGCTGCGTGCGGATGGCAGCGCAGTGGCGGGTGACCCCATCACTGAGACCCTGGCCCTGTTGCGCCAGGGCGGCATCGTGGCCATCAAGGGCCTGGGCGGTTTTCACCTGGCCTGCGACGCCACCAACGCCGAAGCGGTGCAGCGCCTGCGCACGCGCAAGCACCGCGAGGCCAAACCCTTTGCCGTCATGGCCTGCAACCGTGCCAGCCTGGCCCCCTGGGTGGCCGTGTCGGAGCCCGAGGCGCAACTGCTGGACGCCCCCGAGCGCCCCATCGTGCTGCTGACCCAGAACCGCATCGACGCCCTGCCCGGCTTAGCCCCGGGCCTGGCGCAGCTGGGTGCCATGTTGCCGGTCACGCCCATCCATTACCTGCTGTTCCACGAGGCCGCAGGGCGACCCACGGGCACCGGCTGGCTGCAGCAGGCGCAGCCGCTGCTGCTGGTGATGACCAGCGCCAACCCCGGCGGCGAGCCCATCGTGCGCGACAGCGACGAGGCACGCGCGCGGCTGGCGGACATTGCCGATGCGCTGCTGGACCACGACCGGGGCATTGCCGCCAGCTGTGACGACAGCGTGCTGCGCGTGCAAGACGGCCACACCGCCTTTCTGCGCCGCAGCCGGGGCTATGCGCCCAGCGCCATCACCCTGCCACGCCTGGACGGAGCGGGTGCAGGCCAGAACGTGCTGGCCTGGGGGGCCTACCTGAAAACCACGGTGTGCGCCACGCGCGGCCGGCAGGCCTTTTTGTCGCCCCACGTGGGCGACCTGGACAACGCCGCCACCTGCCGCTTCCTGGAAGAGACGGCGCAGCGCCTGCTCAACTTGCTGCAACTGCGCCCCGACGCGGTGGCGCACGACCTGCAGCCGGACTGCCACAGCACCCGCGCGGCCCAGGGCTTTGCGGCAGCGCACGGCCTGCCCTGCATCGGCGTGCAGCACCACCACGCCCACATTGCCGCCACCTGCGCCGAACACGGCCACAGCGGCCCGGTGCTGGGCCTGGCGCTGGATGGCGTGGGCCTGGGCGATGACGGCAGCGCCTGGGGCGGTGAACTGCTGGTGGTGGACGGTGCGCGCATGCGCCGCCTCGGCCACCTGCACCCGCTGTTGCTGCCTGGTAGTGACGTTGCGGCCCGTGAGCCCTGGAGAATAGGCGCTGGAGCGCTACATTTTTTAGAGCGCTCTGTTGAAATTGTCACACGCTGGTCTACAGCCGCTGGCGCCTCAGCCCTGGCGCAACTGCTGCAGCGCGGCGTGCATTGCCCGCCCACCACCAGCGCCGGGCGCTGGTTCGACGCCGCAGCCGCCATGCTGGGCCTGTGCTCCCACATGGACTACGAGGCCCAGGCCGCCATGCTGCTGGAGCAGGCGGCGCAGGCCCACATCGCGCGCCACGGCTGGCCCGCACCGCTGGCGCCGGGCTGGCGCATCCGGTCCACCGCCGCTGGCTTGTCTGAACTCGACCTCCTGCCGCTGCTGGGCACCCTGGCCGACACCGCCCGCACTCCCGACAGCGCAGCCCAAGGCGCGGCCCTGTTCCACGCCACCCTGGTGGACGCCCTGGCCGAATGGGCCAGCGCGCAAGCGCACACCCTGGGCTTGGACGCCGTGGCCCTGGGTGGCGGCTGCTTTCTCAACGCCCTACTCAGCACGCGGCTGCAGGCGCAACTGCAAGCGCGCGGCCTGCGGGTGCTGCGCCCGGTGCGGGTCAGCCCCGGCGACGGCGGCATTGCGCTGGGCCAGGCCTGGGTCGCACAACAGTTTTTGGAGAATCCCCACCATGCATCCTGTACGCCCGTTTGACCTTTTTCGAGAAAGCAATTGATATGTGCCTCGCATTACCCGTCAAAGTGGTGGAGGTGGGCGCGGACGAGCGCGCAGGCTGGGCCACGGTGGACCTCGGCGGCGTCAAGAAAGAGATTTCGCTGGCCCTGCTCGACGACGTGGCCGTGGGCGACTACGTCATCCTGCACGTGGGCTACGCCCTGACCAAACTCGACCCCGAAGAAGCCGCGCGCACCCTGGCGCTGTTTGCCGAGATGGGCGAGAGCGCAGCGGCTGTTGGGCAGACCGCGGCATGAAATACATCGACGAATTCCGCGACGGCGACACCGCCCGCACCCTGGCCACCAAGATCGCCGCCACCGTGCGGCCAGAGCGCAGCTACAGCTTCATGGAGTTCTGCGGCGGCCACACCCACGCCATTTCGCGCTACGGCCTTTCCGACCTGCTGCCGCCCAACGTGCGCATGGTGCATGGCCCCGGCTGCCCGGTGTGCGTGCTGCCCATCGGGCGCGTGGACATGGCCATCCGGCTGGCGCTGGAGCACGGCGTGGTCCTGTGCACCTATGGCGACACGCTGCGCGTGCCGGCCTCGCACGGTCTGTCGCTGCTGAAGGCCAAGGCGCGCGGCGGCGATATCCGCATGGTGTATTCCACGCTGGACGCCCTGCAGATCGCGCGCGACAACCCGGGCAAGCAGGTGGTGTTCTTCGGCATCGGGTTCGAGACCACCACGCCGCCCACGGCCCTGGCCATCCAGCAGGCGGCGCGCGAGGGGCTGGAGAACTTCAGCGTGCTGTGTTGCCATGTGCTCACCCCGGCGGCCATCACGCAGATTCTGGAGAGCCCCGAGGTGCGCCAGTGGGGCACGGTGCCCATTGACGGCTTCATTGGCCCGGCGCACGTGTCCACCGTGATCGGCAGCCGCCCCTACGAGCACTTTGCCGACGAGTACCGCAAGCCGGTGGTGATTGCGGGCTTTGAGCCGCTGGACGTGATGCAGGCTGTTCTGATGCTGGTGCGCCAGGTGAACGAAGGCCGCTGCGAGGTGGAAAACGAGTTTGCCCGCGCCGTCACGCGCGAGGGCAATGTGAAGGCGCAAGACCGCGTGGCCGAGGTGTTCGAGCTGCGCCGCGCCTTCGAGTGGCGTGGCCTGTCGGTGGTGCCGTATTCGGCCCTGCGCATCCGTGCCGCCTACGCGCAGTGGGACGCGGAAAAGCGTTTCCCGCTGCCCTACCAGTCGGTGCCCGACAACAAGGCCTGCGAGTGCGGTGCCATTTTGCGCGGCGTGAAGCGCCCGCAGGACTGCAAGCTCTTTGGCACCGTCTGCACCCCGGAAAACCCCATTGGCTCGTGCATGGTCAGCAGCGAAGGCGCCTGCGCCGCGCACTACAGCTACGGGCGCTACAAGGACATGGCATGAGCGCTGCACGGCCGCCCGAAGGCGCTCGCACCGCAGTGCGCGGCACGGAGATTGATCGATGAGCAACGTGAAACGCGGCTACGTACGGCCGCTGGACATCAAAAACGGCCGGGTGGACATGAGCCACGGCGCGGGCGGGCGGGCCATGGCCCAGCTCATTGGCGAGTTGTTTGCGCGCCACCTGGACAACCCCTTTCTGCGCCAGGCCAACGACGGCGCGGTGCTGCCCGCCGCCACCGGACGGCTGGTGATGGCCACCGACAGCCACGTGGTCTCGCCGCTGTTTTTCGCCGGGGGCGACATTGGCTGCCTGAGCGTGCACGGCACGGTGAACGACCTGGCGGTAATGGGGGCCACGCCCCTGTACCTGGCGGCGGGCTTCATCCTGGAAGAAGGCTTTGCCCTGGCGGATCTGGAGCGCATCGTGGCCTCCATGGCACAGGCGGCCACGCAGGCGGGCGTGCCCATCGTCACCGGCGACACCAAGGTGGTGGAGCGCGGCAAGGCCGATGGCGTTTTCATCACCACCACCGGCGTGGGCGTGCTGCCCGAGGGTGTGCACCTGGGCGGTGAGCGCGTGCAGGTGGGCGACGCGGTGCTGCTGTCAGGCACCATCGGCGACCACGGCGTGGCCATCATGAGCCAGCGCGACAACCTCACGTTTGACGCCCCCGTGCAGTCCGACACCGCCGCCCTCAACGGCCTGGTGGCGCACCTGCTGGGCAGCGGCGTGGAGCTGCACTGCCTGCGCGACCCCACGCGCGGCGGCGTGGCGGCCACGCTCAACGAAATTGCGGCCCAGGCGGGCGTGGGCATGATGCTGCAGGAGCGTGCCATCCCGGTGCGCCCGGTGGTGAACGCCGCCTGCGAGCTGCTGGGCCTGGACCCCCTGAACGTGGCCAACGAAGGCAAGCTGCTGGCCTTCTGCCCACAGGCCCAGGCCCCTGCGCTGCTGGCCGCCTTGCGCGCGCACCCGCTGGGGCAGGACGCCGCCATCATCGGCGAGGTGATTGCCGACGACCACCACTTCGTGCAGCTCACCACCGCCTTTGGCGGGCGGCGCATTGTGGACTGGCTCAGCGGCGACCAGTTGCCGCGCATCTGCTGATCGGAAGAGCCTATGCGCATCCTGCTGCTATCCCACGCCTACAACAGCCTCACCCAGCGCCTGGACGCCGAACTGCGCGCGCTGGGCCACAGCGTGAGCGTGGAGCTGGACATTGCCGACGCGGTGACCGAGGAGGCCGTGGCCTTGTTCCGGCCCGACGTACTCATTGCCCCCTACCTGCGCCGCGCCATTCCCGAAGCGGTGTGGTCGCGCCTGCCCTGCCTGGTGGTGCACCCCGGCATCGTGGGCGACCGCGGCCCCTCGGCGCTGGACTGGGCCATCACCCTGCAAGAGCAAAGCTGGGGCGTGACCGTGCTGCAGGCGGAAAGCGAGATGGACGCCGGGCCTGTCTGGGCCACGCAAGAGTTTCCGCTGCGTGCCGCTGCCAAAGCCAGTATTTACCGCAACGAGGTGACGCAGGCGGCCAGCGTGGCCGTGCTGCAGGCACTGCAGGCCTTGTCGCAGGGGCACGCCCCCACGCCGCTGGCGCAGTGGGCGGGTGCGCGCGGCCAGCTGCGGCCGCTGATGCGGCAGGACGATAGGCGCATCGACTGGGCGGTGGACACCACCGCCACGGTGCTGCGCAAGCTGCGCGCCGCCGACAGCTTCCCCGGCGTGGCCGATACGCTCTTTGGCGCGCCCTGCCATTTGTTTGATGCGTGCGAGGAAGGCGCTACGGTGGATACCAACGCCCCCCCCGGCACCGTGCTGGCGCGGCGCGAAACCGCGCTGTTGCGGCGCACCGTGGACGGCGCGGTGTGGATCGGCCATGTGAAGCGCGCCGGCAGCATCAAACTGCCCGCCACGCTGGCCTTCGAGGCCGAGAGCGCGGCCCTGCCCGGGCTGCCGCTGGAAGGCTGGTGGCGCGCTGCACACGCCACCTGGCAGGACATTGCCTATGAAGAAGACGGCGTGGTGGGCACGCTGCACTTTGCGTTCTACAACGGCGCCATGTCCACGCGCCAGTGCCAGCGCCTGCAGGCGGCCCTGGCCTGGGCCAAGCAGCGCCCCACGCGCGTGCTGGTGCTGGCGGGGGGGCCGGACTTCTGGTCCAACGGCATCCACCTGAACGTGATCGAAGCCGCCAGCCTGGGGGAGGGGTCGGCCGCGGATGCATCCTGGGACAACATCAACGCCATGAACGACCTCACCCTGGAGCTGATCCAGACGCCGGGGCAGCTCACCGTGGCGGCGTTGGGTGGCAATGCCGGAGCGGGGGGCTGCTTTCTGGCGCGCGCGGCCGACCAGGTGTGGGTACGATCGGGCGTCATGCTCAACCCGCACTACAAGAACATGGGCAACCTGTACGGCTCGGAATACTGGACCTACCTGCTCCCGCAGCGTGTGGGCCTGGACAAGGCCCAGGCCATCATGCGCAACCGCGAGCCGCTCACGGCGCAGGCCTCCGTCGCGCTGGGTCTGTACGACGCCTGCCTGGGCACCGAGCGCACCGCCTTCGCGCAGGAGGTGCAGGCCCGTGCACAAGCCTGGGCCCAGGCCAGCGACTGGGCGGACCAGTTGCAGCACAAGAACGTCCAGCGCGCCCAGGACGAGGCCACCAAACCCCTGGCCGCCTACCGCGAAGAAGAACTGGCACACATGCGGCGCAACTTCTACGGCTTTGACCCCAGCTACCACGTGGCACGCCACCACTTCGTGCACAAGTCGCTGGCTTCCTGGACCCCGCGCCACCTGGCGCGCCATCGCGAGCTGCAGCCGCACCGGGCATGAAAGCGCCACCGCGTCTGACCGTGCTGGTGGTGGACGACGAGCCGCGCTCGCTCGAAACCCTGCGCCGCACCCTGGACGACGCCTTTGACGTCGTCACGGCCGAAAACGCCGAGGCTGCGATCGAGCGCATGGAAACCGACGCGGTGCAGCTGGTCCTGTCCGACCAGCGCATGCCCGGCACCAGCGGCGTGGCGCTGCTGGCGCAGATCCGCCAGCGCTGGCCGGACACGGTGCGCATGATTCTCTCGGGCCACACCGACGCCCAGGACATCATTGCCGGGGTGAACGAGGCCGGCATCTGGCAGTACCTGCTCAAACCCTGGCACCCCGACCAGCTGCTGCTGACCCTGCAAAGCGCGGCGCAGTTGTGGCGCCTGCAGCAGGACAACCAGCGCCTCACCCTGGAGCTGCGCCCCAGCACCGAACAGCTGGCGCAGCGCGTGGGCCAGCTGCGCGAGCGCGCCAAGGCGCAGGCGGCGTTCGAGCGCATGGTGCGCGCCGACGACAGCCCGCTGAATGCCGTCTGCGACCTGGCCCAGCGCGTGGCCGGACACGACCTGTCAGTGCTCATCACCGGCGAATCCGGCACCGGCAAGGAGCTGCTGGCGCGCGGCATCCACTACGCCAGCGCGCGGGCGCAGGCGCCGTTCATCGTCGAGAACTGCGGCGCCCTGCCCGACACGCTGCTGGAAAGCGAGCTGTTCGGCCACAAGCGCGGGGCATTTACCGGCGCGACCGAGTCGCACACGGGTTTGTTCCAGCAAGCGCATGGTGGCACCCTGTTTCTGGACGAGATTGGCGAAACCTCGCCCGCCTTCCAGGTCAAGCTGCTGCGTGCGCTGCAAGAGGGCGAGGTACGCCCTGTGGGCAGCACCCGTGCCGTGCCGGTGGACGTGCGCGTGATCGCTGCCACCAACCGCGACCTTGAGTCCGAAGTGGCTTGCGGTCGCTTTCGCGAAGACCTGTACTATCGCATCGCCGGTATCACCCTGCACATGCCCCCCCTGCGCGAGCGGGTGCAGGACATCGAGCCCATCGTCGCGCAGATGCTGCGTGGCGCAGGGGCGCGTGGCTGCAGCCTGAGCCCCGAGGCGCTGCAAGCCTTGCGCCAGCACGGTTGGCCCGGCAATGTGCGGGAACTGCAAAACGAAGTGAATCGCGCCTTGGCCCTGCGCGAGGGGCTGGTGCTGGGGCTGGAGTTGTTCTCGCAGCGCCTGCGCGGTGGCGCAACGCACGGCGCCGCGCCCACCGATGCCGACGAAGAACCCGGCAGTTTGCGCGAGCAGCTGGACCGCTTCGAAGCCCAAATTCTGCAAACTGCGATGCAGCGCCACAAGGGCAACAAGACCCATGTGGCGCAGGATCTGGGGCTGACCCGGCTGGGGCTGCGGATGAAATTGCAGCGGCTGGGGTTGGAAGAGGGCTGATTTCTAACGTGCTACGAAATGTATAGCTGTATAGTTAGATATTTCGGGGGCTAATGTGGTGTTTTATTAGAAACCGACCCTGTAGGCTTGGCAGATATGGCACTACGCGGCGACCTGCCAAGTGCCACGCCCACCGGCCTTGGCGCGGTACATGGCACCGTCGGCGGCTTTGAGCAGCAGTTCGCGGCTGCTGCCGTGGTCCGGGTACAGGGCCATGCCGATGGAGGTGCCTACGCGTGCGCAGTGCGCACCCAGGGCAAAGGGCTGGCTGATGGTGTCGATCAGCGTTTGCGCAATGCGCTCGGCGGCACTCGGGCCTTCGATGTCGCGTAGCAGCACCACGAACTCATCGCCGCCCAAGCGTGCGGCAGTATCGGTTTCGCGCACGGCCGCCTTCAGGCGCTCGGCCACACCTTGGAGCAGGGCGTCGCCCACGTCGTGGCCCAAGTCGTCGTTGACCTTCTTGAAGCCATCCAGGTCCAAAAACAGCAACGCGAAACGCTCATGCGCTTTTGCGCCATGTTGCAGAGCCTGGTCGATGCGTTCGTTGATGCTGATGCGGTTGGGCAAGCCGGTCAGGGCGTCGCATAGCGCCATGTTGCGAATGCGTTCTTCGGCGCGCTTGCGCTCGGTGATGTCGATGTACAGGGTGACGAAACCGCCGCCGGGAATGGGTGCGCCGATGATCTCCAGCGACGAGCCGTTCGGGCGGGTGCGCTCGATGTGGTGGGGCTGGAAGTCGCGTGCGCGCTCAAGGGCCGTGGCTACCTGCTCTTCGGGGACTCCGGGGCCGTATTCCCCGCGTGCAACGTTGAAGCGGATCAGGTCTTCGAAATACACCGCCGGTCGGTCGATGAGTTCGTCGGGGAATTCCAGCATCTTCTTGAGCTGGGCATTGCAGGCAGCCATGCGCAGCGAACCGTCAAAGAGCGAAATGGCGCCAGGGAAGTTGTCCAGAATGGTCTTGAGCACCTGGTGCTGGCGTTCCACTTGGTCGGCGTTGTGGCGCTGTTCGGTGATGTCGGTGTAGGTGGTGACAAAGCCCGAGACGCGCCCGCCAAAGCGAAAGGGGTAGCCATCGACCAGCAGGGTGCGGCCGTCGCGTGCGGCACGCTCGAACCGGTGCGGCTCGAACTTGCGTGCCAGCTCGGCGCGTTGTGCCACCAACTGCACCGGGTCTCCGGGCCCATATTCGCCACGCCGGGCTGGGTAACCGATCAGCTCCTCAAAGCGCACAAATTTGTACACCGCGCCTTGGGGCAAGCCCAGGATGTCGTAGATGTGGTCGTTCCAAAACAGTAGGCGCAGGTCTTCGTCGAACACGGTCACGCCAATGGGCAGCCCCTTGATGACGGCATGCATTTGGTTGAGGACTTCCTCGCGCTCGGACTCCACGCGTTTTTCGCGGGTGATGTCGGTAAAGGTGCCGACCAAGCGCGTCTGGCCGTTGCGCTCCAGTGGGCGGCCACGAATCAACAGCGTGGGGGCTTCACTAGAGGGGCTTTGCAGTTGAAGCTCCAGGTTCAGGTTCAAGCGCTGGGCTACGGCTTGTTCCAGTGCAGTTTTTAGGCGCCTGCGCTCGGCGTCGATCATCAGGTCGCGCAAGGGCGAGGTGGCCACAAAGCTGCGCCCGATCATTGAGGAGAGCAAATCCAGTGAGGGCTGGGGTAAGAAGAATCTGCGCTGGGTGGGGTCGAACTCCCAATAGCCTATGCGCCCGAGCTGCTGGATGAGTGCCAGCTGTTCGGTCTCGGTGGAGCCGTGTTCGTGTACCGCCATGCGCAGATCCCCCTTTCCTGGGGACGTAGGCTACTGCCTGCGCCCCCAGAAGGCAATGCCGAAAACGCGCAGGCGCGGGTGCAGGGCTACTGCGCCATCAGCGCATCGTGCAGGGCTACAAACTCCTGCGTGAGCTTGTGGTTGGGGTCCAAATAGACCATGGGGGTTGCCAATTCGTGCGATTCGCGGATCTTTACGGACGAACCCAGGTAGGGCTGCAGCACGGGCTGGCCTTCGTCGATCAACTCCTGCACCATGCGCTGGGGCAGGTTGGCGCGCGGCTGGAACTGGTTGACCACGATGCCTTCGATCTTCAGGTCGGCGTTGTGGTCGGCTTGGATTTCCTGTACGTTTTCCAGCAGCGTGTAGAGGGCGCGCCGCGAGAAATCGTCGCAGTCGAACGGGATCAGGCAACCCTGTGCGGCGATGAGGGCGCAGCGGGTGTAGAAGTTCAGTGCCGGGGGTGTATCGATGTAGATCTGGTCGTACTCGTCGGCCAATTGGATCAGGGCGTCGCGCAGTTTGTAGATCTTGTGGCGGGATTCGAGCTTGCCGTGCAGCTCATCAAGCAGGGGGCTGGATGGCATCAGGTCCAGGTTCTCCCAGGGCGTGCGCACGATGAATTCGCTGGCACCCTTGTCGCGGATGGTGAACTTCAGGCTTTGCTCGAAGAATTCGGCCACGTTGGGCTGGTCCTCGGACCATTCGGCACCCAGCAGGTAGCGGCTGGAGTTGCCTTGGGAGTCCAGGTCGATGACCAGGGTGCGCTGACCTTGCGCGGCACTGATCGCGGCCAGGTTGCAGGTAATGGTGGACTTGCCGACGCCACCTTTCTGGTTGAAGACTACGTGTTGCATGGGAATGGGTCCGGTAGGGGAGGAGTGGATTTGCAAGGCGCTGGCAGTTTAGCGGCCTGTCAAGGCAGCATAGGCCTGGCGTGTCTGCGAACTGACCGATGCCAGCACCTTGGCATAAGGCGTCTGGTGGCGCAGCAGCAGCCGCGCACTGGCCACCGACAGCGACTTGCAATACCAGTGGCAGGTGTGCTGAAACAACATCATCTCGGCCAACAGGGTGAAAGCCTTGTCGCGCGGCGAAAGTCCCTCTGCGTTGTCCACCACGGCGGTGATGCCATGCGCGTGCACGGCCAATGCCTTACGCAGGTCAAACACCGCTTGCGGTGCCAGCCAACGGCTGTAAAAGATGGAAATGGGCCACCGACCCACGCGTGTGTGCTCGGTGGGTGCCGACGCAAACGCCAAGGCCAGGGCCTGCACCTGGTCGCGCAGCTGCTGTTCGTTGCCGACCAGGGTGCTCCAGATCTGGTCACGTCGCTCGGGGTCGGTCTGCTCCAGGGCGCGCAGGTAGCCGCTGGTGAGCGACTCCATCAGTTGCTCGATGTTGTAGGGGCGCAGGTAGTAGGCCAGCAAGCCGATGCGACGGCGTTCATCGCGCAGGCGCAGCACATAGGCCAGAACGACCAATGCCACCAGCATGACCACGAGATTCAAAGACACGGCAACACTCCCCCCATCAGGCAAGGCTGCAGTGTAGCCGTGGGCAAAAAAAATCCCGCCAGACGGCGGGACTTTCCACGGGGGACCGCCAGACGATTGGCGGTTGGCACATACCGGCGCTTAGCTGCGCTCGCCCATCAGGGGAAGGGTACCGGCCTTCTGGGCCTGCAGGTAGTCGGCCTTGACGGCTGCACGGCTGAGTACGCCGGGAGCGGACTTGGGAAAGTGGGAGCTGGTCTCCTTCACGCTCAGACCGGCTTGGGCCTTGCGGGCGGCCAGCACTTCAGCCTTCACGTCGGCGCGGGCTGCGGTGCTGACGCCGCTGTAGTTGCTGTCCAAGCCGAACTCGCCAGAAGTGGGCGTACCGGCAAAAGCGGCGCCGCAAGCCAGGATCAGGGCGGTGGTGGTAAATACGTTCTTCATGATGCTTTCCTTTCAGGTGTTGATAGACATTTCCGGGCAGGGCGGCTTCGGATTGCAAAGTGCCGTCTTGTCCAGCCTCGGTGAGTCGTCTATTCGGTTTCGGCTCATCGATGGGATGAACTGTAGACCGATCGAACCCCGTTAAAAACCATTGGGTCAGCAATTTGTCATTGCTAAAACAGAAACAATCAGCCGAAAGCCACGTTCAGCGATAGAGATCGTCCCCGGCCGCATTCCCTGCGGCAAAGGCCTCTTCGAACACGGAATAACCTGCCCAGTCGCTGTGGGCAAAGCGCAGCCGCTCCCAGGCCAGCACCGGGCGAGTGGGGTGGTTTGTGCTGGGCCGCTTCGATTTTGATAGCGCAGCATCCATATTTTTCGGGGGCCAAAGGCCGATTTGTCCATCCGCCTGGGGAAGGGGGATGGACATGGCGTGGCCGTAACGGGTGATATCCAGCTGTGTCGCTTTGCCCGGCAGGTCGGGGTGGGCCTGGGCAAGCTCGGTCAGGATGGCCTGGCGCCAATCGTTCCAACTGCGCGCACCTAGCAAGCGCCGCCCGGCCACCCCGGCTCGCAGGGCTGCATTGCCAGCAACGTCGCCCAGGGCGCGGTAATGCGTCAGTACTGTGGCGCCGGGAACGGGCAGCAGGCTTTGGTGGGTCGCATCCACATAGCCCAGCCCACCGCCATGGGTGCGATCCAGACCGTACAAGACGTTGTCCCAACTCGGTGCAGCGCCGGGACGGTCGTGCAGAGGCTGGTCGATGTGCAGGTTGGCGACCAGCCAGGGCGCATACGCCATGCGCGCAAGCGCCTCGTGCAAGAAGGCCGGTGGGTTCTCCACCACCCGCGCCGCCACGAAGATGGGCAAGGCCACCACCGCCTGGCGTGCCTGCCAGCGCTCGAATGTGCCGCTGACTGCGTCCCAGGCGTCCACCTCTACCCCGTGGCGCAGGCTGGCCACGCGCAGCACCACGCGTCCCGCATGCAAGCGCTCGCCCAGAGGGCCCGCCAAGCGCCGGGTGAGCCAGGCATTGCCCTCGGGCCAGGTCAGCAGGCCTTCGTGCTCGGCGCTGGTGTCTCCCGGTGCATGAAAGCCGTGGCGACTGGCAAAGTAGTGGATACCGGCCCAGGCCGACACGGTCGCGATTCCGGCGCCGTAGTCGTCGCGGCAGCAGTAGTCCAGGTACCAGTGCAGGTGCGGGTCGTCAAGACCATTCTGCAGTAGGTATGCTATGAATGTCATAGCTGAAAGGGACCGTTTTACGGGGGCTACCGGCCCGTTTTGCATAGGGATGTACCAAGCGGCGGTGCGCTGGAGGCCCTCCACCAGGGCGGCAAACCGGCGGTACTGCGCCAGCGTGGCCTCACCGACACCCTGCACCGGAAGCAGCCCCTCCTGCCATTCACCCTGGAAGAACAGGCGCTCTTGGGGGCTGTGGCACAGGTGGCGTTCGTCGTAGCGCCAGCGTCCAGCCACGCGCTGGCGCAAGCCCAGTTCCTCCAGTAAGTCCTGCACCTCGGGCGCGTTGTCGCCCGGCACCGGCAGGTAATGCGCCCCCAGTGGGCAGGCGATCCCACTCACCACGCCACCGCGGGCATTGCCACCAGCACTGTCTTCCAGCTCCAGCAGGGCAAAGTCTTCCTGCCCACGCAGGCGCAACGCACGGGCCGCCGCCAGCCCCGCAACGCCGCCACCCAGGATCAGCACCTGTGTCTGTCGCATACGTTCGGGCGGGCGTGTGCCGCCGGGCAGCCCATCGCGCAGGGTATGGCCCCGATCCTGGGTAATGCCGGTGAAGCCACCGGCAATGTGGCTCAGGTCGCCCGGATCGCGCCCGCAACCAGTCAGGGCGGTCGCAGTCAAAGCGCCGGTCAGCTTGCAGAAGTGGCGTCTATCCATTGACCAATTCCTTACCCGGCGCCATGCGCGAGGGTGGCCATGCCTTTTGCTTCGTGTCCTCCGCCCGCTACGCGGGCTCCCCCTTTAACTACGCAAAAGGCATGGCCACCCTCGCTCTCGTTAGCAACGGCTCGGCAGCAAAGCAACGACCTACAGCGCAATGGCATGAGACAGCACAAACTCAGCTACGGTCTCGATATCCGATAGGGTCAACAACACCGGCGGATCCCCCGCAGCGACCGGCACCGGGCCATCAGACGCAATGCCCACAATCCCCGGCCACTGGGGCCACAACGTGGGCTTGCCCACCTCGGCGCGCCACACTTCCAGCTTGGGGAATGCCCCCTCCTTGAAACCCTCCACCAGCACCAGATCGCAGTGTTGCAAGCGCCCCAGTAAATAGTCCAGCGAGGGTTCGGGCTCACCGCGCAGCTCGTGCATCAACGCCCAGCGCCCTTCGCCGAGCAGCACGACTTCGCTGCAACCGGCTTCGCGCAGGCGGTATGAATCTTTGCCGGGGCGGTCAATCTCAATGGCCTTGTGGCTGTGCTTGATCAGCGACACCACCAGGCCGCGCGCGCGCAGCGCCGGTACCAGCCGCTCCAGCAGCGTGGTTTTTCCCATGCCGGAGTAACCGGCAATGCCAAACACCTTCATGGATCGGGTTTCCTTGTCCATACTCGTATCAGGGCGTCACGCGCCCCCACTCCTGCTCATAGGTCTGCACCAACACCTGGTTGGACAGCCGGTTCACCGGCGCGGCCACACGCGCCATGTCTGGCGGAAAGTTCAGCAGTGCCGCCAGCGTGGGCAGGGTCAGAAAGCGCAGGCCCGGCGGCAGTGTGGTGGGGCTGTGCCAGGGCCGATGGCTGGCGATCACATAGCCCCATTCGCCAAAGCTGGGCACATTGGCATGGTAGGGCGTCGCGTGCAGACCGGCTGATTCGATGGTGGCCACCACAGTCCAGAAGCTCTGACGCGCCACCAGCGGCGAGGTCGTCTGGATCACGGCGTAACCGCTGGCCGACAGGCGCTGCGCCAGCAGGGCGTAGAAGCTGTCGGTGTAAAGCTTGCCAATGGAAAAGTTGGTGGGGTCGGGGAAGTCCACGATCACCACATCGAATGGTTCGTCGCCATCCTGCAACCACTGGAAGGCATCGATGTTGACGATGTGCAGCTTGGGAGAACGCAGTGCCCCTGCATTGAGCCGCACCATGGCGGGATCGTTGGCAAAGAGCGTGGTCATGTGCGGGTCCAGTTCCACCAGTGTGACCGACTCCACGCTGGGGTATTTGAGGATCTCGCGCACCGCCATGCCATCGCCACCGCCGAGCACCGCCACACGGCGCGGCGCACCGAAGCCTGCCATGGCCGGGTGCACCAGGGCTTCGTGGTAGCGGTACTCGTCGCGCTCGGCAAACTGCAGGTTGCCGTTGAGGAACAGTCGATGGCCCAGCCGTCCGTTCGTGACCACGATGCGCTGGTACGGTGAACTGGCCGCCAGCACCACGTGGTCGTGGTAGAACTTGTCTTCGGCCAGCGTCGTGATGTGGTCGGCACCCGCAAAACCGGCGCCCAGCAGCAGCAGCGTCAAGGCACAGGCCGCAGCATGGGCGCCTAGCAGGCGCAGTTCATGGCGAAACACCCACAAGGCCCATACAGCGACTGCCGCATTGAGTACGCCAAAGAACAAGCCGGTGCGAATAAGACCCAGGTGCGGCACCAGCAGCAACGGAAACGCCACCGACACCGCCAGCGCGCCCAGGTAGTCGAAGGTCAGAACTTGCGACACCAGGTCTTTGAGCGCAACCTCGCGACGCAGGATGCGCATGACCAGCGGAATCTCCAGCCCCACCAGAACCCCCACCAGGCCGACTAGCACATACAACAGCAAACGAAACGCACCGGGCAGGTAGGCGTTGGTCAGAAACAGCAGACCGGGCAGGCAGCCGCCCGCTAGGGCCACCAACAGCTCGATGCGCAGGAAGTGCGCGGGTAACTGGCGCTCGAAAAACCGCGACAACCACGACCCGACCCCCATGGCGAACAGGTAACAACCAATGACGGTGGAAAACTGCAGGATTGAGTCGCCCAGCAGGTAAGACGCCAGCGCGCCCGCCGCCAGCTCGTAGACGAGCCCGCAGGCCGCAATGACAAAGACGCTGCCCAGCAGCGTCACTTCCAGGGAGCGTTGCGCGCCCTGTCGGGAATCCGTGGTCAAGGCCGACTAATGTATTGCGGCAGCCACGATGATGCAGATGCCCAGGCTCATCGCGGCCACCACCACACCCAGCGCCACGTTCTGCTTCTCGACGATTTCGCCCCATAGGTCATACGGGGTGATTTTGTCGATGATGATGAAGCACAGCCAGAACACCATCACACCCAACAGGGCGAACAGCAGCGAGGCCAGAATGGCACCGGGTTTCAAGAGTTCAAAGCCCATGGGACTCTCCTTGCAAAAACGTATCCATTGTTACTTGTGCCCGCCGCCGCCAGAATAGCCGCCGTACGAACCGCCCGAGCTGCGCGAACTTGACGACGAGGAACAGTTTTCCACGCGCGGGTCGCAGCTCGTGCAGCGACTCAGTAGCGCCAGCAGGATCAGGGTGATGATGATCACCACAATGATGGTGCCAATTCCGATCGAGCGCGCCGGGCTGAAGGGCGCCACGTCGCGCTTGAGCAAGTCCTTCTTGTCTTCCAGACCAAAGGCCTTGGCTACCGCATCGGCGTTGATCTGATCGCCTGCCGACCAGACCGCCTCACCCGGTGTCTGTTCCAGCGACAGCAGACTGCGCCCAGCGGCGTAGTCCTGGTTGGAGGTCTTTTGCCCCCGTTGCACCGGCCAGTAGAACTCGCCGCACACGTAATAGGTCTCGGCCTGGTAGCTGTACTTCAGCGTATAGGTCTTGCCCATGTAGGTGGCGGTCGTGCCCTTTACGGTGGGCGCACCCGTGGTAGGGCGCACCAGGCTCCAGCCTTCTTCCGAGTCGACCAGAAAACTGAAACCCTGTTTCTGGTTGTACAGCAGGTACTCACTCCAGCCGAACTGCTCATCGTCGCCAGGGGTCTGGCCCATGCGGTGCTGGAATCCCACCACCTGCCACTGGGTGCCTTGCAGTTGCCCCAGCGTGCCCAGCGCAATGAGGGGTTGTACCGGTTCGTCCTGAATGGCGCTGCGCAATTCGCCGCCAATCCCGGAGCTGAGATCGATGATGCTGTTGCAACTGCCGCACGTGACGCTCTTGCTGGTAGCCAGCGCCACCGTTACGGGCGCGCCGCAGTGCGGGCAGTTGAACTGGCGTCCCTTCTCGTCCTTGGCAGACTCGTCCTTCAATCCCTTGAGCGCCAAGTCGTCCAGCAGCACTGCCGTGCCTTGCGATACGGTGGGGGGATTGCCGGTGTAATCGATGCTCAGCACCTCGCCGCTGGCACTGCGCAGTTCCACCACGGTAAACGGCTGTCCCAGCGGTGGCAGCTTGGGCAATTCGCCCTGCGCGCTGATGAGCACGGCCGTGCTGTTGCTGGCCACGCTGTACGGCTTGCCGTTGACCCCCACCTGGCGCCCCACCACGTAGCGCTCGGCCGGGGGCATGGCGTTGGTCTGCTTGCTGGGTTCGGTAAAGACGTAGGAGCCGTTGTCTTCGGCCAGCCAACCGTTGGTGCCGTCGTCAAAAAAGGCGTTCCACTCGGTCCAGGTGCCTTCGCCCGACTTGTATTGCAGCCGCCCGATCAGCGTGAAGTTGCGCTTTTGGTAGGCGCCGGTGGCAAAAAGTTGCAGCGGGCTGTGGTCGTCGAACAGCTCGGCCATCTTGCCGATGCGCGACAGCACCTCGCCCTGGCGTACCACGGTACTCTGGCAGTAGCCGCACACCGCATGGGTGGACTGGGCCGAGCGAAACTCCACCGGCGCGCCGCAACCGGGGCAGGGCGCGCGGTAGGAACGTTGGGGGGCGGTGGCCAAGGAGCGAGGGGGTAACTAGGCCAGCTTCTTCAGCAGTTCTGCTTTCTTGGCTGCAAACTCCTCGTCGGTGAGGATGCCCTTGGCTTTCAGGTCGCCCAGCTTCTCCAGCGTGGCGATTACGTCGTCGGGTTTGAGCGTTGCCGCAGCCTGCGCCGCAGCTGCCGTAGCCGCTGCCTGCGCATTGCCTTGCAGTCCGGCCTGCAGGTTCTGCGCCAGCACCTGGCCTAGTGCAACACCGGCTCCCAGGCCCATGGCGTCGCCTGCAATGCCGCCACCACCGCCACCAGCCCCTTCGGCAAACTTGGGGATGGACTGCGCGGTCTGGTACTGCATGAACTTGCCCATGTCGTCGCCGACCATGCCCATGCCGATCTTCTGGTCCAGGATCTTCTGCAGTTCTTCGGGCAGCGAGACGTTCTGCACCGTCATGGCTTCGAGCTTCAGGCCCAGCTTGGCCATTTCCGGTTCGAGTTGGGTCGACAAGGCCTTGGCAAATTCCAGCTGGTTGGCTGCCAGGTCCAGGAAGGGGATGCCGCTGGCAGCAATGGCCGTGCTGATGTTCTGCAGCACCAGTCCGCGCAACTGACCGTCTACGTCGGAAACCGTGTACTCCTCGCGCGTGCCGGAAATTTCGGTGTGAAACAGCTTGGGATCGGCAATGCGGAAGGCGTAGTTGCCGAAGGCACGCAGACGCACGGCACCAAAGTCCTTGTCGCGTACCGTGATGGGCTGGGGCGTGCCCCACTTCTGGTCGATCTGCTGGCGCGTGCTGAAGAAGTACACATCGCTCTTGAAGGGAGACTCAAACAGCTTGTCCCAGTTTTTCAGGTAGGTCAGCACCGGCAGCGTTTGCGTGGTGAGCTTGTGCGTGCCGGGGCCGAACACGTCGGCCACCTTGCCCTCGTTGACGAAGATCGCCATCTGCGACTCGCGTACCACCAAGGTGCCGCCGTTCTGGATTTCCATGTCCCGCATGGGGAAACGCCAGGCCAGCGTGCCGTCGCCTTCCTCGGTCCATTGAATGATGTCAATAAACTGTTTCTTGATGAAATCCATCAGTGCCATGGCGATAGGCTCCTTGTAAAAAGGTGGAACGGGACGGGCGCCCATCATACACAGGGATGGCTTGGGCAAACCATCTCCCCGCAACACATAAGGATGCGACTTGGCAGGCGCCAGGCGCGGCAAGTGCAGGCCGGACCACGCCCTGCCTGGCGCAAAACAGCAGTCGGTAAAATACCGGGTTTTCCCCAGCCCATCTATTCCGGAGTCGCCCAGCCCATGGCCACCACCCCCAACACCCAACAAATGGCCAGTGCCATCCGTGCCCTCGCAATGGACGCCGTGCAGGCCGCCAATTCCGGCCACCCCGGCGCGCCCATGGGCATGGCCGACATGGCTGTTGCGCTGTGGGGTCAACACCTGCGCCACAACCCGGCCAACCCCCACTGGATCAACCGCGACCGCTTCGTGCTGTCCAACGGCCACGGCTCCATGCTGATCTATGCGCTCTTACACCTCACCGGCTACAAGCTGCCCATGAGTGAGCTGAAGAACTTCCGCCAGCTGCACAGCAAAACGGCGGGCCACCCCGAAGTGGGCGTCACCCCCGGCGTGGAAACCACCACCGGCCCGCTGGGCCAGGGCATCACCAATGCCGTGGGCATGGCGCTGGCCGAGAAGCTTCTGGCCGCCGAATTCAACCGTGAAGGCCACGCCATCGTCGACCACCACACCTATGTGTTCCTGGGTGACGGCTGCCTGATGGAAGGCATCAGTCACGAGGCCGCAGCGCTGGCCGGCGCCTGGAAACTGGGCAAGCTGATCGCCCTGTATGACGACAACGGCATCTCCATCGACGGCCAGGTCGCACCCTGGTTCATCGACAACACGGCCCAGCGCTTCGTGGCCTACGGCTGGAACGTGATCGGTCCCGTCGACGGCCACGATGCCGCAGCCGTGTCGGCCGCCATTGCAGAGGCCAAGAAGGGCACCGACCGCCCCACGCTGATCATCTGCAAGACTTCCATCGGCAAAGGCAGCCCGAACCGCGCCAACACCGCCAAGGCCCACGGGGAGCCTTTGGGCGCAGAGGAAATCAAGCTCACGCGCGACGCTATCGGCTGGAGCCATGCCCCCTTCGTGATCCCCAAGGAGGTGTACGCCGACTGGGACGCCAAGGACGCTGGCAAGGCTCTAGAGTCCGCCTGGAAGGAGCAGTTCGCCGCCTACCAGGCCGCACATCCTGCTCTGGCCAAGGAACTGCTGCGCCGCATGAAGGGCGAGCTGCCCAAGAACTTCGTGCAGACCGCCGTGGACACCGTGATCGCCGCGCACCAGAAGGCCGAAACGGTCGCCAGCCGCAAGGCATCGCAACTGGCGCTGGAATCCTTCACCGCCGCCCTGCCCGAACTGCTGGGCGGCTCGGCCGACCTGACCGGCTCCAACCTGACCAATACCAAGTCCACCCCCAACCTGCGCTTTGAAGCCATGAGCGGCGCCGTGGTGAAGAACGAAGCAGGCCAGGGTGGGCGCCACATCAACTACGGCGTGCGCGAGTTCGGCATGGCCGCCATCATGAACGGCGTGGCCCTGCACGGTGGTTTCATCCCCTACGGCGGCACTTTCCTCACGTTTAGCGACTACAGCCGCAACGCCATCCGCATGGCCGCGCTGATGAAGCAGCGTGTGATCCACGTGTTCACGCACGACTCCATCGGCCTGGGCGAAGACGGCCCCACGCACCAAAGCATCGAGCACGGCGCCTCCTTGCGCCTGATCCCGAATCTGGACGTCTGGCGCCCGGCCGACACCGCCGAAACGGCGGTCGCTTGGACCGTGGCTCTGCAGAACAAAGACAAGCCCACCGCGCTGCTGCTCTCCCGCCAGAACCTGGCCTATGCGGCCAAGGGTGACTCGGCCGACGCACCCGACGCCTCCGGCCTGGACGCCATCAACAAGGGTGGCTATGTGCTGGCTGAACCCACTGACGTCGGCATCAAGAAGAAGGCCCAGGCCGTCATCATCGCCACCGGCTCCGAGGTGCAACTGGCCCTGGCTGCACAGAAGCTGCTGGCCGCACGCAAGATCGCCGTGCGCGTGGTCTCCATGCCCTCCACCACCACCTTTGACCGCCAAAGCGCCG
Source organism: Rhodoferax sp. (assembly GCA_046348185.1). Lineage (GTDB taxonomy): Bacteria > Pseudomonadota > Gammaproteobacteria > Burkholderiales > Burkholderiaceae_C > Allorhodoferax. Next base: position 413,583 of record JAXMER010000014.1, on the reverse strand, counting down.
AGTACAAGTCCACCGTGCTGCCCGCCAAATTGCCGCGCGTGGCGGTCGAAATGGGTTCCACCGACGGCTGGTGGAAGTACGGCGTGTCGGCCGTGGTCGGGATCGATACCTATGGCGAATCCGCCCCGGCCCCAGTGCTGTTCAAGCACTTTGGGTTCACCCCTGAGAACGTAGCCGATACGGTTCAGTCCGTGCTGGCAAAGAAGTGAGTGTTTTCTTTTTTATCTAACAGGAAGTAATCATGACTATCAAGATCGGCATCAACGGCTTTGGCCGCATCGGACGCAACGTGCTGCGCAGCGCCTTGCAAAATTTCAGCGACATCGAAGTCGTTGGCATCAACGACCTGCTGGAGCCCGACTACCTGGCCTACATGCTGCAGTACGACAGCGTGCATGGCCGCTTCAAGGGCACGGTCAGCGTGGACGGCAACACTCTGATCGTCAACGGCAAGAAGATCCGCCTGACACAGGAGCGTGACCCTGCCAACCTGAAGTGGAACGAAGTCGGTGCCGATGTCGTGATCGAATCCACTGGTCTGTTCCTGGACAAGGTCACCGCCCAGAAGCACCTGGACGCTGGCGCCAAGAAGGTCATCCTGTCTGCCCCCTCCAAGGACGACACCCCGATGTTCGTGTTTGGCGTGAACTCTGACAGCTACGCCGGTCAGGCCATCATCTCCAACGCCTCTTGCACCACCAACTGCCTGGCCCCCGTGGCCAAGGTGCTCAATGACAAGTGGGGCATCAAGCGCGGCCTGATGACCACCGTGCATGCTGCCACCGCCACGCAGAAGACCGTGGACGGCCCCAGCAACAAGGACTGGCGCGGTGGCCGCGGTATCCTGGAAAACATCATTCCCTCCAGCACCGGTGCCGCCAAGGCCGTCGGCGTGGTCATCCCCGCGCTGAACAAGAAGCTCACCGGCATGTCCTTCCGTGTGCCCACCAGCGACGTGTCTGTGGTGGACCTGACCGTGGAACTGAGCAAGGAAGCCAGCTACGCCGACATCTGCGCCGAAATGAAGGCGCAGTCTGAAGGCGCTCTGAAGGGCGTTCTGGGCTACACCACCGACAAGGTGGTGGCAACTGACTTCCGTGGCGAGACCTGCACCAGCGTGTTTGACGCAGACGCCGGCATCGCCCTGGATGGCACTTTCGTCAAGGTCGTGGCCTGGTACGACAACGAGTGGGGTTATTCGAACAAGTGCCTGGAAATGGTGCGCGTGGTGGCGAAGTAAACCATGGCCGCATAGGTTCAATACGCGCCTTCGGGCGCGTTTTTTTTTGGTGCCGCTACCATCAGCCCATGTCCCCCGGAATCCTCTACGCAGCCTCGGCCTACACATTGTGGGGCCTGTTCCCCTTGTTCTTCAAGCACGTTGCGCAGGTTAATGCGCTAGAGGTGGTGATGCACCGCACCGTCTGGTCGCTGGCCTTCGTGCTGCTGGTGCTGGCAGTGCTTCGCCGATGGGCGTGGCTGGGTGCGGTGCTGCGCACGCCGCGCGTGGTGGCCACGTTTGCGCTGTCGGCAGCACTGCTGGCCAGCAACTGGCTGGTGTATGTGTGGGCGGTCAATAACGACCATGTGCTCGATGCCAGCCTGGGCTACTTCATTCTGCCGTTAGTGAATGTGGGGCTAGGCTACGTGTTCCTGCATGAGCGTCCGCGCGCGTGGCAGTGGCTGGCATTTGGCGTGGCCTGTGCCGGGGTGTTGTGGCTGACGGTACAGACCGGTCGTCTGCCCTGGGTGGCCTTGACCCTGGCTGCCACGTTTGGGTTCTATGGGCTGCTGCGCAAGCTGGCGCCTCTGGGTGCGTTGGAGGGCCTGACCCTGGAAACCCTGCTGCTGACCCCCTTGGCCATGGGTGTGCTGGGCTGGTTCACGGCGCAGGGGCAGGGCGTGTTGGCTGGGCACCATCCGCAAGCGCTGGGGTGGCTCATCGGTTCGGGCCCGGTTACAGCGCTGCCGCTGCTGCTGTTTGCCGCCGGGGCGCGGCGCGTGCCACTGTCCACCATGGGCATCCTGCAGTACATCGCGCCCAGTATCCTGGTGTTGTTGGGCGTGTGGCTGTATGGCGAGCCCTTTGCCGGGCCACGCGCGCTGGGTTTTGTGCTGATCTGGACGGCGCTGGCGATCTATACCGCGGAAGGCTGGTGGACGAGGCGCAAGGTACCCAGGACGTAGCTCCCTGCGTACCCTGTACCGCATATTTCATCAAAATCGGGCGTTGGCCCCCGTCAATGCTAATTTCATCGCTATGAAAAACATAGCAATCACCGACTCAGGCACCCAGCAGACGCTGCACTTTCTCCACTCCGTCGGGGTTGGCCATCAGCACCAGGGTGGCGCCGGGTTGCACTACGTGTTCGGGTGAAGGATTGAAGACCCAGTGGCCGCGTTCGTGCGTGGCCACCAGCAGGTAGTCGCGCGAGGTGGGTACCAGGTTAGCGAGGGCACAAGGTGTGAAGTCGCCCGGCACCACTACTTCCTCGACACGCAGGCCCTCGTCGCTATGCAGCATCTGGTCCATGAAGCTGACCACGTGGGGGCGCACCATGGCCGACGCAATGCGCATGCCACCGGTGAAATCGGGCGACACAATTTCATCGGCACCGGCGCGGCGGGCCTTGTCGGTGTTGCGCACATCGTGCACCCGCGCCACCACGCGCGCCTTGGGATTGAGGAGTTTCACGGACAGCGCAATCATCAGGTTGTGTCCATCGTCGCCGGTCACCGCAAACACGCCCGCGGCATGGGCCAGACCCGCCTTGCGCAGGGCGTCGTCGTCGGCGGCATCCTCGTGCAGGTACAGGGCGTGCGGATGGTGTTCCAGCCAGACGTCCAACGCTGTGCGGTCTTTTTCGATCACGACGAACTTGCGCCGCGTTTTGAGTAGCTCGCGTGCCACGTTGGAGCCCACCCGCCCGATGCCGCACATGATGTAGTGCCCGCGCAGCTCTGCCACTTGTTTTTCCATGCGTATCCTCTTGCGCTCTGCGTTCAAATCGGCGTCCACCAGGTAGGCCACTACGGTGGAGAAAAGGTAGCTTACGGTGGCAATGCCCACCGTGGCAATCCCCACGGTGAACAAGCGCCCCAGAGGGTGGGAGCTCAGGTCCACGACTTCGCCATAGCCGATGGTGGCCACGGTGATGAAGGTCATGTAAAAACTGTCGATCCAGGTGGCTTGCGGCGCACCGATGGCGTGGTAGCCTAGCGTCCCGGTGACGGTCACCAGCATCAGCAGCAGGATGCTGTACAGGATGCCCTTGACATGGCGGTGACGAAAGAACTTGTTCAATGCGCGCTGTCTCTCTGGTTGGTACCGTTGGCGGATTATCCATGTGTGCGGCGGGGCCGTTTGGGGAGCGTATGTGAGGCTTTGTATTTGTCCCTGTGGGAGTGGGCAGGACTACGTTGACTGCTGCGGCCTTTGGCACAGTGACCTGGCGCAAGGGCGCCACGCCCCCACGCCCGAGGCGCTGATGCGCTCGCGCTACAGCGCCTATGCCCTACAGAGTGCGGACCCCGGCTTAGGCGTCTATCTGCTGGCGACTTGGCATCCCAGCACCGCACCGGGTGACATGGAGCCCAACCCCTTCATGAAGTGGATGGGGCTGGAGGTGCTACATGCCGAGTCTTCGGGTGACGCAGGCGTGGTGGAGTTCATTGCCCGGTTCAAGGACAACGGCCGCGCCGGTCGCCTGCACGAGACCAGCCGTTTCGTGCGCGAAGGCGGGCGCTGGTACTACATCGACGGGCAATTTGCCGAGCCGGAGTGACCCGGCGGTCTGGGCTGCGGCGCGTTTTTCTCCGTGTCCCCCGCCCTTCGGGCTCCTCCTTTACCTGCGCAAAACGCGCCGCAGCCCAGACCGTCTACCCCAGGTGCTGACCCACGATGCCGGCCAGTTCGAACATGCCCGCACGGTCCTTGCCGAACACCGCGCGCAGCTTGGCGTCGGCCACGATGGTGCGCTTGTCCTTGGGGTCTTGCAGGTTCTGAGCCTTGATGTAGTCCCAGAGCTTCTTCATCACCTCGGTGCGCGACACCGGATCGGCACCGATCACGGCGGCCAATGCAGCACTGGGCGCCTTGGCGCTGGCGGCGGTGGTCTTGCGCGGGGCCTTGCGCGGGGCCTTGGGTGCGGCCACCTTTTTGGCGGCGGCCTTCTTGGCTGGAGCTTTTGTGGTGGATTTGGCACTGGCCCCCGTGGATGCTGCACGGCCTGCTATTGTCTTGGTAGCAGCTGTCTTGCGCGGCGGGAACTTGCTGGGGGCAAATTCAAAGTTGACCTTGCCCGCCTCGGCGTCCCAAGCCAGCATGGCCTTGAAGGCGCGCCGGGTGCGCATGGAGACGAACTTTTCCAGCATGTCGGTCTTGCCGGTGGACAGCAGCTTCTGCATCTGCGCGCGTTCGATGGGTTGCTGCAGGATGATCTGGCCGCTCTTGAAGTCGCAGCTGGGTGTGGTCTGGGCGTGCGTGGGCACCGATTTCTCGCAGACGTAGTTCTTGCCATGTTCGTATACCGCGCCACCGCACTTGGGGCAGGATCCCAAGCTTTCCTGGGCACCGAAGTCCACCAGCTCGCCGGTTTCGCCGTCGGCCGCATCGTCGCCAAAGTCGAACTCCAGCTTCCAGTTCTTGTCGTCTTCGCTGTATTTGAGCACCAGCTCGGCCACGAAGGGCCAGCCAGCCTTGGAACGGAATCCGTCCAGGGGGCCGATGTGCTTGTCCCGCAGGAAGGCCTCGACTTCAGCCAGTTCGAAGGTACGTCCACCGGGAATCTTGGTAAACGAGAAACCGCACCCATCGGACTGGCCATCGGCACCTGCGCAGGCATAGCGGCGGTAGTTTTCCTTGACCACTGCGCCACAGTTGGGGCAGGGCGCATGCAAGGTGGCGTAATCGCCCGGGACGCTGTCGCGGTCGTACTCCTTGGCCTTCTTCACGATGTGCTCGGTCATGGCCGCGATTTCTCGCATGAAGGCTTCGCGGCTGAGTTTGCCGTGTTCCATCTGGGCGAGCTTGTACTCCCAGTCACCGGTCAGTTCGGGGCGTGAGAGTTCTTCCACGCCCAGGCCGCGCAACAGCGTCATGAGCTGGAAGGCCTTGGCCGTGGGAATGAGTTCGCGGCCCTCGCGCAGCATGTATTTTTCGGCGATCAGGCCTTCGATGATGCTGGCCCGCGTAGCCGGGGTACCCAGGCCTTTTTCGTGCATGGCGTCGCGCAGTTCCTCGTCTTCTATCAGCTTGCCCGCGCCTTCCATGGCTGAGAGCAGCGTAGCTTCGGAGTAGCGTGCCGGTGGGCGGGTCTTGAGGCCCTTGGCATCGGCCGCATCGGTGCGCACGGTTTCACCGGGCTGTACGGCCACCAGGGACTTGCCGTTGTCGTCACTGTCTTCGTCCTGCGCTTCCTTGCCATAGATGGCCAACCATCCCGGCTTGACCAGCACCTTGCCTTCGCTCTTGAACTTATGCTCCTTGATGCTGGTGATGCGCGTCGTCACCTGGTATTCGGCGCTGGGGAAGAACACCGCCATGAAGCGGCGCACCACCAGGTCGTAGAGCTTTTGCTCGGCGTCCGACAGGCCAGAGGGGGCCTGCAGCGTGGGGATGATGGCAAAGTGATCGCTGACCTTGGCGTTGTCGAAAATGCGTTTGGTGGGTTTCACATACCCGCCCTTGATGGCGGTGGCGGCGTGCGGTGCCAAGTGGCGCATCTCGGACTGAGCCAGCATCTCGAAGGTTTGCTTGGCCACGCTGACGTAGTCCTCGGGCAGGTAGCGCGAGTCGGTACGCGGGTAGGTCAGGGCCTTGTGGCGCTCGTACAAGCTTTGCGCCAGCGCCAGCGTGGTCTTGGCCGAAAAGCCAAACTTGCCATTGGCTTCACGCTGCAGGCTGGTCAGGTCAAACAGCAGGGGCGAGGCCTGCGTGCTGGGCTTGCTCTCTTCGGTGACGGTGCCGCTTTGGCCCCGTACGGCGTCGGCAATGGCGCGGGCGCGGGCCGCGTCCCACAGGCGGTCAGCCTTCTTTTCGGCGTCGTCTGCGTCTTTCTTCCAGGCCGGGTCGAACCACTTGCCCGCGTAGCTGCCAGCCTGGGCGCCGAAGCTGGCGTGAATCTCCCAATAGTCGCGGCTTACAAACGCACGGATCTGCTCTTCGCGCTCCACCACCACGGCCAGCGTGGGCGTTTGCACCCGGCCCACGGTGGTGAGGAAGAAGCCGCCATCGCGTGAATTGAAGGCGGTCATGGCACGCGTGCCGTTGATGCCAACCAGCCAGTCGGCCTCGGAGCGACTGCGCGCGGCGTTGGCCAGCGGGCGCATCTGGGTGTCGGTGCGCAGGTGCTCGAACCCGTCGCGGATGGCCTGGGGTGTCATGCTCTGCAGCCACAGGCGGCTGATTGGTTTGCCCAGGGGCTTGGTGCCGCCCGCGTACTGCTCGATCAGGCGAAAGATCAGCTCGCCTTCGCGGCCCGCGTCGCAGGCGTTGATGAGGGCGCCTACGTCCTTGCGCTTGGCCAGCTTGACCACGGCGTTCAGGCGGGTCTTGGTTTTGTCCACCGGCTTCAAGTCAAAGTGCGGTGGAATCACGGGCAGGTGGGCAAAACTCCATTTGCCGCGCTTGACGTCGTATTGCTCAGGGGCCTGGATTTCCACCAAGTGGCCCACGGCGCTGGTGACCACATAGCGGTCGTTTTCGAAGTGCTCGTCGTGTTTGTCAAACTTGCCGGCCACGGGGGTCAGTGCCCGCACGATGTCCTGGGCCACGGAGGGCTTTTCGGCGATTACCAGTGTCTTGGCGCTTGTGTTGCTATTCATCTGTCTACAATTCCGTCTCTCGCGTGCGCACGCACGCATATGGGCGCGCACACGCACGCCCCTGGGTTCACGTTACCAAAAAAAAGTCGCCGTGGTCAAAAAGTCTGCTTCTCCCGCAACGCCCCCAACACCCCAGCCCTCCGGCAGGCGCATCCAGGTCCGTCGCTCGGGCGTGCATGGCAAAGGCGTCTTTGCCGTGCAGGACATCGCAGAGGGGGAGACCCTGATCGAGTACGTGGGCGAAATCATTTCCTGGCAGGAGGCACAGGATCGCCATCCGCACGATCCGCAGGACCCCAACCACACGTTCTACTTCTCGCTGGAAGACGGGCGAGTGATCGATGCCAAGCACGGCGGCAATTCCTCGCGCTGGATCAACCACTCCTGCGACGGCAACTGCGAAGCCGACGAAGTGGACGGGCGCGTCTTCATCAAGGCGCTGCGCAACATTGCCGCCGGGGAAGAACTTAGCTACGACTACGGCCTCATCATTGATGAGCGTTACACCAAGAAGCTCAAGGCCGAGTACCCCTGCTGGTGTGGCACCCCGGCGTGCCGGGGTACGCTGCTGTCGCCCAAGCGCGGCATGAAAAAGTAATGAGCGCCGCACGGTCGCCTGAAGCGGGGGAGCATAAGGGCCACATTTGGCCGGCAGAAGCCGTCTGGGAGGCCGTCGCGCCGCTGCTGCCGGGCTTCAGCGTGGAGATCCTGCCCGAAATCGATTCCACCAACACGGAACTGATGCGCCGCGCACGCGCCGGCCGACTGGAACCCGTACTGCTGGTGGCCGAACGCCAAACCGCCGGGCGCGGGCGCATGGGGCGTGACTGGACCAGCGATGGCGCGGCATTGACGTTTTCATTAGGTCTGCCGCTGGCGCCACGCGACTGGTCGGGGCTGTCACTGGCCGTGGGCTTGTCGCTGGTGCAATCGCTGCATCCACGGTTGTGTCTGAAATGGCCCAACGACGTGTGGCTCGACGGGCGCAAGCTTGCGGGCATCCTGATTGAAACCGCCAGTTTTGGTGTCGATCGCTACGTGGTGATCGGCATTGGCATCAACCTGGTGGCACCGCCCGCTGCGGGCCTGCGTACCCCACCGGCGGGCCTGCGCGAGTTGCTGCCCTCGGTCCAGACGCCCGATGTGCTGGAGCACATCGCCGCGCCGCTGGTGCGGGCCGTGCAACGCTTTGCCGAGCAGGGTTTTGCACCCCTGGTGGGGGCCTACCAGGATCGCGATGTGCTGCGCGGCCAGGTACTGGCTTGCAGCGATGGCGTGGAGGGTGTGGGCCAGGGTGTGGACGCCAGCGGGGCCTTGATCGTGCATACTGCGCAGGGCCTGCGCCGCATCAGCAGTGCCGAGGTCAGCGTGCGTCCGGCGCAACCCCCGAGCGATTCCTAGTTAAAACCATGTTGCGATTGTTTGTTCTGCTGCTCGTTTTGGCCAACGGCCTGTACTTTGCCTGGAGTCAGGGTTTGCTGCGCGCCTACGGCTTTGCACCGGCGGTGCAGGGCGAGCCGCAACGCCTGGCGCAGCAAATCCGGCCTGAGGCCCTGCGGGTGCTGAGCCCCGCTGAAGTCCAACGCGTGCAGGCCCAGTTGGCCGCCGACCAGGCGCCCAAGGAATGCCTGACGGCCGGACCGCTCGACGACACGCAGGCAAACGGAGTGCGCAACGCGCTGGGTTCGGCATTGCCGACCGAGGCTTGGAGCCTGGAGCCGGTGGTGATACCGGCGCGCTGGATGGTCTATATGGGCAAGTTTGCCAACGCGGATGGCCTGGCCAAGAAGCGCGCAGAGCTGGTGGCGATGAACCTGGTACCCCAGAGCGTGCACACACCCGAACTGGAGCCGGGGCTGTCGCTGGGGGTTTTTGAAACGCAGGCAGCGGCCAATGCCGAGCTGGGGCGTTTGCAGGCCCGTGGCATCCGCACCGCGCGCGTGGTGCAAGAGCGTGCCGAATCGCGCGGCCAGATGCTCAAGCTGCCCGCACTTACCGCCGACATGAAGGCCCGTCTGGCCGATACCAAGGCGGCGCTGGCAGGCAAGCCCTTGCAAGCCTGCAACTGAGCAGCACCTCGTTGCATCCTAGTCGCTTTGTGCAAAGCGAACCGTAAAGCAGGCGCCCGGCGGTGTTTGACCGGGACGCGCGTCTTCGATGCTGATGCTAGCCTGGTGCTGGCGGGCGATTTCCTGCACGATGGGCAGGCCCAGACCGGAACCATCAGCCTCCGTACCGAGCACGCGGTAGAAGGGCTGGAACACGCGCTCGCGCTCGGCAACAGGAATGCCGGGGCCTGAGTCCTCCACCTGCAACACCAGGGTCTTGCTGAAGGGGTCTTTCAGGATCCGGACCGTGACCACGCCGGGTTTTTGTGCGCTGGAGGGGGTGTAGTTGATGGCGTTGTCCACCAGGTTGCGCACCATTTCCTTCAGTAGGGTCGGGTTCCCGATCAGGGTGACGTCGTCGCCCTCGGGTTGCTCGCCTTCGTAGCCCAGGTCCAGGGATTTGTCCATGGCGCGGGGCAGGCTGTCGCGGATCACGTCCATGGCAATGCGCACCAGGTTGCAGGGTTGCTGCGCCATGGCGGTGCCGCTGCTTTCGGCGCGGGCCATGGCCAGCAGCTGGTTCACGGTGTGGGTGGCGCGGATGCTGGAGCGCCCGATCTGGCGCAGCGACTGCTTCAGGTCTTCAGCGCTGGCGCCTTCGCGCTGGGCCAGGTCGGCCTGCATGCGCAATCCCGCCAGAGGGGTCTTGAGCTGGTGGGCGGCATCGGCCAGGAAGCGTTTCTGGGTGGCGATGGAGTCCTTCAGCCGCATCAGCAGGTCGTTCACTGAGGCCACCAACGGCGCTACCTCCAGCGGAACCGCCTCGGCGTCGAGTGGGCTGAGGTCGTCGGGGCTGCGCGCGCGGATGCGTTCTTCCAGCCGGTTGAGCGGCTTGATGGCCTGTACCAGGGCCAACCAGACCAGCAGCACCGCCAGCGGCAGGATCACGAATTGCGGCAGCATCACGCCCTTGACGATCTCGGTGGCCAGCACCGATCGCTTGTCCATGGTTTCGGCCACCTGCACCAGTGCCGGGCGCGCGCCCGGCACATCAAGCGGAACCCAGGTGTAGGCCACCTTGATGCTGACGCCGCGGTACTCGTCGTCGCGCATGCGAATGTCGCCGGGATTGGGCTTTTCGTCTTCGGGTGGCGCAGGCAGGGACTTGTCACCGCTCAGGTACTCGCCATTGGGGCCGAGCACCTGGTAGTACACAGTGTCGGCGTCGTCCGCGCGCAAGAGCTCGCGGGCCGGCAGTGGCAGGGTGAATTGCGCTTTGCCATTGGAGATGGTGATCAGCTGGGCCAGCGCGCCCACGTTGTACTCCAGCGCCCGGTCAAACGGCTTGCCCGCAATGCCTTGCGCCACCAGCCAGGTCAGTACCAGGCTCACGGGCCACAGCAGCAGCAGCGGCGTGAGCATCCAGTCCAGGATCTCGCCAAAGAGCGAGCGCTGCTCACGTTGGAAGAGTTTCACCTGCGGGCCGCTTCTACGACGTCTGAATGCATTTACGGCATCCAGCCCCCGTAAAATATGACGATGCAGCTATGAAAAGCATAGCGCATCGATCAAGAGGGAATCTTTTCCAGGCAGTAGCCCAGGCCGCGCACGGTGGCAATGCGGATGGGGCCTTTTTCGATCTTCTTGCGCAGGCGATGGATGTAGACCTCGATGGCGTTGTTGCTTACCTCTTCGCCCCACTCGCACAGGCGCTCCACCAGCTGGTCCTTGCTGACCAGGCGCCCGGCCCGCTGCAGCAGCACCTCCAAGAGACCCAGTTCGCGGGCTGACAGCTCCACCATCTTGCCGTCGATGGTGGCCACACGCCCGGCCTGGTCGTACACCAACGGGCCATGCTTGATGCTGGTGCTGGTGGCGCCCATGCCGCGACGTACCAGGGCTCGCACCCGGGCCTCGAGCTCTTGCAGGGAGAACGGTTTGGCCATGTAGTCGTCGGCGCCGTAGTCCAGTCCCTTGACGCGCTCTTCCACGCTGTCGGCTGCGGTGAGGATGAGCACCGGTAGTGAGGAGCCGCGTCCGCGCAGCTTCTTGAGCACCTCCAGACCGTGCATCTTGGGCAGGCCCAGGTCCAGGATGAGCAGGTCGAACTCGGTGTTGGTCATCAGGGCGGCGTCGGCTTCGCTGCCGCTGGCGACGTGGTCCACCGCCGCACCAGCGCCGCGCAGGGCGCGCAGCAGGCCATCGGCCAGAACCTGGTCATCTTCTGCAATCAGTATCCGCATGGCTGTCTCCTCAAGGGCCGCGGGGCCGCGTGGGGCACCGGCCGGTTGCTGTCATTCTAGGCGCCATCCCCGGCATAGGCCTCCAGACCCAAGGCCAACACTGTGGCCACTTCGGCGCCCACGGCGGCCTGGAGCTCCTGCTGGGCTTGCGCGACGGCGCTCTGGTAGGCGTGCAGCCATGCCAGGCCTGTCTCGGTGAAGCAGATGCGGCGGGCGCGGGCGTCCTGAGGGTCGGGCATGCGCACCACCATCCCCCAGGCCTCGCATTGGGTCACCAGTGTGCCCATGGCCTGCTTGGTCATGCCCGCACGTGCTGCCAAGTCGGTCAGGCGGGCGCCTTCGACGCGCAAGTGGCGCGTGATGTGGATATGCGCAGCACCCACCTGTGCGCGCGCCACCAGGTTGGACAGGCCCAAGGGCAGGTCCGGGTCCTGTGCCATCAGGGTGGCCACGCGGGCGTCAAAACGCTCCAGCGCCAGACGCAGCCAATGGCCCAGGTGCGTTTGGCGCCAAGCGACTGTCGGATGGGGGTTCAAAGACATGGGCAAAATGGTAATGCAAACTGACTAAAAAATAGATATACGGGTTTCAATAAAGCCAATTAAACTACTGTTCAAGCATCCAGCCTGTAATTTAATCCACTGTTGGTTGCCCCCACCCATCACTGAAGCACAAGGAGCATTCCATGGACGCACCCGTCAAGTCCCCCGCCGTCAACAGCGAGAAGGCCAAAGCCCTGCAAGTGGCGCTGGCACAGATCGAAAAGCAATTCGGCAAGGGCACCATCATGCGCCTGGGCGAGGGCGAGGCCATTGAAGACATCCAGGTCGTCTCTACCGGTTCGCTGGGGCTGGACATTGCGCTGGGCGTGGGCGGTCTGCCGCGCGGGCGCGTAGTGGAAATTTACGGTCCGGAGTCGTCCGGCAAGACCACGCTCACCTTGCAGGTCATCGCCCAGATGCAAAAGCAGGGCGGTCAATGCGCCTTTGTGGACGCCGAACACGCGCTGGACGTGCAGTATGCGCAAAAGTTGGGCGTGAACCTGCCCGACCTGCTGATTTCCCAGCCCGACACCGGCGAGCAGGCGCTGGAAATTGTCGACAGCCTGGTGCGTTCGGGCGCGGTGGACCTGATCATCGTGGACTCGGTCGCGGCCCTGACACCCAAGGCCGAGTTGGAAGGTGAAATGGGTGATGCCCTGCCGGGCCTGCAGGCGCGCTTGATGAGCCAGGCCCTGCGCAAGCTCACCGCCCACATCAAGAAGACCAACTGCATGGTCATCTTCATCAATCAAATTCGCATGAAGATCGGCGTCATGTTCGGCTCGCCAGAGACCACCACCGGCGGCAACGCGCTCAAGTTTTACGCCAGCGTGCGCCTGGACATCCGCCGCACCGGCACCATCAAGAAGGGCGAGGAGGCCATTGGCAACGAGACCAAGGTCAAAGTGGTCAAGAACAAGGTCAGCCCGCCGTTCAAGACGGCCGAATTCGACATCCTGTTCGGCGAAGGCATCAGCCGCGAGGGCGAGATCATCGACATGGGTGTCAATGCCAACATCCTGGAGAAGTCCGGTGCCTGGTACGCTTACCAGGGTGAGAAGATCGGCCAGGGCCGCGACAATGCCCGCGAGTTCTTGCGCGAAAACCCCGCCCTGGCCGTGGAAATCGAAAACAAGGTGCGTACCCACTTGGGCATTCCCTTGCTGCCGGTGGCCGAGGCACCGGAGGCCAAAACCAAGGCTTCTGGCAAAAAAGGCGATTAGCCCCCGTATTTGCTAGCCTTATAGCTACAAAAAATATAGCAATCTTCCATGAATGGTACGCCGGACCCACCCGCACCCGGCCGTCTGAGTCTGACCGGCCGTGCTTTGCGCCTGCTTAGCAACCGGGAACACTCCCGTGCCGAACTTGAGCGCAAGCTCCTGCCCCATGCCAGTGATGCTGCCAGCCTGGCGCAAGTGCTCGATGCCCTGCAGACCAAGGGCTTTATCAACGAAGCGCGGGTGGTGGAATCCGTTGTGCACAGGCGCGCCGCCAAGCTGGGTGCCGCCCGCATCAAGCAGGAACTGCAGGCCAAGGGGCTGGATGGCCCCGCGGTGGCTGTTGCCACAGAACGTCTGCGCGCCACCGAGCTGGAGCGCGCCCGCGCCGTCTGGCGCAAGAAGTTCGCTCAGCCGCCCCAGGACGCCACCGAGCGCGCCAGGCAGATGCGCTTTCTGGCCAGCCGGGGGTTTGAGGGGGATGTGATCCGGCGCGTGGTGCAGGGGATCGATCAGGATTGATGCAGCACCGGGGCAGCTCAGGGGTGGGTACCCAGGGCAGGCCCGATTTTCTGACCAGCAGGGCAGCATGAGGGCATGCCCTGGGTACCCACCCCTGGGCGGACCAAGCCGCTGACCGTGTGTTACCGCCGTAGGTCTACAACCCCAGCATCAACTTCAGGTTCTGCACCGCCCCACCCGACGCGCCCTTGCCCAGGTTGTCAAAGCGTGCCACCAGCACGGCCTGACCGATGGCGTCGTTGCCGAACACGCTCAACTCCATCTGGTTGGTGTTGTTCAGCGCGGTGGGCTCCAGGCGTCCGCCCGGCGCAGGCGGCACCACCCGCACCCACTCGCTGTCGGCATAGTGCGCGCGCAGCGCGTCCTCGATCTGCTGGGCCTTGGTGACGCCATGCATCAGGTCGAACTGCAGGCCGATGTGGTCGATCATGCCGGCGTAGTAGTTGGCCACAGCGGGAACAAAAATCGGTCGGCGGGTCAGGCCGCTGTACTGCTGCAGCTCCGGCAGGTGCTTGTGGGTGAGCCCCAGCCCGTACACCTCCAGCGGCGGCGCCGTCTTGGTCACTTCAAAAGCCTCGATCATCTGCCGACCGCCGCCCGAATAACCCGAGTAGCCGGTCAGCACGATGGGGTAGTCTTTGGGCAAAAGGCCTGCGTCTACCAGCGGCCGCAGCAGCGCAATACCCCCCGTGGGGTAGCAGCCGGGGTTGGTTACGCGCCGTGCCTGGGCCACGACTTGTGCATGGCCGGGCGTCAGTTCGGGAAAGCCGTATACCCAACCGGGTGCCGTGCGGTGGGCTGTGGAGGCGTCCACAACTTTGGGGCCAATTCCGTTGTTAGCCCCCGTCAATTCGTCAATCATTGCTACCGAATCAATAGCGGCGTCATCGTGCAGACACAGCACCACCAAGTCGGCCTGCGCCATCAGGGCGCGCTTGGCTTGCGGGTCTTTGCGCAACTCGGGTGCAATGCTGAGCAACTGCACGCCCGGCATGGTCTGTAGGCGCTCGCGAATCTGCAATCCGGTGGTACCGGCTTCGCCGTCGATAAAGATGGATTTCATAGGAAAGTGCGGATAGAGGCTGCGGGCAGCGTTCGCCTGGCTGTAAGTTAGCCAAAAGTTTGACGCATCGCAACATGATACATTTCGAAATTGTTGTGTCCAGTGCCTTGCGCCCGACCTTGCTGCCGGTGCGCTTGGTGAAAATAGTCCAGCCCCCTAAGAGACGCCATGAAAATTCACGAGTACCAAGGCAAGGAAATCTTGCGCCAGTTCGGTGTGCCGGTGCCCCGCGGCATTCCCGCCTTTACAGTCCAGGAGGCGGTGGAAGCCGCCCAGAAATTGGGCGGCCCCGTGTGGGTCGTCAAGGCCCAGATCCACGCCGGTGGCCGTGGTAAGGGTGGTGGCGTGAAGGTGGCCAAGACGATTGACGACGTCAAGGCCCGTGCCACCGACATTCTGGGCATGCAGCTCAAGACCCACCAGACCGGCCCCGAAGGTCAGAAAGTGCGTCGCCTCTACATCGAAGACGGCGCCGACATCCAGAAGGAATACTACCTGTCTGTGGTGACCGACCGTGCTACGCAAAAGGTTGCGTTCATTGCCTCCTCCGAGGGCGGCATGGACATCGAGGAAGTGGCGCACAGCACGCCCGAGAAGATCATTACCCTGTTTGTAGACCCAGCCACCGGCCTGACGCAAGCTCAGGGCGAAGAACTGGCCAAGGGGGTGGGCATGCCCGCCGAATCGACGGCGCAGTTCATCGACGTGTGCCAGAAGCTCTACAAGTGCTACATGGAAACCGACGCCTCGCTGGTGGAAATCAACCCCCTGAATCGCGACAGCAAGGGCAACATCATCGCCCTGGACGCCAAGTTCAACTTCGACTCCAACGCCCTGTTCCGCCACCCCGAGATCGTGGCCCTGCGCGACCTGGACGAAGAAGACCCGGCTGAAATCGAAGCCTCCAAGTTCGACCTGGCCTACATTTCCCTGGACGGCAACATTGGTTGCCTGGTGAACGGTGCTGGTCTGGCCATGGCCACCATGGACACCATCAAGCTGTTCGGTGCCGAGCCTGCCAACTTCCTGGACGTGGGAGGCGGTGCCACCCCCGAGAAGGTAACCGAAGCCTTCAAGATCATGCTCAAGAACCCCAAGGTTAAGGCCATCCTGGTCAACATCTTCGGCGGCATCATGAAGTGCGACACCATCGCTACCGGCGTCATCACCGCCTGCAAGGCCGTGAACCTGAACGTGCCTCTGGTGGTGCGCATGAAGGGCACCAACGAAGAGCTCGGCAAGAAGATGCTGGCCGAAAGCGGCCTGCCCATCATCAGTGCTGACACCATGGCCGAAGCGGCCCAGAAAATCGTGGCAGCGGTCAAGTAAGTCGGAGCACAAACATGTCCATCTTCATCAATAAAGACACCAAGGTCATTACCCAGGGCATTACCGGCAAGACCGGTCAGTTCCACACCGAGAAGTGCCAGGAATACGCCAACGGCAAGAACTGCTTTGTCGCGGGCGTGAACCCCAAGAAGGCCGGCGAGTCCATCTTCAATATCCCAATCTACTCTTCCGTGAAGGAAGCAGCCGGTGCCACCGGCGCTACCGTCTCCGTGATCTATGTGCCCCCGGCAGGTGCTGCGGCTGCCATCTGGGAAGCCGTGGAAGCGGACCTGGATTTGGCCATCTGCATCACGGAAGGCATTCCGGTGCGCGACATGCTCGAAGTGCGCAACCGCATGAAGGCCAAGGAGTTGGCTGGCGGCAAGAAGACCTTGCTGCTCGGTCCCAACTGCCCCGGCCTGATTACGCCCGAAGAAATCAAGATCGGCATCATGCCGGGCCATATCCACAAGAAGGGTCGCATTGGTGTTGTTTCCCGCTCCGGCACGCTGACTTACGAAGCCGTGGCACAGCTCACCGAGCTGGGCATTGGTCAGTCTTCTGCCGTGGGTATCGGTGGCGACCCGATCAATGGCCTGAAGCACATCGACGTGATGCGCGCCTTCAACGACGATCCCGATACCGACGCCGTCATCATGATCGGTGAGATCGGTGGCCCGGACGAGGCCGACGCCGCCCGCTGGTGCAAGGCCAACATGAAGAAGCCCATCGTTGGTTTCATCGCAGGTGTGACAGCACCTCCTGGAAAGCGCATGGGCCACGCTGGCGCCCTGATCTCTGGCGGTGCCGACACGGCCGATGCCAAGCTGGCCATCATGGAAGAGTGCGGCTTCAAGATCACCCGCAACCCCTCAGAAATGGGCCGTTTGTTGAAGTCGCTGCTGTAATTTGTCCCCCGATCCGTCGGGGTTGATCCAGACAGGCCGGATGTCTCTCGGGGACAATCCGGCCTTTGTTTGTTGGCATTGCTAGGAATCTGTTTTGGAAGAACTATTGGCAGCCCATTTCTGGCTTGCAGTCGGTCAGATCATCTTGATCGACATCCTCCTGGGTGGAGACAACGCTGTCGTGATCGCGTTGGCCTGCCGTCAACTGCCCACCCATTTGCGCAAACAGGGCGTTCTGTGGGGCACGCTTGCCGCCATCGTCTTGCGGGTGATCTTGATAGCGTTTGCGCTGTCGCTGCTAAAGGTTCCGTTCCTGAAATTGGCTGGTGGCGCATTGCTGTTGTGGATTGGTGTGAAGCTGCTGCTTCCCGAGAATGACGAAGCGCATGAAGGCATTCACGCCAGCGACCGGCTTTGGGCCGCAGTCAAGACAATTGTTGTGGCTGACCTGGTCATGAGCATTGACAACGTCATCGCCATTGCGGGCGCTGCCACCAATGCGCAGGCGCACCATCAGCTGCCGTTGGTCATCTTCGGCCTGCTGGTGAGTGTGCCCATCATCGTGTGGGGTAGCCAACTAGTACTTAAGCTCATGGATCGCTTTCCGTTCATCATTACCGCAGGTGGCATGCTCCTGGGCTGGATTGCCGGGACCATGGCCTACAGCGATCCGGGCTTGTCCGGCTGGATCGAACCCAGCATCACCCTGCAGTACGTAGCCGGTGCGGCTGGAGCGGCGCTGGTGCTGGTTTTGGGACATATCCTTCAAAAACCGCGTGCCACGTGACATTGGTGCTACAAAACCATGCCATATCCGGGAACAAGTGCCTTGTAGGAAATCCCGGCATCTGCTAACGTTGGCGCGCGCCTAGCCCCCAGTTCGCGGGGCTGGCTTTTTGTGCTGGTGTTTACTTCTTAGGCGGCTGGGTACGTGGCAAAACGATCGAATTCCCGATGGGCAGGCTTTTGGCGAACGGATTGGTTCGCGGGGCTGGCGATCGCGGTGGCTGCGATGGTGCTCCATGTATCCACGGACTTTGTCGGTGCCTTGGAACGCCGGTATTACGACTTTGCCAGCACCAGCACATCGAAGCAGCCTTCTGATCGAATCGCCATCATCGCTATCGATGACCAGAGCATTGCCAACCTGGGGCGCTGGCCGTGGCAGCGGGATATCCATGCCAAGTTGATCGATTTGTTGGCTGCAGCCAAAGCCAAAACTATCGTTCATACGGTGTTCTTTTTCGAACCGCAGGTTGATCCAGGTCTTGCATACATCCGCAAGATGAAAGCGGCGCTGGAGTCCACGCCGGAGTCGTCTGCCACGCACGAACAATTGGTGCAACTCGTCGCGGATGCCGAGTCGGCATTGGATACCGATGGCAAACTGGCTGCAAGCCTTCAACGTGCCGGCAATGTGTTGTTGCCGTCGTTTTATGAATTGGGCGAACCCCAAGGGAAACCGGACAGGCCATTGCCTCCATATGCACTGGCTAGCACCATTGACGAAACACAGGGTTTCTCAAAGGCAGCGGTCCGTGGTCAGCAGCCTATTTCGTCGCTGGGCGCCTTCTCTGCGGGTGTTGGACACCTGAACCCAGAGCAGGACACCAGCGATGGCGCAATTCGCCAAGACCCGATGTTGGTGAACTACTACGGGAAGGCCGTTCCTTCCTTGGCCATGCTGGCTGCGGCCAAGAGTCTCAACTTGTCGGCGTCGGACATTCGTCTGGATCCGGGGCAGTTCGTGCAGTTGGGGAAGCTGAGGGTCAAAACCGACGAACATGCTCTGATGCGGCCTCGGTTCTACGTGGGGCGCGATGGTCGACCGCCTTTTCAGATTGATTCGTTCTACGACGTGCTGACCGGGAAAATTCCCGCTTCCAAGTATGCCGACAAGATTGTCATCATAGGAGCCACAGCTGCGGGGGTTGGCGTTTTGTTCCCGGTGCCGGGCAACCCGTCCTTGTCTCCCGCGGAAATTACTGCCCATATCACATCGAGCATTCTTAGCGAGCATTTCATCGTTGATCCGTTTTGGGGCGGGTTGGTGAGCCTGGGTGTCCTTCTGCTGATTGTTGCCTATGTCATGGCGTTGTTGCCGCGTTTGTCTGCAGCAACCGGGGCGGCTGTCACTACGGCCCTTTTTGTCGGACTGCTTGCTGTTGAATTCGGTTTGTTGGCAGGGGGGGCTTTGTGGATCCGGTTGGTGTTCCCTGCCACGATGCTGGTGCTGGGCCACCTGGCGCTGACGACTAAGCGCTTCCTGGTTACCGAGGCGGGCAAGGTGCAGGCCGATGAAGAATCGGCCGAAACCAATCGGATGATGGGCTTGGCCTTGCAGGGACAAGGGCAGCTTGATATGGCCTTTGATCGTTTTCGTCGTGTACCCCTGGGCGACGCCGTGATGAGCAATCTGTACAACCTCGCCCTGGATTTTGAACGCAAGCGCCAGTTCAATAAGGCAGAAGCCGTGTACCAGCACATGGCCACCTACGACAAGAACTACAAGGATATCCAGGCCAAACTGAATCGGGCCAAGAACCTGTCCGAAACGGTCATGCTTGGTGGAACCGGCGGGCATCCTGGCGGCACCGTGCTGCTCGATGGTGGCGCAGTCGAGAAGCCCATGCTGGGTCGCTACCAGGTTGAGAAAGAGCTGGGCAAGGGGGCCATGGGCGTTGTCTACTTGGGCAAGGACCCCAAGATCGGGCGCGTGGTGGCCATCAAGACCTTGGCTTTGAGTCAGGAGTTTGCGGGTGATGAGTTGGTCGATGCACGTGAAAGGTTCTTTCGTGAGGCGGAAACTGCGGGACGTCTGCAGCACCAGAACATCGTCACGATTTTCGACGCGGGGGAAGAGCACGACCTGGCCTACATTGCCATGGAGTTTCTCAAAGGGCATGACTTGGCAGAGCACTGCAAGAGTGGGCAGTTGCTTCCCGTCCCGGTGGTGCTCAGTGTCGTTGCCCGCGTGGCGGAAGCGCTGGCCTATGCCCATTTGCAACATGTGGTGCACCGCGACATCAAACCCGCCAACATCATGTACGAGCCGCAGTCGGATACGGTGAAGGTGACCGACTTTGGCATTGCACGGATCACCGATTCGAGCAAGACCAAGACAGGTTTGGTGTTGGGAACGCCTAGCTTCATGTCACCTGAGCAACTGGCGGGCAAGAAGGTGGACGGACGTTCCGACCTGTATTCACTGGGCGTTACCTTGTTCCAGTTGCTTGCGGGGGTGCTGCCATTCCGTGGAGATTCCATGGCCGAGCTGATGTACAAGATTGCCAATGAAGAGGCACCTGACATCCGCGTGATACGTCCAGAACTGCCCTCGGCGCTGTCCGATGTGGTTGCATTGGCGTTGAGCAAGCGCCCCGAGCTCCGTTACCAGACCGGTGAACAGTTCGCCGCCGATCTGCGCAATGTGATGGCCAAGATGGCTGGGTCTTCTCAGGCCGCCATGGGCGTAGCAGCCCTTCCCCAAGCCACAAGTGGCGTGTCCGAAAAGACAGTGGCCTTTACAACCACCGTTGTGACATCATCCAGTGAAGGTGAGCGTCCCGAGTTTTCTGCTACGGTTCCGGCTTCGTTCGCAGAACAGGCCCACGTGGCCACGCAAAGATTGAATCCGAATCCGCGCCCCAGTGGCCATGGTGGATCGGACGTTGAGATCTGACATGACTTTTCAGTACCACTTTTCCGCCAAGAGCGATCCAGGGCGCACCCGGGACAACAATGAAGATTCGGTCGCGTACGACGAGATCACGTCGACCATCGTGCTGGCAGACGGCATGGGCGGATACAACGCCGGTGAAATCGCCAGCGGCATGGCATCGGCATTCATCAAGTCCGAACTGAGCCGTTGGCTGTCGGAGGCGGGGGCATCTGCCACCGCACGGGAGGTGCGGCGCGCAATGGAGATTTGCGTGGATAACGCCAATCGTTCCATTTATAACGCAGCCAATTCCAATGCCCACTATGCAGGAATGGGTACCACCTTGGTGGTGGGGGTATTCAAGGATGACAAACTGATCCTCGGCCATATCGGGGACTCGCGCTGCTACCGGTTGCGGTCGCAGGGTTTGGAGCAGATCACCAAGGACCATTCTTTGCTGCAAGAGCAGATTGATGCAGGGTTAATCACGCCGGAACAGGCGGTCAACTCCACTATCAAAAATCTAGTCACCCGCGCCCTGGGGGTCGACGAGTCAGTTTTACTCGACGTGAACGAACACACGGTTCAAGAAGGCGACATCTATCTATTGTGCTCGGATGGTCTGTCTGACATGGTCGACGATCCAGCTATCGCTAAAATTGTTTCAGCGGATATGGCGTTGGAACACAAGGCTATCCATTTGGTCGATCTGGCCAACGAAAATGGGGGCCGGGATAACATTTCGGTCCTCTTGGTTGAGGTGCATGAAGCTGCGGAAAAACGAGGTCTCCTCGCGCGTTGGCTCAGCAAGTAGCATGCAAGTTCATTTTTCACTAACAAACTACAGCAAAAGGAGTGGGTCATGCCGAAAATGATCGTTTCGATCGATGAGGTCGTGATCAAGGAAGTGCAGCTTACCAAGGACCGAACAACGGTGGGTAGGCGCCCTTACAACGATGTGGTGATTGATAACCTGGCTGTCAGTGGCGAGCATGCGGTCTTGCAGATGTCCGGTGGGGACGTGATTCTTGAAGATCTGAATAGCACCAACGGCACCTACTTAAACGGTAAAGCAGTCAAGAAGCAGCAGTTGCAAAACGGTGACACGATCGAGATTGGCAAGTACAAGATCAAGTTCGTTGGTGATGGCGCTGCGGATAATTTTGACAAAACCATGGTGGTCAAGGCCCGTCCTGCAGCAGCTGCGGCGGCGCCGTCGCGTCCTGCAGCGCCACCCAGCAGCGGCTTTGGTGATTCGGTCGGTGCCAGCGCGCTTCAGGCATCTGTCAAAGTGCTCACAGGCGCTGCCGCCGGACGGGAAGTTCCGTTAACCAAGGTCGTCACCACTATTGGCAAGCCCGGTGTTGCGGTGGCGGCGATCACGAGACGTCAGCACGGATTTGTCGTGCACCACGTTGAAGGGGCGGGCAATCCCACCCTCAATGGTGCGCCTATCCGCGGTGAACCCGTTTCGCTGAAGAATGGCGACCTGATTGAGTTGGCCGGAACGCAAATGCAGTTCGTTCAGACCTGATGAGCGCCAGCCTCTAATTTGACGCGCCGGGCGCTCATGCCTTCATTGGCGAAACACTGGCAACGGATCGCGGTGACGTTGATCCCGCTGGTGTTTGCGCTGCTACATGCAACTGGCATCATGCCGCTGGGGATTCTCCAGCGTCTGGACGACATTCTTTATGACGTCAGACTGCGCGCGTCCATGCCGCGCTCAATGGATGATCGGATCGTCATCGTCGACATCGACGAGAAGAGCCTGGCTGAAGTTGGCCGTTTCCCCTGGGGTCGCGACAAGCTGGCAGATTTGCTGGATATCCTGTTTCAGCAGCAGAAAGTTGCCCTGGTTGGCTTTGACATCGTCTTTGCAGAAGCCGATGAAAGTTCGGGCTTGCGTCGCCTGAATGCACTGGCCAATAACGAACTCAAGGACCACCCTGCATTTGCCGAGCGCTTGAAGGCACTTCAGCCAGAGCTCGATTACGACGCGCGGTTTGCCGCGACCCTCAGAAAGTATCCGGTTGTGCTGGGGTATTACCTGACGGCTGACCGCGACGGACGCGTGACGGGTGTATTGCCCAGTCCCATTATGGGAGCCGCTGATCTCAAAGGGCATGTCGTTCGAGCGACGCAGTGGACTGGTTTTGGCGCAAATATCGAAGTCCTGGCAGAAGCAGCCCCAATTGCAGGCCACTACAACGCTATTCCAGACTCGGATGGCGTTATCCGCAGTCTCCCATTGCTTGCCGAATATGGGGGGAAATATTACGAGTCCCTGTCGTTGGCGATGTTCAGAAAGCTGGTGGGGTCACCATCTGTTGTACCTTCGTTTTCTGACGAGCTATGGATATCAAAACGCTACCGTGGATTAGATGGCATCCTTCTGCGCGGGAAGACGGCTTCCCTCAAAATTCCGGTGGATGAACGCATCGGATCTCTGGTGCCGTTTAGAGGGTTAGGTGGCCCGAAGGGAGGGTCGTTTCAATACATCTCTGCAGTTGATCTGCTGAAGGGACGTTTGTCGGCTAGTGAATTGCGTGACAAGATCATATTGGTCGGTACTACCGCGCCAGGATTGCAGGACTTGCGTGTGACACCCGTCGGTGAGGTCTATCCCGGAGTGGAAGCGCATGCGAACTTGATGGCTGGGTGGCTGGATGGCGTTGTGATGCTGAAGCCGGACTACGCATTGGGCTACGACATCGTACTGCTCACGATCACCGGAGTCGTCTTAGCCATTGGATTGCCGTTGCTTAGTGCACTGCGAGCAGTTGTTCTCAGTGTCAGCATGCTCGCTATGGTCACGGGCTTGAATACATGGCTGTATCTTGGGTACGGGTTGGTCATGCCTTTGGCTGCGGTTGTTGTGTTGTGCATCACCGCCTTCGCGCTGAACATGAGTTATGGCTATTTTGTGGAAAGCCGATCCAAGCGCGAGCTCGCCAATCTCTTTGGTACCTACGTCCCTCCGGAGCTGGTTGACGAGATGGTGAAGGATCCCGACAGCTACACCATGAAAGCGACCAATCGCGAACTGACGGTGATGTTCTGCGATATGCGCGGCTTCACGAAGATGTCGGAGCATATGGAACCGACGCAGTTGCAAGCCTTATTGACAGGCGTATTTAGCAAACTGACGAGCCTGATCCGGGCCAACAAAGGGACGATCGACAAGTACATGGGTGACTGTGTCATGGCTTTTTGGGGCGCCCCTGTGGAAACGGCGGGCCATGCGCACTTGGCAGTCCGTTCAGCAATGGACATGGCGGTGGCCGTACGAGAAATCAACCAAGGCCACCGAGAGCGGGGTCTGCCAGAAATTGGGGTTGGAATTGGTTTGAATACTGGCCCCATGTGCGTTGGCGATATGGGTTCCAATATTCGTCGTGCCTACACGGTGATTGGGGACGCGGTCAATCTTGGATCACGTCTTGAAGGTTTGTCCAAGGTCTATGGCGTAGATATTGTTGTGAGCGAATCAACCAAGAAACAGGCCAAGGATTTTGCCTGGCAAGAGCTGGACCGTGTGCGTGTCAAAGGCAAGGATCAAGCGGTCTCTATTTTCTGGCCCATGGCGCCATTGGGCCAGATGACCGAAGCAGCGCAAACCGAGCTTAAGACCTGGAACGCCTTTCTCAAGGCATATCGCGCACAGGATTGGGACCAGGCGGACGTCCAACTATTGAACCTTTCGCGTCTGAATGCCAAAAAATACCTTTACCAACTCTATGCTGATAGGGTAGCGTCTATGCGTCACCTTCCATTTGACCCGCAGTGGGATGGTGCAACCAACTTTGAAACAAAGTGAGGCATAGGCTTTGAAAGTTCGTGTACTGGGCTGCTCAGGCGCTATCGCCAAGGATTGTCGAACCACATCGTTCTTGATCGATGGGGAGATTCTGGTCGATGCGGGAACTGGGGTGGGTGATTTGACCTTGGAGGAAATGGGGCGGATCGACCATGTCCTCTTGAGCCATTCGCACCTGGATCACGTAGCGGCATTGCCTTTGATGGTGGATGCCATTGCATCCCAGCGCAAGAGCCCCCTGCGCATCTATGCATTGCCGGGCACAATCGAGGCGCTGCGAACCCATGTTTTTAATAATGTGATCTGGCCAGACTTTTCGCGCATTCCCACGCCCGAATCGCCGTTCATCAGTTTTCATGAAATAGAGACGGGGCAGACCATTCAGTTGCTGGACAAATATGTCGAAGTCTTACCCGCCGAGCACACCGTGCCTGCTGCGGGATTCGCTATTACAGCCGGGACCGGGTGTTGGGTCTACACGGGCGATACCGAACGCAATCCCGCGTTTTGGAAGCGCGTAAACGAGCTCAACGTTGCCATGCTGGTGATTGAAACTGCATTTAGCAATCGCGAAAAAGACTTGGCGCGCCGCAGCCTCCATCTATCGCCCAACGTGCTGGCCGATGAACTCGATTGCATTGCGCGCGGGAAGCATTACCCGATCTACATTACCCACACCAAACCGGCGGAAACCGAGCTCATCATGGCGGAGATCCAAAAGTTTGATCAAACACAGCCCTTTGGCCCCAACGTGACGCACGATATTCGCCGCATGCGCGCTGGCCAGGAGTTTGAAATATGAGTTCCGTGGTGTCCCAGCCCAATTCTGGAAAAAACGTGGAGCAAGCCTTCCTGGATTCACGAAGCCAAGCCGCGCCTGCGCGAGGGATGACTTTTGAGGCGCTCTTTTACCGTCAGCTGCACCAGGTAACGGCCCGAATCCACGAAACAGAAAACCTTGAGCAAATCATGCTCGAAACTAGCCAAGAGATCTGCAAGCTCTTGAACGCAGATCGATTGACGCTTTATGTCGTGAATGAAGATCAAAGCGCCATCGTTTCCAAAATCAAGACGGGTCTCAATAGCAGCAGTGATCTTAAGCTTCCCATTTCGCCGCAAAGCATCGCGGGCTATGTAGCGTACAGCCGTACCGTGCTCAATCTGCCTGATGTATATGATGATGAAGCACTTAAGCGCATCCACCCTGCATTGACGTTTCTCAAGGTAGTCGACAAACGGTCTGGTTATCGCACGAAACAGATGCTCGTTGCGCCCATCATGGAGGGCGATACCTTGTTGGGTGTGCTTCAGGTCATTAACAACAAAGGTAATGAGCCCTTTGGTGACCTTGAGGTTGACGGCGTCAATGAGCTCTGCAAAACGTTGGCTACTGCGATACGTCAGAGGGCCAGCGGAAGCTCGGGGGGGCAGCGCAAGAAAGCCACAAAGTACGACACGCTGGTTGCAGAAGGGCTGCTAACCGATAGCGAGCTTGAGCACTGCATCCAAGATGCTAGGGAACAAGGCCAATCGGTAGAGCATCAGCTCATGGCGCAATACAAGATCAAGCCATCTCAGATTGGCCCGTCGCTAGCAAAGTTTTTCGGTGTAGCGTACGAGCCTTTCAACTCCAGCCGCATTCGTGCCGAAGCACTGCATGGTTCGCTCAAGCGCGAGTTCATCGAAGAACAAGGTTGGATCCCATTGGAAGAGTCACCCGAAGGCCTTGTGGTGATGTGTATGGACCCGGAAGCCGTGCGGGGCTCGCGCATCGTTCCACAGGTTTTCCCACGTATAGCCAAGTTCAGTTACCGCGTAACCACCCATACTGAGTTCGAAGAAACGCTTGCACAGCTCTTTGGCGCACCGGTGGATAGCACCACCATCGACCAAATGTTGGCCGACATGGATGGCGGCCCCATGGACGATGGCAGTAACGACGAATCGCTGGAGTCTGCCGCAGCAGACAACGAACTCGTCAAGTTCGTCAACAAAGTCATCATCGATGCCTACAACCAGAAGGCCTCCGATATCCATATAGAACCGCTTCCTGGCAAGCAAAAGACGGGTATCCGCTTTCGCATTGATGGCGGTTTGGTTCCCTATGTAGAAGTGCCGGCGCATTTCCGCCAAGCCATGGTTACGCGCTTGAAGATCATGTGCGATCTGGACATTTCTGAACGTCGTAAACCACAAGACGGCAAGATCAAGTTCAAGAAATTTGGCCCCCTGGACATTGAACTTCGCGTCGCCACAATTCCTTCTGCCGGCGGTGTCGAAGACGTGGTCATGCGGATCCTGGCGGCTGGTGAGCCAATTCCCTTGGAAAAGCTGGGCCTTACGCCCATTAACAAGACACGGCTGGAAGCAACCGTCAGCAAGCCCTATGGGTTGTTTTATGTCTGTGGGCCCACCGGTTCCGGCAAGACGACCACGCTGCATTCCATACTCAAATTTCTGAACACACCTGACACCAAGATATGGACTGCAGAGGACCCGGTGGAAATTACCCAGAAGGGGCTGCGGCAGGTCCAGATCAACAAGAAGGCGGGCATCGACTTTGCCTTGGTCATGCGTGCCTTCCTGCGAGCGGACCCCGACATCATCATGGTCGGCGAGTCGCGAGATAAAGAAACAGTGTCCATGGGCATCGAGGCTTCACTGACGGGACACTTGGTGTTTTCCACCCTGCACACCAATTCGGCACCGGAATCCATCACCCGGTTGATGGATATGGGGATGGACCCGTTTAACTTTGCCGATGCATTGCTGGGCATCCTCGCGCAGCGTCTGGCCAAACGGCTTTGTGACTGCAAGACGACGTATGTACCGGATGCCGAGGAATTGCGCTTGTTTGTCAAGGAGTATTCGGAAGAGTTGCGGCACTCATCGGCGTGGAAAGCCGATGCCGAAGGCGAAGCGCGCAAGCTGGTGGAAGAATGGACCAAGACCTACGGGGTGGACGGGCAGCTCAAGTTCTACAAGGCGGTCGGCTGCGAGAAATGCAACCAATCCGGCTACAAGGGCCGTGTCGGCCTGCACGAGTTGCTGGTTGCAGATGATGGCGTAAAAAAACTGATCCAGGAACGCGCCCGTGTAGCAGAGCTTTTTGCCGCGGCCGTTGAAGGTGGAATGCGCACCCTCAAGATGGACGGTATGGAAAAAGTGATGATGGGGCTCACAGACATCAAGATGGTGCGACAAGTCTGCATCAAGTAGCTCGATTTGTGGACTGATTGCACCAAATGCGCCAAATATCGCGCAGCGCATTTCCGAAATGCTGCGCAAAACGTGGGGCGTCAAACATGGGAGACCCCAGTACCTGCTCTCGCAGGTGCGCTCGAAGTTCGCCAAGTGATCGCAAGTCAGATGACTGCGATCGGGCTATTTCTACGTAATCTGCATCGGTGCTGGCAATCCAGTCGTTAAGCTCCGCGTTGGCCAAGAGACCCACACCTTGCCGAGAAAGAAAACGCTCACCCGCTAGCGTCACAACGGGAACTCCCATCCACAGCGCCTCCATGGTTGTGGTGCCACCGGTGTAGGGAAACGGATCTAAGGCAATGTCTACACGCTGGTAAGCAGCGAGGTAATCATGGCGAGGGGAAAGGCCTTCAAACAACAGCCTGGAGACGTCAATTCCATGCCCTGCAAATTGCTCCTGCACACGCTGACGCACGCTGGGTTCATTGAGCTGTGGTGACTTCAAGAACAAGCGACTTTCGGGAACCGCTCTTAATACCGCTGCCCACAGCGCTACAACGGGCTCTACCATTTTGGTTAAATTGTTGAAGCAACCAAAAGTGACATACCCATTGTCCAAGGCTGGGAGTTTGGACACACCGATATTCAATGCCGGAGGCGTAAAGCACAACCGTGTCTCGGGAAGGCGCCAAATCTTCTCCGTGAAATTGCACTCGTCGCTGACCGGTAGCGTCCAAGGATCCGCCAAAAGGTAATCCATCGCCTGTACACCAGTGGTGCCAAAGTAACCCAACCAACTAATTTGCACAGGGGCTGCCTTGAACGCAAACACTGGCAAACGATTGCCTGCGGTATGCCCGGAAAGGTCGATCAAGATATCGACTGCATCGTCATAGATCTGCTTGGCCAAGGCGGCATCTGATAGCCCTACGCAAGAGCGCCACAGCTGAAAATTGGAACGTAATCGCTGGGTAGTCGCGTCTTCAAAAGCATGATTGCTGTAGGCCACGCACTGCAATTGACCATCAGACCTACTAACAAGCGCACCCAGTGCGTTTTCAAGAAAGAAGCCCACGGGGTGCTCTCGGAAGTCACCAGAAACAAATCCGACGCGCAAGCAACGTTCCGGCTGCGCAGATACGTTCCAACGCGTGTAAGGTCGAGCCTTGCGAGCCACCAACTCACCGTAGCGCCGCGCATGCAAGAGCGCGGAACAATGCGGATCGGGTCCGCCATAGTTCATCACAAACAGCAAATTGCCTTGCGTATCAATCGAATCGGGTCTTAGCTCCAGTGCCCTAAGGTAGCTGGACTTCGATTCTTCCAGTCTGCCCAGGTCTTGCAGAACGGTCGCGATGTTGTTGTGGGCGTCAACATAGTTGGGATCGAGTTCGATGGCACGTCGGTAGCTAATCAATGCTTCATCAAAGCGATTCAATTTCTTCAACGAATTGCCTAGGTTGCAATGCACCTGAACATAGTTGGGCTGCAGTTCCAGCGCTCGACGGTAGTGAGCGCATGCGCTCTCAAACTGGCGCAAATCTTCCAGAACAGCACCCAGGGCGACTTCGGCATCGGTGTAGTCGGGCAACACCTTCAGGGCATGTGTATAGGCTTCGCGCGCCAATTCCAACATTCCGAGGCGCATGTAGGCATTGCCCAAGTTGAAGTGGGCACCAGCATAATGGGGGTTAATTTCCAGTGCCTTCGAAAACGCCTCGACCGCACTTTTGAAATTCTCGATAGCAGCCAGGGCGTTGCCCCGATTGAGATGGCCACGCGCAAGACCCGGCGCCAAGCCGACAGCAGCGTCATATAGCGCCAGTGCTTTTTTCGGCTCCCCGCGGTCTTCCAAGAGATTGCCTTCGCCAATCAACTCAAGAGCACGACGCTCGTTGATTGGAGTGTCAGAATTCAACTCTTGTTTCTTGCGAAAAAGACGATCTAGGAACGCCATTGGCGACTTGCTGTTTAGGGGTGGTGATTGCCAATCACAAATTGTGGCTTCTGCGGAACTGCATCAGTCCCAAGCCCACCAGCAGCAATAACGCTACCAGCCCGAGCAGTATGCCCAAACGCAAGCCAGGTATTGCATAGTCAAGTTCGACGGCATGTTTCCCGCCGACGACGGTCGCGCCCAACATGCCAAAATTGACGCGGAACATCGGCGTCTCCACACCATCCACCTTGAGTCGCCAGCCATCGTTGTACGGTATCGAGAATGTCAGCACTCCAGCGGCAGTTGGATTGATCTCGCCCACGATTCGGTTGCTGGCGAATTCGTGAATCTGGAGCCCTGTTTTTTGAAGTTGTCTAGCAGGAGCAAAGTACAAGTCCTCGAGAGATAGCGCCTGACTTTTGCTCAACTCATCCACCTTGATGATGGTGCCGAATCCCGCAATTGCGTGGTCGACGACGGCTGCGTTGAAAAGCATCGCATCGATCAGCGATTCCTTCTTGCTTGGATTGTCAGCCAATGCTGCTTGATATGCGTCTTTAGCTATTTGCCGCGTTTGAACCACACCTAACGGCAAGGCCAACTCATTGCGGTAGATGCGCAACCCCGACTCGTTGGGAACCTCCACGAAACCGGGCCATGATACGGGATTAACCGCAATGAAGTACTTCACTCCAAGTAAGGAGTTCAATACAAACCGTTCACCGGCGTTAGACAGCCAATTCGTATAGTTCACAACCGGGGACGAAGTCGGCAGCAACCCTGCGCCAATATGAAAGTCCACCATGCCACGGCTGTGCAACGAATACGATTTGATGCCCATATAGTCTTGAGCCATGGCGTCCGCGAGGGAGACGGAGTGGTAGTCCTTTTCAACGCGGAACACCCCGTTGTCGAGTTTTCGAATCTCAGCGAGAGCAGCCAAGGTTTCGTCTTTGTACCCCTGTACCTTCCCATCAACCATGGTTCTTCCGTGCACAAACGAAGGACGTGCAATTAGTACCGCCTCGATTACAGCCAGAAGCATCAGAAGCACCGGCAACCGATTTGCCGCAATCCGGCCTTGATGAGATAAGACCAAAATCAGAGTGGACAGCGATGTGATTCCGATAACCCGCCAGACGTGGGCGAACCATATGGTTTCGGGTGGCGCTGCCAGCACAGTAAACAAAAGCAAGGCACTGGACGCCAGCACGCCGATAAGTAGCAACCGTAGATTTACACCTGTGGCAAGAACGAGATCCAGTGCCTTTGCAGCAAGTACCAACTCCAGAATGGTTATCCACAACGTGGAGACTCTGAAATAAGGCGCGGCGAACCCCATGGCAGCAAAACGAAACACAGGGAAAAGAACATAAGCCACAAAGGTAATGACGCCGACAGCCAGCAATCTTCGGTCTCTTTGCGATCCGTTCCAAAGCTGCGGGATCAACACTAACAAGGTCAAGCCAAAGTAGAAACCAGGACCTTCTAGGTAGTTAAAGTAACCGCGGTACGCGTTGCCAACCCCAAACAAGTCTTTGTGAAACAGCCCACCCACTTGCGCCACGATGAGTTGCCAATCCGAAACAGCAAAGCTTTTACTGAGGATATTCTGAACCAAGGACTGCCCTCCACTAACGCGAGAACTGTCCATGAGCTGAAGCACCACGGGCACCAAATAGGGCGAGGCGAGCAGGTACCCGAGCGCAGCCAGTGGAAAGACCGTTCGTATCCATTGCAGCGCCATGGACCGTGGTCTATCACTGCATGCTACGCATATCACGTAAGAAAAAACAAGGAAAACGCCTAGCGACACAAAGAATGTGCCGAACAGGAGGGACGTTGCTACTGCAATGGGTAACCATAGTACACATCCAGATCGGAGGTGGTTAGCAATCGCCCACAAGACTAACGGGTAAAAAACGTATGCTGTTGCTTCGCCATCCCATTGACCGT
This sequence comes from Rhodoferax sp., assembly GCA_046348185.1. Lineage (GTDB taxonomy): Bacteria > Pseudomonadota > Gammaproteobacteria > Burkholderiales > Burkholderiaceae_C > Allorhodoferax. Next base: position 382,303 of record JAXMER010000014.1, on the reverse strand, counting down.
TGATCACCATGAATCCACAAAAGGAGTATGCAATCGCGCTAATGACTGCAGTCTCCCAGCGTTCGATTAAGATCCGGGCGAAGCACAAGAAGAACGCGCCACCCAAGGTTAGCTTTGCCAAGTACACAAAGATGCGGGTGGAAAGAATATTCTCAGGCCCCGCAAATTGAATCAACAGGCTAGTCAGGTCGCCCATCAATGCAACAGTCGGAGAGCCAAGACCAAGTTGAAATGACCAGCCGGTGAAACCCTCGTTGGGAAATGCTTTTGCGAAGTAGACTCCATACATTGCCGACTGCCCATAGCTATCGCTCCCAATGTCGCGAAAAGCATAATGGAACTTCCCCGAAAGGAACTCAGACAACACGAGCAACGAAGTCGTCAGTTGCAGAGAGAGAAAGAGAGGCCATAGCTTGGACGGTGCGGACTTCATCGGTCAGAGGCAAGGGTAATGACTAGAGGACTATAACTAGAGTATGACCTGCCCCCTGTCAGCAGTACAACTTTAGGGGGGGTGATCGAACTCAGGGCACAATGGACTCATGACGCCAGTTTCGTCGTCGGCGTGGTTTTCCGGTTACGGCAAACGATAAGTTAATCGAACTTCTACTTCTGTGTCAGTAAGACCTGCTGTGCGAGAGTTCGCTTTAATGCGCACTCCAATGTTGCTAGTGTGGGTGGGGTGTTGTTTTGAGCTGTTCAGTGGACTATTAAGTTCCCTGTCGATAACAAAATGCAAATTGCCGAGTAATGGAGTTTTATCACGTTTGGTCGGCGAGCGAAATGAAATTTATCATGCCGAGCCATGGATGGGTTGATTGTAAATATTGATAACAGGTTGCTTTTGTATTATTGAAACTATACGCCTTTGAATCATGCCAAACATCGAAAACACGCTTAATCTCAAAAGTAAGCTTTCGCAGAGAACAGTCGTCTCATATTTGCAATCAGTTGACTGGTCGATGCATGGTAGCGCGGCTCCTTTCATTGTAGAACTGGATCCGACGAGTCGATGCAATTTGGCGTGCCCGGATTGTATTAGTGGGGATTTGCTAAATAAAGAAGAAATCCCATCGGATCGATTGATTAAATTATCTGATGAAATTATTGATGCCGGTGTAAGAGGTGTGATTTTGATCGGCGGGGGGGAGCCAATGATGCACCCGGCAATCGAGAAAGTAATTCAAAAACTTGGTGAGGCGGGTGTAAAGATAGGTATAACTACTAACGGCTTGTTTTTGAAAAAATATCTCGATGTGACCGCTCAATTCGCTTCCTGGGTTCGTGTATCTATGGATGCTGGGAGTTCGGAAACCTTTAATCGCATTCGTCCTTCTTCAACCGGAAAGTCTCTTTTCGAGAGCGCGATCAAGAATATGGAAGCTTTTGCTGCAAAGAAAAAGGGGCGATTAGGTTATTCGTTTATGGTTTTCAATCAAGGAAACTACGGATTCAAGGGGGTGCCATTGGTTTCTGGCACATTGGATAGAGTTGCCCATATTACTACAAATGTTCATGAGATTTATCAGGCTGCGGAATTGGCCAATAGCATTGGTTGCGACTATTTTGAAGTTAAACCAATGTATGATATTCACCATTTCTCGGTAATGCAACCCAAAGAAATTACTCAAATTGTCGATGAGCAATTGATTCGAGCTCGCGCCCTCAATACTGAGAAATTTCAGGTTCTTGAGGCGACAAAACTTTGGGCGAGTTTGCATGGGGAATCAAATCTCGAACCTAAAGACTATCATCGTTGTGCAGCCGCCGAGGCAAGAACATTAATTACTCCCTCAGGAGTCTATGTTTGTCCCTACTTTCGAGGAGCGGACCATAAGAACCTGGGGCGAATTCAAGAGCAAACGTTGCAGGCCTTGTGGTCTGGATCAGAACGTCGCTCTGTTGTCGAAAAGCTGGACCCTTCACGTGACTGCCCTATGCACTGCATTCGGAATGAGTCGAACCAAGTCATAGAAAGCTGGATAAAAGGCGGATTTCCCCTTCCTACAGATGACTTTGACCTTTTCATATGAGCCCAGCATCTTTTTCGAACGATTTTGTGCAGACGGCTCTAGCGCGTCCGTCGGCGTCAATTCTGGATTTTGATCTGTGTGGACGAGAACTGTCGAATGAAGGCTGCACGCGCGATAGTTGGTCGGGGCAGTATCTCATGCCTATTGAGCAAACGTCGTTGACTAGAGTCGCAAATGCAGTTGGTTCGGCCCAAGAAGCCTACCAGCAAGGCAAATGGAGGGGTCTTTCCCGCTACAAGCGCAAGGGCTTGCTTTTACAGTGGGCTGATTTAATTGAACTTCATGCGAATTCACTCGCTTATCTGAATTGTCTTGAAACAGGTCGATCGCTTAAGAGTCTTCAGCGGGACTCGCTTCCAAAAGCCCTTCGTGTTTTGAGGTGGTTTGCTGAGTTGATAGACAAACTGGATGACCGATCTGTTCATCCGGGTGAGTTTGGCAATGATTTTGCAATCGTCCGCAGAGAACCAATAGGTGTTGTGGCTGCGATTCTTCCGTGGAATGATCCTATGGTGACCTTCCTTTGGAAGGCTGCTCCGGCGCTAGCAATGGGAAATGCGGTCATCGTGAAACCGTCTGAACACGCGACCTTGGTCATACTTGAGGCGGTTCGACTAGCCCACTTGGCCGGCATCCCATCTGGTGTCTTTCAAGTTATAACTGGAGATGGCCGGGTTGGGCAACTTTTAGCGCAGCAACCTGGTATTGAAAAGATTGCATTTACAGGTTCTTCTGAAACTGCGATGGCGATTGGTATCGGCGCGCTTAAAACAGGGTTGAAGCGAGTTTCGTTTGAGTGTGGCGGGAAAAGTCCCTTCATCTTTGGCCGGGGCGGACGTGACTTGAAGGAGTTCGCAGCCGTTGTAGCAAGAAGTATGTTCTACAACCAAGGGCAAATATGTTCTGCGCCGAGCATCGTACATGTACCTGTCGCACGCGCCGATGAAATGATTGACTATGTGTGTGAGGCAGCAAAAGATTTTCTGCCAAGTCACCCGATTAACGGTGGTGAAGTCGGATATATGGTTAGCCGCCAAGCTGTTGCAAAGCTTCGAGCCGCATTGTCGACGGTGGATTATAGTCATTTCATGGGATCAGTTGGGGAGCACAAGATCAGTTCAGTTGACCCGGATTGGTCGGTCACACCTACGATCTTGGCGGGCATTCCTGACGCGCACCCATTTTGGGATACTGAACTTTTCGGGCCGATTCTTTTGGTTCGGCCGTATGAAAGAGTTGAACAGGCGTTGGCACATGCTGCATCGTCTAAATATGGGCTGGCTGCGGGGGTATGGAGCCAAGATATGGATGAAGCAATGGAAATCGCTGCGCAGTTTCAAGCTGGTAATGTCCACATCAACTCATGGGGTGACGATCCAGATCAAGTTCCGTTCGGTGGCGTGAAGCAATCGGGCTATGGTCGTGAGAAATCGGTTGATACATTGGATAGCTATAGTCAATTGAAATCTGTCTATTTTCGTCCCCATAAATGCCCGTGAATATGAATAAACTACTAGTAATTGGTGGAAGCCACAGCGAATTACCATTGATTGAGGCAGGATTAATGCGTGGGTTGGAAGTTTATACAACAGGTAATAGACCAGACCATCCTGGGCACTGGTGGAGTCATAAGTACGTCGCAGCTGATTTCTCAAACGTCGAGGCAGTACTATCGGTAGCGAAGTCGATCGGGGCCCAGTACGTGGTGCCTGGTGCTAACGACTTTGCAATGATGTCCGCGGCTTATGTTGCAGAAAGGCTGGGGTTGCCCGGATATGACTCGTATGAGACAACTCTGCTGTTGCACCGCAAGGATCGTTTCAAAGACTTTGCTTCTTCGATAAATCTACCGATTTGTTCATTTGTTGTGCTAGCTGCAAATGATGTGACAGGTGCTATGGACGCAGTCAAGCGCCTCAAGTTTCCATTGATGGTTAAACCCGTTGATCTAACAGGTGGTAAAGGTATTACAAGAATCGACTCTATTGATGAGCTTGGGACTGCCTTGGGGCATGCTGCTGCGAGAAGCCGACAGACGGATGTCGTTGTCGAAGAGTGGTTTGATGGTGCGTTGCATAGTTACTCCACCGTAATCGAAAACGGTGAAATCGTCTTCGACTACTGTGATACGGAGCTATGCATATATAAGGACTATCTTGTTTCGACGTCCATGAGCTTGGGTAACATCAGCGCTACTGCTATTCGCAACGTTCGGGACGCAACGGTTCGAATGGCCCGGGAGTTAGGCCTCGTTAACGGAGTGCTTCATAGTCAGATATTAGTGAATGGTGACGAAGTACGAATCTTGGAATACACGAGGCGAATGTCCGGAGACCTCTATAGCAAGGTGATACAACAGGTGCGAGGCGTTCGTCACTCTGATATTTTTGTCGACACCGCATTAGGGCAGTCAGTTCACGTCGGGTTGAAGGAAGTTATGCCTCGGCATCCATTTGTGATGAGGCATTGTGTTACATCAGAGCGACTTGGATGCTTCACAGGTATACGTATAGATGAGGAAGTTCGTCCTTTTGTCCAAAGCCTGACACTTGCAGTGCCGTTGGGGTCGGCCGTTTCAGATGATGGGGCGAGTAAAGTTGCAACTGTGATTCTTTCATTTCCCACTGAGAAAGACATGCGCGAATGTGCAGAACGTTGCAAGGAAACGATGCGCTGTGAGGTTCGACAATGAGCATTCCGTTTAACAAACCATATATGAATGGTCGCGAGCTGTTCAACATCTCGCAAGCTTATAACAACCGTAGTCTCGCCGGAGATGGACCCTTTACGAAGCATTGCCAGAGGCTCCTTTCTGCACGTTTTGGCGGGCGCGCAGCGTTTCTTACACACTCAGGTACGGCGGCGCTTGAGTTGTCTATGCATGTCTTGGACTTGAAGCCATCGGATGAAGTGGTTGTGCCATCATTTACGTTCGTTTCTTGCGCAAATGCTGTTCTTTTGGCTGGCGGCACACCGGTCTTTGCTGATGTCAGCCCCGATACTCAGAACCTTAGCCTAGATTCCTTCAAGCGCGTTGTTTCCGAGAGGACGCGCGCAGTCGTCGTGGTGCACTATGCAGGTATTGCCAGTGAACTAGATGAGATTATTGCATTTGCAAGGTCAAAGGGCATCATAGTGATAGAAGATGCTGCTCACTGCTTAGGAGCATATTACAAGGGGTTGGAACTTGGTTGTCACGGTGATTTTGGCTGTTTTAGCTTTCATGAAACCAAAAACATTACATGTGGAGAGGGGGGGGCACTTTTGGTTAATGACGAACGCTTTGTCGCTCGCATCGAAATCATGAGGGAAAAGGGAACTGACCGTAGTCGGTTTATGCGGGGGCAAGTCGACAAATATACATGGCAGGATCTTGGATCAAGCTACCTCCCAAGCGAGATATCGGCCGCGTTTCTTGCTGCACAGTTAGACGATATCGACCTAGTGACAAAGCAACGTCGAGATGCTTGGAATCACTATGATCAGTTACTTCGCGGCGCGGAGCGTCAAAACCTGCTCCGGTGTCCGGTTGTCCCAACAGACAGCCAGGGTAACGGGCACATTTACTATGTTCTTCTGGAAAGCCTACAAGTTCGCCAAAAGGTGATTGAGGCATTGCATCGCATAGGCATTCAAACAACATTTCATTACGTTCCCCTGCACAGCAGCCCATACGGAAACAGATTTCGGCACGATTCTGAGGGAATGAGTGATTGCATAGAGAGTGCAAATCGACTGCTGCGATTGCCAATGTGGTATGGAATTGATACCACTGCGCAAGAATTAGTGGCTAATTCTTTAATGCTAATTGTAAAGAATTCAATTAACTGAAGAAGGGTTCGCGGATTTCAGATGTTGCTGCCATTAACAGATACAAGGTACACGCCGAGTAATATCAATGCCATTCCGGCAATTTTTGAGGTTGAAATACTCTCGTTATATAGGCCGATGGCCAAAAAAGATGTCAACAGTACCATGCAGCCAGTGCTAATCGGGTACGCACTACTAATTTCCATTGTTGTCATTGCAGCCATCCAAAATAGAGATGCAATGAATGCGGCGACGAAACAACTTAGGATATATATATCGCACAAGAGACTAATAAGAAAGAACAACTTAGCAGTCACCGATTCTGGCATGACCCCATATAAACCGATGCGCCACTTAAGGATCAGTTGACCATAAACTGTAAAAACTACCGTTCCCATTACATATAGATATTTCATTTGCGCCTGTCCACCTGCGGAAAAGGATGGGTTTGCGTTTCAAAAGTCGTGGACGCGATGATGTAGAGTGGTCTGCCTTTAACTTCATCGAAAATCTTACCAACGTAGAGTCCCATTACTCCAACGCAGCCGATAACGAGACCAGTTGAGAAAAAGATAGTCACCATCAGGCTAGTCCACCCAACCAAAGGGGTGCCCCACATTAAGTAACGTATGATTAACCACATTCCCATAAGCAGAGAAGAGGCGGAGAAAATAAGCCCCAATTTTACTGATAGCCATAACAGCGTATTCGAGTGTGCCAAGATACTGTCGAAGGCCAGCAGCATTAGTTTTTTCAATGTATAACTGGTTTTTCCTACCTCACGTTGCGCATGGGCGACGGGAATCTCTAGGCGCCGGAATCCTACCCAAATGGCAAAAAGACCGAAAGAGCGATGCTGTTCGCGCAAAGAGCATATTCCTTCAATTGCTTTGCGCGAGTAGATGCCGAAATTTGCGATGCTATTCTTCACCTTTGTTCCCGTGAAAAAATCGAAAACTCGATAGAACAGCCAGGACGTTGCGCGCTTGAAAAAAACGTCCTGTCGATGTTCCCGTATCCCAACCACCACGTCATAGCCCTTTGTAGCAGCATCGTATAGCTTCGGAATTTCTTCGGGTTGGTCCTGAAGGTCACAGTCCATGACTACCACCCAGTCTCCTCGACACTGATCTAGTCCGGCCGTTATCGCATAATGCTGACCAAAATTTCGAGAAAGATTAATGCCGCGAACCCTTGGATCTGCTTCTGCAAGTTGTAGGATGACTTGCCAAGCTAGGTCAGGGCTGGCATCATTCACCAAAACGATTTCATAGTTCTCGGTAACTCTACCAGAGATCGAGCCTTCAATTCTGCGGCAAAGCTCTACGATGCAATCTTTGCATCCGTATACTGGCACAACTATCGATAGATGAGGGGTTTTCATAGTGTGGTGATCCAGACTCCAAGAGGGCGAAGGCCAGAATTGTTTTGGCAATCTTACGCGATCATTTGCGGACACGCCACGATAGCCGAGTCGAACTCATAGCCAGTCGCGCAAAGAATCCGGCTCATGTGTAAATAGAAGCTCTTGGGATACGGTGTGAACGCTAAGCCTTCGCGAAAATCGGAGAGTCCCGAATTAATACATGGCTGAGTTCCGGTACAAACCGGATAGCCGATGTCCGTTTGCTGCGCCCAAGGTACCAACCGTTTCATCACAGTATAGGTAGCCACAATGTCGCAAGATGTGAATAAAAAGGCTACAACCGTAATTATGTGAGAAGCACGGTAACAGAGATTTAGAGTAGATGTTTCGCAAAAGAGGCACCCAGATTCACAAGGTTACTGGCGTACTAGTAGGTGCGGGGGCGTGCATCATTCTAATCTGGTATATTCAGTCGCACCCACTCGCATTTTCGAAGTTGAAGAATGTAAGTCTGATCGATGTTGCAACAGTAAATTTGCTGTACGTTGCGTCGATCTTGACTTTGGCGATGAATTTGAATGAGGTTACTCGTTTTGCAGGCAAACGAATCGCGTTGTATGAATCCCTGCTGGTTACGATCTACTCGTCTTGGGCCAATTATCTAATTCCTGGCCAAACTGGCCCGGGCTTTCGAGCGGTGTATCTGAAAGCTAGGCATGGAGTGCCAGTAAAGGTGGTCATGCTTGGCACGTTTGCGTATCTTCTTTGGTTGGCAACAATAAGCACTTGGATGGTTCTCTATGCCGCCTTCACCAGTGGAGGGAGGCAAGCTCTACTGGTGACGGTCGCAATACTCATTGTGGTTCCAGTGTCCATTGCGAGGCTTAAAGCAGGCTCAGTCATATCAATGAAAGAGCGATTTGCAGCGCACATCCGCTTGGTGGTGACCACTGGCGTTTTGACGTTAGTTCAACTCGTCCTAATTGCAGTGATTTACTATGTTGAGCTCACAGCAGTCGACACTCAAATCAGCATTGTGCAGACCGTTGGGTACGCAGGTATCGCCAACTTATCATTGCTTGTGGCAATAACACCGGGGGCTATCGGCATTCGTGAGGTTCTTTTGGCAATCTCGCAGGACATCCACAATATTCCAGTAGAAACCATCGCTGCTGCAAGTGCGGTAGATCGTGCGAGCTACCTTGTCCTTCTTGTCGAGTTGAGCATTTTCATTGCACTTTCGCATGCAAAGGAACAGTTTCGTCTAGGTGAATAAGCAGGCGTGAAATGCCCGCAGAAATGGACTTTGTTGAAAAAAGATCTTCGTAAAGTCTTTTCCCCGATTTTCCAATTTCTACTAATAAGTCTCGATGCATGTAACCCCATAGTATCGCATCAGATAGAGCATTTGAATCGCTCTGGGGAACGATCAGAGCGTTGCGCTTGTCGGAAAACACACTGGATGCTAAATTGTCGCCGACAATTGTGGGCGATGCACAAGCTAAGAATTGAAAAGCCTTTCCGGTTATCACATGCCTTGCCTGCAACGTATTTCCGAACGGGCCTGCTAGGCAAATGGATGCACGATGAATGTGGCTTGCAAGCTCTTCGAACGGCACAAACTGCTTATATATAATTCTGGCGCCGCTTCTTACTGCCTGCTCTACCTGAGATGCATGAGGGGCGCGCCCACCGATAAGCAGAAATTCGATATCTGCATAGCTTCTTAATTGTAGAGCTGCGTCCAATATAACATCTAGGCCATGAAGAGGGAGGATGTTGCCATAAAAGAAGACTCTGAACACGTTGGAATTCTCTGGCGCTATTCTTGTTGCTGGGGCAAAGATTGACTCGTCGGTTCCTACGTGTATCGTGAAATATTTTGATTCCGGTATGTTTGAAAGGCATGCAGACAGTTTTGCATGCGATTTCGTGTCTGTAACAATTGCATCGCAGTGTTTCAAGAGAAAGCTGTAAAACGAGCTAAGTACTCTACATACAAAGCCGTGCGGACTCAATAACTTGTGCTCATACGCCACCCACTCTATTGGATTGATAAACTCGTCAAAAATCACCTTTTTCCCTCGAGCTAACAATAATAGCCAAGGAAGTATTTCGTATCCACGAAAGGTCAATAGATAAATGTCAGGGTTATGTTTCCACCGGATTACAACCAATTTCCATGCGATCTCTAGATAGCGAAGGACACCACGGTAGCGATTCTTTAGAACGAGAACCTTTATGTCAGAAATGGCCGCAAGGCCTGCTCGGAGAGTTCGTGCGCGCACATAGTCAGGATCGGGTTGACAAGTGACTACCGCCAGTTTTCTTAACATATACTGACCTATTGACCTTGGGGTGAGTAAACACAGGAATGGCCAAACTGCATGAGGGGCGTACTACAACTCTGCTCCATAGTTTGGAACATTATCAAAACCTAAGCCGGTCGTTATCTATCGAAGTTCATCGCGCACGAAAAGCGCTCGTGCGTATACTGCACTGTCATCACGCTACAGCAATCTGAATCATGGGCCTCATTAAACGCTTTTTCTCTTCGAAGAAGCCTTCAAGTAGCAATGAAGGCGGCTGTGATCAGGGACAATCTGGCAGTGCAGAGCAACTCATAGAACAAGGGAATGTACTTGAAGACGCAGGCGATTTCGTCGGGGCGATGCGGCTATACGATCAGGCCATCCAAAAATCGCCCAGTTTGGCAAGGGCGCATCTCAACCGTGGTAACGCTCTTCAAGCGTTAGGCCGCTTAGAGGAAGCGCTCACTGCCTACCAAACGGCAATTGAATACAAGCCAGAGTACGCGGGTGCCCACTGTAATCGTGGTAATGCCAGCATGCGATTGGGGCGTCAGTCAGAGGCTATTGCTGCTTATGAACGAGCCCTCGAACTGGACCCTTCCAACTTTGACGCCGTCATCGGAAAAGCTTGCGCATTTGAGGCGAACGGTCGACTTGAAGGCGCTTTGGCCTGCTACCAGCAAGGGCTGGTGATACACGACGACAACGAAACTGCGCATCTGGGCGCCATTCGCACTTTGCGGTCTCTTGGGAAGCCGGGGTTAGCGTCAGATGCAGTCCAGAAGGCACTCAAATTCCATGAAGGCAATGCGCAGTTACTGACCCTTCAAGGTGAAATTCTGTCAGACCTGGGGCAATCCGAAGAGGCGATTGCTTGCTTTGAAAATGCATTGGCCATTGAACCCCAATACTTCCTGGCATTGACTGGCTTGGGAGACGCCCAAAGGCAACTGGGCCAGTATGCCAACGCGCTGGACAGTTTTCAACGAGCAGTTCAGCTCCAACCTGCCCTGGCACTTCTCCACCTGAAGCTGGCCACTACCCTGCAAGCACTTGGGCAACATAACGAAGCGCTTTTGGCGGCAAAAAGCGCTACGGACTTGGCACCAGAGTCCAGCGCGATCCAGCTCCATGCAGCAAACCTTCTGGACGAACTGGGTAAACCAATGCAAGCAGTTGCCCATTACCAGAGAGCCATTGCCATTGCACCCGATCCGCAGGCCTACAACAACCTGGGAAATGTCTTGCGTCGGATTGGCCGGAGCGACGACGCTCTTGCTAGCTTTAGCAGTGCGCTGCAGATAGATTCCAACTGTGCCGAGGCCCACTGCAATGTGGGCCTTGAAATGCGTGCCCGTGGCTTGTACGCCCAGGCGCTTCAGAGTTTACAAACTGCTTGTGAGCTGAACCCAAGCAGTGCTGTCTTCCAATGCAACCTGGCGACTGTGCTGTTGGATATGAACCGACTGCAAGACGCTCAAACCTGTTGCCAACGTGCTCAAGAGCTGGACCCAGCCATGCCAGAAGCCCATAGCAACGCGGGTACCGTTTTCCTGGAACAGGGTATGTTCAGGGAGGCTGCAGGCAGCTTCGAGCGGGCGTTGCAACTCGCACCCGACTACGCTGCCGCGCGACATAACCTGGGCCATGCACAGCTGGGCTTGGGTAACCTGGCAGAAGGGTGGCCCAATTACGAGTATCGAATTTGCGAACACCGCAACAGCCGCGAACCCAGCCCGTTAACCCAGTGGACCGGGCAGCCCGCTCAGCCAGATGATCGCATCCTGATTTTCGTTGAACAGGGTTTGGGCGATATGCTTCAATTTGTGCGCTACCTGCCCATGGTTGCGAAGCGTTTCCCGGCAGGTGTGGGTTTCTATGTGGTCCCGCCATTGGTAACGCTCTTTCGCCGATCATTCCCCATGGTTACGGTTTTGGACCAGGTGCCGAGTGATCAAAGCCAATGGCAGTGGCAATGTCCCCTGCTGTCACTGCCGTTAGCCTTTGGTACCGTACTGGAGAACATACCGCGGCACGTTCCCTACTTGATTCCCGACGAAGATCGTCGCGCGAAGTGGGCGGCCAGAATTGAAGCCATTCTGCAAGCACGTGGAGGACATCGCAAGATCGGGCTTGTCTGGAAGCCAGGCAAGGGCATGAAAAACATTTCCCAGTTAAAAGCCACCACTTTGAATACCTTATCCCCTTTGTTCGACTTAGGTGGCTGCACATGGTTTAGCTTGCAAAAAGAGCCTGATCCTGAAAAGGCTGCTTATGTGTCTTCAGGCAAACTCATCGATTGGTCCGACGCCTTTCAGGACTTCGATGACACTGCCGCCTTGGCGGCCAATATGGATCTGGTTATCTCGGTGGATACGTCGGTGGCGCATCTTGCCGGTGGTTTAGGCATTCCAACATGGTTGCTCAACCGGTATGCCAGCGACTGGCGTTGGATGCGTGGTCGCGAAGACAGCCCTTGGTACCCCACACTAAGAATTTTTGCACAAGACACTCCCGGTGACTGGGGGGGTGTTGCCAACCGCCTGGTAGGTGCGCTCACTTAAGCTTTTGGGTCGCTGTCTTTGTAGATGAGCATTGTGATCTGCTCAGAAATCAAGCCGATCAAGAAAACGAGCACTGCGGTGGTGAACAGCAGTACGCTCATGTTGGAGAAACGGTGCTGCGTGAGAAATGTGTAGCCGTAGTACCCCAGCGCAGTGCAAAAGAACGCCAAACTTACTGGCAAGAATAACTTAAGCGGAGAATACAGCGTGCCAATCTTGAAGATGATCAACAGAAACCGCATGCCGTCTCGCATGGGGTTGATGTGACTTTTGCCAGCTGTGCGTTTGGGCGCATGAATGGGTATGTATGCAACTCCATACCCAGCACGAAAAAAACTCATGGTAATGGTTGTCGGGTACGAGAAGCCATTGGGCAGCAAATACAAGAATTGCCTGAAATGTTTCGCGCGTACCGCGCGAAAGCCCGACGTCAGGTCTTCCACGCTCTGTTGGATCATCCACGTCGCCAATTTGCTGAATATGTCATTGGCCACGGCGCGATGTGTGCCTGCCTGTGAACCCAGTTGGCGTGCACCGACCACCATGTCGAAGCCGTCGTACAACTTTTCTAACAATCGGACAATATCCTTGGGTTGGTGCTGACCGTCTGCGTCCATAAAGACAAGGATGTCGCCTTTTGCGGCCCGGGCTCCGGTTTTGACAGCAGCACCGTTGCCTCGGGGAAACGGATGGGAAACCATGCGAACACCATGGGTGGCACAGACTGCCTCGGTGTTGTCCGTAGAGCCATCATTCACCACAATCACTTCAGTATCGGGGCTTAACGCGCGCTGCAAGTCTGGAAGCAGCATTTCCAGGCTTTGTGCCTCGTTTCGTGCAGGAATCACCACCGAGACGGATTCAGTTTTGGGTTGCAACATGGGCTTGGGCCGACTCAATCAGTTCTTTCAGCTGTGTCATTGCGCCAGCATTTTTCGTAGCAACTGGCATGGTGTTAACCCGACTGTATTCGCTTTCTGCAGCTTCAAGCTGACCCGATTGCAATAGAAGATGGATCAAGTCGTTGCTAAACGCAAGTTCATTTGGCGCGACGGCCACTGCGGCTTGGGCAAACTGCAAGGCCAAATGGCGGTCTTTCAAAGCCGCCGCGGCATAGTCCATTCCAACGGCATAGAAGGATCCTTTAAGCACATCATCAATCAGCGGGTTTGACAGACCAGCTTCAAGAAGGGCAAATACTTCGTCTCTAGATAGGCAAAGTTTGTGTTCCACCAAGAGCACGGAGAGATCATGCACTGTATGGCGATCTTGGTGGGAGAATCTCTGTGTGGCGAACCGTTGGTACAAGTCCGCCAACTGCATGGGGTCATGTGGTTGTGCCACCAAACAGTCCAAGTACAGCAGACCCAGTGGCGCGACCTTGCCATTGGGGTCCAACTCGGCAGCCGATTGGAGGTGTCCCTTCACCGTTTGATAGGCGTCGGGACTCCCATGCCCAGACTCAAAGGTGCGTTCTTGCATGGCAATGGCCATGTCGTAGTGCGCTCTTGCCGATCTTGGGTGGTTGTAAACCTCCACTTGCCGACGGGTCAGGTCGTCAGCCCATTGCGCAGCGCGCAAGCTGGTTACAAAGCCACAGTACGCCCCAAACACGACGACCAACGCTTTAAACATCCAATCCCGTTTGGCGACCTGGGTACTGGTGGCCACAGCATGTACAAGCCACATAACGAGTCCCAGCGAAGCCAGGTAATTGCGGTGCTCAAACGCAAGTTCCAACGCAAGTACGGTCGATTCCAACAAGTGCGAGCCCAAAAACCAAAACACTGCAAAGGAAAAACCCGGCCACACCCAACGCCGGACCCAGGCAACACCAATAACGCCAACCCAACCAATTACTGCAAAGAGCGTCGTCGGTGGGGTTAGCAACCCCTTTGACACCGCAATATCGTCTAGGTACAAACCAAACGCTCCTGGTATGGGCAACAGAATCTGCTGAACATAAAACCAGAGTACTCGGGTTTCCGTGAGCAAGCGCTCAGGCAAATCAAAGCTGCGAACGCGATAACCGGCTAGCAGCCACTCCCATTTCCACCACGCAGCCAGCAGCAGCGCTCCAGCGCACAGGGTTCCGAAGAAGTAGAGAATCTTTGCGGGGACCTGTTTGAAGCTACCTAACACCAGCCATTCGCACAGCAACAAGTAAACGGCGAACAATGTGCCTGTTTCCTTGGAAAGAACGGCTGCAGGCCCACACAACAATAAGCTAATCGCAATTGCTGCAAACCTCAAGCGGCCTGGGTTTTGACGCCCCGCCACATACAAACACGATCCCAGCAGCATGAAAAATGCCGACAAGCTGGTCATGCGTTGCACCACGTACAAAACTGGCATTGCATTGATCGGATGCAAGGCCCAAACCGCGCTCACCAGCATGGCGATGCATGCTGCCCGGCGAGCGTCTAGCGATGGGTAGAGCAAAGGCAAAACCTGGCGAACCAGCACCAACACCAGCAATGCGTTGGCAAAGTGAAGGATCAGGTTTGTCAGCTTGAACGAAAACGCAGCTTCACCGAAAAGACGGTAATTAAATGCAAAGCTGAGCATGCTAAGTCCGCGGCCTAATGGCCCCGCGGCACCACTGCGGGCTGCGTCCCACCAGGTGTTTTGCCCGTCACTGCCAGCGCGCAAGACCGTATTGCCTACGATGCTGTTGATGTCATCAAACGCAAAGCCGCCCCACAAACCCTTCCAATACACGGCCGTCAGCAGACCCGCCAGCAAGACGCCAAACAGGTAGGAAGATCGTCTGGATGTGCTGCGCATTTCTATGGGAGAAAAAAAAACTCCGCCGAAGCGGAGTTTTTTGAAAGCTATCGATCATTAGCGGCAGTTTGCCGGCAAGTACTTCGGTGTGATAGACCCACTGCAGGTCCAAGAGATAACACCTTGCGCATCAGAAGAACCGGCCAAGGTGACAGTGTTGCCGCTGATCTTTGGCTCCTTCACAGACGCCGTTGCGGTAATGGTTGCGAGTGTTGTCGACGATGTGGTGTAGTCCACTTGGGATACATACGGAGAAACCTGCGTCGTAAATCCAGCAGACGTCAGGTTTGCAGGCATGTGCCCCAAAGTCTGGTAGGCCTCTGCCACAGCGGTTTTGCCGCCGGATGCAGCCAAAACCACCTCAGACGTTTTGGCACGCACGGTGTAGTCTTGGTATGCGGGCAACGCCACGGCAGCCAAAATACCAATGATGGCCACAACAATCATCAGTTCGATCAGGGTGAAACCCTTTTGCATAGTACGGTTCATTTGAAACTCCTTGGTTAAAGTGAAGGCACTGCAGTTAAGCAGCAATCGTGCCAGTGAGAAGGCCAGAAAAATTTCACATATTGGGAAATGAGGGCGTTGCCATAGGTAATGCTGCGATTTGTCCGTCAATTTACGGCGGTCGATTGGGGGTGCATGACATTTTTGTCGCTGTTGACTAAGTGCCCAAAAAATCGTCATTGCTGCTCCAGCAGACCACTAATGGTTTCGGCGTACATGCCGTGCAAAGCCGCCTCTAGATTCTTGGCAAAGCGTTTGTTATCCGTTAGCGGCGAGGTAAGGAACCGGTTTCTCAGCGTGGCACGCAGCGACGCTAGGGCCGCAAGGTCCGAGGCTCTATTTATTGCGATCTGTACATAGTCTTCTTCAGAGTTGGCCACCCAGGCCTCAAGACCCACGCAACGAAGCATGCTTTCGCCCTGGCGGGTGACCAGGGTATTGCCGCGCAAAGTCACCGTAGGAACACCCATCCAAAGTGCCTGCGCGGTGGTGGTACCGCCAGGAAATGGCAGGGTGTCCAACACGATATCCACATCGCCATACGATTTTAGGTAGGCCTCAAAAATCCCGGTGCCTAGCAACTCCACCCGATCGGAGTCGATCTTGGCCGCAGCAAGCCGTTCCAGCATTCGCTTCACCGACTCGGCAAACTCAAAGCCCCGTAGCTGCAGCCGAAGCCGCGCGGTGGGCAATTTTTGTAGCACCTGGGACCAAACGGCCAAAGTGGCGTCTGTTACCTTGCTCGGTGTTTGATACGACCCAAAAGTCACATAGCCCTTTGCAAGTGCTGGTAGGGGGCTCACGGCAACTGGTATAGGCGATTCACTCAAACACAAGCGAGTGTCCGGCAGGAACCAGAGCTTTTCAGAGTAGTGGGGTGCTTCATCCTCGTGCACTGAGGCCCGGTCCACCAGCAGATAGTCCATCTCGGCTAACCCAGTACTAGCCCAATACCCCAACCAAGCTGCTTGCACTGGGGCAGGCTTCCAGGCGAACATCGCCAAGCGGTTTCGCCCAGTGTGCCCCGACAAATCCAACAATATATCTATCCGGTCGGTGTGAATCTTCCGCGCCAACGCATCATCGCTTAGGGCGGAAACTTCATTCCACTCGTCAAACCGCCGCTTGAGTCGGGCGGTGTATTCATCTTCTTCGCCGCGGTTGGAATATGCAATGGGGGTGATCTTGGTGGCGTCAAGATTGGCTACTATGTCGCATAGGAAAAGACCTACGGAGTGAAAGCAAAGGTCCCCCGAAACAAATCCTACGCGCAATGGTCGTGATTCCATGGCACGTTCAGTGGCAGGCCATCGGGTAAATGGCGTCGCACGCGCGCTAACCTTTTTACTGTAAGCTCGCGCCTCTGCCAGGTAATCGGTAGGAGAAAGATCCGGTACGTAGGTCAACGCGAATAGTAGGTTCTGGTGTACCAACAGGTTTTTAGGATCCAGTTGCAGCGCTTTGCGGTAGTACTCAACGGTCAAGTCGTAGCGGCCAATAAACTGACAGATTGATGCCAGCAAGCCAAACGTAATGGCATTGTCCGGGTCCAATTCCAAAATACGCCGACCCGTTTCGAGCGCCGCAAATGCGTCAAAGCGTTTGGTCTGGACGACGCACAAATTGATGAGAATGGTCGGATCGTTTGGGCTCAGCGCAGCTGCTCTTTCAAAGCAAGCCAACGCTTCGGGTATTTGCTCTCGTGCGTTACACAGATTGCCCTTGAAAAAATGATAGGTCGCACTGTCTTCGTCGAAAGCAGGTCCTTCATCCATCACGCGCTGTGCTTCTTCAATTCGCCCGCTCTGCGCCAGCGCCACGCACAAGTCGCGCCGGCAAAAATCAAAATCCGGCTTCAATCGCAAGGCCGTGCGGTAGCACACAATGGCGCGCAGTGTCTCCTGGCGGTCGCGGGCGATGTTGCCGAGCAGGTAGTAGGCGTCGTAATCGCTCTGGTCGAGCTTGACGGCGTGCTCCAGTGACTCTTCGGCATCAGCCCGGTGACCTTGTTCGTACAGCACATAGCCCAGATTGGAATGGCAGGCGGCGTCTTTGGGGTCGGCGGCCACGCCCTGGCGGTAGTACTGCTCGGCCTCAGCCAAGTTGCCGGCGGCCAGGCATTCATTGCCCAGGCGGCGTAGTTCGGCGGACTGCTGGCGTGCAGGGGTACTGGCCAGTTTGTCACGCAGGCGGCCTTCCAGCCGCGCCTGCAAGGCGCCGCGTCGGCGCTCGTACTGGGTGGCCAGCCACTTCAACATCAATCAGTCCCCCAAAGCAACACGCCGCGCTAGAGCTTGACGCTGACGATAAACCACTGGGTCACTTTGTCGACATAGTCGTCGGAGTAGCCCGCATCTTTCATGGTCCATTTGAAGGCGTTGCCCATTTGGGCCACCTTGTAGATATTGAGTGTGTTGGTCTTCTTGAAAGCGGTGATCTGCTCGGCCATCTTTTCCATGGCTTGCTTGGCCTTGGCGGCAAGTTGCTTGTCTTTCTCTTTCAGCAAGGCATCGGGCGGCAGGCGCGAGATATAGAAATGGGCCATTTCGGTGCCGAACGCTTTGGCGGCTTTCGCGTCGAGGAAGGGTAGCAAGGGATGTCCTTTGGCAGCTAGCGGGCGAAGACTTCGCCCTTTCGGGGCCGCATCATAGCGTTACAGGCGCCAGACGCTCAAATGGGCGCTGCCCAACGCAGCGGCGTCGAAGCGCGCCTTCACGTCAATAAAGCATCCGCCGGGTTTGACCTTGCCGACCCATGCGGTCAAGGGTTTTTCCATCAGGCTACGGTGTGCTACCGCCACGACCAGCGCGTCAGCCTGCGGCAATTCGTCCCAGCCGGTCAGGCGAATGCCATATTCCTGCAGTGCCTCCGTAGCGTCGGCCACGGGGTCATGCACCGCCACTTCCACGCCGTAGGCACGCAGTTCGGCCACCAGGTCTGCCACTTTGGAGTTGCGCACATCGGCTACATCCTCCTTGAACGTGATGCCCAACACGTTCACCTGCGCACCCTTGATGGAGGTGCCCGCTTGAATCATGCGCTTGACAGTTTGCTCGGCGATGTACTTGCCCATGCTGTCGTTGATGCGCCGCCCGGCCAGGATGACCTCGGGGTGGTAGCCCAGCATTTCGGCCTTGTAGGTCAGGTAGTACGGGTCCACGCCAATGCAGTGACCGCCCACCAGCCCGGGGCGAAAGGGCAAAAAATTCCACTTGGTGCCTGCCGCCTCCAGCACCTCCAGCGTATCGAGCTGCATGCGGTGAAAGATCACTGCCAGCTCGTTCATCAAGGCGATGTTGAGATCGCGCTGGGTGTTTTCGATGACCTTGGCCGCTTCGGCCACCCGCAGTGACGATACCCGGTGCACGCCTGCTTGCACCACGCGTTCGTACAGGGACGCAACGCGCTCCAGTGTCTCGGGGTCGTCGCCCGCCACCACCTTGATGGTGTTGGTCAGGGTGTGCTGGCGGTCGCCGGGGTTGATGCGCTCGGGCGAGTAGCCGACATGGAAGTCGCGTTTCCACTGCAGGCCGGACACCCGCTCCAGCACGGGAATACAGACTTCTTCCGTCGCACCGGGGTAGACCGTAGACTCAAAGACAACGGTGGTACCCGGCTGCAGGTGTGTGGCGATGGTTTGGCTGGCCTGAATAAGCGGGGCAAAGTCGGGATTGCGCGCGCCATCGATGGGGGTGGGCACCGCCACGATGATGTAGGTGGCCTGGGCCAATGCAGCGGCATCGCTGGTAAACGACAGCTGGGTCGCACTCTGCATGTCGGCGGTGCTGAGGCTGCCATTGGGGTCCTGGTGCTGGCGGCACAGTTGCAGTTTGGACGTCGACAGGTCGTACCCTATAGTCGGCATGATTTTTCCGAACGCTACGGCCAGGGGCAAACCCACATAGCCCAGGCCGACGACTGCAACTACATCCATGGCGCGTTTTCTTTCCTCATCAGGTTTTCATCGGTTACCGTGTCTGGCGTTTGTGCCCTTGGTGCTGCCTTGGATCAACCCGTTCGCACCCGGCCCCACGCCCAATGTGGGGCCGTTGTTGTTCAGCTGGCTGTGTGCTGCCATTGTGGCACTGCTGTGGGTGGGGTTGGGTCGTTCGGCATTTGCCGGGTCTGCGGCACGCTGTATTGCCAACGCATGGCTGGTAGCCGCCTTGCTCAGTTGCCTGGTTGCCATGGCCCAGTATTTCGGCTACAGCGCCTTGCTGGGCCCATGGGTTAGCCCCACAGGTTTGGGCGAGGCCTACGGCAACCTGCGCCAGCGCAACCAATTTGCCACGCTCACCAGTATCGGGCTGCTGGCCCTGTTGTGGCAGGTGGCGCAGCCACGCGGGCTGCGCGCGCCCTGGGTGCTGGCGGCGGGGATGTTGCTGGCCTTGGGCAATGCGGCCAGTGGTTCGCGCACGGGTTTGATGCAATGGCTGTTGATTGCGGTGCTGTTGGCTGTCTGGAACCGCTCGTTGGCCCGCCGCGTGGGGGTCGTGGGGGTTGCCGCCGTGGCGTTCTATCTGCTGGCGGTACGGGGGCTGCCGTGGCTGCTGGAGCTCACCACCGGGTTTCAGGCCCCGGGTTTGCTGGGGCGGCTGCAGGAGGACGTGGGCTGCAGTAGCCGCCGGGTGCTGTGGGCCAATGTGCTGCACCTGATTGCGCAAAAGCCCTGGCTGGGCTGGGGCTGGGGTGAGCTGGATTACGCGCACTTTGTCACGCTGTATCCCGGCGAGCGCTTCTGCGACATCCTGGATAACGCCCACAACCTGCCGCTGCACCTGGCCGTGGAGTTGGGTATTCCGGTGGCGGTACTGGTGTGTGCCTTGCTGCTGCGCTGGGCCTGGGTTGGGCGGCCGTGGCGCGCGGCTGAGCCCACCGCGCAGTTGGCCTGGGGGGTTTTGGCTGTGGTGGGTCTGCATAGTCTGGTGGAGTACCCACTGTGGTACGGGCCGTTTCAAGTGGCCGTAGCCGCTTGCGTGGCGTTGTTGGGCGGCTTCAGGCCACGGGTCGGCATTGATGAGCAAAATCGAGGGTCAGCCCCCATATTTGTTGGGGTTGCAGCTACAGTTGTTGTAGCAATTCTGGCCTACACGGCATGGGATTATCGCCGCATCAGCCAGCTGTACCTGGCGCAGGAGTCGCGCCTACCGGCGTACCAGGACGGTACGCTGGCCAAGGTGCGCGACTCCCACCTATTTCGCGACCAGGTGGAGTTTGCGGAGCTGACCACCACGCCCATTACTGCCGTCAACGCTGAATTGATGCACGCCCTGGCGCTGGATTTGCTGCATTTCTCACCCGAACCTCGGGTGATCGAGAAAGTGATTGAAAGCGCCGTGATGCTCCACCGCGACGAAGAAGCCCTGTGGTACCTGGTGCGCTACCGGGTGGCGTTTGCCCAGGCCCATGCCAACTGGGCCGCACCCTTACGGAGCGATATACGACCCTGACTTGCCGCCGTGCTTTTCCAACAGGTGGATGTCCGTGATGGTCATGCCCCGGTCCACCGCCTTGCACATGTCGTAAACCGTGAGCAGCGCGACCTGCACGGCCGTCAGTGCTTCCATCTCCACGCCGGTAGGCCCCACCGTTTCGGCGGTGGCGGTGCAACTTACATGTGCGGCCTGCGTTGCGGTGGCGGGATGGGTTTGCAGCTCCACGGCTACGCGCGTGAGGGCAATCGGGTGGCACAGGGGAATCAGCTCGCTGGTGCGTTTGGCTCCCTGGATGCCAGCAATACGGGCAATACCCAGGACATCGCCCTTCTTGGACGTGCCGGATTCGATGAGCGCCAGCGTAGCCGCTAGCATGTCGATGCGCCCGCTGGCCACGGCCCTGCGGTGGCTGGATGGTTTGGCGCCAACGTCCACCATATGGGCCTGGCCCTGGGCGTCGAAATGGGTAAGTGCTGTCATGCTGGGGCTATTGAAACGCACGCGTGGCGCGCCGATATGCGAGAACGGTAAACTTTACCTGAGCTTAACCCCAACCGGCGTATGCGCCGATTAACCTTGGATTCACGTATGCAATTGGCACTCAATTCAGCGGGATTCTGGCGAGATCGTCTCAAGGCCAGCGGTGCCCACTTCCTCATCAGCCTGGCGGTGGCGGCCCTGGCTGGTGCACTGGTCTTTGGCATCTGGTATCCCTACCCATACCGGGAAATGTCCAGCGGGCGGGAACTGTTCCTGCTCGTCGTGACTGTCGACGTGATCCTCGGGCCCTGCATCACCCTCGCGGTATTCAACCTGGCCAAGGGCTGGCCGGTGATGCGCCGCGACCTCGCTGTGATCGCCATGCTGCAGCTGACGGCTCTGGCCTATGGTTTGTGGACGGTGTATGTGGCACGACCGGTGCATCTGGTGTTCGAGTTCAACCGCTTCAGTGTGGTCCATGCCGCCGATGTGCCCACCAGCCTACTGGCCAAGCTGCCCCCCCAGATCGAGGCCATGCCGCTCACCGGCCCCACCCTGCTGGCATTGCGACCGTTCAAGGACAGCAATGAAATGGCCGACGCGACCCTGGCTGCCATCGCGGGTGCACCCATGGCGGCCCGGCCCGACCTTTGGCAGCCTTATGCCAATGCCATTCCCGCGGTACTTAAAGCCGCCAAACCCACCACCGCACTCAAAACGCGCTTCCCCGATGACGCCGCGCGCATCGACCAGGTACTGGCCCAGGTGGGGCGCACGGCGCAGGACACCGTATGGTTGCCGGTTGTGGGGCGCAAAACCTTCTGGACGGCCCTCCTCGACCCGGTGACGGCACAGGTCCTCACCACCTTGCCACTGGATTCATTTTGAACCTGCCATTCAAGCAAAAAACTACGTTAGCCCCTGTATTGGTTGGCTATATTGCTACTGTTTGTGTAGCACTCTGCGCCGGTGTGTCGGCGCAGTCGCAAACCACCACGGGGCGCTTGCCCCATGCTTCCAGTGCTTCCCTGCCCAACCTGGGCGATGGCACCGATTTGACCCCTGCCGCCGAGCGGCGTATCGGGGACCGCATCGCCCGCGAGCTGTACCGCGACCCGGACTATGTGGACGACGCCATCCTGCAGGAGTATGTGGATGGCATCTGGCAGCCGCTGCTGGCGGCGGCGCGCCAGCGTGGCGACTTGCCGCCCGAGCTGGACGATACCTATGCTTGGGAGATCCTGCTGGCACGGGACCGTTCGGTGAACGCCTTTGCCCTACCGGGCGCCTACTTTGGTCTGCACCTGGGGTTGGTGGGCGTGGTAACCAGCCGCGACGAGCTCGCTTCGGTGTTGGCGCACGAGCTCAGCCACGTGACCCAGCGGCACATCGCACGTTCCATGCAGCGCCAGAGCCAGCAAGCTCCGTGGCTGATCGGCGCCATGATCCTCGGCGTACTGGCTGCCAGCAAGAGCAACTCCGCCGACTCCACCCAGGCAGCCAACGCTGTGATCGTGGGCGGCCAGGCGCTGGGGGCGCAAAACCAGCTTAATTTCTCGCGCGACATGGAGCGTGAGGCCGATCGAATGGGGTTTGCCGTGGCCACGCAGGCCGGTTACGCACCCCAGGGGTTTGTGTCCATGTTTGGCAAGCTGGCCCAGGCCTCCCGGCTCAATGACGCAGGCAACTTCCCGTACCTGCGCAGCCACCCGTTGAGCACGGAGCGCATGGCCGACATGCAGTCGCGCATCGACCTGGCTCCCGACGCGGACACCAGCGAAACAGTGCGCCAGAACGTGACCGAGCCGGACCAGGCCATGCTGGCTGCGCGGGCCCGGGTCTTTTCTAATACGGCGGTGGAGGCGCTACGCACCGTCATCGCCCAAGGGCAGGAAAACGCACTGACCCGCGCCACACCAGCCCAACGTGCCGGGGCCCTGTACGGCGCCTGCCTGGCCGCCATGAAGCTGCGTGATTTTTCGCAGGCGCAGTTATCCTGGCGCCAGCTGGAGGTGCTGGTCCAAAGCGATGCGCCAGCGCTGCGCCAGGCCCGCCTGCTCGGGGTGGAATTGGCTTTGGCGCAAGGGCAAGCGCAGCAGGCGCAGGCCTTGCTGGCTGCGGACGCGCCCACCTCGGCCATGGCCCGACGCACCGATCTGCTGCTGGGTGCACGTGCGGCCCTGCTGCGTGCCAACCCAGGTGGCGCAAGCGCGACCAACCCCGACTTGGCGGCGGTTGCTCAAGGCCTGCAGACCTGGGTGGCCGACCATGGGCGCGATGCCCAGGCCTGGCAACAGCTGGCCAGCGTCTACGAAGTGCAGGGCCGTACGCTGCACGCCATCCGCGCCCAGGGCGAGGCCAGTGCTGCACAAATGGACTTCCCCGCCGCACTGGCACGCTTCAAGGCAGCGCAGGACTGGGTGCGCAAGAACGCCGCCACGGCAGACCATTTCGAGGCGTCCATTGTGGACACCCGCGCCCGCCAGATCGAATCAACGGTTCGGGAACAGGCGCAAGAGCGCTGAATCGATCACCACGCCCAGCGCCGAATACAGCAGCGAGCCCAGCAAAGCCGCACCGAACCCGGCCACCTGAAATCCTTCGAGCAGGTTGGCTGCCGCCCAGAACATCAGGGCGTTGATGACAAACAGAAACAAGCCCAGCGTCAGCACCGTTACCGGCAAGGTCAGCAAAACCAGGATGGGGCGCAGCACGGTGTTGAAGAGTCCGATCCACAACGCCGCCCACAGCGCCGCCGTGAAATCGCGAATTTCCACACCGCTGTAGATACTGGCCACCGCCAGCAACGCCACGCCGTATAGCAGCCATTTAGTCAGAAGTTTCATAGCCACAGAATAGCATCGCGGCACGGGAAGTTCGCCGCGTCCTTTTTCCTTGCGCCGTTTGGGGGTATCGGCTGCCGGGCGAAAATCGGGGCCTCCTGCAAGGGGAGTAGCGACCGTGCCACCGTAGTGGTCGGCGTGTGTACCGTCAGTACGTTGCCTGTGAAGAGCGGCCGGTGCACATGAAAGGGCTTAGGCCTTTCACGCAAGACCTTCGGGGAACGTGGCGCATGGTGCGTCTTGGAACGTCTCTCTGAAAGGTTGAAATTATGCAAACTGTTGCGCCGTTGTGGCTGTGGGCCACCTTTGTGGGCATCGTGGTGGTGTCCTTGCTGGTGGACTTTGTCGTCCTCAAGAAGCAAGGGGCACACGACATTGGCGTGAAGGAAGCGCTGAACTGGTCCCTGGTGTGGGTTGTGCTGTCCTTGCTGTTCAATGGCCTGGTCTGGTGGGCCGTGAAAGACAGCACGGGATCGGTTGAGATGGCCAACACCAAGTCGCTGGAGTTCCTGACTGGCTACCTGATCGAGAAGTCGCTGGCGGTGGACAACATCTTTGTCTTCCTGCTGATCTTCACTTACTTTGCCGTGCCGTCCGCGTTTCAGAAGCGCGTGTTGATGATCGGCATCATTGGGGCCATCGTGCTGCGCTCCGTCATGATCCTGGTGGGGGGCTGGTTGTTGGCGCAGTTTCACTGGATCTTGTACGTCTTTGGCGCGTTCCTGGTGCTCACCGGCATCAAGATGTGGTGGGCGGCGGGGCAAGAGCCCAGGCTGGACGACAACCCCGCCCTCAAGCTGCTGCGCAAGTGGCTGCCGGTGAGCCAGTCGTTCGATGGCGAGAAGTTCTGGACAGTAGAGAACGGACGGCGCATTGCCACGCCGCTGCTCATGGTGATTTGCCTGGTGGCGTTCACCGACGTGATCTTTGCCGTGGATTCCATTCCGGCCATCTTTGCCGTCACCGCCGACCCGTTCATCGTGTTGACCAGCAACGTGTTTGCCATCCTGGGGCTGCGTGCCATGTATTTCCTGTTGGCGGCCATGGCTAACAAGTTTCACCTGCTCAACTATGGACTGGCAGTGATCCTGGTGTTCATCGGCACCAAGATGTGCCTGATTGATGTTTACAAGATCCCCGTGGCCGTGTCGCTGGGGGTGGTGGTGGGTATCCTGGCGCTCACCATGCTGCTGAGTGTGCGCTCGGCACCGGCTGGCGCTGCCCGCCACTGACGGCGCTGGGTAGCCACTGGTGCCTGTTTATTTCCAGCGCGTTGGTTCAATGTCTACGCTGCGCGAGCTGTCGCCCAGGGTCAAGACACCTTCCTGGATGGTGGCCTGCAGCTGCATGCTGCGCTGCGCCAAAGGAACCAGCGCCTGGGCCGCAGTGGCGGGAATGCGCCACACCTGAAGCTTGTCCAGGCGCGTGAGCTTGGTTTCGATGCCGCGCCACCACACCTCGGCCGGGTGGGCGTAGCAGTACAGCACCACGGCGTCGGCCTTGTTGCAGGCCTTGGCAATGGGCTTTTCCTCGGGCTGACCGACTTCAATCCACAGGCGCTTGGCTCCTGTGAAGTCGGTGAGCGACACGTCGGGGTCTTCCGGGTCCGACAAACTCGCTCCA
The DNA here is from genome assembly GCA_046348185.1 of Rhodoferax sp. Taxonomy (GTDB): domain Bacteria; phylum Pseudomonadota; class Gammaproteobacteria; order Burkholderiales; family Burkholderiaceae_C; genus Allorhodoferax. The sequence continues at coordinate 356,543 of JAXMER010000014.1, read as the reverse complement.
AAAGCCAGGGTGCCGTCGCCGTTGCAGATGTCCTGCAATTGGTGGGCGTTCAGCGCCAGTGCCACCAGGCGCACCATCATGCGCTCGTCGGTCTCGCTGGGATGGCGCGCCAGGGTCAAGGCGTGGTCGGCGTAGTAGCCGTGGTCGATGTCGGCAATCTGCAGCGTGGCCTTGTAGATGGTGGACTTGAGTGCCATGGATGTGTTTGCTATAAAAAACAAAGCGCCTCGGGCCCTTTTTTCGGGGGCTGGAGGCGCTTTGTGTCAAAAATAGGTGGCTAGGCCCGGCGTGCGAGTTCGGCCGCCTTGCCCAGGTAGGCGGCTGGGGTCAACGCCAGCAGGCGTTCTTTTTCTTCCTGCGGCAAGGGCAGACCGGCGATGAAACCCTGCATGAGTTCACGCGTCATGGCTTGGCCGCGCGTGAACTTCTTGAGTTGTTCGTAGGGCTGGGGCAGGCCAAAGCGTCGCATCACGGTCTGGATAGGCTCAGCCAGCACTTCCCAGGCATTGTCCAGGTCGTCGGCAAGCGCCTGTTGGTTGATTTCCAGCTTGTTCATGCCGGTCAGCAGCGACTGGTAGGCCAGCACGGCATAGCCCAGAGCCACGCCCATGTTGCGCAGCACGGTGGAGTCGGTCAGGTCGCGCTGCCAGCGGCTGATGGGCAGCTTCTCGCTCAGGTGGCGCAAGAGCGCGTTGGCCAAGCCCAGGTTGCCTTCGGCATTCTCGAAGTCGATGGGGTTGACCTTGTGCGGCATGGTGGAGGAACCCACCTCGCCGTCCTTGAGCTTTTGCTTGAAGTAACCCAGCGACACATAACCCCAGACATCGCGCGACCAGTCCACCAGAATAGTGTTTGCACGTGCAATGGCATCGAACACTTCGGCCATGTAGTCGTGCGGTTCGATCTGGATCGAGTAGGGCTGAAAGCTTAGGCCCAGGCCCAGGGGCTCGGGCGTCTCCACAACGGCCTTGGCAAAGGCTTCCCAATCAAAGTCGGGCCAGGCCGAGAGGTGGGCGTTGTAGTTGCCCACGGCCCCGTTCATCTTGCCCAGGATCTTCACCCCCGCAATGCGCTCGCGTGCAGTGCTCAGGCGCACCAACACGTTGGCCACTTCCTTGCCCACCGTGGTCGGGCTGGCGGTCTGGCCGTGCGTGCGGCTGAGCATGGGTACGGCGGCATAAGCCTGGGCCATTGCGCGCAGCTTGGCCAAGATGGCGTCCAGTGTCGGCAGCAGGACCTGGTCACGCGCCGCCTTGAGCTGCAAGGCGTGGCTGGTGTTGTTGATGTCTTCACTGGTGCAGGCAAAGTGCACAAACTCCTGGGCCGCAAGCAATTCGGGGCGGGCTTCGAACTTGGACTTGATCCAGTATTCCACCGCCTTCACGTCATGGTTGGTGGTCTTCTCGATGGCCTTGATGGCTTCGCCGTCTGCCTCCGAGAAATTCTTTACCAGGCCTAGTAAGTAAGTGCGTGCTCCTGGTGTAAGCGGCTTGAATTCTGCAAAACCGGCGTCGCTGAGGCGGATGAACCAGGCAACTTCCACCTGAACGCGCCGGTGCATGTAGCCCAGCTCGCTCATCAGGGGACGCAGGGGCGCCAGCTTGCCGGCGTAGCGGCCATCCAGCGGAGAAAGGGCGGAAATGGTGGAAAAAGTCATGATCGGATTGTAGGTTGCGCGCCACGCTTGGGTCCAAATCCGGTTCGATCCCACCTGCGTGGATAGAATGACCCTTCCCCCATCCCCTCAGTACCCATGAAGCTAATCGGTTCCACCTCCAGTCCCTATGTGCGCAAAGTCCGCGTGGTGATGGCCGAGAAAAAGCTGGACTACGCCTTCGTGCCTGAAGACGTCTGGTCCGCTGACACCACCATTGCAGAATCCAATCCCCTGGGGAAAGTGCCATGCCTGGTCATGGAGGGTGCCGAGGCCTTGTTCGATTCGCGCGTCATCGTCGAATACCTGGATACCCTTTCGCCGGTTGGCAAGCTCATACCCGCCGTTGGGCGCGAACGCGCCGAAATCAAGACCTGGGAGGCGCTGGCCGACGGCGTGCTAGACGCCGCCATCCTGGCGCGCCTGGAAGCCACCTGGGCTGGGCGCACCAAGGCGCAACGCAGTCAGGCCTGGGTCGATCGCCAACTGGTCAAGGTCAACGCGGCCATCAAGGCCATGGCGCGCGGTTTGGGCGACAAGCCCTTTTGTGGCGGCATTCACTTCAGCCTGGCGGATGTCGCTGTGGGGTGCGCCCTGGGCTACCTCGATTTCCGGTTCCCCGAACTCGACTGGCGCAGCGAAAACCCGAACCTGGTGCGTCTGTACGACAAGCTATTGCAACGCCCCAGCTTTGCGGATACGGCCCCGGCATAGCGCGGCTCTTGCAAATACCGCTAGGGGTTTACACGGAATTACACGCAAACCCCTTTTCTTTCCGGGGCAACGCCGATACAGTGCCAGCCCCATGGCGACGTATAAAACGGTGTACAAGTGCCGCGAATGTGGCGCAACCAGTTACCAGCGGGTGTTGGACCGCGATCATGCCGGGGTGTTGCGGCCCACGGGTGAGTACCGCTGCACGGGCTGTCGCAATATCTTTGCTTCCTTGAGCGCCTGGTGGGAACCCCGGCGCTCACCGGACTTCCAGCCCAGTACCTTGCCGGGTTAGCCTCCGGCTCAATGCCTACCAGGGCCTGTCCGAAGCGGGCGCCTGGGTCAACAACAGGATCTTGTCCAGGTTAATCTGGACCTTGACGTCGCGCTGCGCCACACTGGCGACGATGCGGTACTCGCGGCTGCTGGTTTCACGAATGATGGGCTCCAGCGTGGGCATGCCGCTGCGATTGATCAGCACGGCCACCCGCGGTGTGCTGGTGTTGATGCCACGCTTGACCACCACCGCCACTTCGTCCGTTGCCAGTCGCACATACGAGCCTGGCTGGTAAATGCCCACTGCCTTGATGAGAGCCGCGCCCGCTTCGTCGATCTGGCGGTTTTCGTCGAAATAGCAGGCCTGCATCGCAGCCGCCGGCGAAATGGGCGAGCGCCCCGCGCGGGGCGCCAGGCGGGCGGCAAACATGTCTGCCCGCTGGATGAGTCGTGCGTACTGCTGCGCCGCAGTGCGTGCGCGCAAGGGCCCAGGGGTTTGCGTATGGTGGTCGCGCACAGCCTCCAGCCAATCGGTGTCGCCGATACCGTAGTCAGACAGCAACTGGGCGGACTGCGCGGCGTGCGTGTCGATAACCTGCCGCTGCGCCGCGGTGAGCGCCTCGGCCTGGCGCGCCAGCTGATCTTGCAACGCCGCCATGGACACGTTCATGGTCAGGGCAGCCTTGCACAAAGTAGCTTCCTGCTCCGGGCTCCAGCGCAGGACCTCGCGTGCCGCCAGGCCGCACATCACGCTGACCAGCATGGCGTGGGTGGCGCTGTACATCTGGGTTTCGGTGGCCGACAAGTGCATCAGCGCAAACAGCGTGCCATCCGGGTTGCGTCGGGAAAACCGAGCCAACTGCGCGCTCAGGCGTTCCAGTCGATCCAGAAAATGCGTGGGCTGGGTGTCGCGCAGCAAGCCATTGCCCTGAATCTGCAAGTCCAGCCAATCGGGTTTCTCGTCTTCCTGGGTGTTGCGCAGATTCACCTGTTCAATCTTGGCGCTGGCAATCTCGCCCAGAGACCGGTTGTCCCGCACCATGCCCTGCAGTTTGTCCACATAGGCGCGGTGGTGCGCTTCGGAGTCGGCTACGTCGATGTACAGGCCACCGCCGCGGCGCGCAAAATCCTCCAGCATCTCGCGCGATTCGATCACGAAGAATTTCTTGGCCAGCAGCACGCCGTCCTTGTCCATGAGACGAAAGGGCAGGGGCTGGTGCAAGCGGATCGTGTCGACGTTGACGGGTACAAGATGCATGGTCGCGGCAATTATGCAACCCAATTCAAGGGCGATAGCGCCTGAAATGCCTGGGGGAAACGCGTCAATGGCGCCTGCTAGCATCTGTCCCCATGGACATCCCGACACAATCTCCTGCCTTTCTTGACAAGATCGTGGCCAGCGGTGCAGCCGCACAGGCCTTGCGCGCACTGCCGCGTCCGTGGGTCTTCACCAACGGTGTCTTTGATGTGCTGCACCGTGGGCATGTGCTGTACCTGGCGCAAGCGCGGGCGTTGGGGGGCAGCCTGGTGGTCGCCCTCAATACCGACGCATCGGTGCGTCGCCTGGGCAAGGGTGCGGATCGCCCGCTCAATGCCGAAATGGACCGCGCCATCGTGATGGCGTCGCTGGGGGCTGTGGATTTGGTGACCTGGTTTGACGAGGACACCCCCGTGCAACTGATTGGGCAGCTGCGCCCCGACCTGATCGTCAAGGGCGGTGACTACGACATGGACACCTTGCCCGAGACCGCGCTGGTTCGCAGCTGGGGCGGCGATGCGCGTGCCCTGCCGTTTGTGCAGGGCTATTCGACCACGGCGCTGGTACAGCGCATACGCGCCCAGGGCGGCTAAATCCTCTGCCCAGCAGCGTCGAATACGGCGTTCCAGAGCGCCAGGCCGGCCTGGCGCGCCTGGGTCACCTGCCCTTGAGGAACCTGCGTGGGCTCTTCGTTCAGTCGCGCCCGGTGTTGCAGTTGGCGTAGCTGGCGGTACGCGTCAGCGGCGGCATGACCCACAGGCGCGGGTAGCAAGCCGCAGGTCTGTGAGCGTTCGAGCAGGCCGATATTGCCAACGTTGTCCAGCAATTCGGGGTGTCGGCAGCCTTGCGACAGCACCAGGAACTGCACCGCAAACTCAATGTCCACCATGGCCCCGGGACTGTGCTTGACGTCAAAGCCATCGCCGCGAACCGGGTGCGCGCTGGCAACGCGCTTGCGCATGGAAACGATTTCGTCGCGCAGCCCCGGTCCGTCGCGTTCGGTGCAGATGACCGCAGCGCGCACTGTATCGAAGCGTTGGGCCAGCCCGTGTTCGCCCAGTACGCAGCGGGCGCGCGTCATGGCCTGGTGTTCCCAAGTCCAGGCCGTGTTGCTTCCGCGGTTCTGCTGGTAGGCCGCATAGGACTCGAAGCTGGTCACCAGCAGACCGGAATTGCCGTTCGGACGCAGCGCGGTGTCGATCTCGTACAGGTCGCCTTCGCCGGTCTTTACCGTCAGCCAGTTGATGAGTTTGCGCACCAGGGCGGCATAGATTTCACCAGCACGTTCGTCCGGGTCATCATAGACAAACACCAGATCCAGGTCACTGCCGTAACCCAATTCTTTGCCACCGAGCTTGCCATAGGCAATGATGCCAAAGTGGCACTCCGTCTGGTGGCGTTGGCGCAGGCGCTCCCAGCACCAGCGCGTGGTGACGCGCAGGACACAATCGGCCAGCGCACTGAGGTCGTCGGCCACTTGCTCGACGCTGAGTCGCCCCTCGATGTCGCGCGCCAGGATGCGGAAGACCTCGGCATGGTGCGCGCGGCGCAACAAATTGAGCAGCGCCTCATCGTCGTCTTCGCCTGCGCCTTGGAGTGCGGTCTTGCGCGCCTCCAACTCCCGCTCAAAATCTGCGGGGTCAAATCGCTCCTCCAGCATCGCGTTGCCGGCCAGTTCATCAATCACGCCGGGGTGCTTGAGCAGGTAACGGGCAGGCCAACGCGCAGCGCCGAGCATGTGCAGCAGGCGCTCGTGCACCTTGGGTCGCTCCAGCAGCAAGGCCAGGTAGCTTTCGCGGCGCAACAGGGGCTCCATCCAGTCGGCCAGGCGCACGCAGGCTTCTTCGCTCACGCGGCCATCGGCCTGCCACTGACCTGTGCGCTGGATTAGGCGGTGCAGCCGCGCACGCGACTCCTCGCGCAAGGCCAGCACGCGCGGATGTTCGCGCCAACTGGCCAGCCGTTCGCGAAACGGTCCGCTCAACTGCGCTAGCAATTCGTCGAAGTTGCCATGCGTGGGCGGACTGCTGGCCCCATTGCAACCCTTGCACGATGTCTGTGCTCCCCCAAGCAGGGCGTCGAACTCCTGCGCCACCAACTCGCGGTGGCGGTCCAGTTCGGCCAAAAATCCGCAGCTGTCAGCAAACCCCATGGTCTGGGCGATCCACAGCAGATCGGCGTCGGCGGTCGGCAGGATGTGGGTCTGCTGGTCGTCCAGGTACTGAATGCGGTGCTCGACGCGGCGCAGAAACAGGTAGGCATCGGCCAGCGCAGTCGCGGTGGCTGCCGACATGAGGCCCGCCTGCGTGACGCGCTGCAGTGCGCTTAGCGTGGGACGGGTGCGCAATTCAGGAAACTGTCCGCCACGTACCACCTGCAGCAACTGCACCGTAAATTCGATTTCGCGGATGCCACCGCGTGAAAGCTTGACGTCATTGGCGCGTTCGGGCTTGCCCGCACTGCGCTTGGCTGCATGGTCACGGATCTGGCGGTGCAGGTCGCGCAAGGAGTCGAAGACGTTGTAGTCCAGGTAGCGCCGAAACACAAACGGCGTCACGCTGGCGCGCAGGCTCTGGGCGCACGCCGAGCCAATGGCCTGGGCGGGTGCCACCACGCGGCTCTTGAGCCAGGCAAAGCGCTCCCATTCGCGGCCCTGCACATGGAAATACTCTTCCAGTGCACCCAGCGACACTGCCGGTGGGCCGGAATTTCCGTTGGGTCGCAAAGCCAGATCGACACGGAATACAAAGCCATGCTCAGTGGTGTCGCCCACCAGAGCGTGGATGGCGCGAACGACCTTGGCAAAGTATTCGTGATTGGAAATGCGACCGCGCCCTTGTGCATCACCGCGGGTTTCGCCATCGTGGTCGTACACATAGATCAGGTCAATGTCGCTGGAGACATTGAGCTCACGCGCACCAAGCTTGCCCATGCCGACGATGCACAGCTGGGCGCGCTCGCCCTGGGCTGTCAACGGTTCACCGTGCTGCGTGTCAAGTTGACGTGTACTTTCCGCAAATGCCACATCCAGCGCCATTTCCGCCAACGCCGTCATGGGTAATGTCACATCCGCCAGCGGTGCAGCCTGGTCGCAGTCCAGCTCGATCAGGCGCTGCAACACCAGCTGGCGTACGGTGCGCAGGGCGTGGGAAACCTCCATGCCGCCGTCGCGCAGGGCCTGCAATGCAATGCGCATGCTGGGCGCGGTGGGAACCCCCGGCGGCAGCAGGGGCAGCTCGGACGCGTAGCGGCGTCGAATGCGCTGCCCAAAACGCGAGTAGTCGGCCCGGAGCGCGTCGGTATTGCGGGTCATAATTCCTGGCACGGTACGTCGATCTCAATGACTGAATTCAATTCCATCTCCGCCTCACGCCGACTGCGGCTGTTCCACGCGACCGCAGGACTGCTCCTGGGGTTGCTGGCGCTGGCCTGGGTGGTGTTGTTGGGAGTCTGGGGTGCCCTGCATTTTGTGATTGTGCCGCGAATCGCGGATTTCCGTCCGGAACTGGAACAACAGGCCTCGCGGCTGTTGGGTGTTCCAGTGCGCATCGGCGCCATCGTTACCCGCTCCAATGGCTTGGTCCCCTCCCTGGAGCTGGCCGATGTCAGCTTGCATGACGCCCAAGGGCGCGCCGCACTGAAGTTGCCCGTGGTGGTGGCAGCCCTGTCAGCCCGCTCCATCGTGGGGCTGGGGCTGGAGCAGCTCATCATCGAACGCCCGGAGCTGGACGTCCGCCGCGACGCGGCAGGCCAGATCTGGGTAGCCGGGCTGCCCATGGCCCAAGGTGGGCAGGGTGAAAGCGCTGGTGCGGACTGGGTGCTGTCGCAGCCGGAGCTGGTGGTGCGCCATGGCACTGTCACCTGGACCGACGAAAGTCGCCAGGCGCAGGCCTTGGCTCTGACCGATGTGGATGTGGTGCTGCGCAGTGCGCTGCGTACGCACAGTTTGCGCGTGGATGCCACGCCGCCTGCGGACTGGGGTTCGCGCTGGACACTCATGGGCGCTTTCAAGCAGCCCTTGCTTACGCGCCGACCCAGCCAGTGGCAGGACTGGTCGGGGCAGCTGTTTGCGCAGGCCCAGCAGATTGACATGTCCCGCCTGCGTACCGTGGCGGACCTGGGCGTAGATGTATCGCAGGGGCAGGGCGCCTTGCGCGCTTGGCTGGACGTCAGCCGCGGGCACTGGAGCGGCGGCACGGCCGACGTATCCATGCGCGACGTGACCGTGCGACTGGCGCCGGAGCTTGAAGCCATCGCCTTGCGGTCGGTCTCCGGGCGTGTCGCGGCCAAGGCACTCGATGGGGGACAGGAAGTCTCGACGCAGGCGTTGCAATTCGAAACCCGCGATGGCTTGCGCTGGCCCGGTGGTAATGTACGCTTGGCCTGGTACGGGGGGGACGGCCGCCGCCCACCCCGGGGCGAACTGGTGGCCGACAAGCTGGACCTGGCTGCCATGGCCCAGATCGCCCAGCGTCTGCCCCTGGAGTCTTCCGTGCATGCCCAGTTGCTGGCGGTGTCGCCCAAGGGCTTGGTCGAACGCCTGCAAGCCAACTGGCAAGGCCCTTGGGAACGATTGACGGCCTACAGCGTGCGAGGTCGCGTCAGCCAGCTGGTGTCGCCCGCGGCGGTGGTCAACGGCGTGCAGTGGCCTGGCGTGTCGGGGCTGGACGTGGACTTTGACGTCACCCAAAACGGGGGCAAAGCCAGCATAGCGCTCCAAGGGCAACTGGAAGTGCCCGGCATCTTCGAAGACCCGGTCATTCCCATGCAGCGCCTGCAGGGCGATGTGCAGTGGACCCACAAGGGCGACAGTGTGGCGCTCCAGATACCGAACCTGCAGTTCGCCAACGACGATGCCCAGGGCGAAGTCCGCATCGCCTGGCGCACACAGGACACGCCGGGCAAACCTCGCCTGCCCGGCGTACTGGACCTGCAGGGCAGCATGAGCCGCGCGGCAGGCAACCGTGTGCACCGCTATCTGCCGCAGGCCATCAACAAGGCAGCGCGTGACTACGTGCGCGATGCCATCACCGACGGCACGGCCTCGGGCGTCAAGTACAAGGTCAGGGGCGACTTGAACGACTTCCCTTTCACGGGCGGCAAGAGCGGCGAGTTCCGCATCTCGGCCAACGTGCGCGATGTGCAATACGCCTACGTGCCACCGAGCCTGCAGCCCAAGGATGCCCTGCCGTTTCCGGCGCTGACGGCGCTGACGGGCGAGTTTCTGCTGGACCACGATGTCATTCGCGTGCGCGGGGCACATGCCGGTGTTGCGCTCGCTCCCGGCCTGCGTGCCACCAAGATCGATGGTGTGGTGGAAAGCCTCTATGGCGGCGCACGGGTGGGTGTCACCGCTGAATTGCAAGGCCCCTTAAACGAGGCGCTGGGCGTGGTCAATGCGTCGCCGTTGGGGCACTTGATGGGAGACGCCCTGGCCAAGTCCACAGGGTCGGGTGTGGCAGATTACCGGTTCAAACTGGCGCTGCCCATCGCTGCTGTGGACAAGGCCACGGTACGCGGCACCGTCACACTGGGCGGCAATGACGTGCAGATCACGCCCGAGACGCCGCGCCTGCAGCGCGCGCGCGGCGTTGTCGGCTTCAGCGAGACGGGGGTCACCGTCAATGGCGTGCAGGCGCGTGCCCTGGGCGGCGATGTGCGCATAGATGGCGGGCTCAGCGTCAGTCCTGGCAAAGCTGCGCCCAGCGGGCTGCGCATCCAGGGAACCGCCAGTGCCGAAGGGCTGCGCCAGGCCAGCGAGCTCGGTTTGCCGTCGCGCCTGGCCCAGTATGCCAACGGAACGACCACCTACACGGCCAATCTGGGCCTGCGTCCTGGTGGCGTGGATGTGCAGGTGAACAGCGCGTTGACCGGATTGGCACTGAACCTGCCGACCCCCTTTGCTAAGACAGCCGAAGCGAGCCTGCCCCTGCGCCTGGAGCTGACCGGACGCGTGGGGCCCGACGGTCAGGTGCAGCGCCAGCAGGACCAGTTGGTCCTGGATGTGGGCAAAGTGCTGCAGCTGACCTACGTGCGCGACCTCTCCGGGTCTGAGCCACGGGTGCTGCGTGGCGCCATCGGGGTCGGTCTGGCGGGCGACGAAGTCGCGCCCCTGCCCAGCGAGGGCGTGGTGGCCAATCTGAACCTGACCGGCGTGGATGCAGACGCCTGGGCCGACGTACTTAACCGCGCCTCCGGCACCGATCTCACGCCCGGTGCGCTCAACGTCAATGACAGTGCCACCAGCCTGGCTTACCTGCCCACCAGTTTGGCAGTGCGTGCCCGTGAGATCACGCTGGGCGGGCGCAAGTTCAACCGCGTCGTGGTGGGCGGCGGGCGTGAGGGGCTGGTCTGGCGCGCAAACGTGGATGCCCACGAGATGAGTGGCTATGTTGAATACCGCCAGCCATCGGGTTCTGCGGCCGGGCGGCTGTATGCGCGCCTGGCGCGCCTGGCCATTGCCCAGGGCGAGGCGCAGGACGTGGAAAGCGCACTCGATGAGCAGCCCGCCAGCATCCCGGCGCTGGACATCGTGGTCGAGGACATGGAACTGCGCGGCAAGAAGCTCGGACGCGTGGAAATCGACGCCGTCAACCTGGGAGCAGCGGCCTCCAGCGTGGTGCGTGATGCACCGCGCGAATGGCGTCTGAACCGCTTCAACATCATCACGCCGGAAGCCCAGCTCACCGCCAGCGGCAACTGGACGGCGGTTGCAGGTGCAACGCCTTTGACCAGCAAGAACATCAAGGAGCGCCGACGCACGCAGATGGCCTTCAAACTCGATATTGCCGATGGGGGCGAACTGCTGGGACGCTTTGGCATGAAGGATGTGGTGCGCCGGGGCAAGGGCAAAGTGGAGGGGCAGGTATCGTGGCTGGGCTCACCCATCACCATGGACTACCCCAGCCTGGGCGGCAACTTGGCCATCAACGTGGAGAACGGCCAGTTTCTCAAGACCGACCCCGGCATCGGCAAGCTGGTGGGCGTGCTCAGCCTGCAATCATTGCCTCGACGCCTGACGCTGGATTTCCGCGACGTGTTCAGCGAAGGGTTTGCCTTCGACTTTTTCCGCGGCGATGTCGCCATTGCCCAGGGCATTGCGCGCACCAACAACTTGCAAATGAAGGGCGTAAACGGTGCGGCCATGATGGAGGGGCAAGCCGACATCGCCAAGGAAACGCAGAACCTCAAGGTGGTGGTGGTACCCGATATTGATGCGGGCAGCGCCGCACTGCTGGCGTCGTACTACATCAACCCCTTGTTCGGCCTCTCCACTTACCTGGCCAATCTCATCCTGCGCCGTCCTTTGATTGAAGCCAATACCCACGAGTTTCTGATTGACGGCACCTGGGTGGACCCCCGCGTGACGCCCGTCGAACGCAAGCCCAAAACGGTTGCACCCCCTCCCACACCCAGAGCCTCGGAGCCTCAATGAAAGTCGCCGCCATCCAGATGGTCTCCAGCGCCGTGCTGGACGAGAACCTCCACCAGGCCCGCTCCTTGCTGGAAACCGCCTCCGCCCAGGGCGCCGAGCTGGCCGTTCTGCCCGAATACTTCTGTCTGATCGGCCCGCACGACCGCGACAAGCTGGCTCTGAAAGAGGCGTTCGGCACCGGCCCGATCCAGGATTTCCTGCGGGCTTGCGCGCGGGAGCTGGGGCTGTGGCTGGTGGGCGGCACGCTGCCGCTGGCCGCCGATACAGACGATCGGGTGTTCAACAGTGTGCTCGCCTACAACCCGCAAGGTGACTGCGTGGCCCGCTACGACAAGATCCACCTCTTTCGCTTCGACAACGGGCGCGAAGCCTACGACGAATCGCGCGTGTTGCAGCCTGGGGCGCAGCCTGCGCGTTTTGCACTGCCCTCGCGTGACGGGCATGCGTGGACCGTGGCCTTGAGCGTGTGCTACGACCTGCGCTTTCCGGAGCTGTACCGTGCCTACGCCCGGGACGGCGCCGACCTGTTGCTGGTACCCAGCGCCTTCACCCACACCACGGGCCAGGCGCATTGGGAGGTGCTGCTGCGTGCCCGCGCCATCGAAAACCTGGCCTTCGTGGCCGCTGCCGCACAAGGGGGTACGCACCCCAATGGGCGGCGCACCTGGGGCCAGTCGCTGCTCATCGACCCCTGGGGCCAGGTTTTGGCCGAGCAGGCCCAGGAGCCCGGCGTGGTGTGCGCCGAGCTGGATGCGCGCGTACTGACCGAGCGGCGCAACCAGTTACCCGCTTTGCAGCATCGTGTGCTATGAAAATGCTAGCTACAACGTCAGATTTTACGGGGGCTAACCCCTATTATTCCTGGCTGGCACGGTGGTTGGCCCCCCTTGGCGCGGCGGCGTTGCTGGTGGCCTGCGGCAGTGCGCCCCTGGGGCCGTCGGCGCCGGTGGAGCCTGTGCGCACTCCGGCAGCGGCGCCGCAGGCCGCGGCCCTTCCAACGGGGACGTTGTGGCAGGGCAAAAGCCGCTGGGTGCCCGTAGCGTGGGACGAATTGCCTGGCTTGGGGCAGGACCCCTGGTTTGATGCCTGGAACGCCTGGTTGCGCAGCTGCGAGCGGCCGTCACCGCATTGGCAAGCCTTGTGTGCAGAAGTGCGTCTGCAGAGCATTGCCTCGCTTGACGACCAGCGAGCCTGGTTGGAGCAGCGGCTGCAACCGTACCGTGTGGAGTCGCCGCAGGGCGACGCCAATGGGCTTCTAACGGCCTACTATGAACCGGTGCTGGAGGCCAGCCGCGTGCCCCAGGGGGCCTTCACCGTGCCGCTGTACCGCCCCCCGGCCAATCTGGGCGGTCGCAAACCTTGGTACACCCGCCAGGAAATCGACACCTTACCCGAGGCCCAAGCCGCCTTGCAGGGACGTGCCCTTGCCTACCTGGCCGACCCGGTGGACGCGCTGGTGTTGCAGATTCAGGGCTCGGGCCGGTTGCGCGTGCAGCAGCCTGATGGCAGCGTGCGCTGGGTGCGCCTGGCCTACGCCGGTACCAACGACCAGCCCTACCGTAGCGTGGGCCGTTGGTTACTTGACCAGGGGCTGGTTAAGGACGCGTCCTGGCCGGGTATCAAAGCCTGGCTGGCGCAGAACCCCCAGCGCCAGCAGGAGTTGCTGTGGGTGAATCCGCGGGTGGTGTTCTTCAAGGAAGAGGCGGTGGCGGGGTCCGACAGCGGCGAGGGTCCGCGCGGCGCCCAGGGGGTGGCCCTGACGCCGGGGCGCTCCATCGCGGTGGACCCTGGCAGCATCCCGTACGGCACACCGGTATGGCTGGTTTCCAGCGGCCCGCAGGTTGCGTTGCAGAAACTGGTGCTGGCCCAGGACACGGGCAGCGCCATTACCGGGGCGGTGCGGGCTGATTACTTTGCCGGTTGGGGCGCGGACGCGGGCGAGCTGGCCGGGCGCTTGCGCCAGAGCTTGCAGCTCTGGACATTGTGGCCAAAACCGGGCCAATAACGTTACTATGGACACCATGCCAGTTCTTCGTTGAATATCCATAGAAAGCCACACCATGAGCACTTCCATGCGGGACATTGATGAGCGGACCAACCTGGCGGCCAACAGCATGTTTGAATTGCTGCTGTTCCGGTTGGGCGAGGCCCCCGGCACTACGCGGCGCGAGCTGTTTGGCATCAATGTGTTCAAGGTACGCGAGATTCTGGTCATGCCCGAGATCACGGCCATGGTCAACATGCCGCCCTCTGTGATGGGGGTGGCCAACATCCGCGGGCAGATGATCACCGTCATTAACCTGCCCAAGGTGGTGGGCTGCAACCCTACCAAGGGGCTGGGTATCCTGCTGGTCACCGAATTTGCCCGTACCACGCAGGCCTTTGCGGTGGAAGAAGTCAATGAGATCGTGCGCCTGGAGTGGAAGCACGTGCTCTCCGCCGAAAACAGTGGCGGTGGCCTGGTCACCAGTATTGCCCGTCTGGACGGCAATGCCGAAAACACCCGCCTGGCGCAAGTGCTGGATGTGGAGCAGATCTTGCGCGATGTGATGCCCGAGCAACATGCGTCCGAAGTGGATGCCAACCAGGTTGGGCGGGTGCAGATTCCACCGGGCACCGTGGTGCTGGCGGCGGATGACTCGGCCGTGGCCCGCATGATGATCGAGCAAGGGCTCAAGGCCATGGGCGTGCCCTACGTGATGACCAAGACCGGCCAGGAGGCCTGGGACGAGCTGGAGGCCCTGGGTGCACGCGCCAAGGCCGAGGGCAAGTCCATCCGCGACAAGGTGGCGCTGGTGCTGACCGATCTGGAAATGCCGATCATGGACGGCTTCACGCTCACGCGCAACATCAAGCAGGACGGACGCTACAAGAACTTGCCCGTCATCATCCACTCGTCGCTCACGGGCACCACCAACGAAGGCCACGTCAAGAGCGTGGGGGCCGATGCCTACATCGCCAAGTTCGATGCCGAGGAATTGAGCGCCACCATTCGCCAGGTGCTGGGGCGGAGTTAAGGGCGTGGCTGCGGTTCAGCGCGCGCTGATGCGCACCTGAACCGCGTAGCGCTGGCTCGCGCTGGTGGTTTCGCTGCCCCACCCGTTGCTGCGCTCGCTGCTTTGTGCCTGATCCGACTCGGCCACCGTGGTCCAGCTGCCCAGTGGTACGACCACCGTGGAGGCGGCTGCGGCGCCCGCGCCGGGCGTTGCGCTGGCTTGGCTGGCGGCCAGGTCCAACTCCACCTCGTCGCCTCCCGGCCAGCGGGCCGTCACGCGGATGGCCGTGCTTGCCTGCAGCCACACGGTGCCCGCAACCCGGATGGGTCGGCCATCACGCAACGCCATCGCCATCAGCCGCATGGGCACTGCGGTGCGCAAGGCGACTTCACCCGAGCGCCCATTGAGCACCAGCACTTGCTGCTGCGTGAGGGTGGTGGATTGGTCGTCGCGGCTGTCCCCGGCCTGCTGCACCAGCTGCACCTGGCGCATTTCCACCCAGAGGTTGCGCAACGGTAGTTCCGCGGCATTTGCTACAACAGTCATAGCTACAAATCCAGATAACACGAGGGCCAACTGCCAGAAAAGCCATGCAACCGGGAAAACCGCCCGGTGCTGGTCTAAAGCGCGTGAGGGGGTTGGGCAGGGTGTAGCGCGGCGCATGGCGGGCCTTTCGGTGGTTGACGCGCAGTTTAGGCGTGCAGGTGGTCCAGGGGCAGGCTGCTGCTGGCCTTAACTTCGCCTAGCGAAAAGCTGGTGTGCAGGTCCTTGATGTGCGGCAGGTTGATCAGGTGCTCGCGTGCCAGGCGCGAAAAGCTCTCTAGGTCGCGCGTCACCACCTGCAGCTCAAACGTGCCCGTACCGCTGATGTAGTGGCAGCTCACCACCTCGGGCAGGCTCCGGATGGCCTCTTCCAGTGCACGGGTGGAGTCGCCGGTGTTGCGCTCGGCGTCCAAACGCACAAAGGCCAGGACCCCCAGGCCTAGCTTCTGTCGGTCAAGCTCGGCGTGATAGCCCTTGATGAAGCCTGCCTCCTCCAGTGCGCGCACCCGGCGCCAGCACGGCGCAGTGGACAGGCCCACGCGGCTGGCCAACTCGGTGTTGCTCAGGCGTCCGTCGTTTTGCAGTTCTTGGAAGATGTGCAGGTCGAATTTGTCCAGTTGTTCCATAAACCGGCATTTTCGCGCAATATCCTTTCTGTTTGGGGGTTGGCGGTGTCACAAAAAGCAAGCACGTATCTGGCCTTCCGCCCTACACTGCAGCGCGCACCCCAACGGAGACAAAAACCATGAATGCACCGCTGCCCGACCACGTCCGCCAGGCGTTGGAATCCGTCACCCTGGACGATAAGTACACGCTGGACCATGGCCAGGCCTTCATGAGCGGGGTGCAGGCCCTGGTGCGCCTGCCCATGCTGCAGCGCGTGCGCGACCAGAAAGTCGGCAAGAACACGGCGGGCTTTATCAGCGGCTACCGGGGTTCGCCTTTGGGTACCTACGACCAGTCGTTGCAGAAGGCGGAGAAATACCTCAAGGCTCACCACGTGGTGTTCCAGCCGGGCGTCAACGAGGAGCTGGCCGCTACTGCCCTATGGGGCACGCAGCAGCTGGGCTTTGCGCCACCGGGCAGCAACAAATACGACGGCGTCTTTGGCATCTGGTATGGCAAGGGGCCGGGCGTGGACCGCTGTTCGGACGTGTTCAAACATGCCAACATGGCCGGTACCACACCCTGGGGTGGTGTGATCGCGGTGGCCGGTGATGACCATATCTCCAAGAGCTCCACCGCCGCCCACCAGAGCGACCACATCTTCAAGGCCTGCGGGTTTCCCGTGTTCTTTCCGACCAATGTGCAAGAGATTCTGGACCTCGGAATCCATGCCTTTGCCATGAGCCGTTATGCCGGAGTCTGGGCTGGGATGAAGACCATCCAGGAAATCGTCGAATCCAGTTCCACTGCCATCATCGATGCCGACCGCGTGCAGATCCAGCTACCCACCGATTTCGCCATGCCCCCTGGCGGCGTGCATATTCGCTGGCCCGACCATGCGCTGGACCAGGAGGCGCGCCTGTTCGATACCAAGTGGTATGCCGCGCTGGCCTATATCCGGGCCAACCGTTTGAACACCAACGTCATCGAAGGCCCCAACGACCGTTTTGGCATCATCGCCAGCGGCAAGGCCTACAACGACACGCGTCAGGCCCTGTTGGACCTGGGGTTGGATGACGCCACCTGCCGGCGCGTCGGTATCCGCCTGCATAAGGTGGGCGTGGTGTGGCCGCTGGAGGCCCAGCTCACGCGCGAATTTGCCACCGGCCTGCAGGAAATCCTGGTGGTGGAGGAAAAGCGCCAGGTCATCGAATACCAGCTCAAGGAAGGCCTGTACAACTGGCGCGCCGATGTGCGCCCCCGCGTGCTGGGCAAGTTCAATGAAGCCGATGTGGATGCACAGGGCTTTGGCAGCGGCGGCGAGTGGGGCATGCCAAATCCCAGTGGCAACACCTTGCTGCGCGCCAACGCCGACCTGTCGCCCGCCCTCATTGCCCGTGCCATCGCCCAGCGACTGCTCAAACTCGGCGTGGACAGCGACACCGCGTCGCGCATGCAAACGCAGCTGGCCATCCTGGACGCCAAGGAGCGTTCCATGCAGGTGCTGGAGGTCGAGCGTGCGCAGGCGGGGCTGAGGCTGGCCGACCGCCAGCCCTGGTTCTGTTCCGGCTGCCCGCACAACACCTCCACCAAGGTGCCCGAGGGCTCGCGCGCCATGGCCGGTATCGGCTGCCACTTCATGACGGTGTGGATGGACCGCGCGACCGTCGGCTTCACGCAGATGGGCGGCGAGGGTGTGCCCTGGGTGGGGCAGCAACCCTTCAGCAACGAACGCCATGTGTTCGCCAACCTGGGCGATGGCACTTACTTCCACAGCGGGCTGTTGGCCATCCGCCAGTCCATCACGGCCGGGGTCAACATCACCTACAAGATCTTGTACAACGATGCCGTGGCCATGACCGGCGGTCAGCAGGTGGGTGAGCGCCCCGAGGGGCACTCCGTGGTGCAAATTGCACAAAGCATGCGTGCCGAAGGTGCTGCGGCCATTGTGGTGGTGACCGATGAGCCCGCCAAGTACGACGGGGTTGCGCTGGCCGAAGGCGTGACCGTGCACCACCGCGATGAGCTTGAGCGCATCCAGCTGGCGTTTCGCGAAACACCTGGCACCACGGTCATCATCTACGACCAGACCTGTGCCACCGAAAAGCGCCGCCGTCGCAAGCGCGGCACCATGGTGGACCCGGCCCGGCGCGTGGTCATCAACGAACTGGTGTGCGAGGGCTGCGGCGACTGCAGCGTGCAGAGCAACTGCATCAGCGTGGAGCCGCTGGAGACCGAGTTCGGCCGCAAGCGCACCATCAACCAAAGCACCTGCAACAAGGATTTCAGCTGCGTCAAGGGTTTCTGCCCCAGTTTTGTCACGGTCGAAGGCGGCAAACTGCGCAAGCAGGCCAAGGGCAAGGCCGCAGCCGCACCCGATGGGCAGAGCTTGCCCCTGCCGACCCTGACTACGCTGGAGTCGGCTTGGGGCATCATCGTCGCCGGTGTCGGAGGCACGGGGGTTATCACGATCGGGCAGTTGCTGGGCGTGGCCGCACACCTGGAAGGCAAGGGCATCGTGACGCAGGACGCCGCAGGCCTGGCGCAAAAAGGTGGAGCAACCTGGAGCCATGTGCTTATTGCCCCGGCGCAGGATGCCATTCGCACCACCCGCGTCAGCATGGCCGGGGCTGACTTGGTGATTGGTTGTGATCCAGTGGTGGTGGCGGGCAAGGAAACAGTGCTGCGCATGCGCGCTGGACGCACCCGTGTGGCGCTGAACGCGCACGGTGCGCCCACGGCGGCGTTTGTTACCAACCCGGACTGGCGCAACCCGGTGGAGGACTGCCTGCACGAGATAGGCCGCGCCGTGGGCGACGACAGTGTGGGCACGCTGGACGCCGACGCCATGGCTACGCGGCTGCTGGGCGACAGCATCTTCACCAACCCCATCATGCTCGGATACGCATGGCAAAAGGGTTGGATTCCGCTGGAGTGGGAATCCCTGTTGCGCGCCATCGAGCTCAACGCCGTCGCTGTGGAAGCCAACAAGGCTGCTTTCAATTGGGGTCGCTTGGCCGCCATCGATCCAGATGCCGTGCGCCGCGCGCTGGGCACGGAGCAGGTGGTGCAATGGGCGCCGCGTGCCCAGGCTTCGGTGGACGAACTGGTGACGCGCCGCAAGGACTATCTCACTGCCTACCAAAATGCCGACTACGCCGCGCAGTATGTCGGTTTTGTCGAAACGGTACGACGTGCCGAACAGGCCCTGGCCAGCGGTGCGCCCACCGATGACGGCAAGGCGCTGCCCTTGACGGCGGCCGTGGCACGCTATCTGTTCAAACTGATGGCGTACAAGGACGAGTACGAAGTGGCCCGGCTACACACCGATACCACCTTCCTGGCCAAGCTCGATGCCCAGTTTGAGGGGGACTACACCCTGAACTACCACCTGGCACCGCCCCTGTGGAATCACGCAGCCGACGGTCAGTTGCCGACCAAGCACCGCTACGGCGCCTGGATGCGCAAGGCGTTTTCGGTGCTGGCGCCCCTCAAGGTACTGCGCGGTGGGCCGTTGGACGTGTTTGGCTACAGCGCCGAACGCCGAAGCGAGCGCGCTTTGATCAGCGAGTACCGCGCCGCCATCGAATCCATGCTGCCGCTGTTGTCTGCGCGCAACCGTGATGCCGCAGCGGCCTTTGCCCGCGTACCCGAGCAGATCCGGGGCTTTGGACATGTCAAGGCCCGGCATCTGGCGGCTGCGCGCAAGCAGTGGGATACCTTGCTGGAGCAGTTCCACACGGCGGCACGCGGCGCGTGAGTCGACGGGCCATGTGCGCTGGTCTGTCGCCAGCGGCCTTGCGCGGGCAGGGGATTTTGTATGCAAGTTACAAAGGCATGCCCCGTTACAATGAAGGGTTGCCCCTGTCCGGGGCAGCCTGCCCCGTGGTGGGCGACGCGTTTTCCTCTGATTGATGTGGAGTTCCCAGTGTTCATTTCTTCCGCCTTTGCCCAAACCGCTCCTGCCGCTGCAGCTGGAGGGGATATGCAATCGTCCTTGATGGGCATGTTGCCGTTGATCCTGATGTTTGTGGTGCTGTACTTCGTCATGATCCGGCCCCAGATGAAAAAGCAAAAGGAGCACAAGTCCATGGTGGACGCCCTGGCCAAGGGCGATGAAGTCGTCACGGTTGGCGGCATGTTGGGCAAGATCAGCAAAATTGGCGACAACTACCTGGGGCTGGAAGTGGCCAATGGTGTCGACATCCAGATCCAGCGCAGTGCGGTGGTTCAGGTTCTGCCCAAAGGCAGCATCAAGTCATGAACCGTTACCCGGTCTGGAAGTACGCGATCATCCTGATCGCGCTGGTGGTGGGTGGCCTGTATGCGCTGCCCAACGTGTTTGGTGAAGCGCCTGCGGTGCAGGTGTCGGTCGCAAAGTCGTCGGTCAAGCTTGACGCGGCCGTGTTGGCGCGTGTGGAGGAGGCCCTCAAGGCGGCCGCCATTACGCCCGATGCCCTTGCGCTGGATGCCACGTCGGTGCGGGCCCGTTTCTCCAGTACCGATGTGCAGTTGAAGGCCAAGGACGCGCTGCAAAAGGCCTTGAACCCCGACCCAACCGACCCCGCCTATGTGGTGGCGTTGAATTTGTTGTCGCGTTCTCCGGCCTGGCTGACGTCGGTCCATGCCTTCCCCATGTACCTCGGTCTGGATTTGCGCGGCGGCGTGCATTTCATGCTGCAGGTGGACATGCAGGCGGCCTTGTCCAAGCGTGCTGAAGCACTGGCGGGGGACATCCGCTCGGTCATGCGCGAGAAGAACATCCGCCACAGCGGTATCAGCCGTAACGGCCAGACCATCGAGATCCGTTTCAAGGACGCTGCTACGGCCGAGTCGGCACGGCGCCTGATCCAGGACCAGTTCCAGGATCTGAGCACTGTGGAAAGTGCCGATGGCGCGGAAGTCAAGATGGTGGCTTCCATCCAGCCGGTGGCTGCACGCAAGGTGCAGGAGCAGGCACTCAAGCAAAACATCACCACCTTGCACAACCGGATCAACGAACTCGGCGTGGCCGAGCCGGTGATCCAGCAACAGGGGCTGGACCGTATCGTGGTGCAACTGCCGGGCGTGCAGGATACCGCCAAGGCCAAGGACATCCTGGGCCGTACTGCCACGCTGGAACTGCGCATGGTGGACGAAGGCGTGGAAGCCCACGCGGCCGAACTGGGCACGGGGCCCGTGCCGTTCGGCTCGGAGCGCTTTCTGGAGCGCAACGGCAGGGCAGTGATCGTCAAGAAGCAGGTCGTCCTAACGGGTGACAGCCTCACCGATGCGCAGCCGGGCTTTGATTCGCAGACGCAGGCGCCCAAGGTGGACCTGACGGTGGACGCCAAGGGCGGGCGCATCATGCGCGATGTGAGCCGCGAGAACCTGAAAAAGCGCATGGCCATCCTCTTGTTCGAGAAGGGCAAGGGCGAGGTGCTGACAGCCCCCGTCATTCAGGGCGAATTGGGCAACCGGTTTCAGATTTCCGGTTCCATGAGCGTCAACGAGGCCAATGACCTAGCCTTGCTGCTGCGTGCGGGTAGCCTGGCTGCACCGATGGAGATCATCGAAGAACGCACCATCGGCCCGAGCCTGGGTGCTGAGAACATTGCCAAGGGCTTCAACAGTGTCACCTGGGGCTTCGCCGCGGTGGCGGTGTTCATGTGTGTGTACTACATGATGTTTGGCCTGATCTCCAGTGCGGCCCTGGCGCTGAACTTGTTGTTGCTGGTGGCTGTTCTGTCCATGTTGCAGGCCACGTTGACGCTGCCGGGCATGGCGGCCATGGCGTTGGTGCTGGGTATGGCGATCGATGCCAACGTGCTCATCAACGAGCGGGTGCGTGAGGAGCTGCGCAATGGCGTTTCGCCGCAGGCGGCCATCCACGCCGGGTACGACCGCGCCTGGGCTACGATCCTAGACTCCAACGTCACCACCTTTATTGCCGGTCTGGCCTTGCTGGCTTTTGGCTCGGGTCCGGTGCGCGGTTTTGCGGTAGTGCACGTGCTGGGTATTTTGACCAGCATGTTTTCCGGTGTCTTCTTCTCGCGGGGCGTGGTAAATTTCTGGTACGGGCGTCAGAAGAAACTCAAGAACGTGTCTATTGGCACGGTGTGGCGGCCCGATGGTGGCAACCAGGTCGTGGCTGAATAAGGGAAGTCCACATGGAATTTTTCAAGATCCACCGCGATATCCCGTTCATGCGGCATGCGCTGGTGTTCAACCTGGTGTCGCTGGTCACGTTTTTAGCGGCTGTCTTTTTCCTGTTTTCGCGCAGCCTGCACTTGTCGGTGGAATTCACGGGCGGCACGCTGATGGAAGTCAGCTACTCCCAGCCCGCAGACCTGGCTTCGATTCGTGGCACGGTGGCGGGTTTGGGCATGGAAGATGTGCAGGTGCAGAACTTTGGCACTGCGCAGGACGTGCTCATCCGCATGCCGGTACAAAAAGGCAGCAATGCTGCTGCGCAGAGTGAGAAGGTGTTGGCCGCCTTGAAAACGGCGGATGCTAGCGCCACACTGCGACGTACCGAATTCGTCGGTCCGCAGGTGGGCGACGAACTGGCTGCCGATGGCCTGAAGGCACTTGCCTTCGTGGTGGTTGGCATCGTGATCTACCTGGCCATCCGCTTCGAATGGAAGTTTGCCGTGGCGGCCATCATCGCCAACTTGCACGACGTCATCATCATCCTGGGATTTTTCGCGTTCTTCCAGTGGGAATTCTCGTTGCCGGTGCTGGCCGCGGTGCTGGCCGTGCTGGGCTATTCGGTCAACGAGTCGGTGGTGATCTTTGACCGAATTCGTGAGAACTTCCGCCGCTATCGCAAGATGACTACGGTGCAGATCATCGACAACGCGATCACTTCAACCATCAGCCGTACCATCATCACGCACGGGTGCACGCAGCTCATGGTGCTGTCCATGTTGTTGTTCGGTGGCGCGACACTGCATTATTTTGCCCTTGCCCTGACCATTGGTATCTTGTTTGGTATCTACTCATCGGTGTTTGTGGCGGCGGCGATTGCCATGTGGCTGGGTGTCCAGCGTGAAGACCTGATCAAGGGTGCGCCCAAGAAAGAGGGCGGCGACCCCAATGATCCCAATGCAGGAGCCGTGGTCTAAAGGCATCCAAGCGTATGGCAACTCGGCCTCCCCATCATCCGTCTTCCACACCCCGGCAGCAGTTTGCGCGGGCCGTGCGCGAGCGTTTCCTGGCAGAAATGGGGCAGGCGATGGCGGAAATCGCCGCGGATGCGCAGGAGCAAATTACGACCCTGATGGACCAACCCTGCAATGCGCGGGAAAGTCAGGAGCGCCGCGATGCCTGGCTGGCATTCAAGAAGTGCCGCCCACTATGGGTGGAGGGCACCCTCAAGGTCTGGCGCGAGTGCCTGGAGCCGCCCAAGAAAAAGGCCGCCAAACCCGAGGAAATGGGCCTGCAACTGGTCGGCACCGAGGTGGTGGAAAACAAGATCCTGGCTTCGCGTCTGGTCATGGCGGTGGTGGACAAGGTCCATGCCCCGCTGGAAGACCTCAAGGTGCGCATGCAATTCCTGCAAGGCATCGAAGAGCTCCCCAACAACGACATCCTGCGTCCTGAGGTGTTGATCCTGCTCATGGTGGAGCAGTGGGCCAACAGCGGTATGCCTGGCGATGCCTGGAGCATGGTCAATGATGGGGCGCAGAAGCTCTTGATTGAGCGACTCAAGGCCGCCTACGGGAATGCCAACGACATCCTGATCAAGAAGGGGGTTCTACCCACCATCGAACTGAAGGACCGGGTCAAGGCGCCGGTTCGTGCGCCGCAACGCCCGCGGCCACCGGCTGGTGCCGCAGCGCCCAACCCGGCTGCACGAGATAGCATGCCTTCAGGCTTGAGTGGATTTGGCGGCGGCGCTGGGGCGGCAATGGGTGCACACCAGGGCTATGGGTCTTCCTCGGGTGGCGGCGCGCTGGGGTCGGCGGGACCGGCGTCCGGTGGCGAGGCAGCAGATGCCGGCCGGGGTGGCTTTTTGGGTGGCAAGTTCTGGGGTTCCCGCGCGGGGACGCAAAACCGCCCCGATGTCGGCCACACCGGTCCGCAGACCGGGCCCGGTGGTGCCCCCACTTCACAGCCACCACCCTTCTGGAAGCGGACATCAGGGACCCACGGGGGCGCCTATTCGGCCGCAGACGAAACCCGTATGATGACCCAGGCTTCGCCCATGGCGCGCGCGCGCAGCAGGGCTCAGGGGGTCATTGGCCAGATCAAGCGCTTGTTTGTGAGCCATGTAGGGGGCGACTTCGTCAGTACGGAACAACACCATGCACCGTCGCCGGCGCTGGCCGCCGCCATTGCGCCACCACGGCCGGGGCAGGGTGGTCCGGCATATGCTTCGGGCGGCACCTTGTACGAAGACTACAGCCCCGCCGGGGTGGCCCGCGTTGCGGGCGAATTGCGCGAGAAGACCGCCGACCTGAAGAAGAAGGCCGAAACCAAGGGCGAGAAGGCCACCATCGAAATCGTGGCGCTCATGTTCCAGGCCATCTTGGCCGAAGACCGCATTCCTCCGGGCATCCGGGTCTGGTTTGCCCGTTTGCAGATGCCGGTCTTGCGCATGGCGCTGGAAGACCCTGAATTCCTGAGTACCACCAACCATCCGGCGCGCCTGCTCATCGACCGCATGGGATCGGTGGTGTTGGGGTTTGATGCCACGGGCGTGAATGGCCAGGCCATGGAGGTCGAGGTCAAGCGCATCGTGCAGGTGATCGAGCAATACCCGGAGACAGGCAAGAAGGTCTACCAGGTGGTCTATGAGGAATTCCAGAAGTTCCTGTCCAAGTTCCTGACGGAGAAGGGCGCCACCCAAAAGGTCGTCAGCGTGGCCCAGCAGGTGGAACAAAAGGAAACCCTGGCCATCCAGTACACGATCGAGATGCGCAACATGCTCAAGGACATGCCGGTGCGCGACGAGATCCGGGATTTCTTGTTCAAGGTCTGGTCTGAAGTGCTGGCGGTGGCCGCTGTGCGCAAGGGCCCGCAGCACAAGGATACCTTGACGCTGAAGAAGTCTGCTGCCGACCTGGTGTGGGCTGCCAGCGCAAAACCCAACCGCGCCGACCGGGCCAAGGTGATTCAGGATTTGCCCAATCTGCTGCTGCGCCTACGCTCAGGCATGACCTTGCTGGCCATGGCCCCCAGCGAGCAGGACAAGAACATCAAGGTGGTCAGCGATACCCTGGCTGATGCATTCCTGTCCAAGACCCAGGCCATTCCGCAGGCGCAAATTGAAGCCATGGCTGCGCGTCTGAGCAATCTGGAGGATTTCGTCAGCGAGGATGGCATGGGTGACTTGCCACTGGATGCCGAAAGTCTGGAGATGATGCTGGGTATCGACTCCACGTCCCTGGTTGTGGTGGTCAACGGGGGCTCCAAACCCACCGCGGCCATGCAGGCATGGGCGCAGGAACTGGAGCTGGGCTCCTGGTTTACCCTGGATCACAACAACCAAGTCACGCAGGTGCAATTGGCCTGGCGCAGCGAACGCAAACACCTCAATCTGTTTGCCTCTGCTGCCAAGAGCTTCCTGATCCAGGGCGGTCGCCTGGCGGCCTATTTGCAAGCCGGTTTGCTGCTGCCGCAAGAAGAAGAAGCGCTGACCGTACGCGCCACCCGCGACGCCCTCGCCAAGATCGAGGCCAATCCCGAGCGGTTGTTGACCTAGTGCAAGGTGGGGCGAACGCTGTTGCTGGCGAGTTCGTCCAGGATCAGCGCACCGGGATCGAGCCCCATGTTGGCGTACACCATGCGCACAATGAGCTTGAGGTCTTCCAGCGCCAGCGGCGCACCGGGAATCGCCATGGCGCGCTCCAGAACCAGCTCGCGCACGTGTGCTGGCAAGGCACCACTGGCTTCTAGAAAGGTAATGAATGCCAGGCACTGGGTGCCCAGGTGCCGCTGTTCGAAGCTGGGATAGATGCGTACGCTCTGTGCAGAAGGGCGCAGCAAGCCTTGCGCAGGAGGTCCGTCGGGCGCAGGTTCGCGCAGTTCCCGCACTGCGGCATGCAGACCGTGCAGCCAGGCGAGCGCCAGGGTGATTTGGTCGGCCTCGAAACCCATTGCATTGAGTTGGCACACCAGGTGGTCCGACCTATGGCCGAATTCACCGAAACTTTCGTTTTCGCAAACGTAGGCAAGCACGTCAAACATGGAAGGCAATATAGCCTAGGAACGTGCAGCCTTCGCGGTCAGCCGGACTTACCCCGCTATTTAGCGGTTTGCGGGCTATCCCCGATGCACGCGCTGGAATAGCCCGCCGGGCAAGCGTGCTACCACACCTTGAATCTCCAGCGCCATCAGCTGCGCCTGCAGCAGGGATGTTTCCAGACCCGTGCGCGCGAGCAGTGCGTCCAGTCCGACCGGGTCAGATCCCAGGTGGCTCAGCAAAGGATCGTCATATTGCTCGTTAGCCCCCGTGAAATCGTTGAATGGCGCTACAAAAGATGTAGCAACCGGCTGCGCGGTACCATCCAGTTCTTCCAGAATGTCCAGGGCGCTTTCCACCAGCTTGGCCCCTTGTTTGATGAGGGCGTGGCACCCCCGCGCCTGGGGCGTGTGAATCGACCCGGGAATGGCAAACACATCCTTGCCTTGCTCCAGAGCCAGACGCGCGGTGATGAGCGATCCCGACTGCAGCGCAGCTTCCACCACCAGGGTTGCGCGCGCCAAAGCAGAGATTAAACGGTTGCGTTTGGGAAAATTGGCAGACAGGGGTGGGGTGCCCAGTGGGTACTCGCTTAGCAGAATTCCGTGCTCGGCAATGCGGTGTGCAAGGGCCTTGTGCTGGCGCGGGTACACCCGGTCCAGCCCGGTGCCAACCACCGCGATGGTGGCCACTCCGCCGGGTTGCGCACCTTCGAGCGCACCGACGTGTGCGGCACCGTCAATGCCCAAAGCCAGGCCAGAAACCACCGTCCACCCCTGCTGCGCAAGCTCGCGAGCGAACAGGCGCGCGTTCTCCTGGCCCTGGGCACTGGGATTGCGGCTCCCCACCATAGCCAGGCAGCGCGCATGGCAGTCGCCAAGAAACTGCTGCGACCAGATCGACGCGGCACCAATGGCATACAGCAACAGCGGTGGATCTTCGGTCTGCAGCAGGGACGTGGGGTAGTGGGCGTCACCCAATGGGATGACGCGGTGCCGTTCAGGGTCCGCCTGCAACCACCGCCAGGTGGTGTCATACAACGTAGCCAGATCTTCCGGCTCCTCGCGCAGTGCGGCACACTGCTTGGCGCTCACCAGTTGGGACAAGGTTGCGGGCGCGGCCCGGAATACCTGCTCGGGCAGGCCCAGTGCTGCAAGAAGCTTGCGCGCCGTGGTATTGCCAACGCCAGGGGTGAGTTGCAGGCGCAACCAATGCCGCAGTTCGTCGCGCTCCATCGTCATCCGGCCACCGTTAGACGCTGGCGCTGCATTACACAGGGGGCGAATCAGCGGGGATTTACCAGCCGGTCGCCTACACGTACGGCGTCCGTGATTTCCAGAATGAGCGCGTAGGAGACACGCTCGAAACTGCGAAATACCATCAGCAGCCCGTTGCGCTCATCAGGCAGCTTGAGTTCGGGCCGGTTGCTGTCGTCGCGGTCGACCATGCGCCGACCATCTTTCAGAATGGCTAGCACCATGCCAGGCTCCATGCCATCGGCGCGGCCCTTGTTCAGGGCTACCACCTGGTTCTGCCCGGCATTCAGGACCGACGCACTGCCATAGATCGACACAATGCGCCCGAGCACGGTCTCGGTGGGTGCGCGCGGCGTGTAGGTCTGCAACTGGCGCGAGGGTTCTGGCAATAGACGGTCGCCCACGCGCATTTCCTGCTTGGAGCTCACGATATCGATGGTGGCGGGCTGCAAGGAGTTCACCACCACGCCGTCCTTGCCTTCGACTTCCACCTGGCCTTCGCCGCGCACCAGAACGGCCTGGCCCGAATACTGCGCCTCATACCCCAACACCTCGCCGGTCACGGGGTCCTTGAGGGCCGTGGCTTCGCGAAACACCCGAAAACGGGATTCGCGTGCGCCGTCGTCGGTCAAGGGGAAATCATCCGACCCGCGTGCATAGGCCCGGTCGCCATTGGCCAGGAATACGCGGCCTTCCTGCGCCGACACGATGCGCGGCGCAGCCTTGAGTTCGTTCTCGCCAACCACCAGCGGCTCCGCCAGGAAGGGTTCGATGAAACGGTTGTTCAGGGTGGGCAGTGCCGAATCGGCCGCACTGGCGTAGCGCGTGCGCGGCGAAACCCGCACGGTCAACGGCTCAGTGTCGGCGGCGCCCTCAAGCCGCAGGGTGGCAACACCGTCCCTGCGCTCCAGCACCAGGACCTGGCCGGGGTAGATGCGGTGCGGGTTCTTGATGTCGGCCATGTTCATGCCCCACAGCTCGGGCCAGCGCCAGGGCGACTTCAAGAACAGTTTGGAGATGGACCACAGCGTGTCACCGCCCTTGACGGTGTAGCGCTCCGGCGCATTGGCCGCCAGTTCGGAGAGCGGCACACCTTTTTGGGCCACGTCGTTGGCGGTCTGGCGCTGCGTGCTGGATACAGGGTATGTTTGTGCCCAGACTGGCGCGATGGCGCTGGCGCAGGTCAGCACGGTCAGCACGGTCAGGGTTGCCAGCTTGGTCCATGCCAGGGCGGTGGGAGCCATCGGGTGTGAGGTCATAGGGCGTCGCAATCGGGGAAACTTGACAAGTTACGCGCGATTTTGCGCTCAAGCCCTTGATTCGGCAACGTTTTTTGTCCCTGCACGCAACGCGTGGCGGCAAAAGTGGCGAAAATAGCCACATTTACCGACGCCGCCGCGGTTGCTACCGTGCGTGCGCATCCAAACTGCAACCGACTGCCCATGGCCCTTCGCCCCATTCTTGTCTTCCCCGATCCTCGGCTCCACACGGTGGCGCAGCCCGTCGCTGCCGTGGATGCGCGCATCCAGACCTTGGTGCGCGACATGTTCGAAACCATGTACGACGCCAAGGGCATTGGCCTGGCTGCGACCCAGATCGACGTCCATGAGCGACTGATCGTGATCGATGTGTCCGAGGATCGTGACCAGCCGCTGGTGCTCATCAATCCCGAACTGATCTGGACCAGCCCGGGCACGCACCTGAACGAGGAGGGCTGTCTTTCGGTGCCCGGCATCTACGACGGCGTGGAGCGGTTCGACGCCGTGCATGTGCGTGCGCTCGATGCCCAGGGCCAGACCCGGGTGATCGAGGCTGAGGAATTGCTGGCCGTGTGCATCCAGCACGAGATGGACCATTTGATGGGCAAGGTATTTGTCGAATACCTCTCTCCGCTCAAGCGCAATCGCATCAAGACCAAGCTGCAGAAGGCCCGCCGCGAGGCCGAGCGCGGCTAGGGGGGTAAGCGCGATGCGCATCATCTTTGCCGGAACACCCGAATTTGCCCGCGTGGCCTTGGAGCGGCTGCACGCTGCGGGCCACACCATCGCCCTGGTGTTGACGCAACCCGACCGCCCGGCCGGGCGTGGCATGAAGCTGCAAGCGTCGGCTGTGAAACAGTTCGCGCTGGAACACGGCGTTCCCGTGGTCCAGCCCCGCAGCCTGCGCCTGGACGGCAAGTATCCTGAAGATGCCGCGGCGGCACGCCAGGCCATCGCCGATGCGCAGGCGGATGTCATGGTCGTGGCTGCGTATGGTCTCATCCTGCCGCAATGGGTATTGGATGGTATGGCCCCCACACCCACCCATCGCAAGCTTGGATGCCTCAACATTCACGGCTCGCTGCTACCGCGCTTGCGCGGTGCGGCGCCCATCCACCGTGCCATCGAAGCCGGTGACATGGAAACCGGCGTGACCATCATGCAAATGGATGCCGGGCTCGATACCGGTGACATGCTGCTGTGGCAGGCGCTGCCCATCCTGGACACCGACACGACCGCCACCCTGCACGACAAGGTGGCCGATCTGGGAGCGAGCCTGATCGTGCAGGCGCTGGAGTTGGCCGAGCGCGGCGTGTTGCAGCGCACGGTGCAGCCGCAGCAAGGCGTTACCTACGCGCACAAGATCGAGAAGCACGAAGCGACCATCGACTGGAACCAAGACGCTAGCACCATTGTGCGCCGAGTGCGTGCCTTCAACCCGTTCCCGGGCGCCAGCGCCCAGCTGCAAGGAGAAACCATCAAGGTCTGGTGCGCCCAGGTTCAGCCAGGGTCGTGCACCGCACCTCTAGGTCAAATTGTGGCCTTGGCCCCCGAATACATTGATGTTGCTGCTATCAATTCAATAGTGCGGCTGACTGAGCTGCAACGTCCTGGCGGCAAGCGGCTGCCCGTCGCAGATTTTCTGCGTGGCTGGCCCTTGCAGGTTGGCATGTGCTTTGGCGGTACGCCTGCCGGTGCGGGCCGGACATGATCCTGGACCGCGCCAGCCGTGCCCATCCTGATTTCATGCAGGGTGCGCGCGACATGTTGGGCGTGGCGCCCGGCATTGCCGCATGGGGCCTGATGACCGGCGTGGCCATGATCAAGTCCGGCATGGGGATGCCCGAGTCGCTGCTGATGGCGGCCATTGTCTTTGCTGGCAGTGCCCAGCTGGCGTCGATCCCCCTGATCCTGGCCGGTGCGCCGGTGGGCGTGATCCTGGCCACCGCCTTGTGCGTGAACTTGCGTTTTGTGGTGTTCAGCGTGCACATGCGACCATACATGATGCACCTGCCGCTGCGTGAACGCCTGCTGGCGGGTTATCTGACGGGTGACCTCACTTATGTGCTGTTCGTCAAGCGCTATCCCGAGCCGGGCGCCGACGCCGCCCAACACCAGGCTCAGATGGCCTACCTGGTCGGCAATGGGGGCGTGAATTGGCTGGCCTGGACGGTGTGCAGCCTGGTGGGTGTGGTGGCAGCGCATTCCGTGCCCACCCAGTGGGGGCTTGGGTTCGCGGGCATCTTGGCCTTGCTGGGCATGATGTGCTCGCTGACATCGACACGCCTGCGCTGGGTGGCCGCGGCGGTGGCTGGTTCGGCTGCGGTGGCAGCCTATGCGCTGCCGCTCAAGCTCAACATCCTGGTCGCCATTGCGGTGGCGGTGCCGCTGTGTCTGGCGCTGGAGGCCACGCCCTTGCATGACCGCGCCGCAAGCGCGCAGAGGCACTGAACATGGCGACCCTGCTGGATGTCGATTTGCGCACCGTGTTCATCATTGTCGCGCTGGCTGGCATCAGCGTGGTGTCGCGTTCGCTGTTCTTCCTCTCGCGCAATGATTGGTCGTTACCTGCGGGCGTGCAACGGGGCTTGCAGTACGCGCCCATTGCGGCATTGGCAGCCGTAATCGCCCCGGAGGTCGTGATGAACGGGGGTGCCCTGGTTTCCACCTGGCGCGACGCCCGCCTGTTTGCCGCTGCCGCCGGGGTGGCGTTCTTCTTCTGGCGCCGTGGGCAGGGCCAGGTGGTGCTGGGCACCATTGCCGTGGGGATGGCGGTGTACCTGCCCTTGCATATCGGCCTGGGCTGGTAAGGCCAGCGGGTTTCGCCGCGGGTACGGACTTTTACAATCCGGTGCATTGCCGCTCGCATGGATCATGGTCCGGCAGCAGCCCCGCTTATCCACTACCTCCAAGGACCTTCCCATGAACGTCATTCGTTTTTCCGACCTGTGCGCCAACGGCCAAGTGGCTGGCAAGCGCGTCTTCATCCGTGCCGACCTGAATGTGCCGCAAGACGATGCTGGGGCCATCACAGAAGACACCCGCATCCGCGCCAGCGTGCCCGCCATCGAGATGGCGCTCAAGGCCGGTGCTGCTGTCATGGTCACATCCCACCTGGGCCGCCCGACGGAGGGCGAGTTCAAGCCCGAAGACTCCTTGGCTCCCGTGGCCAAGCGCCTGGGCGAACTGCTGGGCCGCGATGTGCCCGTGGTGGCCAACTGGGTCGATGGCGTGAGCGTAGCCCCCGGCCAACTGGTGCTGCTGGAAAACTGCCGCGTCAACAAAGGCGAGAAGAAGTGCAACGAAGAACTGAGTCGCAAGATGGCCGCGCTGTGCGATATCTTCGTGCACGACGCATTTGGCACGGCCCACCGCGCCGAAGGCACCACCTACGGTATCGCCCAGTTCGCACCCGTGGCCTGCGCTGGCCCCTTGCTGGCCGCCGAGATCGACGCCATCAGCAAGGCCCTGGCCAACCCGAAGCGCCCGCTGGCGGCCATCGTGGCCGGCTCCAAGGTGTCCACCAAACTCACCATTTTGCAAAGCCTGGCCAAAAATGTGGATCAGCTCATCGTCGGTGGCGGCATTGCCAACACTTTCATGCTGGCCGCTGGCCTGAAGATCGGCAAGAGCCTGGCCGAGGCTGACTTGGTGGGCGAGGCCAAGACTGTGATCGAGGCTATGAAGGCCCGTGGCGCCGAAGTGCCGATCCCCACCGACGTGGTCTGCGCCAAGACCTTTGCGGCGGACGCTCCGGCCACCGTCAAGAAAGCTACTGAGGTGGCCGACGACGACCTGATCCTGGACATCGGCCCCGAAACGGCCGCCAAGCTCGCTGCCCAACTGAAGCAGGCTGGCACCATCGTCTGGAACGGTCCGGTGGGTGTGTTCGAGTTTGCCGCATTCGAGAACGGCACCAAGGTCATTGCCCAGGCGATTGCCGAGAGCAGCGCCTTCA
Organism: Rhodoferax sp.; assembly: GCA_046348185.1. Taxonomy (GTDB): domain Bacteria; phylum Pseudomonadota; class Gammaproteobacteria; order Burkholderiales; family Burkholderiaceae_C; genus Allorhodoferax. The sequence goes on along the minus strand of JAXMER010000014.1, from coordinate 324,420 downwards.
GCATTGCTGGTGGTGGCGACACCCTGGCTGCTATTGCCAAGTACGGTATCGAAAAGCAGGTGGGCTACATTTCCACAGGCGGTGGCGCCTTTCTGGAGGTGCTGGAAGGCAAGACGCTGCCTGCGTTCGAGATCCTGCAAAAACGCGCTGCCTGAGGGTGCTACAAAAACGCTAGCACAACCAACAGGTTATGCCGGGGCTAGGTGCCTATATGCTGGATAGGCCTGCGCGCTCCCGCGCGTGACCAGGCCCGCAAGGCGATTAGAACAACTCGATGTCGCCCACCTTGGCCTCGCCCTTGAGCAGGCCCCGGTTGACCAGGTCGATCTCGCTGCACACCTGGTTGCGGCCGTGTCCCTTGGCGTAGTACACGGCCTGATCGGCACGTTCGCAGGCGGCCGAAGGCGTGTCGCCTGGCATGATCTGGGTGAACCCCACACTGGCGGTCTTTTGGCCGACCTGCGGGAACGCGTGCTGCTCCATGGCGACACGAAAACGCTCCAGTGCGGCAAAGGCGGCATCATGGCTGTCCGCACGCAGTACCACCACGAATTCCTCACCACCAAACCGGTACACACGATCGTAGGCGCGAAACGCCGATTTGAGCATCCGTGCCACCAGGATCAGCACCTCGTCGCCAATCAGGTGGCCGTAGGTGTCGTTGACCTGCTTGAAATGGTCGATGTCGACCATGGCCAGCCAGAAGTGCGACGGGGTGACAACGGCGCGGTGCTCCACGCCGTCGGGGGGCAGCTCGGGCTCTTCCACCGGATGCACCACCTTGTAGAACAGGTCTTCAAACGGTTTGCGGTTGAACAGGCCGGTGAGCGCATCGCACTCGCTGTAGTCCAGCATGTCGAGCATGTTGCAGTACATCGAGATCAGGCTTTGCGCGATGCCCAGGTCGTCTTCCCGCATCGCGTTTTGTGACTGGAGTTCGACCACCCCCCAGACGCTGGCGCCATCGGCCAGTACCATGGGCAGGCAGGTGTTCCAGGTGGGGCGATCGGGCTGAGGGGGCTGGGTGACCAGGTTCACCTGCTCCAGGCATTGCAGGCGCTGGGCAATGGCCTGTACCGGTACTAAGTCCTCCAGCTGGGTGTGCATGGGGTCGGACACGAACCGTGCAGGCTGGCCGCAACCGGCCCGCGTGAGTGGCATCCAGTAGCGCTGGTTCTCGTCCAGCACCACGCTGAACACATCAACCTGCTCCACCGGTAAGTCAGCCGCCAGCGCTTCGGTTAGCGTGCGCAGCAGGTCTTCGCGTCGGCGCAACCCGCTCAGGCGCACCAGATGATCCGCCAGCGAGTTATGGGAGAGGGCGCTGGTCATGGCGTGCACTAGCAGGGCGCCGTCGGCGCCACGGCAGGCAGGATGGCACCGCACACGCGGCCGCGGCCGTTTTCCTTGGCCTTGTAGAGCTGGTCGTCTGCCAGTCGGATCAGGCTCAAGGCATCGGCCGTGGCGTATAGCGTGCGCGTACCGACGCCGAGGCTGGCGGTAACAACCGCGGCGACGTTGGAGACGGCATGCGCAATCTGCAGCGCACGCACGCGGCCTTCCATGTCTTGCGCCAGGGCCATGGCATCGTCGAACGGCGTATCAGGCAGGATGCAGGCAAATTCCTCGCCGCCATAGCGCGCGACCAGGTCGCCGGGGCGCTTGAGGCAGGATTTGAGCGAGGCGGCGATTTCGCGCAGGCAATCGTCGCCGGCCTGGTGGCCATAATGGTCGTTGAATGCCTTGAAGTGGTCGACATCAAGCATGATGAGCGAGAAGGGAGTTCCCGAGCGCGATGCGCGCGCCCATTCCACGCCCAACTGCTGGTCAAAGTAGCGCCGGTTGAAGACACCGGTCAGGCCATCCAGAAACGCCAGGTTGCGCAACAGATCGGACTGGAACTTCAGGGTCAGGTGCGTGCGCACCCGCGCCTGCACGACGGCAGGGGTAATGGGCTTGGTGATGAAATCCACCGCGCCCAACGAGAGGCCGTGCGTTTCCTGGGCCGGGTCGGTATGGGCCGTAATAAAAATCACCGGGATATTGCGCGTGGCTTCGTTGGCCTTGAGCTGGGTACACACCTCAAAACCGTCCATGCCCGGCATCACGATATCGAGCAGCACCAGATCGGGCGGATTGCTCTGGCACAGGCTCAAAGCCTGGGCGCCACTGGTGGCCATGAAGACCTGGTAATCGTTGCCGAACACCTGGTGCATGACCTGGATGTTGATGGGTTGATCGTCCACCACCAGCAACTTGGGCTTGCGGTGGGGGTTGCCCAGCAAGGTGTCCATGGTCGAAGAGGTGGTCATAGGCAGTGTGGCAATGGTTCACTTGGCATTGGACCACAGCTTGCGCAAAGTGCCAAAAGGCCCTGCGTGATAGCACCAGGTTGGTGCGCGCGCGGGGTGAATCGGCGTGGCCTGCATGCAACAGGCACCTGGGCCCAAGCCGCTCAGGCTGGTACCCGTTCTGTAACGGTGCGCCGGTCGATCCATGTGAGAATGCTCCATTCACAACCAGGAGAGTCGCCCATGTCCAACCGTGCCACCAAGATCGTCGCCACCCTTGGGCCCGCATCCAGCGAAGCCGCCTTGCTGGAGCAGATGATCCGGGCCGGAGTCAATGTGGTGCGGCTCAATTTCAGCCATGGCAAGGCCGAAGACCACATCGAGCGTGCCCGCCTGGTGCGCGAGGCCTCACAGCGTGCCGGCCGCGAAGTGGCCATCATGGCGGATCTGCAAGGCCCCAAGATCCGTGTCGGCAAGTTTGCCGAAGGCAAAGTGTTCCTGGAACAAGGGCAGTCCTTTGTGCTGGATGCCGCGCGCACCGAACTGGGCGACCTGCAAGCCGTGGGGCTGGACTACAAGTCGCTGCCGCGCGAAGTCAAGACCGGGGATGTGCTGCTGCTCAACGACGGCTTGATCGTGCTGGACGTAGCTTCCGTGCGCGGCGAACAGGTGCACACCACCGTGCGTCTGGGCGGTGAACTGTCCAATAACAAGGGCATCAACAAGCAAGGCGGCGGCCTGACCGCCCCGGCCCTGACCGCCAAGGACATGGAAGACATTCGCACGGCCATGCGCCTGCAAGCTGACTACGTGGCTGTGAGCTTCCCCAAGAACGCCACTGACATGGAAATGGCGCGCCAGCTGTGCTTTGTGGCCGGTGCTGAATGGGACCACAAACCCGGCCTGATCGCCAAGATCGAGCGCGCCGAGGCCATCCCCAAGCTCGAAGAAATCCTTTCGGCCAGCGACGGCATCATGGTCGCGCGCGGCGACCTGGCGGTGGAAGTCGGCAACGCCGCCGTGCCAGCGCTGCAAAAACGCATGATCAAGCTCGCCCGCGAGCACGACAAGGTGGTGATTACCGCCACCCAGATGATGGAGAGCATGATTACCAACCCGGTGCCTACCCGTGCCGAGGTCAGTGACGTGGCCAACGCCGTGTTGGATGGCACCGATGCGGTGATGCTGTCCGCTGAAACTGCCGCAGGCAAGTTCCCGCTGGAAACGGTGGAAGAAATGGCCAAGATCTGTGTCGCTGCCGAGTCCGGCGAGCACGTGCGCCTGGATGCCGACTTCACCGGCAAGACCTTCCACCGTATCGACCAGACCATTGCCATGGGCGCACTATTCACGGCCCACCACCTGGGTGCCAAGGCCATTGTGGCCATGACCGACAGCGGCTCCACCGCGTTGTGGATGAGCCGTCACCTGGTGCACGTGCCTATCTACGCACTCACGCCGCGCGTGGCCAGCCAGCGGCGCATGACGCTGTATCGCAACGTGCGCCCCCTGCTGATGGACACCAGCGCCGACCGTGACACAGCCCTGGGCGACGCCGAACAGCACCTCAAAAAGCGTGGCATCGTGCAGGCGGGCGACGTCTATGCCATCACCTGTGGCGAACCCATGGGCGCGCCGGGTGGAACCAACATGCTCAAAATCTGCCGCGCGAGCTGAGGTACGCCGCAGCATCCCCTGCCGCGGCTGTAAGTTCGGGGGTGGAATCCCCGACTTAAAATGCGCGCCAAAGTCGCAGTTACCAGCCGGTTACGAAGCGGGTCGTGCGCAGCCTTACCAACTTCACAGGGGAAATTCCATGGCTCTCGTTTCCATGCGCGAATTGCTGGATCATGCTGCCGCCAACGGCTACGGCATTCCGGCTTTCAACGTCAACAACCTCGAACAGGTGCAGGCCGTCATGGCCGCCGCCGATGAAGTCGGTGCACCCGTTATCCTGCAGGCCAGCGCTGGCGCCCGCAAGTACGCTGGTGAACCGTTCATCAAGCACCTGATCTTGGCTGCCACCGAAGCCTATCCGCACATTCCATTGGTGATGCACCAGGACCATGGCACTTCCCCCAACGTCTGCCAGGGCGCCATCAACCTCGGGTTTGGTTCGGTGATGATGGATGGCTCGCTCAAGGAAGACGGCAAGACGCCCGCAGACTTCGCCTACAACGTCGACGTCACCAAGAAAGTCGTGGCCATGGCCCATGCCGTGGGTGTCACGGTGGAAGGTGAACTGGGTTGCCTGGGCAGTTTGGAAACCGGTGAAGCCGGCGAAGAAGACGGCATCGGCGCGGTGGGCAAGCTCGACCACAGCCAGATGCTGACCGACCCCGAGGAAGCCGCCCAATTTGTGAAAGCGACCCAACTGGACGCGCTGGCCATTGCCATCGGCACCAGCCACGGCGCCTACAAGTTCACCCGCCCGCCCACTGGCGACGTGCTGGCCATCAGCCGCGTGAAGGAAATCCACGCCCGCATCCCCAACACCCACTTGGTTATGCACGGCTCCAGCAGTGTGCCGCAGGATCTGCTGGCCATCATCAACCAGTTTGGCGGCAAGATGAAGCAGACCTACGGCGTGCCCATTGCCGAGATCCAGGAAGCCATCAAGCATGGCGTGCGCAAGATCAACATCGACACCGACATCCGCCTGGCCATGACCGGCGCAGTACGCAAGTTCTTGTCCGAGAACCCCGATAAATTCGACGCCCGCGAGTGGCTCAAACCCGCCCGCGAAGCGGCCAAGGCGGTCTGCAAGCAGCGTTACTTGGAATTTGGCTGCGAGGGACAGGCCGGCAAGATCAAGGGCGACAGCCTCTCGGTCATGGCAGCCAAGTACGCCAAGGGCGAGCTGGCGCAGGTGGTCCAGTAATTCGTCCCCACGCTCCGCCGCTGCGCGGGTCGCTGCCCCCCCGAGGAGCGCGTTGCGCCTTGGGGCGGCCCGGCGGCGAAAGCCGTAAGCGATAATCGGACGGAATAGTTCGGGCCCGCTGACAACTGTTCAGCGGGCTTTTTTTCTTTGCCGTCCCCAGCACCCGTACCATGAGCTCCACCGTCCACACCTCCGTCCTGCATTCCCTGCCCTTGCTAGCCCGCGGCAAGGTCCGCGACAACTACGCCGTGGGCGATGACCGTATCCTGATGGTGGCCAGTGACCGCCTCTCGGCCTTTGACGTGATCATGGGCGAACCCATTCCGGGTAAGGGCAAGCTGCTCACGCAAATGGCCCTGTTCTGGTTTGACAAGCTCGGCCCCCAAGGGCTGAACCTGTGTCCCATCCATCTCACCGGCCAGGCACCCGAGTCCGTCGTGCAGCCCGACGAAGTGGCCCAGGTGGAGGGCCGCTCCATGTTGGTCAAGCGCTTGAAGCCCATTCCCGTGGAAGCCGTGGTGCGCGGCTATCTGGCAGGCAGCGGCTGGAAGGAATACCAGGAATCCGGCGCGGTTTGCGGTGTCAAGCTGCCTGCGGGCCTGAAGAACGCCTCCAAACTGCCCGAACCCATTTACACACCGGCCGCCAAGGCAGCCGTGGGCGACCACGACGAGAACATCACCTTCGAAAAAACGACCGAGATAGTCGGCCTGGACCTGGCCACGCGCATCCGCGACATCTCCATCGCCATCTACAAGGCCGCTGCGGACTTTGCGCTGACCAAGGGCATCATCATTGCCGACACCAAGTTCGAGTTTGGCCTGGATCAGGATGGCACGCTGACCCTCATGGATGAGGTCCTCACGCCTGATTCCTCGCGCTACTGGCCCATGGAGAGCTACGTCGAGGGCAGCAACCCGCCCAGCTACGACAAGCAGTTCGTGCGCGACTGGCTGGAGCAGGTGCGGGTGGACGGCAAGCCCTGGAACAAGACCCCACCGGCACCGCGCGTGCCGGACGAAGTCATCGCCAAGACCGCCGCCAAGTACCAGGAAGCCCTGACGCGCCTGGCCGGTTGACCACCCCCAGCCATTGCCAGCCATGAACACGACCCCCGGCGAAGCCTGCGTCGAGAACTTTACCTACGACGAACTCACCATCGGGCGCAGCGCGCGCATGCTGCGCACCCTGACCGTGGCCGACATTCAGGCCTTTGCGGCGGTCTCCGGCGACACCAACCCCGCCCACCTGGACGCCGAATACGCCGCCGACACGCTGTTCCACGGCGTCATTGCGCATGGCATGTGGGGTGGTTCGCTCATCTCGGCCGTGCTGGGTACGCAGTTTCCCGGTGCGGGCACCATCTATCTGGAGCAGGTGCTGCACTTCACCAAACCCGTGCGTGTGGGCGATACGCTGGAGGTGACGGTTACGGTGGCTTCGCGCGACGACACCAAGAAATCCGTGGAGCTCGATTGCCTGCTGGTCAACCAAAAAGGCGAACGCGTACTGTGGGGAACCGCCCGGGTACTTGCGCCTACCAAAAAACTGTGCCTGCCGCGCATTGCCGCGCCCAGCATTCAGCTCTTTGATCCGGAAGCGCGTTTCAAGGCCTTGCTGGCCCAAGGGCATGGCATGGGGCCGGTACGGTGTGCCGTGGTGCACCCCTGTGACGTGGAGTCCCTGCGCGGCGCGCTGGATGCGGCCCGCTACGGGCTGATCCAGCCTGTGTTGGTGGGACCGGAGGCGCGCATCCGGCGCGTGGCGCAAGAAGGCGCGCTCAACCTGGATGGCGTCGAAATCATTTCCGTGGCCCACAGCCATGCCGCAGCCGAGCGCAGCGCCGACCTGGCTCTGGAGAAGGATGTGGAAATGATCATGAAGGGCAGCCTGCACACCGACGAGCTGCTGCACGCCGTGCTCAAGCGTCCGGGTCTGCACACGGCGCGGCGCATGTCGCATGTGTTTCGCTTCGACGTGCCCATGTACAGCAAACCCCTGCTCATCACTGATGCGGCATTCAACATCCAGCCCACGCTGGCCGACAAGGTCGACATCATCCAGAACGCCATCGACTTCGCGCGCATCATGGGCGTCGAAGTACCCAAGGTGGCCATTCTCTCGGCGGTGGAAACGGTCAATGCCAACATTCCATCCACCCTGGATGCTGCTGCGCTGTGCAAGATGGCCGACCGTGGACAGATCACCGGCGGTCTGCTCGATGGCCCGCTGGCCTTTGACAACGCCATCTCCAGCCACGCCGCACAGATCAAGCACATCGAATCGGCCGTGGCGGGCCAGGCCGACATCCTGGCCGTGCCCGACCTGGAAAGCGGCAACATGCTGGCCAAGCAGCTCGAATACCTGGCCGGTGCGTCCAGCGCTGGCATCGTGCTGGGTGCGCGTGTACCCATCGCGCTGACCAGCCGCGCCGACCCGCCGCGCAGCCGGGTGGCCTCGGCCCTACTGGCCTTGCTGGTGGCCCACAATGCGCACCGCAACCACACCCGCAAAGCCTGGGGCACGGCTGGCAAGGTCTGACATGGCCATCCTGGCCGTCAACGCAGGTTCGAGCACGCTCAAGTTTGCCTTGCACCCCTTGCAGGGCACCCAAGTACTGCCCTGTGTACTCAGCGGCACTATCCAGGGTCTGGAGCCGAACGGACGCCCCGAGATGGCCTGGCGCGAAGGCACGGGTGCACACCAGACGCAGCGTCTGCCCGATTCGGACGAGCCCTTCATCCAAGCCCTGCACGCGTTGCGTGAACGGCTGGCTGCCGGGCCGCTGCGCCGGGACATTGCCGCCGTGGCCCATCGCGTGGTGCACGGTGGCGCGCGCTACCAGGCCAGCGTCGTCGTCACGCCAGGCGTGCTCGCGGACCTGACGGCGCTGGAGCCCCTGGCGCCGCTGCACCAGCCGCACAACCTGGCTGGCATACGGGCGTTCCAGCAGGCGTTTCCCACCGCAGCGCAAGTGGCCTGCTTTGACACGGCCTTTCACGCCACCCTGCCCGACGTGGAAACGGCATTTGCGTTGCCGCAAGCGCTGACCGAACAGGGCGTGCGCCGCTACGGTTTTCATGGACTGTCCTACCAGTACATTGCGGGGGTCTTGCAGCAGCGCAGTGCACGCGCGCAGGGCCGGGTGCTGATGGCGCACCTGGGCAATGGCGCCAGCCTGTGTGCCACGCGCCAGGGCCAGAGCTGCGCCACCACGATGGGCTTCTCTGCCCTGGATGGGCTGATGATGGGCACGCGCAGCGGCGCGCTGGACCCCGGCGTCCTGCTGTACCTGCTGGAGCAGGGCTGGGACCACGATCGCCTTCAAGCATTGCTGTACCGACAAAGCGGTCTGTTGGGGGTGTCTGGCATCTCGGCCGACATGCGCCGTTTGCGCGCTGACGGCTCCGCCATGGCGCAGCGAGCCATTGCCTTGTTCACGCGGCGCGTGGTGCGCGAAAGCGGCGCCATGGTGGCTTGCCTGGGCGGACTTGACGTGCTGGCCTTCAGCGGCGGCATTGGGGAACACGATGCAGTCTTGCGCGCCGAGGTTTGCGATGCGCTGACCTACCTGGGCGTGGCCATGGACCCGGCACGCAACCAGGCCGTCACGGGTGCCGAGCCCATGGCCGTTCACGCGCATGGCAGTTCGGTGGAAGTGTGGGTGGTGCCTACGGACGAAGGCTATATCGCCGCCCAGGAGGCCGCCCGTTTGCTGGGTGCTGCATCCGGGTCTTGCTAGGAGCTCGCGCACACACCCATCTCGGTGAGGATGCGTTTGCGCGCTGTGCGCTGGGGCGCACGCCAGCCAGCCGTTGCGGGGTCGACGGTGCGGCACAGGGCCGACCCGGAAGGCGGCAACTGTGCGCGGCTCTGTGCAACGCCTTCGCGCGCTTGTGCCAGCAACGCGGCATCGCCAAGTTGTTGCGCTACCAGGGCGCGATCCACCTCATGCACCAACAGCGTGTGTTGGCGGCCAAAGCCTTGGCGCCGCGCCGCGTCATACGTCTTCCACTGCGCCGCCAGGCCGGTGGACTGGGCAGCCAGCAGATGCACCCACACAGTTGCCTCCAGCGCCTGCTGCTGTGGAACCACCCAACTTGCGGTGATGGCAGGGGGCAACAAGTGTTCGGCATAGTCCGCGCTGCGACGGGCCTCCTGGAAGTGCTCATGCGCGAGCAAAAACCAGGTGAGGTCCACCTGCGCCAGCAGGCGCTGGATACGTTGCTGCAAAGCCGTACGTGATCGATCCTGGGGTTGCGGCCACGGCAGGTCTTCCACGCGCGCCAGCAGTTGCGCCTGGGCCGCTGCTGTATCGCCATAGTCGTCCAGCGCGTGCGCCAGCTGCAAGCGGGTTGCTGCCAATGCTTCGTCGGTGCCCAGGCCTACCTTGCGTAGTTTCAGCGCCTCCTGCAGCAGGGCTACCCGTTGCACGGGCTGGGGTTCATCCCAGGCCATGTGCTCGCGTGCCCTTGCCACATGCAGGCGCTCGGCGCCCACGGGTTGGTCCAGCTCTGCAATGATCTGCTGCAGGTAAGCCTTGCGTTGTGCGGCGTCCTCGGACAGGTCGGCCAGGCCTTCCAGTGCCTCGATGCGGCGCAGATCCCGTGCGGGCAGGCTCTGTGCCAGAGTCCAGGCGGACAGGTAATGGCGCAAGGCCGTGTCGCTGTCTTCGCCATCCTGGGCCTGGCGTGCTGCGCCCAGGTACACCGCCAACTGTTCCTGCGGCGCCAGGCTGGCGACCGTGGCCAGTCGGGCCGACCAGTCGGTGGGCGCGCTGGCAGCGTTGGTGAGCGGGTCGGGCACCACATCGTCCGGGGGCACACGATGCGTTTGCGTCATGAGCGACATCGCGTCGCCCAGATGCGGCACGGCCCACAGCGCAGCGCCCACAGGGGCCAACAGGCACACCGCGTACACCAGCAATCCCAACGCCACTTCGGTGCGGCGAGCCTGGCGTGCCATGACATCGGGCAGCAGCGCCGTGGCCGCGGCGCTGCGCTGGGCGAACGACCATGTCCGAAAACGCGCGTCCTGCAAGGCGGTGAAGATGCGGCGCAGGGCGGTGGGCTCGTCCAGCGCGGTGGTATGGTCGCGGGCGACCAGCGGATCGAGCCGGGCACGGCGCCATTGCGCGGGCAGGCCCAGCGCAATCAGTACCGCCACTGCCCGTAGCACCAGGTCGTTTATCCAGAACCCCCCGGCCAGCAGCAGCGCGCAGCACAGCACCGCAAAGGCAAAGCGCAGCCGGGGGTGGCGCGCGAAGAGCAGCAGCTCCATCACGCGCCCACCGTCCAGCGGCACCAGCGGCAGCAGGTTGAGGTAGTTGATGACAAAGGAGGCCAACAGAAACCCGTTAAGCCAGTCTGGCGCCTGCCACACGTCGGTGCGCGAGGCCCAGAACGCAGCAGCAGCCAGCACCATGCCAGGCACGGGGCCGGCCAGGTACACCAGCACCTTTTCAGTGGGTGTGGCGTCGGCCTTTTCGCCCACGGCCAGTCCACCCAGGCCGGGCAGGAAAAACACCGACACATTGCGGTAGCCGGTCAGCTTCATGGCCAGGTAGTGCCCGCCCTCGTGCAGCGCCACAACGGTCAGTACCACGGGAACGAAGGACCACGACATCCACCAGCCCCCCACCAGCAGGAACAGCAGGGCCGTGATGCCAAATACCAGCCACTTGCTGCGCGCGCTGCGCGGGCGTCCTTGCAACACGGCGCGTTGGGCTGTGTAGGCTTGTAGATCGGCCTCCACTGCTTGCGCGGCCTGCGCGGGTGCGCCCGCGCGGGCTGGGACGGCAACCGGCGTGGGCGGCGCTGCGGGAGTTGGGGCGGGTTTCTGGCCACGCTGTGACCACGCCGCGCGCAGTTGTCCGACCAGCAGGCCCACCGCCATGCGCAGCGCCGCTGCGGCAGACATCCGGTAGGCCGCGTCGGTGCCGGTGCCCACCAGCTTGCCCTGCTGCACCAGCGCTGGAATCAGCTTTTCATAGGCGGTTGCAATGCGGCGTTGCACTTCCAGGCTGTCGGTGCAGATGCGGCCTTGGGCAAACTGCACGCGCTCCAGGTGGCGCTGCCAGGCGTCCTTCCACTGCGGCAGGTAGTCGTCAAACACCGGCCAGCGTGGAAAGTCGAAGGGCGCCAGATGGCGCGTGCCATTGAGCGTGGTCCAGTTGTTGCCGTTGGTCAGACAGGTGACCAGCTGCACCTGAAAAGGGTGCTGCGGCGCTGGTACCGCATGGGACAGAACCACGGCATGGGAGTGGCCGTCGGGGTGTTCGTAGGCATCAAAGTACTGCAGCCCCAGGGGTGCGCCCACCAGGGCGCTGGTGGCACTGCCGCTGAAGCTATAGCGAAAACCCAGCTCCAGCAGAGGCGCCACACCTTGCTCCAGCACCCGGCGCACCGGGGCAGGAACGTCGCCGCGCTGCAGCGGCTGGCTGGTGACGGGCTGCCAGCGTAGGTGCAGCAGCCGCTGCCAGGCCATGCCCACCATCAGCAAGGCCAGCACCGCCAGGGCCAGTGCCAGCGTGCCCGTGAGCTGCAGCAGCGTGTCCAATGCGCAGCCCGGTCAGTTCAGCGCCATGCTGAGTTTGCGCCGGTAGCCCGATACCAGTTGTGCCTGTGGGTCTTCCACGGTGGCCGATTTGCCCATGAGCTCGATGCCACCGGCACTCTTGCCCGGCGCGGCCACTTCGGTCTTCGGCTTCGCAGGGGTAAGCAGCTCCAGAATAGCCACAAACGTCTTGCGCGGCAGCTCCTGGTTCCAGGCTTTGTCGCGCATGATGATCTCCAGCAACTCGTCCATGGCAGCAGCCCAGGCACCCGCAGCCACCAGCACGCGGGCCTTGGCAAAGCGCGTGTCGAAATCGCGCTTGTTCTGCGCAATGGCGGCATCGAACTGCTCGGGCGCCCACTGGCCGCGCGGGTCGGTGGTGGCAAAACGCAGCGCATCCAGGTAGTGCCACAGCGCCTCGAAGCGCAGCTGGCGCGGCACCTCTTTCATCTTGGGCTCCAGGATGGCCCCGGCCTCGTCGAGCTCGCCCAACTGCAGCAGCAGCCGGGCGTAGTCGTGGCGGGTGTCGTCATTGCCGGGGTCCAGCGCCAGTGCGTCGGCCAGCTTGTGCAGCGCAGCCGTGGGGTCACCTGCCGCCACCAGGGCCTGGGCGTCTTCGGCCTCGGACTCAGCCTCCAGCTCGGCTTCGGAGGGTAGGTGCTTGTCCAGGAAGGCCTTGATCTGGCCTTCGGGCAGCGCGCCCATGAAGCCGTCCACCGGCTTGCCGCCCACCATCAGCACGCAGGTCGGAATGGAGCGGATGCCAAACGCCTGCGCCAGTTCCTGCTCTTGATCGGAGTCGATCTTGACCAGCTTGAAGCGGCCCGCGTACGCCACTTCCAGCTTCTCCAGCAGCGGGCCGATCACCTTGCACGGACCGCACCAGGTGGCCCAGAAATCCACCAGCACGGGGGTTTGGAGCGAGGCCGCAACGACCTCGGTTTCGAAGTTTTCCAGGGTAACGTTAATCATGAAAGCGGCTTCTCAGGGGTAAAAAAGTAAAATCAGGGGATGACCACCCCCATCCAGATCGGTGTTGTCATGGGCTCCAGCTCCGACTGGGACACCATGCAACATGCAGCCCAGATTCTCCAACAGTTTGGCATTGCTCACGAGACCCGTGTGGTCTCCGCGCACCGCATGCCCGATGACATGTTCGCCTACGCCGAAGCCGCTGCTGGCCGGGGCCTGCGCGCCATCATTGCCGGAGCGGGGGGTGCGGCCCACCTGCCGGGCATGCTGGCGGCCAAAACCACCGTGCCGGTGCTGGGCGTTCCGGTGCAGACCAAGGCGCTGTCGGGTGTGGACTCGTTGCACAGCATCGTGCAAATGCCCAAGGGCATTCCCGTGGCCACCTTTGCCATTGGTCCCGCCGGCGCGGCCAATGCTGCGCTGTTTGCCGTGGCCATGCTCGCCGCCGACCACCCCAGCCTGCGCGCCAAGCTCGACGCCTTTCGTGCCGAGCAGACCGAAATCGCCCGCGCCATGACCGTCCCCCCCGTGCTATGACAAATCCCCATTGCCTGGTGCCAAGCCCCACCGTGACTTTGGGCGTGATGGGGGGCGGCCAACTTGGACGCATGTTTGTGCATGCCGCACAACGCATGGGCTTTTGCACGGCGGTGCTCGACCCCGATGCGCAAAGCCCGGCTGGGCGCGTCAGTCACCACCACATCCAAACCGGCTATACCGACCCCCAGGGCCTGGCCCAGCTGGCAGCGACCAGTGCGGCCATCACCACCGAGTTCGAGAACGTTCCGGCAGCCGCCCTGGCCGATCTGGCACGCTACAAGCCCGTGGCCCCGGCGGCCGAGTGCGTGGCCATTGCCCAGGACCGTGCCCGCGAAAAGGCGCACTTCATGTCCTGTGGCGTGCCGGTGGCACCGCATGCAGTGATCACCACTGCGGCAGAGCTGGCGGCAATCAACCCCGATTTGCTGCCCGGCATCTTGAAGACCGCCCGCATGGGCTACGACGGCAAAGGCCAGGTGCGCGTGACCACCCCCGCCGAACTGGCCGCTGCCTGGGCTGACCTGAAGAGCGTGCCCTGCTTGCTGGAGAAGATGCTGCCCCTGGCGCTGGAGTGCTCGGTCATCGTGGCGCGCGGTGCGGACGGCACCTGCGTACACCTGCCCGTACAGCGCAACCTGCACCGCGGCGGCATTCTGGCCGTGACCGAGGTTTACGAAGAAAATGTGCCGTCAGCCCCCGTAAATGCTGCGATTGCTGCTGCAAAATCCATAGCACATGGCTTGCAGTACGTGGGCGTGCTGTGTGTCGAGTTCTTCGTGCTGGCCGATGGCAGCCTGGTCGTCAACGAGATGGCGCCGCGCCCGCACAACAGCGGCCACTACAGCATCGAGGCCTGCGACGTCTCCCAGTTCGAGCTGCAGGTGCGTACCCTGGCTGGCCTGCCGCTCACACAGCCGCGCCTGCACAGCCCGGCCATCATGCTCAACATCTTGGGCGACCTGTGGCCCGGGATAAATGGGGGTCGGACACCGATTTCGCAGAAATCGGGCTCTGACCCCCATTTGCCCGCCGAGCCCGATTGGGCCGCCGTGCTGGCGTTGCCGGGCGCGCATTTGCACCTGTACGGCAAGGCCCACCCGGCCATAGGGCGCAAGATGGGGCACCTCACCCTCACCGGTGCCACCGTGGAACAGGTACGCGCCACTGCGCTGCAGGCGGCGGCGGTGCTGGGTATTGCGCCGTTCTGAGTCGGCCCTCATGATTCTGAGCGCCGCTGATCCCGCCGCCATCGGTGCCGCTGCCGACGCCATCCGCGCCGGGGCCCTCATTGGCCTGCCCACCGAAACGGTGTACGGCCTGGGTGCGGACGCCGACAACGCTGCCGCCGTGGCGCAGGTATTTGCCACCAAGGGGCGCCCGGCCGACCACCCCCTCATCGTGCATGTAAGCGACCACGATGGCGGCGCATCGGGCGTGGCGCATTTTGCGGCCGAGGTGCCCGACTTTGCCCAGCGCCTGATGGCCGCCTTCTGGCCTGGTGCGCTCACCCTCATCCTGCCGCGGCGGCCCGGCATCGGCACCGCCGCGGCAGGCGGCCAGGATTCCATCGGCCTGCGCTGCCCGGCGCATCCGGCCGCGCAAGCGGTGCTGCACGCGCTACGCGCCCTGGGCAATGAAGCGGCGCCTGCGCAACCTGTGGTTTGGGGCATTGCCGCCCCCAGCGCCAACCGCTTTGGCCGCGTCAGCCCCACCACGGCGGCGCATGTGCAAGACGAACTCGGCGCCGACTTGCTGGTGCTGGACGGCGGGCCGTGCAACCTGGGTATCGAATCCACCATCATCGACTGCACGCGCGGCGCGCCCGTGCTGCTGCGCCCCGGCACCCTGGCGCGCGAGCGCATCCAGCAGGTCTGCGGCTGTCGATTGCTATCGAAAGAAGAGCAAAATAGCGAGGTTTTACGAGGGCTAACAGCGCCAAAAGCTTCAGGAACCCTGGAATCGCACTACGCTCCCAACGCCAAAGTGCGGTTGATGGACGCCCCGGCCCTGCAGGCGGCGGTGGACATGCTGGGCACCGTGATGCTGCCCGGCGGCAGCGATGCCACGGCCTCCATCGCCATCTACGCCCGCACCCCGCTCAAAAAGGTGCCCCTGGCCGTCACGCTGCGGCGCATGCCCGACGATGCCGACGCCACCGCGCACCAGCTTTTCGCCGTGCTGCGCGCCCTGGACGCCACCGGCGTCAAACTCATCTGGGTGGAAACGCCACCCGACTCGCCCGAGTGGGAAGGCGTGCGCGATCGCTTGCAGCGGGCGGCTGCTTGAGCACGCACTCCAATCCGGGCCCCACAAAAAAAACAGCCCACGAAGGGCTGTTTTTGGGTGCTCGGGGCGACGTGGCCGCCCCGGAGGGTTGGGATCAGAAACGCATGCCGACTGCCAGGCTGACCGAGCTGGGGTCCAGCTTGGTGTCCAGGGTTTGGCCGGTGGACAGCTTGGCTGTTGTGCTCAACGGCGTGTAGGTGTAGCAGGCATCGATGAACCAGCCCCCGCCGAGTTGGAAGCTGGCACCCAGTTGCAGTGTGGCGGCCCACTTGGAGTCCACCGTCATGGTGGTGGGGTTGCTGGGGGTGCCGCCGGAGATGGCGGTCATGGTGGAGTTGGTGCGCGCGCCGTAGAACGCGGCATAGGTCAACCCCAGGCCCACATACGGGCGCACGCTGGCTTTGGGTTCCATGAAGCGGTATTGGGCCAGCAACGTCACGGGCAGAGCCTTTACGTCTGCGATCTTGCCCACGCCGCCCAGCGCGCCCGCGCCCGAGATGTCGTGCTGGAATGGAATGGCCAGGGGCAGGTCGATGGCCAGGTTGTCATCCACCATGTAGGTGACGCCACCGGAGAGGCGAGTGGAACTGCCGATGTCTACCTTGGATCCTGCCAGGCTGGGGGCGGTCAGGTCGCCACTGGAGACGTTGGGCGTGATGGTGGTGGCACCGGCGCGCAGCAGCAGCGAGCCTGCAGTTTGCGCCTGGGCTGCGAAGGCTGTTGCCAGAAGGGCTGGCACAACGAGGAGTTGCAGAGACTTCTTCATGTTCGTAGGCTCCTTGAATTACAGCCAGCCGGCCTTGGACAGTTGTAGGTTGATGGACTGGGCGATCAACTTGTGCAGTGCGGGGGAGGGGTGGAAGTTGTCCGAATAGGCGTAGAAATTCCACCAGTTGGCCGCGGTTTCACCCGTGGGGATATTGGCCGACATGCTGGCCGAGTTGCAAGCCGCCACGGTGGCAGCCTGGCTCAGGCTGGCTTGGCCCGTGGTGCTGTCCAAGCCACCAGCGACTTTGGGGCAAGCCGGTGTGGTGATGTTGGTTAGGGCAAACTGCGCCGGGCTGGCGGTGATCTTGCCGCCTTCGGTGTAGAGGTCGTACACCTGCACACCCGTGCCAGCCAGGCCTTGGGCCAGCGCGCCGTTGAAGGCTTGCACCCAGGCACGCACGGCTGCCTGCACAGCGTCGCGCTGGGCAGTGCCTTGGGCAGCGGCCACAGCACCCAGCACTGCAGCGAAGCGCGGAGTCACGGTGATGTCGGGCACGTTCACTGCGACCACGCGGCTGACGCCTTTGGAGACGATGTAGGTCTTGATATTGTTGGCCTGGGTGGTGCCCAGGGTCTGTGCGTACGCGCCAGCGGCCGTGCCCAGGCTGGTGGCGGTGGGTGTGGAACCGACGATGCCGGCCACGGTGGCTGCAGGCAGCAGGGTGCCCAGCTGCGTCATGAAGCTTGCTACGCCGGCGGGGGTGCTGGCACCTAGGTAGCCACCTACGAGGTCGGCCATGTCGTTGCCACCGCCGTCCACGATCACGATGTCGGTGCTTTGCAGCGTGGCCGAGCCCGCCTGCATTTGGTAGGGAATGGAGAAAGGCACCGCGGCGCTGGGGGCCGAGGCGTTGGTCAGGTTATTGACCCGGCCACCAGCGACCGCATAGCTGGTGCAGCTGGTGTTGGGCAGGAAGGTGGTGCCGTTAAAGCGGAAGAAGGCGCACAGGTTGCCTGCGCCAAAGTTGGCGGCAACGATCTCTGGAAAGATCAGGAAGGGGTTGGCTGCATCGGCGCTCTGGATCGTGAACTTGTAGCCAAACGTGCCACTGTCCATGATGCTGTCGCCAAACACCTTGGCAGAAGGTGCTACTGACTTCGGCGTGGTGCTGGCGCCATCACTGGCTCCACCGCAACCTGCAAGTATTACTGCGCAGCCCAAGGCGACTGCAGCCCATTTCCATTGCTTCATCGTGCTCTCCACAAAAATAGAACGACCGTTCACTTTCCAATCGTCATGATAGGTCTTGGGCTGCCGACAAGCCATGGGGTAAATACTGAGCGGTGTTGGGCAGCTGCCTCTATGGACGCCGCACACGCTTAGCGGTAACGCAGTTTCATCAAAAGGATGGCGCTGGCCAGCCCCAGCGTGACGGCGTTGGCGCAGACGATGGGCCAGGCGTGCAGCATCAGGCCGTAGACCAGCCACAGGCTGATGCCCAGGGTGAACACGCTGTACATACCCAATGAGATGCCCCTGACATCGCGGGTGCGGAAGGTGTGCAGTGCCTGTGGCACGAAACTGACGGTGGTTAGGAAGGCGGCGCAGTAGCCCAGCAAGTCGGAAAGCGGCATGGTCGGTGGTAAAGGGAAGGTCTAGCTAGAGGGCAATAGCGGCCTGCACCAGCGTCTGCAGGGCGGTGCGGGCGGCGCGGGCGTTGGCGTGGTTGACGATGGCCACCAGCACATAGCGTTTGCCACTGGCGGCATGGACGTAACCGCCCAGGGCGGTGACATCGGCCAGACTGCCGGTCTTTAGGTGAGCGCCCCCGCCAACGGCCTGCGGTACACGGCGCAGGGTGCCATCCACGCCGTAGATGGGCAGCGAGGCCATCAGCTCGGGCATCAGGGTCGACGCATGGGCCGTTTGCAACAGGCGCGCCAAGGCCTGGGCGCTGATGCGCTCGCTGCGCGACAGGCCCGAACCGTTGTCCAGTACAGGGGGCTCCACCGACCCCAGGCGTTGTTGCCACCAGGTCAACAGGGCTGCACGTGCGCTGGGCAGATCGGCGCTGGTGCCAGAAGCCGCTCGCCCCAACGTCAGGAACAGTTGCTGTGCCATGACGTTGTTGCTGTACTTGTTGATGTCGCGCACGATTTCCGCCAGCGATGCCGATCGGGCCACCAGCGCGGGCTGCCAGCCGCTGGCCAGCGCGGGCAGGGCGCCCAGGCGCACGCTGCCCTGCAACTGGCCCCCCATGGACTGCCAGAGTCCTTGCACGGCGCGCGGCGCGTAGTTGGCCGGATCGGCGTAGGCAAAGGGCCAGGTCTTCTCCTTGCAGGCAGCCGCATAGCTGCCCAGGAGTCGAAACCGCAACGGGTCCGTGAAGTCGGCTTTCAACGCCGCACGGTAGTCCCCACAGTCGCCATTAGACAGTGCCACCGTGCGGGGCATCTGGACCCCAGCCAGGGGCGGGTCCCACTGCAGGTGCGCCACGCCTTGGGCCGGGTCGGGGGTGACGGTCAGCAGTACCGACTTGAAGTTGATCAGCAAGGCGTCGGGTGCGGCGTTGTAGGCGCTTAAGGGTTCGCCATCGAAATCTCCTGGTTGCGTCGGGCTGGGTGCGAAGGCGGTGTTGTCCAGCACGATGTCTCCCACAATGCGCTCAATGCCCAGGCCTTGTTGCACCCGGCGCAGCAGCAGCCACAGGTTTTCCAGCACCAGATGCGGATCGCCCTGGCCTTGAATCCATAGCCTGCCGGTCAGCGTGCCGTCGCGCACCGTGCCCTCCACATACACCGGTGTGGCCCAGGTGAAGGCCGGCCCCAGCTGGTCCAGGGCGGCGTAGGTGGTGACCAGCTTCATCACCGAGGCAGGATTCATTGCTGCCTGTGCGCGGTGGCTCCATACGGTGGCACCGCCGGGTTGGGCTTCCGCCACGACGATGCTGACTGCGTCGCGGGGCACCCGTGCGCGAGCCAGGGCGGTATCAAACGCCACAGGCAAGCCGTCTGCGCCCAGGCAGGCCCCTGCCCAACAGCTTGCCGCAACCAGTGCGATCGCACGCAGGCGGGCGCGCCATGGGGCGTAACGCAGGGAAAGAAGCGAGCTTGGCATGGGCTGCATTATCAGGCGCGGCCTACTCGATAATGCTCCCATGAAGCTGCTGGCCATCGATACCGGAACCGAAGCGTTGTCCATTGCCGTGTCTGTGGCGCAGGCGGACGGCACGCGGGTATGGTCGCATGAGGGTGCGGCCGGTGCCGCCGCATCGACCACCTTGGTTCCTGCCGTGATGCAATTGCTGTTGCAGGCAGAGGTCCGGCTGGCGGATCTGGATGCCATTGCATTTGGTGCAGGACCGGGTTCCTTCACCGGGTTGCGCACGGCGTGCGCCGTGGCCCAGGGGCTGGCCTTTGGCGCAGGTTTACCCGTGTTGCCGGTGGATTCGTTGCTCGCCGTTGCAGAGCAAGCGCGCTTCGTGCATGCGCCAACGTTATCCACATGCTGCGTGACGGCCGTACTCGATGCCCGCATGGACGAGGTGTACGCGGCGACCTATTGCTACGCGCAGGGCCGCTGGCACAACCCGCTACCCGCTGCCTTGCTGGCCCCGCAGGATGTGGCGCGGTGGTCGGATTGGTCGGCTCAGCAGCACGGCCCGTGGTGGCTGGCGGGCAATGCCTTTGCCGAGTACGGCGAACGCTTGGGTAGCCTAGACCCTGCCGCGGCCGCAGCATCGCGGGTACCTGCGTTGCCCACGGCAGCGGCCCTGTTGCGCCTGGCCCCCAGCCTGTTGGCCGAAGGCGCCGCGGTGCGCGCGGAACAGGCCTTACCGCTGTATGTGCGGGACAAGGTCGCCAAGACCACCGCCGAGCGTGCAGCAGACAAGGCGCATGCCAGCGCCGGGCAGGCATGATGCAGGTTGCCGAGGCGCAGTTTGTGTCGATGCAGCCCGAGCACCTGGACGCGGTGGTGGCCGTCGAGGCGCTGGCCCATTCCCATCCGTGGGGTCGTGCCCATTTCACCGAGGCCTTGCAGGCGGACAACCAGGCGCAGTTGCTGATGGCCGACGGGCATTTGCTGGGGTATTTTGTGGCGATGCCTGGCGTGGACGAAGTGCATTTGCTCAACATCACCGTAGCCCCCGCGTACCAGCGCCAGGGGTGGTCGCGTGTCATGCTGGACGCGTTGGCGCTATGGGCACGCGGGCGTGGCGCGGCGCAGATCTGGCTGGAGGTGCGCTGGAGCAATGACCGGGCACAACACGTGTATGCGGCCCAGGGGTTTTCGCGGGTGGGTGTGCGCAAGGCGTACTACCCTGCGCAGGCTGGAACACGCGAGGACGCGGTGGTGATGATGCTGAATTTGTCCCCGGAGCATGACCATGACACTTGAGTTGGATGCGCGCCAACGCGCCATGCTGCAGGACATGGGCGTGACGGTGTGGATGCCTGCGCCGTCCGCACCCGCAATACCGAAGGCCGCAGCGCCCCGCGAGCCAGCGCATACGCCTGCTGCCGCGCCAAGCCCGCCAGCCTTGCCCAGCGAGGCACTGGCCGCTGACGGCCCGACCTTGGCGGCGCAAGCGCAGGCTTGCCAGGCCTGCGGCCTGTGTGCCGGACGCCAACGTTCCACCCTGTCGGCCCAGCGCTGGCCCGCGGATGCACCAGCGCTGCAGGCCGGCTGGTTCATTGTGGGCGATCCACCCGACGACGAGGAAAACCGCGCCGGTCAGCCTTTCATGGGCCAGTCGGGGCAATTGCTGGACGCCATGCTCAAGGCCGTAGGTGCGCAACGACAGGGCCAGGGGCGCAGCGCCGCCTACCTCAGCAACGTGGTCAAGTGCCACCCGGCGCCGGGCCGCGTGGCGCAGCCCGACGAGTTGGCCGCCTGCGCCCCGTTTCTGAACCAGGAGCTGGCCCTGGTGCAGCCCAAGGTGGTGCTGGCGATGGGGCGGTTTGCCACTCAGCTCTTGCTGCAGGAACACCCGGCTGCGGCCAGCCTGCCGCTGGGCAAGCAGCGCGCCACCGTGTACCGCTACCGCGGCTTTCCCGTGGTGGTGACCTACCATCCCAAAGTCTTGCTGCGCGCCAGTGCCGACAAGGCCAAGGCCTGGGCGGACCTGTGCCTGGCGATGGAGCTTGTGGACGCGGCTTGATGCGCGCCCTGCGTCTGAAACCGGGTTTGGATTGCGGCCGCCCCTTTCCTACAATGCCGAAATGAGCTTCATCGACCAGTTGCGCCTTGCCGAGCGCCAAAACGGCTCCCTTCTGTGCGTCGGCCTGGACCCCGAACCCGCCAAGTTTCCCGATGGCTGGCGGGGCGACGCCGGACGCATCTTCGACTTCTGTGCCGCCATGGTGGACGCTACTGCCGATCTGGTACTGGCCTACAAACCGCAGATCGCCTACTTTGCCGCACACCGGGCAGAGCCGCAACTGGAACGCCTGGTGGCCCATATCCGGGCCGTTGCTCCCAAAGTGCCGGTGATCCTGGACTCCAAGCGCGGCGACATCGGCAGCACCGCCGAGCAGTACGCCATCGAGGCCTTCGAGCGCTATGGCGCCGACGCCGTGACCTTGTCGCCCTTCATGGGATTTGACTCGGTCGCGCCCTACCTCAAGTACCACGGCAAGGGGGCATTCCTGCTGTGCCGCACCTCCAATCCCGGTGGGGACGACCTGCAATCGCGTCGCTTGGCCGATGTGCCGGGAACGCCGTTGTTGTACGAGCATATCGCCAAGCTGGCCCAAGGCCCCTGGAACCTGAACGGGCAATTGGGCCTGGTGGTGGGTGCCACCTACCCTGCGGAAATCGAGCGTGTGCGCATGCTGGCGCCCACCGTGCCCTTGCTCATTCCGGGCGTCGGCGCGCAAGGTGGCGACGCGGCGGCCACGGTCAAGGCGGGTTGGCGGCGCGATGGCGAACAAACGCTCGCACCCATCGTGGTCAACTCTTCGCGCGCCATCTTGTACGCTTCGGCTGGCGCAGACTATGCCAAGGCGGCGCGCCGCGTTGCAGAAGCCACCCGGGCCGCGCTGGCAGCTGCCTGTTACAGCGCGTAACACTTGAAGCGCTGACGCGGCGCATTTGTCACAGCGTCGCCACCTGCCAGCCGTTATGCTGGGCGATCCTCAATTTCCGGGATCAGCCCATGTCCCCTACGCCAACGACCGACCCCTTGCCGCCTGACGCAGCAGCACCGCTGGCGGCAGCGGGCGCCGCAGCAGCCAGCGCGGCCCTGCTCAGTGCTTGCGGAGGCGGGGGCGGGGGGACGGCCGCTCCGCCTGGTGGAACCTCCGGTGTCGTGGGTAGCGGCTCTACGGGTTTCAACTACACCACGCCAACCAGCGATGCCGACGCCGTGCGATTTCTGCTGCAGGCACAGTTCCATGCGCCCGACGCCGATATTGCCGCCGTGCGTGCTCAGGGCTATGCGACCTGGTTGAATGCCCAGTTTGGGGCGCCCGCCAGTACCACCGGTTTCGATTGGCTGAACCAGCGTGGGTACGCCACCATCAGCAGCGCCACCAACTACTACGACAACAGCTACCCTGGCGACTACATGATCTGGAACCAGCTCATGACGTCCAGCGACGGGGTGCGCAAACGCCTGGCGTTGGCGTTGTCCGAGTTCTTTGTGGTGTCCCTTACCGGTTTGGATTTCGCGTGGCGCAGCCATGCCATTGCCGCATGGTGGGACCTGCTCGTTTCCAATGCCTTGGGCAACTACCGCACCCTGCTGGAGGCTGTCACGCTCAACGCCGCCATGGGTTGGTATCTCAATACCAAGGGCAACATGAAGGAGAACCCGGCTACGGGCCGGGCACCGGACGAAAACTACGGTCGCGAGGTGATGCAGCTGTTTTCCATCGGCCTGTACCAGCTCAACGCCGATGGTACGGAAAAGCGCGACGCCAACGGCAACAAGATCGAAACCTACACCCAGGCTGATATCACCAACATTGCTCGCGTGTTCACGGGCTGGGATTTTGATCGCACGACCAATGTCAATACGGTAGAACCGGTCAGCGGGCGCACCATCCCCAGCACCGACTTCACGCGCCTGCCCATGCGACTGACGGCGACCAACCATTCCAGCCTGGCTGCCACATTTCTGGGAGCCACCGTGCCCGCCAATACGGACGGCACCGCGGCGCTCCGAACGGCGTTGGATGTGCTGTTCAACCATCCCAATGTGGGCCCTTTCTTTGGCAAGCAGATGATTCAGCGTCTGGTGACCAGCAACCCCAGTCCGGCCTATGTAGCCCGCGTGGCGGGTGCGTTTGCCAACAACGGTTCGGGCGTGCGGGGTGACTTGAAGGCGGTATTCGCTGCGGTGCTGCTGGACGACGAGGCGCGCAATCCCGCAACGGCCGCCCAGAGCGGGTTTGGCAAGCTGCGTGAACCCATCCTGCGCTTTGTGCAATGGGGGCGCACGTTTGGCATTCAGTCTGCACGCGGCAGCTGGAAGATCGGAGACACCAGCAACCCGGCCACGCAGCTGGGCCAGAGTCCGTTGCGCTCACCGTCGGTGTTTAACTTCTTTCGACCAGGCTATGTTCCGCCATCTACCGCTTTGAGCGCGTCGCAGACTCCTGCGCCGGAATTCCAGCTGGTTAACGAAAGTACCGTTGGCGGCTACCTCAATGCCATGCAGAACATCGTGCGCAACGGCATTTACGTCAACGCGCCCGACCAACCCAACGCTGGCAGCAATTCCACCAATGGCTATGACATCACCGCCACCTACATCGCCGAACTGGCGCTGGTGACCGATGCCACGGCCTTGGTGCGCCGACTGAATCTGGTGCTGTGCGCCGGACAGATGTCGGAGGCGAACCAGAACCTCATCATCGGCGCGCTCAACGCCACGCCGGTTACGGCCACCAGCACCGACAGCGTCAAGCTCAATCGGGTGGCCGCAGCTGTGCTGATGGTTATGGGCTGCTCGGAATACCTCATCCAGAAATAGGACGCGCCATGCACCTGCTCGACCCTGACAAGCATTCCCGTCGCGCCTTTCTGCGCCGCAGCGCCCAACTCGCGCTCAGCGGAACAGCCTTGCCTATGGCACTGAACTTGGCGGCCATTGGCGAAGCGGCGGCTTTCGATGCTTCCGACTACAAGGCATTGGTGTGCGTGTTCCTGTACGGTGGCAATGACTACGCCAACACGGTCGTCACCTACGATGATGCCAGCTATAACTTGTATAGCGCGATTCGTGGTGGTGGTGCGGGCCAGACGGCGGGTGGCATCGCTCTAGCCAAGTCGGCACTGGCGGCAACGCTGCTGAACCCCACGGTGCCGTTAGCCGGTGGGCGCCAATACGCGTTGCATCCGTCCATGACCGGGCTGGCCAACCTGTTCAACAGCGGCAAGGCGGCGGTGCAACTCAACGTGGGGCCACTGGTCGTACCCTTGACACGCGCCCAGTACAGCGGTGCGGACCGCACCAATTACCCGCTGCCACCCAAACTGTTTTCGCACAACGACCAGCAATCGATTTGGCAGTCATCATCGCCGGAAGGCTCCACCATTGGGTGGGGCGGCAACCTGGGTGACCTGGCACTGACCAGCAATGGCAATTCGCTGTTCACCTGCATCAATGTCACCGGCAATGCAGTCTTCCTGTCGGGTGACAGTGCGCTCTCGTACCAGGTCAGCACCAGCGGCGCCGTGGCCATCAATGCGGTGAAGAACAACGTCTACGGCTCCAGTGCAGTCAAGAACGCCATGGCGACCTTGCTGCAGCAGCCGCGCACCCATGTTCTGGAAAACGAATACAACCGGGTCACCACGCGCGCCATTGGCGCCGAAGCGCAGATCACATCGGGCTTGACGGGCATCAACCTGGGCACCCAGTTCCCCACCAGCAACTCATTGGCCGACCAGTTGAAGATGGTGGCACGCCTGATTGGTGCGCGGGGTTCGCTGGGCACCAAGCGCCAGGTGTTTTTGGTGTCGCTGAGTGGCTTTGACTTGCACGACAACCTGATCTCGCAGCACCCGGGTCTGCTGACCAAGGTCAGCGAAGCCATGACGGCCTTTTACAACGCCACAGTGGAAATGGGGGTGGCCAACCAGGTCACTGCTTTTACGGCATCGGACTTCGGGCGCACGCTCACATCCAATGGCGATGGTTCCGACCACGGATGGGGCAGCCACCATCTGGTGGTGGGCGGTGCGGTGCGGGGGGCGGCGTTCTATGGCACGCCACCACCGGTGAGCGTGGGCAGTACCAGCGCTGCGCAGGACCAATGGCACGTGGGGCAGGGGCGATTGTTGCCCACGACGTCGGTCGATCAATACGCCGCCACCTTGGCCAAATGGTTTGGCGTGGCCGATGCCGAACTGGCCGGCATCCTGCCCAACCTGCGTCACTTCGGTGTCGGCGCTGGCCGACCGGACTACCCCACCAACATGGGCTTCATGGGATAGTCCTGCGCGCGACACGGCGTACCGCTGGCGTGCCCATAATGGGCACATTGCCATGCCTTCCCTGCAGGAGCGCCCATGATTGATCTTTACACGGCGGCCACCCCCAATGGTCACAAGATTTCCATTGCGCTGGAGGAGCTCGAACTGCGCTATGCCCTGAAGGTGCTGGACCTGTCCAAGGGGGAGCAAAAACAGCCCGGCTTTCTGGCCATCAACCCCAATGGGCGCATTCCGGCCATCGTCGATCACGACGCGGACGACTTTGCCGTGTTCGAATCCGGAGCCATCCTCATGTACCTGGCCGAGAAGACCGGGCGCTTGATGCCTGCCGATGTAAAGGGCCGCTCGCGGGTCGTGCAGTGGCTGATGTTCCAGATGGGCGGCGTCGGCCCGATGATGGGCCAGGCCAATGTGTTCTACCGCTATTTCCCCGAGAAGATCCAACCGGCCATCGACCGTTACCAGGGCGAGAGCAAGCGCCTGTTTCGCGTGCTGGACGGTCACCTGAAAGACCACGAGTACCTGGCTGGTGACTACTCGATTGCCGACATTGCCAACTGGGCCTGGGTGCGCACCCACCGCTGGTCGGGTGTGGAGGTGGATGACCTGCCCCACCTGCAACGCTGGCTGGCTCTGGTTGGTGGGCGCGAGGCGGTGCAGCGCGGCTTGCAGAATCCGCCCTCTACCCTGGAGCTGCGCCGCGATGGCAGCGAAGCCGCGCAGAAGTTCTCGGAAGCAGCGCGCAACATGGTAGAAATGGGCAAGTCCCGCCAAGCAGGAGTCTGATCATGCAGTTGTATGTTGCGCAGCGCGCACCCAATCCCCGCCGCGTGCTGATGTTCATGATGGAAAAAGGCATTACCAACATCAGCCTGGTCAACGTCGACCTGAACACGCACGAGCACAAGGGACATGCCTACCGCGCCAAGAGCCCGCTGGCAAAGGTACCGGCCCTGGAACTCGATGATGGGCGTGTGCTCACCGAAACCCGCGCCATCTGTACCTACCTCGAAGGCCTGGTCCCTGAGCCCAACCTGATGGGGGAGGGCTTTGAAGAACGTGCCTTTATCGAGATGGCCGACCGGCGGGTCGAGTTTTACCTGTTGGGTGGCATTGCCAACGTCATCCGCCACACCCATCCGGGCCTGGCGGCATTGGAGCAGCCGCAGTTTCCCGAGTTCGGGCAGGCCCAGGCGCCCAAGGTTCTGGAGGTTGCGCAGTGGCTGGACCACGTGCTCGAAGGCCAGCCATGGATGGCCGGTTCACGTTTCACCATTGCCGACATCACGGCGTTCTGCGCCATTGAATTTGCACGCCTGATGAAGTTCAACCCTGGCAAAGAAGGCCTGCCGGCGCTGCAAGCCTGGCGCGATCGCGTTGCCCAGCGCCCCAGCGCCGCCGCGCTGTAGCGCCAGCTGCCTGCTAGAGCCCGGCCCGCAATGTTTCGGCGAAGTGGGATTGCCCGGCCTGTCGGGGCGCCCGCACCGGCATGCGGATGGTGATGCTGGTGCCCAGGCCGGGTGTACTGTTCACCAGCAATTCACCGCCAAACAAACCGGTGACGATGTTGTAGCTGATGGAAAGCCCCAGGCCGCTACCACCCTGGCCCATCTTGGTGGTGAAGAACGGGTCGAACACGCGCTTGAGGTTGGGAGCGGAAATGCCGGAGCCATCATCGCTGAAGACCACGTCCACCTGGTCGGGGCTGAGCAAGCGCGCGCGCAGCAACATGAAGCCGCCAGTGCGCCCCTCGAACCCGTGCAACATCGCGTTGTTGATGAAATTCGTCAGCACCTGGCCATAAGGTCCAGGGTAGCCGTCGATGATCAGGTCGGGTGGGATGTCGATTTCGATCCGGTGACCGGCGCGCTGGATGCTGCGGCTGAGTGTGGCCACCACTTCCTGGCTGGTGCGCAACAGGTCGTAGGGGCGCCGCTGTTCGGTGGCCCGGTCTACCGCCACTTGCTTGAAGCTTTGCACCAGTTCTCCGGCGGCGTGCAGTCCGCGAATGACCAGATCCAGCCCTTCACGGCTCATGGACAGGTAATCGGTCAGGGTACTGCGGCGCAGGTTGCCCGAGACGACGGTCAATTCAAGCTGCTGGGTCTGGTCGCGTAGCGATGTGGCCGTGAGAAGGCTGTTGCCCAACGGGGTATTGAGTTCGTGGGCCACGCCCGCCACCAGCGATCCCAGGGCCGCCAGTTTCTCCTGCACCACCAGTTGGTCCTTGGCGTCGCGCAGGTGGGCGTAGGCCACGGCATTGTCCAGCGCAATAGCGGCGTAGGCGCACAGGGTGCGAAAGACCAGCCGCGCATTGTCGCCATAGGCATGCGCGCGCGTGGACTGGATGGTCATCACTCCGAGGATGCGGTTGGCCACGGTCAACGGTGCAAACAGCGCACTCAGCGTGGCCAACGTGCCCGGTACGTAATTGACTTGCAAGCCCGGATCGGAGAAATCGACCAGCAATTCGGTGCGTTCCCGCACGCAGCGGGCCGAAAACGAGCGCGGATCGTTCAGGCGAACGTGGTCAGACGGCAGGCGCCGACCTTCTTCCATGTCGTACACCGATGTCAGGCCCTGCCCGTCGGCATCCATCAGGTAGATGGTGAAGCTCGATGCATCGAGCAGCCCGTGCACATGCCGCTCGATACAGGCAAAAACGCCTTCTTTGTCGAGCTGCGAGGTGATCTCCTGGCCGATGGTGCCCAGTAGGGCCAAGGTGTCGCTCGTTTGTTGTAGCAGTTCGGCGCGCCGACCTTCTGCCTCGGCTTGGCGACGGTGGAACTCGCTCTCCGTGCGTGAACGCTCGGTGTCAAGCCGCACCTGCATGGCCGTGGCACGGTTGGCCGCGTCTTGCGTCAGAACCCGCTCGCGCGCCTGACCTGCTGCCACAGCGGTTTGGTAGGCCTCTTCAAAACGCCCGACATGAGCGTACTCGCCCGCCAGTTCCAGCAGCAGTTCACCTGGCAGCAAATAGCCCACGATGCTCCGTGCTGCCGAGAGCGCTTGTTCCAGGTACATCAATGACTCTTCGCGCCGACCCCATGCGCGGTGCAACTGGGCCAGCAGGCGCAAGGCGCTGATGACCAGCACGGTGGCACCCTGGCCTTGCGCCAGGGTCAAAGCGCGTGAAACCGCAAACTGGGCCTCGTCCATGCGCTGTACACCCATGAGCGCGCGCGCCAGGCCCAACTGACCTTCGATCTCCTGGTCGATCTGGCCCATGGCCTTGGCGCGTGCGATCTTCTCGGCGAACAGGGTGCGGGCGCGGTCAAAGTCACCCTGGTCCAGGGCCAGGTCGCCCAAGGCCGCCAACACCAGGCCGAAGTTGCGTGAATTCTGCAGAGGTGCAAACACCTGCAGTGCCTCGTTCAGCTGCGCCTGCGCCACATCCAGGCGCCCCATGATGCGCATGATTTCGCCGATCTGGCGCAGGCAGGGACCCAAGGTCAGCGGCCAGCTATGGGCGCGCGCCAGGTCCAGGCCCTTGTTCAACCATTCCAGCGCGGCTTCATGGTCATTCAAGCCGACGTAGGTGTTGCCGGCGTTGACCGCAGCCGTGACGGCCGTGACGATCTGTCCGGTTTCGCAGGCCCCTTCAAAGCACAGGTTGAGGTGCTGCAAGGCCTCGGCAAAATGGCCGGTGTTGTATTTGATGGTGCCCAGAAAATTGTGCTCTGCAGGTGCTACTGATGGTTGCAGGTTCTGCGGTGTTGTGCTGAACCGCTG
Source organism: Rhodoferax sp. (assembly GCA_046348185.1). Lineage (GTDB taxonomy): Bacteria > Pseudomonadota > Gammaproteobacteria > Burkholderiales > Burkholderiaceae_C > Allorhodoferax. The sequence continues at coordinate 295,010 of JAXMER010000014.1, read as the reverse complement.
GCCCCAGCGTACGAGCGCCTGGCGCGTATCACGCAACGACGCGTAGCGGGCCTGGGTGGCCTCTAGAAAATCGATGCGCTCGGAGTCCTGTCCCAGCGTGGCTGCGTCCACCGCGCGATCCAGGCAGGCATCACGCTGGGTCAGGTTGCCGCTGTTGGAGTGCACCTGGGACAAGAGGAAATTGGCATCGGCGTGGATGGCCTGGTCGTGCACCGTGTCGTCCAGGGCCAGAGCGTCTTGTGCCAGCGCCTGGGCCGCTTCAAAGTCCGCCCGCAGCCAGTGCCCTTCCGCCTGGACCAGCAGCAGTCGTGCCTGGGTGCGAATGCGCACCGTGGTGGGCAGTACCAGTTCCTCGTTGGCCAGCAGCGCCTGGGCTACCAGCACCGCTTGCCCACTTTGCACGGGATCGTGCTGGCGCAGATACCAGGCCCGCTGCACCTGATGCAGCAACGCCTGGACCGGGGCGTCGGGCCCGGGCAGACTCTGGATATCGGCAATGCGCGCAAACAGGTGCATGAATGGACCACGGCAAGTGGAAGGGAATCGTGCCATCATAATGCGCCGGTCCAGCCGCTGGTGTTCCCATTGGGCCGGGGCCCGGCGGTGTCGCGTTGCAGCAACCGTGCCAGGTAGCGCCCGGTATGGCTGTCGGGGTGGGCCGCCAGTGATTCCGGCGTGCCCACTCCCAGCACGGTACCCCCGCCAGCGCCGCCTTCGGGGCCCATGTCGATCAGCCAGTCGGCGGTCTTGATCACGTCTAGGTTGTGCTCGATCACCACGATGGTGTTGCCTGCGTCGCGCAGCTGGTGCAGCACCTTGAGCAGCAGGGCAATGTCGGCAAAGTGCAGGCCGGTGGTGGGTTCGTCCAGGATGTAGAGCGTGCGCCCGGTATCGCGCTTGGACAGTTCCAGGGCCAGCTTGACCCGTTGGGCTTCGCCGCCTGACAGCGTGGTGGCTGCCTGGCCGAGCTTGATGTAGGACAGGCCCACATCCAGCAGCGTCTGCAGCTTGCGCGCAATGGCGGGCACGGCACTCAAGAATTCAAACGCGGCTTCCACCGTCAGGTCCAGGATCTGGGCAATGTTCTTGCCCTTGTACTGCACCTCCAGCGTTTCGCGGTTGTAGCGTTGGCCGTGGCACACATCGCAAGGCACATACACATCGGGCAGGAAGTGCATTTCCACTTTCACCATGCCATCTCCCTGGCAGGCCTCACAGCGGCCACCGGCCACGTTGAAGGAAAAGCGCCCCGGGCCATAACCGCGTTCGCGCGCCGTGGGCACTTCGGCCATCAGCTCACGGATGGCGGTGAACAGGCCCGTGTAAGTGGCCGGGTTGGAGCGCGGCGTGCGACCGATGGGTGACTGGTCCACGTTGATGACCTTGTCGAAATGCTCCAGGCCCTCGATGCACGCATGCGGCGCCGGTTCTTCGTGGGCGCGGTACAGGGTGCGTGCCACGGCGGCATACAGCGTATCGTTGACCAAGGTGGACTTGCCCGAGCCCGACACGCCGGTGACGCAGGTGAACAGGCCCACGGGGAAGTCCACTGTCACGTCCTTCAGGTTATGGCCGCTGGCCTGCACCACGCGCAGCACGTCGCTGCCAGGCGCGTGGCGCCGGGGCACGGCAATTCGGCGCGTGCCTGCCAGGTACTGCCCGGTGAGCGATTCGGGGTTGGCGCGCACAGCGTCAAAGCTGCCTTGGGCCGTGACGCGCCCGCCGTGCACGCCCGCGCCGGGCCCGAGGTCGATGATGTGGTCGGCCGCGCGCATCATGTCCTCATCGTGCTCCACCACCAGCACGCTGTTGCCCAGGTCGCGCAGGTGTTGCAGGGTGCCGATCAGGCGGTCGTTATCGCGCTGGTGCAGTCCAATCGACGGTTCATCCAACACGTACATCACGCCCGTGAGCCCGGAGCCGATCTGGCTGGCCAGGCGGATGCGCTGGCTCTCCCCGCCCGACAGTGTCTCGGCACTGCGTTCCAGGCTCAGGTAGTTCAGTCCCACGTCGTTGAGGAACTTCAGGCGCAGGGCAATCTCGCGAATCACCTTGGCGGCGATGTCGCCTTTGGCGCCGTCCAGATGCAAGCCCTCAAAGTAGGCCAGGCTCTGCGCCAGCGTGGCGCGGCTGATGGCGTGCAGGGTGCGTGCATCGGCGCCCGTGCCCACGCGCACATGGCGCGCTTCCAGGCGCAGGCGCGCGCCGTCGCAGTCCGGGCACGGCTGCATGCTGCGCAGGCGGGCCAGGTCTTCGCGCACCACGGCCGAATCGGTCTCGCGGTAGCGTCGCGTCATGTTGGGGATGATGCCCTCGAAGGGGTGCTTCTTGGCCACCTTTTTGCCCGCATTGGCACCGGAGTCCACGACGTAGTGGAAGCGAATGGCCTCCTCCCCAGAGCCGTACAGGATGGCCTGGCGAACCGGCTCGGGCAGCGACTCGAACGGCGCCTCCACATCAAACTTGTAGTGCTTGGACAGACTCTCCAGCATGGCGAAGTAGTAACCGTTGCGCCGGTCCCAGCCCTTGATGGCACCGCTGGCCAGACTCAGGGAGGGAAACGCCACCACCCGCTGCGGGTCGAAGAATTCCTGGCTGCCCAGGCCGTCGCAGCCGGGGCAGGCCCCCACCGGGGAGTTGAACGAGAACAGCCGTGGCTCCAGTTCGGCAATGGCGTAGGCGCACACTGGGCAGGCGAACTTGGCATTAAACCAATGTTCTTTAGGCGATTGGCCCCCGTCTTTGCTGGATGTGTTGCTATCAAATTGAGAGTTATTGCCATCCATCTCCAGGGCGATGGCCCGACCGCTGGCCAGCCGCAGGGCGGCCTCGAAGCTCTCGGCCAGGCGCTGGGGCAGGCCTTGGGCAGCAGGGTCGCTGGCCGGACGCACCTTCAGGCGGTCGATCACCACATCGATGTCGTGCTTCTCGGTCTTCTTGAGTGCGGGCAGGTCGTCGGCTTCGAACACTGAACCATTGATGCGAAAACGCACGTAACCCTGGGCCTGCATGTCGGCGAACAGGTCCTGGAATTCGCCCTTCTTCTCGCGCGCCACCGGGGCCAGCACCATCAGGCGGGTGTCGGCGGGCAGGGCCAGCACCGCATCGACCATCTGGCTCACGGTCTGGCTTTGTAGTGGCAGCTGGTGATCTGGGCAATAGGGCGTGCCGGCGCGGGCGAACAAGAGGCGCAGGTAGTCGTGGATCTCGGTTACCGTGCCCACCGTGGAGCGCGGGTTGTGGCTGGTGGCCTTTTGCTCGATGGAGATAGCGGGCGACAGCCCTTCAATCACATCCACATCGGGCTTGTCCATCATCTGCAGGAACTGGCGCGCATAGGTCGATAGGCTCTCCACATAGCGGCGCTGGCCTTCTGCATACAGGGTGTCAAACGCCAGGCTGGACTTGCCCGAACCCGACAGCCCGGTGATGACGACCAACTGGTTGCGCGGAATGTCCAGGTCGATGTTCTTGAGGTTGTGCGTGCGCGCACCGCGCACGCTGATGACCGGTTGGCGCAGGGCGTGGCCGAGGTAGTTGCCGTCAGAAGATGTGTTCAAGAAGGGCCCCGCAGGTAAAAATGGGGAAACCTACCATCATAGTGAGCCTGTACCGACTCTGCCCAGCCCTTTCGGCCGGGATGGGCGACAATGCCGACTTTGCTGTTGCCGGGGCACTCCTGCCATTGCCCGAACCCACTGCCGTGCCGTCTCAGACATCCGTGTCCACCGAACCCTCCAGCGGCGGGACCGCTTCCACCATGACCCCCCTGGAGCGCCGCGCCAGCGCGTCGCTGGCCTTGATCTTCGCCCTGCGCATGTTGGGCTTGTTCCTAGTGTTGCCCGTGTTCGCCCTGGAGGCCCGCAAGTACCCCGGCGGCGACAACCCGGCACTCATCGGCTTGGCCATGGGTATCTACGGGCTGACGCAGGGCCTGCTGCAATTGCCGTTTGGCGCTGCGTCCGACCGCCTTGGGCGCAAGCGCGTCATGGTGTTCGGCCTGGGGTTGTTTGCCCTGGGCAGTGGCATTGCCGCTTGGGCGCCCAGCATGGTGTGGCTGGTGGCTGGCCGGGCGATACAAGGTTCTGGCGCTATCTCGGCTGCCGTCACGGCCCTGCTGGCCGACCAGACCCGCGATGCCGTGCGCACCAAGGCCATGGCTATCGTCGGTGCCAGCATCGGCTTGATGTTTGCGTTGGCGCTGGTGCTGTCCCCCTTGCTCAACAATTGGTTGGGACTGAGCGGCATGTTTGCATTGACGTGCATCCTGGCGCTGCTGGGCATTGCGGTGGTGATCTGGTGGGTGCCTGCCGAGCCCGCGCGGCACGCGCACGAAGTGCTGGGTTGGCGCGAGGCGCTGACCGCAGTCTTTGCACGCGCAGGCCTGCTGCGTCTGTACCTGGGCGTGTTTGTGCTGCATGCGGTGCAGCTGTCCATGTGGGTGGCCATTCCGGCCATGCTGGTGGCCGCCGGGCTGGAGAAGCAGGCGCACTGGCAGGTGTACCTGGGGGCGGTGCTGCTGTCCTTCTTTGCCATGGGGGCGGTGCTATTTCCGCTGGAAAAGCGCGGCTACCTGCGTGCGGTGTTTCTGGGCAGTGTGGCCTTGCTGCTGGGGGTGGAGCTGGTATTTGCATCGCAGGTGGGTCAGGCACCGACCGTGCTCACGCTGGGTGCGGTGCTGTTTGCGTTTTTCTGTGCCTTCAATGTGCTGGAGGCCAGCCAACCCAGCCTGGCCTCCCGCCTGGCCCCACCCCAGGCGCGCGGCATGGCGCTGGGGGTGTACAACAGTCTGCAGTCGCTGGGCTTCTTTGCCGGGGGCGCCGTGGGCGGCTGGCTGGTCAAGGGCTATGGTGCGCAGGCGCTGTTCCTGACCTGTGCGCTGGCCGTGCTGGCCTGGCTGCTGGCGGCCTGGCCCATGCAAATGCCCGCAAGCGCAGGCGCCGGGGCCGCCAAGGCCGGATAAACTCGGCCCGATTCAGGAGAAAGAAACCATGGCATCCGTCAACAAAGTCATCCTCGTCGGCAACCTGGGGCGCGACCCCGAGACGCGCGTGTTTCCCAATGGCGACCCGGTTGCCAACGTGACGATCGCCACCACCGACAAGTGGAAAGACAAACAAACCGGCGAAATGCGCGAGATCACCGAATGGCACCGCGTCGTGTTCAATGGCCGTCTGGCCGAAATCGCCGGCCAATATCTGCGCAAAGGCTCGCAGGTCTATGTGGAAGGCAGCCTGCGCACGCGCAAGTGGACCGACCAGTCCGGCCAGGAAAAATACACCACCGAAATCCGGGCCGATTCCATGCAGATGCTGGGCAGCCGCCAGGGCATGGGCGAACCGGCAGGCGATGACGGTGGCTACGACAGCGCGCCGCGCCGTGCCGCCAGCGCGCCACGTGCACCCGCGCCTGCGGCAGCCCCGGTGCGCCAAGCCCCAGCACCCAAGCCCGCCAGCGGTTTTGATGACATGGACGACGACATTCCGTTCTGACTGGCACCTACCCGCATACCATGCCTGCCTCGCGCAGGCATTTTTGTTCAAATGGGGTGGTAGCCCCCGTAAATGCTGGCGATGTTGCTACGAATTACATAGTAAACGGCACACCCCGGCACTGCCGGGGTGAACCCACTACCGTTCGGCGGGCGCTGCCTTGAGGCGCCAATTGCGTCGCCAGCCGTTATCACGCAGGCGCAGCAGGCCGCGCCACAGCGCGCGGATGCCCAAGAGCGTCAGAATCGCCTCGCCGAAGGTGGCCACGAAGGCAATGGCCACGTGGCGTACCTGCAGGCGACGCTGGAACTTCGCAAACATGCGGTCGCGGGCAATTTCGATGCTGTCGTAGAAGGTGGGCACCACCAGCAGCGTGAGCAGGGTGGAAGTGATGGTGCCGCCAATGATGGCCACCGCCAGCGGCTGGTAGAACTCGCCGCCTTCGCCCAGGCCCAGCGCCACGGGAAACATGCCGGCAATTAGTGCGAAGGTGGTCATCAGGATGGGGCGCAGGCGCTTGCGGCCTGCGTCCATGAGCGCTTCCTCGCGGTCCACGCCCTCGGCCTCGCGTTTGCGGGTGGCGTCCAGCAGCAGAATGGCGTTCTTGGCCACCAGGCCCATGAGCATGATGATGCCGATGAAGCTCATCAGGTTGAGCGTGCCACGCGTCACGATCAACGCGACCACCACACCAATCAGCGACAGTGGCAGCGACAGCATCACCGCCAGTGGCGCGGTAAACGAGCCGAACTGCATCACCAGAATCAGGTACATCAGGCCGATGCCCGAGACCAAAGCGATGGTCATCTCGGTAAACAGCTCTTTCTGGTCCTGACCGGCACCACCGAGTTCCAGCCCATAGCCGGGCGGAAATTCCATCGCCTTGGCCAGCTTCATGGCGTCTTCGGTAACCTCGCCGGGCGAGCGGCCCTGGGCGTTTGCCGATACCGTGATGTTGCGTTTGCCGTTGGAGTGCTCGATGCCCGAGGGGCCCTTGCCCATGCTGATGGTGGCGATCTGCTCCAGCGGCACCATCAGGTTGCTGCCGGTCACGGCGATAGGCAGGCGCTCGATGTTTTCCTTGCTTACCCGGTCGGCAGGGTCCAGGCGCACGGCCACGTCGCGAGTTTCTCCGCCCGGATCGACCCAGTCGCCCACCTCAATACCCGCAAAGGCCACGCGCAGGGCCTGTGCCGCGTCGTTGGCGGAGATGCCCATGGAGTTGGCCAGGCCGCGGTTGAGTTCGATCTTGAGTTCCTTGCGCGGGTCTTGCTGCGACAGCCCCACATCCACGGCTCCAGGCACCTGGCGCAGCTTGTCCATGTAGGTGCTGGTGATCTCCAGCAGTTTGCGCGAGTCCGGCCCGGTGAAGTCGATCTGGATGGGTTTGCGTGCACCGTTGTTCAGGTCGTCGAGCACCGTGTACTCGGCACCGACCAGGGTGCGCACCTTCTCCCGCAGCTCGGCGGCAACTTCCTTGGCGCCGCGCACACGGGTGTTGCGCTTGCCGATGTCGACGTAGATGCGCCCGCCATTGGCTGCGATGTTGCTGTTGGTTTCCTTGGTTTCGGGCAGGCTGCGCGCCACTTCGGCGGCGCGCTCCATCTTGAGCTTGGCGTACTCCACCGAGGAGGACGGTGGCGTACGCACCTCGATCATCAGGTTGCCCGAGTCCGAGGCGGGCAGAAAAGCCGTGCCGCCCCACTTGGCCTGCAACACGATGGCGCCAACGAAACTCAGCAAGGCGATGGCCGTCATCCACTTGCGGTGGTGCAGCGCCCAGGCGATCACGTGGCCGTAGCGGTCGGCCTGGTGGTCAAACCAGTCGTTGAAACGCTGCAGGAAACGCCCCAGCCCCTTCTTGGGGGCGGTGTGGTGGTCGGGTGGGTCGCCCCAGAAGGCCGACAGCATCGGGTCCAGCGTGAACGAGATCGCCAGGCTGACCAACACCGAGCAGGTCACGGTCAAGGCAAATGGCCTAAACCACTCGCCCGAGACGCCGGGCATGAAGGCCACCGGAATGAACACCGCAATGATGGAGAAGGTGGTGGCAGCCACGGCCAGGCCGATTTCGGCCGTGCCCTCCAGCGAGGCAGTGCGCCGGTCAGCACCCATCTGCATGTGGCGCACGATGTTCTCGCGCACCACGATGGCGTCGTCGATCAGCACGCCAATGGCCAAGGAGAGGCCCAAGAGCGTCATGAAGTTCAGCGTGAAGCCGCACAGCCACACGGCAATGAAGGCGGCAATCACCGAGGTCGGCAGGGAGAGTGCCGTGATCAGGGTGGAGCGCCAGGAGTTCAGGAAGGCGTAGACCACAAAGATGGTCAGCACCGCGCCTAGCACCAGGGACTCGATCACGTTGTTAAGGCTGCGCTGGGCGTCGATGCCGCCGTCGCGGGTGATGTCGAGCTTGGTGCCGGGGCGCTCTTTCTCGAACTCGGCGTTGAGCTCTTTGACCATCTTGCGCACCTGGTCGGCTACCGTGACGGTGCTGGCGTCGCGTGAGCGGGTCACGAATATGCCCACATTGGGCTTGCCGCTGCGGATGCTCAAGCTATCGATATCGGCAAAACCGTCCTGGATGGTGGCAACCTGGCCCAGGCGTACGATCTGACCGTTAAAGCGCTTGACCACCACGTCTTGAAACTCGGCCGGTGACTCGATGCGCCCGACCAGGCGGATGCTTTCTTCGTCCAGGCTGCCGCGCACTTTGCCGACCGGCGCATTGGTGTTCTGGGCGCGCAGGGCGTTTACCACATCACTGACGGAAACGTTGTATTCGCGCAGGCGCTCGGCGCGCAGCAGTACCGAAAGTTCTCGCTTGAGCGAGCCGCTGATGTTGACTGATGCCACGCCAGGGATGGCGCGCAATTTGTCGGCCAGCACGTCCTCGGCCAGGCGTGAAATGGCGGCATGGCTCTCGCGGCTGGACGACAGGGCCATGTTCATGATGGGCTGGGCCGAGGGGTCGTAGCGACGCAGCACGGGCTCGCGCATCTCGGTGGGCAGCTTGTAGCGTAGGGCCGAGATGGCGTTGCGCACCTCGTCCGTGGCTTCGATCATGTTTTTCTTGAAGTCGAACTGCACATCAAAGCGGGCATTGCCTTCTGAGGCCGTGCCGTAGACCTCTTTCACGCCAGAGATGCTTTGTAGCGATTTCTCCAGCCGGTTGATGATCTCGCGCTCCACCGTGTCGGGCGACGCACCCGGATAGGCCATGGTGACGAACAGGCCTGGCACTTCCACGTCCGGGCTTTGGTTCACGCGCAGTTTGCTCATGGCCAGCAGACCCAGCGCCATCAGCGCAATGATGAGTACGATGGTGGCAATGGGGCGCTTGACGCTGAAATTGGAAAGGAACATGGCGTTTACTTCCCTTGGCTGGCTGCAGAAGTGGCTGCCACAGCGGCCTCGGAGGCGGCGCCGGCCGGTGCTGCGGACTTGGCAGGCGCCCATTCCACCGCAAGCCCGTCCTTGAAGTTGGAGCCAGGGTTGCGCAACACCACATCCCCTTCGGCCAGACCACTGCGGATCTCCAGGTAACCGGTGCGAGCGTCACGGCTGCCCAGCGCGACATCCACCTTTTGCAAGGTGGTGTTGTTTACGCGCCAGGCCGTGGCCTTGTCGCCCGCCTTGGCGATGACTGATTCGGGCAGGGCCAGCACGCGGGTTTGCGTGGCGGCGATGGTGCCCTCGGCATACAGACCGGCCACGCGGGGTTGCTGGGCGTCGGTGAAGCTGATGAGTACTTCCACCTGGCGCGTCACGTCGTTGGCGGCTGGGTCGATGCGCGTGACCTTGCCATGAAACTCCTGGTTGCCGTAACCATTGATGCGAAACACTGCACTCTGGCCCATGCCGACTTGGTTGATCTTGTCGGCCGAGACCCGTCCGGCAAAGCGCATGCTGGTGGGGTCGATGACCTTGAGCAGCTCCTTGCCCACGGCTGCCGTGTCTCCTGCCGACACCTTGCGGTCGCTGACTACGCCGGTAAACGGTGCACGCACCACCGTGCGCTCCATTTGCTGGCGTGCCTGCACAGCGCGGGCGCGTGCGGCTGAAAGCTCGCTCTGCGCGGCATTGCGGCGCACCTCGGCATCGTCCAGGGCCTGCAACGAGGTCATGCCCGATTCGCGCAGTGTCTTCAGGCGCGTGAGGTTGCGCTCAGCCTGGTCCAAGGCCAGCGTGGCGTTGCGCACGGCCGCTTCGGCGGACTGCAGGCCGTCCTGGATGGCGGTGGGGTCCAGGCGTACCAGCACGTCGCCTTGGCGCACGGCGTCGCCGTTCTCCTTGAGTACCTGCAGCACCACGGCGGATACCTCGGCGCGCAGGTCGGCCTTGCGCTCGGGCTGGATGGAGCCCGTTACCACCGGGCCACCGGCAAAGGTGGCGCCTTCGAGCTTGACCACGTCTTCGGGGGCCAGCACCAGCTTGGCCGGTGTGTTGTCGGATTTCTTGTCGGTCTTGGCCGGGGCCTGGTTGCAGCCTGGCAGGCAGGCGATGAAAACGGCGGCAAACAAGAGGGAACGCAGCATAGAAAGCTCCAAGGGGGAAATGACCGTTGTGCGGCCACGGCATGGGGGGTCGGGTTCAACGCGACGCGGTTGGCGCGTCCCGACGCGAAGCGGAATTATGGCGGGGTTGCGCCTGACGTGCAGGCTGCATACCGCATGGCAAGATCAACTGTTAGCACAAGCGACGGCGGGCTTGGCCTGTGCGCTGGCATAGGTGACCGATGGTGCCGCCCCGGTGCGGCTGGCCACCACGGTGACTGTGGGCAAGTCCAGGTGTGGGCGGGCGTCCAGCTGTGCGACCGACATGCTGGTGGCCACGGTGCTGAAAAGTCCGGCGCAGACAGCGGTGCTGGCGGCCAGGGCGGCGAGGCGATGACTGAGGCGGGTTTTCATGGGGTGGCTCCGTTCGTGGGTGTCGTTGCAATGGGGTGCACTGTAGGCAACGCAAGGGTGGCGAGCGCGGGCTTTGCGACGAAATGCGTTTTGTGGGTGACCAACTGCGGATTGGGGGGTGCAGTTGCAACCGCGCTCGCCGCACAATAGAGGCACATCAATACCACGGAGACATTGGCATGCTGTTGCGCTTGATCGGCGCTGCGCTGGTGTGGGGCCTTACGCTTCCCATCGCAGCCCAGGACATTGTTACGCCCAACCCCCAGTTGCATACGGACGGCATTCCCCCCATTTCCAAAGCCATCGCGGACAAGGTGGCGCTCTATACCGAATTTCGCGGCCATGGGTTTGTGGACTGGCATCCCACACAACGTTCCATGCTGGTGCGGCACCGCGAGGCTGGGGCCAATATTGCCCAAATCTACTGGCTCAAGTCACCGGGCGGCACGCTGGAGCGCATCACCGATTTCGCTGATCCCGTGGGCACGACCACGTTTGAGCCCAAGCACGGTCGCTACATCGTGTACACCCGCGACCGTGGCGGCAATGAGGCGACCCAGGTGTTTCGGATGGACCTGGATACGCGCGCTTCGACCCTCTTGTCCGCAGAGGACGAGCGCAGCACCTACGCCTGGAGCCACGCGGGTGACCGCGTCCTGGTCGCCTCGGTGCCATTGGACCGAACCGCCCAGGGCGGTAGCCGCGCCCAGATCAGTACCACGCTCACCTTGCTGGACCCGCTTCGGCCCGGCGAGCGCAGCCGTTTGGCGGAGTTGCCTGGCGGCGGCTGGGGCAGTTTTGCGTTTTCCAGCGACGACGCCTGGATCGCCGCCCAGCAATACCGCACGCCCAATGACTCGGACGTGTTTCTGATCCATGCCAAGACTGGCGAACGCCAACAAATCCTGCCTGCGCCCGGTGGCCCCGCTGCGGGGTATGCTGGCTTTGCCTGGAGCCCCGACAACCAGCGCCTGTACCTGACGACCAACCAGGGATGTGAATTCTCCGAGCTCGCCGTTTGGGAGCGCAAGACCGGGAAGTTGACGGTGCTCTCGCACCACATCCCTTGGGACATCGAGAACTTTCAACTCTCTCCCGACGGCCAGCGCATCTTGGCGGTGGCCAATGCCAATGGCCGAGATGAGATGCATCTGTTCGACGCGGCCAGCGGCAAGGAATTGCCCCAGCCCGCCATTGGCAGTGGCTCGCTGGGCGGTGGGCATTGGCATGAAACCCTGGCTGGGCAGGTGGCCTATTCGTTGAACTCCCCCCAGAGCCCCGGCGATGTTTACACATTGGACGTAGCCACGGGGAAAAGTGAACGCTGGACGGTGGCTTCAGCGCCGCAAGGCATCAAGCTCGATCAGTTTGTGTCGCCGGAACTGGTGCAGATCAAGAGCTTTGACGGCCTGTCGGTGAGTGCCTGGCTCTTCCTGCCGGACGCTACCAAGTTTGCGGGCAAGCGCCCCGTACTCGTCAACTTCCATGGCGGACCGGAAGGGCAATCCACCGTCCGCTTCATGGGACGCTACAACTACTACCTCAATGAACTGGGCATTGCGGTGCTGCTGCCCAACGTGCGCGGCTCCATGGGGTACGGCAAGACCTTCCTGGACCTGGACAACGGGTTCAAGCGCAAGGACTCCGTCAAGGATGGCGGCGAGTTCTTGAAATGGGTGGGTAGCCACCCCCGCCTGGATGCGGGGCGTATTGCCATCACCGGCGGCAGTTACGGCGGCTACATGAGCCTGGCCACGGCGGTGGACTACAGCCCGCTGATCAAGGGGGCGATCGACGTGGTGGGCATCAGCCATTTCGTGACCTTCCTCAACAACACCGAGAGCTACCGCCGCGACCTGCGCCGCGTCGAATACGGCGACGAGCGCGACCCGGCCATGCGAGCTTTCCATGAGCAGATTGCACCGTTGAACCACGCGGCTGACATCAAGGTGCCGCTGTTGGTGGTGCAGGGCAAGAACGACCCGCGCGTGCCCTACACCGAGGCCGAACAGATCGTGGCCGCCGTGCGCAAGAATGGGGTGCCGGTCTGGTACCTGCTGGCCGACAACGAAGGCCACGGCTTTCGGCGCAAGGCCAATGCCGACTTCGAGTTCTACACCACGGTGCGCTTTCTGCAAACCACACTCTTGCAGTAAATGACCACCTAGCCCTCGTGAAATGGAGCGATTTCGCTCCTAAAAACGCAGCAAATTGACCCGTTTGAACGGGGTTATCACACTTGACCCGCGTCGGGAGCCGGTTAATACTGCGCCCATGACTGATGCCGCTCCACCCGCACCCGTGGCGTTTCAGCAGCAGGCCTTGCCCGATGTGGAGGCCTGGACTCGTTATTTCCGCACCGCCGTGATTCCGGTGCGCACCAGCACCGCGACCGGGATCGAGCGCCTGCGCGAGTGCGAAGACGATGTCGATGCTAACGCCATCGCCAATGTCGTGGCGGCAGACCCCCTGATGATCGTCAAGGTCTTGGCCCATGTTGCCAGCCTGCGCAAACCTGGGCATGGTACGGCCACAGAAAGTGTCACGACGTCACTGGTGCTGATGGGCATTGGGCCGTTCTTCCGTGCCTTTGGCCCGCAGCCCACCATCAAGCAATGGCTGCACGACCAACCCGCCGCGCTGGACGGGCTGCGCGTACTCATGCTGCGGGCCCAGCGCGCCGCACGGTTCGCCTTGTCCTTTGCCGTGCACCGGCAGGACACCGATGCCGACGCGATTCGCCTGGCTGCCTACCTGCACGACTTTGCCGAGATGCTGATGTGGTGCCACGCGCCCACCCTGATGCAGCAGGTGACCCAGGCGCAGCAGATGGATCCCAGCTTGCGTTCCAGTGCGGCGCAGCGCCAATTTCTGAACATGGAGATCGACGACCTACGCCAGAATCTGATGAAGCTGTGGCACCTGCCGGAGTTGCTGGTGCGCATTTGTGACGACTACCACGCCGACCACCCCAGCGTGCGCAGTGTGGTGCTGGCCGTGCGGCTGGCGCGCCACTCCGCCAAGGACTGGGAGAACCCCGCCATTCCCGACGACATCGACGCCATCGCCGAATTGCTCAATGTTGTGCCACGCGCCGCGATGGGGTACTTGCGCAAGGTGGATCAGGCGGCTTAGCTGGTTCTGGTGCGCTGTTTAGCGCACCATCTGGTTGAGTTGGATGATAGGTAGCAGCACCGCCAGCACAATCAGCATCACGATCAGGCCCATGGCCACAATCAAAAGTGGCTCCAACAGCGTGGCCAACTGAAGGGCGCGGCGCTGCACCTCAGTGCTGAGTTGCGTAGCGCAACGATCCAGCATGGTGGGTAGCTGCCCGGTCTGTTCGCCTAATCGCGCGAACATGGCTAAGAGGCCCGGAAAGCGTTTCTTCTGTGCCAGCGCCGTAGCCAGTGGTGCACCCTCGCGCACCATAACCAAGGCATCTTGCGCATCGGCCCGCAAGGCCTGGTTGGGCAACGTGTCGGCTGCGGCCTGCAGCGCTTTCAGAATGGGGACCCCCGCGCTGGCGAGCATAGCCAGCGTGCTGGCAAAGCGTGCTGCGTTGTAGCCGCGCGAGAGCTTCCCCAGAACAGGCAAGGTCAGCCAGGCGCCATCCCAACGCTCGCGCAGAGCCGGTCGTCGCAGGGCCAGATGCAAGCCGATGCCGCTGGCCGCCAGCAGCATCAACACCCACCAACCCTGGGTGCGAACAAACTGGCCCAGTGCGAGCATTACGACCGTGAGCCAGGGCAGGGCACGTTTGCTGCCTGCAAACACCTCTGCCACCTGGGGCACCACATAGCCCAGCAAGAATGTCACGATGACGATGGCCACCAGCGTCACAATGGCCGGGTACAGGGCTGCACCCACCAGCTGCGACTTCAGCGCCTGGCGCTGTTCCAGGTCGTCGGCCAAACGCTCCAGCACCACGCCCAGATTGCCGCTGTGTTCACCCGCGCCCACCACTGCGCAATAGGTGGCACTGAATTCGCGTGGGTGCTGGGCCAGCGCATTGGCAAAAGGGCTGCCCGCATTGACCTCGGCACGTAAGGCCGCAACCAGGTTGCGTTGGCGCAGGTCGTCGGCCTCTTCCGAAAGCGACGTCAAGGCCCGTTCCAGCGGCAGACCCGATGCCACCAAGCCGGCGAGCTGGCGGGTCCAAATGGCAAGCCCTGTGGCACCCATGGCCCGGCTTTCCCAGAGCACGATGCCGCGCCCGTCGGAAGGCGTACCCGGTGTGCCCGCGACGGGCTCCACCTGCAAGGGCACCAAGGACTGCTGACGCAATTGCGCACGTGCAGCCTTGGCGGTATCGGCTTCCAGCACGCCCTTTTGCGTGGCGCCTTGGGCATCGAGGGCTTCAAAGGTGTAGGCGGGCATGGGCGGATGTTAGCCGCTGGCAATGGGGCCTGGTGCTGCGCCCGTTCTGGTTGTGCACGGCAGCAACGTGGAGTCATTGCGTTATCAGGCTGACGTGGTGGTGCGAGCCTGGGGTTTCCCAGTAATGACAAGCGCGGCACGGTCAGCTACATTTCAGAAAAGCACGACCGTGCTTTTTGATTCCGGTTGGTGATCACCATTCACTGACACGGGGTCGCCTGCGACAGCGCCCCCATCCAAGAGGTCGCACTTTTTTCTCGGACAGTTCCCCTTAAACACACTGGGCCCAAGGCCCGAATGGAGACGGATGTGAAGAAGAATATGATGGCCTGGCTGGGCGCGTGCGTGCTCGCTCTATCCCTGTGGCCCGTGGCAGCCAACGCTTCGGGTTATACGCAAACCAAGTACCCCATCGTGCTGGTGCATGGTCTGTTTGGTTTTGACAATATCGGCCCGGTGGACTACTGGTACGGCATTCCTTCCGCGTTGCGCGGCGACGGTGCCAAGGTCTACGTGGCCCAGGTCTCCGCTGCCAACAGCACGGAAGTGCGCGGCGAACAACTGCTGACGCAGGTCAAGCAGATCCTGGCCGCCACCGGCGCCACCAAGGTCAACCTGATCGGGCACAGCCATGGTGGCCCCACCACGCGCTACGTAGCATCGGTGCGCCCCGATCTGGTGGCGTCCGTTACCTCGGTGGGCGGGGTGAACAGGGGCTCTGCAGTCGCCGACGTCATCCTGGGCGTGGCACCTCCCGGATCGTTGACCAATACGGTGCTGGTGTCGGTTACCAACGGGCTGGCGACGGTGATTAACTTCCTGTCCGGCGGCTCGGGCCTGAACCAGAACTCCCTGGCGGCGGCGCAGTCGCTTAGCACGGCGGGTTCGCTCAAGTTCAACCAGGCCCACCCCGAAGGCGTACCCACGACCGCCTGCGGCGAGGGTGCCTACACTGCGCGCGGCGTGTACTACTTCTCCTGGAGTGGCGCCAAGTCCTACACCAACCTGCTCGACATCATGGACCCGGCCCTGGCCCTGACCTCGCTGGCCTTTGGCGGCGCCAAGAATGACGGCCTGGTCGCCAGCTGCTCCACCCACCTGGGTCGCGTGATCCGCGACGACTACGCCATGAACCACATGGATGAAGTCAACCAGACTGTGGGCCTGGTCAACCTGTTCGAAACCAACCCGGTCACCTTGTACCGCCAGCACGCCAACCGCCTCAAGGGCCTGGGCCTCTGATCCCATGAAGCGCCAGGCCGCTATCGCCAGTGCTATTTGCGCAATGGTGATTGCAGGCTGGTGGCTGGCCCAGGACAGCGCCGAAACCGGCGCTTCCACCGCCGAGGTGCGGCCAACGGCGGCGTCAAGACCGGCCTCGACTGCCGCTGCCCAGCCCTTTGTTCCCAGTCAGGCCGGGACCCTGCCCGATGGCAATCTGCAAGTCGTCGGCGGTGTGCTGCCCTACGCCGAGCTTCGCCGGATGTTCGACTACTACCTGAGCGCACAGGGCGAGCAGGGTCTGGCCGTCATCACCCAGCAGATCCGCCGCGAAATCGACCAGCGTCTGGGGCCACAAGCGGCGCCCGGTGCCAAACGCATCTTGGATCTGTATCTCGCCTACAAAGGCGCGTTGGTGGATGTTGAGAAGTCTCCCGATGTCCATGGCAATGGCATCCAGGCCATCCGCCGCCGATTGGAGACGGTGCACGATCTGCGCGCACGTTACTTTACGGAGGCAGAAGTTCAGGGCCTCTTCGGAATGGAAGACGCCTACGACCGCGACGCCGTAGCGCGCCTGGAAATCAGCCAGGACGCCAGCCTGAGTGCCCAGCAAAAGAAAGAGCGCCTGGCCGCCTTGGATGCCGCCATGCCCGAAACCCTGCGCAAAGAGCGCGATGCCGTGCATGTGGTCACGAATGTCGAGCAACAGGTGCAAGCCCGCCGTGCCCAGGGCGCCAGCGACGACGAAATCTACCGCTTGCGCACCGCAGCGTTTGATGCGCAGGCCGCTTCCCGCCTGGCCGAGGTGGACCGCGAAGAGGCCGCATGGAAGGCACGCATTGCCCATTACCACCAGGAGCGCGATCGCCTGATGCAATCGCAGACCCAAGCCACGCCTGCGGATCGCGAACAGGCGTTGTTGCAATTGCAACAAACGCTTTTCAGTGCAGCTGAGCGGCCCCGCCTGGTGGCCTACGAGTAGGGCCGACCGGCGCCGGGTTCAGTGGGTGATGCGCTTGCCGTGCGGCAACGTTGCCAGTCGTTCGTAGAGAGACCGGCAATAACCGTGGATGCGCAGGCACTTGTTGATTTCGTCCACCGGTAACGGGCCCGACACCACCACGATGTCGTTCGCGCTGGCATGTGCACCCTGCGAGCGCAGACGCCGACGGGTATTGTTGGCCCAGGAATGGATACGCAATGGCGTGCCATGTTCATGTAGCGCACCGGTGCGCGCATCAAAGGCAATCGCTACGGTGTCGGTCATCAGCCGCAGGCGGTGCTCCCCTGTCACCGTGCTCTTGGGGGTGCTCAGGTCGTACAGGTGGTAGTTGCCTTTTTTTAGTTCGTACTGCAGTGCCATGGGGTCGTCCTTTGAGGAACCCATTGTGTTCAGCACCATTTAATTCAATCGTTCAAGAACCGGGGTGAAACCCGTTTTTATTGCTCTTGTGGGATTGCTCACTCAATCCCGCGTGACGCGCAACAGCTCTTCGCGCGACGTGATCCCGGCCTGCACCAGGCGCTCACCATCCTCGCGCATCAGCGTCATGCCCCCAGCCATGGCGCTGGCGCGGATGTCGGCTTCGGACGCCTTATGGTGGATCTGAGCACGAATGGTGTCGTCGGCCACCAGCAACTCGAAGATGCCCGTGCGGCCCTGGTAGCCTGTCTGGCCGCAGAGCGCGCAGCCCGCGCCCTGGCAGTGCGAGCAGGTCTTGCGCAGCAGCCGCTGGGCCAAAACCCCCAGCAAGGAAGAGCTGAGCAAGAAGGGCTCGATGCCCATGTCGGTCAGGCGCGTGACGGCACTGGCGGCGTCGTTGGTGTGCAGCGTGGCCAGCACCAGGTGGCCGGTGAGCGAGGCCTGGATGGCGATCTGCGCGGTCTCGAAGTCGCGGATCTCGCCGATCATGATCACGTCCGGGTCCTGGCGCAGGATGGCGCGCAGGGCCTTGGCAAAGTCCAGGTCGATCTTGGCGTTGACCTGGGTCTGGCCCACGCCGGGCAGCTCGTATTCGATGGGGTCTTCCACCGTCATGATGTTCTGGCGGCGGGTGTCGAGCTTTTGCAGCGCCGCGTACAGCGTGGTGGTCTTGCCCGAGCCGGTCGGGCCGGTGACCAGGATGATGCCGTGCGGCTGGGCCACCAGCTGCTGGAAGCGGGCCAGCACCTCGCCCTGCATGCCTACGGCTTCCAGGCTCAGGCTGGCGCCGCTCTTGTCCAGCAGGCGCAGCACGGCGCGCTCGCCATGGGCGCTGGGCAGGGTGGAGACGCGCACGTCCACGCCCTTGGTGCCGATGCGCAGCGAGATGCGCCCGTCCTGCGGCAGGCGTTTCTCGGCGATGTCCAGGTCGGCCATGATCTTCAGGCGGCTGATGAGCGCGGCGTGCAGGGCGCGGTTGGGTTGCACCACCTCGCGCAGCGTGCCGTCCACGCGAAAACGCACGCTGGAGTGGCGCTCGAAGGGCTCGATGTGGATGTCGCTGGCACCGTCGCGTGCGGCCTGGGTGAGCAGGGCGTTGAGCATGCGGATGATGGGCGCGTCGTCGGCGGTTTCCAGCAGGTCCTCGATGGCGGGCAGGGACTGCATCATGCGCGAGAGGTCCACGTCGCTCTCGACTTCGCTCACCACCGTGGCGGCGCTGGATTCGCTTTGCGCATAGGCCGCGCTGATGCGCTGGCCCAGGGCGGTCGCGTCCTCGGTCTGCAGTTGCGGCACGCCGTACTTGCGCACCACCTCCGCCACCGCGCTCTGGGTGGTGGCGTCGCCCAGTGCATGCAGCCACAGGGTGCGCACGCCATCCACCTCTTCCAGCAGCATCTGGTGCGCCCGGGCAAAGGCGTAGGGCAGGGGGTAGGTCATGGGCCCGCTCATGGCGCGGCTTTGGCGGGGGTGGATGCCGGCGCGGGCACGCGCACCAGGGTGTCGGCGG
The DNA here is from genome assembly GCA_046348185.1 of Rhodoferax sp. Classification (GTDB taxonomy): domain Bacteria; phylum Pseudomonadota; class Gammaproteobacteria; order Burkholderiales; family Burkholderiaceae_C; genus Allorhodoferax. The sequence continues at coordinate 276,071 of JAXMER010000014.1, read as the reverse complement.
CGGGCAGCACGGGCGCTGCATTCACGGGCACGGCACTGCTGCTTTCGGGCTGGGTGCGCTGCTGGGTGCCGCGCATGAGTTCGTAGCGGTCCAGCGAGAGGCTGTCGGCAGCCGCGGCGTCGCGGACCACCACGGGGCGCATGAACACCATCAGGTTGGTCTTCTTGCGGCTGCGGGTCTCGCTCTTGAACAGGTTGCCAAACAGCGGCACGTCGCCCAGGCCGGGCACCTTCTCCTGGTTGCCGGCAAATTCGTCCTGCAGCAGCCCGCCCAGCACCACGATGGAGCCGTCGCCCACGATGACGTTGGATTCGATGGAGCGCTTGTTGGTGATGAGCCCGGTGCTGGAGTTGACCGAGGACGCCTGCACGCTGGAGACCTCCTGGTAGATGGTGAGCTTGACCGTGCCGTTCTCGCTGATCTGGGGCTTGACGCGCAGGGTCAGGCCCACGTCCTTGCGCTCGATGGTCTGGAAGGGGTTGACGGCGCCCGTGGTCGTGGCGCCGTTGTTGGTGTACTGGCCGGTGACGAAGGGCACGTTTTGGCCGATGACGATCTTGGCTTCCTCGTTGTCCAGCGTGAGCAGGTTGGGGGTGGACAGGATGTTGCCGTCGCCGCTGGACTGCAGGTAGCGCGCCAGAAAGCCCAGCACGTAGATACCGTTGACGCGGTTGGCGGCGGCGAAGTTGATGCCCGTGCCCGGCAGCGCACCGCCGGTTTCGGCCTTGGTGGCCAAGGTGAAGATGTTGGTGCCGCCAATACTGAAGTTGGTGCCGAGCAGGCCCACGCTGCCGTCGCCGTTCTGCCCCAGCGGGCTTTGCCACTGGATGCCGAACTCGGCGGCCTTGTCGGCATTGACCTCGGCGATCAGGCTCTCCACGTACACCTGGGCGCGGCGGGCGTCGAGCTTGTCGATGACGGCGCGCAACTGGCGGTACTGCGGCTCGGGCGCGGTGATGATGAGCGAGTTGGTGGCGGGGTCGGCCTGGATCTGGCCGCCGGTGGTGGCCTGGTTGGCGGTGCCGCTGGTACTGGCGCCCATGCCGGTTGCGGCGCCCGTTGTGGCCGGGGTGCTGACGGCGGTGGTGCTGGCGGAGGTGCCACGTGCATCGGCCGACAGCGCCGCGCGCAGCGTGGCGGCGAGCTTGGTGGCGTCGGCGTTCTTCAGGTAGACCACGTAGATGTTGCCGGTGGGGCTCTGGCTGCCGGGCTGGTCGAGCTTGTCGATGAGCGAACGCGCCAGGGCCAGGCGTGCCGGGTTGGCCGCGCGCAGGATGAGCGCATTGGCGCGCGACTCGGCCAGCACCGTGGTCTTGAAGCTGGTGTCGGCGGCGGCGCCCGGCACGGCCGCGGTGCTGGCGGCCGCGTCCAGCAGACGCAGCACGATGGGCGCCAGATCGGCGGCGATGGCGTGCTTGAGCGGGATGATGTCCACGTCCGTGGCGTTGGGCACGTCCGTGGCCGCAATGATCTGCGCGATGCGGCGCAGGTTGTCACCGTAGTCGGTGATCACCAGGCTGTTGTTGCCCGGGTTGACGTTGATGGTGTTGTTGGGGCTGATGAGCGGGCGCAGGATGGGCAGCAGGTTGTTGGCGCTCTCGTGGTTGAGCTTGAAGATCTGCGTCACGATCTGGCTGCCCGGCACCGTGTCGGTGGCGTACACGGCGCCGCCCTGCAGCTTGGCGTCGGCCTCGGGCACGATCTTGTCCAGGCCGGCGGCATCCACCACGGTGTAGCCCTGCAGGCGCAGCAGGGCCAGGAACTGGCTGTAGGCCTGGGCCGGGGTGACGGGCTTGTCGGTGGTCAGGGTGAGTGTGCCCTTGACGCGGGGGTCCACCACCACGTTGCGCCCGGTCAGCGTGGCCATGGTGCGGGCCACGGCCTCGATCTCGGCGTTGGTGAAGTTCAGCGTGACCGGCTCCTGGCTGCGCGCAGCGGCCTTGGCCGTGCCAGCGCCGGTTTGCGCCCAGGCTTGAGTGCCAAACAGGGTGCCAGCCCCCGTAAATATTGCGCAGGATGCTACGAAAAACATAGCATTGAAGAGGGGGCGATGGGTGAATTGCTGCATGTGGCAAAGCCTCGCTAGGAGCCCAGGGTGATGAGGGAGCGTGCGCCGTCGCGCCGTCCCACGATGTTCAGGAGGTTGGACAGCGCTTCCACGCGGTCCGGTTCGGCGCTGGCCACGCCGGAAAAACGCAGGCGCTGGCCCACCCACTGGCCCTGGCCTTGCAGCTGCAGGCTGCCGCTGAGGGTCTGCAGGCTCAGCGTGGGGGTGGCCCCGCCCGCCAGCGACAGCCGGTAGCTGCCCATGGGCACCAGGGTCGACAGGCGCGAGGACACGTTCAGCGCATCCAGCCGCAGCTGGCCCTGCAACTCCATGCGGCCCTGGGCCCATTGCAGTTGCAGGCCTTCGCTGGTGGCGGCGAGCTGGCCGCGCGCCTGCACGGTGTTCCAGGGTGTGCCCAGGCCGGCCAGCAGGTTGGCGGGCCAGCTGGATTGGCCGTCGGCCAGGCTGAGTTGCACGCCGGTCCAGCGTAGCCAGCGAATCTGCAACGCCAGCGGGACGGGCGTGCAGCAGTCGGCTTGCAGGTGCAGGTTCAGCCCGCCCCAGGCTGGGCGCAGCGTCCAGCTCACAGGGCCTGGCAGCGCAACGGCGTCGGCGCTGCCCCGTCCACCGGTGAGTGCCAGTTGGCCGGACCCGGTCCACAGGCTGCCCCGGGCCTCGTGCAGCTGGACCTGGCCGTGGCTGGCGGCAAAGACCAGGCTCGCCAGCCATGGGGCCGGCGCGAACAGGGTGCTGGCTGCCAGCAGGCCCAGTCCGGCGCCTGCCCAGGCCCAGGCCCAGGGGGCACGGGCCGTAGCCAGGTGGGCCGGGAGGGGGTGGTGGGCTGCGCGGGCCATGGTGTGTCAGCGTCCGGGCAGGTCCAGTACCAGCGTGCCGCTCCAGCGCACGCCGTTGGCCAGGGTCTGGCGTGTCAGGTGGGCTTCCTGCGGGACGGTGCGGGCGTTGGCGCGGGCCTGGGCCAGCCACAGGGCCAGTGTCTCGGGGCTGGCGCCTTGCAGCGTGACGGTGGCGCGGTCGCCGCTGATGCTGAGCTGCGCGGCGTTGCCCAGCACCTGTTGCGTGGCCTGGGTCAGGGCGCGCTGGCTTTCGGCGCGGGTCAGGGGGGCTTGCTGTTGCAGGGCCCTGGCCTGCGCTTGCAGGGTCTGCATGGATTGCAGCTGGGCGTCCAGCGTCCGGTGCTGGGCGGGGGCGGTGCGCAGGGTGCGCAGGGCGGGGCCGATCAGGGCCAGCCACAGCACGGCTGCGACCACGACGACGCCGGCCACCAGCACCAGGCGGCGCTCGCGCAGGGCCAGCTGGCTCCAGAACGCCTGCCAGGGCTTCATCGGGGGGCCTCCGTTCGCAGCACCAGCACCTCGCCGTCCAGGCGGGCGCCATAGCCCTGGGCCCGCAGGCGGCTGTTCAGGTCCGCCAGCGCTGCCGCCGTTGCTCCGGTGCCTTGCAGGCGCAATTCGTTTGCTACAAATTCGATAGCTGCTGGCGCAGTCAATTCGGGGGCTAGCGCCTGAAACTGCCCCAACATGGTTTCCAGGTCGGCATGGGCGGCGGCACCGTTCTGGCGCTGCAGGTCGGCCAGTGCGCGGGCCATCTGCAAGGGGGCATCCACCACCAGGCGCACATCGGGGAAGGTGCTGGTGAGGATGGTGCGCAGGGTTTCTCGCTTGGTGGCCAGCGTGGCCTGTTCCTTCCAGGCCCAGGCCTGCAGGCCTGCCAGGTTGGCCACCACCAGGGCGACCGCTGCCCAGCGCGCCGGGCGCCATTGGGGGGCCTGCAGTGCGGACTGGACGGCGGCACCCAGTTGCTTGCGCAGGCGGGTTGCGGCCGTGCGGGTCAGGTCGAACTGGGCCAGGTCCCAGGTGCCCTGGGCGGCCTGGAGCGCGCGTTCGGCTTCGGTCTGCAATTGCACGCGCCCCGCAAACAGCCGCTCGGCCGCGTCGGCCACGGCGGGTTCGGTCCAGAGCGGTGTGTCCGGTGGCGCCATGGCGCTGCACAGGGTCTGGCTGGTGGCATCCAGCGGCAGGGGCAGGACACCCTGCCCGGTGCAGGTGACCAGGACGGGACGGTCCTGCGGGCCCAGGACGTGCAGGTGCGCGGGCTCGCCGGGGAGGGTGGGGTGGGCTTCGGGCACGATGCGGCTGACGGCGTGACCAGCCTGCTCCAGAGCGTCCAGCCAGGCCTTCAGCCAGGCGTGGTCGCAGGCAGCCACCCAGACCGGCTCGCCATCCTGGGCCTGGGGCTGCAGGGCCAGGTGCAGGTGTTCGGCGTCGTCCAGCAGGCGATCTTCGAGCATGCCGTGCAGCACGGCACGCAGGCGCGTGCCATCGGCCATGCGGGTGCGCGCCAGGGTGCCGCGGGGGAGTTCCAGCCGGTGCCAGGACAGCAGGGCCAGGGGGACCAGGACCACGGTGTCGGTGCCTTCGCCCGGGGCAAGCAGGGCCAGCGGCGCCTGCGTCTGGCGCTGCACGGTGGCGCCGTCATGGGTCCACACCGCCGCACAGGTGGGCGCGGCGGGCGGCAGGCTGGCAGGCGGGGTGAGGATCAGGGTTGGCATGCGGGCTAGGAGGGCGCGGTCATTGTAGGTTGGCACCGGCGCCGGACGGGGTGTAAATGCCGGTTGGACCGCGATCCCGCCATAGGGTTTTCACCTGCAAGCCATCGCGCTGCACCACGGATTGCTCCATGACGATGGTCTGGTCCATGCGCAGGCGGCCCTGGATCTCGAAGAAGCGCGATTGCACGCTGTGCTGGGCATCGTTGAGGTCGGGCGGGGCCTCGTTGATGACCTTGCTGGCATCGGCCAGGCTGCGGAAGTGGCTGCTCTGGCGGGCCGTGGCCAGGCGCTGCGCCTGGGCCAGGTCCAGGCCCGGGATGCAGGCATGCAGCACGGGCACGCTGGCGGTATTGAGGTTCACCGGCGTTCGCATGGGCAACAGGGTGATGTAGGGCGCCAGCATGGTCAGGCTGCGGGCAGACAACCCGAGCCAGCGCAACTGCTCCACGCGCTGGGGCAACAGGGGCGCGCGCTGGGTGGCCGTGCTGTCGGTGCGCTTGTCCAGGGCGAAGCGCAGGTTCTCCGCCAGGGCGGCGAGTTCACCACTGGGGACGCCGATCTGCGCAAACAGGCGGGCGAAGGCGCGCAGGTCCGGCTCGGACAGCTTGCCGTTGTCCACCAGGTTGAAGACGTTGAGCCGGGCCTGCAAATCCATGATGGAGCCGGACAGGAAGACCTGGTCGGCGTCGCTGCCCAGGTCGGTGTCGCTGGCGTTGGCCGCCAGGAAGGTGGACAGCCGGGCCTCGGCCAGGGGCACGGCCCAGGGTTCGCCCAGGTGGTCGGCACCACCCGAGCGGGCATCCTCGCGCAGGATCAGGCGGGCCCAGTCCAGGGCGCCGGTCAGAATCCACAAGGACTGGGAGCGGGCGCGCTGCGCGGCCTCGATCTCCACGCTACGCCATTGCAGCCACAGCGCGCTGGCAGCCAGGCTGGCCACCAGGGCCACGGTGAGCATGGCGCTGAGCAGGGCGGCACCGCGGGGTGGCCTCATGACTTGCCTCCGGCGGCGTTCAGCCGAACCCAGTCACGGGTCAGGGTCCCCGTCACGGCATAGCCTTCGGGCAGGGTCAGGACCAGGCGCACGCCCTCGGGCAAGCCGTTGTCGGCGGGGGCGGCAGCATTGGGCGCGGCCAGGGTGCTGTTGGCGCTGGACAAGGGGTTGGTCCATGCGTCGGCCCGGAAGTAGAAGACCTGCCATTGAAGCAGTGGCAGCACCGTGACCTCGAACCGCCGCTCGGCGGTCGAGGGGTTTTGGGCCCATTGGGCGGCCCGCAGCCAGGCGTCCTGCAACTCGCCGCGGGTCTGCAGGGGCTGGGATTGCCAGCGCAGCCATTGGCCACCTTCGTCCGCACGGCGGGTCCAGGCCACCACCACGATGCCCGGATCGCTGGCGCTGCGCCGGGTCAGGCGCAAGGCACGCCCGTCCCAATCCAGGGCGGGTGTGTCGGGCAGGGGCAAGAGGGCATCGAGGTCGGTGGTCCATTGGGCCAATCCGGTCTGCAGGGCCTGCAGTTGCTCGCTGTGCGCCTGTACCTGGGCGCGGCTGCGCAGCATGCCGTCGAGCCCGCGCCAGGCCAGGCCGGCCATGAGGGCCATGACGGCAATGGCCACCAGCAGCTCGATCAGGGTGAAGCCGCCCGCGCGGCGGGAACGGGTCATGTCAGTAGCGCCCGATCACGGTGGACAGGGCCAGGATGGGAGCGGTGCCGTCGGCAACCCGGGCTTCCACCCGCAGGAAGTTGGGGTTGGGCGTGGTGTTCACCACCAGTTGCACGGCCAACTCGCGCCCGGCCTGGGTGCAGGTGCTGGTGGTGTCGCCCACGGGGGGCATTTGTCGTGCCAGGCGCAGCCGGGTGAGGGTGTTCTCGGCACAGAGCTGGGCCAGCAGCACATCGGTCTGGCGTTGGGCGTTCTGGGCGAGCGACGCACTGGTGCGGGCGCCTGCGGCCAGGGCGATGGCCACGATGGCCAGCGCCACCAGGACCTCGACGAGCGTGAAGCCGCGGTGCATCGTCCGGGCAGGAGCGGATGGGGGCTTCACGGCGGGAGCGGCGTGCCGGCGTTGGATGCCAGGCTGAACGGTGCCACGCCGTCCGTGGACAGGGTGAGTACCTGTGCCGGTTGCCCGGCCAGGCGCAGCTGGATGCTTTGCCGGCCAATGATGGGCTCGGGGCCCAGCCATACACCCTGGGCGGGGCTGGCCTGCGTATCGGTCTGCAGCCACTGGCGCGGCAGTTGGCCGGGCGGGAGTCCGTCGAAGGTGAATCCGCCGGCCGTGGGGCGCCAACGTACCGGGGTGGCGCTCAGGCGGGACTGGGATCGCGCGGCTTCCAGCAGGCTGGCCAGGCGCACACCTTCGCGCTCCAGCAAGGTCTGCGGGTCGTCGCGCAGGGCCAGGCCCACGCCGGCAGTGGCCAGGGCCATGATGGCCACGACGACCAGCAATTCGAGCAGGGTGAAGCCCGATTGCCGGCTAGTCCCAGCTTCCGATGTCCGCATTCTTGCCCTCGCCACCGGGCTGGCCATCGGCTCCGAACGAGAACACGTCGATCTCGCCCTTGATGCCGGGATTCAGGTACTGGTAGGGGCGGCCCCAGGGGTCGTTGGGCAGCTTGTCCAGGTAGCGCTTCCAGTTGGCGGGGACCGGGCCTTCGGTGGGTTTGGCCAGCAAGGCCTGCAGCCCCTGCGCGGAGGTGGGATAGCGCTGGTTGTCGAGCTTGTAGAGCTTCAAGGCCTGTACCAGGTTGTTGACGTCGGTCTTGGCGGCCGTGCTGCGGGCGTCATCGGCGCGGTCGAGCACGTTGGGCACGATCAGCGCGGCCAGCACGCCGATGATGACCAGAACCACCATGAGTTCGATCAGGGTGAAGCCCGATTGCGGGGCCTGGCGGGCAGTGGGCAGGGGCTTGGGGTGCGGGTTGAGGTCCATCATAATCGTGCCATGCAAACAAATACGGTCCCATTGTGGCGCCTTCGCGCAGTGACTTTCGTACTGGCGGCCCTGGCCGCTGCCAGTGCAGGGTATTGGGGCCTGAAGGTCAGCGCCCACGGCAGTGTAGCGGCTCCGGTGGCATCCGCCGATACCGGATCGGCCCTGGATGCACAGGCCGTCGTGCGTGCACTGGGGGGTGGGGCTACGCCGGCAGCCGGCGCCGTGGCAGGGCCCGCACGCAGCCCCTTTGTGCTGATGGGGGTGCTGGCCGATCGCAGCCAGGGCGGTGCTGCCCTGATTTCCGTGGACGGCAAGGCCGCCAAGCCTTATGCGGTTGGTGCCCGGGTCGATGGCGACTGGGTGCTGCGCACGGTGGTGGGCCGCAAGGCGACCCTCGCCGGGGCAGGGGATGTCCGCATGGAACTGGAATTGCCGCCGGTGGCCCGCCCGTGACGGCACGCAACGATGGCGTGGACGCCCTGCGCGGCTTGGCCGTGCTGTGGATGACGGTTTTTCACTTCTGCTTTGACCTCAACCATTTTGGTTTCATCCAGCAGGATTTCTACCGTTCGCCCGTGTGGACGGTGCAGCGCACCTGCATCCTGAGCCTGTTCCTGCTGTGTGCCGGCATGGGCCAGGCGCTGGCCATCCACCATGGTCAGGATTGGGCGCGCTTCTGGCGGCGCTGGCGCCAGGTTGCGGCTTGTGCCTTGCTGGTCAGTGCCGGCTCGGCCGTGATGTTCCCGAATAGCTGGATCTACTTCGGCGTCCTGCACGGCATGGCCGCCATGCTCATCGTCTGCCGTGCCAGCGCGCATGGGGGGCGTGGCCTGTGGCTGGCGGGTGCGATGGCCGTCGGTCTTGGCCTCTTGGCACCCTGGGCGCACACCGTGCTGCCGTTGCCCACCGCCTTGAATGACAAGACCTGGAACTGGCTGGGACTGATTGGCCACAAGCCCATTACCGAGGATTACGTGCCCCTGCTGCCCTGGATGGGGGTGATGTGGTGGGGTATGGCGGCAGGCCAGCTGGCCCTGGCACGGGGGTGGTTGCGCCCTCCGGCCGGACCCAGCCCGGCCTGGCGTACGCCCTTGGCCTGGATAGGGCGGTGGAGCCTGAGCTGGTACATGGTGCACCAGCCGGTCTTGATCGGGGTGCTGGGCCTGGTGCAGGTGCTGCGCGCCTGAACCCTGGCCCTGGTGCAGGTCAGTTCGTGCGACCCTTGGTCACGGTTTCGCGGGTGATCTTCCAGGCACCCTTGGCCGCTTCGAATTGCAACGACTTCTCGACGGTGTCGCTGTAGGTCTTGGATCCATAGGTCTGCGTGAACTTCACCTCCGCAGAGTCTTTTTCGCAGCGCACGGTGGTCAGGTTGGCCATGCTGACCTTGATGTCCCCTTGCTGGGTCACGCGGCTCTTGCGCAGGGCCTCCCACTGCTTGCGGTCCAGTCCGTTGGCAGGGGTGAATTTTTCCGAATAGGCGCCCAGGTAGGCTGGCAATTCCTTGCGGTTCCAGGCCCCCAGCCACTGCTCCACTGCCTTGGGCAACTGGCTGCAATCGGCGCCAGGTGCTGCCACGGGTACTGCTGCTGCCACGGCGGGGGCCGGGGGCGTGCTTGGTACGGCTCCTTCTGCAGGCAAGGTGCTGGTGCGGCTCATGATCGTGCGGTCCAGGGCGGGAGTTACGGGCGCCTGGCTGTCGCACTGCATCAGGTCGTCATCGTCTTCGGTATTGCCCGAGGCATCCGGCGTCTCATCGGCCAGCGCGCGCAGCTTGAGCGCGTTCAGCAGGGCGCCCGAACTGGCGAGAACGCGTGCCTGAGCCAGTTTCTGGTCATAGTCGGCGTTGGTCAGGGCGCGGCGGGCCTGGTAGAGCTCATTCTCGGTGTCCAGCAAATCCAGCAGGGAGCGTTGGCCAATTTCAAACTGCTGCTTGTAGGCCTGGAGGGCCTTGGAGGTGGACAACTCGTGCTGGTTGAGCAGCGTGATCTGGGCCGCAATACGCTGGGAATCGTTGTAGGCGATCTCGCCGGTCTGCCACACATCGCGGCACGCCTTGTCGCGCAGGTCGTAGGCGCTGGCCAGCTTGGCCACATACTGGTTCACGCGGGCCTTGTCCGAGCCACCCCGAAAGAGGTTGTAGTTCAGGACCAGTTCCAGCGCGGTGTCGCGGTAGTCACCCAGGATGCCACTCTGGTTGGTTTCATAGCTTTGGCGGGCACGCAATTCCAGCGTGGGGTAGTAGCCAGAGCGCCGGCTCTTGGAGTCCGAGCGGTATCCCCGCACGGTGGCCACAGCCGACAGGAAGTCGGGGTTGCTGCGAATGGCGTCCTTTCCCATTTTGGGGGGCTGTGCTGTCCCGATGGATTCCACGGGCTGCAAGTCGGCTGCGGGAACTTCACCAGTGAGGCGCTGGTACCGGGCCGATACATCGTGCAGATTGCTGGTTTCGGTGAGCCAGTTGGACTCGGCCAGGGCCAGACGTCCGGCGGCCTGCTCCAAGTCCACCTTGCGCCCCACGCCAGCCTTCACCTTCTGGCTGATGCGGTCATGGACCTCCAGGTGCGTGGAAAAGTTGTCGGCCGCCAATTGCACCAGATCGCGGTACCGCAGTACATCCAGGTAGGCGCGCACGGCATCCAGGGCCGTCTGGTTGCTGGCGGACAGCAGGTCGTAATAGGCTGCCTGCTGGGCGTAGCTCAAGCGGCGGGTTTCGTGCAAGGTGGCGAAGCCATCGAACAAGGTCTGGCGCAGCTGGATGGTTGCCCGATTGCCGTTGTAATTGAAATCGGTGGGGCGCGAAGGCGTATTCGTCATGTAGGAACCGCCTGCGACCTCCATGTCGATGCGCGGCAACCAAGCGCCTTCTGCCGACTTTTGCTCAAAGCGTGCGGCTTCAAAGTTGTGGAAGCGCAGCTTGACATCCGGGCTCTGCAGAACTGCGCGTTCAACCGCTTGGGTAGCGGTGTTGAGAGGCTTCTGGGCCCAGGCGACGGGCGCACTACTGACAGTGGTCAACAATACGGCGTAGTAGACGGCGGTAAGCTTTGTCATAGGATGTAGTCAGTTTCTCCACGCGGTCATCCGAAAGACCGGTGCATCCGACGATAGGTAAGAATGTGTTCGGATTTTCTGAGAAATTGCTTCTAATCAAATTGAGTTGGCGATATCTGTGCTCAAAAGTGTAACAAGTGTGAAAAATACACGCGGTTCGTTGTTGCGCTGCAACCGGTTCTGAAATGCAGGATCGGGCGCATTCCCATGACCAGAGGGCTAGCCAGGGCTGCCCGGGTAGGCGCCGTGCGACTCGGTAGCATGGGCCGACGTGGGTGGCACGGGGTGCTGATCGTCGTCCTCGGGGTGGTGCTGGCTGGCGGTGCCGCACGTGGGGGCGCCGACTTCGAGCGCATGCTGGCAAGCCTGACCCAACGGTGGGGCGTTAGCGTGGCGCCGCGGTTTGCGGCATGGCAGAGCCTGCTCAACGGGCTGCGCAATGCCGGTGACACGGAGCGGCTCAAGAAGGTCAACGAATTCTTCAACCGTCAGATCACCTTTGGCGAGGATCAGGCTATTTGGAATCAGCCGGATTACTGGGCCACACCATTGGAAACCCTGGGCCGTGGTGCCGGGGACTGTGAGGACTTCGTCATTGCCAAGTATTTCTCCCTGAAAGAAGTCGGCGTGGCGCCGGAAAAGCTGCGACTCATTTATGTGCGGGCGAAGATTGGTTCCGGTGATGCGGCGGCGTCCCAGGCACACATGGTCCTCGCCTATTACACCCAACCCGAAGCCGAGCCACTGGTACTGGACAACCTGGTCAGCGACATCCGACCCGCCTCGCGCAGGCCGGACCTGGTTCCCGTGTTCAGCTTCAACAGCGAAGGTGTCTATACCGGTGTTTCGGCCAAGGAAGCAACGCCTGCTGCAGGTGTCGGGCGTCTGTCGCGGTGGGAAGACCTGCTCAAGCGTGCCAAGGCCGAGGGCTTTGACTGAGCGAATTTGTAAACGAAAGAGATCACACCATGTCCATGTTTCGTCAACTCTGGCTCGCCATCATTGCCAGCTCGCTGATGGCACTTGCTGGTGCGTTGCTCGCGTCCATGCTCAGTGCACGTTCCTACCTGGAGTCGCAGCTTTCGATCAAGAACACGGATAACGCGACGGCCCTGGCGCTGTCCCTCAGCCAGGGCAACCCCGACGAGGTCACCGTGGATCTGGTGGTGGCATCACTGTTTGACAGCGGCCATTACGAGGTGGTCCGGGTGGCCAATCCGGTTGGAAAAGTGATCACGGAGCGGGTGGCGGAGGTTTCCGATCTGGGGGCGCCGAGCTGGTTTGTCCAGCTATTGCCGATTCATGCACAGCCCGGTCAGGCACAGATATCCAGCGGTTGGAAGCAGTTTGGCGTGGTCACCTTGGTCAGCCAAAGCCGTTTTGCCTATGCCGCCCTGTGGAAGAGCGCCAAGGAAATGGTTCTCGCTTTGGCCTTGGCCGGATTGGCCGGCGGGTACATGGGGACGTTGGTCCTGCGCCGATTGCGTCGGCCGTTGAATGCCGTTGTCGAACAGGCGCAGGCCATCACGGAGCGGCGGTTTGTCACCATCAACGAACCCGATGTTCCCGAACTCAAGAAGCTGTCCATTGCCATGAACGCGACGGTGGTTCGGCTCAAGACCATGTTTGAGGAAGAAGCCAAGCGCCTGGAAGGCGTTCGCCGGGAGGCCAATTGCGATCCTCTGACGGGATTGGCCAATCGCGGGACTTTCCTGTCGCGGCTGCGTGACATGGTGCAATCGGAAACGTCGGCTGGCGGGGCGGTGTTCATCGCGCGTGTGGCGCACTTGGCGACGGTCAACCAGACGCTGGGCCGCAAAGACACGGACGAGTTGTTGCGTGCTTTCGGCCTGGGTCTTTCCGGTGTTGCGGGGCGGTTCCCCGATGCGGTTGCGGCGCGTCTCAATGGCGCTGACTTCGCACTGCTGGTGCCGGGCTTGATGGATGCCACCGGTGTGGCCCAGCAGCTTTTCGATTCGTTGACGACCGAGGCACGGGCCTACCTGCCCCAGGGGCCCACAACTTGGCTGGGCTGTGGGCAATTCCCGCATGGAGTCGAGGTGGAGGCCATTCTCTCGCAGGTCGACATGGCCTTGGCAGCCGTGGAATCCGACGGCGCCAGTGGCTGGAAAGTGGTGGCCTTGGAAGGCGTGGAAGATGTGCCCAAAAGCAGTGAGGAATGGGCGCGTCTCATCAGACGGGCGCTGGAGCAAAACTGGGTTCGCCTGGTTTCCTTCCCGGTCATTGCCCTGGACGGAAAACTGCTGCACCGTGAATGCCCACTGCGACTGATGTTCGATGAACAGGGGGACTGGCAGCCGGCGGGCAAGTTCCTGCCGGTTGCCGAGCGCTTGAAGCTGACACCCCAGCTGGATCTGGCCGCAGTTTCATTGGGGTTGGATGAGTTGGAGGCAACGCCCCAATTGCCAGGGCTCGCTATCAATCTATCGGCCAGTTCGATTCAGTTGCCTGAATTCCGTTCCGATCTGCACGGACTGCTGAAGCGACGCTCCGGCGCAACGCGGTTGTGGCTGGAGGTTTCCGAATCTGGCGCACTCGCGCACTTTGATGCATTCAAGGCTTTGTGCCTCGATCTCCGGGGTGTCGGTTGTCAGATCGGCATCGAGCACTTCGGGCGTCAGTTCAGTGAAATCGGTCGTTTGCATGACCTGGGCCTGGACTATCTGAAAGTCGATGGCAGCTTTGTCCGGGGGCTTGAAAGCAATTCGGGTAACCAAGCTTTCCTGAAGGGGCTGTCCACTATTGCGCACAGCATTGGCTTGCGCGTGATTGCGGAGGGTGTGACGCAAACGGAGGACTTGGCGGTGCTGCCGCAAGTTGGATTCGACGGTGCTACCGGACCCGCAGTGAAAGAACGTTGAATGTGTCCCGGCAGACGGGTCTGACCGGGACACATGGCAGCCAGACAGCTTAGGGCGTACCCGCCTTGAGCAAGAGGTCCACCGTGGCGGACGCCGTGCCACCGTGCCCGTCCGAAATGACATAGGTGAACGAAGCGTTGCCGACATAGTCCTTGGTGGGTGTAAATACCACATTCCCCCCCGCTAGAGCCACGGTTCCATGGGTGGCGTCCAGGACGGACGTGATGGACAAAGTGTCTTTGTCGGCGTCCGTGTCATTGGCCAGCAGGGTGCTGGATGCAATAGTCACCGCCTGGTTTGCCGCACCGATGACCACGGTTCCGGTTACAGAGTCGCCAACGGCAACTGGCGCATGATTGACCGGATCAATCTGGACAGCGACGTTCGCAGTTGATGTGCCTCCATGGCCGTCGCTGATGGTGTACTGGAACGTATCACTGCCTGAATAACCAGCCGTTGGTGTGTACACCACATCCGTGCCATTCAGAATCACGGACCCATGGGTTCCTCCTGTCACGCTCAGCAGCTTCAGAGCATTTCCATCGGAGTCCGTGTCGTTAATCAGCAAGGTCTGCGCCGTGATAGTCAGGGCTGTATCTGCCGTTGTCGTCACTGCATCAGCCGCTGCCACCGGGGCATGGTTGAAGTTGAAGGCCAACGTGGAGTTGCTGAGGGTGCTCACACCATCCGTCACGCTGTAGGTCGTTAGGGGCACCGCGCCTGTGTAACCCGATGCGGGCGTAAATACGTACGAACCATCTGCGTTGATGAGCAGGGACCCAACCCCGGTGATGTTGGTAGTGGTGCCTGCTGCATGAACCGTGGCATCGCCCGCCACGGTGTAATTGGTGACGTGCACAGTTCCATCGACACTGGTGGTGCCAGTCAGCACACTACCTGTGGCTGATGTGGCGCCGGTGTCAATAATCACGGACTCACTCTTGTCCGTAAATCCGTCTGTTACCGGTGTCACCGTGATGGTCAATGTGGAACTGACGGAATTGGTTCCGTCTGTCAGCTTGTAGGTCACTACCGGGACGCTACCGTTGTAGTTGGCAGACGGTGTGAATGTGTATGTGCCGTCGGTGTTGATCAGGACGGTACCAACGCCGGCAATAGTTGCCGTCTGGCCTGCAGTGAACGTATAAGGATTGCCTGCAACCTGGTAGCTCACGACCGTGACAGGCCCGTTGGTGCTGGTGGTGCCAGTCAAGACGCTGCCGGTCAGCGACTTGTCTTCGGCCACGCTGACCGTCTCATTGGTATCGGTGAAGACAGTGGCTGTAGATCCAGAGCCGCCAGAACTGCCACTTCCGCTGGTTGTGGGGGTAACAACCGCAGGCATGGTTGCGCCGCCGTCATCATCCACAATCGTGCCGGTACCAGTACCTGCCGTTGCAGATACAGTTGCATTGGTCGGGCTAGACAACTTCACCAAGAAGGTTTCGTTGGGTTCGACGGTGGTGTCATTCCGGATGGTGACATCGACAGTTTTTGTCGTTTCACCCGGGTTGAACGTAATGGTTCCCGTTGCGGCGGTGAAGTCTGTCCCAGAGACTGCGAAGCCAGTTCCTGTGCCAGCATTGGCAGTGGCATAGGTGACGGTCACTGTCTTGGTACTGGCCTCCGACAATGTCACGGTGAACGTGGCAAGGCTACTGGTTGCCGTGGAGTTCGCCGTGGCAGCAACAAAAGCGCCCTCTGAGACAGTCACATTGTTGATCGAAATAACGGGGTTTTGATCGCCGGAAATCGTGCCAACGCCCGTGGTGGCACCAATCGTTAGTGGAACAGTTTCACCTTTCTCTGAAACAGCGTCCACGATGGTCGGCACTGTCACGGTAAATGAACTAACACCAGCAGGAACGGTCAAGACCTTCGTTGCAGCGTTCAGCGTCACTCCATTGCTGAATGTTGGTGTCACCGTGTAGTCAGAGCCTGCAGTGGCCGTTCCACCGCCCAGGACAAAATTCGCTAGAGCCGTGGCTGTTGTGGTCGCGCTGCTCAAAGTGACCGTGTAAACCAGGTTCGAGCCCTCGTTCACTGTAGGGCTGGTTATTGACTCCACATGCAGCGCAGGTGGTGCTACGTTGATGGTCAAGTTGGCGCTGGCCGTGTCACCATCCTTGTCGATGACGGAGAAGGCAACGCTATCGGTGACTGCGTTTGTGATACTCACAGATGGCACATAAGAGTAGGCCCCAGTGCTCATGTTCGTAACGAGTTTGCCACCATTGAGAGTCTCTATGGTGATCGACTGCGTTGTGGCATCAAAGCTGCCGCGGTTGGTGCCGGTCACAGTCATTGACCCGCCGCTGGCTGGGTTGTAGCTATAGGTCGTTCCGTCGACTGTGAGCGAAGTCAAATAACCACCATCAGCACCAAATGTTCCTGCACCGGTCAATGACCCCCCAGTCGCAACGATATTGCCGCTGGTTGCGCTGGAAACAGTGTCGCGGAGCACCGGCGGCAGCTTGGAAATGTCGGGAACAATCGTCCCAGTTGTATCCGTCCCAGTAACACCGTTGTAAGCGATCGGATCCAAAGCGGCTTGCGTCGCACCGGTACCAAGACCAAACGAATAGCTCTTGATCGAATTGGTAGTGAGGAAGTTCTGCCAATACTGCTGCTCAATGGCATTCATGCCAACACTTGCCGTAGGCAAGTTGGGCTGTCCATCGGTCAAGAAGTAGGCGACAGTCTGCGCACCGGCAATTTTGCCCAGATTCGAGTACGAAGAGGTTGCAGCCGAGATGGCAGCGTCGTAGTTGGTGCTGCCAGCAGCCGTCAGCCCATTCACGATGGTCTTAGCCGTCGCAACGTCAACCCAGGTGGTGGTCTTCTCAACTGCCGAAGTCGAGAAGGAAACAATGGCTACGCGAACTGCACCCAAGCGGTCATAGTCATCGAGCATTTGTGATACGGACTGCTGTAGCAGTTGCAAGCGCGTCTGCCCGCCACCGCCATCAGTTGTCGTCATAGACCCCGAGACATCCAGGGTCAACAGAACGTTGATGTTGGTGTTGGGCAACTGAATGCTGCTGGAAACGTTGGTCGCCACAGGGGCGTCATCCAGGATGTTTGCAGTAAATGTCGCACTTGCAGTGTTGCTACTTCCAGTGAGTCCGGTGGCATCGTGCACCGTGATGTTGAATGTCTCTTGAACGTTGGTGCTGGCGGCGTTGGGGCCGGTTTGCGCGGCATTCAGTGTGTAGTTGTAGGAAATGACACCGGTTCCGGCATTGAAACCCGTGATTGCGAGTGTGCTGCCATTGGGTGTGGTGACGGTTATCGGGGCGCCAGATGTTGCACTTTGTAGCTGTGCCAGTGTCACATTGGTACTGCCAAAGTCGATGCTGCCCAGGCCATTGGGGGCCGAGACAGTGATGGTGCCCGCAGAACTGTTGGAGCCATCATGCAGCGTACCGTTTGCCAGTCCGGCCTCGTTGACGGTGACCTGACCGGCGGTGGCGCCATTCATGTCGGCGATCGAAATGGTTGGTACGCCTTTCGAGCCTATGTTGACCGTAACGGTTGCTGTGGAAGCATCACCGTCCTTGTCGGTCAGCGTATAGGTAAAGCTGTCCGCACCTTGGTAGCCTGCGGTCGGCGTGTAGGTATACCCCCCCGAACTGGTGACGGTCACCGTGCCGTGGACCGGCCCGGTTGCCACCGCCCAGGTTCCCGGGTTGTCTGCACCAACAACGTCATTGCCGGCTAACGAGCCCGTTGCCGTTTGCCCCACTGTGGTCGTGATGGTGTCTGCATTGGCGGTGGGTACGTCGTCCAGGATAGTGGCTTTGAAGCTGGCCGATGCGGTGGCGTTGCCATTGTCGTGTACCGTAATGTTGACGGAGTCAACAACGTTGGTGCTGGCAGCATTGGGGCCAGTTTGCGGAGCGGAAATGGTGTATGTGTAGCTCAGTGTTCCGGATGTGTAATTGGTAATCGAGAGTACACCATCAGGTGTCGAAATATTGATCGGTGCTGTGGGCGTTGCAACTGCCAGCTGTGCTGCGGTGATGTTGGTTGATCCAATGTCAATGCTTGCAACCCCATTGGGCGCCGTGATCACCATGGTTCCCGTCGCCGATTCAGCCAGACTGGTTGCGTTGGAACCGGTCGACAGTGCAGCTTCTGTGACCGTGACTTGACCGGGAGTTGCACCATTCATGTCTGTGATGGTGATCGTCGGTGGTCCATATACGGTCACATTGGCAGTGGCCGTGGATACATCGCCGTCCTTGTCGGTCAAGGTGTAGGTGAAGCTGTCGCTGCCCTGGTAGCCGGCCGTAGGCGTGTAGGTGTAGGCGCCATTGGATCCCACCGTAACTGTGCCATGTGCCGGACCAGCAGCCACTGCCCATGTTCCGGGCGCATCCGCTCCGACCGTGTCATTGGTGGCGAGTGATCCAGTCACTGCGGTGTTTTGTGTCGCATTGATGGTGTCGGCCACAGCGCTGGGCACATCGTCCAGAATTTGTACAGTCAGTACCCCTGTACTGCTGTCCCCGCCCAAGTCGTTGACAACCAATGCAATCTTGTCAACACTTTCAGTCAACCCGCTTTGTACAAGTGCATCCTTGATGGTATAGGTGTAGGCAAGGGCTCCCGTGCTGG
Organism: Rhodoferax sp.; assembly: GCA_046348185.1. GTDB lineage: Bacteria > Pseudomonadota > Gammaproteobacteria > Burkholderiales > Burkholderiaceae_C > Allorhodoferax. Next base: position 257,967 of record JAXMER010000014.1, on the reverse strand, counting down.
CAGTGAATCCGGTGAGTGTCAGAGATCCTGTTCCAGTGTCAATCGTGACAGGAGTCACTCCGAGCTTTGACAGTTGGTCGGCCGATAGGCTTGTTCCACCGATCACGACATTGTCCAGTCCGTCTGGTGCTTTGACTGTGATAACACCGGTTGACGTGTTGGAGCCATCGTGAAGAGACCCGCCTGATAGTCCGGCCTCGTTGACCGTCACTTGTCCAGTTGCCAGGCCATTGCCGTCGACGGGCGTCACACTGGGTGGACCATCGGTATGACCATTGATGGTGATGGTCAAAGTGGCCGTGCTGGTATCTCCGTCACCGTCGGTAATCTTGTAGTTGAAAACCTCTTTGAGAGACTGCCCGGTTTTTAGGGCATTGACGGTTGCGTTGGCATTGTTCAGTGTGTAGGTGTAATTGCCGTCAGCCTGAAGATTGAGCGTGCCATATGTGAGGTTGATCGTTCCGGCGGATGCCGTCACGGGTTTGGTATTGGTGTCGGCGCCGACACTGTCATTTGTCAGCACGTTGCCAGTCAGCGTATTGGGTGTCGCATCCTCGGTGATCGATCCAGTATCGGCTACAGCCTTTGGCGCGTCGTCGAGAATAGTCGCGCCAAATGTGGTGGATGCCTTATTGCCGATGCTGTCGTTGACGGTAATGTCCATGGAGTCCAGGACATTGCTACTTGCGGCGTTAGGACCGGTGACAGCCTTGGAAATGGAATACGAGTAACTAATCTGTCCGGTTGAGGCATCGAATCCCGTAATCTGCAAGGTTCCGTTACTGGTTGTGACGGTCACAGGGGAAGTTGACGATGCATTGTTCAGCTGTGTAGCGGAGACATTGGTATTGCCAAAGTCAATGCTGGCCAGGCCATTGGGGGCAGTGACTGTCATGGTGCCAGTGGCAAAGTTGGAGCCATCATGCAGGCTACCCGAGGCCAGCCCAGCCTCGTTGACGGTGAGTTGGCCGGCTGTTGCACCATTCTTGTCGGTGATGGAAATGCCAGGGCCTTCGAACGTGATGTTGACGGTGGCTGTCGATGTACCGCCGTGCCCATCGGAGATGGTGTACGTAAAGGATGCAGGGCCGGCAACATTGGGGGTTGGCGTAAAAACGACGTTGCCATTAACCAAGCTGACAGTTCCAAGAACGGGGTTTTGTACAGACAGGATCGTGAGCGCATCTCCGTCTGGATCCGAGTCGTTGCCCATTAACTGACTCGGTGTCAGGTTGATGGGGCTGTTCTTGCTCCCGATGACGCTGTCATTGACAGCCAGTGGTGCATGGTTGACCGCTGGCGTGGTGGGCGTCGAAGGCGTTGTGGGGTCCGCAGGCGGGCTTGGCGGCGTTGTGGTTGGTGCCGTGGTTGTCGGTGTGGTGTTTTCTGCAGGGGGTGTTGTGGCAATCAAGGCCTGCGTTTGCGTGCCGCTGGAATACACAAACGGGGGGATATCGATAGGCGTTGCTGCACGGTCAATGGCCAAGGGCGTGACGGACTCTTGAATGCGCAATAACCGAACGAAACTGTGTGCGTCGCTTCCGTCGCCGCCTGCGAGGCCCAATGCGGTGGATTCCAGTTTGTCGGACAAGTCGCCCCCAGTGGCGAGAATGCGCTCTACCTCAGCTGAGCCACCGTTGAGATCTTTCAGCGCTGCTTCGCTTTTGTCGACAACCGATCCCAATAGATTGGCATCGATTAGTAGCTCGCGACCGGACTCCAACCGCAGGGGTTGCCCATTGGGCAGTGCCAACTCCAGACGTGTCCCGTCCTCGGTGACAATCACCTGACCTTCTTGGACCTCGTCGCCAATGTGCAGTAGCCGGTTGGTTCCTTTGGCATCCCTGACCCAGGCATTGCCTTGCAGGATGACAACGATGCCGCGTGCCTGGGCTGTGGTTTGGGAGGTGGCCATGAAAATTCCTTCAATCGTGGATACAGCAACGGTAGATTGCTGCAATATAGATGGAAGGAATATCCGTGCCTATTGGCCTTAAGTACAGTATGGTGGCAGGCGGCCAGCCACCCCGCTAGCTGATGCCGTGTACCCGCAAGGCCAGTTGCAGTCGATCCGTCAGGTTGAGTTTGACGAAAATGGCGCTTAAATGTGCCTTCACCGTGCGTTCGGATATCTTGCAGCGATTGGCAATATCGGCGTTTGGCACGGCATTGGCGGCCAAGGTGGCGATTTCAATTTCACGGGGCGTGAGGGTCGCTTGCCATTCTGGTGCAGCGGTCGTCACTGGAGGGGCTACGCGCCCAACGGTGCGCAAAAGGCGTTGCATCAGGCTCTGTCCAACCCACACCTGGCCGCTCTGAACAACACTGGCCATCTGCTTGAGTGTTGCCGCATTGGCGAATGCATGGCCGTAGCCAACACATCCGGCGTCCAGCGCCTGCATGGCTTCATCGTCCTGGGGATTGGAACTTAGCGCAATCACGCGTAAGTTACCGTTGCGGATTAGTGTGTTCCAGTGCGGCATTTCCCAGGGTAAGGGCCGCAAGCCAGCCAAATCGACCCAGGCCAAAGTCACATCGTTGCCCGGAACCGAAAAAAGTCCTTCCAGGGGCGTGCTGGAGATTGGCTTCCTGGATGCCAACGCCTGTTGCCAATGCGCAAGAACCACCTGATCCCGTGTCACCCAGACATTCACTACCGATTTCATCGTTCAGTCAACGCTTTGGCCTTGGCTCTCAGAATGGGTTTCATCAGGTACGCTAGAACAGATTTCTTGCCCGTAAGGATATCAACCTCCGCAACCATGCCGGGGATGATGGGGAGTTTATCGGGGCCAATGCTGTTTGATAGTGTGCGCACACGTACAAGGAAGAACGCATTGCCCTTTTCGTCCAGGACCGTGTCGGCGCTGATGTGCTCCAGGGTCGCCTCCAGGCCTCCGTAGGTGGAAAAGTCGTACGCGGTGAATTTGACCAAAGCCTTTTGCCCAGGGTGCAGGAATGCAATGTCCTTGGGGAGTACGCGTGCTTCCAGCAACAATGCGTCGTCCGACGGGACAACCTCCACCAAATCCTTGCCTGGCTGAACCACGCCGCCGATGGTGTTGACCTTGAGCTGCTTGACCGTGCCATTGACGGGCGAACGGATCTCGGTCTGTTTCACCCGGTCTTCCAGCGCCGAGCTGCCTTCAAGCAGGGCGTTGAGCTTGGCATTGGTTTCACTCAGCTCTGCACGGGCGGTGTTGCGAAAGTTCAGCTCCACCTCCTGAATCTTCCGATTGGACTCGGCCACGGCGGCTTCCAAGCGTGGAATATCGGAGTTGGCGCTGTCGCGCTCCCCTTTGTACCGGGCGACGTCCCGTTCAAGGCGCAGCAATTCGACGTCGGAAATCGCGCCGGACTTTGCCAGCGGGCGCGTCATTTCGAGCTCCTTTGCAGTGAGTGAGTAGCTCTGCGACGCCTGCTCGCGTTTGGCCAGCACGGAAACGAGTTCCTGAGAACGTTGAGACCCTTGCTGCCGCGCGACGCCCAATGTGGCATCCAGCTCAGCCCTCTTGGATTCGTACAGAACATGCTCCTGGGCAACGATGTCAGGCATTTCTGTACTGGCTTCGGGCGGCGGTTGAAACCGGGACCCATCAGCCAGGGCCTTGAGGCGGGCCGCCTTGGCCAGCAGGGCAAAGTACTGTGCACGGTTCTCCCGCAGCGAGGACACCATCCGCGTGGGGTCCACCTTGAGCAGCAGGTCGCCAATCTTGACGGCTTGTCCTTCCTTCACCAGGATTTCAGAGACGATGCCACCGTCCAAACTCTGCAGCACCTGGACCTGGCGTGAAGGTATGACCTTCCCTTCGCCGCGCGTCACTTCATCAAGCTGGGCCAGGGCAGCCCAGATGCCCAGGATCAGGACGGCAGCGACGCAGAACCAAACCAGTTTGCGCGCACCATAGGGCGTCTGTTCCGTGATGGTCCAATCCGCATTGGCGTCGAAGTCGGCGTCCAGCCCGTCCTGCTTTCCAATCAACAACTCTGTTGCGCGGTCAATCAGTCGCGAAGCGCGGCCGTAGAACTTTTGCCAGGCTGCAGTCAGCTTCTTGAAACGGGGTTCGTGTGCGTCCATCATGCAGCCCTGCCTACCCGGCCCGTTTGGAGCGCCTCAATGACCTGGGCCTTCGGGCCGTCAGCCATGATCTTCCCGTTGTCGACCACGATGAGTCGGTCTATCAGTTCCAATAGTGATGTCCTGTGGGTCACCAGAACCACGGTCTTGCCGATGGTATATCGCGCAAGACGGCTCTTCAGCAAGTCTTCGCTCTGGTGATCCATGGCGCTGCTGGGCTCGTCCAGCAGCAAGATGGGCGAGTCGTTCAACACCGCCCGAGCGATGCCCACGGCCTGGCGCTGCCCGCCAGACAGCGAGTCTCCGCGCTCACCAATCAGCATGTCAAAGCCCCGCGGATGCCGGTTGGCAAACTCCGTAACACCCGCGATCTCGGCCGCTGCCACGATGTGCGAATCATCCGCATAAGGCGCACCCAGTGCGATGTTTTCCTTGAGGGTTCCGAAAAACAAGCTGACATCCTGCGAGACGAAGCCGGCGGCACGTCGCAGCTCAGCCGGGTCAATCTGGCGCACATCCACGCCATCAATGAGAATGGCGCCCTCACTGGGACGGTACAAACCAAGGATCAGGCGCTGTATCGTGGATTTGCCGGAGCCGACGCGGCCAATGAATGCCACGCGTTCGCCAGCCTGGATCTTGAACGACACATTGCGCAGCACGGGCTGTTCCTGCCCCGGATAGCTGAAGCTGACATTCTTGAACTCAATCGTGCCTTGAAAGCCGCTGCGGTGCAGAAATGCCGACTCTTCAGGGCGCTCAGGCACTGCCGTCATGTGCTTCTCAATGGATTCCAGCCCACTCTTGGCATTGTGGTACTGCATCAACAGGCCGGCGACCTGCCCGAAAGGAGCCATGGCCCGCCCGGCCAGCATGGAGGCCGCGATGATGGCACCCATGCTGATGTGATTCTCGATGAGCAGGTACACCCCCACGATGATGACCACCACCGAGACAAACTGCTGCAGAAACTGCACCAGGCTCATGATCGCGGACGACAAGAACTTCGAAATGCTGCCTTTTTGCGCCAGGAAGACGGTGGCCTGTTCCCACTTGCGCTGAAAGGTACTCTCGGCAACCATGAATTTCACGGTCTCGATGCCAACCAGGCTTTCCACCAAATTGGCGTGACGCTGGGAGGTGGCGCGTTGCGTCACTTCGACAATTTCCTGCATCTTCTGCTGAACGATCAACGAAGCAAAGATCAGCAAAAGGATGCAAAACAGGGGCGGCAAGACCAGCCACGGCGAAATCCAGGCGATGACCAGGAAGAACACGACGACAAAAGGAATGTCCACCAGCGCGGTAATCGTTGCGGAGGCGATGAATTCCCGGACGGACTCGAAGGCCCGCAAGTTGGCCGCAAACGAGCCAACCGACGCGGGGCGGCTGGCCATCGATAGCCCCAGCACGCGCTCCATGATCTTGGCGGACAGCGTGACATCGATGCGTTTGCCCGCCGTGTCGAGGATGTAGGCCCGCAGCACCCGTAGCGCCGCGTCAAAAAGCATCATGAGCAGCACGCCAATGGCCAGGACCCATAGCGTTTCCTCGGCGCGGTTGGGCACGACGCGGTCGTAGACGGTCATGGAGAACAACGGGGTAACCAATCCAAACAGATTGATCAGCAATGCAGCGAGCAGACTGTCGCGATACAGGCGCCAGTTTTGGAAGACCACGCCCCAGAACCAGTGCTCGGACTTCAATTGACCACTGGCTGGCGTGCGGGGATCGAACCGGTACATCGGGCGCACAAAACAGGCGATGCCTGCGTACAGCGCTTCCAGCTCGTCACGTGACAGGATGTCGGAGGATTCCCCGTTTTCGGGGAAACGAACCCGTGCTTCGCCCGATTCCAGCCATTCGAGCAGAACACAGGCCTGGTTTTCCTTGAGCAGCAAAATGACCGGCAACAAGCCCGGGCGCAAGTCACCGAGTGCGCGTCGTGCCAGGCGGGAAGTCAGCCCCGCGCGGCGGGTGGCTCGTGAGAGCAGGGAGGGGGGAATCCGGTTGTTCTCTATAGGCAATCCGGCTGACAAGGCCTCGAAGCTGGTCGAAATCCCGTAGATCTTTGCGATGGCCAGCACACTGTCCAGCAGTGGGTCAAAACGGATGCTGTGCTCCCCAATACCTCGCGTTGTGGCGTTCTGCGTGTTTTGCATCGTGAGCAGGTGTTAGATCAGGCGGTCATCGTTGCCCAGCAGGGTCAGGGCACCCTGAAGACGGCTGCGCAGCCCCTTGCGTGCCAGCAGCTTCTTCTGGGCTGCGGCCGGCAGATCCGTGTGGTAGATGACATTCTTCAGGATCAGCGTGTCGATCAAGTCCTCCAGTACCCGGACAAACTCCGCGTCGGCGGCATCAAAACCAGGGGTTTGCCCGCCCCCGCCTTCAAAAAAAGCCACAACATCCGGGTGATTGCTGGGCAGGACTTCGCCACCACCTTGCGTATCCTTGGATACGGATTGAATGGAGCCGTCCAGATTGCGGGTGACTTGAAACATGCTGCATTATGAGCGTGGCTCTGTCAGGGTGGATTGGAGCGCGCTGATCAATTGTTGGCACTCCTTGGTAGCGGCTCCAAATTCCAGAGTGCCAATGGCCGCATCCAAGGCCGCCATCCGGGCTTTCAATGGAGGCGATGTCTGTGCCAGAAGTTCCTGATGATAGGTCAGGGCAGCGAGATCTGAAGCCGCAAGCAAATCCCCCAACCGTTTGAGTGCCTCAATCAGCCGGGCATCGGCAACTGGTTCAGGCTGCCCACCTTCGGCCGGGTTGCCCGGCGCACTTTCCGATGAGCGGGCTTCTCTCCAGGATGACAAGGCGTCCTGGGTGTCCATCAAGGCCTGGCCAAAACCGGCCGCATCCATGGCGGAGGCTGGCGACAGACCCGGGGTGGACTTCAAATGCTGCTCGACGCCTCGTGCGGCGTCCGTCAACGCCAGGGCGCCCACGGTCGCCGAAAGCCCCTTCAAGGTGTGGACCAGTCGTGTGAGTTCCTGGCGGTCTGCCTGGGCGGCAAGCGACTGCATGCGCTTCGGCAAAGTGTGCAATTCGGCGGCGAAAGCCTGCAAGGTCGTGCTGTAAAGAGCTGCGTTGCCGCCCATGCGCTGGAGGGCACCGAAGGAATCGAAGCCTTCGGGCCAATGCGCGATGTGCGCGCTGGCCCGGGGGGCATCGGCCACCGGGACGACGGACGCTTCGTCGGCCTCGTCTGCGGCAATATGGCGCAACAAGACATCGACCAGGTGCGGGAGATCGAATGGCTTGCCGACATGGTCGTCCATGCCTGCCTGCAAGCAGGCCTCGCGGTCGGAAGCCAGTGCGTTGGCGGTCATGGCAATGATGGGCAAGTGCCGTTCCCGGGGCGTATTGCGAATCACCCGGGTGGCGGTCAAGCCGTCCATGACCGGCATCTGCAAATCCATCAGCACGGCATCGAAGGGCGGGTCGGCCTGGGCGACGGCGTGGACCCCCTGCTCGCCGTTGTCGGCCAGTGTGATCTGTGCACCTTCCTGGGACAGGAGTTCACGGGCCACCTGCTGGTTGATGGCGTTGTCTTCCACCAGTAGCAGGCGCAACCCATCCAGGCGCCGGCGGGTCGTGCGTCGCCGGCGGGCGGCACTTCGCACATTGGCAACACCGGACTGCGCGTCCGACACCGCATCGGCCAACATCGCGGCCGTGATGGGCTTGACCAGAAAGGCGTTCAACCACGTCTGTTGCGCGATGGGCTGGCGGGCCAGCATCTCACGACCATGGGCCGTGACCATGACGACGACGGGTGGCGCACAGGCGCCGGCCCGGGCACGGGCCAGGGTTTCCCATCCGTCCATCCCGGGCATCGCCCAATCCAGCACCAGGACATCGGGCAGTGGCTGTCCCGTGCGCACGGCGTGTTTGAGCGACTCCAGTGCGTCGGCGCCGCTGGAGGCGGTGTGCACGGACCATCCCAGGGTGGTCGCCATGGAGCGGGTCACCTCCAGCGCCGTGGGGTTGTCGTCGACGACCAGAATGTGCCGGTGGGGGTGAGTGGGTTGGGGGCGCGCCGGAGACGGTCGTTTTTGCAAGGTGATGGTGAAATCAAAGACGCTGCCCTGACCCAAGGTGCTGCGCACCCTAAGGTCACCGCCCATCATTTCGACCAGGCGCTTGCAGATGGACAAGCCCAGGCCCGTGCCACCGAAGCGGCGTGTGGTGGAGGCTTCGGCTTGCGCAAAGCCGTCAAAGATGTGTTGGAGATGCTCCTCCGCGATGCCAATGCCGGTGTCATGCACCGCAAAGTTGAGGGTGACGGTCTGGGCTTCGGAACCGAGGCAGCGTACGCGGATGAGCACCTCCCCCTGCTCCGTGAACTTGACGGCATTGCCACCCAGATTGATCAGGACCTGCTGGAGGCGCATGGCATCGCCCACCAGTTCGGCGGGCACTGCGGGGTCGATGTCAAACAGCACCTCGACCCGCTTGGTCTGGGCGCCGCTGGAAAGGATGACGGCCAGGTCCCGCAACAGGCGTTCAAAATGGAAAGGCTGCGGGTCCAGTTCCATCTTGCCTGCTTCCATCTTGGAGAAGTCCAGGACGTCATTGAGAATGCCCAGGAGGGACTGCGCAGCCCCTTGCGCCTTGCCCGCGTAGTCGGCCTGGCGCAGGTCGAGTTCTGTTTGCTGCAGCAACTTGAGCATGCCCAGGATGGCATTCATGGGCGTGCGGATCTCGTGGCTCATGTTGGCCACGAACTGGCTCTTGGAACGGGACGCCTCCTGCGCGGCCTGCGTGGCCCGTGTCAGGTCGGTAATGTCGGAATAGGTGGTGACGAATCCGCCGCCTGGCATGGGTGCGCCTTGGACTTCCAGGGTCTTGCCGTCGCCCCGCTGGCGTTGAAAGCGATGGGGCGCTGCCAGTCGGGCGCGCTGGATCAGGCCTTGAACAATGGCGTCCGTGTCGCCCTCGCCGTATTCACCGCGTTCGGCATTGAACCGGACGATGGATTCAAAGGTGACGGGATCGGCCTTGAACAGGGAGTCCGGCAGGTCCAGGAGCGAACGGAACTGGCTGTTCTCCGCAATCAGGTTCAACTGGGAATCGATCACGCTGAGCCCGACGGGAATGTTGGCCAGGATGTTCTTCAGCAAGTCGTTGCGCTGGCGGATGTCGTCTTCCAGTTTGCGCCGCTGGGTGATGTCCTGAAAAATGCCCACCAGGCGAACCCGTTTGCCGTCCTGGTACTCTGCCTCGGCTGCACAGCGTACCCAGATGCGCCGGCGCATGGCCGTGATCAGCGGGAGTTCCAGGTCCCAGGGTTTGCCGGTCCGCGTGGCCTCTGCAACGGCCCGCTCCATGAAGGGCTGGGCTTCCGGTGCAAAGAAGGCAATGGCCTGCGCAAGGCTGGGGCGGTAGCCGTTGACGACATCATGGATGTTGCAGGTGTGGTCCGACCACTCCACGGCGCCCGTGGCCAGTTCGTAGTGCCAGCGGCCGATGCCGGCGATCCGCCCGGCGCGCGTCAGAAAGGCCGCATGGTCCCGCAACTGGGCCGCAGAGGTCTTGAGCGATTCGTCGGCTTGCTTGAACTCGGTGATGTCGAGGCAAATGCCCGACATCCACTGGGGGCGTCCGTCGTCCGCCCGGTTGAACAGCTTGCCGCGGGTCAACTGCCAGATCCAGTGACCGGCCTTGTGCCGCAGGCGCCCCTCGAACTCGTAGATGGGGCGCATACCCTGGTTGTGCTCGTCCAGGCGCTGGTTGGCCAGCAGCAGATCGTCGGGGTGCAACAGGCTGACCCAGAGGCGATTGGGGTCGGGGCCGACTTCGTCCAGGGTGTACCCCAGCATGTCCGCCCAGCGTTCACTCACGATGGCCTCGCCGGTGATCTGGTTCCACTCCCAGGTGCCAGCCCGTGTGCCGGCAATGATGTTTTCCAGGCGATGGCGGGTGGCGTCGGGAATGGTGCCGGTATCGGAGGGGACTGCAGGCGGCTCAGGGGGGGGCGGTATGTCGGAGATGGGCGTGGGCCTGTCAGGGATGCCGGCCTCTGGATCGGGCGTCGATTCCGCCTGTGAAGAGTGCAGCCCCCACGCCAAGCGGACCAGCGACGCACCGGCGACCAGCAGCAAGGTGATGGCCGTGGTGACCGCCTGCAGCCGAAAAGCCACGAGCAGGGTCACAGCCACTGCGACAAGGCCTATGGCCAGCCACAGGTAGATGGCGTACGGTGACCGACTGCGCAACATCAATACCCTGCTTGAACCCTCAACGTGGGACCAGGGGATTCTAAGCAGGACCGGTTATTTGCGCCCTTGCAGGGCCGAGCGGGCCATGTGCACGCCGTTGCGTCCTTGCGCCTTGGCCAGGTACATGGCGTCGTCGGCACTCTTGGTCAGGCTGATTTCGTCCAGTCCGTCTTCGGGATAGACCGCCACGCCGACGCTGCAGGAGACCGACAGCGCCAGGCCACCCACTTCCACAGGATGGCGGACGGCCTCCCGGATCTTCTCGGCCAGTACCAAGGCCGCTTCTGGGGTGTTCAGTTCGGGCATCAGCACCACAAACTCGTCCCCCCCGATCCGGCCGGCGGTGTCCGATGCGCGGATGGTCGTCAGCAGGCGCCGGGCAATCTGCGTCAGCACCTGGTCGCCCACGGCATGTCCGTAGCGGTCGTTGACGGGCTTGAAGTGATCCAGGTCCAGGAAGACCAGGGCAAAGCGGCCCTGGTGGCGCTTGGCGCGGGCCAACTCCAGGTGCAGGCGGTCGGCAAACAATGCGCGGTTGGGCAAGTCGGTCAACGGGTCGTGCTGGGCCATGTGGCGCAGCCGGTCGGTCATGCGTTCGGCCATGCGCACAGCCCTGGCGCGCCCGGTCACCATCAACCAGACCAGGACCGTCAATGCCAGGCCCAGCCCGCAGCCCGCAACCAGGATGGCGGTGGAGGCATCGCGCCCGTAATGCAGGACGAATCCTTCCTGGGCGGTCAGCAGCAGGGTCCAGGTATGCCCGCCGACCACCAGGTATTCGGTGGCGGTGGGCAGATCGGCGGGGGTGCTTTCCGCGCCCGTGCTCTGGTACATCAAGGTGTCGTCCGCTTCGCCCACGTCGTCGTAGAGGCGCAGCGCCACATCCGGGATGGCCCTGCCATAGAGGCTGGCCATGAAGTCGCGCATGTGGAAGGCGGCATAGACCCAGCCCACCAGCGCGCGGCGGCGACTGGCGATGCTGTCATGGGGCTTGTCGGCGGCGTACACCGGCAAGTACATGATGAACCCGGCAGGTGCCTCCTGCGGGCGGTCGATGGCAAGGTGGACCATGCCTGAAATGGCCGCAGCGCCCGAGTCCCGGGCGCGCTCCATGGCCTTGCGCCGGATCGGTTCGGAAAACGGGTCGAACGCAGGGGGCTCCTGGCCCGGGCTGGTGTGCAATTCCCGGTGGACAATGGACGCACGCCCGGTCTGCCCGCCCGCCCCGGGTGCGGCTGGGGCCGTTTCCGGACCTGCGGGCATCCACTGGATCAGGCCGGTCACCTTGACACCGGAATAGTTGGCGTCCAGCTGCAGGGTGTCCATGTAGGTGTGGAACGCCGCGCGGTTGGCCAGGCCATTGCTGGTCACGAAGCCCTGAGCGCCACGCAGGGCGAGCTCGTAGGCCCCTACGCGCTGCTCGATGCGGCTGACCGATTCGCGCAGGGCGAAATCCAGCTGCGCCAGCAGCGCACGCTGCGTGTTCTGGCGTTCGTGCTGCCATGCGAGCCAGGTGGTGCCCAAGGCGCTGGCCAGCACCAGCCAGGGCAATGCCAGTTGCCAGGACAGGACGAGGGCGGGGCGCCGGAGGTTCACAGCAGGCTTCAAAAATCAACCATGGCAGCAGCCAGTTCAGGCTTGAAGTATTTCTCAAAAATGCGTCGCATGCTGCCATCGGAGCGCATGTCCTGAATCAGGGCCCGCCATTTCTCCTGCTCCGCCTCGGGGAGCGACTTGCGGGACATGATCAACCCGTGCCGGATCGACGGGTCGGGAAACTCGACGATCTGGCTGACTTCCCGGATCTTCCTTTCCTCCAGGGCCGGGTAGTCGAACGGCTCCACGATCATCCCCTGGATGTGGTTGAGCTGCAGGGCCTGGTACAGCGGCGCCAGGCCACCGGCCTGGGTCACCCGATCACCCGCTTGCAGGCTGTCCACCAGGCGGTTGGCGGTCTGGCTGTAGCGGAAGCTGCGGATCACCCCCAGCCGCAGCTTGGGGTTGTGCTCGAATTCGGCCAGGGACTTGACGCCCGTGTCCTTGCGCACCAGCAGGTAATACCGGTTGCTGAAATACCAGGCAAACCCGGCAAACCGGTCGCGGTCGGAGTTGGTAATGCCCGACAGGCTGAAGTCCAGCGCACCCGATTCGATCAGCTGCCAAATGCGTGCGCGCGGCATCAGGGTGACCGTGACCTTGCAGCCGCTGCGTCGGATCAGTTCGTCGGCCACATCCTTGTCGATGCCGGTGTCGGTGTCGGCGGAGTACAGCAGGCCGTGGTCGTGCAGCGCCAGCGTCAGGGTGCGCGAGCAATCGGGGCCGGCCGCCAGGGCCGGCCCGGCAGGCAGGGTCAGGGCCAGTAGCAGGAGTCCAACGCGTAACCACATGGTGACCTCCGGGGAAGGTGCGAATGATGAAGGCCATCCTAATACGGTTAGGGCCGAAGCGCCCCGGACGCCGTGCAAAGACCTTGCCCGCTATTTGCGCATCAAGGTACTCTTGCCGAACAGCGATTCGATGAGGTCCACCGCCACCTCGGCCGTGCGGTTGCGCACATCCAGGGCCGGGTTGAGTTCGACCACGTCCAGCGAGGCCAGCTTGCCGGTGTCGGCAATCATCTCCATGCACAACTGGGCCTCGCGGTAGCTGGGGCCGCCGCGCACGGTGGTGCCTACGCCCGGGGCGATGTCCGGGTCGAGGAAGTCCACGTCGAAACTCACATGCAGGTGGGTGTTGTCGTCCACCAGGGCCAGGGCCAGTTCCATGGCGGCGCGCATGCCCATTTCGTCGATGTAGCGCATGTCAAACACTTCCAGGTCGGCGTCGTGGACCAGTCGCTTTTCGCCCTCGTCCACGCTGCGGACTCCAATCTGGCGCACCCATTTTGGTGACAAGGCTGGCACATGACCGCCCAGTTCAATCAGCGCCTGCGGGCCGATGCCACACAGGCAAGCCACCGGCATCCCATGCAAGTTTCCGCTGGGGGTCAGCGCGTTGGTATTGAAGTCGGCATGAGCGTCCAGCCACAACACCCGCAGTTTTTTGCCCCGAGCGCGGCAATGGCGGGCGACTGCGCTGATGGAGCCCATGGCCAGGCAATGATCGCCACCCAGCAGCACCGGCAATCGTTTCTGCTCCAGTTCCTGATACACGGCTTCGTGCACCGCCTGGTTCCAGGCCACCACCTCGTCCAGGTGCCGATAGCCCTGCACGGGTGCCTGCCAGGGGTTGGCCGGCCCCACCAGATTGCCGCGGTCCACCACGCCCAGCCCGCGCGCGCGCAGGGCGCTGGCAATGCCTGCCACGCGCAAGGCTTCGGGCCCCATGCTGGCGCCACGACTACCGGCTCCAATGTCGGTCGGTGCTCCAATCAGGCTGACGCAGATTTTCGTATTCGCTTCCATCACGCAGCCTCCTGCAGAACGAAAACAGCTCGGCGTTCGCCAACCAGCAAACCGCGAGCGTTGACCAATTGTTGAGCGCGCCAAGGCCGCAAGGCGTCGCGCTGGGTGTCGTTCAGCCAACCCAGTTGATCCAGCGTTTCTACCGTTGCGGCATACAGGGCCGGTTTGTTGGCGTCAATGATCTTGATCGCAAACGCCTGCCCCCGGCTGCGGCTGGCCACCACCTGCACACCGTCGGCACCGACCTTGCTGACCCAATCGCCCGCGCCTGCACGCATCAAGGCCAGATCGTTGCGCCCGTCTCCGCTGACCACGTCGGGGTGGGTGGTCATGGCATCGAACAGGCGGGAGAAACTAGCGCCAAACTCCGGGTCGGCTGCGCCCTGGGCCAGCCGCGCATACCCGTAGGCCAGGCGCGACAAGGGTACGGCGTAGTTGGGAGCGGAGCAGCCGTCAATGCCCACGTGCATGCTCTGTGTCGCAATGCCCATTGCGCGGGCTACCTCGCGCCGAACTGCTAGTTGCAGTGGATGGTCGAGCTCGGTGTAGCTCTCCAGCGGCAGCTGATGCTGAACACAGTAGGCCAGGAATCCTGCATGTTTGCCGCTGCAGTTGTTGTAGCGGGCGTCAAAAGCCTGACCTGGTGGTGGTACCTGGTCGAAAAAGCTGAAGCGTAGCGGCACATGGCATCCGCATCGCAACGCACCCACACCCAGACCGGCCTGGCCCAGCATGCGTTCGGCAATGGCAGCGTGCCGCTCTTCGCCATTGTGGCTGGCGCACATCAACGCAATCTGCTCCGAGTCGAAGCCGAAATGCTCTGCACCCGCGTCTTCCAGAAAGGGAAGTGCTTGCAGTGCCTTGAGGGTGGAGCGGGTGAAGGTGGTCCACTCGGGGTCGCCGGCAAACGCCAGCAGATGCCCCGTGGAATCCACAACCGCAATGGAGCCGAAGTGCTGGTTTTCCAGCGTGCCGCCGCGGCTCAGTTCGATCAGGGATGTGTGTCGCATGGCGCAATTGTGAAGCATGTCTGCGTCTTCTTGTCCCTGCAGTGCGGGGCAAGGCGCCGCGTGCTAAGCTGGCGCTCCGATTTGCAAGACGCACCCAGGAGCCTGCCATGCCCGGCCTACTACCGACGATTGACCCCGAAGGACTACTCGAGTTTTCGGTGGTCTATACCGACCGCGCGCTCAACCACATGTCCAGGCGCTTCCAAGGCGTGATGAAAGATATTTCAGCCATTCTGAAAGAGGTCTACCACGCTCACAGCGCAGTGCTGGTGCCGGGCAGCGGAACCTTTGGCATGGAAGCGGTGGCGCGGCAGTTTGCAACCGACAAGAAGACGCTGGTCTTGCGCAACGGCTGGTTCAGTTACCGTTGGACGCAGATCTTTGACATGGGGCGCATTCCCCGAGCGTCCACCGTGCTCAAGGCGCGCCCCCTCAGCAACCACCCACAGGCACCGTGGGTGCCCTGCCCAGTGCAGGAGGTCGTTGCCACCATCCAGGCAGAGCGCCCTGATGTTGTCTTCGCACCGCACGTTGAAACCGCTGCAGGCATGATGCTGCCCGATGACTACTTGCGTGCAGTGAGCGATGCGGTGCATGCGGTTGGCGGGCTGATGGTGCTGGACTGCATTGCCTCGGGCGCCATGTGGGTGGACATGCAGGCCACCGGCGTTGACGTGTTGGTCAGCGCACCGCAAAAGGGCTGGAGCGGGTCGCCGTGTTGTGCCATGGTGATGCTCAGTGCGCGTGCCCGCCAGGCGCTGGAATCCACCACCAGCACCAGTTTTGCTTGTGACTTGAAGAAGTGGCTGCAAATCATGGAAACCTTTGAATCCGGCGGGCATGCATACCACACCACCATGCCTACCGATGCACTGGCACGGCTACGCGATGTGATGCAGGAAACCCGTGCCTACGGATTCGAGAAAGTCCGTTCCGAGCAACTGGAGTTGGGCAACAAGGTGCGGGCCTTGTTTGAAAGCCGTGGCATTGCCAGCGTTGCGGCGGATGGTTTCAAGGCACCGGGCGTGGTCGTGAGCTACACCACCGACCCTGCCTTGCAAAACAGCCAGAAATTCTTGGCGGCCGGACTGCAAACCGCTGCGGGGGTTCCACTGCAGTGCGACGAGCCAGCAGGCTTCAGCACTTTCCGGGTGGGGCTGTTCGGGCTGGAGAAACTACACAACATCGACCGTACCGTGGCCCATCTGACGCAGGCCTTGGACCAAGTTTTGTAGAAGAAGGCTCGGCAGGGGTTAAAAGTCCACCGCGGGGCGGATGTGTTCGGGGTCTACGAAGCGCCAGCGGCCCCACAAAATGGCACTGGCGATTGCCACCACAATGGTTGCGGCAATCCATTGCAAGGGTTGCTGCCAGCCACCTTCGTAGGCGCCGAACATGGTGGCCTTGATCGCTTTGACAACCCAGGTCATGGGCAACCAGGGGCTTACCTGCGCGAACCAACCGCCACTGAGCTCGACGGGAAGCACGCCGCCCGAAGATGACAACTGCACGGCCAAAAAGAGCATGGCCAGCGCCTTGCCTGCATCACCCAAGGTGCGGGTCAGGGCAAAGACAATACACAGGAACGCCATTGCGCCGCCGACCAGCGTGGCCCAAAGGGCCGCGGGGTGGACGACCCGAATCTGCAGCACCTCCCGGATCGCCAGCCACACCAATGTCGCCTGCAACACGACGATGACGGTGGGCACCACCATCTTGCCCAGCAGTTGGGCGCTGCGGCTGAAGGCTTGGGCCTGCACCGGCATGACCCGCACGTGCACCAGAAACGCGATGATGCCCGCTCCCAGCCACAAGGCGGCCGGAACCACGTTGGGCGCAAAGCTGCTGCCCTGGTTGGCCACGGGGGCATCGACTTCCACCTGGGGCTGAACCGACTTGGCCATGCCTTGCGCGCTTCCTTCGGGGGTTTGCAGCGACGCTGGAAGCGATGCCATCAGCAAGTCCACGCCAGCGGCAAGGCGCTGCGTGCCCTTGTGCAGTTCCTGGTTGGCGCTCAGCAATGTGTCGCTCCCCTTGCTGAGTCGGGCCGTGCCATCCGTCAAGCGCTGCAAGGCGCTGTCTTCGGGCAGACGCGAAACAATGGTGTGCAGGTTGTTGCCAACCGTCTGAACAGCCGTCGTGAGGCCCGCTACACCGCTATCCAGCGATTTCGCGCCTTCGGTCAACTTCGTGTGCGCGGACTTTGCCGTATCCAGGCCTTGGTTCAATTGCGTAGCGCCATCCAGCACTTGAGCCAGACCCTGGGTTACGCGCGAGGGAATCAGCCAGTTGTCATCGGCCTCGTCGCGAAATGTGCGCACCCCCTGCACCAAGCGCTGTGAACCGTTGTGCAAGCTAACCAGGCCGTGGTCGAATTCCTGCAGACCGGCGCTGAGGCTGGCCGTGCCGTTGCGAAGTCGCAGCAGGTCAGCCGCCTTGGGGCGTGCGTTGTCCATGGCGCGCAGGGCCTCGCCCGCTTGCATGAGGCCATTGCCAAGTTCGCCCACGCCACTGTCTACGGCCTGGGCTGCAGTGCGCAGCGTGCGCGTGCCGTCGATGACCTTGGCACTGCCCTCGTTTAGCGCATGAGCACCCCGGCGCAATTCATCCACGCCCTGGCGCAAACGCTCCACACTGCGTTGGGACCCTGCAGCCGCGTGAATTACCAGATCCCAGCGTCGTTCGTTGAGGCTGTCATTGACCGCATGGCCCAGGTCGTCGGCAAAGCGACGCGCCAGGAAAGCGCTCTGGTAGTTGTTGCCCTCGGACGTGTAGACCACCAAGCGTCCGGCCCCTGGCTGCGCGCCGGGCACCGCGTTAGAACTGAAGTCCGGCGGAATGATGAGTGCAAAAGCCAACTCCCCGCGCCGTACCCGTTCGCGTGCCGTGGTTTCGTCGCCCAAGTCTACAAAGCCGAACGTGTGCCGCTGTCGCAGACGCGCCATGACCTCCTGGCCGATGTTGATCTCCTGCCCCTGATACTGCATGGCCCGGTCCAGGTTCACCAATCCGACAGCCAGAGCCTGGGTATGCGAGGCCGGATCCCATACGCTGGAGAGGTAGATCAGCGTGTAGACGGCCGGCACCAGGGCCACGACCAGCGTTGCCACCAGCAGCTTGGGGTAGCGGGCAAAGAAACCGCCTTCCAGTCGTGCAACGGCAGCAATGTGGGACAGAAGCGCCATGTCCAGCCTAGTGCAGCCGCTTGCGCGCCGGGTAGCCCGAGGTGCTATAAAAGATATAGCAGTTGATCAAGGAAACACGGGGGCTCATGGCTATTTTGATGCAGAATGTACCTGGACCAGGCAGTCGTAGAAGCAAGGCCCCTCGCCCAGGTCGGTGAGGTGCTGGTGGGTGAGCTGGTTCACATTGGTTCCAGCCAACCCCAGCTTGCGCCACCACACACCCAGGCCGTTGACCACACCGCTGCGGGCGCGCGGCGAAATGACCGCCTTGCAGTGGTAGCTGCCGCGGTCGTTGAAAACACGCACCACGTCGCCGTTGCGGATGCCACGCTGGCCCGCATCGTCGGCATGCATTTCCAGGATGGGTTCGCGTTCCAGGGCCTGCAGGCTGGGCACGTTCACGAAACTGGAGTTGAGAAAGTTGCGCGCAGGTGGCGAAATCATGGCCAGCGGATAGCGTTCGGATGTTCCCACTGCCTCGTGGTTGGGTACATGGTCTGGCACCGGGTCGAGGCCGCGCGTCGCCAGGCGTTCGCTGGCCAGCTCGCAGCGCCCCGATGGCGTGGGGAAGCCACCTTGTGCAAATGGGGCATCGGGCCACTTCACTGGCGCGAAACCCTGTTGCAGCAGCTGCTCGAAACTGACCTGGGCCGCAAAGGCTTTCCGACACATGGATGCGTCATCCTCCTGGAAGCAGGGTTCCAGGAACCCCATCCTGAGCGCCAGCTCGCGAAAAATCTGCGCGTTGGGTTTGGACTCGCCCAGTGGCGCAATGGCGGGCTGGTTGAGCAGGACATCGGTGTGGCCGTAGCTCAGGTGGATGTCCCAGTGCTCGAGTTGCGTGGTGGCGGGTAGGATGTAGTCGGCATAGTCGGCGGTGTCGGTCTGAAAATGTTCCAGGACCACAGTAAACAAGTCTTCTCGGGCGAAGCCCCGCACGACCTGCGCCGACTCGGGCGCTACCGCCACCGGGTTGCTGTTGTAAACCACCACGGCTTCAATGGCTGGCCCGAATGCTGGCGAAGCAGGCCGTTGCAGATCGTCGCCGATCGTCACCATGTTGATGGTGCGTGGCGTGCGTCCGGCCAACAGGTCGGGGCGCTGCAAATAGGCTTTGTCTGCCTGAAACGTCCCCGAGCTTGACAGCAGCATGCCACCTGCACGGTGACGCCAGGCGCCCGTCAGCGCGGGCAGGCTGGCAATGGCGCGCACGGCGTTGGCACCGCCGTGCACCCGCTGTACCCCGTAGTTCACCCGGATGCCAACCGGTTCTCCGCGCTGCTGGCACTGACCCAAGTCGCGCGCCAGGGCTTCGATCTGTTCGGGCGCGATGCCGCAAACCGCGGCTGCGCGCGCTGGCGGCCACTTCAGCGCCCGCTCGCGCAGTGCGTCAAAGCCCAGGGTGTAGCGGTCGATGTAGTCGTGGTCCAGCCAGTCGTTGCGGATCAGTTCATGCATCAGGGCCAGGGCAAGAGCCGTGTCGGTGCCGGGCAGCAGGGCGATGTGCTCGTGGCACTTCTCGGCGGTCTCGCTGCGTCGGGGGTCGATGCAAACCAGTTTGGCTCCATTGCGCTTGGCCTGCTGGGCCAGGCGCCAGAAGTGCAGGTTACTGGTGATGGAGTTGCTTCCCCAGATCAGGATCAGCTTGCTCTCGGCAAAGTAGCGCACATGCATGCCCACCTTGCCGCCCAGGGTGTGCACCAGGCCCTCACCACCGGCGGTGGCGCAGATGGTGCGGTTGAGCAGAGAGGCGCCAAGTTTGTGGAAGAAGCGTGCCGCCATGCCGTCGCCCTGCACCAGGCCCATGGTGCCCGCATAGCTGTAGGGCAGGATGGCTTGCGGATCGCGCACAGCAATGCTTTGCAGGCGGTTGGCAATGTCGCTCAGGGCTTCGTCCCAGCTGACGCGCACGAACTGACCGGAACCTTTGGGGCCATTGCGCTTGAGCGGATGCAGTAGCCGGTCTGGGTGGTAGGTGCGCTCGGTATAGCGGGAGACCTTGGCACACAGGACACCGTTGGTATTGGGATGGTCCGGATTGCCATGCACGGCCGTGGCCACGCCGTCCTGCACCGTGGTCAGCAATGCGCAGGTGTCCGGGCAATCATGGGGACAGGCACCACGTACGGTCTGGACCCCCGCAGGGGGAATGGGAGTATGCATACCCGCACTGTACAGGCAAGTGCTATCCCACAAAATCCTTGTAGACACCGGCACCCAGGATCAGGTCACCGCAGGGCACTACGTAAGACATCTTGGGCTGAACCTTGCCGGTTGTGGGGTTGCGGTAGTCGTACTCCACCCAACCGCCGCCTTGCTTCATGCTTTCGTTGAAGCGGTGGATGATGTCAGCGCCATCGACGCCCGCTACGTCCTGGACCCGGGTACCGATCTTGGCGGGCTGGCCCCCAAACGCGTGGTAAACCCCCTGGGGGTCGAGAACAAAAATGTACATGTCACGGTCCATGAATCCACCGGCGGGGTCGGTCAGGTCCTGCATGGCCTGCGAAAGTGTGCGCTGGCGGATGTGCGCCTGTGCGCGCGCAACCAACGCCATGGCTTCGTCCGCTGTGCCCTGGCGCAGACGGAAATTGCCGACTGCCTGCGACAGCACCTGAGCCTGATCCTGCAAGGCGCTAGACGTGCTGGCCGCCACATCCACCATGCGTGCGTTTTGCTGGGTAATGCCATCCAGATGGTCGATGGCTTGCGACAACTGCCCCAGGTTGGTACTCTGCTCGGACGACGCGGTCGAAATGCTTTCAATCTTGCCGGCGACCTCGCGCACACCTGCCAGCACCTCCTGCAGTAGCTTGCTGGTGGCATGGACCCGCTCTTCGCCCATCGCCACCCGTTCGGCAGAGTGTGCGATCAAGCTGCGGATTTCGTGCGCGGCGTCGCTGCTGCGCTTGGCCAGCACCCGCACCTCCGAGGCCACCACGGCAAATCCCCGGCCCTGGTCGCCCGCCCGCGCGGCCTCTACGGCCGCGTTCAGGGCCAGGATGTTGGTCTGAAAGGCAATGCCATCGATCACGCCCACAATGTCCTGCACCTTGCGCGATCCTTCCTGGATGCCCGCCATCGATTCGACGGCCGATTCCATGGCCACATGTCCCTGTTCCGCCTTGCTGCGAACCTGGTGCGTCAATTGGTTCACTTCAACGGCGGTGTGTGCGGTCTGTTGTACGGCCGTGTTGAGCTCCTGCACACTCGCGGCGGTCTCTTCCAGGCTGGCGGCTTGTTGTTCGGTGCGCTTCGACAACTCGTGGTTGCCTGATGCCAGTTGTTCACCAGCATGCGCCACCAGCGCTGTGTTACTGCGAACGTTGGCCACCATGGCCGAAAGGCGCTGTGTCATCTGCGTCAGCAACATCCCGATTTCGGCGATTTTATCTTGGCCGTTGACGGCTACTGCGGCAGTGAGGTCGCCCGAGGTGGTTTGTTCGGCTGCTGCGCGGATGGCCTGCAGCTGGCGCTTGAGCAACTTCTTGAGCACGGCGAGCCAAATTAGTGCCAACACGCCTAGTGCCAGTTCGAACAGCATGGCTCCGTCGAATGACCACCACGCCAAGACCACCATGCCGACTACCAGTGCAATCAGCACATTGAGGCGGCCCTGCCAGCTCAGCCATTGCGCGACGCCGGACCACTTCGCCAGCCACTGGATCTGGCCAGCCGGTGCGGCTGAAAGAGGGGCGTTGGACATGTTCGACTCCTAGCAGTAGCCGCCATCGCGGTTGGAGCGGCGTCTGCAAACTCCCTGCGTCGCCATCAATTATCCGCAACGAAGTCCAATTGTGGGAATGATTTTTGTCTGAATCTCTGTTCAGAAGAAAGTGGGGTCACATCCCAAGGCAGCACGGGTGGCGCGGTCTCGCTACCATTGACCCCTTCAACCTATTGCTGGAGCGCGCACCATGCACCTCATCGCGGAACTCACCGGGCAAGCCGACGCCATTACCAGCTTGCGTCGCGACATCCATGCCCACCCGGAACTTTGCTTTCAGGAGCACCGCACGGCGGACCTCGTAGCCCAGCAACTCACCCAGTGGGGCATCCCCGTGCACCGTGGCTTGGGTACAACAGGCGTGGTCGGCACGATCCAGGCGGGGACTTCACCGCGCGCCATTGGCCTGCGGGCCGACATGGATGCCTTGCCGATGCAGGAGTTCAACACCTTTGCCCATGCCAGTCGCCACGCCGGGAAAATGCATGCCTGCGGCCATGATGGCCACACCGCCATGCTGCTGGCGGCAGCGCAATACCTGTCCCAGCATCGCAATTTTGACGGCACGGTCTACCTCATCTTCCAGCCTGCCGAGGAAGGCGGCGGTGGTGCGCGCGAGATGATCAAGGAAGGGTTGTTCACACGCTTTCCTGTCGATGCCGTGTTCGGCATGCACAACTGGCCGGGCAAGCCGTATGGCACTTTTGCCGTCAGCGCTGGACCGGTCATGGCATCGAGCAACGAGTTCAAAATCGTTCTGAAGGGCAAGGGTGGCCATGCGGCCTTGCCGCACAACACGCTTGACCCCATCCCGGCAGCCTGCCAACTGGTGCAGGGTTTTCAAACCATCATCAGCCGCAACAAGAAGCCCATCGACGCCGGTGTGATTTCCGTCACCATGGTTCACGCTGGTGAAGCCACCAATGTGGTGCCGGATACCTGTGAACTGCAGGGCACGGTGCGGACTTTCTCGGTGGAGGTGCTGGACCTGATCGAGCAGCGCATGCGCACCATGACCGAGAGCACGGCGCAGGCGTATGGGTTGGAGTGCACGTTCGAATTCGTGCGCAACTACCCGCCTACCATCAACACGCCGGACGAGTCGGCGTTCGCTCGCCAGGTCATGCGGGACATTGTCGGTCCGGAGCAGGTGCTGGTGCAGGAACCGACCATGGGCGCAGAGGATTTTGCCTATATGCTGATGGAGCGGCCGGGTTGCTATGTCTTCATCGGCAACGGGGAGGGCGACCACCGTGAAGTCGGCCACGGCGGAGGGCCTTGCATGTTGCACAACCCGAGCTACGATTTCAACGATGCACTGATCCCGTTAGGCGCAACCTACTGGGTGCGCTTGGTGGAGCAGTGGCTGGCGCTCCAGAAGTGATCGCCCCGGATCAGGCAGACACAGGGGCGCTGCCAAATCGCACCGCAGCCAATTCCAGCAGACCATCAAAGATAAGGTTGTCGACCAGCTCGAACGGCACCGACATGCTCGGCGCCATCTTCCAGCCCGCACCGCCGGTCATGAAGCACAAGGGTTCTGCGGCGCAATGCCTGCGCACGTGTTGCACCATGCGTTCGACCGCACCGGCAATGGCATAGGTGCCGCCGCTGGTCAGCGCATCGCTGGTGTTGGTGGGGAACTCGCGCACCTCGCCTGTGGGCACATGTAAGCCGGCAGTACCGGATTCCAGTGCGCGCAGCATGATGCCGTGGCCTGGCAAGATCAGGCCACCCAGAAACTTGCCCTCTGCGTCGATGGCTTCCACCGTGACCGCCGTCCCGACCATCACCACCACCATGGGCCGTGGCTCGCCCTGGGCGCGCATGCGATGGTAGGCACCGATCATGGCCACCCACCGGTCGGCGCCCAGGCGCGTGGGGTGGTCGTAGCCATTGCGCAGGCCTGCTTCCGCTTCGCTGGCCACCACCCATTGCGGGGTGGCGTCCCACAGTTCCATCTGTTCCTGAATGCGGCGTTTGATCGCATCTGCTGCCACGGCGCAGCCCAGGATGTGAAGGGGGGCGCCCAAGCCTTTCCAGGCACCCTCTGCGAGCTTGTCGATGTTCTCCAGAAATTCCGCCCCCTGCGCCAACAAGGCAGCACCAGGGCGGGGCTCGGCGTATTGCGCCCACTTCAGGCGCGTATTGCCAATATCAAGTGCAAGCAGCGTCATGGGAATCAATTCTGGCGCCAGGGCAAACCATGGTGGCGCCAGCCACCCAGCGTGCCACGGTGTGCGTGCATGTCGGCATTGCCCTCAAAACCCTCCAGCACGTTGTAGGCGGTCAGACCCAGTTCGGTGGCGCGCCGCGCGGCGGCAATCGAGCGAATCCCGCTACGGCACAGCAGCAGCACCGGCTTGTCGGCAACAGCTACTGCCCGCAGTTGCTCATCGAATGCCGGATTGGGCACCATTCCGGGCCACTGCTTCCACACCACGGCTACCGCGCCCGGCACAAAACCCACCCACTCGCGCTCCGCATCGGTGCGGATGTCGACCAACACGGCATCGCCCGATTGCCACCAGGCACAAGCCAGTTGGGGCGAAATGTCGCCCGCATACCCGTCGGCGGGGTACACACTGGCATTTTCCGTGTCGGGCGGCGGAGGCGTCATGGGAGAGAACCTTTCGCAAAGGGGCGCAGGCATTGCGCGTTGGAGCGCACTGTACCGGATTTGTGCGCCTGACCGCCTTGGCGCGTCGGGCCCTGTCAGACCAACGAAGGGAGAAATCGATTACATTTGACGTTTACGTAAACGTCAATTGCGGGCACGGCCCCCGCAAGGCTTCTGGAGACCGTTCATGACCGATTTGTCCGCTGAATTCAAAGCCCTGGCCAACTACCGCCCCACCCACAAGGTGCGCTTTGTCACGGCCGCCAGCCTGTTCGACGGGCACGATGCTGCCATCAACATCATGCGCCGCATCCTGCAGAACATGGGCGCGGAGGTCATTCACCTGGGCCACAACCGCAGTGTGGACGAGGTGGTTACCGCTGCCTTGCAGGAAGACGTGCAGGGCATCGCCATCAGCTCCTACCAGGGCGGCCACGTTGAATACTTCAAATACATGGTCGATTTGCTGCGCCAGCGCGGTGGTGCTCACATCCAGGTGTTTGGTGGCGGCGGCGGCGTGATCGTGCCCAGCGAGATCCGCGAACTGCACGACTACGGCGTAGGCCGCATCTACAGCCCCGAAGACGGCCAGCGCATGGGCCTGCAGGGCATGATCGGCGAGATGGTGATGCGCTGCGACAAGGATTTCAGCAACTTGGCCCCAACTTCGGTGGAGGCTCTGGCGGGGCACACGCCCGAAGCGTGGCGCGCCTTGGCCCAGCTCATGACCGCGTTGGAAAGTCAAGGGCCAGATCAGCCGCTAGCCCCCGCCGTACGTGCTCAGGCTGCTACTAAAAAGATACCGGTGTTGGGTATTACGGGCACTGGCGGCGCGGGTAAATCGTCGCTGACTGACGAGCTCATTCGCCGCCTGCGCCTGGACCAGGGCGACGCGCTGCACATCTGCGTGATCAGCATCGACCCGAGTCGGCGCAAGAGCGGTGGCGCGCTCTTGGGCGACCGCATCCGCATGAACGCCACGGGCAAGTGGGCCCCCACGCTTGTCGCTTCGCGTACTGCGCTGCCCCCCGAGGGGGCTGGCACCGCCTTGGGGCGGCCCGGCGGCGGTGCCGTGGCAAGCGGTGAAAAAGTGTTCATGCGCTCGCTGGCCACTCGCGACTCCGGCAGCGAGATCAGCCAGGCCCTGCCCGACGCGGTGGCCGCCGCCAAGTGCGCGGGCTTTGACCTCATCATCGTCGAGACCTCGGGCATCGGCCAGGGTGACGCTTCCATCGTGCCGCTGGTGGATGTGCCGCTGTACGTGATGACGCCCGAGTTCGGCGCCGCCAGCCAGTTGGAGAAGATCGACATGCTCGACTTCGCCGAGTTCGTGGCGATCAACAAGTTCGACCGCAAGGGCGCGGCCGACGCCTTGCGTGACGTCTCCAAGCAGGTGCAGCGCAACCGCGAAGCCTTCACTACGCCGCCCGAGCAGATGCCCGTGTTCGGCACCATGGCTGCGCGCTTCAACGACGATGGCGTTACTGCTCTGTACCAGGCCCTGCTGCCGCGCCTGCAGGCGCTGGGCCTGTCGGTGGCGGAAGGCCGCCTCCCGCGTGTGGCAGTCCGCGCCAGCTCCAACCAGACGCCTATCGTGCCCCCGGCGCGCACGCGCTACCTCGCCGAGATCTCCGACACCGTGCGTGGCTACAAGGCCCGCGCCCGTGCCCAGGCGCGCCTGGCCCGCGAGCTGCAGCAGCTGCGCGAAACCGCGCGCATGCTGCAGGAAGACGACCCCGCCAAGACCGGCGAGTGCGGCGCCCGCGCCACCGTACTGGCCCTGGCCGAATGCCGCGACGAGCGCCTGGACGGCGACGCGCGCAAGCTGCTGGCCCAGTGGCCCGACATGCAAAAGGCCTACGCGGGCGACGAGTATGTGGTGAAGATCCGCGACAAGGAGTTGCGAACGGCACTGACCACCAAGTCCTTGAGTGGCACCACCATCCGCAAGGTGGCCCTGCCGCAGTTTGAAGACCATGGCGAAATCCTCAAGTGGCTGATGCTGGACAACGTGCCCGGCAGCTACCCCTACACCGCCGGCACCTTCGCCTTCAAGCGCGAAGGCGAAGACCCGACCCGCATGTTTGCTGGCGAAGGCGACGCGTTCCGCACCAACCGCCGCTTCAAGTTGCTGAGCGAGGGCATGCCGGCCAAGCGCTTGTCCACCGCCTTCGACTCGGTCACGCTCTACGGCAACGACCCCGACCCGCGCCCGGACATCTACGGCAAGGTGGGCAACAGCGGCGTGTCCATCGCCACGCTCGACGACCTCAAGGTCTTGTACAGCGGGTTCGATTTGTGCAACCCCACGACCAGCGTGTCCATGACCATCAATGGCCCGGCCCCGGCCATGCTGGCCATGTTCATGAACACGGCCATCGACCAGAACATTGACAAGTTCAAAGCGGACAATGGCCGTGAGCCCACCGATACGGAGATCGAAAAAATCCGCGAATGGGTGCTGGCCAACGTGCGCGGCACGGTGCAGGCCGACATCCTCAAGGAAGACCAGGGCCAGAACACCTGCATCTTCTCCACCGAGTTCTCGCTGAAGGTGATGGGCGACATTGCCGAGTACTTTGTGCACCACAACGTGCGCAACTTCTACTCGGTGTCCATCAGCGGCTACCACATTGCCGAGGCCGGGGCCAACCCGATCAGCCAATTGGCCTTCACCTTGTCCAACGGCTTCACGCTGGTCGAAGCGTATCTCGCGCGCGGCATGCATATTGACGACTTTGCGCCCAACCTGAGCTTCTTCTTCAGCAACGGCATGGACCCCGAGTACACGGTCATGGGCCGCGTTGCGCGGCGCATCTGGGCCGTGGCCATGAAGGAGAAGTACGGGGCCAACGAGCGTTCACAGAAACTCAAGTACCACATCCAGACGTCGGGGCGCTCGCTGCACGCGCAGGAAATCCAGTTCAACGACATCCGCACCACGCTGCAGGCGCTGATCGCGATCTACGACAACTGCAACAGCCTGCACACCAACGCGTTCGACGAGGCCATCACCACGCCCACCGAAGATTCGGTGCGCCGCGCCATGGCGATCCAGCTCATCATCAACCGTGAATGGGGTCTGGCCAAGAATGAGAACCCGAACCAGGGCGCCTTCATCATTGAGGAACTCACCGAGTTGGTGGAAGAGGCGGTTCTCCAAGAGTTCGAGAAGATTGCCGACCGTGGCGGCGTGCTCGGGGCCATGGAGACTGGCTACCAGCGCAGCAAGATCCAGGAAGAGAGCATGCACTACGAGATGCTCAAGCACACCGGCGAATACCCCATCATCGGCGTGAACACCTTCCGCAACCCCAAGGGCGATGCGGTGCTGGAAAAGCTGGAACTGGCCCGTTCCACCGACGAGGAAAAACAAAGCCAGCTCCAGCGCCTGGCCGATTTCCATACGCGCCATGCCGATGCCGCTCCGGCGCAACTCAAGCGGTTGCAACAGGCCGTCATCGACAACAAGAATGTGTTTGACGTGCTGATGGATGCCGTACGCGTCTGTTCGCTGGGACAGATCACCAACGCCCTGTTCGAAGTGGGAGGCCAGTACCGCCGCAGCATGTAATTCCGTTTTTGAATCATGAAAACCCTGTAGGCCCGAGCCGGTAATTCCGGTATGCTTTTCGGGCGCAAACAGTACAGGCGGTGACCCCGTTTGGTACTGCCGCTATGTCCGGTTTGCGCGTCGCTACCCGCTGCGCGTAATCCTTGTCCAACTGCAGCAAGCCACAAACTTGCATGGAGCTTTTTCGATGCCTTCGCACGAACCCTTGCGTCTGCATGTCCCCGAGCCTACGGGCCGACCGGGACACGACACAGACTTCTCCTACCTTCCCTTATCCGATGCCGGTACGGTACGACGCCCGCCGGTCGATGCCCAGGCGGCGCAGACCAGCGACCTCGCTTTTGCGCTGATTCGTGTGCTTGACCCGCAGGGCCAGGCTGTTGGCCCGTGGGCTCCGAACCTGAGCGTGGAGCAACTGCGCAAAGGCATGCGTTCCATGCTCAAAACCCGCGCCTTCGATGCCCGCATGCTGATTGCCCAGCGCCAGAAGAAGATGTCCTTCTACATGCAGTGCCTGGGCGAAGAGGCCATTGCCTGCGCCCATGCCATGGCGCTTGCTGATGGTGACATGTGTTTTCCCACCTACCGCCAGCAAGGCCTGCTGCTGTCACGCGATGACGTGAATCTGGTAGAGATGATTTGCCAGCTGTACAGCAACGAGCGCGACCCCCTCAAGGGCCGCCAGCTGCCGGTCATGTACTCCAGCAAAAAGCAGGGTTTCTTCTCCATTTCCGGCAACCTGGCCACGCAGGTGATCCAGGCCGTGGGCTGGGGCATGGCCTCGGCCATCAAGGGCGACACCAAGGTGGCGTCGAGCTGGATTGGTGACGGTGCCACGGCCGAGGCCGACTTCCACACCGGCCTCACCTTCGCCCACGTCTACCGCGCCCCGGTGGTGCTTAACGTGGTCAACAACCAGTGGGCCATTTCCACCTTCCAGGCCATCGCCGGGGGCGAGGGCACCACCTTTGCCGCACGCGGCGTGGGCAATGGCATTGCCTCGTTGCGCGTCGATGGCAACGACTTCCTGGCCGTGTACGCCGCCTCCCAATGGGCGCTGGAACGTGCCCGCAGCAACTGCGGCCCCACCCTCATCGAATGGGTGACCTTCCGCGCCGGGCCCCACTCCACCTCGGACGACCCGAGCAAGTACCGCCCGGCCAACGACGCCGCGCGCTTCCCGCTGGGCGACCCGATTGCCCGCCTCAAGCAACATTTGATCGCCCTGGGCGCCTGGTCCGACGCTGAGCACGAAGCTACGCAAAAGGAAATGGAAGCCTTGGTGGCCGCCGCGCAGAAGGAAGCTGAGCAGTACGGCACCCTGGCCGATGGCCATGTGCGCAGCCCCGCTGAAATGTTTGAAGACGTCTACAAGGACATGCCGGCACACCTGCGTCGGCAGCGCCAGGAATTGGGGATCTGACCATGAGTGAAGAAAACAAAATGGGAATGTCGAACGCAACGCAGGGCCGCCCCAAGCAAGTGAGCACCCCCTCGGGGGGCAGCGCAGTACGCGAAGCGACAAGCGTGGGGGCCACATCCCCCATGACAATGATCCAGGCGCTGCGCAGCGCCATGGACGTGATGCTGGAGCGCGACGACAACGTGGTCGTCTACGGCCAGGACGTGGGCTACTTCGGCGGCGTGTTCCGCTGCACCGAAGGCCTGCAGAAGAAGTACGGCACCTCGCGCGTGTTCGACGCCCCCATCTCCGAGAGCGGCATTGTCGGTACGGCGGTGGGCATGGGCGCCTACGGCTTGCGCCCGGTGGTGGAAATCCAGTTTGCGGACTACTTCTACCCCGCCAGCGACCAGATCGTGTCGGAGGCGGCACGCCTGCGCTACCGCTCGGCCGGTGACTTCACCTGCCCCATCACCATCCGCATGCCCTGCGGCGGCGGCATCTACGGCGGCCAGACCCACAGCCAGAGCCCCGAGGCCATGTTCACGCAAGTGTGCGGACTGCGCACGGTCATGCCGTCCAACCCGTACGACGCCAAGGGCCTGCTCATTGCCTCCATCGAGTGCGACGACCCGGTCATCTTCCTGGAGCCCAAGCGCCTGTACAACGGGCCCTTCGACGGCCACCATGACAAGCCGGTCGTGCCCTGGTCCAAGCACCCCATGGGCGAAGTGCCCGAGGGTTACTACACCGTGCCGCTGGACAAGGCTGCCATCTTCCGCCCCGGCAGTGCCGTGACGGTGCTGGCCTACGGCACCATGGTCTATGTGTGCGAAGCGGCCGCCCGTGAGAGTGGCATTGACGCCGAAGTGATCGACCTGCGCTCCATCTGGCCGCTGGACCTGGAAACCATCGTGGCCTCGGTGAAAAAGACCGGGCGCTGCGTGGTGGTGCACGAGGCCACGCGCACCAGCGGCTTCGGTGCCGAGCTGGTGTCGCTGGTGCAGGAGCACTGCTTCTACCACCTGGAAGCGCCCGTCGAGCGGGTGGCGGGTTGGGACACCCCCTACCCGCACGCGCAGGAGTGGGACTACTTTCCTGGCCCCAAAAGGGTCGCTGAAGCGTACAAGCGCGTGGTGGAGGCATAAGCCATGGGTATTCACATCATCAAGATGCCGGACATCGGCGAAGGCATCGCAGAAGTCGAATTGGTCGCCTGGCATGTGCAGGTGGGCGACATGGTCAAGGAAGACCAAATCCTGGCCGACGTCATGACCGACAAGGCCACGGTGGAAATTCCCTCCTCCGTATCCGGAAAGGTGTTGGCGTTGGGCGGTGCCGTGGGCCAGGTCATGGCCGTGGGCTCTGAGGTGATCCGCATCGAAGTCGAAGGTCCGGGCAACCTGAAAGACGGTGGTTCGGAGCAAAAAGTGCCTTCAGCCCCCGTAAAATCTGCGCAGGTAGCTATAGAAAACATAGCAACCTCGACGCCAGCCGCGCCTGCCGCCGCACCCGTGGCGGCAGCACCTGCCGCCAGCGCCACCCCGGCGCGCGCTGCTGCACCGGCACCCAGCCGCGCCGCCCCCGCCGTGGCGCCCAACCAGCGAACCCCTGGCGACAAGCCCCTGGCTTCGCCCGCCGTGCGCCGCCACGCCTGGGATCTGGGGGTGGACCTGCAGTACGTGCCCGGCAGCGGGCCCGCAGGTCGCATCAGCCACCAGGACCTGGACGCCTATGTGGCGCGCGGTGCCCGGGGTGCCGCCGCCGTGGGGGCTGACCTGCGCTACCAGGAACGCAGCGATGAAGAGGCGGTGCCCGTCATCGGCCTGCGCCGCAAGATCGCGCACAAGATGCAGGAGGCCAAGCGCCGCATTCCGCACTTCACCTACGTCGAAGAAGTGGACATGACCGAGCTGGAGGCCCTGCGCCAGCGCCTCAACGCCGAGCACGGCAAGGCGCGTGGCAAGCTCACCGTCATCCCGTTCCTGGCGCGGGCCATGGTGCTGGCGCTGCGCGACTTCCCGCACCTGAACGCCCGTTACGACGACGAAGCCGACGTGCTCACCAAGTACGGCGCGGTGCATCTGGGCATTGCCGCCCAAACCGACGCCGGCCTGATGGTGCCGGTGCTGCGCCATGCGGAGACCATGGACCTGTGGGCGTGTGCCTCCGAGGTCACGCGCCTGGCCGAGGCCGCGCGCACCGGCAAGGCCGCGCGCGAGGCGCTGTCGGGCTCCACCATCACCATCACCAGCCTGGGCGCGCTGGGCGGCATCGTCAGCACCCCGGTGATCAACCGGCCCGAGGTGGCCATCGTCGGTGTCAACCGCATGGTGGAGCGCCCCATGGTGCGCAATGGTGCAGTGGTGCTGCGGCAGATGATGAATCTGTCGTCCTCCTTCGACCACCGCGTGGTGGACGGCATGCATGCCGCCGAGTTCATTCAAAAGGTGCGGGGCTATCTGGAGTGTCCGGCCACCCTGTTCGTGGAGTGAGAACTTGCCCGCCAATAAATTGAGGTCACGTTGGGATGCAATCGGGATGAGTTGCATGCCAATGTTGCGCCGCATGGGTTCATACCCATGCAAGAAACTTGGCGGGCAAATCGCCCGATTTCATCCGGTAATCCCCCCAAAAATCCGGTGACGTCAGAAGTAGAAATTTCTCGGAGAGAATTTCTACATGAAGAGGTCCAAGTTTTCCGACAGCCAGATCATCGAAGCGCTCAAGCGCGTTGAGGCTGGCATTGGTGTTCCCGATCTGTGCCGTGAGCTCGGTATCAGCGTGGCAACTTTCTACAAGTGGCGCGCCAAGTTCGGCGGCATGGACACCTCCATGATGGCGCGCATGAAGGAGCTCGAAGAAGAGAACCGGCGTCTGCGCAAGATGTACGTCGAGGAGAAACTCAAGGCCGAAATCGCCACGGAGTACCTCGCAAAAAAGTAAGTCGGCCGTCTCGTCGGCGCGAGATGGCCAAAGAGGTTGTCACCCAGCGTGGGTTGCCGGTTAATTTTGTGTGCCGGGTTTTTTCGATAAGCGAGTCGTGCTTCCGGTACGAATCGCGTACCAGCGCAGAGAACGCATTGATTGCCAACTGGCTGCTGCGTCTGACGGACAACAATCGGACCTGGGGATTTGGCCTGTGCTACCTGTACCTTCGCAACGTCAAAGGCTTCCAATGGAATCACAAGCGCGTCTACCGGATCTACCGTGAACTGGAGCTGAACCTGCGCATCAAGCCGCGCAAACGGCTGATAAGGGCCAAGCCCGAGCCACTGAGCGTGCCACAGGCGATCAATGAGGTGTGGTCCATGGATTTCATGCATGACCAACTCGAAGATGGTCGCAGCATCCGATTGTTCAACGTGATTGACGACTTCAACCGGGAAGCGCTGGGCATAGAGATTGACTTCTCGCTGCCGTCGGAGAGGGTGATTCGTGCGCTCAAGCAAATCATTACCTGGCGCGGCAAGCCGGCAACCATACGTTGCGATAACGGGCCGGAAAATATCAGCGATGGGCTTCGCCGCTGGGCAGAGAAATGGGGAATCCGGATGGAATACATCCAACCGGGCAAGCCCCAACAGAATGCCTACGTGGAACGATTTAACCGGACCGTTCGATACGAGTGGCTGTCACAGCATTACTGGCAGGACCTGGATGAGGTCCAGCTATACGCCACGCAATGGATGTGGAAATACAATCACGACCGCCCAAATATGGCCCTGGGCGGCATTACCCCAAAGCAGCGACTGGCCATGGCTGCGTAACCGTTCTACTTCTGGCTGCACTGCAAAACGGGGGGATTACCATCCCAACCCGAAGGGCTCATGCTTTTTCGGGTGGCCTGCGGCGTTGCAACACCAGGCAAGGCAGAGAGCCTTGCCTTGGGTATTGCGCCTTGCATTCCATCCCGAAAAAACATGAGCGTGATCCCCAATTTATTAGTGGACAAGTTCTGACCATGGATTCTCACAAGACAACACTGCTCATCATCGGCGGCGGGCCTGGCGGCTACGTGGCTGCCATCCGTGCGGCACAGCTCGGCATTGCCACCACGCTGGTGGAAGGCGCCAACCTGGGCGGCACCTGCCTGAACATTGGCTGCATTCCCAGCAAGGCGCTCATCCACGCGGCCGATGCCTTTCACCAGGCGCACCACTGCATGGGGGACCACACGCTGGGCATCCATGTGGAAGGCGCGCGCATCGACGTGGCCCAGACCGTGCGCTGGAAAGATGGCATCGTGGCCCGCCTCACCGGTGGCGTGGGCGCGCTGCTGAAGAAGCACGGTGTGAAGGTCGTCAAGGGCTGGGCCCGCATGGTGGACGGCAAGACCGTGGATGTGGACCTGGGCCGTGGCGACGCGGAGCCCACCCGCATCCAGTGCGAACACCTGCTGCTGGCCAGCGGCTCGGTGGAACTGGGCTTGCCCGGCATGCCTTTTGGAGGCAGGGTCATCTCCAGCAAGCAGGCCCTGTCGCCTGACCACATCCCGGCCAAGCTGGTGGTGGTGGGCGGCGGCTACATCGGTCTGGAACTGGGCACTGTGTACCGCAAACTCGGCGCCGAAGTCACGGTGGTGGAAGCGCAGCAGCGCATCCTGCCGCTGTACGACGAGGAACTGACCAAGCCTGTGGCCGCGTCACTGCGCCGATTGGGCGTGCAGGTGTTGCTGGGCGCCAAGGTGCAGGGTCTGGACGAGTCCGGCAACGTGCGCGTGCTGGATGCGTCCGGCCGCGAAAGCGCGCTGGCAGCTGACCAGGTGCTCGTGGCCATTGGCCGCGTGCCGCACACCCACGGCTGGGGGCTGGAAAAGCTCATGCTCGACATGCAGGGCCGTGCCGTGAAGGTGGATGACCAGTGCGCTACCTCCATGCGCAACGTCTGGGCCATTGGCGACCTCACCGGCGAGCCCATGCTCGCCCACCGCGCCATGGCGCAGGGCGAGATGGTGGCCGAAATCATCGCCGGCCAGCGCCGCCGCTTTGCCCCGGCTTCCATCCCGGCGGTGTGCTACACCGACCCTGAGGTGGTGACCGCCGGTCTGAGCCCAGCCGAGGCTCAGGCAGCGGGGCTGGACTGCATCCACGCGCAGTTCCCATTTGCCGCCAACGGCCGCGCCATGACGCTGGAATCCACCGACGGATTTGTGCGCGTAGTGGCCCGGCGCGACAACCACCTCATCGTCGGCTGGCAGGCCGTGGGTGTGGGTGTGTCGGAGCTCTCGGCTGCCTTCGGCCAGTCACTGGAAATGGGCGCTTGCCTGGAAGACGTGGCCCACACCATCCACGCCCACCCCACGCTGGGCGAGGCGGTGCAGGAAGCGGCGCTGCGGGCGTTGGGGCATGCGTTGCATATTTAGGCTGGGGTGAACATGCACGCCCTGGGCAGGAGGGGCGTGCATGACATGGTTCGCTGTAGGTCGGAGTGCCAACGATAGCTGGGTTTGAGTCGCGTCGAATCTACACCCCTGTGTAGCGATTCACTTTAGCCCCAAACTCTCTCGCTCCACCACCTCCACCCGATCCCGCAGTGCGCTGATCGCAATGGCATGGATCATCGGGTCCACCGTGGTGCACAAGTCCTCCACTATGCGCACCGTGTAGCCCTGTGCCTGGGGCGAGAGTGCGGTGTGGGTAACGCAGTTGTGGGTCATCATGCCGCACAGCCACAGGGTGTCCACGCCTAGCGCGACAAGGGTGGATTGCAGTGTGGTGTTCAATAAGCTGTCGGCATGGCCCTTCACGACGATGGGAGCATCGGGCGCGGCGGCGCGCAGCGCAGCGTGGATCTGTACGCCTTCGGTGTCGGCGTTGAAGAATGGTGACGGGCTGCTGCGTGCCACGTGCTGGACCAGCACCACGGGCACGCCCTGGGCCTGCGCCCTGCGCACAGCCTGCACGGTGCGCTCCAGCACAACCTCGCTGCCGTGCAGCGGGTAGGCGCCGGAGGGGAAATAGTCGTTTTGCACGTCGATGACGATCAAGGCGGGTTGTGACATGGGGAAACTCCTGTAAAGGGTGGCGGAATGCCCCGTATGGTGCGCTTGGCGCTTGCCGGACGCGAGTGGCCTGATGGCCATCGTGCGATAGTATCGGGCCAACATGTCTACAGCATCTTCCAAGGGCACGCTTCGCCGCACAGACCCGTCGCCCCAGCGCGTGGCGGTGCTGGCGTTTGACCGCGTCAGCCCCTTCCACCTGTGCGTGCCCAGCATCGTGCTGGGCGAGGCAACGCCCTATTTCACGGTGCGGGTCGTGGCCATGGAAGGCGGCCCCCTGCGCACAACGGCGGGCTTTCACATCGCCACCGAGTGGGGGCTGGAGATGCTGGCGCTGGCCGATGTGGTGGTCGTGCCCAGCTGGCGCGACGTGAACGAGCGCGCGCCTGAGGCCGTGCTGCAAGCCTTGCGCGCAGCCCACGCGCGTGGCGCCGTGCTGGTGGGGCTGTGCCTGGGGGCCTTTGTGCTAGCGCAGGCTGGGCTGCTGGACACGCGCCGGGCCACCACGCATTGGGCCCACGCGGCCGAACTGGAGCGGCAGTACCCCACGGTGCAGGTGGACGCCAGCGTGCTTTATGTGCAAGACGGTGCCGTGCTCACCTCGGCCGGTACGGCCGCTGCGCTGGACTGCTGCCTGCATCTGTTGCGCAGCCGGGCTGGCGCTACCGTGGCCAACCACGCGGCGCGCATGTTGGTGCTGGCGCCGCACCGCAGTGGGGGACAGGCGCAGTTCATCGAATGCGCGGTGCCGCCACAGCAGCCGCGCAGCGAGCGCATGAGGCAGCTACTGGAGGCCTTGCTGGCCGACCTGACCCACGCACCCACGCTGGATGATGTGGCGCAGCAGCTGCATATGAGCCGACGCACCTTCAGTCGCCAGTTTCGCGCCACTACGGGCATGGCATTGGGGCCCTGGCTTGCACAGCAGCGCCTGGCGCGTGCGCAGCAATTGCTGGAAAGTACCGATGCGCCACTGGAGTCCATTGCCGTCCAGTGCGGCCTGGGTAGTGCGCAGAACCTGCGCCTGCAGTTTCGCAAGGTGCTGGGGCTGACGCCGCAGCAGTGGCGACGGCAGTTTCGGGGGTAGGTGTTGCTATCAACACGATAGCTGATGAGGCAATGTTTACGGGGGCCAACTGGCAATTGTTCCTATGATCGGGGTGCCTCTTTGTTGTTGGGTGCGAACAAGCGCAGAAACCCGCTCGCGGTGGGTGACTAGGTCGCTGTGGTTTGTCGCACCGCGCGCTCCCACTGGGCCATGCGTTCCTGGGCTTGCGATGTGGGCATGATGGGCTCAAAACGGCGTTCGGCGCGCCACAGGGCCTTGAGTTCGTCCGTGCCCGCGTACAGCCCCGTGCCCAGGCCGGCCAGGTAGGCTGCACCCAGGGCCGTGGTTTCGGTGACTGCGGGGCGCACCACGGGAATGCCCAGCAGGTCGGCCTGGAACTGCATCAGCAAGTCGTTGACACAGGCACCGCCGTCCACGCGCAATTCGTGCAGCGCCTGGGCGCCGTGGGCTTGGGCGTCGCGCGCCATGGCTTGCAGCAGGGCCGTGCTCTGGAATGCGATGCTCTCCAGCGCGGCGCGCGCAATGTGGGCGCGCGTGGTGCCGCGGGTGATGCCGGTAATGGTGCCGCGCGCTTCGGGGTTCCAGTAGGGCGCACCCAGGCCGGTAAAGGCTGGGACGAGCATCACGCCGCCGGTGTCGGGCACGGATTCGGCTAGGGCCTGCACCTCGGCGCTGGAGCGGATCGCGCCCAGGCCATCGCGCAGCCATTGCACCACGGCGCCGCCCACGAACACGCTGCCTTCCAGCGCGTAGGTTGGCGCCTTCACGACCTGGGCTGTGCTGGTGGCGAGCAAACCGTTGTGCGAGGTCTGGAAATGGCTGCCGGTGTGCATCAGCATGAAGCAGCCAGTGCCGTACGTGTTCTTGGCCATGCCAGCGTCAAAACAGGCTTGGCCAAATAGCGCGCTTTGCTGGTCGCCTGCGATGCCACCCACGCGGATGGGAGCGCCCAGCCAGTCGGCGCGCACGCTGCCAAAGTCGGCGCTGGACGGGTGTACCTGGGGCAGCACGCCCTCGGGGATGTCCAGCCACTGCAGCAGCTCGGCGTCCCACTGGTTGGTGCGGATGTTGAAGAGCATGGTGCGCGCGGCGTTGCTCACGTCGGTGGCGTGCACGGCCCCGCCGGTCAGCTGCCACAGCAGCCAGCTGTCCACCGTGCCAAAGGCCAGTTCACCGGCTTCGGCCTGGGCGCGCGCGCCGGGCACGTGCTCCAGCAGCCAGGCCAGCTTGGTGGCGGAGAAGTACGAGTCGATCAGCAGCCCGGTCTTGGCCTGGATGGCGTCGGCCCGGCCCTGGGCGCGCAGCTGGGCGCACAGGGGTTCACCGCGTCGGTCCTGCCAGACGATGGCCTTGTGCAGCGGCTCGCCCGTGCGCCGGTTCCACAGCACCGTGGTCTCGCGCTGGTTGGTGATGCCCACGGCGTGGATGTCCTGCGCGCGCAACCCGGACTGGGCCAGCGCGGCGCGTGCGGTTTCGAGCTGGGTGCGCCAGATTTCCAGCGCGTCGTGCTCCACCCAGCCGGGCTGGGGGTAGAACTGGGTCAGCTCCTGCTGCGCAGAGGCGACGATCGTTCCGCGACGATCAAAAACGATGGAGCGGGAACTGGATGTTCCTTGGTCGAGGGCAAGCAGATAAGTCATGGTGGCAAACGCGGTGACAAAAGGCGATAACACGTAAGGGTTTAGTTCCGGCAGACCTCTAGTTCCACGCCGGCCTCCAAGAGCAATTCGGGGAACGGCGGCGGCGGAGGGGCGTCGGTGAACAATCGATCAATCTGGTTGAGGCGGGCGGCCTCCACCATGGCGGGGCGGTTGAACTTGCTGGCATCGGCCGCGAGCCAGACCTCGCGGGCATGCGCCAGAATGGCCTGAGTGACGCGTACTTCCTGGAAATCGTAATCGCGCAGGCTGCCATCGGCCTCGATTCCGGAAATACCAATCACCGCAATATCGACCTTGAACTGCCGAATGAACTCCACGGTGGCTTCGCCAACGATGCCTCTGTCGCGTGCCCGCACAACACCGCCCGTAACAATGACTTCGAAGCCCTCGTTATTGCTCAGAATGGTTGCGACGTTGAGATTGTTGGTGATGACACGCAGACCCCGGTGATGCAGCAGGGCCTCGGCAACCGCCTCGGTGGTCGTGCCCAGGTTGAGGATCAGGGAGCAGTGGTTGGGCACACGCTGCGCCACCGCGCGTGCAATGCAGCCTTTGCCGGCGGCATTTAGGTTCTGACGCTGGGGATGGGCAATGTTCTCGGTGGTGGAACTGGGCACGCGCACACCGCCGTGGTAGCGCGTCAGAGTGCCGCTTTCTGCCAGGCGCTGCACGTCGCGGCGAACCGTTTGCAGGGTTACCGAAAGTTCTTCTGCCAGCTGCTCCACGGTCGCCATGCCACGCGCTTGAACGAGTTCGATGAGCTTGAGTTGGCGGGGGTTGAAGTTCATGGGCAGAGGCGAAAGTTGGACGCTGGTTTGAACCGACAAATTCCATTAGGGCTTGGGATGGCCGCAAATGCGCCGCTGACACCCAAGCAGCACGGAAAGTGCGCTTAATGGATTTTCTCGGTTGAATGTAATTCGAATCAAAAAGAATAGATTAAGGGAAAACCATAGTCCAATACGAAACCAAACGAACAATAATCGAGCACTAACGAACATTTGCGCACAGGTTGCGCGGTTTGACGGAAGGACTGCGCAATGCAGATGGTATTGGAGTGCATCCACAAAAAAGTGGGCGCACAGACCTGGTTGTACGACATGGACATGGCGCTGCACAGCAATGCGGTGACCGTGCTGCTGGGCGCCACCCAGGCGGGCAAGACCAGCCTGATGCGCATCATGGCGGGGCTGGATGAGCCCACGGGCGGCAAGGTGCGCGTGGACGGACGCGATGTGACCGGCATGCCGGTGCGCGAGCGCAACGTGGCCATGGTGTACCAGCAGTTCATCAACTACCCGTCGCTCAGCGTGGCTGACAACATCGCCTCGCCGCTCAAGCTGCGCGGCGAAGCGAACATTGCCGGACGCGTGCGCGAGCTGGCAGAGCGCCTGCACATCGAGATGTTTCTGGACCGTTTGCCGGCCGAACTGTCGGGCGGACAGCAGCAGCGCGTGGCGTTGGCGCGCGCACTGGCCAAAGGCGCGCCGCTGATGCTGCTGGACGAGCCGCTGGTGAACCTGGACTACAAGCTGCGCGAGGAGCTGCGCGAAGAGTTGTCGCAACTGTTTGCGGCAGGCCAGTCCACCGTGGTCTATGCCACCACCGAGCCCGCCGAGGCGCTGCTGCTGGGTGGCTACACCGCCGTGCTGGACGAAGGGCGGCTGCTGCAGTACGGCCCCACGGCCGAGGTGTTCCACGAACCGTGCTCGCTGCGCGTGGCGCGCGCTTTCAGCGATCCTCCCATCAACCTGGTGCCCGCCGTGGCCGTCGGTGCAGGTCTACGCCTGCAAGGCGGGCTTGAACTGGCGCCGCGCCAGCCGCTGGCATCCAACAGCACGTCCGACCTGACCGTGGGCCTGCGTGCCAGCGCGCTGCGCGTGCACCAGCGCCCCGGCGATGTGGCGCTGCAGGGCGAGGTGGAGCTGGCCGAGATTTCGGGCTCCGACACCTTTGTGCACGTTGCCACGCCGCTGGGCGAGGTGGTTGCGCAGCTCACTGGCGTGCACTACTTTGAATTGGGGTCTGCCGTGACACTGTATTTCGACCCGGCGCAAATCTACGTGTTTGCCAGCCATGGTGCGCTGATGCTGGCGCCCCAGCGCACGGGAGGTTGCTGACCATGGCGCACATCACGCTGGATTTGGCGCATTCCTACCGGCCCAACCCGCAGCAGGACAGCGATTACGCCCTGCTGCCGCTGAAGATGGAGTTCCAGGACGGTGGCGCCTACGCGCTGCTGGGGCCTTCGGGCTGCGGCAAGACGACCATGCTGAACATCATGTCGGGCCTGCTCGTGCCCTCGCACGGCAAGGTGCTGTTCGATGGGCGTGACATGACCCGCGCCACGCCGCAGGACCGCAACATCGCCCAGGTGTTCCAGTTCCCGGTGATCTACGACACCATGACGGTGGCCGAGAACCTGGCCTTTCCGCTCAAGAACCGCAAGGTGCCCGAGGCGCAGATCCAGCAGCGCGTGGGCCAGATCGCCGAGATGCTGGAAATGAGCCACCAGCTGGGCATGCGCGCGGCGGGGCTTTCTGCCGACCAGAAGCAGAAGATCTCGCTGGGACGCGGCCTGGTGCGCTCGGACGTGGCGGCGGTGCTGTTTGACGAGCCGCTCACCGTGATCGACCCACACCTCAAGTGGCAGCTGCGGCGCAAGCTCAAGCAGATCCACCACGAGCTCAAGCTCACGCTCATTTACGTGACGCACGACCAGGTGGAGGCACTCACCTTTGCCGATCAGGTGGTGGTGATGAGCCGAGGCAAAGTCATGCAGCTGGGTACGCCCGATGCGCTGTTCGAGCGCCCGCAGCACCAATTTGTGGGCCACTTCATCGGCTCGCCGGGCATGAACTTCCTGCCCGCGCAAGCCGACGGCACCGGCCTGCAGGTGGCGGGCCACGCACTGAACCTGCCTGCGCCGCGCAGCCTGCCTGTGGGCGCGCTGCAGGTGGGAGTGCGGCCGGAGTACCTGGCGCTGGCCCAGCCAGGCCAGGCCGGTGCGCTGCCCTGCACCGTGCAGCGCGTGCAGGACATCGGCACCTATTTCATGCTGACGGCGCAGGTGGGCGAACACCTGCTGCGTGCGCGTTTCGCCCCCGAGCAACGCCTGCCTTCGCCTGGTGACGCCGTGTGGCTGCAGGTGCTGGGTGAGCACACCTGCTTCTACCAGAACGAGGAGTTGTGCCCATGAGCGTAACGACGAAACCGGTCAACCAGAAAGCCTGGTTCCTGATCCTGCCCGTGCTGCTGTGCGTGGCGTTCTCCGCCATCGTGCCGCTGATGACGGTGGTCAACTACTCGGTGCAGGACATCATCTCGCCCGAACGGCGCGTGTTTGTAGGCACCGAATGGTTTGCTGCTGTGATGCGCGACCAGGATCTGCACGCGGCCTTGTGGCGTCAGCTCACTTTCTCGCTGGCTGTGCTGTTGGTGGAGATTCCGCTGGGCATTCTGCTCGCGCTGTCCATGCCCGCGCAGGGCTGGAAGGCGTCTGCCGTGCTGGTGACCGTGGCGCTGTCGCTACTCATCCCCTGGAACGTGGTGGGCACCATCTGGCAGATCTATGGGCGCTCGGACATTGGGCTGCTGGGTGCGGCGCTCAACGCGGCGGGCATTGACTACAGCTACACCGGCAATGCGTCGCACGCCTGGATCACGGTGCTCGTCATGGACGTGTGGCATTGGATGCCGCTGGTGGCGCTGCTGTGCTATGCGGGCCTGCGCTCCATCCCCGATGCCTACTATCAGGCTGCGCGCATCGACGGCGCGAGCAAGCTGGCCGTGTTCCGCTACATCCAGCTGCCCAAGATGCGCGGCGTGCTGATGATTGCGGTGCTGCTGCGCTTCATGGACAGCTTCATGATCTACACCGAGCCCTTCGTGCTTACGGGCGGTGGCCCGGGCAACGCCACCACGTTCCTGTCGCAGTACCTCACGCAAAAGGCGGTTGGTCAGTTCGACCTGGGCCCCGCTGCGGCGTTCTCGCTCATCTACTTCCTCATCATCC
Source organism: Rhodoferax sp. (assembly GCA_046348185.1). Taxonomy (GTDB): domain Bacteria; phylum Pseudomonadota; class Gammaproteobacteria; order Burkholderiales; family Burkholderiaceae_C; genus Allorhodoferax. Next base: position 215,991 of record JAXMER010000014.1, on the reverse strand, counting down.
TGCTGCTGTGCTTCATCCTCTACAACTGGATGCAGCGCATGGGCAACGCCGACGCCAAGGAGGGCGGCCATGACTGAACCCCGCTTCCACAAGCGCACGCTGTTCCTGATCGCCTACCTGGTCTTTGCCATCCTGCCCATCTACTGGATGGTCAACATGAGCTTCAAGACCAATGAGGAGATCCTGTCGAGCTTCTCGTTCTGGCCCCAGCACTTCACCTGGGACAACTACAAGACCATCTTCACCGATCCGTCCTGGTACTCGGGCTACATCAACAGCCTGATCTACGTGGCCATCAACATGGTGATCTCGCTCACGGTTGCGCTGCCTGCGGCCTATGCCTTCAGCCGCTACCAGTTTCTGGGCGACAAGCATGTGTTCTTCTGGCTGCTGACCAACCGCATGACGCCGCCGGCCGTGTTCCTGCTGCCGTTCTTCCAGCTCTACACCACCGTGGGGCTGATGGACACGCACATCGCCGTGGCGCTGGCGCACCTGCTGTTCAACGTGCCGCTGGCGGTGTGGATTCTGGAGGGCTTCATGAGCGGTATCCCGCGCGAGATCGACGAGACGGCGTACATCGACGGCTACAGCTTTCCGCGCTTTTTCCTCACCATCTTCCTGCCGCTCATCAAGGCGGGGGTGGGCGTGGCGGCGTTCTTCTGCTTCATGTTCAGCTGGGTGGAGCTGCTGCTGGCGCGCACGCTCACCAGCGTGAATGCCAAGCCCATTGTCGCGACGATGACGCGCACGGTGTCGGCCTCGGGCATGGACTGGGCCACGCTGGCCGCCGCCGGGGTGCTGACCATCGTGCCCGGTGCCATCGTCATCTGGTTTGTGCGCCACTACATCGCAAAGGGTTTTGCGATGGGCCGTGTTTGATCAAGGAGTCGCCATGTTCGAGTGGATGGCCTGGACCACCCCGGTGGCCGTTTTCTTCACCTGCATCGTGTGCATGCTCATTGGCATGACGGTGTGGGAAATCAAGTGCCCCACGACCGAGCGCAAGGGCTTTTTGCCCATTGCCACGACGCGCGGCGACCGGCTTTTCATCGGCCTGCTGACGGCCGCCTACATCAACCTGGCCTGGGTGGGCCTGGGTGAAAAGATGGCGCAGTGGTTCTCACTGGAGGCCGAGCCCACGGTGTGGGTGAGCTTTGTGCTGTCCATGCTGGCACTGGGGTTCATCCTGCGCAAAGGCTGAATGCTCTTTTTCGTGGAACACCGGCCCGAACCTCCCCCGTGGCCGGGGTTCATGGTTGTCAACGGGGAGTCCCAATCAGGAGACAAGTGATGAAAGTGCAATTCAAGGCCGTGGCGTTTGCAGCAGCGGCGCTGGTCCTGGGCCACGCGGCCTGGGCTGGGGAGGCCGAGGCCAAGAAGTGGATCGACAGCGAATTTCAGCCTTCGACGCTGAACAAGGACCAGCAGATGGCCGAGATGAAGTGGTTCATCGATGCGGCCAAGAAACTGCAGGCCAAGGGCGTGAAGGAAATCTCGGTGGTGTCCGAAACCATCACCACCCATGAGTACGAGTCCAAGACGCTGGCCAAGGCCTTCGAGGAAATCACGGGCATCAAGGTCAAGCACGACCTGATCCAGGAAGGCGATGTGGTCGAGAAGCTGCAGACCTCCATGCAGTCGGGCAAATCGATTTACGACGGTTGGATTTCCGACTCCGACCTGATCGGCACGCACTACCGCTACGGCAAGATCATGAACCTGACCGACTACATGGTCGGCGCGGGCAAGGACTACACCAACCCGGGGCTGGACCTGAAGGACTTCATTGGAACCAAGTTCACCACCGGCCCCGATGGCAAGCTGTACCAGCTGCCCGACCAGCAGTTTGCCAACCTCTACTGGTTCCGCGCTGACCTGTTCGAGCGCAAGGACCTGAAGGACAAGTTCAAGGCCAAGTACGGCTATGACCTGGGCGTGCCGCTGAACTGGAGCGCCTACGAGGACATCGCCGAGTTCTTCACCAACGATGTGAAGAACATCGACGGCAAGCCCATCTACGGCCACATGGACTACGGCAAGAAGGACCCGTCCCTGGGCTGGCGTTTCACCGACGCCTGGCTGTCCATGGCCGGTACGGCCGACATTGGCACGCCCAATGGGCTGCCCATCGACGAATGGGGTATCCGCGTGGCGAGCGACAAGTGCACGCCCGTGGGGGCCTCGGTGGCGCGCGGTGGTGCAACCAACTCGCCCGCAGCCGTCTATGCGCTCACCAAGTACGTGGACTGGATGAAGAAGTATGCGCCCAAGGAAGCCACGGGCATGACCTTCGGTGAAGCCGGTCCCGTGCCAGCCCAGGGCCAGATTGCGCAGCAGATCTTCTGGTACACCGCCTTCACCGCCGACATGACCAAGCCCGGCCTGCCCGTGGTCAACGCCGATGGCACGCCCAAGTGGCGCATGGCTCCCGGCCCGAATGGTCCGTACTGGAAGCAGGGCATGCAAAACGGCTACCAGGACGTGGGCTCGTGGACCTTCTTCAAGGACCACGATGCCAACCGCACGGCTGCTGCCTGGTTGTACGCGCAGTTCATCACGGCAAAGACCACGTCGCTCAAGAAGACGGTGGTTGGCCTGACGCCGATCCGCGAGTCCGACATCCAGAGCAAGGCCATGACCGACCTGGCCCCCAAGCTCGGTGGCCTGGTGGAGTTCTACCGCAGCCCGGCGCGTGTGGCCTGGTCGCCCACCGGCACCAACGTGCCCGACTACCCCAAGCTAGCCCAGCTGTGGTGGAAGAACGTGGCGCAGGCAGTCACTGGCGAGAAGACCCCGCAAGGCGCCATGGACACGCTGGCCGACGAGATGGACCAGGTGCTGGCACGCCTGGAGCGCGCGGGCATGGAGCGCTGCGCACCCAAGCTCAACAAGAAGGAAGACGCCAAGAAGTGGTTGAGCGACAAGCAAGCACCATGGGCCAAGCTGGCCAACGAGAAGCCCAAGGGTGAAACCATCAACTACAACACCCTGCTCCAGGCCTGGAAGGACGGCAAGGTGCGTTGATGCCTGTGGGTGGCAAAGGGAGGGCTTGTGCCCCCCTTTGCCACCCTGCCCATTGCGGCGCATCGTCCAACTCCGGTTTTCGGGTGCATGACGCTATTTTTTCCATGACGCAAGACCACACTCCTTTGCCTTCTGACCGCGCCGCGCTGTGGGCGCGCCTGTGTCAGCCGCACACGTACGACCTGGCCATTGTGGGGGGCGGTGCCACGGGCCTGGGCGTGGCGCTGGATGCGGCGCTGCGCGGGCTGTCGGTGGTGCTGGTGGAGTCGCACGACTTTGCCAAGGGCACCTCCTCGCGCGCCACCAAACTGGTGCACGGCGGTGTGCGCTACCTGGCGCAGGGCAATGTGGGCCTGGTGTACGAGGCGCTGCACGAACGCTCGCACCTGCTGGCCAATGCCCCGCACCTGGCGCAGCCGCTGCCATTTGTCATGCCCGCCTACCACTGGTGGGAGGTCCCGTTCTACGGCGTGGGGCTCAAGATGTACGACCTGCTGGCCGGCAAGGCCGGGCTGGGCCCCACCGAGTTCCTCAGTGCCGCCCAAACCCGCCAACTGCTGCCTACGGCGCAGACGGCGCAGTTGCACGGCGGCGTGAAGTATTGGGACGGCCAGTTCGACGACGCCCGGCTGGCCCTGGTGCTGGCACGCAGTGCGGCGGCGGCAGGGGCGCTGCTTCTGAACTACTGCGAGGCGGTGGACGTGCTGCACACCGGCACGCAGGTGTCGGGCCTGCGTTGCCGCGACAGCGAGACCGGCGCCACCACCGCGATTGCGGCACGCTGCGTGGTCAACGCCACGGGTGTGTGGGTGGATGCGCTGCGCGAAAAAGACGCCGCCGCAGCAGGCCGCCCCATGCGAGCCATGGTGGCCCCCAGCCAGGGTGTGCACTTGGTGGTGGAGCGCGACTTCTTCCCCGGCGACCACGCCTTGCTGGTGCCCAAGACGGCCGATGGCCGCGTGCTGTTTGCCGTGCCCTGGCTGGGCAAGGTGATTCTGGGCACTACCGACACCCCGCGCCCCGACCTGGCCCGCGAGCCCATGCCGTTTGCCGACGAGGTGGCCTTCATCCTGAACGAATCCGCCCGCTACCTGCAGCGTGCGCCCAGCCGGGCCGACGTGAAGAGCGTGTGGGTGGGGCTGCGCCCGCTGGTCAAGCCACCGGAAGACGACGGTCAGGGAACCAAGGCCATCAGCCGCGAGCACACGGTGCTGGTCAGCCGCAGCAAGCTGGTCACGGTGACCGGCGGCAAGTGGACCACCTACCGCGCCATGGCCGAAGACGTGCTGACCAAATGCGCCCAGGCTGGTCTACTGCCCGGTTTGGGGGCATCCGCCACGGCCCGGCACCGCCTGGTGGGCGCGCCCGCGCCCGACGCGCCCACGGTGCGCCTGAGCGAGCCACCCGGCGAGCACCTGTACGGCCAGGAGCGCGCCTTCGTACAGGCATTGCCCGGTGCCGAGCGTTGGATTGCGCCCCATCTGAGCGAGGCCATGGTGCGCTTTGCCGCGCGCTATGAGTACGCCCGCACGGTGGAAGATGTGCTGGCCCGGCGCAACCGGCTTTTGTTCCTGGATGCACGCGCCGCAGCGCAGGCGGCCAGTGCGGTGGCGGCGATTCTGCAAGACGAACTGGGCCGCACGGGCGATGTGGATGCGTTCGTGGAGCTGGCAGCGCAGTACACGCAGCTGCCGTGAGGTGCCCGTTGGCTGGCTGGGCCGGCATTCAAGCAAAAATGCCAGTTGGCCCCCGTAAATGCTGGTTATGACGCTACAAAAACAGTAGCATCCATCAATTCATCAAGTAGGAATCGGCCACATCCTCGAAGTCTTCGGCGTCGATGGCGGCGTCGTAGGCGGCGCGCGCGGCCAGGGCTTCGGCGGTGTAGGGGATCAGCGGTTTGTCCAGCGGGCGTAGCGTGCGCCGACGCAGGCGGCGCAGCTGCTGGGACTGCTCCATGGTTTGCAGAACCAGTTCGGGCTCCATCATCAGACTGAACGGGTTGAGTGCGTGGGCGGCGATGGTCATGGTGGTTCTCCGGTAACGGCGATCGGTGACCGCGTAGGAGAACTGTAGAACCCGTATCGCCAAGCTGAAGTCGGCAAGCGGATGGAAAGCGCGTAGGGAAAAGTCCTACAGGTGGCGAAACGGGTTTCCGGGGGTGGGGTCCGGTGGCGCGGGCTCAGCGACCGAACCGCCTGCACTTGGGGTGCCGGGTACGGAAACGGCGGCGCCATCAGGCCCCGGCGCCGCCGTTGTGGCGGGCGCCTGCGGAATCAGCGCCGGGCCAATGACCTGCCCGTCCAGGCCCAGGGAGGCGATGGCGCCGCCCAATGCCCATTCGCTGTAGCGCCAGGTGCCGTCTATGCGTAGCACCCCCTCTGGCGCCGTGAGCTCGCGCACCGGCACGCCTTTGAGGGCCGTGGCCATGTAGTCGATCCAGGCTGGCAGTGCCAGTGACGCGCCCGATTGGTGACCGCCCAGGGAACGCGGGCTGTCGTAGCCGATCCAGACCACGGCCGCGCGGTCGGGCTGGAAGCCGGCAAACCAGGCATCCACCACCTCGTTCGTGGTGCCGGTCTTGCCATACAAGTCCGGGCGCTTCAAGGTGGCCTGGGCGCGGGCGGCAGTGCCGCTGCGGGTGACTTCCTGCAGCAAGGTGCTGGTGAGGAACGCGTTGCGCTCGCTGGTGACGCGTTGGGTTTCTTCGGGCGCGGTCAGCGCTGCTTCGAAAAGGACCTCGCCCTGGGTCGTGCTGATTTTGCGCACCAGCACGGGCGGGAGCAAGTAGCCGCCGTTGGCCAGCACGCCGTAGGCACTCGCCAGTTGCAGGGGCGTGGTGGCACCGGTGCCCAGGGCCAGGGTCAGGTTGTCGGGGTGGCGCTCGCGGTCGAAGCCAAAGCGCATGGTCCAGTCGCGCATGGGGCCGGCACCCAGCAATTGCACCAGACGGATGGTGACCAGGTTCTTGGAGCGGGCCAGGGCTTCTTTGAGGGTGATGGGTCCGTCCAGGCTGCCATCGGAGTTGCTGGGTGACCAGTCGCCCACGGTGATGGGGGCATCGTTGACGATGGTGTCGGGCATCACGCCATGGTCGAGCGCACCCGCGTAGATGAAGGGCTTGAAGCTGGACCCAGGCTGGCGCCAGCCTTGGGTGGCATGGTTGAATTGGTTGTGGCTGAAGTCAAAGCCGCCCACCAGGGCGCGTACCTCACCGCTGCCCGGTTGCACCGACACCAGTGCGCCTTCGGCCTCGGGCCACTGCGTGAGCATCCACGTCTTGCCCTGGGCCAGTACGCGCACGACGGCGCCGCGGCGCACGGCCAGCTTGGAGGGTGCCTTGGGCGCCAGGCCCGGCTGTGCCTGGCGCAGGCCGGCCTTGTCGATGTGAATGACTTCGCCGGAGGCCAGCACGGCGGTTACGGCGGTGGGGCTGGCCTGGGTGACGATGGCAGCGCGCAGATCATCATCGTCGTCGGTACCCGCCAGCACCTGGGAGATGGCGGGGTCGTCGTCCTTCAGGTCAGCTGCCAGGTCCTCGTGGTCTTCGGGGCCGCGCCAGGGCTGGCGCAGGGTGTGCTCAATGAGCGTCTTGCGCAGGGCCTGGTGAGCGGCCTGTTGCTCGGCGGCCACCAGGGTGGTGGTAACGTCAATGCCTTGGGTGTAGGCCTTGTCACCGTACTGTGCCACGACCTGCTGGCGCACCATCTCGGCAACATACTCGGCGTGCACTTCGCTGGCCACGCCTTTGCGCACGACCAGTTTCTCGGACTTGGCTGCTTCGTATTGGGCGTCGGTTATGGCGCCGTGGCTGTGCATGAGCGACAAGGCCACCAGCTGGCGTGCGCGGGCACGCTCGGGGTTGCGGATGGGGTTGACGTAATGCGGGTTCTGCGGCAGCCCGGCCAACATGGCGCATTCGGCCGGACTCAGGGCCGACAGCGTCTTGCCAAAATAGGTTTGCGCCGCAGCCTCGAAACCATAGGCGCGCGAGCCCAGGTAGATCTGGTTCATGTAGAGCTCCAGAATCTGGTCCTTGGAGAGCGCGGCCTCGATGCGCAGCGACAGGATGGCCTCCTTGAGTTTGCGCGTCAGGGTGCGCTCGCGCGTGAGCAGGAAGGTGCGTGCCACCTGCTGCGTGATGGTCGACCCGCCCTGCACACGGCGCACCAGGCCAAAGCTGGCAATCGAGACGGCGGCGCGTGCCACGCTGATGGGGTCGATGCCGCTGTGCTCGTAGAAGCGGGCGTCTTCCACGGCCAGCAAGGCGTCTTTCATCTGCTGCGGGATCTGGTCGAAGCGTTGGTACACCCGACGCTCGCTGCCAAAGCCGCCGATCTGCACCCCGTCGGCCGTGAATACGCGTAGCGGTTGCTTGGGTGCGTAGTGGGTCAGGCTGTCCAAGTCGGGCAGTTGCGGGAGGACCCATAGCGTGGTGCCCAATACCGCCACGGTCCCCAATACGATGAGGGCAAGCAAACCGCGTAACCAACGCGCACGCCAGGGCGGCTGCAACAGCGTACGGAAACGGGTAACCAGGGAGCCGGTGTGAAAGGGAGTGGTCATGCGTCAGCGACGAACGGCGAAGCCGGGATTATCGGCAATGCGGCCAGTCAGTCCTTGCGCAGGGGGGTGGGTGGTGGCTCGTCGGTACTGAGCGGGTAACGCACGAAGCGTCCGGGAAAGCGCGCGGTAAGCCAGGCCAGTGCGGTGTATTTCAAGCCCCGGCCCAATCCGACGCTGGCCACCACCACGGTCAGTTGTGGATCGACCATGGCATAAACCAAGAGCGCAGGGGTGTGCGGCACGGGCGATGCAGCGATCACCAACAGCGCCAGGGCGCCGTACTGGCGCAGCCAGTTGCCTGCCCACTGCAAGGCGTCGGACTGGATCAGTTCTGGGTAGCGCTGGGCGATCACCTCCCAGCCCAGGTGGTGGAACAGCCCCACCAGGACTGCCGCCCCCAGCCCGCTGCCCAGGCCGCACAGGCTGCCCAGTGACAACCAGCGTTTGGGAGCGAGCAGCGTCGCCGGCACCAACAGGGCTGCAAACGGAAAACTGAAGGTCATGGTGACACCAAACGCCAGCGCCCCCATGACCAGCGGGTAGTAACGGTGGGTGGCGCTGGCCACCAGAAGGTGGCGCAACCAGGCGGGAAGGCGCTGCTTGTGCATGGGCGGAATTATGGGTGGGTTTCTACAATGGCCGTTTCGATACCTCCTGCTGCGAACATGTTTGCCCTGCATATTTCCACCGCCTTTGATTCCGGTGCCATCGAGGTCCTGCGCCTGGACGACCCCCAGACCATCGAACTGGCGATCCGCCGCGACAACGCAGCCGAGTTTGCTCAATGGTTTCACTTTGCCCTGCACGGTGCGGCTGGACAGGCAGTGGTGCTGCGCTTTACCAATGCCGGGGCCAGTGCCTATCCCAAGGGCTGGGAGGGCTACCGCGTGGTGGCCAGCCATGACCGCCAGCACTGGTTTCGCATCGACACCGATTTTGACGGCCAGGTCATGACCGCCCGCACCACTCCCCTCACGCAGGTGATGTATTTCGCCTATTTCGAGCCGTATTCGTGGGAGCAGCACCTGGATTTGCTGGCCTCGGCGGCCCAGTCGCCCCATGCCACGCAGCAGTACCTGGGCGCCACGCTGGACGGACGCGACATGGGCCTGCTGCTGCTGACCGACGCCAGCGCCCCGATGCCGCTGGACCAACGCCGCAAGGTCTGGGTGATCGCCCGCCAGCACCCTGGCGAGACCATGGCGGAGTGGTTTGTGGAAGGCATGCTGGAGCGCCTGCTCGATACCGACGACGCCGTCAGCCGCCTGCTGCTGCAGCGCTGCGTGTTCCATGTGGTGCCCAACATGAACCCCGACGGATCTGTGCGCGGCAACCTGCGCACCAATGCCGTCGGCGCCAACCTTAACCGCGAGTGGAGCGCCCCCACGCTGGAGCGCTCGCCCGAAGTCGCGCTGGTGCGCGCGCGCATGCTGCAAACCGGGGTGGACCTGTGCCTGGACGTGCACGGTGACGAGGTCTTGCCCTACAACTTTGTGGTGGGCTCCGAAGGCAACCCCGGCTACAACGAGCGCATCGCCGTGCAGGAGGATGCTTTCAAGGCGGCCTGGATCGCCAGTTGCCCCGACTTCCAGGACACCCACCACTACGAGCGCGATGCACCCGGTGAGGCCAACCCGACCCTGGCCACCAACTGGGTGGCGCAGCAGTTTGGCTGCCTGGCCTTCACGATCGAGATGCCGTTCAAGGACAACGCCGACTGGCCCGACCTGCAAATGGGCTGGAACGGTCCGCGCGCCCGGCGCCTAGGGGCGAGTGTGCTGCAGCCGATTCTGGCGACGATGTGAGGTGTTTGCTATATTGTTGATAGCGACCGAATTGGCATTTGCGGGGGTTAGTTGCGAAATTAGTTGCGTGCATGGCTGATCTGCAGGCTGTCCACGCCCGGGATGGCGCGCAGCAGGCGTGACAGTTCGAACAGCGAACTCGGCTCGGGTCGGCTCTTGAGTGCCACCATCACAAAGTTCCACTGCACGGCATGCGAGCTGGCCGTGATGCTGAGCGAACCCTCGGCCACCACATAGCCCCAGGTGCGAATGGTGTCCTTCAGCAGAGCTTCGTCGGGTTCATGGCCAGGCACGAAACCCAGAGCGACCCCCATGGCGCGGCGCGAAGGCAACCGGGCCTCCAGCTTGGGCATCCACATCATCAGGACCACCAACAGCACCGTCAGCAGGATGGCAGCGCCAAACAGTCCTACGCCCACCAGTACGCCAATGGCCGAAGACGCCCAAATCGACGCCGCCGTGGTCAGGCCGCTGATGTTGAGCCCCTCTTTCATGATCACCCCGGCACCCAGAAAGCCCACGCCCGTCACGATGCCTTGCACCACGCGGGTGGGGTCGATTGCGGCAATGTGGTTCAACGCCCCCCCCCACCAGTACTCGGGATAGCCGGCAAACACCGTCAGCGCAGCGGATGCCATGCACACGATGCCGTAGGTGCGCATGCCCGCAGCGCGCCCGTGGTAGGAGCGTTCGTACCCCAGCAACAAACCCAGCAACATCGCCCCGCCCAGGTTCAGGAAGACCAACACATTGGCCTCGACTACGGACTGCGACCAGAAGGACGCCAGATAGGTGGGGTTGAGTGAAACCATGATGCCTAGCCTATCATGCGACGACTCCTGACCAACAACGGCAAGAGATAACGATCTGGCACGAGAAACAGCGCGCCAAAAATCATTCGTTGCAGTTTCGGTAGATGACGCTGAATCTCACGTGCCCCGACGGCGCTGTCCCAGCACAGTGCATTGCCAGCCAGGTATTGCATCTTGGCTTGGCCCATAAACTGCCAGAAGAATCGAAGGGAGATCATTTGCTCGCGGTATCGATTGTGTCCGTGGTCGGTGTAATTGGCTAAGAGTTTGCGCCAAAAATACAACCGGCTGGTGAGCATGCGGTGCGAGAAACTGTAATTGTCGCCATACATGCGCCAGCGTAGCGTAGGGATAGGTAAATAGTAGAACCGGAATCGTTCGTACAAACGCAAGAACAGGTCGTCGTCTTCGTAGCCCGACAGCTTTTCGTCAAAGCCATCGACGGCATCAAACGCGCTTCGCTTGATGGTCATCAGGCCCGGCATGACAAAAATATCCTTGAACAGGATGTCCTCGATCGAGGACTTCGGGTGGGGCCATCCGCATTGGTAGTTTCGGTGAATCCCGCCAAAGGTTACCTTGTCGTCTGCATCGATGCTGTCGGAGTCCGTGTATAGCACGTCGATTTCGGTATTGGCAAGCCAAGGAACGACCTTCTCAAGCTTGTCGACATACCACTCATCATCTTGATCAAGGAAGCCGACATAGTCTCCGCTGCACGCCTTGACTCCAAAATTGCGCGCGCTCGATTGGCCTCCGTTGCTCTTGGTCAAATACTGCGCGCGTAGCGCAGGATGGGTCCTCAAGTACTCGTTGCAGACAGCTTCCGTTTCATCCGTAGAACCGTCATTGACGATGATCAGTTCCACGTTCTTGTAGGTCTGATTGGCGATACTGTCCAACGCCTTGATGAGGAATTGCTTGTTGGTGCGGCAAGCGTTGTACACCGGCATGATGACCGAGATCAACGGGGTAACGGTAAGGGCGGGGGGAAGACCAATGTCTTCGCCATGGAAGCCTTGGGCAATACGAGGCACACCCGGAGGCCAGGGCCTCTGGCCCAGTACGAACTGGATCAATCGCAACAGCTGATGGCGTAGTCTCTGCGTCAGGCTGATCTTGAACTGCGCCAATCGACGCAAAGGGGAGGTCACTCGCCAACTGGTGGAATGCAGCATGTCGAAAACTCGGCCTCGCTCAATATTCAACTGGGCTTCTGAGGTGAGAAGTCGGGTTTCCAGATCCGCGGTGGATTTGAGCAGCGCATCCACCTGGGATTCCCGTGCGGTTAACACCGATTGGCTCGTCTGCAGGGCAGAGTGTGCCTGGTCCAGTTGGTTGTGCGCGGCTGTGAGCGAAGCATGCGCCATGCCCAATTGGTTGCGTGTGCCCTCCAGTACCGTGGCCCCTTGTGCGCGCAAGGTTTGGAGCATTGAATCGATGTCTGCGCCGCTCCATGACGGCCCCCACTTCGTGAACAACTGACGTCGAGCGCGCAACTGCGTGGCCCCCTCGGCAACAATGCCAACGCCAGATGTTCCGCTTGCCCGGTAAAAGGCCGTGAGCGCCGAAACATGGAAGAAGGAGGCCGTCTTCCCGGCCAGTTGCAGAAGGAAATCCCAGTCTTCGTAGACTTCAAACGCCGTGTCAAAACGAACACCAGAACCGAGCAGATGCCTACTAAACAAAAGAGAATGGATCGGGATATAGTTTTCGAAACGTAGACGGTTCAGGGAAAACGGTTCATCAAATGGCGCAATGTCCAGCGCCTCACGATTCCAGCCGCGAACTTCGACGCTTGAGTAAACAACTGCGGGACTGTCATTCGATAGGATGGCACCTATCAGGTGTTGATAGTGTTCTGCGTCGAGCCAGTCGTCATCGTCTAGAAACCCGATCCAATCCCCATGGACGTTGTCCAATCCAACGTTCGCGGCCTCACTGCGCGTCAACGGGCGTCCGGTGCTAATTAAGTGCAGGGGATGTCGGCCACACCGCTCACCGAGTTGTCTATGCTCAGCCCCCGTGGCGTTAACGACTATGACTTCTAGGTTCTCATACGTTTGCGCGGCAAGTGAGTCGAGCGCTTCTTGTAAAAGCGGTCGATCCATACTCCGCACAATAACGCTGATTTTTGGGGCATCTGTTTGCATTGATGTGAAACGCTGCGGTTCTTGCGCGCAAATTCACCGCTGCGACGCAAAAAAGGACTGATTGTAAGTGTCACTACCGCATGTCTACCCGTGTCGCAGAAGAAGCCTTCTTCTATGATCGCATCCCCCATATAGACGGAGGCCGCTACTAATTTGGTAGCGGCTCACGCACACTCCACGGGGGCTAGCCCTAAATTCGCCTTAAGGTGATCAAGCCAGCAACGCATTCACCCGCTTCACATACGCCGCCGGGTCGGCGGGCATGCCGCCTTCGGCCAGCAGGGCCTGGTCGAACAGGATGTGGGCCAGGTCGTTGAAGTGGACGCTGCCGTCGAGCTTCTTCACCAAGGCATGCTCGGGGTTGATTTCCAGTACAGGCTTGACTTCAGGGGCAGCCTGGCCGGCCTGCTTGAGCATGCGGGCCAGTTGGGTGCTCATGCCGTCGTCCTTCACCACCAGACAGGCCGGGCTGTCGACCAGGCGGGTAGTGACTCGGACGTCCTCTGCCTTGTCCTTCAAAGCTTCCTTGAGCTTGGCGATCAGGGCCTTGCTGGTTTCGGCGGCTTCCTCGGCGGCCTTCTTCTCGGCCTCGTCCTGCAGTTGCCCTAAGTCCACGGCGCCCTTGGCCACGCTCTGCATGGGGGTGCCGTCGAACTCGTGCACGAAGTTCAGCGCCCACTCGTCCACGCGGTCGGTCATGAGCAGGACCTCGATGCCCTTCTTCTTGAACACTTCCAGCTGCGGACTGTTCTTGGCGGCGGCCAGGGTGTCGGCGGTAATAAAGTAGATGGCCTCCTGGCCGTCCTTCATGCGGGCCTTGTACTCGGCCAGGCCCACGTTGGCGGTGTCGCAGGTGGTGGAGGCAAAGCGCAGCAGGGCCAGCAGGCGTTCCTTGTTGGCGAAGTCCTCGCCCAGGCCTTCCTTGAGCACGGCGCCGAACTCGCTGTAGAACTTGCTGTACTTGCCGACCAGGGCCTTGTCTTCTTCACTCACCACGTCGGTGACGGCTTCGCCTTCCTGGGCAACGGGTGCCTTGTCGTGCGCGGCCAGGTTCTCCAGCATGGAGAGCACGCGCTTGGTGTTGCCTTCGCGGATGGCCTTCACGTCGCGGCTTTCCTGCAGCAGCTCGCGGCTCACATTCAGGGGCAGGTCGGCGCTGTCCACCACGCCCTTCACGAAGCGCAGGTACACCGGCAGCAGGGCCTCGGCATCGTCCATGATGAAGACGCGCTTGACGTAGAGCTTGAGGCCGCCCTTCTTCTCGCGGTTCCACAGGTCCATGGGGGCCTTGGACGGCAGGTACAGCAGCTGGGTGTATTCGGTGCTGCCTTCCACGCGGTTGTGGGTGTGGGCCAGGGGCGGCTCGTAGTCGTGGCTGATGGCCTTGTAGAACTCGTCGTACTGTTCCTGCGTCACCTCCTTCTTGGGGCGGGTCCACAGGGCGCTGGCCTTGTTCACGGTTTCCCATTCGCCGGTCTTGACCATGGCGCCGGGCTGGCGCCCGCCGTTCTCGTCGCCGGGGTTGATGAGTTCGCCGTCCTTCCACTCTTCCTTTTCCATCTGGATGGGCAGGCTGATGTGGTCGGAATATTTGTTGACGATGTTCTTGACCTTCCAGGTCTGGGTGTAGTCCTGGGCGTCGTCGCGCAGATGCAGGATCACGCTGGTGCCGCGCGCCTCGCGGGTGATGGGCTCCACCTCGAAGGCGTCGCCACCGCTGGCGCCACCATCGCTCACCCAGCGCACCGCCTCATTGGCGGGCAAACCAGCACGGCGCGATTCCACGGTGATCTTGTCGGCCACGATGAAGCCGGAGTAGAAACCCACGCCGAACTGACCGATCAGGTTGGAGTCGGCCTTCTGGTCGCCAGTGAGTTTGGAGACGAAATCCTTGGTGCCGCTCTTGGCGATGGTGCCCAGGTTATCAATGGCTTCCTGCATGGACATGCCGATGCCGTTGTCGGTGATCGTCAGTGTCTTGGCGTCTTTGTCCAGCGTCAGGCGCAGCTTGAGTTCGGAGTCGCCGCCGTACAGGCTGGCGTCGTTGATGGCCTCAAAGCGCAGCTTGTCGCAGGCGTCGGACGCGTTGGAGATCAGCTCGCGCAGGAAAATTTCCTTGTTGGAGTACAGGGAGTGGGTGACCAGGTGCAGCAGTTGGGCCACTTCGGCCTGGAATGCGAGGGTTTTCTTGCTCATGGTTATCAAGTCTGGGGAAAACAAGACACACCGAGGATGGCGTGCGCGACAAAACCCGCAATTATGGGCGACGGTCAGGGTTTCAAGGGTTTGCTGAAACGCTGGCAGTGCGCAGGTGTGGAGGGGAATGGCGGCGGGCCTCATACGCGCTGCGCTTTGCGAAATCGGCTCACCGCCATCCCCCGCCACACCCGGTGGAGTTTGGTTTCAGAGCGTAGCGCGATAGGGCTTTGGGCTGTGGCCCGATTTCGCAAAGCGAAGCGCGTATGAGGGCCACAGCCCAAAGCCCTGTCGCGCGGGGCCCATATAAGCCTACTTACGTCAACCAGACCAGTAGCTTCTGGGTCACCGCCGGGTTGTGCAGTAACGCCATGTGCCCTGTGCGGTACAGGATGACTTGGCGATCCTTGGCAAACCCCAGCTGGTGGCGTGGATCAGGGTGCTGCCCCAGGGCGCTGGGCAGGGGCACCAAGCCATCGCCGACCAGGCGGTCGGCCAGCGGGCCGCGCTTGGGCGCCGTGGTAGCGGCCACGGTGTAGCAGGCCACGCCAGCGGGCAGGGGCAGAGGCTGGCGGCGGTCGGGGCTGCGGGCAAAACGGTCGCGACCCTGCCAATCGGTGTCTTGTACAAAACCGTGGCGTAAATCTGTAATGCCAGCGCTGCGCATCTGCCCCAGCTTGGCAAAGGGGCGGCTGAACGGCGTGACGCCCAGCAGGGTGTCGATCCAGTTGCCCGCCTTCTCCAGCGGTGCGCCGTGGTGGGGCGTGCCCAGGAATACCAGGGTTTTCAGCTGGCTGGGCCAGCGCAATCCGCTTTGCTGGGCGGTGTGCACTGCGCTGCGAATCACCAGGCCACCCATGCTATGCACCAGCACGCTCAACTCCTGCACCGGTTGCGGCCAGTGCGCCATCAGCTGTTCCAGCAGTCGGGCCAGATCCTGGCCGTTTTGCGAGGTGTGCAGGCCCGTGTTGTAGCGCAGGTAGACCGGGGTATAGCCGTGCGCGGCCAGCGCCGCGCCGTGGTCGCTAGCTACAGGGCCATCGTTCACAGGCTGGGCGGACCATTGCAGATCGTTCATGCACAGGCCATGGATTAGCAGCAAGACCTTGCCGGTGGCACCGGGCATGGGCGGCATCGCCTGGGGGTCCAGCACTTGGCCCTGCCAGCGCAGCGTCATCGGGGTGGCCAGCGGGTTGTGGGTCTGCGCCAGGCGGTCGCCCAGCACGCCGTTGAGGGCGGCCAGCACGGCTTGGCGCTCGGGTGTTTCCTCGGGGGCATCCACCAGGGATTCCAGCAGCGGTTCGAGGCGGGTGAAGGTAGCCTGCAGTCCCTTGCCCACCAGTTCGGTCACGCCGTGTACGGTGCGATAGACAAAGCCGGTCACGCCGCGCGCACGCGCTGCAGACGCGGGGTGCCCGGTTGCACCCAGGGTGGACCAAACCGCCTGGTGCACACCTTCGGCCATGGTGGCCACGCCCCGGGTGGCCTCGGTGGCCAACTGGGTCACGCCGCGCAGGTCCGAGACGCGCAGGTGGCGCAAGGGGCGGTTGGCGGGCTTCAGAAGGCCTCGCCCGGCGCCAGGTAGCGCCACTGGCCCACGGGCAGCTGGCCCAGCAGCACCCGGCCCACGCGCACGCGCTTCAAGCCCACCACCTTCAGGCCCACCAGCTCGCACATGCGCCGGATCTGGCGCTTTTTGCCCTCGGTCAGCACAAAACGCAGCTGCTCGGGGTTTTGCCAATCCACCCGGGCGGGTTTGAGGGGCTGGCCATCCAGCGCCAGGCCATGGCGCAGCAGGGCCAGCTTGTCGGCAGGAAAGACGGAGCGCACATCGCTTTGCACCGGGTCGTTGGCGTCGATGGATTGCAGCGGGCTGGCCCGCACGCCGGCATAGGTGGCGGCGGGGGATGTGGCGGCCAGTGGGTTGGCCACGCCGGTGTAGGCCACGCGGACCAGGTACTCTTTCTCCATCTGCGAGTCTTCACCGATCAGCTGGCGCGCCACGCGGCCGTCCTGCGTCAGCACCAGCAGGCCGGTGGAGTCGATGTCCAGCCGCCCGGCCGGGACCAGGCTCTTGAGCTGGCCGCCGTGAAAGCGGTTGCGGCTGCGGTCGTCCTTCCAGTGCGAGGCGGCCTGGATCAGCTTGATGGCGGGCTGGTGGCCGTCTTCGGCCTGGCCGCTCACAACCCCCATGGGCTTGTGCAGCAGGATGGTGACCTGGCCGGCCTGCTGGCCCTGGGCTTGCTTGGAGACTTCGATGCGTGCGTTGGGTAGCACCTGCATGCCCATTTCGGCCACCTTGCCGTCCACGGTGACCCAGCCCTTGGCGATCCAGTCGTCGGCCTCGCGCCTTGATGCCAGGCCCAGCTCGGCCATGCGCTTGTTGAGCCGGATGGTGCCGCCGGGGCCATGGGCGGCGGTGTTGGTCTGCCCTGCCGGAATCGGGGCACCCGAAGGGCTGGCGGGACGGGGTGCCCGGCGGAAGCCGGATGGGGGCGGGGAAGTGGTCATGCTATGAATATGATAGCTATCTAGGTAGATTTAACGGGGGCTAGGGGCTATTTCTTGCTTGCATCACTGTCTGGGAAACGGCCCGCTGTCAGGGGATGCATGGTGTCTGGAGCCAGGGCGGAGAATGGCGCATCGTACTGGTTCTGCGCCGCCTTAGATAGACAGCGGGTCCACATCGATTGCCCAGCGGATCAAGCCGCGGGCCTCGGGCTGGCTGCGTGCGGCGTGCAGCAGGGGCTGCCAGGCGGCCAGAAACTGCTGCAGCGCGGCGCGCGAAGGGCTTTCCACCAGCATCTGGGCACGTTCCACATTGGCCACGCGCTGCAGGGCCATGGGCACGGCGCCGTAGAGCGTGATCTGGGCCAGCACGTCGGCCCAGCCGTCCCAGGCTGCCATGTCGCGCAGGGCGCAATCGCGCGCGGCGTTCAGGAAGGCCTGTGCCACGGCTTGGGTGCGGGCCTCGGCGCGTACCAGCGCTTGCGCCGTGAAGGGCGGCAGGGCTGCCTGTTCGCGCTCGCGCAATTGGGTTTGGGCAAAGGCCGGGTAGTCATGCGCCTTGAGGGCGGCAAACAGGGGGTGGTCAATCTGGAAGGTCTGGATCCAGACCTCGCTGTGCGCGCGCAAGGCAGGGTCGCGCCCGGCGCGACCGCCTGCCTGCATCAACAGGGCAAACAGGCGCTCGGGGGCGCGGTAGTCGCTGGAGAACAGGGCACCGTCGGGGTTGATGGCCGCCACCAGGGTGACGCGCCGAAAGTCGTGGCCCTTGGCAACCATCTGCGTGCCTACCAGCACGTCCACATCCCCGGCATGCACGGCGGCCAGCTGGCTTTGCAGGGCCCCCTGGGCGCGCGTGGTGTCGGCGTCGATGCGGGCAATTCGCACCGGCGCGCCGTCGGGGAACTCGGCGCTGGAAGGGCGGCGCACGTCCACCAGCAGTTCGGCCAGGTGCTCTTCCAGGCGTTCGGTGCCGCGGCCGATGGTGCCGATGTCGGCATTGCCGCACTCGGGGCAGCCGCGTGGTACCCGCTCGGCCAGGCCGCAGTGGTGGCAGCGCAGGCTGCGGTCGATTTTGTGAAAGACCCGAAACGCACTGCAGTGCGGGCACTGGCTTTTCCAGCCGCAGTCGGCGCAGTGCAGCACCGGGGCGTAGCCGCGCCGGTTCAGCAGCAGCAGGCTTTGCTCGCCGCGCTGCACGCGCACGCGGATGGCCTCCAGCAAAGGCGGTGCAATCACGCAGCCGCGCGGCTGGTGCTGCATGTCGACACGGCGCACCGTGGGCCAGTCCGCCGTGCCGGTGGACTGCGCGCCCGCTGTGCTGCGCTGCCCCATGTCCAGGCGGCGGTAGCGTCCGCCCTGGTCGCTCGGGCGGGCGTGGTGCCAGCTTTCCAGTGACGGTGTGGCCGACCCCAGGATGACCTTGGCACCTTCCAGGCGGCCCCGGTACACGGCCAGGTCACGGGCCGAGTAGCGCGCGCCTTCGCCGCTTTTGTAGCTGGGGTCGTGTTCTTCATCCACCACCACCAGGCACAGGCCCGGCAACGATGCCAGCACGGCCATGCGCGTGCCCAGCACGATGCGCGCGCTGCCGCTGTGGGCGGCGAGCCAGGCATTCAGGCGCTGTGCAGGTGTCATGGCGCTGTGCAGCGATACCACGGCCTGCGCGCCAAAACGTGGTGCAAAGCGGGCAACGAAGCGGGCCTCCAGCTGGGGGGTGAGGTTGATCTCGGGCACCATGACCAGGGCCTGGGCTGCGGGGTCGGCGTGCAGTGCGCGTTCAACCGCCTGCAGATACACCTCGGTCTTGCCGCTGCCGGTGGCACCAAATAGCAAGAAAGGGCCGGGCTCGGCGGTGATGGCGTCCAGGGCCGCAGCTTGCTCCGGGGTCAGGGTCAGGGGCTGCGCTGAAACCGGCGCCTGGGCTAGCGTTTGCGGGGTGGGGAGCCAGGAGGGCACGGCATTTTGCTCCGTGTCCTCCGCCCGCTGCGCGGGCTCCTCCTTAACCTGCGCAAAACGCCCTGCCGTCCTGGCTCCCATGCGTTTGAGCCGACGCGCCCATTGGAGGGGGGATAGCTCGCGCAATTGCGGCGGCAGGGCAGCCAACGCCACTTCGCCCAGCGAGCGTTGGTAGTACTGGGCCGTGAAGGTAACCAGTTGCAGCCATGCAACGGGCAAGGGGGTCACGCCGTCCAGTACCGCCGCCACGGGGCGGATCTTCTCGGCATCGACGACCTCGCCCGTCGGGCTGTCCCCTTCCTTCCACACCACGCCCAAAGTTTCGCGTGAGCCCAGCGGGACGCGCACCAGCGTTCCGGGCGCGAGTGCGGACTCACACCGATAGGTCAGGACCGACCCCAGAGCAGCGTGGGCCGGGGTGGCAACCAGAACGCGCAAGCGGTGGGTCATACGTCTTATGGGTTTCCGATGTCAGGGCGAGAGTTGGGGCAGTTTGTTGAAGTCAACTTGCGAAATCGGCTCTAAGTTTTTGATTTACAACAACTTTATGAACTACTCAGTACTTTTGTGGATAACTTTGTTCATATCTCGCCGCATCCCGCGCAAAAGCCTTGTCCATCAAGGGTTTTGGTACTTTGCCCGCAAAAACGGCAATTTCCCAAACCCTTATGAATCAACCACTTACGTTCGCTATGCCTTTCATAGCGGTGATCTGCCTCGCTAGGGATGTCCCTAGTGCCGTGGGGCTCCATTTGTGCATAACTGGCGCAACACGGCCTGGGGACGGGTCTGCTCAGGCGCGCTGCGCGCGCGAATACGCATGCACGGTTTCCACCAGCGCCGCCACATGTTCGGGAGGTGTGTATTGGCTGATGCCATGGCCCAGGTTGAAGATGTGCGTGGGGCCGGTGCCGCTGCCCTGGTAGGGTGTACCAAAGCTGTCGAGCACGCGGCGCACTTCGATGCCGATCTGCAGCGGCGGGGCAAACAGTACGTTGGGGTCGATATTGCCCTGCAGGGCCTTGCCGGGGCCGTTCTCGGTGCCGCCCACTTGTGCGCGGGCCTTACCCAGGTTGACCGTCCAGTCCAGGCCCAGCACCTCGCAGTCCAGGCTGGCCATGTCGTTCAGCCACAGGCCGCCGCCCTTGGTGAAGACGATGCGGGCAATGGCCTCGCCGTTGGGGCTCAGGCGCTTGAGCTGGGCCAGCACGCGTGCCGTGTAGGCCAGGCTGAACTGCTGGAAGGCACCGTCGGCCAGCACCCCGCCCCAGCTGTCAAAGATCATGACGGCCTGGGCACCGGCGTCGATCTGGGCGTTCAGGTAGGCGGCCACCGAGTCGGCGTTGACCGCCAGGATGCGGTGCATCAGGTCGGGTCGGCTGTACATCAGGGTCTTGACGTGGCGGTAGTCGTCGCTGCCCGCGCCTTCGACCATGTAGCAGGCCAAAGTCCAGGGGCTGCCTGAGAAGCCGATCAGGGGCACGCGGCCCTTGCCGTCCTGGGTGAGGGCCTTGCGGATGCTGCTGACCGCATCAAACACGTACTGCAGCTTGGCCATGTCGGGCACGGCCAGTTCGGCCACGGCGGCCTCGTTGCGCACGTTCTTGGCAAAGCGCGGCCCCTCGCCCTGGGCGAAGGACAGACCCAAGCCCATGGCGTCGGGCACGGTGAGGATGTCGCTGAAAAGAATCGCCGCGTCCAGCGGGTAGCGCTCCAGGGGCTGCAGGGTGACTTCGGTGGCGTAGTCGCGGTTGGTGGCCAGGCCCATGAAACTGCCGGCCTTGGCGCGGGTGGCGCAGTACTCGGGCAGGTAGCGCCCGGCCTGGCGCATCAGCCACAGCGGCGTGTAGGGCGTGGCGCGGCGCAGGCAGGCCTGCAGGAAGGTGGGGTTGTGCAGGGCGGCAAAGGCCCGGTCTTCGGCGCTCAGGCTCGGGGTTGTGGGGGTGGAAGCATTCATCCCCCCATTGTCGCAGTGTGTGGGCTCAGGTGTGCTTGCGGTGCTCCACCAGCAGGCAGCGGTCCTGCACGGCGCGCAGACCGGCCGCGCGGGCCTTGGCAACGGCGGTGTCGTTCACAATACCCAGCTGCAGCCAGACCGCCGGAGCACCGGTGGCAATGGCTTCGTCGACGATGGGCGGCACGTCGTCGCTGTTGCGAAACACGTCCACCAGGTCAATCTTTTCGGCTGCCGATGCTTCGGTGAGTGTGGCGTACACCCGCTCGCCCAGGATGGGCTGGCCGCTGGCAGCAGCCACGGGGTTCACCGGCACGATGCGCCAGCCCTGGCGCTGCATGTACTCGGCCACCTCGTAACTATCGCGGTGCGCCTTGGGCGAGAGCCCCACCACGGCCACCGTGCGGCTGTGCTGCAGGATATGGACGATATCGGCTTCGGTAGCGGGTTGCATGGCAGGCTCCTGGGGTTACAGCTGGGTGACGGCCTGGCGCAGCACGGCGGCGTCCAGAATCTCGGAAAACACCACCGGCTCGCGTCCGGGTGCCAGCAGCACGTACACCGGCACGCCGCTGCGACCGAGCTGCTCCAGTGCCACGGTGATGGTGGGGTCGCGCCGGGTCCAGTCGGCGCGCAGCAGCGTGACGCGCTTGGCGGCAAACGCGCCCAGCACCTCGGCATCGGCCAGCGTGGTCTTCTTGTTGTATTGGCAGGTGATGCACCAGGCAGCGGTGAAATCCACAAACACCGGCCGACCCGCAGCCAACTCGTCTTGCACCCGCTGGTCGGACCAGGGTTGCCAGCCGCTGGCGCGGGCGCTGGCAGCCGGGGCGTCGGCGGGCTCTTCCAGTTTGGTTACTAATGGGCCAATAGCCCCCGTCAATACTGCGGTTGTTGCTATTGATAGCGTAGCAAATACGGCACGGCTGCGTCCCTGCAGCCCCAGCGACCAGATCACCCAACCCAGTGCCAGCAGCAGCGCCAACAGGGCACCGGCGCCATTGACGCCACTTAGATGCCCCAGCACCCAGACCAGCCAGACCACGGTGGCAAACATGGGAAAGGCCATGAAGCGGCGCAGCGTATCCATCCAGGCACCGGGGCGCGGCAGCCACTGGCCCACGGACGGAATCCAGCTCGCCACCAGGAACGGCAATGCCAGGCCCAGGCCCAGCGCGGCAAAAATGCCCAACGCCTGGGCCGCAGGCAGCGCAATGGCATAGCCCAGCGAGGCCCCCATGAACGGGGCGGTGCACGGCGACGCCACCGCCACCGCCAGCACGCCGGAGAGGAACGCGTCGCCCACCGGATGGCGTGCCTGCAGCGAAGCCAGCGTATGCGGCAGCAGCGTGCCCACTTCAAACAGGCCTGCAAGATTCAGCCCGATCAGGGTAAACAGCGCCGCCAGTACGGCCACCACCCAGGGCGACTGCAGCTGAAAGCCCCAGCCGAGCTGCTCGCCCGCAGCGCGCAAGAACAGCATCAGACCGCCCAGCGCCAGAAAGGACACCACCACGCCCGCCGTGTAGGCCAGGCCCTGGGCACGGTGCGATGCGTGACCTTGGTGGCTATGGGTGGTAAAGCCCAGCACCTTGATCGCCAGCACCGGCAGCACGCAGGGCATCAGGTTCAGGATGAAGCCACCAATTAGCGCGGCGGCCAGTGCAATGGCGAAGCTGTTGAGCTTGCCGGGCTGGGGGCTGGGCGGGGCTGGACGTTCGCTGGCTGGTGGCGCCACAGTCGGGCTCACCGTGGGCACCGCAGCCGTGCTGGTGGTGGGTAGCGCGGGCCAGGCGCCCTGTACGGTCGGTGCCATGCGCAGGCTTTGCGTCCCAAAGGCCAGCACCCAGCCAAACTGGGCGGGCGCTGTTTCGCGCAGGGCCGACAGCGGAATGCGCGCCTGCCAGCGGTCGGCATTCCAGCCCTGTTGGCCGCTGGTCAGGGTCTCGCCGCTTTGGGCTGGGTCGCCAGCATGTGGCGTGTGGCCAGGTTCGACCAGGTTGGCGCCCTCGGGAAAGACCTGCAGCGCCTTGCCGTGCCAGGAAGCGGGAAGTCCGCTGGCGCCCAGCACCAGGTCGTTGCCGTCAATGCGCGCCTGCGCCGTGCCGGTGAAGGCTGCGGGCGCAGCCGCACTAGCGGCAGCGAAGGTAGCGCCGTGCGCGGCGGTGGAACCCTTGGCAGGCACCTGCAGTACGAACTGCCCCTCCTGGGGAATGCACTCCTGGCGGCAGACCAGCCAGGAGGCGGCAAGGCGAAGCTCCAGCGCGCCTTGCCCGTTGGGCACGAAGTCCTTGCCGATGGTCAGCGGCACCGGCAGCAACACGGTGCCTTCAAAGCCGTAGTTGACCAGGTTGCCGATTTTCTGGCGCTGGGGCGTGGGCCAGGCGATGGCGCCTGCGCTGACGCCGGGGGGCAAGGTCCACTGCAGCGTGGTGGGCAAGCCGGAATCGCCGGGGTTTTGCCAGTAGGTGTGCCAGTGCGGCTGGTGCTGGATCTGCAGGCCCGCCCAGATGGTCTGACCGGGCTCAACGCCTTGGGGAGCGTGCGCGATCAGCTCGGCGCGCACCTGGTCGGTCTTGACCAGGGCGCTGGCTGCGCTGGTGGACGTGTTATGGAGAATCTGGGCGGTAGCCCCCGTCGTTAGTACGCAAGTGGCTATGAAAAATGTAGCAACCTGCAGCAGGTGCGCCACGGAGCCAAAGCCACGGCGGGGGGGAAGGATCGATTTCATAGCCATGTGGGAGCCCCATGTAGGGGTGAAAGTTCCGCTGCCCGGGCGGCGCGGCAAGCCGCGAATTGTCGCACCCTGCCGCGCGCCAGCCTACCCCGGCGCCGATCCAAACACGGCGGGCAGCTTCTTGGGCGCCTTGATGCGCAGCTGCTTGTTCACGTTCTCCTGGCCGAACACCACCTCGATGTCGGCCACCGTGACACCGAACAGCGGGGCCAGAAAGCGCACCATGTGATCCGTGGCCTTGCCGTTCTTGGGCGTGGCCGTGACGCTAATCTTGAGCTGGGTGCCGTGGGGCTTGCCAATGGCGTCTTTCACTGCCGAGGGTTTGCCCAGGATGTTGACCACCAGGGTGTCGCCGTCCCAGGCAAAGAAGGAGTCACCGGTAATGTTGCGCGGGCGCTGCGTGGCCATGGCGCCATGATACGGTGGTGCGCGGTAGGCCTATTTGCCCCAAGCCCACGCCAAGAGCCTAAGATACCGGTATGAGTAATGCCTCCCGCTACTGGGCGCACTGGCGCACCACCGAATTGGCCCAGGCCCGCTCCAGCGGGCACTTGCAGCAGACTGTGGTGGTGCTGCCGCTCGGGGCCACCGAGCAGCATGGCCCGCACCTGCCCTTGCAGGTTGACAGCGCCATCGCCGACGCTGTGGTGGCCGCAGCCGTGGCGCGGCTCGATGCCAGTGTGTCGGCCCTGTTCCTGCCCACCCAGTACGTCGGTTACAGCCCTGAACACGCCGCCTTTGCAGGAACGCTGACCCTGAAGGCCGAGACGGTGATTCGCCTGTGGACCGACATTGCCGAGAGTGTGGCCGCCAGCGGGGTGCGGCGCCTGGTGCTGTTCAACACGCACGGTGGCCATGTGGGGCTGATGGATGTGGTGGCGCGCGACTTGCGCCAGCGCCTGGGCCTGATGGTGTACAGCGTGAACTGGTTCAACCTGCCGCTGCAGGGCCCCGATGGTGCCGATTTGCAGGGCCTGTTTGATGCACGCGAGCACCGCTTTGGCATTCATGCCGGTGCCATCGAGACGTCCATGATGCTGGCCGTGGCGCCCGAGCAGGTCGACATGGCCCAGGCGCGTGATTTTGCCTCCAGCGCCGAGTGGCGCGCCCAGCACTGCCCCATTGTGGGCAATGGTCGCAGCGCCAAGCTGGCCTGGCAAATGCAGGACTACAACCCCGCCGGAGCTGTGGGCAACGCTGCCAGTGCCCGTGCGGACACGGGCCGCCTGCTCATCGACGCCACAGGTCGCGCCCTGGCGCAACTGCTGGCCGAGGTGCACGCCCTGCCTGCCGACACCGTGCGCACCGCCTGACACCATGGCACAGGCGCTGCAGGCATCGCTGAACGTGCTGGAGCGCTGGGTCAATTACTTCGTGGACGTGCACGACTCCGTGGAGGAACCGGGTCGCAGCGCGCGGCGCATGTTCATCTACATCTGCTTCATCAACGTTGTCTTTTGCGTGTTGTACGCCGTGACATCCTGGGCCATCGACTTCGTGGTGGGGGCCTGGCTGATGAGCGTTGGATTACTCTTTCTTTTCTGTGCCTTGTTCTATTTCCGTGCCACCGGAGCCTTTCGCCGCACCGTGAACTGGTACCTGGCTGATTGCTACTTTGTCGCCATCCTGGGTTGCAGCTATCTCTCGGGCGGGTTGGCGTCGCCCGTCACGCCCTGGTTTACCCTGGTGCCCATCTGCGCGGTGCTGCTGCTGGGCTGGTGCGTAGACGTGTTGGCCTGGTTTGCCGTGAGCCTGGCCGTTCCCCTGGCCTATGGGGTGGCGCAGCTCTCAGGCATTACCATCGCCGCGCGTTACAACCTGCAGTACCGGACGGGTTTTGACCTGATTTGCACAGTAGGGCTGGTGATGGCGCTGTTCTCCTTTGCATTGGCCTTCAACTACAACAGTGCGCGCGCCATGCGCCAGGTGCTCGACAGCCGCAAGGCGCTGGAAGACATGGCGCGCGAGCAGGCGCGCATGGCCGAGCGCGGCCGCATTCTGCGCAACATGCACGACGGCGTGGGTTCGTACATCAGTTCAGCGCTACGCCAAATGCAATCGGCTGTGGAGCAGGAGCGGCGCATCCACAGCACGGAAGTGCAGCTGACCCTGCGTGACGCGCTGGACCAGCTCAAGATCTCCATCGATTCCATGAATTTGGCCAACGGTGATGTCACGGCGTTGCTGGCCAATCTGCGCTACCGCCTGGGCCCGCGATTCGGGGCCATGGGTATGGACCTGCAATGGGATGTGGATGATCTGCCTGCATTCGAGCGGCTTGATGCCGGGGCCATGGCAGAGTTGCAGTTCATGCTGTTTGAGGCCATGTCCAATGTGCAGCAACATGCCCAAGCGCGAACCCTGCGCATCGAGGCCCATGCCATGACCGTGACGGACGCCCTGGGGCAAAACCGCATTGCCGTGCGCGTGGTGGACGATGGCCGTGGTTTCGATCCCGCACAGGCGCGCGGCAACGGCCTGCACGTCATGCGCGAGCGCGCCAAGGCCATCGGCGCCAGCCTGAATATTGCCAGTCAGCCAGGGCACACTGTGGTGGAGATCAGCCTGCCGGTTTAGCCGCGAAACAGGCCAAAGAAAGGCGCCCTCGCGGTCTGCAGGGCATTAGAAGAAGCCGGTCAAAGCTCAGGGTGCAACGCTACATGCACCGGGCCGGTCCTGTCCGCGCTCCCAGCAAGGACTGCTCTGCACCACAGCTGGCGTCGGAATCCCTTCCATGTCAATCGCCGCCGTATGCGTGCGCCACGACACCACCCCGGCCTTGTCCAGGCTCAACTGCAGCACCCAGCCAATGCGCTGGTTGGCGTTGTCGGTTTCTTTCATCACGAAGTTGCCCACGCTGTAGACCACCGGCTTGCCGTTCACGATCTCAATGTCTTGGCGCACGTGCGGGTGGCCGCCGATCACGGCGTCAGCCCCCGCGGCGATCATCACGCGGGCCAGTTGGCGCTGGCGGGCGTTGGCCACCGTTTCGTTTTCCCAGCCCCAGTGCATCACGGGGATCACCAGGTCGGCGCGGTAGCGGCTGCGCGCCTGGCGGATGTCGTACACGACCTGCTCATCTTCGCTCCAGGCCACACCGGCGGCGTCAAAGTCGGCCTCGAAGCTGCGCGGCAGGAATTCGCTGTAGGCCAGCAAGGCGATGCGCAGCCCTTTGCGCTCCACGATCCAGGGCGTGTGGGCTTCGCGCAGGTTGTGCCCACCCCCGAAGGAAGCAAGCCCGGCCTGTTTCAGCAGGCCCAGCATTTCGGCAAATGCCGCGCGCCCGTAGTCGCCCGAGTGGTTGTTGGCCAGTGCCAGGGCGTCGAAGTGTTTCCGGAGCACCGGCAGCACGCGCGGATGGGCGCGAAAGGTGAAGGTCTTGTTGCCCGCCTCCCCGGTGGTGGCCACCACGCATTCCAGGTTGGCAACGCGGATGTCGGCGCGTTCGAACACACCGGCAAAGCCGACAAACGGGTCGCCGCCCTGGGCGATCAAGGTGCCAGCCGTGGCATCCAGCACCACATCGCCGGCAAACACCAGGTCTACGTTTTCCGCATTGCCACCGGCCGCAGCGGCGGCGGTCGCGGCAGCCAGGGTGGCGTACGCCAGTGCCCTGCGCAGAGCCGTGCCTACCCGCCAGCCCCAACGGCCCAGATGCCTGGTGCAGCGGGCGCTCATGGCTGGTGCCCCTCCAGGGTGCATTGGTAGATCAGTTCGCGCTCCACCGGCCCCGCATACAGGTGCTGTTCGCCGGTCAAGGGCAGTGGCGTGGGTGTGGCGGGGAAGGGCGGCAAATACTTGGCTTGCTGGATCAGGACCGGGCCACGGCGCGTGTCCTCATAGGCGTACAAGGCAATGTAGTCCACCCGTACGCCCTGGCCCACCAGCACCGGTTTGAACCAGAAGCGCCCGCCAATGTCCACGCGGCGGGCGTCGTACGGGTCGGGCATGGGTTGGGCGCGCACTTCCTGGGTGGCACCGGCGTAGGTGACCAGGCAGCGCAGCGCAGCGCCTTCGGCATGGGCCAGCGATAGCGTCGCCGCGCACAACGCGCCCGCGCCCCAGGCTAGCGCGCGCTTCATGGGGAATTGCTCAGGAGTAGGTGATCCACGGCGCGTATTCTGCACCGTCCAGATGGGGGAGGTTGTTGTAGCTCAGCAGGGTGTGGCGCTTGGGATTGAAGATGAACTCGGTCACGGCGCTGTTGCGAATGCGCATGTTGAGTTCGATCGTGGTCTCGGGCGATGTGCCCAGCACGTGGCCCACGGCGGTGGCAATGGGGCCGCCGCTGCTGACGATGAGCACATTGCCGCTGTGACTCTTGCGAATGTGCTCCAGGACTTCGGCGACACCTTGCACGAACTCGCGGTAGCTGGGCATGCCTTTGGGGCTGACGACGCCGTTCATCCATTGCGTCAGGCCGTCGCGCAGCAGCCGAAAGTGGTGGCGGTAGAGCTCGGGTGTGTCGGGGCGCTGCAGGGGCTCGGGGTGGATGGCGGCAATCACTGCTTCGCTGGCGTATTCGTTCAAGCCCGGCCAGATGGCGGGTTGCTGCGACCAGTGCGCGCCTTCGGCAATGCCGCCCCAGGTTTGCGCATGGCGCAACAGAGTGCCCGTGTAGACCGCCTCGAACTGCAGGCCCTGGGCACCCCAGTACTGGCCCAGGCGCACACTTTGCTGGTGGCCCAGTGTGCTGAGCTTGTCGTAGTTGGCTTCGCCAAACGAAGCCTGTCCGTGTCGGACGAGATAGCAGGTTCCCATCGGGGGGACTCTACTGCAGTGCCTGTTGCGCGCTTGTCATTGGGGCGACAGCGGTGGTGCGCGCCGCAGTCTGGCGCGGGCGTGACCCATGGGTGTCGGGTTGTGACTGTAAATGGGTATTGGCCCGCGTGAATACAGTGCTTGTTGCTATGACGGTTGTAGCACACGCGCCAGCACGGCGCTGTCCACATTGCCCCCGCTCAAAGCCAGGCCCACACGTTGGCCGCGCACGTGTTGGCGCTCTTGCCAGGCCGCTGCCCAGGCGGCGGCACCGGCACCTTCGGCCACGTTGTGGGTGCAGGCAAACAGCACGCGCATGGCCTCGGCCACTTCGGCGTCGCTGACCTGCACGATGTGGTCGATGCGGCCCTGCAATACGTCCAGCGCTGCGGCATCCGCTACACGGCAGGCCATGCCGTCGGCCAACTCGGTGGTGACGGGGGCTTCCACCACGCGCCCCGCGGCCAGCGAGTCGGCATAGGTGGTGGCGTGGGAACTGACCACGCCCACGATGCGCACGCTGCGCCCCAGAGCCAGCTTGGCAGCAATGGCCGCGCACGCGCCCGAACCCTGGCCAATGGGTACATACACCACGTCCAGATTGGGCACCGCCTTGAAAAACTCCCACCAGTAGGTGGCCACGCCGCGCAGCAAGTCGGTATGGAAGCTGGGCACCATGTGCGCGCCGCGCTGCGCCGCCAGCGCCATGGCGTGCTCGCGGCTCTCCTGAAAGTCGGCGCCGTGTTCGATCAGGCGCACGCCCAGGGCGCGCATGGCGGCGTTCTTTTCTTGCGAGTTGCCGTGCGGCACGACGATGGTGCAGGTCACGCCGTGTGCACGTGCTGCCCAGCCGATGCTTTGGCCGTGGTTGCCGCGCGTGGCACTGATCACCTCGGCGGGCAAGCTGCCGCTGCGCGCGAGCTGGTCGAAATAGGTCAGGCCGCCGCGGATCTTGAACGCACCCACTGGCGTGTGGTTCTCGTGCTTGAGCCAGCAGGTCGCGCCTAGCCGGTCGCTGAGCTGGCCCCAGCAGTACTGCGGCGTGGGGCCGAATTCGCGGTAGACCACGGCGGCGGCGTCTTCAATGGCGGGCAGGTCGGGGAGCAGGTTCATGGGGTGGGCGTTGAAAAGAAGGCGCTAGAGGAACACCGTGCCGTCAATGCAGGTGACGGACGCACCGCCCACCCAGACTTGGCCGACCGCATCGCGCGCAAGGTGCACGCGCCCTTCGCGGCCCAGGCAGCTGCCCTGGCTGGCGATGTACTGGGTGGGCGCCAGGCCTTCGGCCATCAACCACTGGGCCAGGCTGGCGTTGAGGCTGCCGGTAACCGGGTCTTCCGGCACGCCGATGGCGGCGGCAAAGGCGCGTACTTCTACGCCGGGGGCGTCGTTCAACGTAGGCGTGGGGCGCAAGCCGGTGCCAAACGCGCGGGCTTCGCGGCTTGATCGTGCTACCAAAATGGGAGCGTTTGACGTAGATTCCACGTGGGCTACCCCCACTTTGACGCCCAGATGCCGGAGTGCGGCGTGGTCGGGCTGCAGGCCCAGCACTGTCTCGGCGCTGTCCAGCAGCAGACCCAGCCACACCGGGCCGTTGTCCAGCACCTGCGCGGCGCGAACCTGCCCGGCAGTCAGACCCAGCGCGCGGGTCACGTCTTGCAACATGGCGGCGTCGGGTGCGTGGCGGGTGAGTTCCGGCGCGGCAAAGGCCAGCTGCGTGCCGGTGCGGCGCAGCGCCACCAGCCCTTTGGCGCATTCCTGCACGATGCGCTGCGAGCCGTCAGCGTTCAGCGGCGCGCGTGGCGTGCCCCCGGCCTGCAGCCAGGCGTGGCAGCTGCCCAGCGTGGGGTGGCCGGCAAAGGGCAGTTCGCCACCGGGCGTGAAGATGCGCACGCGGTAGTCGGCACCACCGGCCGCACCGGCGGGTGTGGGCGGCAACAGGAAGGTGCTTTCCGATAGGTTGGTCCAGCGCGCAAAGCGCTGCATCTGGTCGTCGGATAGGTCTGCGCCATCGAGCACCACGGCCAACGGGTTGCCAAAGTAGGGCGTGGCGGTAAAGACGTCGACTTGCTTGAAGGGGCGCTGTGCTGGCAAGTGGTTGGTGGTCATTCTGGTCTGTAGCCCTCGTGGAATTTGCTTGAGCAGCTATGAAAGACGTAGCAAATAGGTGTCAGCGAAGAAACCCCAGCGTGAACACCTGGGGGCGCAGTTTGTCGGTCAGGGCCTGGTAGGCGGCTTCGAACGGGCCGAAGTTGACCGGGGCCGTGTCGCCGCTTTCGTTTCGGGCCTTGAGCGCGTTGCGGATTTGGTACCAGCCCACGTCGGGGCGGTTGAGCTTGTACTCGTCGCGCACGGTGCGCACGTCGGTGTGGGTGAAGTAGGCCTTCCACAGTGTGCGGCCGGCGTCCAGCACGGCCTGTGCTTCAGGCGAGAGGGTTTTGTCCGCCAGGTACTGCACCATGAAGTCGGACTCAAAGCGATCCGGCGCGCCCACTTCGGCCTCGGTGAAGGGAATGAAGTGGTTGACCAGCGACCACTGTTTGCCGTTCCATTCCAGGCCGTTGGCACCGGCGGTGAGGTTGCTTCCGTTGAACAGCATCCACAGCAGGCAATCGGTTTTGAATTCGTCGGTCAGATGTTCGGTCGGCTGCAGGAATTGGTCGCGGTCGTTGAGCCAGGTGGGTTTCACGAGACGACGAACCGAGAAAACAACAGCAGCCTGCCAAAGGTTGTCGGCAGTTACAAAGAGGCCGCCCGCACTGCAGTAGCCTGAAGACAGCAATGCTGTAAGCCCTGCGTGCTGTATGTCACCGCCGGGAGCAATCATGCCGCCTATGGCTCCGTCAGCCCATTTGGTGCCACGCACGTCCTTGGTGCTGGTGGTGGGTGAAATGGCGTTCTTCAACGGCAGTGCGTCCACTGCGTTGGAGCGAGGACGAACAATCCAGTCACTCAGCAATTGCTCGTTGGGGAGATTGAAAAAACGCTTTTCCCCCATCGGCTTGGCTTGCTTGTCCAGAACTTCGGTCGTTATATCTGATATGGCTTGTTTCTTTGTAGAGAGCTGATTGGTTTCCCAAATCAAAAAACCGATGGGAAAGTTGCCTTTCAGTCCATCAAAGGCTTGGCTATGCACCACAAACCCCGACAAATATTTCGCGTTCCAGTCGTTGCGAAACTTGTCGAAGTTGGGGGCGTTGACGTATTTGAGCTTGCTGAAAATTGCAATGGTGGCCGTTGGCAGCTCTTTGGCGATGCGAACGAGGAACTGCACAAAAAGCTCGCGTGCGGCATAGCCTTGCTGATCCATGGTGGCAGCAACGCGCGTTTTGGAAACCCCCAACTTGCTTTCCGCATTTTTTCCACCGTCGGTCTTCACGTTGTCGGCATTGGCAGCCTCCGCATACGGCGGATTGATCAGCACCAATATCTTCTTCCCCGCCGCTATCGCATCGCGCAGTCCCTGCGGCACCTTGTTGGTCAGCGTGTAGTCAATGCGCCCGTCGTCGGTGATGTCGTCGTTGAGGTAGTCGTACTGGAAGCGCTGCGCCGCCACGCAGGTTTTGGTGGCCTTCATCACATCCACGTCGGCTTGGTCCAGCGTGCTCATGTAGATGTTGCGCGGGTTGCTGTGCTTGACCTCCAGATTGCCCACGCCGCAGCACATGTCCCACACGATGTACTCGCGCTGCCAGTTCTTGCCCAAGGTTTCGGCCAGCTTGTCGTAGGCCTTGTCCACCACGTGCAGCGGCGTGTAGTACGCGCCCTTGAAGCTGCGCTCGTCCAGCGGGATGAGGCTGTCGCGGCGCTCCAGCAGGTAGTCGCGGTACTCGCTTTTGGGCGGGCGGTGGTAGATGGCCCAGAAGCGGCGGTAACCTTCCTTGTTGCCCAACTCAAAGTTTTTGCCGCCCAGACTAAAAACGGGCGCATCGTTTTTGTGCAGCAGCTCGGCCGGCAGGTTGGCATGGGTGGATACCTTGCCGTCGTGCATGATGTCCGCAAAGAACAGCAAGGCGTAGTCTTCTTCTGCCACGCCGACAATTTCGCGCCCGATCATGCCCACCCATTTGTCGAACACCTGTTTCAGGTTGTCCGGCGTGATCTGGGTGCGGATGATGTCGCCGCTTTTTACGGCGGCCTTGACGGTGGCAATGAATTCGTCTTCGTGGGTGGAAATCTTGAACGAGACGAAATGGGTGCCGATGTGGGCTGATATTTCATCCAACGCCTCTTGCGTGTACTGGCTGGCCGACTTGCCCCACTTCACTGTTTTCTTGGCGAGGAAGGGCAGCACGTCGGCGCTCTTCATGATTGCCGCTTTTTCGGTGTCGATCACAGCCAGCAGCGGCGGCACTTTTTCACCCTTGTTCAGCGCCACCTGCACGTAATGCAGCAGTTGGGTGAACATGGCGTAGCTGGAGTGCTTGCCGGTGTCCTTTGCCTCGAACCAGATTTCGTCGGTCTGGATGTCGATGAGTCCCTTGGTGTAACCCTTCAGGCCCAAGGCCTTGATATAGGCGTCTTTGACGTCTTCTTCGCTACGGGCTTGTTGCAGGTGGGTGTAGAGGGACATGGAGAAGGACGGTAATTGTTTACCGTATACGATGTGTCAAAAGAGGTATCAATCGCCTGCCAGAACGAAGCTGGCATGGGTATGCCCCAGTACAGCAAAGGTGTCCATCCACTGCAGGCCGAAATGCTGGCACACGTTGGGGATGCTGTATTTGCGACGCATCTGCAGGTTGAACTGCTCGTGGGTTACTACTACGCTGTCCGTCAACGTCATGGCCTTGGCAATGAGCCAGGGGTCAGCGCCACTCAAGAATTCATCCAACGCCCCCGGCTTCATGGTGTGGGCTTGGGAGGCCACATGTTCGGCTACTTGGGTAAATGCGGTTTGGGTGGCCTCGTCGGACACGGCCAAAAACAAAGCTTTGTTTTGCTTAGCCCATAGTGCTAATTCGTCGTTGCCGCGCTTGAGTTCGTCCCCTACCGACTCAATACTGGCCAGTACGCCTTGGCCATGAGTGTGCAATACCCAAGCCCAGTAGCCGGGGCAGATGTGCATGCCGTAATAGCGGTTTTTGGCTTCAATGAGGGTATTGGCGTCCAGCAGATAAATCATGCGTCCAACTGCTCGGCAAATTGGCGAATCTTCGCCGGTTGCACACCGAGGAGCTTGCTGGCATCACGCAATAGCCGACGGCCACTGAAGGCTTCTGCAATCACGGCCTTGGCGAATCGCTTGCTGTTCTTGGAACCTGCTGTGCGATAGAAACTGCCCCCCGTGCTTTCGGCCTGCCGAAAGCGCTCCAGTTCCGCAAAATAAAAATCGTTGTAGGTATTGCGGTCAATCAATCCTAAATCCAGTGCGCGGCGCACCACCACCAATTGGCTCACATGGAAACGCCTTGCCAGTTCGGCGATGCGGGTGGAGAAGTCCGCAGACCCCGCCGCCCACAACGGCCTAAACACTGTTGCCGGGGCAAGAAACTCACCCGCTACGGCATTGCAGGCGACTTCTTCTTGGCGTGTGTTGCCAGATTCGCCATTGGAAATGCCGCTGGAACCGAACCACAGGTGCGCCAATTCGTGAATCAGCGTAAACAGTCGTGCAGCCGGTGCATCCGCAGAATTGATGAACACCAAGGGTGCCACGGGGTGGGTGACCGCAAAGCCACGGAATTCACTGACATCAAGTTTGCGGTGGGTGTTGTTGCCGACAATGCCGCTGCGCATGACCAGGATGCCTGCCTGTTCGGCTCCGGCAATGAGCGCGCGGTGGTATTCCTCCCATGGGCGTTGACCTTGCGCAACCTCCACCCCGAGCACTGCGCGGATGTCGGCCGCAACGGTTTCTGTACTTGCCGTGGTGCGGAACTTGCCAATGAAGGGCAAAGGGCTGACGCCTTGTTCCTGCTGATAGTCGGCGTACCAGGCCTGGCGGCTGAGTGCCTGCTTGATGGTGTCCTGCAAATCCACGCTGGGTCTGCCCACCGGCATGCCACCCACGGTGCGCAGATCGGGCAACAGAGGCTCTTCCTCAGGCGGTGTCTGCAAAAAGAAAAAACCAAAAGGCGCATGCAGGGCTTGTGCAACCGATTGCGCCTGCCGGAAGGTGGGGAAAGCGTCACCCGTTTCCCAGCGTTCGAACTGTTCCGGCTTTACGCCTGCGGCAGCAGCAGCCAACCCCAGGTCCAGCCCCACGCGCCCGCGTGCCCAGCGGAGCATTTTGGGGTTGATGTGCGCGTGGGAAACGGGGGGCATCGAATAATTCTAGGGGAAGGGGATTTCTGGGGAAAGCCTGGAGTTCAGGCATTGAATCAAGGACAGAAGTGTTTCCTGGTGTGGATAGAGCGATTTATAGGTGTGACCTCGGTGAGCGTTTGTCGGTGATTCGGGGGTGTTTTGGTTTCAGCCCCCGTGAAGCAAGCGCATGGCGCTGCAAAATAGATAGCAAATCAGCGTTTGCGGAACTCTGCAATGGCCGCCGCCAACGCGGTCACGCCCTTGCGGATTTCGTCTTCGTTGGGGGTGACGAAGGACAGGCGCATGGTGCGGGGGTCGCCGTGGTCGTTGTAGAAGGCCGCGCCGGGCACAAAGGCCACGCCCTTGTCCACGGCCAGCGGCAGCAGCGCCTGCGCGTCCATGCCTTCGGGCAGGCGCGCCCACAGGAACATGCCGCCATCGGGCGTGTTCCAGGTGACGTCGGCGGGCATGTCTTTCTGCAGGGCCGCCAGCATGGCATCGCGTTGGCTCTTGTACAGGGCGCGGATGGTGGGGATGTGGCGGTCCAGGAAGCCGCCCTTCGTGACCTCGGTAATCATGCGCTGGTTGAAGCCGGGGCTGTGCAGGTCGGCGGCCTGCTTGGCCTGCAGCAGCTTGGGGTAGACGGCCTTGGGGGCCACGATGTAGCCCATGCGCAAGCCTGGGGCCAGCACCTTGGAAAACGAACCCAGGTAGATGCAACCTTCGGGGTTGCGGCTGGTCAGCGGCGCGGGCGGGGCCTGGTCGAACCACAGGTCGCCGTAGGGGTTGTCTTCGATCAGTGGCAGGCCCAGCTCGGCGGCCTGGGCTACCAAGGCGGCGCGCCGGGCCTCGGTCATGGTGCGCCCGGTGGGGTTCTGGAAGTTGGGCAGCACGTACAGGAAGCGTGCCTTGTCGGCACCGCTACCCACCTTGGCGCGCAGGTCGGCAATGTCCACGCCTTCGTCGTCGCTGGCCACGCTGTCAATGGTGGGCTCCATGGGTGTGAAGGCCTGCAGCGCGCCCAGGTAGGTGGGGGTTTCGACCAGCACGCGGCTGCCTGCGTCGATGAGTACCTTGGCCACCAGGTCCAGACCTTGCTGTGAGCCGGTGGTGATCAGGATTTGCGCCGGGTCCACGTTCCAGGGTAGGCGCTGGGCCACCATCTGCGTGAGCGGGCCATAGCCTTCGCTGGCGGAATACTGCAACGCGGCCCGACCGTCCTGGCCCAGCACCTGTGCACAGGCGGCGGCAAACTCGCTCACGGGAAAGGTCTTGCTGGAGGGCAGGCCCCCGGCAAAGCTGATGATGCCGGGCTTTTCGGTGATCTTCAGGATTTCGCGGATCACCGACGGGTTCATGCGGGCTGCGCGTCGGGCCAGGGTCCAGGGGGTGGGGTTCATGGTGCAGGGTCTCCTCGATACGGGTTTTGAAATAGGAATGGCAAGATTGTGGGGCTTAGCGGCCGGGGGCGTGCACGGGCATGCGCCGCCCCAGGTACACGGTGGCGATCACGGCCAGCGCAAAGCCCACGGTGGTGGCGTCGAGCCGTTCGCCCACCAGCGGGATGGCCGCCAGCATGCTCAGAAAGGGCTGCAGCAACTGCACCTGGCTCACCCGCACCGTGCCGCCCAGGGCCAGGCCGCGGTACCAGGCAAAA
Source organism: Rhodoferax sp. (assembly GCA_046348185.1). GTDB lineage: Bacteria > Pseudomonadota > Gammaproteobacteria > Burkholderiales > Burkholderiaceae_C > Allorhodoferax. Next base: position 179,610 of record JAXMER010000014.1, on the reverse strand, counting down.
AAGCCTAGCCACATGGAAAACACGGCCAGGTAGCCAAAGGCCAGCCAGCTGCTGGTCTGGATCGCGGTGGTGGGCCAGTTCAGCAGGGCCAGGGGCAGGCACAGCGGCAGGGACAGCACCAGCGCCCAGCAAATCACCTGCTCGGCCGGCAGGTGGTGCGACAGCCGCCCACCATAGCCGTAGCCCACGGCGGCGCAGACGCAGGCGCCCAGCAGCAGGGCATCGGCTGGTGATAGCGCCCATGCCGCAGCGCTGCCGCCATGGGTGATGGCAAAGCCCACCACCAGGGCGCTGCCCCAACCGGCACAGAGCCAGAAACCCGTTGAAGGGCGCTGGCGGTGCAGCAGTGCACCGACGGCCGCCGTGGCCAGGGGCAGCACGCCCACGATGACGCTGGCATGCACGGCCTGCACATGGCGCATGGCCACCGATGTCAGCAAGGGAAAGCCAAACACCACACCCGCCGCGGTCAGGGCCAGTGGCATCCAGTCGGCGCGTCGCGGCAGGGGTGCGCGCGTGGCCAGCAGGTAGAGCACGGACAGCACGCCCGCCACCAGGGCGCGCCCCATAGCAATGAAGATGCCCGACATCTGCGGTGCGTCCGGCGTGCCCACGGCCAGACGGGTCATAGGCAGCGTCACCGAGAAAATGGCCGTTCCCAACAGGCCCAGCCACAGGCCGCGGCGCAGGGAAGGGGCGATGATGGCTTGCGCAGTCATGCCGTGCACTTTATAGTGTCAAGCAGCACAGTATCAGTACAGTTTGGCGTCAAGATTCGTGCACTGTACTGGTGGCTACGGCAACACAGCCCCGTTTCCTTTCCCAGCGCAAGGCCCAGCCATGTTGATGAAAACCGCCTCCCAGTCGCTCACCGAGCAGCTTTGTGCGCGCTTTGCCGAGCGCATCCGCACGCGGCTGCTGGCACCTGGTGCGCGCCTGCCCTCGGTGCGCCAGTGCGCCCAGCAGCAGGGCGTGAGCCCGTCCACGGTGGTGGCAGCCTACGACCAGCTGCTGGCGCTGGGGTTGGTGGAGGCGCGCAAGAATCGTGGTTTCTTTGTGAGAAATCGGGCTCCAGCCCCCGAGAATGTTGCGCAAGCAGCTATCAAAATCGGAGCAAGCGACGACGGCCGGGGTGGTTTCTCGGCTCACCATGTGCCGGTGAATGCAACGGCGCTGATCCGCGGCATGTTTCAAGGCAATGGCGATCTGCCGCAGCCGGGCATGGGGGTGTTTCCGCCGGACTGGCTGCAAACCCCGTTTATGCCCGCCGCAGTGCGCAAGGTGGCTGGCAGTGCGGCCTTGCAGTCGCTGTCGTTGCAATACGGGGACCCTGCCGGCGATCCAGACCTGCGCCAGGCCTTGTCGCAGAAGCTCACGGCCTACGCCATCGAGGCCGCGCCCGGCCAGATTGTCACCACCGTGGGGGCCACCCATGCGCTGGACATCGTCAGCCGCGCGCTGCTGCGCGCGGGCGACTGTGTGATGGTGGAGGAGCCGGGCTGGGCCATCGAATTTGCGCGCCTGGCCGCACTGGGCATGCGCATCCTGCCGGTGCCGCGGCGCGCTGACGGGCCTGACCTGGAGGTGATGGCCCGCTATTGCGAACTGCACCACCCCAAGCTGTTCGTGAGCGTGAGCGTGTTCCACAATCCGACCGGTTACTGCCTGACTCCGGGCAGCGCGCACCGCGTGCTGCAACTGGCCAACGCCTACGACTTCCACATCGTCGAAGACGACACCTACAGCCACATTGCGCCCGACCACGCCACGCGCCTGAGCGCCCTTGATGGCCTGCAGCGCACCATCTGCGTGGGGGGCTTTGCCAAGATCCTGGCGCCGGGCTGGCGCGTGGGCTTCCTGGCCGCGCCCGCCCATCTGGTCGAGGCATTTGTGGACACCAAGCTGCTGGCCACGCTGACCACCCCGGCGTTTCTGGAAAAGGCGTTGGCCCACTGCATCGAGCAAGGGCAGTTGCGCCGCCATGCCGAACGCATCCGCGCCCGGCTCGACCAGGCGCGCGCGCGCAGTGTCAAGCTCGCCCTGGCCCATGGCTGCACCTTTGCCACGCCCCCGGCGGGCCTGTTTGGCTGGGTGGATACGGGCGTGGACACCGATGCCCTGGCCCAACGCATGCTCGATGCGGGGTACCTGCTGGCACCGGGTGCGCTGTTCCATGCCCAGCGCCAGCCCAGCACGCTCATGCGCATCAACTTCGCCACCACGCAGGATGCGCAGTTCTGGAGCCAGTTTGCGCGCATGCGCGACGAGCGCTAGGCCACCGTAGCAGGCGGTCGGCTCAGCGCGCGACGGGTGGGATGCGAATCAGCGGGGGGCGCGAAGCGCTTGCGTGTGGCTGCGGCGTCAGGCGCTCGGCCAGGGGCGGTTGCGCTTGGCGCCCGGCACGATAGCTGCGCAGCCACTGGTGCTGCAAGGCCAGGATCTGGCGCAGTTCGTCGTACCGCGCATCATGCTGCGTCGTGTCGCGCAGCGCCAGGCGTTCCAGGCTTTGCAGGTGCTTCAAGAGCGCAGTCAGACCCAATGCGCGGGCCCCATTGGCGCATGGCGCCAGCGCCGTTACCAGTGCCGCTGTGGCGGGTAGGTCGGCGCATGTACCTTCGACTGTGTCGCCCGCACACCAGTGCACTAGCAGTTCGTTGAGCCTGGTCAGTTTTTCGAGCAGTGCATCCAGGGCACCTTCGTACTGACGCGGCGTGCACGACAGGCGTTTGCAGACCTGGTGAGGGTCCTCGGCCAGTTGGGTGTGGAATCGGCCCAGGGCAGTGCGTGCCCGCAGCACCGCATCGTTGGTGGCGGGTTTGAGGATGAAGCCTTGCACACGCAGTTGCATGGCCTGGCGCACTACATCCTGGTCAGGTGATGCCGTGATCATCATCACGGGCAGGTCGCAGTAGCGGGTATCCTGGCGCAGGCGGTCGAGCAGCTCGATCCCACTGGTATCGGGCATGCGCACGTCGCATACCAACAGGTCTGCCAGAAAACCTTGCTCCAGGGCCGTCAGGGCGGTCTCTGCGCTGCTAGCCTGGTGCACGTGCCCGTGCGTGCACAGCGGGGCCAGAACCTGGGCCAGGACCTCGCGGGCAGTGGGGTCGTCGTCAACCACCAGAACGTTCATATCGATGCTCCCATGTAGTGCTCCAGTGCCCGCAACAGAATGTGCGCATGGTCGGCACACAGGTCTGCTTGGAAAGGCTGCGCCAGGCAGGCACGTTCCAGCGCATCGGCTGCGCGCACCAGATCGGTCACACCCGCGCTCAGCGCCGCGCCTTTGACGAGGTGTGCCACGTCGCGCAATTGCTCCCACTGGGCCTGCTCCAGCGCTGCCTGGATTTGGGGCTGGCGCAGTTCGAGGTCGCGCCGAAAGATGCTCGCCAAGTGCTCCTGTGCCGTGCTTGACAGCGCAGGCAGGGGGGCGATGGCGGGTGGTGCGGACTCGGTCGGCACCATGGCCGCCAGTTCGGCAGGTTCATGCAGGCCCACGCCGCGCGCCCGTTGGTAAGCCACCACCCGCTGCAGCAAGGCCTGCATGTCGTGCATGCGCACCGGTTTGGTCAGGAAATCGTTCATGCCCACGGCCATGGCCGCGGCGCGGTCGCGTTCAGCCGCATTGGCAGTAAAGGCACAGATGTAGACGTCGCGGTCAAAAACCGTGTCCTGTGCCGTGCCGCCCTGGCGGATCAGGGCGGCGGCCTCGCACCCGGCCAGTTCGGGCATGCGCATATCCATCAGGATCAGGTCGAAATTCTCGCGCGCTGCGCAAGCGACCGCCATGCGGCCGTTGTCGGCCACGACCACGTGGTGTCCCAGGTCCTGCAGCAGCATGGATACCACCAGTTGGTTGGTGGGCGAATCTTCGGCCAGCAACACATGGAGCTGGACTGGAGCGGTGTTGGGATCGGATGCAGCGGCCTCGGTGGCGATGGCCGATGGCGTGCCCACGGGCATGGGCAGGTCGATGGTGAAGATGGTGCCGACCCGCTCCACACTTTGTACCTGGATGCTGCCACCCATGGCCTGCACCAGCAGTTTGGTGATGGCCAGGCCCAGGCCCGTGCCACCGTAGCGTTTGTGGATGCTGCTGTCGCCTTGCTCGAACTCGTCAAATAGACGGGGCAACACGTCAGCGGCAATGCCGATGCCGGAGTCGCGCACACAAAAGTGCAGCGCATTGGGTGCCGCTGCCTGCGTGACTTCGACGCAGACCCACCCGGTTTCGGTGAACTTCATGGCATTGCTCACCAGGTTGAACAGTACCTGGCGCAGCCGCTGCGGATCAGCGCAGCGCAGCGTGGGCAGTTCGGGGGCGATGCTCACCTTGAATTCAATGCCCTTTTCGCGCGCGCGCCAGTGAAATACCTCCAGCGCATTGCGCAGGAACTCTGCCAGGTCAAAGGGTTCGGGTTGGAGCGTGATCTTGCCGGCGTCGAGCTTGGAATAGTCGAGCACGTCGTTGATGACCTTGAGCAGGGCTTCCGCGCTGTGGCGCGCGACATCGAGCACCCGGTTCAGATCAGGGTCGTGGTTGCGTTTGTCGGCAATTTCCAGCATGCCGATGACCCCGGTGAGGGGGGTGCGCAGCTCGTGCGTCATGTGTGCCAGAAACGCGTTCTTGGCTGCGCTGGCCTGTTCCTGGGCCTGCAGGGCCTGGGTGAGCTGGCGCGACATGGTGTCGAGCTGGTTGCGTTTGTCCTCCATGCGGCGCAGCAAGGCGGCAATCATGCGTTGGTAGTCCCCAATGATGTAGACGATGATGGCGGGCACCACCGTAACGGCGACGATCATCAGCAGCCAGGCCACGGGTTGTGCAAAAAAAGCATTGAGATCGACCGGGACCACCAGTACCCCGTTCAGGAACAGGGCACCGGCCAGCACGGCCGATGCCGCCGTGGCCGCTGTGGCCCACAGACCCGCGCGCAGCGAATACAGCGTGGCGATCAGCAAGCAGCACTGCACCATCCAGCTGAATGCGGTGGAAGCCGCCCCAAACCCGAACAGGCTGGACTGGCTGACAACCACCAGCGCAGCCAAGGGCAGCACGGCGCGCACCTGCACCGGCAGGCGCGAACGATATGGAAACATCCCGATCAGGAACAGCGACCCGGCCATGAAGACGTAGTTGGTGGTGCGCGAGCCGACCTGGCTGCCCGACCACATGGCATACGCACGCCACAGCAGCACCGGCAGCATGACGAGCGACAGCCCGGCCAGCGCACACCACAGCCGTTCGATCGAAGTGGCGCGCAAACGCGCCATCTGATGCTGGACGGCTTCGTCGGTGCCGGGCTGCGAGTGGATGTCTGCCATGCCATGCCTCTCTTTCATGACGGCAAGTCGCGACGCCCGCGCTCGCCCGGTCGTAACGGGAGCGCATGAGGTGTTGTTGTTGGAAGTGCGCCCAGTCGACCGGTTCAGTCTACTGCGTTTTCAAGTTCTTTGGTAGCCAAACACGCGCCCTGGGTGGGGTGCCAGGCGTGCTTAGCTGATGAAATTGAACAACGACAGCTTCTGCACCTGCGCATAGGACTGCAAGGCAGCCTGGTAGCCGGTCTGCTGGTTCTGGAAGTCGGATACGCCCTTGATCATGTCCAGATCCTGGGCGGTCGAGCGTTGGGCCTCCAGTTGCACACCGCGCTTTTCCTGATCGCTGGAAATACGATCTGCCCGGTTCAGAAGGTCTCCCGCTTGCCCTCGTACGGCCGAGACGCGTGCCATCCCAATGTCGATGTTGCCCAAGGCCTGGCCGACTGCTTGAGAGGCGCCATTGTTGTTGGGCGCGCCAGCAATACTCTTGATCGCGTCATCGAGCACGCTAAAGACGCTGGGACGCTCATTAATGGTCAAGGTGTCGCCAATGTTCGGAGTGCCATTGACTGAAAACGACAGCCCAGGCAGGCCCGTGATGGGCGCGGCCGTGTTGCTGGGGTAGCTAACAGTTACGGGAGTGGCCACTGCAGGTACTGAAACGGCTGGTGTTTCAGTAATGCTGTACGTTAGTGTCGTGGTGCCTGGAACCGTAGTGTTTACTGCAGTGAAGTTGACCGTATAAACGGGGTATGGAACAGAAGGAACAGCTGCTGCCGCTGCCGTGGCCGTGGCTGCCACGGTGGCAGTGTTGGTGACAGTCACACCCGATGTCGTCAGCGCTGCGCTGGTGGTACTGACTGCGACGTTAAACACACCGTCGCGGGCGGGTTGGTGCATAAAAGCGCTATCGCCATCCAGCGCGAAAGGAATGCCCACTTCGGAACTGGCCGACTGGCCCGGCATGCCATTGAACAGGTAGTCCGGTGCGCTGGCGTTAGGGCCTACAAATGGCGTCAATGCGCTGGCCAGTGCGCCAAATAGGGGCTGTCCGTTAGTGTCTTTGCGGTTGGCGAGTGCAAAGATTTGATCGCGCAATCCCTGCAGTTCCCCAGCGATCGTTCTGCGATCGGCAGGGCTATTGGTACTGTTGCCAGCGTTTACAACGAGTTCTCGGAATCGCTGCAATGCGTCCGTCACATCGCCCAGGGTGCTTTCTGCTTGGGCAATGGCGTCTTTTTGGGCGTTGAGCGCGCGTTGGTCAGCTTGAATGCGGTCGATGCGTGTCATGGCGCGCTCGGCCTGCGCCGCGGCCGTCGGGTCATCGCTGGGCGAGTTGACGCGTTTGCCGGATGTCAATTGCTCTTGCAAGTTGCTCAGTGCCACTTGTCGCGCCATCAATTGGCTGCGCGCGTTGTCGTAGGTGTTGGCAGAGCCCAGTCGTAGAAAAGTCGGGGTGGACATAATACTCCTTGTCCTATTTTGAGCTAGTGAGATAACTCTTGAATCAAGGTGTCGAAGATGCTTTGCGAAATCTGGATCATTTTGGCTGACGCTTGGTAGGCTTGCTGAAATTGCAGTAACTTGGCAGCTTCTTCGTCCAGGTTGACACCGGAAACCCCGGTGCGCTCTTTTTCCAGGTTGGCGGCCATATTGGTGGAGGTCTCGGCCGCATAGTTGGCGCTCTGGCTTCGCACGCCTAGCTGGGCAATCATTCCGGCATAACCATCGGTCAAAGCCGCGCCGTCAAACAAAGGTACATCGCGTAGGCCCAGCATGGCCGTTGCGTTACCAGCGTTGAGCTTGAGGTTGATGGTGCCAGCAGCGTCCAGCACCTTGCTATTGTTGACTGTGACGGTGTCACCGGCTATTGGTGAACCTTGCAAGGTAAGCGACCACTGCGTAAGAGGGGTAGTTGTCGGTACCGTTCCTTCAATGGGAACACCGGGCGTGTAGGTAAACACTCCCCCCGCATCGCTGCGGGTGTAGGTATTGGGGCCAGTGAAGGTCAACGTTACCGGCGTCACAGAGGGGGGGTTGCTGCGCGCGACCAGTGATGTTTGCTGCAAGCTCCCCGTGTTCGAAGTGCCCATTTGTGCCACCACCGGGCTTGCCACTGCCAGTGCCCGAGGGCTGGAGAATTGGCGTTGAATATTGCTGGCCGAGGTGGAGAACGGTTTGAGGAGAAAACGATCGCCCGCAACTGCCCCGCCACCGCTGTTGGTGATTGTGATTCCGTCGATGGAAACGGGGGGGGCGGCAAGATTGAAGTTAGTCACCTGACCATCAGAGCGCCGCGTAATGGTGCCCGCAGAGGCAGAACTGAAGTCCACCTCATAGTCCGAGGCTTGAAACTGGGTTGGGTCGCTGATCGCCAGGTTCAAGCTCGCAGTGCCTGAATTCAAGACGGCCGGTGCGGTTGGAGCGAAAACGTTGTTGATGTTCGGGGGGGTAAAGATGTCGCTACCCACATTGCCGTCCAGGTCCAGGCCGAGCTTATGCTGGGCATTCATTTCGATGCTAATGGCGGTCGTTAGTCGGCCAAGCAAATTGCGTCCCTCCACCAAATCGGTGTTCTGAAAGCGCAGCAGTCCTGGAACCTCGCCACCGCTGAGGGCATTTTCATCGAGCGTGATGGTAGTGCCACTGCGGGTGATCGCAAGCTTGTTAAGGGTCGGTCCCGAAAAGTCTTGAACTAACGAAACCGGTGCAGTGGAGGTTCCCAAAACCAGCGCTTGACTGCCACCAATGAAGATGCCAACCGTGCCATCTGTCGCAGGAATGGATGTTGTCTGCACATACTGGTTGAGATCGCGAACGAGTTGATCGCGCCGATCCAGCAAGTCATTGGGCGGTTGACCGGACCCGTTTGCCCGCGCAATTTGGTCGTTGACGCTGGCAATGCTTTGGGCAATGCTGTTGATTTTGCTGATCTTTTCGTTTAGTTCGCTGGTGATCCCCGTTTGCAGGTCTTCCAGTTGTTGCGAGGCTGCGCGCATGCGGCTGGCCGTTTCGTCCATGCGCGTCAACACCACTGTGCGTGCGGTGAGGTCGGTGGGCGCACTGGCAACGTCGGAAAAGGCATTGAGCATGCTGTTGATGGTGGCACCCAGACTGCCAGTGCCCACAGAAAACAACCCTTCAAGCTGCTTGAGTTTGTCTGCGCGGGTGGTGTCCGCCGATTGGGTGGATGCGGCCAGCGTGGACTGGCGGGTGAGAAATGCACTGTAACTGCGCTGGATAGTGGCAATATCGACGCCTTTGCCGATATACCCACCGCCTGTGAACTGGCCTTCCACCGTTTGGAACACGACGGATTGCCGGGAATACCCCTGGGTATTGACGTTGGCAATGTTGTTTCCAGCGGTTTGCAGGGCTATCTGATTGGCCTGCAGTGCCCGGGTTCCGACATCCAAAATACCCATAGATCCCCCGCGTCAGGCCTGCGCACGCCGTATGGCCAGCGTGGTGTTGATGGCGCGGCTGAGCTTGGCCGCGTACTGTGGGTCGGTGGCGTACCCTGCCTTCTGCAAGCCGGTGGCAAAGGCCAGCGCCGAATGGGTTTGCTCGCGTGCCTTGGCATAGCGCGGGCTGTCGGAAATCAGACGCGCGTAGTCTTTGAATGCATCGGCATAGGAGTCGTAGGCCCGAAAGCGTGCCACTTTCTTTTCGGCCACGCCGTTGACATATTCGGTGGTCGTGACTTCGGCGACCTTGCCGGTCCACCCCGCCCCGGCCTTGATGCCGAAGAGGTTATGCGATAGCGCGCCGCCTTTTTGCTTGATCTCGAAACGCCCCCAACCGGTTTCATGCCCGGCCTGGCCAAGCATGAAGTTGGCGGGAATGCCGGTGGCTTTTTCCACTTCATTGGCGATCTGGGCGTGTTTTTGCACAAACTCGGTCTGGCTGGACGTGGGCGCACGCTGCCCCTTGCCGTGCAGGGAAACGGTGTCGACCGTCGTGGCACTGCCGCGTGGTGCGGCACCAGCGCTGGAGGTGGCTGCTGTGTTTGGCAGCGCCACACCCAGCTGGCGCGACAACTGCAAGGCGATTTGATCGGCCAGCCCACGGGGTTGGCCCGACATTTGCACGGCAAACTGCTGATCGAGCAAGTCGGTGCCAAGGTCGCCCGCGGCGTTGTCCAGCATGCCCGACTTCATGGTGGCTTCGCGCATGCTCTTGAGCAGCTCGCGCATGAACAGGGATTCGAACTGCTTGGCGGTTTCGCGGATGGCGGCAGGGCTGCTCTTGCCCGCCTCCATCTTGAGATTGCCCAGCGATTGGGCGTCGGCAGCCAGCGATTGCTGGACATTGGAAAGTGGACCGTAACCCATGTCAGATCACCTCCAGCTCAGCATTGAGCGCACCGGCCGACTTGATAGCCTGCAAGATCGCCAGCAGATCCTGGGGGGTCGCACCCAGCGCATTGAGGGCCTTGACGACCTCGGTCAGTTGGGCCGACGCCGGAACCTGGATGAGTTTGCCGCCGTCTTGCTTGATTTCGATGTTGGATTTCTCGGCCACCACGGTCTGACCACCGGTGGATAACGGGTTGGGTTGGCTGATGACAGGGGTGCTGCTGATGCTGATAGACAGGTTGCCATGTGCAATGGCGCACGCACCGAGTGACACGGCCTGGTTCAGTACGATGGATCCGGTGCGGGCGTTGATGACGACCTTTGCGGGTGCAACTGTCGCCACCACGGGTAGTTCTTCCAACTCCGCCAGAAAATTCACCCGCTCGTTGGGGCTGGTGGGGGCCTTGACCTGCACGGTTCGGCCATCTAGCGCCTGCGCCACGCCACTGCCAAACTGCTGGTTGATGGCCTGGGCGACCTTGCGCGCAGTCTGAAAGTCCAGGGCGTTCAGACTCAGGTTGACGGTGCCGCCTTCTTGCAAGGGCGTGGGAACCGTGCGTTCGACCTGGGCGCCATCGGGAATGCGACCGGCACTCAGGTGGTTGACCTGTACCTTGCTGCCGCCCGCGGCAGCACCGGCACCCGCAACAATCAGATTGCCCTGTGCAATGGCATAGATTTCACCGTCGGCGCCCTTGAGTGGTGTTGCGATCAGGGTTCCACCCTTGAGCGACTTGGCATTGCCCACGGAGGAAACGTTGACATCCATGAGCTGGCCCGGTCGTGCAAAGGGCGGCAGTTGGGCGGTGACCAGCACTGCGGCCACATTTTTCATCTGCAGCTGGGACAGCGACGCCGCCGTGAGCGAAATACCCATTTGCTGCAGGTAGTTGGCCATGCCCTGCGCGGTATAGGGCATTTGGGTGGTCTGGTCGCCCGTGCCGTCCAGGCCGACGATGAGGCCGAACCCGGTCAGCTGGTTGCTGCGCACACCTTCCACCGTCGCCACTTCCTTGATGCGCAGCGCGTGTGCGCTACCCCAGCCCAGCAGCCCCCATGCCAGGCACAGCAAAACCACCTGCTGCAGGGCCTTGGCGGCAAATGGGTGTTTCCAGGTGGACATGATGCGGAGTCGGTTAACTGGGGTGACCCGAGTGGATTAGTTACCCCTCGGCACAATTCTGGATTTCTTTAGAGCGGATGAAAGCTCAAAAAGAACCGGGAAAGCCAACCAACTGTCTGTGCCTCGCCTTGGGCGCCGCGTCCGCGCGACTCCACGCGAACGTTGGCCACCTGCGTGGAACTGACGATGCTGCCGGGTTGCATCACCCGTGGATCCACCGTTCCGGAAAAGCGCAGCACGTCCACATTCTGATTGACACCGATTTGCTTTTCACCGGCAACGACCAGGTGTCCATTGGGCATGACGTCGATAACGGTGGCAGTGATGGACCCTGAGAACGTGTTGGCGCTTTCGGTACCCCCTTTGCCGGAGAAGTCATTGGCGGTGTTGCCGCCAATGCCTAGTTTGGCCAGGCCTTCGGGGCTGTTGTAGGGCAATGCCGAAATGCTGGATGAAACCGATGACGTGCGGTTGACTGTCGAGGTGGACTTCTGGCTGGCGGTAACGTTCTCGACAATCAGGATCGTGACGACGTCGCCCAAGGCGCGGGCGCGGCGATCTTCGAATCCGGGCCGGTAGGTTGCGTTCTGGAAGATGCTGCCAGTGGGGGCACGAGCCACGGTCGGTGTCGCCAGGGGCGACTGCGTAACCTTGGGTTCGGCGAAGTCCACCACCACCTTCTGCGGAATCTGCTGGCAAGCCGCAAGCAGGCTCAGGGCCAGCGTCATCAAGCAAAATCGGCCGATAGCCCCCGTATTTGTTGAGCGTGTGGCTATCGTTTTCATAGCTATCTCCTAGAGTTGACCCAGCTTCTGCAGCATCTGATCCGAGGTCTGGATGGCTTTGGAGTTCATCTCGTAGGCGCGTTGGGTCTGGATCATGGTGACCAGTTCCTGCACGATGTTGACGTTGGATGTTTCTACAAACCCCTGGGCCAAGGCGCCAATGCCATTGGCGTTGGGGGCGCCCACCTGGGGTTGGCCCGATGCCGCACTTTCAGCAAACAGGTTCTGGCCCTTGGGCTCCAGACCGGCCGGGTTGATGAAACTGGCCAGGGTAATGCTGCCCAAAGATTGCGGCGCGGTGCTGCCGGGGATGGACGCACTGACCGCTCCATCTGCGCCAATGGTGACGGATGTGGCGTTGGCCGGGATCGTAATGCCGGCCGACAGCGGGTATCCGGCAGCGGTGACCAAGCGCCCTTGACTATCGACCTGGAAGGACCCATCGCGGGTGTAGCCTAAGGTTCCGTCGGGCATGGTCACTTGAAAGAATCCATTGCCTTGAATGGCAACATCCAGGTTGTTGCCGGACTGCTGCAGGTTCCCCTGCGTGAAGTTGCGGCTGGTGGCCACCGTGCGCACGCCCAGGCCGATTTGCAGACCCGTTGGCAGCGTGGACTGTTCGGTGGTATTCGCGCCGACTTGGCGCAGATTTTGGTACATCAGGTCTTCGAAGACCGCATGGGCCTTCTTGAAGCCATTGGTGGAAACGTTGGCCAGATTGTTGGAAATCACATCCAGCTGGGTCTGCTGGGCTTCCATGCCGGTCTTGGATATCCAGAGCGAGTTAATCATGGTGTCCTCAAGTTAATGGAGTCAGTGGGCGTTTAGCCTTGCAAGCCGAGAAGCTGCCCGGCAGCGCGGTCGTTGGACTCTGCGGTTTGCAGCAGGCGCATCTGGGTTTCAAACTGGCGCGCTGCCTGGATGATGCCAACCATGGATTCGACTGTGTTGACGTTCGAGCCTTCCACAGCGCCCACCCGCAGCCGGGCTTTGTCATCATTGGGCATGGGCTGTCCGGACGTGGTTCTAAATAAGCCATCGTCACTGCGTATAAGGCGATCTTCGGTCGTGGGTGTCGCCATCTTTAGGCGGCCAATGACATTGATGGGCTGGTTGCCCGATTTGGCACTGACACTGCCATCCGCACCGATAGAAACCTCGGAGTTCAACGGCACGACGATGGGCGCCCCTCCGTTGGATAGCACAGGTAGTCCCCCACTGTTCACGAGGGTTCCGTCGGATAAGACTTCCAAGTGTCCGCGCCGCGTGTAGGCTTCCGTGCCGTCCAGGCCTTGAACCGCGAACCAGGCATCATCCACGGGCATGACGTCCAAATTACGGTCGGTGCGCAAAGCCGGGCCGGGGGTGCTGAGATAGCCGGAAGATGCCTCAATGGCAAAGACCCGCGTACTGGCTCCTTCCCCCTGCAATGGGACAGAGCGGTAGGTCGACATTTCGGCACGGAAGCCCGTGGTCGATGCATTTGCCAAGTTGTTCGACAGGATCGCCTGGCGGTGTGCTGCCGCATTGGCGCCCGTCATGGCTGTGTAAATGAGGCGATCCATGGTTGCTACGCGCTTATCGCATATTGACCAAAGTTGACATCACCTGGTCTTGCGTCTTGATGGTTTGGGCGTTGGCTTGGTAGTCCCGCTGGGCGGTCATCATGTTGACTAGCTCTGCTGTCAGATCCACGTTGGATTCTTCTAGCGCGCCTGCTCGCAGGGCTCCGAATTTGCCTTCGCCTGGAACACCCTGAACAGGTTGACCGGATTCAGCCGTTTCGATCCAGTTGTTGCCACCAACCGGTTGCAGGCCCTGCACGTTCCGGAAGTTCATTAGCGCAATTTGACCAGCGGTTTGTGTTTGACCGTTGGAGTACGTGGCCGTTACTGCCCCGCTTTCGGCAATGGCCACATTGGTCAGTTCGCCGGAGGTGTAGCCGTCTTGGGTCAGATTGGAAACGGAAAAACTGGTTCCGAACTGTGTTGCCCCATCAAGAACCAAGTCCAGAGGACCGTCCAGAAACCCGTCCGCGTCGTTAGGATTGTTGGACTTGATAGTGGTTGGGGATGTCAAGGTGATGCCGAATTTGCCAACGTAGGGTGAGGTTGCCGTTGATATTGTCGGGGTTGGTGCTATAAGCGCCCCCGAGGCGTCGAATGTCAGTTGTCCGATGGACGTAGCGGTGGTAGAGAGGGATGTGTAGACATCCCACGTGTTGGGAGTGCCAACAGTTTTGACAAAATAGAGGTTCACCGGCGAAGCGACGCCTTGCGAGTCATAGACGTTGAGGGACGTGCCATAGGTTGACCTGGGTGAGACGGGTTTTCCGGCTGCGGCTGCTTGTGTGGCATCCAAAGCGCGCGCATCCAGGTTGAATTCTGCATTGACGAAAGTGGTCGCATTTGCGGGAATCGGTGATCCCGTAGGTAGCTGCAAAGGCGTCAACGTCGTGCTGGTGCGCTGCCCGTACTTGTCGGTTGGGTAGCCCATCAACTTGCCACCGGAGTTGGTTTTCATGAAGCCGGTTGCATCCAGCTTGAAGTCCCCGGCGCGGGTGTAAGCCAACGATCCATCCGGCATGGTTTCCTGAAAAAAACCACCACCCTTGATGGCTACATCCAGGCTATTGCCAGTAATGTTGATGTTGCCTTGGGTGAATTGCTGGGCAATGCTTGCAATGCTGACGCCGATGCCCGCCTGGTTGCCACCGGCTCCGCCCAACGAAGACGCCACCAGATTGGAAAACTCGGCGCGCGACGATTTCATCCCGACCGTGTTGGCATTGGCAATGTTGTTGCCAATGACGTCCAGATTCTTGCTGGCGGCGTTCAAGCCGGAAAGCCCTGTTTGAAAGCTCATGGTGAATTCCTTTTGGGGTGTTTAGCGATTAAGAAGGCGGGTGGAGGGGCGGCGCGGCTTACAAGATGGACTGAATGTCACCATAACGAACGGGGTCACGGCCTTTGAGTTCAATGCCGTTGCTGCCGATAGCCACAACGGTGTCGCGCGCCAGGGCGGTTGTCGTTACGGCCTTGCCGCCGCTGGCCGCAGTAATTTTGAAAGTGGGGTTGCCTGGGCCGCTGTAGCCTGATGCATCCCATTCAAAGGCATGGCGTCCGGCGTTTTGAGCACCCAGATTGATGGTCCCCAAGATTTGCCCACCGGGCGAGAGAATTTCGACTTTGACACTGTCGGCTTTGTCATTGAGCTCCACCGAGCCTTTGGCTTTGCCAGCGTCCACAGTTAAGGTATTGCTCTTGACAAGCACATCGTGACCGATCATGGCCGTGCCCTGCAGGGCTTGCAAGGCAGTGAGCTGGGTGGCCATGGACTTCATGGTCTCGTTGAGTTGCTGAATCCCCGAAACCGTATTGATTTGCGCCAACTGACTGGTCATTTGCGCGTTGTCCATCGGATTCATGGGATCCTGGTTGTTCAACTGTGCGACCAGGAGTTTCAAGAAACGGTCCTGCGAGGCCGATGCATCAGTTTGGCCGGTTGATTGGGTGCTGCTCGTTGCCAGTGCACTGGAGGTTCCGCTGATGGCGCTTGTCATTTAAAAATCTCCATGCTCATTGACCAAGCTGCAGCGTTTTAAGCAGCAGGGTTTTTGCGGTATTCATCACTTCCACGTTGTTTTGGTAGGAGCGGGAAGCCGAAATCATGTTGACCATTTCTTCAACCGGATTGACGTTGGACTGTGTGACATACCCGTCTGCATCCGCCAGCGGATGCCCGGGCTTATGTACCCGCTGCATCGGAGCGCTGCTCTCCTGAATCTTGCTGACGCGCACACCAGAGGCGGCCTGGGAATCCATGGGGACGGTTTCAAAGACGACTTGTCTGCTCTTGTAGCTTTGCCCGTCGGGGCCGGCCACGGCATCGGCATTGGCCAGGTTGCTTGCCACCACGTTGAGGCGCTGGGATTGCGCACTGATGGCGCTGCCCGAGACGTTGAAGATGGAAAACATGGACATGATGGACGTTCCCGTTGCTATGGGGCGAAGGTTTATTGACCTTGAATGGCGCTCAAGATCGTCTTGGCCTGGCCGTTGATGAAACGCAGGGTCGCTTCGTAGCGCACGGCGTTATCGACAAAGGCCGCACGCTCTCGGTCCATGTCCACACTGTTGTTGTCCATCGCCGGTTGGGCAGTGGGGGCGTAGTCCAGCGAGCGGTCCGACAGACTGGAGGTACGGGGCTGCAGCGGCAGATGGCGGGGGTGACTGGCGTCGGCGGGCATGCTTGCACTTGTCGCACGCGGGGAAGACACTCCGGCTCCGTTTGGGCCAGTGGCGGCCGCCAGTGCGTCCTTGAAGTTGAGCTCACGGGCTGCATACCCGGGCGTGTCGGCGTTGGCAATGTTGCTGGCAATGATGCGTTGCCGGTCTGCGCGCAGCACCAAGGCTTTCGCCTGGAAGTCGAGTGCTTGGGTCATTTGGGCAAACATTGCGGTCTCCGATGGGGTCTTAGGCTGCCGTGGCTTCCTTGTCATGGGGGTGTGCGGCAATTATGGAAATTACTTAAATTGCAAAGCGCCCAATTACCGGGAGAAAAACACCGCAATTGCGGAGTTTGTTTAGATTGACCCCTGCCTATAGTGCGATGGTCGTTTTTGCGGTATGCCGGTCTTGCGTACCTTGAAGGAGGTTGGGGATCATGGACATTTCGGCACGGACAGGGCGCATCGCTGCGGTTGTGGCGGGTGGGTTGATGGCGGCCAGCGTTGGTCTGTCGGCCTGGGCCCAGGACGCCAATCTTCAAGAAGTCGCTCAGAACTGGGTGAATCATGCAGTTGCGTCCAACACGGCGCCCTCGGTGCCGCTTCGCATGGAAGTCGTTGTCGGCGCGCTGGATAACCGGTTGCGGCTGGCGCCCTGCGCGGCGGTGGAGCCTTATCTCCCGGTAGGTGCACGGCTATGGGGGCGCAGCCGCATCGGATTGCGATGCACGGATGGTATGGTGCGCTGGAATGTTTCGCTGCCGCTGACGGTCAATGCCTATGGGCCGGCCTGGGTGCTGAAGAACCCGCTCACGGCAGGGACGACCGTAACCGAGAACGATGTGGTGCAGGCGGAAGTGAACTGGGCCGAGGACGCGAGTCCGATCCTGCACGACCGCACGCTGTGGCTAGGGCAGGTGGCTACCCGTTCCTTGCTGGCAGGGCAGGCTTTGCGGCACAACATGCTTCGTCCAGCGCAAGTGTTCCAGGTTGGTGCCACCGTTCGCGTGGTTGTGCAGGGTGCAGGGTTCTCGGTGACCGGCGAAGCACAGGCGATGTCGGTTGGTGTTGTGGGTCAGGTGGCGCGCCTGCGGTTTGAAAGTGGCAGGCTGGCATCGGGTACGGTGCTGGATGCAAATACAGTCAGAATTGATCTCTAAACGAGGAATTAGGCGGCGAAAATGGCGCTTATCCCACTAAAGTCCGGCACCCGGGTGCCGATAACTTCAGCACAGGGTCTTGCGCCCGGTGTTTTTGGAGAGCGTCATGAAAATTGGTCAAACCGCAGAAAACCTGGTTTCGAAGCAAGTTGGCACTGCTGCCAACGGGCCCAAGGTCACGCCGGGAAGCGCCAGTGCAGTTGCGGCCCAGGCGCCCCAGGCTGCTGGAGTGGCGGTGACCATGTCGAACATGGCCCGCGGTCTGGAGAAGGCCGCAAGGGCCGAGTCATCTGGCGATATCGACGCCAAGAAGGTGGCGGCTGTGAAATCGGCCATCGAGGATGGCAGCTTCTCGATCAATCCGGAAGCCATAGCCGACAAGCTCATGGCCGATGCCAAGGAGATGTTCGAACGAACCACCCGGTGAATCTGCATGCCAGGTCACTGCGTGGCATGACTACGCGAGAGGACACAACATGCTGACACCTGATTTGGATCAAGAACTGGACTATTTAGAGGGCCAATTGCGTGAGTTGGCCGTGCACTTGCTGGAAAACAATGCAGAGCATGTCCAGCACAGTTGCGCAGAAGTTCATGCTGTGGCCAACGGTCTGGCGCAAACGATTTCGCGCATCCCCCGGACACAAGCAGGGCGCTACCAGGCACGTCTGCAAAGCCTGGCACATGAACTGGCCGTGCTACGCGAGCAACTGGCACGCAGGCAAGCCTATGTGGAGCAATCCGTACGTCTTCTTATTCCTGCCGTTGCACAGGAAACAACCTATGGTGCCGCAAAAGGTTTGTACGCCGGTGCCAATCGGCCATCGGGTTCCCTTCGTGCGCTGATGGCCTAGCCACTGCCTTGCCCGCGCAACGGGCGCCTGTACTCAGTGGGCGCGCATCTTCGCACGCAGCCGAGCAATCGATTGGCTGTGCAATTGGCATACGCGGGATTCCGTCACATTCAGGACAGCCGCGATTTCCTTGAGGTTCATATCCTGTTCGTAATACATGCTCATGACGAACTGCTCGCGTTCAGGAAGACCCTTGATGGCGGCGACCAGCGAGTCCCGTAGGCGCTGGTTTCGCAGCAACTGCAAGGGATCGGATTGTTCGTCCGCAACGTGGTGGTCGAGGAAACTGTCGTCGTCTTCGGCGCCATGGCGCATGTCTTCGAGGTAGAGCAACTGGGTTCCTCGCACCTTGTCCAGCAAAGCTTGGTAGTCGGCCAGGGTGAGCCCCATGTCGGCGGCGATTTCGGACTCGGTAGGGCCGCGTCCTAGCTGATGCTCCAGGCGCCGAATGGACGTTTCAATTTCCTTCTGGCTCTTGCGTGAACCGCGTGACATCCAATCGTTGCCGCGCAGTTCATCCAGCATGGCGCCGCGGATTCGCTGCGTGGCAAAGGTTTCGAACTGGACACCTTGGGATGCCTCGAAACGCGACAGCGCATCGGCCAACCCAATCATTCCGACTTGAATCAAATCGTCGACTTCGACGCTCGGTGGAAGCTTGGCCATCATGTGATTGGCCATGCGCCGTACCAAGGGTTGGTACTGCTTGAGCAATGCCGAACGGTCCAGCTGGCCTTTAACGGTGTACATCCAAGACCCTCATGTGCAGGGGTGTCGGTCTATCAAGAGCCGTACTGGGAAAAGGTGCATGGGTTGAAAGCGAGGACGAGGACACTTGCTGTGCGGAAGCCTCAAGGAGACCGCGTAAAAAGAGAAGGAAATCGACGGCACTTTCATTGTCAGCCGTATCTGTAAACGCAATCACACGGGCCTCGAAGTTTAAGAAGTTTCTTGCACACTCTACCAAACTGGAACACACGGGGGGCAGACTGGCGTTACCGTTGTCAGTGCCCGGTGCCTGAACGCTGATGATAGTCGGCTGCTGGCCGCCGACGATCAAGAGCCGTTTCAACGCCAGGTAACTGGTCAGCAGGGACGCACGTTGCTGGGATACGGGCAGCAGTGTGGGAACAGGCAGCCCCTTGAGCGTATTGGCTGCACATTCTGCGTTGCAGTACAGGATGACGACACCGGTGTCAGAAAAGCAATGGGTGAGCTGGTGCCAACCGCGCTGGTGATTCGTTCCGACGAAGGAAAGCTGTGCCAGGCCTTCCTTGGACGGCAGAACGGTCCAGCTGTTGGTGGGCGCTGCAGGCGTTGTCTCCTGCTGAAGCCGTTGCAGCAGCCCGGGTGTGTTTTCGGATTCGCCAATCGTTGCATCCAGAACTGTCACCGTGAAGCCGAGCGTCGTACAGGCAAGGCACAAACGCCACAAGAAGGGCAGTTCTGCTAGTTCGTCCCCGTGCTGGACCACCGACAGGATTCGTGGCGACTGCCGTTCGTTCAGGGTCAGCAGTCCCGCTGCCTGATGGGTACAAGCGCTAAGCATCGAATTGCACCTTGATGGAGGGGGTATTGCCAGCCTGACCAAAGTAGTAACCCAGATCGGAGGTCTTGGGGTCGAAGGCGGAGGTGCCAAGTGAGCGCATGGACTGACGCACCAACTTGGCCGCATCGGCGCTCTCCCAGTCTTCGGGAACGCGCTGCCCTGTGGCAGTGCCCCGCAAAATCAACTGGTTTCGGATGGTGGCATCCAACGCGGTGCCTAGTTTGGCAGCCTCATCGAGCTTTGAAAGGATGGCATGTTGCGGGTTATTCTGCTTGAATGCCGCGACCGACTCGTCCATGCTGTCGCCTTGGCTGGCCGCGTTGAGCACCAGCAGGCGTTTGATGCCAGGAATGCATAGCGTGTCCATCGCTTCCTTGCAGCGAGGGTCACGCGGCGCCAGTCCGGCCGTGTCGACCAGGACCATTTTCTTGTTGGATAGCAGGCCCAACAGATCCTGCAATGCAGTCTGATCATGCGCCAGGTGCGCAACGATACCCAGCATCTTGCCAAAGACCCGCAGTTGCTCGTGCGCACCGACGCGATAGGTATCCAAAGTGATCAGGCCCACGCTTGCAGTGCCATATACCTTGGCGCAAATGCCCGCCAGTTTGGCTGCCGTCGTGGTTTTGCCAACGCCCGTAGAGCCCACCAGAGCGAAAACCCCACCTTCTTCGTGCAGAAGCGGACCTTCGGCATCGGTTCGCAAGTTGCGCTCCAAAATGTCCACGACCCAATGCACGGAGTCGGCCGCATTCAGTCCGGGGGGGAGCTTCTCCAGCACCGTGCGTGCCAGATTAGGTGAATATCCTGCACGAATCAGCTTGAGCATCAGGTTGGCCTGAATCGGGTCCTGGCGTGCCTGACCCAGCCAGGCCAAGGCGCTGAAGCGATCTTCCATCATCTCGCGCATGGCGTGCAGTTCATCCAGAATTCCTTTGGAGACCGTTTCGCCCTGCAATTGAATACCTTGGGGCTTGGCGGCCTTCTTTGGAACGGAAGGTGTTTGCGTAGTGCGTGCAGCGACTGGCGCCGCACGCATCTTGCTCGCCGTGGGCGGGGTTTCCGACTCGCTGCCGTCGGCCAGCATCGCCTCCTGGCGCTTGCGCATCATGCGCTCGCGCACGTAATCCTGAAACGACAGGGTGCTCATGGCCAGCTGTGCGGCATCTTCGCTCACTTTGCTGTTGGCGTCGACCGTCAGCGCATCGGGTGCATGAACCGCGCGATCGGCGACGCGCGGGCTAGCGGCGGCGGCGCGTTCCTGCAAGCCGCAAATGGAATCCTCCGCCGTGGCCACGACTTCGACGCCATTTTCTGTGGGGCGGTTCGACAGAATCAAGGTTCCGTCCCCAAATGCCATACGGGCCTTGGCCAAAGCTTCGCGAGACGTTGGGGCGGTAAAGCGTTGGATGTTCATAGTGCGGCACCTTTAAGAATCGGTCCAATGCGAATGGTGTGCGTTTCGGGAATTTCACTGTGTGCCAACACCTGCAAGCGTGGGGCCATCTTGCGGACCAGGCGAGCCATGGTGCCGCGAATCGGGTCGGGTACCAGCAGGCAGGCTGGCACGCCAATCTCCTCCTGGCGCATGGCGGTCTCGGCGGCGTTGCGGCTCAAGGTTTCGGCGACAGCGGGATCCAGTGCCGGGCCATTAGTATTGGCTAGCGCTTGCACCAGGAGTCGCTCCAGACCAGGGTCAATGGCGATCACACTCAGTTCACGGGTTGGGCCGTAGATTTGTTGCACGATGGCAGGCGCCAGTGCCACGCGTATGCGCCGTGTCAGTTCATACGGATCATTCGTGCTGGTGGCGTGCTCGGCGATGGATTCGATGATCGTGCGAATGTCGCGGATATGAACCGCCTCTTCCAGCAGTAGCTGGAGCACCTTCTGAAACACTGCAACGGACACCATTTTGGGCACGACTTCTTCAATCAACTTGGGGGCCAGTTTGGTCACGTGCTCAACCAACTGCTGGGTTTCCGTACGACTAAGTAGTCGCGCGGCTTGGACCTGCATCAAGTGTGACAAATGCGTCGCCATGACGGTCTCGGAATCAACCACCGTATAGCCGACCATTTGCGCGCTTTCCTTTTGTTGTTCGTCGATCCAGTGCGCAGGCAGCCCAAACGCCGGATCGGTGGTGGCCGTGCCGATCAGCGGGGTTGTTATGCCGCCGGGATTGATGGCCAGGTACATGCCCGGGAATGCCTCGCCTTCACCAACAACCACGCCTCGCAGGGTGATGCGGTAGGCGCTGGGTTTAAGCTCAAGGTTGTCGCGCACATGGACCGGAGGGGGAAGGAATCCGACCTCTTGTGCAAACTTGCGCCGCACGCCCTTGATGCGCGACAGCAGGTCGCCTTGGCGAGACTTGTCAACCAAGGCAATCAGTCGGTAGCCGAGCTCCAAGCCCAATTGGTCGACAGGTTGCAAGTCGTCCCAGCTTGCCTCGCCGTCGTTATTGCTGGGGGCTGCGGGAGCCTCTTGGGTTGCAGGATCTGGCTTTTGAGACAACAGCCACGCGCCATAGCCCAACAGAGCCGCAATGGAGAGAAACACGAAGTGGGGCATGTTGGGGATGATGCCCAGAAATGCCATGATCCCGGCGGTGATACCCAGCACCCGCGGAGAGACAAACATCTGGCCCGCGATCTGCTTGCCGATGTCGTGCTCCTTGCCCACACGGGATACCACCATGGCTGCTGCAACGGAGATCAGCAGTCCTGGAATTTGCGCAACCAAGGCATCACCAACTGCCAACAAGATGTAGGAGTTCGCTGCCTGCGCGGCTGAGAGATCATGCTGCAGCACGCCCACTGCAAACCCGCCAAAAATGTTGATCAGCAAGATCAGAATGCCGGCCATGGCATCACCGCGCACGAACTTCGACGCACCGTCCATGGACCCGAAAAATTCGGCCTCTTCACCGACCTCTGCGCGCCGCCGTTTGGCCTCTTTCTCATCGATCAAGCCCGCGTTCAAGTCGGCGTCGACGGCCATTTGTTTACCCGGCATCGCATCCAGGGTGAACCGCGCAGAAACCTCCGCGATGCGTTCGGAACCCTTGGTCACCACGACAAAGTTGATCACCACCAGGATGGCGAAGACGATCAAGCCCACGGCGAAGTTGCCGCCGATCAGGAAGTGACCGAAGGCTTCAATAACGGCACCGGCTGCGCCCGCCCCGGTATGGCCTTCGAGCAATACAACGCGGGTCGAGGCCACGTTCAGGGACAAACGCATGAGGGTGGTGAGAAGCAGCACGGTGGGGAAGGCTGCAAAGTCGAGCGGGCGCACCATGTAGGCCGCCACCATCATCACCATCAATGCAATGGCGATGTTGAGCGTGAAGAAGGTGTCCAGCAAGATGGGCGGCAATGGCAGAACCATCATGGCCAGGATGGCGACCACCAGAAGCGGCGCAGAGACGCCCTGAATCAGCGCAGCATGCGGTCCCAGCCATTTCTGAAGCAGCTGTTTGGGGTTCATGATTTCATAACCTTATGGGCAGGATTGGCGGGGTCCAGCTCGGGGGGGACCGCCGGCAACGGCGGCTCGCCGGGCATGGGGCCCTCTCCACGCATGGCCGCCTTGAGGCGGTAGACATAGGCCAGCACCTGCGCTACCGCGGTGTACAGGCTCGAAGGAATGTCGCGGTCCAGGTCGGCGTTGGCATACAAGGCGCGGGCCAACATGGGTGATTGCAGGACGGGGATGGCATGCTGCTTGGCGATGTCGCGGATACGCATGGCCAACAAGTCAGAGCCCTTGGAGATTACCTGCGGAGCACCCATGGAGCCCTCGTCGTACCGTATCGCGACCGCAAAATGGGTTGGATTCATCACGACAAAGTCAGCTTTGGGCACGGCGTTCACGCTATTACGAAGCGCCATGTCACGTTGTTTGCGGCGAATCTTGGCCTTGACTTCGGGGTTGCCTTCCGACTCCTTACCCTCTTGCTTGACCTCCTGGTGCGACATTTTCATTTCGTTGCGATGCAGGAAGCTTTGCAGCGGTACGTCAATCAGCGCTGCACCTAGAACTGCAAGCAGCATCAGGCCAACACCCCCGAATACCCACTGAGCTAGCGTGCGTATGGCCAGACCTGAAGGTTGGAGCACAAGGGTTGCCATTTCGGGCAACCCTGCGCGCAAGAAAGTGGCCGCAATGGCGGACAACAGGGTGATTAGAACCACCATCTTGACAGTGTTGGCCAAACGCTTCTTGGTGAACAGGTTGGCCAGGCCTTGCAAGGGATTGAGGCGGCTGAAATCGGGCATCAGCGGTTTGGTACTGCTTACCCAACCGCCAGCTACCACGGCCGATACGATGGTGGCCAGGCCGACAAATACGGCCACGATGACACTTGCGGCGGTACCCAATGCGGTGCCATCCGAAAGCCTCGCCAGCATGCTGCCTGTGTTGAGCACCACGGCAGCATCAAAGGTAAGCTGCGCAGCGACGTTGTGCTGGAGATGGTCAAAAAACAGCGGAGCAAGTAGAACCACACATGCGGTTCCACCCCCCAAAATGGCTAGGTGGGTGAGGTCTTCCGATCGGCTGACCTGCCCGTCTTCACGCGCCTTCTTCAGCTTGCGTTCTGACGCCGGTAAGTTGCGATCTTGGCTTTCCGATTCCATGATAGGGCTCTATGAGAGTCCCATCATTGTCCGGACCAGGGGTGATTTCTAAAGGGCGAAAAGCCGGGCAAATGCCCGACTATTGCCATGGGGATCAGAATCCCAGGCTAGCGAGCAGATCGTCGACTTCGGATTGATTGGAAACAACTTCCGGATTGCCTTCCGGATTGACGGCCGGGCCGTCCAAGGCCGGTACGTAGGGCTCCGACCCGGCTGGCGCCCGAACAATGGTTTCTGGAGGCGCCGTCTGAACCAGCAACTGGATGAGTTGGTCTTCAATGGTGGCGGCGAGGTTGACCACTTTTGCGATGACCTGTCCGGTCAGGTCGTGAAAGTCCTGCGCCATCATGATGTCGGTCAGGTGGGTGTCAATCTTTTGACTGGCCGCCTCGACGTCCGAAACGAAGTTCATGACTTCCCCCTTGGCCACGGCAGCGACGGGGTCTTGAACGATGAGTGCGCCGATGCGCCGTGTTTCAGAGGCGATGAAATCGTGTTGGGCTTTTGCTTGGTCAACTGCGTTGAGCACCTTCTCGGCAGCTTCCCCAGTCAGACGTGCAATGTAGGACAGCCGACTCTTGGCATCGGGTAACTCGCCGGCCCAGTTCTGCACCTTGGTAGCAAGACCCAGGCCCGTCAGTGAATCGTGCAACTGGCGGGTCAATGCACCAATGTGCTGGTGGACCTCTGCGTTGGACAGCGTACCGGGCGCGGGATGCGTATCGTCGGACATGGCTACTTCAACCCCATTTTGGTCAGGATGTGGTTTACCTTGTCTTCGAGTGTGGCCTTGGTAAAGGGCTTGACGATATAGCCAGCCGCCCCCTGTTGCGCCGCCAACACAATGTCTTCCTTGCGTGCCTCTGCTGTCACCATGAGAACCGGAATATGCTTGAGCTTGTCGTCCTTCTTGATTTCGCCCAGCAACTGAAACCCATTCATATTGGGCATATTGATATCGCTGACCACGAAATCGAAGTTGGAAGTCCGCAGCTTTTGCAGGGCCACGACTCCGTCTTCCGCTTCATCGGCGTCAACGAACCCGCTTTCCTTCAACAAATTGCGAACGATTCTCCGCATGGTGGAGAAATCATCGACGACCAAAAAGCGCAGTTCTTTTGACATGGAATAACCCCTTTTAGGGCAATTTTTGCAGAAATCTTAGTATCACCGAAATTTTTCGACAACATCAACGCAGGGCTGGCTTGGGCGGCAAGATGGAGGGCGCGGGTGGTTCGGTGTCTGCTTCTATAGCCACACGTTCACCGCCCAGCAAACGTTCTTCCGCTTCCTTGGTCATTACCAGAATACTAATGCGTCTGTTGCTTGGACTCAACGGGTTATCGGGCTCCAGCAGCAGACTGGATGCCATACCTACCACGCGGACCAGTTTTTCGTCGGGCATGCCCGCGCTTACCAGTTCCCGTCGTGACGCATTGGCGCGGTCCGCAGACAGCTCCCAGTTGCTGTAGCCGCGTCCATCATTGCTGTAGGCTGATCGATCGGTGTGTCCGTCAAGGCTGATCTTGTTTTCCACGTCTAACAGAGCGCTTCCCACTTCGCGAAGAATGTCGCGCATATACGGTTTCAAGACGGCACTACCGCTGTCAAACATGGGGCGTTTCTGATCGTCCACGATCTGGATGAGTAAACCGTCCGGTGTTATCTCGAGGCGAATCTGCGAACCAAAATCTTGCAACTTGGGGTTGCTGGAGATAGAGGCGGCAATCTTGGCGCTCAGTGCAGCGAGCGCGCGCGCGTCTTTCTTGGCGGCTTCCGCCTTGGCCTGCTCGGCAGCAAACTTCTTGGCCCGTTTGTCGGCACCTTCGCCGCGTTTGGCCTGCCCAGCACTCTGGGTGAGGTCTGCGCCACCTCCGTTGATGACGCTGGCACTGGCGCCGGCACCGCTGCCGCCTTGCATGGCAACCTTGAGCGGAGACTGGAAATAGTCGGAAATGCCTTTCTTGTCGCCCTCGGTGGTGCTGCCCAGCAGCCACATGAGCAGGAAGAAGGCCATCATGGCGGTAACGAAGTCCGCGTAGGCAATTTTCCAGGCACCACCATGGGCAGCGTGGCCCCCTTTCTTGACCCGCTTGACGATGATGGGTTGAAGCTTTTTCGCGTCGCCTGCCATAGATCAGTTCTCCAGCGAAACTACTTCTTGCCTTTGACGTAGCTTTCAAGCTCCATGAACGTTGGCCGCTCGGTGGAATACAGCACTTTACGGCCAAATTCGATGGCCGTGGAGGGGTTGTACCCTTGCATGCTGGCAAGCAGGGTGGTCTTGATGCACTGCAGTTCCTTGCCGCTTTCCTCGATCTTTTGCTCCAGGATACCTGCCAGCGGTTCGGCAAAGGCGTAGGCCAGCAAGATGCCTAGAAACGTTCCCACCAGGGCCGACCCGATCATGCCTCCCAGCACTGCAGGAGGCTGTCCCACCGACCCCATGGTATTGACCACACCCAGCACAGCCGCCACGATGCCGAATGCAGGCAATCCACCTGCCACCCGTTGCAATGCCGCCACCGGCGCGTGCGCTTCGTGGTGGTGCGTCTCGATTTCGCTGTCCATCAGGGACTCGATCTCGTGCGCGTTTAGGTTGCCTGACACCATCATGCGCAGGTAGTCGGTAATGAACTCCACGACATGATGGTCGGTGCCGACGGCGGGGTACTTCTTGAAGATCTCGGACTCGTGTGGCTCTTCCACATCCTTTTCAATGGCCATCAGGCCTTCCTTGCGGGCCTTTTGCAGGATGTCAAAGAGCAGTGCCATCAACTCCATGTAACGCGCCTTGGTGTACTTGCTGCCCTTGAAGCACAAGCCCAAACCTGCGATGGTGGCCTTGACGACCTTGGTCTGGTTGTTGGCGAGAAACGCACCCACTGTGGCACCGCCAATGGTGATCAGTTCAAACGGCAGGGCATGCAGAATCACCATGATGTTGCCGCCGTGAAAGACGTAAACGCCAAACACGCAAACCAGGATGACAAGCCAGCCGACGATTACAAACATAGTGGCGGAGTTAGAGGAGTTGAACGTTAATCAAGGCAACCCAGACCTTTGCGGCAAGCCCATCATACCGTCCGAAAGGCCTGCCGGGTGATTACCGCAGCGTGCAGGCCGCGATCGTCACCACTTACCGTCAGTGCAGGAGGATGCCTCCGGCAGCGGCTCCTTTGCCAGCGCGGGCCGGGGGGCTGCACAGTCCACACTCGAAATGTCGCGCGTTTTCGTAAGCCTCGCAGACAAAATGACCACCGCACTTCGAGCATTTCGTCATCGATAGCATGTTGTTGTCGATGAACTTCACCAGTCGCCAGGCGCGGGTGATTGAAAGCAAGGGTTCGACACCGCAGGCTGCAATTTGCTCCAGGTACAGCTTGTAGGCCTTCATGACGGCGTCAATGTCTTCAATCGCCGTCACTTTGGTCAGGTATTCGTAGGTATTCTGGAATAGCGATGCATGGATGTTGGGCTGCCAAGTCAGGAACCACTCGGTGGAAAAGGGCAATTGGCCCTTGCTCGGTGAACGACCTGATACCTCCTTGTACAAACGCAGCAACCGCTCATACGACAGTTCGGTCTCGCTCTCCAACACCTGCAGGCGCGCACCCAACTGGATTAGTGCAACGGCTCGTTCGACTTGCTTGGAATCATTGAGTACGCTTCGGGTGGCCATGGTGGTTGCTCCTGCAGGGACAAAGGTTGGATTGGACTAAGGCGGGCTTACATAGCCTCGGCAAACTTGCCTGCCATCAAGATACTGGCATGCAGTTTGGTGGTGGCATCGTTTTCCACACGGCTGGCGGTGTGGTTGGTCAGCAGGTTCCAGACAACGTCGTCATCCACACGGAATCGGCACAGCAGCATGTTGCCGGACGCAATTTTCAGAATTTGCGCTGGTGAGAGTGCTGCAATGAGTTCGGCCGCTTCTTCCGACATGCCCAGACGAAAAAGGGCTTCGGAGCGATCCTGACGAATTAGCTTTTGCGCTAGCATCAGGTAGGTCAAGTTGGCTTCCCGGATCTCGGCCAGCAGTTGTTCATTGTCCATGTTCGGCTCCTGGATGTAGCGGTCGTGTTGCCGACCACCATGGAGCGAATTGTTCTGCTTTGAGGCCAGAACTTAAATACGACAGTGACTGATGTGTGTGTCAGAGAACGGTGCGGGGCGTGTAAGGAAAATTCCTACAAATTCACTGAAATACCTTGGGAAAACCCTGTTTTTCAGGTCCGAAGCAGCGCCAGAACGCCTTGGGGTAACTGATTGGCCTGGGCCACCATGGCTGTAGCAGCCTGCTGCAGGATCTGCGCCCGCGAAAGATTGGCTGTTTCGATAGCAAAGTCTGCGTCGACGATTCGAGAGCGACTGGCAGAGGTGTTTTCGGTGGAAACCTGCAAATTTTGCACTGTGGTTTCCATGCGCGACATTTGGGCGCCCATCTTGGCGCGTGAATCACTGACATAGGCGAGAGCCTTGTCGATATGGCGCATGGCCAGATTGGCGCCATCCACGGTCGAGATATCGACCGTGTCCAATCCCAAAGCACCCAAATTCATGGCGCCAATGGCCGTATCAATGGTCTGACCCGCATTGGCACCCACTTGAAAGCGTAAGAAGTTGCCCGTTCCTCCGGCCTTGCTTACGGATTCCCAGGTTTCGTTGAAGCCACTCAGTACATCCTGCCCGCTACGATTGCCGAAGTCCTGTACGACCGAGGTTGCGGTTTGCACCGGACCACCATCCACATCCAGTCCACCGATGGCTCCGGTATCGGTGTTGGTGAAATCGAAAGTAGCTACAAAGGCCGCTTTGTTGGCGTCAAAGTCGGCCTTGAATGCGGCGTAGTTGGCGTAGGTGCCGTGGGTGGTGGCCACAAAGGCAGCATCGAAAGTAACTCCAGCATTGTTTTGGATGTACTGCAGCATGTCTTGCACGCCTTTGCCCCCGCTGGATTTGATCTTCTCATGCAGGTATCGCACTGCCACGTACGCAGAGGAGTAATCCACACTGACGCTGCCCCATGAAGAAATATCGTCGGCCAGCGTTGCTGCGACGGTATCGGCCTGAACCCGTTCCTCGGCACCGTGGATGAACTCGGCCACCCCTTCAGTAAACCATTTGGCCGAAGCGTTGCCAGAAAGCTCCCCCCAACTTTGCCCAGTTGCCATGACGGCATGCACCATTTCATGGGCAATGATCCGGTCGCTGTAAAAAGGGGCGTTACCCCCGTTGGGCAGGTTGGGGTTGGCGAAGTCCGCCATGTCCACCTGGAGCTTGATATTGGTGCCAGGTCCTGTCGGACCTACCGACGATACGACGCGTGCCGCCGTGTTGCCGACGCCGTCGGTAAAGGTGGATAGCTCGATGCTGATGGCGTTGCCACTTGCGGCAATGCCGTACCTGGAACGAATCATTTCCTCAGGAACTTCCAGCCAGCCTCCTTCCAGACCTTCCAGTACCGCATCCTTTGTGAGGTCCGCGTAGCCTGTCACTTTGGTGCGCGCCTGGTCAAATATTTTTTGGGAGTTGAATTCCGTCGTGCGACCGATGCGGTCAATTTCCTGGGCCAGTTGGTTGACCTCCTGTTGCAGGGCCTGTCGGTCGCTGGCCGAATTGGTGGCATTGGCCGACTGCACCGCCAACTCGCGCATGCGCTGCAAGTTGTTTGCCAGTGTCGATGTGGCCCCTTCGGCGGTCTGCAATAGGGATATGCCATCGTTGGCGTTGCGTATGGCCTGGTTTTGTCCGCGAATCTGGCTGGCCAGCCGCTCCGAAATGGCCAGCCCGGCGGCATCGTCCTTGGCGCTGTTGACCCGCAAACCGGAGGACAGTCGCTGAATGGCAACACCCAAGGCGCTCTCGTTGCCGCTCAGCCTGCGCTGTGCCGACAAGGACAGTGTGTTGGTGTTGATACCCAGAGGCATGGCGTCCCAGTTCCCCAAGAAAAGGATAGACCGCCCCGTTGCGCGACGGCTTGTCCCCAATTTCGGCAGGAGCGCTGCATTCTTGAGAGGTTGGGCCCGAAATAGCGGGGAAACCCGGTGTTATTCCCATGGCCCCGCTGCGTCGGCTCGACCAAAATGCATGGCACCACAGTCAATGTCGCCCCACCATGAAAGCCGTGATTCTTGCCGGAGGCCTTGGAACCCGTATTTCCGAGGAGACCCATTTGCGGCCCAAGCCCATGATCGAGATCGGCGGCAAGCCGATCTTGTGGCACATCATGAAGCTCTACAGCACCCACGGCGTCAACGACTTCATCATTTGCTGCGGCTACCGGGGGTATGTCATCAAGGAGTTTTTTGCCAACTACTTCTTGCATTCCTCGGACGTCACCTTCGACATGGCGCGCAACAGCATGGAGGTGCACCGTCGCCACGCAGAGCCTTGGCGCGTCACCGTCGTCGACACCGGCGAAGACACCCTGACCGGTGGGCGTCTCAAGCGGGTGGCAGACTACGTGGCCATGGATGAGGCCTTTTGTTTCACCTACGGCGACGGTGTGGCCAATGTCGACATCACAGCGCTGCTTCGCTTCCACCAAGCCCATGGCAAGCTGGCAACCGTCACGGCGGTACAGCCACCGGGGCGTTATGGCGCACTGGCTATGGAAGAGGATGCGGTACGTGGCTTCACCGAAAAGCCGCGAGGTGATGGCGGTATGATCAATGGCGGCTTCTTCGTGCTCTCGCCGCAAGCCATCGACCTGGTGGCCGACGACCAGACGCCATGGGAGTCCACGCCGCTGGAGGCACTGGCGCGCCAAGACCAGTTGCGTGCTTTTGCCCATACCGGTTTTTGGCAACCGATGGACACCTTGCGCGACAAAACCCAGCTCGACGCCCTGTGGCAATCGGGGAGCGCTCCCTGGAAAGTCTGGTAGCCCTGCCGTGCACACTGCAACGCCTTCCCCCCACTTCTGGCGCGGCAAGCGCGTGCTGTTGACCGGGCACACCGGCTTCAAAGGCAGCTGGCTGGCCCTGTGGCTTTCGCGCCTGGGGGCCGAGGTAACGGGCCTGGCCCTGCCGCCTGCCACCGAACCCAACCTGTTCACCCTGGCCCGCGTGTGCGACACCGTGCAAGCCAGCCACGCCTGCGATGTGCGCGACGCCCAGGCCGTGGCCACCCAGGTGCAAGCTGCGCGCCCGCACATCGTGCTGCACCTGGCCGCACAGGCACTGGTACGCGCGGGCTATGCCGACCCGCTGGGCACCTACGCTACCAATGTGATGGGCACGGCCCATGTGCTCGATGCCCTGCGCGGTCAGGCCGACGTGCGCTCGGTGGTGGTGGTGACCACCGACAAGGTTTACCGCAACCGTGAGTGGGCCTACCCCTACCGCGAAGACGACCCGCTGGGCGGCCATGACCCCTACAGCGCCAGCAAGGCGGCGGCCGAGATCGTCAGCGCCAGCTACCGCGATGCCTTTCTGGGTGCTCAGGGCGTAGCCGTGGCCACCGCGCGGGCCGGCAATGTCATCGGTGGGGGCGACTGGGCGGCCGACCGCTTGCTGCCCGACGCTGTGCGTGCCTGGCGTACCGGGCAGACCTTGCACATCCGCCACCCCGAAGCCACGCGCCCCTGGCAGCATGTGATCGAGCCGCTGGCGGCTTACCTGTGCCTGGCCGAACGTCTGTGGACCGAACCCGAACGCGCCGGGGCCTACAACTTTGGCCCGCTGCCGCATGAAGTGGCTACGGTAGAAAAAGTGATAAAAATGGCTGTTGGCCCGCGTAATGATTGCGTAGTTAGCTATCAAAAAAATAGCAATCTGGTGCATGAAGCGGGATGCCTGGCGCTGGAGACCGCGCACGCTCGCCAGTCGCTGGGTGTGGCGCCACGCTGGGGCCTGCACACGGCCGTGGAGCGCACCATGGCCTGGTACCGGGCCCAGCAAGGCGGCGCCGACGCGCGCGCCCTGTGCCTGGCCGATCTGGATGCGTGGGAAGCCGCCGCATGAGTGCAGCGCAGGGCCGTGCCCAAGCAAGCTCGCACCGCAGTGCGCAGCACGAAGGTGCTCCAGTGACCTCGCGCTTTGCCTGCACCGCCTTGCCGCTGCCCGGCCTCGTGCGCGTGCAGCGCCAGCCTTTGCAAGACGCGCGAGGCCTGTTCGAACGCATGTTCTGTGCCGACGAACTGGCCGCGGCAGGCTGGACGCAGCCTATCGCCCAGATCAACCACAGCATCACGCACCAGCGTGGCAGCGTGCGCGGCCTGCACTACCAGCGAGCGCCCCATGCCGAGATGAAGCTGGTGAGCTGTCTGCGTGGGGAGGTCTGGGACGTGGCGGTGGATCTGCGTGCTGGCTCGCCCACTTTTTTGCAGTGGCATGCCGAGCGCTTGTCTGCGGACAACGCCTGTGCGTTGCTCATCCCGCCCGGCTTTGCCCACGGTTTCCAGGCCCTGACAGAAGATGCCGAACTGCTGTACCTGCATTCTGCCGCCTACACGCCAGGCGCCGAGGCGGGGCTGCACCCGCAGGACCCACGCCTGACTTTGCCCTGGCCGCTGCCCGTGGGTGAAATGTCCGAGCGTGACCGTGGCCATGCGCCGCTGACCAACCTGTTTGAAGGAGTGCACCTGTGAAGTGCCGACACTGCGGCCAGCCGCTGCTCCTGCCGTTTCTCGACTTGGGCAGCGCGCCGCCCTCCAATGCCTATCTCAGCGAGGCCGCGCTGCGCGCACCCGAGACCTGGTTCCCGCTGCGCGTTCTGGTTTGCACGCACTGCTGGCTGGTGCAGACCGAAGACCACGCCGGGCGCGAGGCGCTCTTCACGCACGACTACGCCTATTTCAGTTCCTTCTCCACTTCCTGGCTCGCGCACGCCAAGGCCTATGTGCAGGCCATGCAGCAGCGCCTGGGCCTGGGGGCGAACAGTTGCGTGGTGGAAGTGGCCTCGAATGACGGCTACCTGCTGCAATACGTGCAGCAGGCTGGCATACCCTGCTACGGCATCGAACCCACGGCCAGCACGGCCAAGGCGGCGCGTGCGCTGGGGCTGGATGTGGTCGAGCGCTTCTTTGGCGTGGCCCTGGCCGACGAGCTGGCCCGCGCGGGCCGCCAGGCCGACCTGATCGCCGCCAACAACGTGCTGGCCCATGTGCCCGACATCAACGACTTCGTGGCCGGTTTCACCCGCCTGCTCAAGCCCCAGGGCGTGGCCACGTTCGAGTTTCCCCACCTGCTGCGCATGGTTCAGGGCTGCCAGTTTGATACGGCCTACCACGAGCACTACTCCTACCTCTCGCTCACGGCGGTGCAACGCATCTTTGCGGTCAATGGCCTGGTGCTGATTGATGTGCAGGAGCTGCCCACCCACGGCGGAAGCCTGCGCGTGTTTGCCGCACGGGCGGACGCGACGGCCCACCCACAGGCCTCCCCCGAAGGCGCTACTCGCGTGGCGCGACTGCTGGAAACCGAGGTCGCCGCAGGCATGCTGAACGAGTCGTTTTACAGCGATTTTCAGCGCCAGCCTGCACGAATAAAGCGTGAGTTGCTATCATTTTTATTGCAATGCCAGGCCCAGGGGCTCAAGGTGGGCGCCTACGGCGCTGCGGCCAAGGGCAACACCTTGCTCAACTTTGCGGGCGTGCGCCCGGACCTTCTGCCCTACGTGGTGGACAAGAACCCGGCCAAGCAGGGCCAGTACTTGCCGGGCAGCCGCATTCCCATCGTGGATGAGACCCACCTGAAAGCGCACCGGCCTGACCGGGTGCTGATTCTGCCCTGGAACCTGCGGGATGAAGTGGCGGCGCAGTTGGACTATGTCTGCGGCTGGGGCGGGCGGTTTGTGGTGGCCGTACCTCGGCTGGAGGTCTATTGAATGATCGACATCCACCCCACCGCCCGTGTGTCGGCGCTTGCCGATATTGAGGATTCAGTGCGTGGCACCCGCATTGTGGTGGGTGCCCATGCAGTCATCGATAGCTTTGTCAAGGTCAAGCCAGCGGGCGGTATGGGCGATCTGCTGATCGGAGAGCATGTGGTCATCAATGCCGGCTGCGTGCTCTATACCGGGAATGGAATCCGCATAGGCAACCATGTGGCGATTGCCGCCAATTGCACGTTTGCACCTGTCAACCATGCGTTCGAGGATCGTGGCAGGTTGATCCGTGAACAGGGCTTTTTACCCAGCAAGGGCGGCATCGTTATTGAAGACGATGTCTGGATCGGTGCCAACTGCGTGCTGCTCGATGGCGCTTACCTGCGCCAAGGTTGCGTGGTTGGCGCTGGATCGATCGTGCGAGGTGCATTAGATGCCCATACCGTGTATGCAGGGCAGCCCCTGAGTGCCGTCAGGAAGCGGCAATGAGCAAGTTCACCGTGCTGGGGGGCACTGGCTACATCGGAAGTCGGCTGGTTGCCTATCTGCAGGCCCAGGGGCATGAGGTGTGGGCACCTCGGCGAGGTGATCCCGATGTGTTCTTGCAGCCCTTGGGGAATGTGGTCTATTGCATCGGGCTGACGGCTGATTTCCGTTCGCGTCCCTTTGACACTGTACAGGCCCATGTCGGGCTCTTGAGCGAGGTGCTGCAGCACTCACGCTTTGAAACCTTGCTGTATCTGTCGTCCACAAGGGTCTATTGTGGGGCGCAAAGCACCCATGAAGAAGCACCGTTGACGGTACTGCCGCATGATCCATCGTATCTGTACAACCTGTCCAAACTCACGGGGGAGTCACTTTGCGCTGCCTGCGGCAGGGATGGGGTGCGGGTCGCTCGGCTCTCCAACGTCGTGGGGCCAGGAATGGATTGGCGGTCGGGTAACCTGGTCGCAGACTTGATCCATCAGGCGCGCCAGGGGCGGGTGGCCTTGCGATCCGACCCCTGTTCGTCCAAAGACTATGTGCATGTGAATGATGTGGCTGCGTGGCTGGCCTGTATTGCGCTGCAGGGGCGTTCCCGCATCTATAACGTGGCCAGTGGAGTGCAGACCTCACACGGCCAATGGTTGTCCTGGCTTGAAAGGCACACGGGGTGTGTATCCCATGTACTGCCGAATGCACCGCTGCAAACGTTCCCTTCGATTGCTGTTGAGCGGGTGCAACAAGAATGGGGCCATGCATTGCCCCGTTCCATTTGGGACATGGCGTTGCTGGACTCTGTAGAGAAAATGGACTGACAAGGTGGAAAAAATGACCGATCCCATCATTCAATTTGACCAGGAGCGACAGCAGCGGCTGGAGGCGTATGCGGTAGATGAGGCATTTTCCGCACTGTCGCGCACGTGGCTGCAGGAGTCGATGCAGCGAAAATACGTGTACAACTTCGACTGGATGGGCCGCCCCATCATCCAGTACCCGCAGGATATGGTGGCCGTGCAGGATTTGATCTGGCGTGTGCGGCCTGACGTCATCATTGAAACCGGCATTGCCCATGGGGGATCGTTGGTGCTGAGCGCTTCCATGCTGGCGCTGCTGGACATGGTGGAGGCCATCGAAATGGGTGCCACTATGGATCCGCGTGTTTCGCAGCGCAGGGTCATTGGTGTGGACATCGACATCAGAGCCCACAACCGCGCCGCGATCGAGACACACCCGATGGCCAGCCGCATCCGGATGATCGAGGGGTCTTCCATCGATCCAACCACCATTGCACGCGTGAAGGCCGAAGCAGCGGGAGCCGGGCGGGTGATGGTGTGCCTTGACTCCATGCATACCCATGACCATGTGCTGGCCGAGTTGAATGCCTATGCGCCGCTGGTAACGTCAGGCAGCTATTGCGTGGTGTTTGATACTTTTGTGCAGGACATGCCACCGGGTTTCTTTGCAGACCGGTCTTGGGACGTAGGAGACAACCCCAAGACGGCGGTGCACCAATGGCTGGCGGAGCATCCTGAGTTTGAAATCGACGCTGACATGGAGCGGCGCCTTCAGGTGACGGTAGCGCCGCATGGGTTTTTGCGTCGCAACAAGGGGTAAAGATCGCCACCCGCTGGCGGGGGATATCAGGCGGTGGCGCCGACCCCCATGCCCATTGCCTGGGTGGCATGTCGCAAATAGGTTACGGCAAATTCGGTGTGACCGTGGGCGTGTTCCACTTCAGCCAAGACTGCCAGCGCAACGGGATCGTGGGGGATTGCATTGAGGATAGTGGTTGCAAATTCGGTAACTGCAATCCACTCTTGGCTACTAATCAATCCGTCGCCTTGATGGGGTGAGGCTGCGCTTTCACGGTGTGCTTCTTTCAGAAGTGACTCCAGCATTGCGTGGGCCTGAGGGAGAGAAATGCGCTCGCCAGTGCGTATTCCTACACCGGGCTGCGGCGAGGTTTGCCAGTCGGCAGGCATAGATGGCAGCCAGGCCTGCATCAATTGCTCTTGGGCTTCATTATCTTGGGGGTGTTGTCCCTGCGCCAGCCATTTGAGCCACATCACCCGTAGCCCCTCCCCGTAATGTTGACAAAATATGTCTTCGCGCATGAGTACCGACTGTTCCATTTCAGGGCGCAATTGTTGCCGCAGGGCATTGAGCTGTTCATGGTTTGCAGCGAGATGGCATGCAATGTTGATATATTCTTCGGTGGTTTTTCCTAGCCACTCTGCGTGGTTCAATTTGTAAAGCATTCCGCTGCTTATGCGACTTTTGAAACAGTCACCTTCTAGCGATACCAGTGGTACACCCATCCACAGCACATCGAAACTCGTGGTGCCACCAGTGAGTGGGAAGGGGTCAAGCGCAATGTCAACCTGGTGATACGTGAGATATTGGTTTGCAGTATTGAGGCCAAGTAAATCCAGTCGATCTACGTCAATACCCAGCTTCTCACACCGTTGTTTGTAGCGCAGCGCGATATTTTCATTTTCAAGGTTCTTGCCTTCAATAAGAAGCCTGGCGGTGGGAACTTTTTGCAGTATTTCACCCCATGTGCGTAGCACATCATCCGTCAGTTTGCCCAGGTTGTTGCTAGAACCAAAGGTGATATACCCGTTGCGCAAAGCCGGTGTTTGCGCTACTTGATAAGCAGGTTGATACCGGTACAGTGGGTTGCGAATGAGCGGCCTGTAGCAGCAAAAAAATGTAGGCAGGCGGTACAGGGTTTCGCTGTATTGGCCTTCTATATTTTGCGGGTCGGTGATGTCATCTGCAAATTTGTAATCCACTGCCTGCAAGCCAGTGGTGGCGGGAAAACCGAGCCAAGAAATCTGTATGGGCGCTACCTTTCTAGCCATGGCCATGATGCCACTGTGCCCGGTATGGCCCGCCAGATCAATGGCGATATCTATATTACTTTGTCGGATGATCTTGCACTGTGCGTCAACATCAGCAGCTGCTATTTTGGAAAAAACGTCTACATGGGCACGCACCCGCTGCGTGACCTCGTCTTCGAATTCATGTAAATAAAAGGCATGCACTTCAAATTGTCGACGATCTAACTGTGCAAGGAGCCCTTCGACAAAGTACATTACCGAGTGGCTCCGGAAGTCGCCTGACACAAATCCGATTTTTAGCTTTTTCCAAGGGGTGGTTCGCAGGTGCTCAAAAGCAGGCCAATGTCCCAGGTAGGGCGATTCGGCAATGTGTGCAAACTCCTTGGCGGCGCGTGCTACGTCCTGGATGCTACGGCCTGGGTCGGCGAGCATGAAGAGCATGCGGTTTACATGGTTCGCCACATCGCCTGGGGCCAAAGCGAGCGCGGCCTCTGCATCCAGAACGGCCTCCTTGATCTGACCTAACTCGCGGCGATGAATGGATCGTTGCGTCAGCGCAGCAACCAATTCGTCGTGGGAGGTGGCGGCATTGAATGCGTTGGATGCCGCAGAAAAACCTTGCTCGTAGTTGCAAAGTCGATAGTGCACCTGCGCGAGTATGGCCCAGGGGTACCCATGGTTGGGGCGTGCCTGGCATGCAGCTATGACCATGGGTAAGGCTTCGTCGATTCGATCCAATACGATCAACTGGTTGGCACAATTGATCAAAAACTCCGCATCCTGTGGCCAGAGCCTGAGCGCCACTTGGTATCGTTTTACTGCCTCCTGTCGTTTCCCCGACTTGATGAGTGCCAAACACAAATGGTGGTGGGCGATGTGGTCTTTGGGTTTTTTCTTCAAACGTTGCAGGCAATGCTGCTCCAGCCCAGGCCAGTCGGCCGCATCAATTGCTGCTTGGTAATTCAATTGGGTTTACTCCATGAAGGCAGGCAGCAAAGGTGCGGGGATGCAAACTACTGGCGCAGAAGCGCAAGCACACCCTGCGGCAATTGGTTGGCTTGCGCCACCATGGCCGTGCCAGCCTGTTGCAGTATTTGTGCGCGAGAGAGATTGGCGGTTTCGGCGGCAAAATCGGCATCCTGAATTCGGCTGCGTGATGCTGAGAGGTTTTCAGATGTAATTTGCAAAGACGATATGGCAGTTTCAAACCGGGACTGTAACGCGCCCAATTTGGCGCGTTCTCCGCTGATAAACGCAAGCGCCGAGTCTACGGTTTTTAGTGCATCAGTCGCTTTCGTTACAGTGGTAACGTCCAAATCTGCAACCTTCTTCAACGTTGACGCATTGCTACTGGCAATACCGAGTTGGGCAGCAGCTGAGCCAGTGGTCGCAGCCGCGCCGAACGTCTTGTCCGAATCCAGCGTAATGTATCCACTGGTAATTGCACTACCGGTAGATCCATTGGTGGCCCCACCGGTCACCGTGGCAGTCGCACCTACCGTCGCCAGAGTGCCCGTCGCTACCGCTGGCGCGTACTTCTGCATCACGACGTTGCCAGCCATGGAGCCGTCGGCAGATTCGGCAATCAAAATGTCGTTGCCGGTGGCATTTGTTAAAAACAAGGCGCCGTTGGAGTCCAGGCTGGCAATGACACCGGTGCGAGAAGACTTTTCGTTGATGGCAGAGACAGCCGCCGACAATGCATCTGTGCCGCTGGTGGCCGACAGCGTGAATGCGACGGTTTCAGCGGTGCTGTTGTCCGAGCGCAGGCTGATCGAGTAGGAACCCGTCGCAGTGAAGGTGATACCCACGTCGGTGCGTGCCGAGGCCGTAACGCCGGTGCTGGATGTCTTCAGATTCACCAAGTCGGCTGTAGCCTTGGCGGTTGCGTTGGAGTTCATCGCAACCGTTGCACTCCCCAGTGCGCCGTTGATGCTTACGGTGTCGGTGGCGGTACTGTTGGCGCCATTGGCACCCCATGCGCCGGTCACCGCAGCCGGTCCGTTGGCAACCACCTGGTTGTTACCGTAAACCGATGTGCGCAGATTTGCGGTCGCGGCGGTGATGGTCTGCCCTGCATTGGCACCAATTTGGAACTGTGCCGTACCGAAGGTGCCGTCGAGCAGCTTCTGGCCATTGAACTCGGTGGTTTGGGAGATGCGGTCCAGCTCAGAAACCAACTGCGTGACTTCCTGGTTCAGCGCTTGGCGGTCACCTGCGCTGTTGGACGCATTGGCCGACTGCACAGCCAATTCGCGGACACGTTGCAAAATGGCGCTGGCTGCACCCATTGCGCCTTCGGTTACCTGCGCCAAGGATATGCCGTCATTGGCATTGCGTACTGCCTGGTTCAATCCCCGAATTTGCGAAGTCATGCGGTCGGAAATGGCCAGACCGGCCGCATCGTCCTTGGCGCTATTGATGCGCAGGCCCGACGACAGGCGCTGAATGGAAGTTCCCAGCGCAGATTGGCTGCTGCTGAGATTGCGCTGCGCAGTCAGCGAGCCTACGTTGGTATTGATGATGGCGGCCATTGCATTCTCCTTGCAAAAGGGTTTCGATGGCTCGACGCTTCACTCTAGGGGCGCAAGCCTTCCGATACGGATGAGTGGATTGTGGGAATCCGGTAAAAAGCCATTCGCCGAATAAATAGGGGAAAAAGACTGCATATCGGGAGTTTGTGGCTCAAGTTTTTTTGTGGGGGGCCGAAAACTCATCCAACGGTGCTTTCTGCGCAGCCTGGTCTCAGTCGAGCCATACGGTGTGCAAGGTGTCGCAGTCGGCGCATAGCGCCCTATTCGTCGGACCTTTTTAAGGAGATTTACGATGGCCGCCACGATTAATACCAACGTTAATTCGCTGACAGCGCAGCGCAACCTCAGTGGCAGTCAGTCTGCGCTGAGCACGTCCATTCAGCGCCTGTCGTCGGGTTTGCGCATCAACAGCGCCAAAGACGATGCTGCTGGCTTGGCCATTTCCGATCGAATGACGTCACAGATTCGCGGGCTGAACCAAGCCGTGCGCAATGCCAACGACGGAACTTCGTTGGCGCAAACGGCGGAAGGGGCCATGAAGGCCGCTGGCGACATCTTGCAGCGTGTGCGCGAATTGGCTGTCCAGTCGGCCAACGCCTCCAATAGCGCTGGCGACCGCCAGGCGCTGAACCAGGAAGTTACCCAGCTGGTGTCGGAACTGGATCGCATCGCACAGACGACCGAATTCAACGGTCAGAAGCTGCTTGACGGCACTTTTGGCACGGCGCAGTTCCAAGTGGGTGCCAATGCGGGACAAACCATTACCGCAGCAACCGCCAACATGCGCACCACGGTGTACGGAAACAACCAGGTGGTTGCCAATGGCCCTGCCGCTGTCACGGGAGCCTGGGGTGCCAATGGCGCCAACAGTACCGCCAACGACACCGTAAGCATCAACGGCGCACTGGGGAGTGCAACGGTTGCGATGAACTCCAACGCAACCGCCAAGGCTACAGCCGACTTGGTGAATCTGAAGACATCCAGCACCGGCGTTACGGCCTCGGCACGCACCGACGTGGGTATCACCTTCACTGCGACGGGTTCCTACTCGATCAGCCTGCGCTCGGACAACAGCACCGCTGAAACCGTTTCGTTCACGCTGTCGGCCACCAGCGGCACAGATGCATTGTCGGCGGCTGTCTCTGCCATCAACGAAAAATCGTCAAAAACCGGGGTTGTTGCCAGCCTGGACTCTAACGGCGCCTTGTTTTTAACAAATGCCACCGGCAACGACATTTTGATTGCGGAATACGCAGACGGCTCCATGGCTGGCAACGTCGTGATGCAGAAGTACGCGCCAGCGGTAGCAACGGGCACTCTGGCGACGGTAGGTGCGACTGCCACGGTGACCGGTGGGGCCACCAAT
Organism: Rhodoferax sp.; assembly: GCA_046348185.1. GTDB lineage: Bacteria > Pseudomonadota > Gammaproteobacteria > Burkholderiales > Burkholderiaceae_C > Allorhodoferax. The sequence goes on along the minus strand of JAXMER010000014.1, from coordinate 138,534 downwards.
GGATCTACCGGTAGTGCAATTACCAGTGGATACATTACGCTGGATTCGGACAAGACGTTCGGCGCGGCTGCGACCACTGGCTCAGCTGCTGCGCAACTCGGTGTTGCTGGTAGCCAGTCTTCAACCCTTAAGAAGGTGTCCGATCTGGACGTCACCACAGTGACGAAAGCGACCGATGCACTCAAAACGGTAGATTCCGCGCTGTCATTCATTAGCGGAGAGCGGGCCAAGCTGGGCGCCTTGCAATCACGTTTCGATACGGCGATTTCGAATTTGCAAGTGTCGTCTGAGAATTTGTCCTCGTCCCGTAGCCGCATCCAGGATGCCGACTTTGCCTCGGAAACCGCCAACCTGAGCCGCGCGCAGATTCTGCAACAAGCGGGCACTGCCATGGTGGCGCAGGCCAACCAGTTGCCGCAAGGAATTTTGGCTCTGTTGCGCTGATTTGTTAAGTTTGTGCGTCAAAGGGGGGTACGCGTGGGCGTGCCCCCCTTTGCTCCGTGAGGCAGGAAAAGGTTTGTGCTGTTTTTTGGCGCTTAACACTTCTGACTTGTATGTAACACTGTTGCGAGTTTCCCCCTTTTGGGTGTGATTTAGGAGCAGAAAATGGCCACGATCTCTTCCCTTGGAATTGGCAGCGGGCTTGACACCGAGAGCATTGTCAAAAAACTCGTGGACTTGGAGCGCGCACCGCTCAGCACGCTCAAGCTCAAGGCTACGGCCACGCAGGCTAAGATTACGACCTACGGGCAGGTGAAGTCCCAGTTTGCATCGCTGCAGGCGGCAGCCGAAGCCATGCTGACCGATAGCGCTTGGAAAGGTGTAAAAACCAGCTCGTCCAAGAGCGACGCGGCGACGATAACCGCTACTCAAGGCACTTTGCCAACCAGCTTTACGATGGATGTGGATTTGCTGGCCCGGAACCAGTCGCTGGCATCGGCGTCCATGGTGTCGGGCGCAGCCGTGGGTGCTGGCACACTCACTATTCAGCGTGGCACCTGGTCGGGTGGCGCGGCCGACCCCGTAAACCCGACGGCTGCAGCGCCCACATTTGCCGCAGGCGCCGCCGCTGCGGTGGACATTACCGTGACTGCGAGCGATACCGTCACCACCGTGGCGGAGAAAATCAATGCGGCCAATGCGGGCGTGGTTGCGACGGTCTTCAAAGATGCGACGGGCGAGCGCCTGCTGTTGCGTTCCAAAGACACAGGCGCGGCCAGTGGTTTTCGTGTGCAGGCCAGCGTGGATGCAGATGGCTTTCCGGCGGACAACGCCGGCTTGTCACGTTTGGCTTTCGACCCGGAAACCGGCGCGTTCGGCATGGGGTCGGGATCCCAGCCGGTGCAGTACGCCCAGGATGGTCGGGCCCGTATCAACGGCCTGGCGGTCACTTCTGCCAACAACGTGTACGCGGACAACGTGCCGGGCGTAACCATCACGGCCTCGCAGGTTACGACCACCAACTATGGGCAGTTGTCCGAGGCACGCACTCCGCTTACCTTGACCGTGAGTGAAGACGTAACGCCCGCTGTAAAGAGCATTGGTGCCTTTGTGGACGCTTACAACAAGCTGGTTACCAATTTGAGTGAGCTGACCAAGTATGACGCCGGCACCAAGACCCCGGGCGCGTTCCAGGGCGACTCTGCGGTGGTGGGGGTACTCAATGTGCTGCGCACGCTCACGGGTTCCACCTCCACGGGCTCGGCCTACCAGCGTTTGTCCGATATTGGCCTGGAAGTGCAGCGCGACGGCACTCTGTCGCAAAACTCCACCAAAATGGGCGTTGCTGCCAACAATGGCGACGAACTCAAAAAATTGTTCACCCAGAACAATGGATCATCCCAATCCAATGGTTTTGCACTCAAGTTCCGGGACTTGGCCAAGGCCGTGTTGCAAACCGGCGGCGCGGTGTCCAACAAGACCGTGGCTTTGGAGAAGGAACTGACGACCAACGCGACAGAGCAGCAGCGGGTGAATGACCGGGCAGACCGCACCGAGGCCCGGTTGCGCAAGCAATACAGCACCTTGGACACCAAGATGGCGTCGTTGACGGCATTGAACAACTACATCACCCAACAAGTGACGCAGTGGAATAAGTCGTCGAACTGAATTTGGGGATTCAGCTTGCTGAAAACTTGCCGATAAAGAGTACATATCCCAACGCATGAGCCCCACTATGTACACCTCTGTTGCCGCCCGCTCTGCCAATGCCTATAAGCGTGTTGCCGTTGATACGGCCTTGGATGCTGCGTCGCCACATCAGTTGGTTGTCATGTTGTTTGATGAATTGTTGCGAAGTCTCGAATCTGCTCGCAGAGCTATCGCGCGAGGCGATGTGCCCGACAAGGTCAAACACATTGGCAAGGCGTTACGTATTGTGGAAGAGGGTTTGCGTGCCCCCTTGAACCTGGAGGCAGGTGGCGAGTTGGCGGCAAATCTGCATGCGCTGTACGAATACTGCAGCCACAAGCTGGTGCTCGCCAATGTGCGCAGTGATGCTGCGGCATTGCAGGAAGTTGCTAGCCTCATTGCTCGTATTGCCGAGAGCTGGAAGCAAATCGAGGGGGCAAGCCATGTCTCAAGCGCTTCTTGACTGCTACAAGGCCATTGAGGCCGCCAGTGTACGCATGCTGCAGGCTGCCCAGATGCAAGACTGGGAGGGTATTGCGCAGTGTGAAGGGGTGTGTTCAGTACTAATAGAACAGCTCCGAAGCCAGTCTCAGGGACTTGAGCTGGCCTCTAGCGAGCGGGCAGAAAAGACCCGCATCATGCTGCGCATCTTGAAGAACGACGCCCAAATCCGCGAGTCGGTCGAACCATGGGTTGCCGAGCTGGACTCTGGTCTATTAAGGTGCCCCCAGTTCTTGCACTGACCGCGCGGGGCCACTAACGCCCACTATGGTTGGCTTGTCCTCATAGTGGGCGGCACGGTGGGTGCATGGTTGCAGTTTAGACTGCGCACATGCCCACGTCCGCCTCTGTTGCTCCCTTCCATTTTTCACGTCCTGCACGTCTGTGGCTGCTCACGGCGTGCCTGGTCCATGCGTTGTTGGGGGCCTTGGTGGGTCTATCGGTGGATGAGGCCCATTACGCGCTGTATGCCGTACACCTCGACTGGAGCTATTTCGACCACCCGCCCCTCGTCGGATGGCTGCAGTGGCCCTTGGTGGCGCTGGGCGCGCCGGTGGGTGTGATGCGCTTGGTTGCGGAGGCGCTGTGGTTGCTCGCGGCGGTGCTGGTGCATGGACTGGCCCTGCGCCTGCAGGGGTCCCAGACGCCTGTAACGCCTGCAAGGGGCGATGCTGGGGCGTGGGCGGTGGCGGTGATGGCCTTGTCGCCTTTGCTGCATGTGCTGGGGATCGGTCTGTTGCCCGACACCTTGTTGATGGCCCTGGCGAGCGCCGTCATGTGGGTGACGTTGGATTTGCGCGAGGCAGCCGCGCTGCACCGTTGTCGGTTCTGGGTCGTCTTGGGGCTCCTGCTGGGACTGGCGGGGTTGAGCAAATACACCGCCATCCTGTGGGCGTTGGCGGTGGCGCTGTGCCTGTTGAACTGGCACGGCGTGCGTGTTCTGCGCCAGCCGGGACTGTGGCTGGCCGTGCTGTTGGCCGCGGTCTGCATCATGCCGGTCCTTGGTTGGAACTACCAGCACCAGTGGATTTCTTTTGCATACCAACTGCAACATGGTTCCGGTGGCGGTTGGCAAGGGGCCCACATTCTGCGTTTTGCCGTGGTGCAGTTGCTGGCCTATGGCCCCTTGTTCTTGGCCGCTTGGCTGGGCGTGCGTCAGGATGCAACGGTTGGCGTACGCAGCCTGACGGCGTTCTTTTTGCTGCCGTGGGGCGTTCTGGCCGTGATGGCGGGCGGGGGTACGAGCTTGCCGCACTGGACTGCCCCGGCGTGGGTATGCCTGGCGCCGTTTGCGGGCTTGGGGCTGGCTGCGGTACGCGCGCGCCAGTGGCTGCGCACCAGCTTGGCGGGCCTGCAGGCGCTGACGTGTACGGTCCTGCTGGGGCTGATGGTCACGGCCGGGCAGCCCTTGCTGACCCAAGCCATAGGCCAGGGAAATAGCGCGCAGCCGTCCAATCCCTTTGCCGATGTGCATGGCTGGGACCGCGCTGGCGCGCGCGCGCGCGAGCTAGCCCAGCAAGAAGGTCTGCCCAGCGTCAGTGTGCAGAATTGGACACTGGCCAGCCGACTCGGTTGGTACGCGCGACCCTTGCCGGTGCATGTACTCGAAGACCGGTTCGACCAATTCACGCTGTGGGCTGGGCCGCTGCCTGCGGGCGCAGCGACATTGTTGGTGGACTGGTCGCAGCTTGGGTATGAAGTGCCGGTGGGCGCGCACGGCTTCACCGACTGTGTACTGCGCGATACGCTGCAGGTGCAGCGCCTGGGCGCTACCATCGCGACTTTCCGCTTTTACGCCTGCAAGGGTTGGTCGGGTGCGCCCCAGCCACGGTTGCAGGGCGCTTCCTGATGTCTGACCACGAATCCGACCTGGCTCGTGCGCCGATGTGCGGCCACGGGCAACCCGCCGATGCGCCGCGGCCCGTACCGAGCTGGCTGTGGGCCCTGCCCTTCTTGCTGCTGGCCTGGACTGCCCCGCTGTGGCTGCACGTCTGGGAGCCGACCCTGTTCCTCGCCCTGAACCGCGCCTGCGCCAGCGTGGTGGCGCCGGTCTGGACGGGTTTGTCCTTGCTGGGCAACGCCTGGGGCATCTTGGGTGCCACCGCGCCACTGCTGGTGTTGTCGCCCCGGCTGCTGTGGGCTTGGTTGTGTGCCGCGCCGTGGGTGGTGGTATTTGCCCGCCTGGGTAAAGGGGTGATCGAAAGCCCCCGGCCCGCTGCCGTGGTGGAGAACCTGCAGATGCGCATCGTGGGGGAAACGCTGCACAACGTGTCCATGCCCTCGGGTCATACGCTGACGGCGTTTGCCTGTGCCACGGCCCTGTGGTTTTCGCTACCGCCGGTCAAACGCGTACGTCACAGCTGGCTGCTGGTGTTGGCGGCGCTTACGGGCTTGTCACGGATCGCGGTTGGTGCGCATTGGCCCGGCGATGTGGCGGTGGGCGCTGCGTTGGGGTTGCTGGCCGGTTTGCTGGGCAGCCAATGGTCGGCACGAATCGCGGCGCACCATTGGCAACCGCGCAGCCTCAGCTTGCGCGCCGTGGCTGCGCTGCTGGCGGTGGCTGCGACTATGTTGATTGCCGAGGCGCAGGACTTTGACGAAAACCTGCCCATACAGCGCATTCTGGCTGTGATCGTGCTGCTCTCGTTGGCGTGGTTTATCCGACAGAACATGCGCCCTGAGGTGAAGACGCTATAACAATGATAGCTATTTCGCCTTGTTTTACGGGGGCTAGCCGGTGTTTTTCTTGGAAGCCAGGCGCAGCGCCAGGGCGCTGAGTGCGGCATAGGCGGCGCCCGCGTCGGGGTCCCACTGGGCAACGGCGGCGCCCTGGCGCTCGATCGCGGTGTGATCGCCCCGCGCGGCCGGTCCGGTCAGCGCAGCCTGCGGACCCAGCGTTGTGATGTTGGCCACGGCATTGCGCAGCAGTGCGGCGCGGGCGTGGGCCACCAGCGCGGGCGGCATGCCGGTGCGTGTCCAGAGGTCCTCTGCCGTAGCCTGCAACACCGGCAGGAAGTTGGTGGCGAATACGGCGGCTGCGTGGTAGAGCAACTTGTCGCTGCTGGCCAGGGTAAAGCACTGGGCACCGATGGCGGCAAAGGCCTGCCGCAGGGGCTCGCACGCGGTGGCACTGCCCTCCAGCGCGCAGGGCGTGCCGGGGAATTGTGCCAAGGCAGTGTCGATGTGGGCGAAGCTGAGTAGGCAGTGCGCACTGGCTGTGTGCCAACCCAATGCCGCCAACGGCGCCAACACCTCGGAGCCCAACGCGCCGCTGCAGTGAAAGGCGATGACGGGGCGTGCGGGTTCGGCTTGCGCAGGCTGTACTGCTGCCAGCGCTGCTGCGCAGTTGGGAAGTTCGGCGTCGGGCACGGCAAGCATCCAGACATCGGCACGGTGCAGGGCCGACAGCGCGGTATGTGGCGTACCCGCGCCGATGCGGCTGCAGGCTGCGCGGGCGCTGGCGTCTGATCGCGTCAGCACGTCCTGCACCGCGAAAACACTACCCTGGTGCCATTGATACGCCAGGGTCTGCCCGACCCGCCCGGCGCCGACGATGTTGAGCGTGTGCAGCGGCATCAGACCACCAGCGGCTCTTCCTGCATGGCTTCGATCTGGTCTTGCAGCATCTGGATCTGGCCCTTCCAGTAGTCGCTGGTGCCGAACCAGGGGAAATTGGCTGGGAAGCTGGGGTCGTCCCAGCGTCGCGCCAGCCAGGCGCTGTAGTGAATGAGCCGCAGTGTACGCAGCGGTTCGATCAGGGCCAGTTCGCGACGATCAAAGCCGCGTACCTGTTCGTAGCCGTCGACCAGGGCACCAATCTGGCGGCTTCGCTGGGTGCGGTCGCCGCTGACCAGCATCCACAGGTCCTGGATGGCCGGGCCCGTGCGCGCATCGTCCAGATCGACAAAGTGGGGCCCCGGCCCGGCTGCCGCCGGGGCGTCGGTCGGTGTCCACAGGATGTTGCCGGGGTGGCAGTCACCATGCAGGCGCAGCATGGTCTGCGCCGGTGTGTTGATGCCAACTTGGTTGTTAGCCCCCGCAAATGCTGGATAGGTAGCTACCATTTCAATAGCATCTCGACAGCTGCGTTCCCAGGGGGCCTGCACGTCCAGGGGCACTTGGTCGTGATCCAGCAGCCACTGAAGGGGCTCCCAGCCGTGGCTGTGCACGGTGAGAGCGGGGCGGTGGGCGAATGCCTTGCTGGCGCCGACCGTGTGAAAACGCCCCAGAAAGCGTCCGATCCATTCCAGTACTTCCGTGTCGTCCAGCTCCGGGGGGCGGCCGCCGCGGCGCGGGCTGACGCTGAAGGCAAAGCCGTCCCAGTGGTGCAAGCTGGCGCCTTGCAGGACCAGCGGCCCCACCACGGGTACTTCGGCGGCGACCAGTTCGGCGGCGAAGTCGTGTTCTTCCTGAATCTGTGCGTCGCTCCAGCGCCCAGGTCGGTAGAACTTGGTCACGACCGAACTGCCGTCTTCCAGCATCACCTGGTAGACGCGGTTTTCGTAGGACGACAGCGCCGTTAGCCGCCCGTCGCCCAGCAGGCCCACGCTGGCAAGCGCGTCCAGGACGACGTCGGGCGTCAGGCGGTCAAACGCATGGGCATGCACGTCGGGGGTTACTTGTTGTCGGTGCGTTTGACGATCATGGCGATGCCCAGCACGATCAGGATCAGGGGCCACCAGGTCTTGAGCAGTTCGGCCAGGCTGACGTTGACCAGTCCGAGGTTGGTCAGCAGAAAGAAAACGCCGAAGACGATCAGCACAATGGCTGCAACATTGCCACGCATGGGAGGGTTCCTTTCAAGAGCCTGAAAATGGCCGCATTGTCGCTGGGATTGGTGCTACCCGAGCGGCCCGAGATCATCGCCATACAGTTTGGGCTGCAGGGTGTCGGCGTCACCATCGGAATAGCCCGCTGCCGGGGCCTTGTCCTCGCTTTGGGCCAGCAACTCGAAGGGCAGGGCTTGCTTGACCAGGATGATGGTGCAGGGGGCTTCCATGGCAACCTTGATCGGCACGGTGGCCACGAAGCGCTGCGTCTTGAGGCCGTGCGTGGCCGCGCCCATCACGATCAGGCTCACATGGTTGCCCTTGGCATAGTCCAGCAAAGCCTGGGCTACATCGCCCGATTCCAGCACATGGAACGATGTCTGGTGGCCCGGATGCTCCAGTGGCTGCGCCCATTGGCGCAGCGTGGTGAGATAACGCCGGTGCACATTGGTTTCGCTGCGATCTTCGTCGGAGCTGCTGGTTTCGTTGGGCGAGATCACGGTGACGCAAGCCAGCCGCGCACCGGGGCGCGTGCCCAGCGAGCGGGCCACCGCCTGGCGCAGCGAGTACAGGGTGGCGTCGGTCACGTCCTTGTGCGGCACCGCCACCATGACGATGGGTACCTCGTCGGCCTGTTGTGCGGCGATGGGGCTGGGCTTGTAGTGCATCCCGGCGGCCTTGAGCCAGCGCCGAAAATGCGTGCCAAAGCTGGTGGGCGTGAGCTTGCGGCCGCGCGCCGTGATGGTGACCTGATCCGGGTGGCTCAGGTCGAAGGCAAGATGTGCGGCGGAGGGGTAGCGCTTGGCCGCCTCGGGCTCCAGGCAGCGCAGCACCACCTCCTGCAACCACTCGGGCAGTTCGGGGCGGTACTTGCGCAGCGGCACCGGATCGACCCACAGGCGTTGCCGCAGGCCACCAGGAGTTTGCGGCGTTCCAAAGGGCAAGCGTCCGGTGCAGAGCTGGTAGAGCATGACGCCTACGGCAAAGATGTCGCTGCGCGGATCGCCGCGCACACCCACCACCTGCTCGGGTGCGATCCAGGCTGGCGAGCCGACGGCCTTGCGCAACTGCTCGGCCAGCAGGTCGGGGTAATGAGCATGGCACGATAGGCCAAAATCCAGCAGCACCGCGGTGCCGTCGCCTCGAAACAGCACGTTGGCGGGCTTGAGGTCCAGGTGCACAGTGTTTTGCTGGTGCAAGGCGTGCAGGGCGCGCGCCATGGCATTGCCCAGCCAGGCAATCTGTTCCACGTCGGGCAGGGGATCGGCATCGATCCAGTGCTCCAGCGTCTCGCCGGTGATGTATTCCATGACCAGGTAGGGCACGCGATCGAGGTCACCCGCTGCCACGAAGCGCGGAACGTGGCGGCCCTGCAGCACCTGCATGATTTGCCACTCGACCTCGAAACTCACGATGTTCTCGGCGCCGTCGCCGGCTGTCATGCGTGGCACTTTCATGGCCATGGCAAAGCCGGGATCGCGCTGGCCATCGGCATAGTGCACCCGGTACACGTGGGCCATGCCACCGGAATGGATGCATTCGTCGATCAGGAAACCATCGAGCTCGGTCCCGTTTTCCAGCAGCTTCATCGTCCAGCCTCCAGGCGGTCGGCAAAAAATTCGGGCAAACCCACGCGTCGGATGGCCTGGGCAGCAGCCAGGTAGTCGTAGCGCACGCGGTGAAAGGTGAGCTGGGCGCGTTGGTCGTCGAACAGGGCATACATGGCGCGCGAATCGCCATCGCGCGGCTGTCCCACCGAACCCACCGTGCCCACCCACTGGCGGTGGCGCGGCACGGGCACTGCCACGCCCGACTGCGGCATGAAGGGCATGAGGCCGTCACCCACGCCGCGGTAGTACAGCGTCTGCAGGTGGACATGGCCGCCAAAAACGTAATGCACGCCAGCCCACTCCTGCGCTGCTGCATCCAGGCTGGCCGCGGCTGCACGTGCGTCGTACACATAGCGCCAGCGCTCGGGGTTGTCGGCGCTGGCATGAACAAACAGGGTCTGATCCTGCTGCAGCGTCAGCGGCAAGCTGGACAGCCATTGGCGCTGTGCGTCCGACAGTTGGCGGTGGGTCCAGGCGGCGGTACTGTCGCCTACGGTTTTCATTTCGGCAGGGGGCGTCAGCGCCATGGCGTCGTGGTTGCCCAGCAAGGCCAGGGCGCCTTCCTCGGTCAGCAGCATGATCCGGTTGATGACGGGGCTGGGGTCGGCGCCGTAGCCCACCATGTCACCCAGGAAGACGAAGCGTTGTGCCTGCTGGGCACGTGCATGAGCCAGGCAGGCGTCCAGGGCCTGGATATTGGCGTGGATGTCGGACAGCAGGGCAATGCGCACAAGATCTCCTCGGAATTGTTGTTCTGAATCGTGGTGCACATCATGCCGCACCTGACTGACGAAAAGTTTGCAGCCGACTGGGGGCGGGTTTACCCGCATGTGGTGGTCCACACTTGCTGGGCACACTCAATTGTCCAAAATCAGGTTCTCATTGGAGGATCAAGCCATGCATATCAGCGATTTGCGTATTGCAACCCGGCTCGGGCTGGGCTTTGGCGTGTTGGTGCTGTTGATTGCCATAGTGGGGGGAGTCGCACAGTACCGGGTTGCGGCCATCAACGGTCTGTTTGGCGAGGTGGTGCGCGAGCGCATCCCGCGCATGAGCCTGGCCAATGAAATCAAGGGGGATGTCTCGCTGATAGCAGAATCCGTGCGCAACATCATCATGATGAGCAGCTCGGCCGATATGGGCCAGGAGCGAACGCGCATCGAGCAGGCGCGCGGGCGCATTGAGCAGCGCCTGGCAGCGTTGCGAACGCAGGCCGACGATGCCGCCGGACAGGCGCTGATGGAGCGGCTGCTGCAGACGCGCGCTGTCTACGATCCGCTGGAGGCCGAGACCACCACGCTGGCGCTGGACGGCCAGGTGTTCGAAGCCAAGGCCATGTTGCTGGAAAAGGTGCGCCCGGCGCAACGCGCGTATTTCGACGCGCTCGATGCGGTGCTCAAGCACCAGAATGAACTGCTGGAGGCTTCCACCGAAGCCACCCAGTCCGCCGCCACCAGCATGGCGGCCGTCATCGGTGTGCTGCTGACCGTGGGGCTCGCGGCTGGCGTGGCCATGGCGCTATGGATCATTCGGTCGACCACGCGCCCATTGGTACGGGCGGTGGCCCGTGCGCGGGCGGTTGCGCGAGGCGATCTGCATGTGGACATTGAGCCGCATGGCCGCAACGAGGTTGCCCAGTTGCTCGAAGCCTTACAGGATATGCAGGCCAGCCTGGTGGAGGTGGTGCAGCGGGTTCGCAAAGGGGCCGACAGCGTTTCCACCGCCAGCGCCGAAATTGCGCAGGGCAACCTCGATTTGTCGGCGCGTACCGAAGGGCAAGCCAGTGCGCTGCAGCAAACCGCTGCGCGCATGGACGAGCTCAACGCCAACGTGCAGCACAACGCCAGTCATGCCGCGCAGGCGCAAACTTTGGCGCACGGAGCCGCCACCGTGGCCGCGCAAGGCGGTGAGGCCGTGGGCGATGTGGTGCGAACCATGCGCGACATCCATGCGTCGTCTCGCAAGATCGCCGAGATCATCCAGGTCATCGATGGGATTGCGTTTCAAACCAACATCCTGGCGCTCAACGCAGCGGTGGAGGCTGCCCGCGCTGGTGAACAGGGGCGTGGCTTTGCTGTTGTGGCTGGCGAGGTGTGAGCGCTGGCCGGGCGTAGCGCCCAGGCGGCCAAGGAGATCAAGCAGCTCATCGGCGAGAGCGTGGAGCGTGTGGAGCAGGGCAATGCGCTGGTGGATCGGGCCGGAGCGACCATGCAGCAGGTAGTCGAGAGCATTGGACAGGTCAATCGCATCATGACCGAGATCAGCACGGCCAGCCGGGATCAGGCCGGCGCCGTGGCACAGGTGGGCAGTTCGGTTTCGCAGATGGACCAGGCTACGCAGCAAAACGCCGCTCTGGTGGAGGAGATGGCCGCCTCTGCGGCGGCCTTGAAAGCGCAATCCCAGGAACTGGTGCAAGCCGTGGCGGTATTCAAGCTCGACGATACCGCTATGCCATCGGCGCGCGGTCTCCCAATGGCGTCTCGAATGCTATTAATATCATAGCTGATGGCGTTGAATTTACGGGGGCTAACGGGTAGATTGACCTGGAAAGCAGCTTAGATGCCGCTGTAAGCTATTTCAGGGTGCGTGCCTTGCTTAACGAAAACGCAGCGGCGGCATCAATGGCGTTGTATTCCAACCCTCGGATGAGCGGTTCGCGCTCCCATGGAATCGAGCAACCAAGCCGACTTGCTCCCCGGAACGCCGCCCAATCGGCGGTCGATTGGAGCCCGCCGCTGGTTGCATCACGCCACAATCAGCGTCACGGGAATATTGCCGCGCGTGGCGTTGGAGTAGGGGCATACGGCGTGTGCCTGGTCCACCAGCGCTTGCGCCTGATCACGCTCCATACCCGGGACGTGGATGCGCAGTTCGACTTCGATGCCAAATCCATGGGCCGTGGGGCCGATGCCAACCGTGGCGTCGATGTGGGTGTCGGGGCTTAGCGCAATTTTCTGGCTGCCCGCCACGAACTTCATGGCGCCAATAAAGCAGGCGCTGTAGCCTGCTGCGAACAGTTGCTCGGGGTTGAGCCCTTTGCCGTTGCCACCCATTTCACGGGGAACGGCCAATGCAACGTCGAGTTGCCCGTCGTCGGTACGGGAGCGACCATCACGTCCACCGGTGGACGTGGCATGGGCTTTGTAGACAACTTTTTCGAGGGTGGTGACCACGGGATATCCTTTCAATCATGGTGCCCGTTCAAGGGGTTTTGGGGGAAGAAACTAGAAGAGACTCTTGAGCCAGCTGACAGTAGCTCCGACGGCGACCATGGCGCGTAACTTCCAGAGCGCCATGGCGTCACCAGGTTCGGGCTGAGCGTCGCCACAGCGGGGGTCTGAACGTTGCAGGGCTCCGGTCATCTTGTGATCAATGGGGATCGGCTCACAGCCGTGCTTCGACTCACAAACGAAATCCCAGGGCTCGCGGGCGGGTGCATGGCAGGCGAAGCAGTTCTTTCCGAATCGGTTATTTACTTCGGCAAAGCCTCGCTTGCCGATACGCGTGCCATTGGCTTCGACTTGAAGTTCGAAAAACTCCCAATCACCCGTGGCGGGATTGAATCCTTTTTCCCGCTTGACCATCGCCTCGGTCGGGACCAACTGCACAACCGAGCCCTCCGGATACACGGCGCCTTGGGGAACATTGGCCGCTGCAACGGTTCCAGCCACGTTACCAAGGAGGTTGTCGACGTAGAAGTGGCGTACCGGCGTCATCTGGCGTATGCATCTGAAGCTGGAGTCGGCGATTTGTACCGTATTGGCATAAGCGAAATGTCCGATCAGCGCAGTCCCAACGACCAGCGAAATGGCGCCCTTGTGGAAAAAGGTGAGTAGGGGGCGGCCGCTTTCAGCTTGAGGCAATCGGTGTTGGTGCATGACGAAATCCATCCTTGCTGTTTGTGGGGTGTTAAGGGTTCAGTGCCAGACGCAACTGCTGTAACTGGTCACGCAGGGATGTCAGCGCTTCCAGACCGATGCCGCTTTGGCGCGCTACGCAGCCAGGAACATGGGCTGCGCGGGTTTGCAGATCACGCCCCACAGCTGTCAGGCAGACATGCACCTTGCGTTCGTCCAGGCTAGAGCGCTGACGTTGCACCAGCCCAGCCGCTTCCATGCGTTTGAGCAGAGGGGTCAGGGTGCCCGAATCCAGCTGCAGGCGCAAACCAAGCTCAGAAACGCTGGGCCCATCTCGCTCCCACAGTACCAGCAGCACCAAGTACTGGGGGTAGGTCAGCTGCAACTCGTCCAGCAACGGCTTGTACAACTTGGTCATCGAAAGTGAGGCTGCGTACAGGGCGAAACAAAGCTGGTTGTCCAGCAGCTGTTCGGGGTTCGGACGGGGTGCTACGGTCGACATGGCTGTATTATAGTTCGCAATTCAATTGCGTGCAATGCATATCAAAATGCGACAAAAAGGCATTTTCGAGGACCGCCTCGTCGGCGTAGCGCCACCGCCCTTGCTTACCTACTACGTGTAAGCCCTGTCCCCCATTGCGTTGTTGGTAGTTGAGTCCGGGCTAGA
>JAXMER010000014.1:120000-122500 GCA_046348185.1 Rhodoferax sp. | reverse complement strand
AAACGAATATTCAAACTCCGGTTTGAAATTCAAGTATTGAAGCGAAAGCTTCATACGGCATAACGCGTCAGGTGAAAGACCTGACATCATTCCTTGAAACGACTTTGGTTTCGCAAGAAACGTCAAAGTTATAGGGTCAAGTGAATAAGAGCATGTGGTGGATGCCTTGGCGATGATAGGCGACGAAGGACGTGATAGCCTGCGATAAGCTTCGGGGAGCTGGCAAATTAGCTTTGATCCGGAGATTTCCGAATGGGGAAACCCACCGAAAGGTATCGCATACTGAATACATAGGTATGCGAGGCGAACCGGGTGAACTGAAACATCTCAGTAGCTCGAGGAAAAGACATCAACCGAGATTCCGAAAGTAGTGGCGAGCGAAATCGGAGAAGCCTGTCAGTGATAGCACGACATTAACGGAACAGTCTGGAAAGGCTGGCCATAGCGGGTGATAGCCCTGTACGTGAAAAGAGACGTGTGGTACTGAGCTAACGAAAAGTAGGGCGGGACACGAGAAATCCTGTCTGAATATGGGGGGACCATCCTCCAAGGCTAAATACTCATCATCGACCGATAGTGAACCAGTACCGTGAGGGAAAGGCGAAAAGAACCCCGGGAGGGGAGTGAAATAGATCCTGAAACCGCATGCTTACAAAAAGTAGGAGCCCGCAAGGGTGACTGCGTACCTTTTGTATAATGGGTCAGCGACTTACATTCAGTGGCAAGGTTAACCGAATAGGGAAGCCGTAGAGAAATCGAGTCCGAATAGGGCGAATTAGTCGCTGGGTGTAGACCCGAAACCAAGTGATCTATCCATGGCCAGGATGAAGGTGCCGTAACAGGTACTGGAGGTCCGAACCGACTAGTGTTGCAAAACTAGCGGATGAGCTGTGGATAGGGGTGAAAGGCTAAACAAACTTGGAAATAGCTGGTTCTCTCCGAAAACTATTTAGGTAGTGCCTCAAGTATTACCTTCGGGGGTAGAGCACTGTTTTGGCTAGGGGGTCATGGCGACTTACCAAACCAATGCAAACTCCGAATACCGATGAGTACAGCTTGGGAGACAGAGCACCGGGTGCTAACGTCCGGACTCAAGAGGGAAACAACCCAGACCGCCAGCTAAGGTCCCTAAAATTGGCTAAGTGGGAAACGAAGTGGGAAGGCTAAAACAGTCAGGATGTTGGCTTAGAAGCAGCCATCATTTAAAGAAAGCGTAATAGCTCACTGATCGAGTCGTCCTGCGCGGAAGATGTAACGGGGCTAAGCCAGTTACCGAAGCTGCGGATGTGCAATTTATTGCAAGTGGTAGGAGAGCGTTCTGTAAGCCTGTGAAGGTGTGTTGTAAAGGATGCTGGAGGTATCAGAAGTGCGAATGCTGACATGAGTAGCGTTAAAGGGGGTGAAAAGCCCCCTCGCCGTAAGCGCAAGGTTTTCTACGCAACGTTCATCGGCGTAGAGTGAGTCGGCCCCTAAGGCGAGGCAGAGATGCGTAGCTGATGGGAAACAGGTCAATATTCCTGTACCGATCAATAGTGCGATGTGGGGACGGAGAAGGTTAGCTCAGCCAACTGTTGGATATGTTGGTTCAAGCCTGTAGTCGTGCCTGGTAGGCAAATCCGCCGGGCTTAGATGAGGGGTGATAACGAGGCTGCTTGCAGCCGAAGTGAGTGATACCCTGCTTCCAGGAAAAGCCACTAAGCTTCAGCTATTGACGACCGTACCGCAAACCGACACTGGTGCGCGAGATGAGTATTCTAAGGCGCTTGAGAGAACTCTGGAGAAGGAACTCGGCAAATTGACACCGTAACTTCGGAAGAAGGTGTGCCTTTAGTAGGTGAAGGGATTTACTCGCGGATGGAGCCCAATGAGGCCGCAGAGAATCGGTGGCTGCGACTGTTTATTAAAAACACAGCACTCTGCAAAGACGAAAGTCGACGTATAGGGTGTGACGCCTGCCCGGTGCTGGAAGATTAAATGATGGGGTGCAAGCTCTTGATTGAAGTCCCAGTAAACGGCGGCCGTAACTATAACGGTCCTAAGGTAGCGAAATTCCTTGTCGGGTAAGTTCCGACCTGCACGAATGGCGTAACGATGGCCACACTGTCTCCTCCAGAGACTCAGCGAAGTTGAAATGTTTGTGATGATGCAATCTCCCCGCGGAAAGACGGAAAGACCCCATGAACCTTTACTGTAGCTTTACATTGGACTTTGAACAGATCTGTGTAGGATAGGTGGGAGGCTTTGAAGTCCGGTCGCTAGGTCTCGTGGAGCCAACGTTGAAATACCACCCTGGTGTGTTTGAGGTTCTAACCTTGGTCCCTTATCGGGATCGGGGACAGTGCATGGTAGGCAGTTTGACTGGGGCGGTCTCCTCCCAAAGCGTAACGGAGGAGTTCGAAGGTACGCTAGGTACGGTCGGACATCGTGACGATAGTGCAATGGCATAAGCGTGCTTAACTGCGAGACTGACAAGTCGAGCAGATGCGAAAGCAGGACATAG
>JAXMER010000014.1:0-115000 GCA_046348185.1 Rhodoferax sp. | reverse complement strand
CTCCCCGCTGCTAGACGGAAAGACCCCGTGAACCTTTACTGTAGCTTTGCATTGGACTTTGAACAGACTTGTGTAGGATAGGTGGGAGGCTTTGAAGTGGGAACGCCAGTTCTCATGGAGCCGTCCTTGAAATACCACCCTGGTGTGTTTGAGGTTCTAACCTGGGTCCGTCATCCGGATCGGGGACCGTGCATGGTAGGCAGTTTGACTGGGGCGGTCTCCTCCCAAAGCGTAACGGAGGAGTTCGAAGGTACGCTAGGTACGGTCGGACATCGTGACGATAGTGCAATGGCATAAGCGTGCTTAACTGCGAGACTGACAAGTCGAGCAGATGCGAAAGCAGGACATAGTGATCCGGTGGTTCTGTATGGAAGGGCCATCGCTCAACGGATAAAAGGTACTCTGGGGATAACAGGCTGATACCGCCCAAGAGTTCATATCGACGGCGGTGTTTGGCACCTCGATGTCGGCTCATCTCATCCTGGGGCTGTAGCCGGTCCCAAGGGTATGGCTGTTCGCCATTTAAAGAGGTACGTGAGCTGGGTTTAAAACGTCGTGAGACAGTTTGGTCCCTATCTTCCGTGGGCGCTGCAAGATTGAGAGAGCCTGCTCCTAGTACGAGAGGACCGGAGTGGACGCACCTCTGGTGTATCGGTTGTCACGCCAGTGGCATTGCCGAGTAGCTAAGTGCGGAAGAGATAACCGCTGAAAGCATCTAAGCGGGAAACTCGTTTCAAGATGAGATCTGCCGGGGCCTTGAGCCCCCTAAAGAGTCGTTCAAGACCAGGACGTTGATAGGTCGGGTGTGGAAGCGCAGTAATGCGTTAAGCTAACCGATACTAATTGCTCGTGCGGCTTGACCCTATAACTTTGATCCAAGCGATCAAGGCTGTTATGCCAAGTGACGCAATCAAACAAAAGCTGATCAGCTCTATAAATTGGTCTCCTTGACCCAGTCAAGAAGACAAAAAGTTATGCCTGACGACCATAGCGAAGTGGTCCCACTCCTTCCCATCCCGAACAGGACAGTGAAACGCTTCCGCGCCAATGATAGTGCGGGTTCCCGTGTGAAAGTAGGTCATCGTCAGGCTCTTACAGCCAAAACGCCCCACCAAACGGTGGGGCGTTTTTATTTGTGCGGTCAATCTTTATTGACCACCATATTGCCATCGCGCTGCGCGGCCCCGGCTTTCACCAGTGCCGCAACCAATGTTTCGGCGATAGCTGCGGAGCTCTGATCTGGAAAAATTCGACGTTGTAGGCTTGCGATGTAAGGGGTTTGTTTCGCCCAATCTTCCAACTCTTGCATAGTGCATTGTTGAAGCTCAAGCAATTTGAACTTGACCAATACCTTGGCGGCGTACAGATCATGGCGCTCAGGCTGCCCGACAAAATAGTCCAGCCGACGTCGCGCGCGCTCCAAAGCCCGCGGCACGTCGGTGAAAATGGGCCCGTGTCCTGGTATTACGGTCCGTGGGCTCAGCGACTCGACCAAACGTAAAGTTGCATCGACTTCGGCAAATGCCGTCATGCCCTCCAGTTCTGGAAATACGACGCCGAAACCGTCTTCCCACAGTGCATCCGCTGAAATCAGAACCCGTGTTTCGGGGGCAAACAAGAGTATGGCGTGGGGATCGTGTCCTGGCGCTGCATGTACTTCCCACTCCGAACCGGCCAGCATCATCGAACTACCGGGCGCTAAGAGAGCGTCAAACCTGAATCTAGGACATGATTGCCCCGTTGCGTCATAGCTCAGTGCCTCGGTTTTCCACTGCGCAATGTCGTCGGATCCTCCCGGGGGAATATGCGTTCTCAGAGCAGGAAACTGGACTTGTAGTGCTGCATTGCCCCCACAGTGGTCACTATGGAGATGGGTATTCAGAAGAAGATCCAATGGCCGGTCTTGCAGCACCGTCTTCACCAACTGAATCGTTTGACTCGCGTGTGTGCAATAACCGCTGTCAACCAGTACGCTTTCGCTGTCATTCAGCAGCAAAATATTGTTTGAAGACAGCCAGCCGCGCTCGAACACATACATGTTGTCGGGAAGAATCACGCTCGTCTTACTCCCACTCTTCAGTCTTGCAACGATAGTTCAGCCCAACTGATGCTGTAGCCGACGCTTTGGCAGTGTATCCATCAGGCAATCTAAACATCTGATGTCGTCAAGAAAACCATACGAAAACGATTGGGGTGCAAAACCTAGGGAAAACCCCTAATATGTAGCCCATGATTGATCCGGCCAACCTGTTCAAAAGCTCCATCGACGCGGGGCGGGACTTGTTGTGCGCCCAGAGCCCAGCAAAAGCGCCCGTAGCTGAGGCGCGTTCTACCGCAACCTTGGTCCCTATACGGTCTCTGGGGGCGAACCACCGACCTCGCATACTCCAGCACCTTTTGGCGCTAGATCCCGGTGATCGGCATTTGCGTTTTGGCTACGCGGCACAAGACGCGCAAGTCCAGCGTTATGTCGATAGTCTCGACTTCGAGCGTGATGAGATCTTTGGGATCTACAACCGCAAACTTGATTTAATTGCCGTCGCGCATCTCGCCTACCCCGCCGACCCGAGTTTCGAGTCGTGCGCAGAATTCGGCGTGTCGGTACTCCCCAGCGCGCGAGGGCGGGGATATGGGGCGCGTCTCTTTGATCGCGCTGCCATGCATGCCGCAAATGACGGCATACGCATGCTCTTTATCCACGCCCTGAGTGAGAACGACGCCATGCTGAAAATCGCGCGCAATGCAGGTGCCATAGTGCAGCGCGACGGAACGGAATCCGAGGCATATCTGCAGCTGCCGCAACCGACCCTTGACAGCCAGGTCAAGGAAATCATCGAAGAGCAAGTAGCACAGACCGACTACCTGATCAAGGTCCAAGCCAATCAGTTCTGGTCCTTCTTGTCCAACCTACAGCGTATCCGCCGCGACGTGGTTGACGAGCAGGAACGCACGCCCTACTGATTGGGTCTTGACGCCGAGAGCCCTTGGCGTCACGCAAATCCGCTATCCTTGGGGTCTCGCAACACTGGCATCCATGCCACAGCCCTCCGTGTCAGATCCCCATTCAGTGCGCGCGGCACACACCAAGGAAGACAAACGCACCTTCCTGCGCAAACTTGCCGAGTTCTTGCATCCAGGCCCCGATTCCACGCAGGAGCTGATCGAAACGCTCGCCGAGGCCGAGGACAACAACATCATTGGCGCCGAATCGCGCGTCATGCTCGAGGGCGTATTGCGCATGGCGGACCAAACAGCTGGCGACGTCATGGTGCCCGCACCGCGCATGGACATGCTCGACATTGCCGAGCCTTTCGACAGCCTGCTGCACCAAGTCATTGATACGGCCCACTCCCGTTTTCCCGTGTTCGAGAAAGAACGCGAGAACGTCATCGGCATCCTGCTGGCCAAGGACTTGCTCAAACTTCAGCGTGCCCCGGAACTCAATATCCGCGCGCTGCTGCGTCCGGCCGTTTTCGTGCCAGAAAGCAAAGGGCTCAATGACCTGTTGCGTGAATTTCGGGGCAACCGCAATCACCTGGCGATCGTCATCGACGAGTTTGGGCGCGTGGCCGGCCTCATCACCATCGAAGACGTGCTGGAGCAGATCGTCGGTGAAATCGAAGACGAATTCGACATTGCCGAAGACGCTGGCGACATATTTGCGCTGGCTGACCGCACCTACCGGGTCAGTGGCGACACGCCGGTCGAGCGAGTCGGCGATGCCTTTGGCGTTCAATTGTTAGCCCAAGACGCGCAAGACCAGTTCGACACCATTGGCGGCCTTATCGCACACGAAATGGGGCACGTACCCAAACGCGGTGAGCGCCATGTGCTGGCAGGACTGGACTTCGTCGTCTTGCATACCAAAGGCGGTGCGGTCAAATGGTTCCGCGTGGCACCGGTCGAACCCGCAGCAGAGCCCACCTGAGGCCACGCGTCGTGTGATCCGCAATCTTGTCGGCCCATCGGCCTCGTTCAATTTGCCAGGAATCTGGTTTGCTATTGTATTTGTAGCGGCATGTGCCCATTCTACGGGGGCTGCATGGCCATTTGACATTCTGCAAACGCGAGGCGAGCCGATCTGGTGGATGCAGATCGGCTCGCAAGCTGTGCTGATAGCGGTCTTGCACCGGTGCCGCTCACGCCGCGCCGCCATGGCCAGCGGCCTGTTGTTCGCTACCACCTGGTTGTGCGCTACTTTCTGGTGGCTCTTCATTTCCATGCACACCTACGGCGACCTGGCCTGGCCTCTGGCGGCGCTCGCTGTGGGCGCCCTGGCTGCTGCCTTGGCGGTGTATTACGCGCTGGCAGCGGGTGTGTACTGGCACTTGCGTGAGCGATCCGCATGGGCGCGCGTAACCGCCTTTGCGGCCTTGTGGACCGCCGCGGAAATGGCCCGTGGCACCTGGCTGACCGGCTTTGGATGGGGCGCCATCGGCTACGCGCATGCGGATGGCCCGTTGGCGGTAGCGATTCCTTGGGTCGGCGTCTATGGCGTGGGCGCGTTGGCGGCAGGGGTCGCTGCCGCGCTTGCGCCCGCCTGTGGCACCAGGGCCACGCGTCTGGCGGCTGTCGCACTGCTGGCGTTCGGTTGGGCGGGCACAGCCTGGAATACCAGCTCAACCGAGTCGGTGGGCATGGTTAGCGTCACCCTGTTGCAAGGCAACATTCCCCAGGATGAGAAATTCCAGCCCGGTAGTGGCGTGCCTATGGCCTTGCAGTGGTACAGCGACCTGCTTCTGCAAGCGCGCACCGACATCGTCGTCGCCCCAGAAACCGCCATTCCGGTGCTGCCGCAAGAGCTGCCCGACGGCTATTGGGACACGTTACGCCAACGTTTTTCCCAGGGCGCACAGGCAGCAGTGATAGGGATGCCGCTGGGCAGCTTCAGCCAGGGCTACACCAACTCGGTTATGGCCTTGGTGCCGGGGCAAACCGAACCCCAACGCTATGACAAGCACCATCTCGTGCCGTTTGGTGAGTTCATCCCGCCGCTGTTCAAGTGGTTCACGCGCATGATGAACATTCCTCTGGGTGACTTCAATCGCGGTGCCTTGGGGCAGCCTTCGATTACGTGGCACCACCAACGTTTGGCGCCCAACATCTGCTACGAAGACTTGTTCGGAGAGGAACTGGCCACGCGGTTTTCCCAGCCCGATAGCGCCCCGACGATCTTCGTCAATGTCAGCAACATCGGCTGGTTTGGCGATTCGATCGCCATCGATCAGCACTTGCAGATCAGCCGCATGCGTGCGCTGGAGTTCGAGCGCCCGATGGTGCGTGCCACCAATACGGGTGCCACCGCCGTCATCGACCACCGCGGCCGTGTCACACACCGGCTGGCGCGCGTCACGCGCGGCGTCCTGGTGGCTACGGTGGAGGGGCGCCAAGGCCTGACTGCCTATGCGCGCTGGTCGGCCCGCTGGGGCCTGTGGCCGCTCTGGATTGCAGCTAGTGCTATTGTTTTGGTAGCTGCGCGTGCAAGATCCACGCGGGCCCCTTAGCCCATTGGCCCAAGTAAAATCGGGCCATGCTCACCTTTCAACAAATCATCCTGAAACTGCAGGCCTACTGGGATGCCCAGGGATGTGCCTTGCTCCAGCCCTACGACATGGAAGTGGGGGCGGGCACTTCGCACACCGCGACGTTCCTGCGCGCCCTGGGCCCCGAGCCCTGGAAAGCGGCCTACGTGCAACCCAGCCGCCGCCCCAAGGACGGCCGCTACGGCGAGAACCCCAACCGCCTGCAGCACTACTACCAATACCAGGTGGTGCTGAAGCCTGCACCCAGCAACATTTTGGAGCTGTACCTGGGCTCGCTCGAAGCGCTGGGCTTTGACCTCAAGAAGAACGACATCCGCTTCGTCGAGGACGATTGGGAGAATCCCACCCTGGGCGCTTGGGGCCTGGGCTGGGAAGTGTGGCTCAACGGCATGGAAGTCACGCAGTTCACCTACTTCCAGCAGGTCGGCGGCATCGACTGCAAACCCATCACGGGTGAGATTACCTATGGACTGGAGCGCCTGGCCATGTACCTGCAAGGCGTGGACAACGTCTACAACCTGCAATGGACCGACACCCTGAAATACGGCGATGTCTACCACCAAAACGAAGTGGAACAGTCCACCTACAACTTCGAGCACAGTGACGCCGATTTCCTGTTCACGGCCTTCAACGCCCATGAAAAACAGGCCAAGTACCTGATGGAGCAGCAACTGGCCCTGCCCGCGTACGAGCAGGTGCTCAAGTGTGCGCATAGCTTCAACCTGCTTGACGCCCGTGGCGCCATCAGCGTGACCGAGCGTGCCGCCTACATTGGCCGCATTCGCAACCTGGCACGCGCCGTGGCGCAAAGCTATTTTGAAAGCCGCGAACGCCTGGGATTCCCCCTGGCCCCGCGCGCGTGGGTGGAACAAATGCCGCCGAAGAAAACACCATGACCACCGAAAACCTCCTTGTTGAACTCTTTGTCGAAGAGCTGCCGCCCAAGGCACTCAAAAAGCTCGGCGACGCCTTTGCCAGCCAGCTCACCGAGCAGCTGCGCGCGCTGGGCCTGATCCAGGGTGACTCTGTTACCACGGCTTTTGCATCGCCGCGGCGCTTGGGCGCGCACATCACCCACGTCTGGCGCAAGGCCGCCGACAAAGCCGTGCAGCAAAAACTCATGCCCGTGGCCGTGGGTCTGGATGCCCAGGGCAACGCCACTGCGGCACTCATCAAGAAACTGCAGGCCTTGGGTGCCGATGTGAGCGACCCGACCGCAGCCGTGGCCGCGCTCAAACGCGCCGTCGACGGCAAGGCCGAGGCTTTGTACTACGACAGCCTGGTCACGGGCGCCACCCTGGATACGGGCCTGCAGAAGGCGCTGGACGAGGCCATTGCCAAGCTGCCCATCC
Organism: Rhodoferax sp.; assembly: GCA_046348185.1. Lineage (GTDB taxonomy): Bacteria > Pseudomonadota > Gammaproteobacteria > Burkholderiales > Burkholderiaceae_C > Allorhodoferax. The sequence continues at coordinate 108,105 of JAXMER010000014.1, read as the reverse complement.
CCAAGGTCATGAGTTACCAGCTGGAGCGCAACTGCGATCTACCCGGCTGGAGCAGCGTGAATTTCGTGCGCCCGGCGCACAGCCTGGTGGCCCTGCATGGCAGTACCGTCGTGCCGGTGCAGGCCTTGGGCCTGTTGGCAGGCCAAGTCACACAAGGCCACCGTTTCGAGGCCTCGGTGTCGCCGGTGGTGCTGACACACGCTGATACGTACGCCGATGTGCTGCGCCGCGACGGCGCCGTCATTGCTTCGTTTGCCGAACGCAAAGACGCGATCGCCCGTCAACTGGCTGCGGCTGCCGCAAGCATTGGCAACGGCGTACGCCCCATCGAAGACGACGCGTTGCTCGAAGAGGTGACTGCCCTGGTCGAGCGCCCCAACGTCCTGGTGTGCCAGTTCGAAAAGGAATTTCTCGACGTGCCGCAGGAGTGCTTGATCCTGACCATGAAGGCCAACCAGAAGTACTTCCCGCTGCTCGATGCCGCGGGCAAGCTCACGAACCAGTTCCTGGTGGTCAGCAACATCAGCCCTGCCGACGCCAGTGCTGTGATTGGCGGCAACGAGCGCGTGGTGCGCCCGCGCCTGGCCGATGCCAAGTTCTTCTTCGATCAGGACCGCAAAAAAGCCCTGGCCTCGCGTGTGGACGGCCTGGCCAAGGTGGTCTACCACAACAAGCTCGGCACGCAGGGTGAGCGCATCGCCCGCGTGCGCGCCATCGCACGGGCGGTGGCCACGCAGTTGGGCGACGCGCACCTCGTGGCCCAGGCAGACCAGGCCGCGCAACTGGCCAAGACCGACTTGCTGACCGACATGGTGGGCGAATTCCCCGAGCTGCAGGGCATCATGGGGGGCTACTATGCCCGCCACGATGGCCTGGGCGACGACATTGCCCACGCCATCGAAGACCATTACAAGCCGCGCTTTGCCGGCGACACCCTGCCGCGCAACACCGTGGGCCTGGTGGTGGCCCTGGCCGACAAGCTCGAAACCCTGGTGGGCATGTTCGGCATCGGCAACCTGCCTACGGGCGACAAGGACCCCTTTGCGCTGCGCCGCCATGCGCTGGGCGTGATTCGCATGCTGGCGGAAAAGGACCTGGCTCTGGATTTGGCTGCCTTGCTGCGCGCCGCTGCCGAGCCATTTGGCAACCTGATTGCGTCAGACCGGGCCCCGCTGGTTGACACCTTGCAGGACTTCTTCTTCGACCGCCTGGCCGCATCCTTGCGCGAGCAGGGCTACAGCGCGCAAGAGGTCGATGCCGTGCTGGCCCTGCGCCCGCAGCGCCTGGGCGAAGTGGCCAAGCGCCTGGCTGCGGTCCGCGCCTTTGCCGGTCTGCCCGAGGCACCCGCCCTGGCTGCCGCCAACAAGCGCATTGGCAACATCCTCAAAAAAGCCCAGGACGTGGATGCTCACGTCAGCCCGGTGCTGCTGCAGGAAGCTGCCGAAAAAGCTCTTTTTGCTGCCATGCAGGAAACCGCGCCGCAGGCCAACGCCCAGTTCGACATGGGCAACTACACCGCTTCGCTCAAGACGCTGGCGGTGTTGCGCGCGCCGGTGGACGCGTTCTTTGACGACGTCATGGTCAACGCTGAACAGCTGGATCTGCGCCTAAATCGCCTGGGCCTGCTCAAGAGTCTGCACGACGCCATGAACCGCGTGGCCGACCTGTCACGATTAGCATGAAGCTCATCATCCTCGATCGTGATGGCACCATCAACGAAGACAGTGCCGAGTTCGTCAAGTCTCCCAACGAATGGCAACCCCTGCCCGGAGCGCTGGAGGCCATTGCACGGCTCAACCATGCGGGCTGGCATGTGGTGGTAGCCACCAACCAGTCGGGCCTGGGACGCGGGCTGTTTGACGTGGCCTCGCTCAATGCCATGCACGCCAAGATGCACACCATGCTGGCAGCCGTGGGCGGCAAGATCGATGGCATCTTCTATTGCCCCCATGCCCCCGATGAGCAATGTCGCTGCCGCAAGCCCGAGCCGGGCCTGTTCGAACAGATTGGCGATCGCTACGGCGTGGACCTGCACGGCGTGCCCGCCGTGGGTGATTCGGCTCGCGATCTGGTGGCTGCACTCGCGGCGGGTTGCGAACCGCACCTGGTCCTGACAGGTAAGTCCGCTGCACTGCGCGGGCGCCCCCTGCCCGAGGGCTACCCGGCGCAGACCATCGTGCACCAGGATCTGGCCGAGTTTGCCGACTACCTGATCGCGCAGGACGGTCCGCCGTCGCAGGCTGCACCCTTGTAGCGCTATATTTTCAATAGCGCAATGTTCAATGTTTACGGGGGCTAAGGCCCGGATTGACTGAATATGGCCCTGATCCGATCGGTTCTGCACATGCTGTTCATGGTGCTTACGGTCATCCCCTACGCCACCGTGATCGTGCTGGGGGCTGCACTGGGCATGGGGCGCCCGCGCCGCTACCGCATCGCTGCGGCATGGCTGGGCTTGTGCAGCCTGCCGGCGGCGCGCGTGCTGCTGGGCATCCAGACGCGCATCACCGGGCTGGACAACCTGCCCCAAGGCGAGAAGACACCGGCGGTGCTCCTGGTCAAGCACCAGTCCACGTTCGAGACCTTCCTGATGCCGGCCATCATGCCGCACCCCATTGCCTACGTCTTCAAGAAGGAACTGCTGTACGTGCCTTTCTTTGGCTGGGCCATCGGCCTCTTGGACATGATCCACATCGACCGCAGCCAGCGCACCCAGGCCTTCAAAAAAGTGGTGGCGCAGGGCAAGCAGCGCCTGGAGCAGGGCATCTGGATCATCATGTTCCCCGAAGGCACCCGCATCAAGCGCGGGGAGAAGGGTGTGTACGAGTCCAGCGGCACCCGCCTGGCGGTGCAGACCGGTGCGCCGGTCATACCCATCGCCGTCACTTCGGCCACCTGCTGGCCACCACGCGCATTCATCAAGACACCGGGTGTGGTGGACGTGTCCATCGGCAAGCCCATTCCCAGCCAGGGGCGCCACCACCGTGAGCTGATGCAGGAAGTGGAAAACTGGATTGAGGCCGAGATGCGCCGCCTCGACCCCGAGGCCTACAAATGACCGCCCCCACCCTTGTGACTTCGCCGCTCTTCGAGAACACTGCGTGTACTGTGCTGCCCCCCGAGGGGGCCCTCCCGCCTTGGGGCGGCCCGGCGGCGCTCAAGTAGCGCACCTTGTTCGCCATGGGCCGCTTCCTGCAGCTTGCTTTAGACCTTTTTGAGTCATCAGCCCCCGTAAACATTAGCTCTGTTGCTACAAAAACAGAAGCGAATTCGCCTCCGCCCGAACCGCTGCAGAGCGTGCTGGCGCCCGCCACGTTCGCGCACCCGCAGGCCAACCGCGAACTGCGCCTGGGCGATGCCGTGGTGGCCTACCGGTTTGAGCGTGCGCGTCGGCGCACCATTGGGTTCATGGTCACCACCGACGGCCTGGTGGTGCGCGCCCCGCGCTGGACACCGCTGCTGGAGGTGGAGTCGGCGTTGCGCGAAAAGGCCGCCTGGATCCGGCGCAAGCTGCATGAATCGCGCGAGCGCCAGCAGCGCCAGGCCGCGGCGAGCATAACGTGGCGTGACGGCGTGCAGTTTCCGTTGTTGGGCCAAACGGTGCAGGTGCAACTGGATTCGCAGCAGGCCCAAAGCATGGCCCAGGCGTTACTAGTACCCGATGCCGCCGGTACGTCAGTCCAGGTGTTACGCCTGGCCTTGCCCGCCACCGCCCATGGCAACCAGATTCGCGATGCCGTGCAGGCGTGGCTGATGCAGCAGGCGCGTGCGCATTTCACGGCGCGGCTGGAACACTTTGCCGCCCGGTTGCAGGTGCGCTGGACGCGCCTGAGCCTGAGCTCGGCGGGCACCCGCTGGGGCAGCGCGCGCATCGATGGGGCTATCCGTCTGAACTGGCGACTGATGCACTTCGCGCCCGCCGTGGTGGACTACGTGGTGGCTCACGAGCTCAGCCATCTGCGCGTGATGAACCACAGCCCCCAGTTCTGGGACACCGTGCGCAGCGTGGTGCCAGACTTCGCGGCGCTGCGCGACAAACTCAAGGACGAAGTCTCGCCCCGTTGGTAGGGGTGGCCTTGGCGGTTAGTGGATGCCGCAGGCACCGGGCCCGTCCGGATGTCCGCAGTTGCCACAGGGGCCCGCCATCATCGGCGCCGGGTCGGGGCCACCCGAGTTGGTGGCAAATACCGACAGTTGCTTGTCCAGATGGGTAGAAGCGCAGGTGGGGCACTTGGGCGTGGTGTCGCTGCGCACCAGCAGTTCGAAGGCGGCTCCACAGTCCTGGCAGGCGTATTCATAGATGGGCATGGTCGCTCCTAGGAATCAATGCGCCAAGTCTAGCGCGCTGAACCGGTAAACGCCGTCGTCGTGCAGGCTGCGGTGCAGCTGGCCCTGGTGCCACAGCGCATTCAGGTGGGCCACCGCTTCGCCCATGGCGAAGGTGGTCTGGTGCAGGTCCAGTGTGCGCGGGAACAGCACGGGCAGCACGTCAAAGGCGCTGCACGGTCGCGCCTGGCAGGCCTGCAGCACATCGGCCAGGCGCGCGCGGTGGTGGTCGTGCAGCTGGCGGATGCGGGTGTGCATACCGGTAAAGGGCTTGCCGTGCGAGGGCAGAACAAGCGTGTCTTCAGGCAGCACACGGAACTTGTCGATGGAGTGCAGAAACAGCGCCAGCGCATCGGCCTCGGGCTCTTGCTCGTACACGCTCACGTTGGTGGAGATGCGCGGCAGCATCATGTCGCCGCCGATCAGGATGTTCAGGCCTTCGCAGTACAAGGCGATATGTTCGGGCGCGTGGCCGTAGCCGCTGATGCAGCGCCAGGGGTGCTCGCCAATGGTCAGCACATCACCATCCATCATGCGCCGGAAGCTGGGCGCAACGGAAGGCACCAGCGACGGAAAGTAACCGGCGCGCGCGCGGATCTGCGCCACTGCTTCGGGTGCGGTAAGCCCGTGCGCCGCAAAATATTCGGCTGCGCGGTCGCCGCCAAAGGCCGTCGGGCCCAGGCAGCCCAGGCGCGCGACGTGGTAGTCGGTGGAGCTGATCCACATATTCACGTTCCAGCGCTCGCACAGCCAGTGGGCCAGACCGATGTGGTCGGGGTGCATGTGGGTCACGATCACGCGCAACACGGGCAGGCCTTGCAGCTCATGGGCAAAGATCTGCTCCCAGGCAGCCTTGGCCTCGTCGCGGTGGATGCAGCAGTCCACAATGCTCCAACCCTCGCGGCCATCGATGCAGTCGCGCAGCAACCACAGGTTGATATGGTTCAGGGCAAAGGGAAGCGTCATACGCACCCAGCGCACACCCGGCGCTACCTCCAGCGTGGCGCCCAGTGCAGGCAGTGCCTCGCCCAGCGGGTAGTGGAGCTCGGCTTCCAGATCGTTCATGGCTTGTCCCTCGGGTTTTTGCTCCATAATTGACGTTTACGTAAACGTCAACAAAGACGGCATTCTAGGGGCAGCCTGCTGCCACGCCTGTCGCCTTTGTGCGCACCGCAAGCATGAGCACCACCTACACCATTGGCGACCTGGCACGCGAATTCGATCTCACCACGCGGGCGATCCGTTTTTACGAGGATCTGGGCCTGTTGCAGCCCCAGCGCAGTGGTCCGGGTGGGCGCTCGCGCATCTACAGCCAGCGCGACCGTACGCGCCTGAAGCTCACGCTGCGCGCCAAGCGCCTGGGCCTGTCGCTCACCGAGGCCAAGGACATCATCGAGATGTACGACAGCCCACGCGACACCGGCGCGCAGCTAAAGAAGTTTCTCGACGTGCTGGCCACCCATCGCAAGCAGGTCGAAGACCAGATGGCCGAATTGCAGGCCAACCTCGACGAGATCAAGACCCACGAAAAAGAGGCGCGCGCGCTGCTGGCCAAGAGCCGCGACACCACCGCGCGCCGACGCACCACCCCAGTGGTCGCCTGAGCGCCGACCCCCGATCCATTCTTTGTATTCCAACCCCTAGAGGAGACCCCATGAGCAACCTGCCCGGACTGAATTTCCAACTCGGTGAAGACATTGACGCGCTGCGCGACGCAGTGCGCGAATTTGCGCAAGCCGAAATCGCCCCACGCGCTGCCGAGATCGACAAGAACGACCAGTTTCCCATGGACCTGTGGCGCAAGATGGGCGACCTGGGCGTGCTGGGCATCACCGTACCCGAGCAGTACGGCGGTGCCAACATGGGCTACCTGGCGCACATGGTGGCCATGGAAGAAATCTCGCGCGCCTCGGCCAGCGTGGGCCTCTCGTACGGCGCGCATTCCAACCTGTGCGTGAACCAGATCAAGCGCAACGGCAACGACGCCCAGCGCGCCAAGTACCTGCCCAAGCTCATCTCCGGCGAGCATGTCGGTGCCTTGGCCATGAGCGAGCCCGGCGCGGGTTCCGACGTCATCAGCATGAAGCTCAAGGCCGAAGACAAGGGCGGCTACTTTCTGCTCAACGGCTCCAAGATGTGGATCACCAACGGCCCCGATGCCGACACCCTGGTGGTCTACGCCAAGAGCGAACCCGAGCTGGGCGCGCGTGGCGTGACCGCCTTCCTGATCGAGAAGGGCATGAAAGGTTTTTCCATTGCCCAGAAGCTCGACAAGCTCGGTATGCGCGGCAGCCACACCGGCGAGCTGGTGTTCCAGAATGTGGAGGTCCCGGCAGAGAACATCCTGGGCGGCCTGAACAACGGCGCCAAGGTGCTGATGAGCGGCCTGGACTACGAGCGTGCCGTGCTCACCGGCGGCCCCTTGGGCATCATGCAGGCCGTGATGGACAACGTGGTGCCCTACATCCACGACCGCAAGCAGTTCGGCCAGAGCATTGGCGAGTTCCAGCTCATCCAGGGCAAGGTGGCCGACATGTACACCGTGCTGCAGGCCGGGCGCAGCTTTGCCTACACCGTGGCCAAGAACCTGGACCTGCTGGGCTTGGAGCACGTGCGCCAGGTGCGCAAGGATTGCGCCTCCGTCATTCTGTGGTGCGCCGAAAAGGCCACCTGGATGGCCGGCGAGGGCGTGCAGATCTTTGGCGGCAACGGCTACATCAACGAATACCCCCTGGGGCGCCTGTGGCGCGATGCCAAGTTGTACGAGATCGGCGCCGGAACCAGCGAAATCCGGCGTATGCTCATTGGCCGCGAATTGTTCGCTGAAACCATGTAATGAAGCCTGCCACTGCCATCCACCACCGCATTCCTCTCGTACTTCACACCGGTCTGCGCGCCATCCTGCGCGGACTGCTCCGGGCCTGGGTGTTGGTGGTGCCGCTGGTGGTGGCGCTGTCCCTCATCCGCTGGGGGCAGATCGCTTATTTTTGGCCGAGGGGCTTGCAGGTTTCCACCAGGGACGTGGCCAGCACCGTGGTGCAGGGGTTTCGCTTTGACCTGAAGGTGAGCGCCGTGGCGGGTTTCCTGCTGCTGCTGGTGCTGCCCTGGGTGTCGGGCAAGGTGCAGGGGCGCATTGCGGCGGGCGTGGCGCTGTTTTACGTGCTGCTGTCGCTCATCAACCTGCATTACTTCGGGTTTTACAAGACGCCCATTGATTCGCTGGTGTTCGGCCTGGTGGAAGATGACACCGTGGCGGTGCTGCAGACCATCTGGCGCGACTTTCCGGTGATCTGGACCCTGCTGCTGGCTGCCCTGCTTACGGTGGGTACGGTTGCCCTGCATCTGCGTCTGGTGCACGTGCTCCGGCCGGATGCGCGCTTTCAGGCCCATCGCTGGGCGACCCAGTTGGCGCTGGCCATCGCCATCTTTTTCGCACTCGTGCTGGCGGGCAAAGGAACCCTGCGTGAGATGGCCCTGCAGCGCCAGCACCTGACGGTGACCACCTCGCAGTTCCTCAATGACATGGTGCCCAACGGCCCCATTGCGCTGAAGTACGCATGGGATAGCCGGGGGCAGTCACAGAATCTGGCCGATCCGCTGGTGGGCCTCAAGGCCATGGGTTTTGCGTCGCCGCGTGAGGCCGCCGAGGTTCTGGGCATGCCGCATGACAACGACGCCGCCGTGCTGGCGGCCCTGCGTGCGCATGATCCCCTGCCCGCTGGCGCGCACAAGAAGAACCTCCTGTTCTTTTTGATGGAATCGTGGAGCGCTGAACCTTTTCTGTACCACGGTCCGAAATTCGACGTGCTGGGGCGCTTGGCCCCTACGTTGCCAACGGCCTGCCATTTCCGCAATTTCGACTCTGCCCAACCCGGCACCCACCCCTCGCTCGAAGCCATCCTGTTCTCCACGCCGCTCACGCCCCTGACCATGGGCGATCTGGGCCGCAAACCCATTGCCTGGGCCATTCCACGGGTGATGAAAGAGGCCGGGTACCGCACCTTGTTTGTCACCTCCGGGCGCGCCGGGTGGCGCGACCTGAATCGCGTGCTGGTCGCCCAGGGTTTCGACGAAGTCGTGGATGCCAACACCCTGAAGGCCGCCTACCCCGAGGCTGATCTGGGTATCTGGGGCGTGTGGGACCACTACCTGTTTCGCTACCTGGAAAAGCGCCTGGCGGGGCAGGGCAAGGACCAGCCCCTGTTCGTGTTTGTGCTCAGTTCCACCAACCACCCGCCCTACGACCTGCCCAGCGATTACCAACGTGTTGCGCGCGACAAGGCGCTGTGGAAAGGGGAGACCAGTGCCGACACCCTGTGGCTCAACCTCGACTCCTACCACTACGCCACCGATTTGCTGGGCGCCTTCGTGCAGCGCGTGCAGCAGGGCCTGCTGGCCACCGACACGGTGGTGGCGGCCACGGGCGACCACAATGTGCGCTCATTTGGCCTGTATGCCACGGCGGATCGGCGCTATTTGCAGCGCCAGGTGCCGTTCGTGATCTGGAACGCGGGCGTGCCCTGCGGTGTGCAACAAGACCTGCCCGCCAGCCACCGGGACATGTTCGACACCCTGCTGCCCCTTGTCGGGGTGGATGGGCCCACCATCCATGCCGGGCGCAATCTGCTGCGCACCCCCACCGATTCACCGCTGGACGCCCCCCGCACCCTGTTCTTCACGGGCGAGGCGCGCAACCGCCAAGGTTTGTGGCAGTTAGGCCAACCCGGCAGTTTTGCTTGCAGTGCAGCAAAATCCTCGGTGCCCGGCGACAATGCCTGCCAGTTCAACGCCCGCGACGACCAGCAAGAGCGCGCCCGTTATGGCCTGCTGGACTGGAATGTGCGGGTGTCCCTGAAATCAAGGTAATCCAATGAACTCCGAACTCACCGATCTTTTCGCCCACAACCGCGCCTGGGCGGCCCGCATGGAGGCTGAGCGCCCCGGATTTTTCACCAACCTTAAGGCACAGCAGAATCCCAAGTACATGTGGATCGGCTGCTCGGACAGCCGCGTGCCAGCCAACCAGATCACGGGGCTGGAACCGGGCCAAGTTTTCGTGCACCGCAACATTGCCAATGTGGTGGTGCCGTCGGACCTGAACGCGCTGTCCACCATCCAGTTTGCGGTGGAGCATCTTCAGGTTGCCCACATCATGGTGGTCGGCCACTACGGCTGTGCAGGCGTGCAGGCCGCGTTGCAGGGTAAGCGCATTGGCCTGGCCGACAACTGGCTGCGCCATATCCAGGACGTGCGCGACCGCCATCGCCATTTGCTCGACCTGCTGCCCGAGCATGGGCGCGCGGATGCGCTGTGCGAACTCAACGTGATCGAGCAGGTGGTCAACGTGGCCCAGAGCACCGTGGTGCAGGACGCCTGGATCCAGGGACAGGACGTGACCCTGCATGGATGGGTGTACGGCGTGCACGACGGCCTGCTGCAAGACCTGCACATGACCGTGGGCCGCTCGGACGATCTGGGTGCCTTGTACCAGCAGGCCTTGTCCGGCGTACGCCTGATTCCACGCCTGGATGGTCCTGGACGTTGATGTAGGTTCAAATACGGCGGTAGCCCCCGAATATCCTGCCTCTGTAGCTATAAAAGCGGTAGCAAACATGAATCCAGCGCGACTCGACTCCCCCATTGCCTACGACATCGCCAAGGCGATGATGGACGGTTTCAACCGCCACTACCAGCTCTTTCGCACCGAGTCGGCCCGCGCCAAGCACCGCTTCGAGGTGGCCGACTGGCACGGCCAGCAGCGTGCCCAGCGTGAACGTATCGAGTTCTACGACCTGCGCGTCAAGGAATGCTCGCGCCGCCTGGAGCGCGAATTCAAGGCCGGGGAGCAACCCATGGATGTGTGGCAGCAGATCAAGCTGCTCTACATCGGCTTGCTGGTGGACCACCACCAGCCCGAACTGGCGGAAACCTTCTTCAATTCCGTCACCACCAAGATCCTGCACCGCAGCTACTTCCAGAACAACTTCATCTTCGTGCGCCCGGCGGTCAGCACCGAGTACATCGAAAACGACGACAAGAGCAGCAAGACCACCTACAAGTCCTACTACCCCACGCGCGAGACCATGGTGGAAACCGTGGCGCAGATGATGGAGGACTTTGACCTGCGCGTGCCCTTTGAAGACCTGCCGCGCGATGCGCGCTGGGTCGCGCAGGCCATGCAGTCGCGTCTGGGTGATGCCACCTTGCGTGCCAACTTTCAGGTCCAGGTGCTCTCGGGGCTGTTCTTTCGCAACAAGGGCTGCTACGTGGTGGGCAAACTCATCAACGGCTTCAACGAATTTCCCTTTGCACTGCCGGTACTGCACCGCGCGCTCACGCCCGGTGGCAAGATCGAGGCCGGTACCACGCGGCTGTTCATCGACGCGGCGCTATTCGACGAAAACGACCTGCTCATGCTATTTAGCTTTGCGCGGGCCTATTTCATGGTCGACATGGAAATCCCCAGCGCCTACGTGCAGTTCCTGCGCAGCATGATGCCCAGGAAGCCGCGCAACGAAATCTACAACGCGCTGGGGCTGGCCAAGCAGGGCAAGACGCTTTTCTACCGCGACTTTCTCTTTCACCAGCACCATAGCACCGACAACTTCCGCATCGCGCCCGGTATCAAGGGCATGGTCATGCTGGTGTTCGACCTGCCCAGCTTTCCCTACGTGTTCAAGGTCATCAAAGACTACTACCCGCCGCAGAAAGATACCAGCCGTGAGCAGATCAAGGCCAAGTACCTGCTGGTGAAGCAGCACGATCGTGTCGGGCGCATGGCCGACACGCTCGAATATAGCAACGTGGCCTTCCCGCGCAGCCGGTTTGACGACGACCTGATTGCCGAAATCCAGAAGTTCGCACCCAGCCAGATCGAGATCACCGACCTCGACGGCGACGGCACCCAGGAAGTGGTGCTCAAGCACGTCTACATCGAGCGGCGCATGATCCCGCTCAACATCTACCTGCAAGAAGCCTTCGACGCCGGTGGCACCAACCCCGCCGACACCAGTCCGGCCGCCGTGCGCGCGCGCGAGCAAATCGCGCGGGCCGTCATTGAATACGGCAACGCCATCAAAGACCTGGTGGCGGCCAACATTTTCCCCGGCGACATGCTGTGGAAAAACTTTGGTGTGACGCGCAATAGCAAGGTGGTGTTCTACGACTACGACGAGATCGAATACATCACCGACTGCAACTTCCGCCGCGTGCCCGCGCCGCGTAACGAAGACGACGAGATGAGCGGCGAGATCTGGTATTCGGTGGGCAAGTACGACGTCTTCCCCGAAACCTTTGGCCCTTTCCTGCTGGGCAATCCAGCGGTGCGCGAGGTGTTCATGCAACACCACGCGGACCTGTTGGATGTGGCCTTCTGGCAGAGCCACAAGGAACGCATCGCCGCGGGGCATGTGCACGATGTGTTTCCCTATGACAAGGACAAGCGGTTTTCGGCGCTGTTGCCCGCTACGGACTGATGCAAGTGTCGGCATACCGTTGAAGGAGTATCAGTGGAGTTTTTGACCGAAGATGACTTTCGCACGCTGTCCAATCCCGGCGTCACATCCAAAGTAGGTGCAGTATGGCGGCGGGATGTATAGGGGTGGTGTCGAATAGGCAGCCCAACGCGCAGTCGCGGCGGCATAATCCCCAACACTATGTACCACCTATTGACCCAAAAGCAGACCGAAGTCGCTGAACTGTGCCGCAGTGCCGGTGCGCGCCGACTGGATGTGTTCGGGTCCGCTGTACGGCCAGATTTCGATCCCGCGCGCAGTGACCTGGACTTCCTTGTGGAGTTTGGCGATGTGGCGCCAGCGGCGTACGCACAGGATTTCTTCAGGCTCAAAGCTGGGTTGGAGGCTTTGTTCGGTCGGCCAGTTGACTTGCTGACGCCCAGTGGTTTGTCCAACCCCTTTTTTCGGCAGCGCGTGGTGGCCGAACGTCAGACGCTGTATGCATCCTGATAGCGCCAAACTGCTGTGGGACGCACAGCAGGCCGCTTTGCGAATCACGCGATTCACGGCAGGCAAAACCTTTGAGGACTACGGGGCGGACGAGTTGTTGCGTTCCGGTGTCGAACGGCAATTTGAAATCATTGGCGAAGCGTTGAACCAACTCTCGCGCCTGGACCCTGCGGTCGCAGCAGCCCTTCCCGATTTGCCGCGGATTGTGGCCTTTCGCAACCTGCTCATCCACGGCTATGCCAGTGTGGATGATCGGGTTGTCTGGGGCGTGATCGAGTCCAGTCTTGGCCCTTTGTTGGCTGCTTTGGATGCGTTGATCCCTCCGGCCGAATAAGGCTGTAAGCTGATTTGCCGTACACTTTGCGCTGCCCGGGGTGCGCAATGGTTGCGCTGAGATGGATTCCGAACCCGTGAACTTGATCTGGTTCATACCAGCGTAAGAAGTGCCAAGCAGTGCCCCAGGCCATGTGCCGCGCGGGGGCTGTCCATTCCAAGTTTGCGGGGCTGGCGCCAGCTTTCTTCGGGTTCCACCGGAGACATGCCTTGAACGCCCCTGACAAACTTGCCCAGTTCCTCCAGCTCACCCGCGAGCCCCTACCCGCATCGAGCAAGCGCTACCTTACCGGCAGCCGCGCCGACATCCGCGTGCCTTTGCGCGACATTGCCCTGACCAACGGCGAGTGCGTGAGCGTCTACGACACCTCCGGCCCCTACACCGACCCCAGCGCCGCTATCGACGTACGCGCCGGACTGCCCAGTGTGCGCCAGGGTTGGATTGACGAGCGCGGAGATACCGAAACCTACGCAGGCCGCATCCGTGCGGCGCTGGACGATGGCTTGAAGCATGGTGAGAACGATGCGCTGGCCGCGTTGCGCGCGCAGGCGGCGGGCCTGCAACGCACACCGCGGCGCGCCAAGGCGGGTGCCAATGTCACGCAGATGCACTACGCCCGCCAAGGCGTCATCACCCCTGAGATGGAGTACGTGGCCCTGCGCGAGAACCAGAAGCTGGAATGGATGGCGCAGTACCAGGCCAATGCCGAGCGCGAAGCGCGCCTGGCCGGCAACAGCTTTGGCGCCAGCATTCCGAAAATCGTCACCCCCGAATTCGTGCGCGACGAGGTGGCCCGTGGTCGCGCCATCATCCCGGCCAACATCAACCACCCCGAGGTCGAGCCCATGGCCATCGGGCGCAACTTCCTGGTCAAGATCAACGCCAACATCGGCAACTCGGCCCTGTCATCCAGCATCGAGGAAGAGGTGGAAAAACTGGTCTGGTCCATCCGCTGGGGCGCCGACACGGTGATGGACCTCTCCACCGGCAAGAACATCCACACCACGCGCGACTGGATCGTGCGCAACAGCCCGGTGCCCATCGGCACCGTGCCCATCTACCAGGCGCTGGAAAAAGTCGGCGGCGTGGCCGAAGACCTCACCTGGGACATCTTCCGCGACACCCTGATCGAGCAGTGCGAGCAGGGCGTGGACTACTTCACCGTGCACGCCGGGGTGCGCCTGGGCTTCATCCACCTCACGGCCCAGCGCATGACCGGCATCGTCTCGCGCGGCGGCTCCATCATGGCCAAGTGGTGCATGGCCCACCACAAGGAGAACTTCCTCTACACGCACTTCGATGAGATGACCGAGATCATGAAGGCGTACGACGTGAGCTATTCGCTGGGCGACGGCTTGCGCCCCGGCTCGGGCGCCGACGCCAACGACGAAGCCCAGTTCGCCGAACTGCGCACCTTGGGCGAACTGACGCAAAAAGCCTGGGCGCAGGACGTGCAGGTCATGATCGAAGGCCCCGGCCACGTGCCCATGCACATGGTGCAGGCCAACATGACCGAACAATTGAAGCACTGCGGCGAGGCCCCGTTCTATACCCTGGGGCCGCTCACCACCGACATCGCCCCCGGCTACGATCACATCACCAGCGGCATCGGCGCGGCCATGATCGGCTGGTTCGGCACCGCCATGCTGTGCTACGTGACGCCCAAGGAACACCTGGGCCTGCCCGACCGCAACGACGTCAAGACCGGCATCATCACCTACAAGATCGCCGCCCACGCCGCCGACGTGGCCAAGGGCCACCCTGGCGCCCGCGCGCGTGACGACGCCCTTTCCAAAGCGCGCTTCGAGTTCCGCTGGATGGACCAGTTCAACTTGTCGCTGGACCCCGACACCGCGCGCGACTTCCACGACGAAACGCTCCCGAAGGACAGCGCCAAGGTCGCGCACTTCTGCTCCATGTGCGGCCCCAAGTTCTGCTCGATGAAGATCACGCAGGAGGTGCGCGAATTCGCCAAGAACCAGGGCGTGGCCGACGAGGCCGCGCTGGACGCGGGGCTGGCCGCCAAGGCACAGGAGTTCAAGGGCACGGGCGGCGAGCTCTACATCCCCATCGCCAGCGCCGACAAGGCCTGATTTCCGCAACACGCAAGGAGAAAACCATGCATATCGGTATCGCAGGCGCAGGCCTGCTTGGGCGCCTGCTGGCGCTGCAATTGAGCGCGGCAGGCCACCGCGTGGAAGTGTTTGACGTGGCACGCGACGCCGGTCCGCGCGAGACATCGGGCACTGAGGGCGCGGTCTGGACGGCGGCGGGCATGCTCAGCCCCGTGGCCGAACTCGACCGCGGCAATGAAGACGTGTTTCACCTGGGCCTGCGCTCGTGCGAGCTGCTGCCCGGCATCGTGCAAAGCCTGAACGCGGGCAACCTGTGCCACTTCGATGGCAGCCTCTTGGTGGCACACCGCGCCGACGCCGGGGCTGCGCAGCGCCTGGTGGGTCTGCTGCAGGCCAAGGCCGACGTGCACCACCAACCCGAAGCCCTGAGCCCCGCCGCCCTGGCCAGCCTGGAGCCCAGCGTACAGGGGCCTTCGCTGGCCTGGCTGCTGCCCAGCGAAGGCTATGTGGAGGTGCACAACACCATGCATGCCCTGCACGCCCAAGCCAGCCGCCAGGGCGTGCAATGGCACTGGGGTGCAGCGGTAGACGCGGTGGAGCCGGGTACGCTGGTGCTGGGCAGTGCACGCAAGGCCTTCGACCACGTCTTCGACGTACGCGGAGTGGGCGCACGACCCCAGCTGCCGGTGCGCGGTGTGCGCGGCGAAATCTTCCTGCTGCACGCCCCCGATGTCAGCCTGCGACGCCCGCTGCGCCTCATGCACCCGCGCCATAGCGTCTACGTGGTGCCGCGCCCGGACAACTATTTTGTCGTCGGCGCCAGCGAGATCGAGAGCGAAGACCGCTCCAGCGTCTCGCTGCGCAGCACGCTGGAACTGCTCAGCGCCGCCCACAGCGCCTTGCCCGCCCTGGTGGAAGCGCGCGTGGTGCACAGCGAGAGCAACCTGCGCCCGGCCCTGCCCGACAACCTGCCGCTGCTGCGCCACGAAGACCGCTGCACCCGCATCAATGGCCTGTACCGCCACGGCTGGCTCTTGGCCCCGGCGCTGGTGGAGCAGGCCTGCAAGGAGCTCGGGCTGTGACCGACGCGCCAACGTCCCTGGCCATCGAGGTGAACGGCCAGAGCCACACCACGGCCGCCACCACCCTGCACGACTGGGTACTGGCCCAAGGCGCCACGCCCGAATCCCTGGCCACCGCCCTCAATGGCCAGTTTGTCCCTCGCAGCCAGCGCGCCAGCACGCCGCTGCGCGCGGGCGATCACATCCAAACCTTCCAACCGATTACTGGAGGCTAGACCATGACTACAGACCTACGAGTCAGCGGCACTGCAGACGTAGCAAGGGGCGCAGCTACTGCACATCCACCGAGAGCATGGGAGGGTGGGTGTTTTGCGCAGGTAAAGGAGGAGCCCGCGCAGCGGGCGGGGGACACGGAGCAAAACGCCCGCCCTCCCAGGCTTGGAGCTACCAACGGAACAGCACCCGTGCCAGACACCTGGCAAATCGGCGGGCGCACTTTGCAAAGCCGCTTCTTTCTGGGAACCGCCGGTTACCCCTCGCCCCAGATCCTGCAAGACGCTATCCAATCCAGCGGCGCCCAGGTCGTCACGGTCGGCCTGCGCCGCCAGCTGGCCCACGGCAGTGAAGCGGGCGACTTCTTTCAACTCGTCAAAGCCACCGGCGCCCACCTCTTGCCCAACACCGCTGGTTGCCACTCCGCGCGTGAGGCCGTCACCCTGGCCCACATGGCGCGCGAACTGTTCGATACCCCCTGGATCAAGCTCGAAGTCATCGGCGACGCCCATACCCTGCAGCCCGACCCCTTCGCGTTACTGGAGGCCACCACGCAGCTCGTCAAAGACGGCTTCACCGTCTTTCCCTACTGTCTGGACGACCTCGTAAGCTGCCAGCGCCTCCTCGACGCGGGTTGCACCGTGCTCATGCCCTGGGGCGCGCCCATCGGCTCCGGCCAGGGCCTGCTCAACCCCAGTGCCCTGCGCACCCTGCGTGCACGCTTGCCCGGCGTGCCCCTGCTGGTGGATGCGGGTATCGGCTCGCCCAGGGACGCCGCGCAGGCGCTACAGATGGGCTTCGACGGCGTGCTGCTCAACAGTGCCGTCGCCCATGCGCACGACCCAGTGCGCATGGCGCGCGCCTTTGCGTTGGCTATCGAAGCCGGACGCCTGGCGTTCGAGGCTGGCATCATGCCTGCACAAGATATGGCCGTGCCCTCCACCCCGGTGGCGGGGTATCCCATTTTGCTCTGAAATGCTATGAAAAACGTAGCTATATCATCAACGTTTACGGGGGCTAACGCCGGTTTTTCTGCCGAAGCCTCTTTTGTAAAGTCTCCCCCCGTGGTTTGGAGTATTGCCGGCTCCGACAGCGCCGCGGGCGCGGGCCTGCAGGCCGACCTCAAGGCCCTGCAAGCCTTTGGCGTGCACGCCTGTACGGCGGTGGCGGCCATCACGGCGCAGAACTCCCAGGCCGTCACGCGCGTGGAGCCCGTCAGCCCCGAACTGCTCGACGCCCAACTCGCCGCCCTGGGCGCCGACATACCCCCTGCTGCCATCAAGACCGGCCTGCTGGGCAGCGTGGACAATCTGCGCGTGGTCTGCCGCTGGGTGGATCGCCTGCGCGCCCAGGGCCAGCGCGTGGCTCTGGTGGTGGACCCGGTGCTGGGGGCCAGCACGGGCGCGGCCTTTGCCGACGATGCCCTGCTGCAGGCCTATCGCGACGAACTGCTGCCGCGCGCCACCCTGGCCACGCCCAACCGCAGCGAGGCCCAGCGCCTGGGCGTGCCGGGAATGATGGAGCCCGGTGACACACCCAGCGCGCCCGCGTGGCTGGCACCCGGCGCATCGCTGGTGGTAACCGGCGGCGATGCGTCCGACGCACTGGCCTGCGACTGGCTGCACAGCCCCCAGGCCCACGGCTGGCTCAGCCTGCCACGCGTGGCCACGCGCCACCAGCACGGCACCGGCTGTACCTTCGCCAGCAGCGCCGCCGCCGCCTTGGCCTGTGGCTACTGCGTTGCCGACGCGGTGGTGCTGGCCAAGATGGCCACCACCCACGCCCTGCGCCACGGCTACGCGGTGGGGCAGGGGGCCGGTCCGGTGCAGGCCTTGCCCGACTTTGCACAGCACATCGACAATGTGCCTGCGCTCACGCCCCAGCCGCCCTTGCCCACGGCGATCGAACCTTTTGCTGCGCTCACATCGGCTGCGCTGGGCGTTTACGCCGTGGTGGACAGTGCCGACTGGGTGCGCCGTGTGCTCGACAGCGGCATCCGCACCGTGCAACTGCGCATCAAGGATGCGGGCGACCCTAGCCTGCAAGCCCAAGTGCGCGAGAGCGTCGCCGCATCCGCTGCGGTGCCCGGTGCCCGGCTTTTCATCAACGACCATTGGCAGCTTGCCCTGCAGTGCGGCGCTTATGGCGTTCACATGGGCCAGGAAGACCTGGACACGGTGGACCTGGGCGCACTGCACCGTGCCGGTGTGCGCTTGGGGCTGAGTACCCACAGCTACTGGGAGGTTTGCCGCGCCTGGGCTCTGCGGCCCAGCTACATTGCCTGCGGCCCCATCTTTGCCACCCAGAGCAAAGACATGCCCTGGATTCCCCAGGGGCTGGACAACCTGCGCTACTGGGCTGGCGTGCTGCCAGTGCCGGTCGTCGGCATTGCTGGCATCGGTGTGGCGCAGATGGCGGATGTGGCGGCACAGGGCGTGGCCGGTGCTGCGGTGATCACCGCCATCACGCGTGCGGTCGACCCGGCCGGTGCCTGCCAGCAGCTGGGCGAGGCTTTTGCGCACGGGCGCTCGCAGGCGCGTGCCCCCATGCCAGTGCGGGCCCGAGCCACTCTGCAATAAAGCGCGCACCATGGCTCTGACCCATCTGCTCTACCTGCACGGCTTTCGCTCGTCGCCCGCTTCCGTCAAATCGCGCATGACGCACGCTGCGGCGCTGGCGCGGTTTCCGGGGCTGGTCTGGCATGGCCCGCAGTTGCCGGTGTCACCCCGTGCAGCCCTGGCGCAGCTGGTGCGCGATGTGGCCGACTGGCCCATCGAAACCATGGCGGTAGTCGGCTCCTCGCTGGGCGGCTTTTACGCCACGTGGCTGGCCGAGCGCCTGGGCTGCCGCGCCGTGCTGCTCAATCCGGCGGTGTACCCGGCGCGCGACCTGGCGGCGCATGTGGGCGAGCACACGCTCTGGCATCACCCTGAGGAGCGCTTCGTATTCGAGCCAGCCTTCGTGCAGGAGTTGCAGGCGCTGGAGGTGGCGCACATTACGCGTCCGGAGCGCTACATGGCCGTCATCGCCAAGGGTGACGAGGTGCTGGATTGGCGTGAAATGGCGGGGCACTACCCTGGGGCGCGGGTCCTATTGCTAGAGGGCAGTGACCATGCCCTGTCGGACTATGACCAGCAGTTGCCGGATGTCCTGAGTTTTCTGGCCTGAACGGATCCCTGGCGCCACATGGCGGCGGTTTGGGGTACTGAACCTCAACAATTCGTCCCCACGTGGGCATGGTTCCTTGGATCCCTTGGCTTCGCGGACAATGATCACGCGGCGTTCAAAATCCACGTCCTTGATGCGAAGACGCATCCCTTCCATCAACCGCATACCGGTGCCGTACAGCAGGCGTGCAATCAAGGCTGTTGGTCCATTCATGCTAGCCAACAAGATAGCGACTTCCTCTTTGGTCAACACAGTGGGAATGCGCTTCTTTTGAGCAGGCCGGTTAACGCCTTCAAGCCAGGGCAAGTCAATGGCCAGAACTTCGCGGTACAAAAACAGCAAGGCACTCAAGGCCTGATTGTGGGTGGAAGCGGAAACATGCCGTTCGGTCGCCAGCATGGAAAGAAATGCCTCCACTTCAGGTGCACCCATGTCGCGTGGATGCCGCATAGTCCCGGCACGCCCTGACCAACGGACGTAAAAACGCACCCAATAGAGGTAGGTTTTCTCGGTGCTGAGGCTATAGTGCAGGTAGCGAATTCGCTCGCGCACCTGATCCAGCAGGCGCTTGGAAGCCAAGGGAGGCCCGGCGACTTTCTCGGTTTTGTTATACCTGTACATAAGTACAGTATTTCACTTCAAGCCTATGATGACAAAGACTTTTTTCACCAACTGTGAGCCATGTTATCCGCCGGGCGGACAGCCATATCCGTTGATTCAGCGTCTACAACAAAGTTAGAACGTCCAGGCGCAGTTGCGTTTTTAGTACGTGTCCAATCAGTTTTAAATGAGGTGTGAACATGAAAGCAGAAACGGAATCGCGGATTTTTTCGGTGGATGAATATGTCCGTCCGTCTAACGGCGAACCGATTCGTTCGGTTGTTCTGGAAACCAACGACTCCGTCATTGTTGTTTGGCACGCCCACCCTGGGCAGGAAATAGCTGCCCATGTCCATCCTCACGGCCAAGATACTTGGACGGTTATCTCAGGAGAAGCCGAGTACTATCAAGGTGACGGCGTAGCCACTCATATTAAAGCTGGAGATATTGCCATCGCAAAACCTGGGCAAGTACATGGTGCAATGAACTCTGGCCCAGAACCTTTTATATTTGTCTCAGTGGTTGCGCCGGCCAATGCCGGTTTTGCGTTGGCTGAAAAATAAACAGCCACATATGAGTGCCAAGTTACTACGTTCTAACAATCGGCTGCACGGCGACCGGTTTTCCGCTGCTTCGCAGCTACAAACCGGCGCGTGAGCCGGGCGTTGGGCCGCACACCGATTGTTCAGGGGGATTGATGCCATACACAAAAACAGTAGTCTGTTTCGCGAATTCCAGAAAAACCGCCGGGCGCTGCATCGCCGGCAAGGAGTGGAATAACGGGATTCCTGGAGAATGGTTTCGTCCAGTCAGCTCACGACCTACTCATGAAATCTCTGAGGAAGAGCGACGGTTTCAAAACGGGCAGGATGCTAAGCTGCTGGACATCATTGCTATTCCATGCGCGCTGCCACAGCCATCAGCCCATCAACGTGAGAATCACGTAATTGATCCTGGCTATTACTGGTCATTGAAAGGGACACTCGCTTGGACGGACATTTCTGCTTGGCTCGACACGCCCCAAACACTGTGGGGCATTGGTCACGGCAGCTACTCGGGCCAGAATAATCGTGTAGCGATTGGGCAAGAAGATGGCTCATCGCTTTATCTGGTTGCGGTTCCTCGCCTCAGACTCTTGGTTGGACGCAAGGCTCCGGAGTATCCTGATTCCAAGCGTGGCGTCAGAGGCGAGTTCATTTATCAGGGCTCGGTATATCGCATGGACGTGACCGATCCATTCATTGAGCGAGAGTATCTTCGCCAAGCCGATGGTCGGTACGAAATCACTAATCCCGTCCTATGTATCAGTCTTGGTGACCCGTATCAGGGCTACTTCTACAAGTTAATTGCCGCTGTACTTTTTGAAGATCGGTTTAGGTAGCTATATGTTGTTTACTGTCGGCCACTCAACTCACAACATTGAAACGTTTCTCTCGCTGCTCACAATTAACGGTGTCACAGCGATTGCTGACGTGCGATCAAGTCCATACAGTCGGTTCTCTCCGCAGTTCACGAGAGAAGCGCTAAAACAATCTTTGCGTCTAGCCAATGTGGCCTATACGTTCCTCGGCAAAGAACTTGGGGCGCGTAGCGACAATCCCGCTTGTTACAGGGGCGGCAAGGTTCAGTACGACCTTTTGGCACAACAACCAGCCTTTGCTGATGGCATCGCCCGGGTTAATGAAGGGATGGCTCGGTACACCATTGCTTTGATGTGTGCTGAGAAAGACCCGATCGAATGCCATCGCGCGCTTCTCGTCGCTAGGCAATTCCATCAGAGCGGCGTCCCCGTCGCACATATTCATGCAGACGGCTCACTCGAGCGGCACGACATGTTCGAGAGCCGACTACTCGCTGCCTGCAAATTGCCGGAAGGCGACATGTTCAAGGCGAGAGCAGACTTCTTACTCGAAGCCTACGCGAAACAAGGCGAACGTGTCGCCTATCAAGACGAGGAAATGCGCAGTGCAGAGGGGGCAGCATCATGAAGCTCTACACAGTAGGATTCACAAAAAAGAATGCCGAGCAATTCTTTAGCAAACTGAAACAAGCAGGCATTACAAGAATTATTGATACTCGCCTTAATAATGTTTCCCAGCTGGCCGGTTTCACAAAGAAGGACGATCTCCGATTCTTCGCCAAAGAGATTCTTGGCGTCGATTACGTTCACATTCCTTCACTCGCGCCAACCAAAGATATTCTGGACGCTTACAAGAAAGACGGAGGCGACTGGGACACCTACGAGCGTAAGTTCAACTCCCTTATTGGATCGCGCCACATCGAGAGCACTCTTGACAAGGACACGCTTGATGGCGCGTGCCTGCTTTGCAGCGAGCCCACACCGCATCATTGTCACAGGCGTTTAGTTGCAGAGTACCTACGCGAGCACTGGGGCAATGTTGAGATCAAGCACCTATAGAGTGCGGCCCAACAATTCATTCAAGCCGACGCCGCTTCGCGGCGCGGCTTAATTCAGGCGTTATGCCGCAAAGAAGGTAGCCGACTAAGGACTCAACACAACATGAAAAATCAATCTGTTCAGGCGCTGCTTGAAGACATCCGTCTTGTGAGCGAACAAAACTATGAAATCGTCGAGGCGGTTCGAGCATTGGTACAGAAGACTTTTGAAACAACTTCGGAAGAGGTTAAGTACGGTGGCATCCTGTTTAGGTCGGGAGTTCAATTTGGTGGGGTCTTCGCCTACAAAGCGCACGTAACCGTCGAATTCGGGAACGGCGCAAAGATCACTGACACTTTCGGGTTTCTTGAAGGGTCGGGAAAGGGGCGTCGGCACGTCAAGTTGATGTCCGTCGCTCAGATCAAGGAAAAAAAGTTGGCTCAATACTTATCGCTTGCTTTGCAGGCCTCCAAACAGGACGACTCATGAAACTAGGCTACACAATAATCTACGTTCCCAATGTCGCTGAATCGTTGTCGTTCTTTGAAAGTGCATTCGGCTTATCACGCCGTTTTTTGCATGAGTCGGGCGACTATGGCGAACTTGAAACAGGAGAAACAACGCTCGCCTTTGCATCGCACGAGCTTGGGCATGCGAACTTTCCAACGGGTTTTGTCGCTGCAAGTGAATCCAGCAAGCCTCTCGGCATCGAAATAGCGTTGGTTACGCCGTTTGTTGTCGAGGCGCACGCTAAAGCCCTAGCAGCTGGAGCCGTCGAGTTGAAAGAACCTGAGACCAAGCCATGGGGGCAAGTTGTCTCCTACGTCCGATGTCCAGACGGAACTTTGGTCGAAGTATGCTCGCCGGTTGGTGGCTAAATTGCGGCATAACAAGTCATTCCAGCCGACCGTCAAAAGGCTGCGCTTTTTGCCGTCGGCTGAATTCCAACGTTAGGCCGTCTATGTTCTGTCACATTGACTACGACAAATTGGTACAGATTGAGGGCAGTCGACTCCAATACCTTGGCGCATATAGGGGGCTCTACTACACTTGCTACCCGCAGTACGCCTTTCACGTTCCTGATGGTGAGCAGTCAATTCGTATTACTCGCTCTCCGAAGGCGCAAGGCGACAATGGCTTGCGCTTCTGGCTCGCCGCAGAACTTGCGGATGACTGGCGAGGGCGAGAGTCATATCTTCATGACTACTTGTCAGGTGCCTACTTTGAACCAATCGATGAACTGACATTCACCGACTTGGTAGCAACACATTGCAGCAGTCTAGTTGTTCCTCCGATTCTTCCGCTGGCAAGTGGGCAAGTATTCTTAGGCGCTCTGCTCATGTACTCAATGAAGACAGAATTCTTTGTTTCAGCTATCGCAGAGTATGAGAATGAATTCATTCATTTCGCTTGGGAAACAACGGCCTAACATGGCGCTTAACCTCGCTCCCTTCGGTCGCTGGACTCGCCAAAGCTGCGCTTTGGCGAGCCGGTTAGCTCTACGTTAGGCCCCTCCCCTTGATCTACTACGCACTCAAGATCGCAATCTCAGCCGCCGTCATCGTTGCGGTATCTGAAGTTGCCAAGCGGAATTCTGGCGTCGCTGCGCTGCTTGCTGCAATTCCACTCACGTCGTTGCTGGCATTCATTTGGCTGCACGTTGAAGGCTCATCTTCAGCAGCTATTGGTGAGCTCTCCACGCAAGTTTTCTGGCTCGTCTTGCCTTCACTTATCTTGTTTTTGGCTTTACCCGCCTTGCTCAAGTTCGGTATCAATTTCTGGTTGAGCTTGGGGGCTTCTTGTGCGGCCACTATCGTTTGCTATCTGGTCATGTTGCCGCTGCTTCGCAAAGCAGGAGTCCAACTTTGAAGCCTCACGCAAGCTCAAGCAATTCAGCTCAATTCTTTTTGGCTGGCAGAGGTTCGCTTTTGCGCTGCTGGCCTAACACCTCATTCAACGGGACGCCTTGCGGCGCCCGTTAACTCGAACGTGTGTGCCGTGCATGGCACGAATCCAGCTGGGTGAAAGTCCCGGTGCCAGGCTTGTAGAGCCGAAGGCTAGCCAAAGGGCAAGTGCGTCGTCGCGAGGCGGGGTGCAGAGGAAGCCCAAGGCGAAATCGCAGGGCGATGAACAAAAACCGGATATGAGGCGTGATGCATTCGGGACGAGCGGGCACGTGACCGCGAAGTCCTCTATCTACAAGGCGGTGGCAACACCGACAAGGGTGCATTTTGTAAATCCGGCGTCTATGCGAGGAATGATTCGTGTCTTACCACGGGAGATCTGCCATGTGTCGTGGCCGCGCAAGCGGCCAAGCGACTGAGAACTGGGGAACCGGTTTTGAGCGCATGGCAGAAGTCAGCAGACGGCATAGTAGGTGCGACCCGCACCGAAGGCCTGAACCCTGAACGATGAGGACCTGGTGTGAAGAGAGACGGGACAGCATCTGACAAGCGCAACGCAGCTTACGCTGCGGTGCCACCGACGCAATCCGACAGGCCCGCGTCAGTGGATGAACCCATCGCTGGAAAACACCAGTCCACCCCATCATCGCAAATCTCGACCCTGATGACCGAGGTTCTGCACAAAGAGAACCTCAAACGTGCCTTGGAACGGGTCAAACGCAACAAAGGTGCGCCGGGCATAGACGGCATGAGCGTCGATGAACTTGGTGCCCACCTTAAGGCGCATTGGCCCAGCATCCGCGCGCAACTGGTGGCCGGCACTTACCAGCCCAAGCCCGTACTACGCGTGGAAATCCCCAAACCAGACGGAAGGAAACGCCTGCTCGGCATCCCCACTGTAGTGGACCGATTCATCCAGCAAGCCATTGCTCAAATCGTCCAACGCCAATGGGATGCTCATTTCCACCCCCACAGCTACGGCTTTAGGCAAGGGCGCAATGCTCCCCAAGCGATGCGTCACGCCCAAGCCACCATCCGACAAGGATACGGCTGGGTGGTGGACATTGACCTGGAGGCGTTCTTCGACCGCGTCAACCACGACCGCCTGATGGTGCGCGTGCGCAAGCACGTGGATGCACCCGATGTACTCCAACTCATCAACCGCTTCCTCAAAGGCGGGGTACAGGTGGACGGCCAAACACAGGCCACAGTACAAGGGGTGCCGCAAGTGTCACTGACCGCCGTAATGGAGCCACCGATGTTCGGCGTAATGGAGCCAGAAACAGGTGGGTAAAACGACATCCCGAGGGGGTTGAAGGAAGGGCTATTTTGCTGGTTTTTTGGGCACTGGGGTATCGGTGTGTTTCCCCAGGGACTTCGGAGTTCTGTAGGACTGGCCGTCGAGCACCAGGCAGTACGCGTTGTGGCGCAGCCGATCCAGGCTGGCGCTGGCCAGCAGACGGTTGGACGCGAAAGCCTGATCCCACTCGGTGAAGTCCAGATTGCTGGTCACGATGGTGCTGGCCTGCTCGTAGCGCTCGGCGATGAGGTCGTGCAAGTCTTCGTCGGCCGGTGCTCTGAGTGGTTTGAGCCCGAAGTCATCAATGATGAGCAAGGGCACGCGCGCCAGCGTTGCCAGCTTGCGCTCATAACTGCCGGTGGCACGCGCCGCGTTCAGGCTCTGCGTGAGGCCAGCGCAGGTCGTGAAGACCACATCCACCCCCTGGCGAACCGCGCAGTGTCCCAGCGCCTGCGCCAGATGGCTCTTGCCAGTGCCGCAGGGCCCGACGATCAGCACGGGGGCCTTCTCATGGAGATAGCGGCCCGTGGCCAGGTCATGCACCAGGGATCGGTTCAGAGCGGGAAGCCGATCGAAATCGAACTGATCGAGCGTCTTGGTGGTGCGAAACTGCGCGCGTCGCAGGCGTGAGGTGAACTTCTTCTGCTCGCGCCGGGCCACCTCGTCGCTGATCAACAGCGCCAGAAAGTCGGTGTAGGCCAGCTTGGCCTGGATGGCCTCGCGGTTGCGCGCTTGCAGCGAGTCCAGGATGCCCGACAGGCGCAGCTGCTTGAGATGGGTACCAAGTTCAGGGGCGGGGTTCATGGGTCTTGAATTCCTTCTTTATCAATCGTGGTGGGAGGCGGTGGTCATGTGGGCGAAGGGTGCGCACGGTGGGCAACGCGCCTGCGCGTTGTCCACGGGGCGTACCCGGTGCGCCGCAGGCGCATCGTCCACATGTCCACGGTCTGGTGTTGGGGGATTGCGGGGTGGGGGGGGTATGAAACGTCTGGCAATAGGCTTGCTTCTCCTTGAGTTGAGTCAATGAACGGTGTTGGAATCGGCGCTGAACAGGTCTGCGGCGCTGCGCGTGAAGCGGGTGCGGCCATAGCCAGCGGGCGTGGCCACTGGCGTGTCAGTACGCAGGTCAGCGCCGGTGCATAGGATGGTCTTGACGGTGCGGTAGTGGGGTGAGTCATGCGCCAGCGCACGCGCGCAGGCCGCTTCCACGCGGTCTTTGCCATAGGGCTTGAGCAAAGCCAGCACGCCCTGTGCCGCGCGCAGCCGCTCCAGAATGCGGTCAGCCAGCAATTGCTCGATCAGCGCCTTGCAGTTTGAGCCGATGCGTTCGGCCTCGCAGACGCACCAGGCACGGTCGCGCCCGAAGAAGGCCTGCGCCTGGGGAGGCAGGTGTTCGCGCACGCTCACGCGCTGACCCGGCTTCAAGCCCCTGGGATGGGTGGCGACATGGCGGTAGTCCTCGAACAGGGCGACCGCGCCATCGGTGGCGCGCAGCCACAGCAGCTTGCCCACCAGGGTGAACGGGGCCGAGTACAGCACCCGCTCGAACTGCACATGGCAGTCCCGGTGAACGTTGACCCGGTGCCAGGAGCCCAGGTCGGGGGCGACGACTGGCAGCGGTTTGAGCCATGGGGCTTCGAGTGCGAAGAGCTCCAGTGGGCGCCGCCGTGTGGTGCCGTGACAGCGCAGGCCCGCCTCCTGCATAACCCAGGCACTGGCCTGCGCGTTGAGATCGGTCAGGTTACGGAACTCGCGCAGAGGCAGGAAGTTGCCCTTGAGGTATTTGACGCCGGACTCGACGATGCCCTTCTTCTGCGGGTCGTGCGGCGGGCAGGCATCGATTCGAAAGCCGTAGCCTTCGGCGCATTCGGCGTAGGCGCGCTGCACGGTCGGGTCTTTGGCGCAGGCGCGGGTGATGGCGCACTTGGCGTTGTCGATGATGATGCGCGCGGGTACACCAACGAACCATTCGAAGGCGCGGCGGTGGCAGCCCAGCCAGGTGGCCACAGTCTGGTCCCAGACGAACTCGACGTACTGATGGCGCGAATGGCACAGCGTCATCACGAAGGCCCAGGTGCGCCGCATCTGGCCGTCCGGGTGCATAAGCGTTGGGCCAGCACCAAAGTCCACTTGCGCAGCTTCAGCTGGCTCGAAGTTCAGTCGGCAGGTGGTTTCGGGCGGGCGCTTGGCGCGGATGTCGGCCAGCAGCCGTCGCACGGCCGAATAGCTGCCGGCCCAGGCGTGCTGGCGTTTGAGGGCTGCATAGATGGCGGTACCGCTGACGCCTTGCTCAACCCACGATTGCACCAGCACACGGTGCGGCTCCAGGCTGGAGATGGTGGTGCGGGCGCGCCGGGGTTCACCTAGCGCGCTGGCTATTGCCTCGTCTTCTGGCAGGGGCTGCTCGGCTTGGAGCCAGCCGCGGGCGCTGGCCATCTCGCGCCACTGGGCTGCCTTGCGTCGGCCCATCAGGCGCGCCGCCGCAATCTCTCGGTCGGACTCGCCCTGGCGCATGCGCCGCAGGGCTTGTCGGTAGTGATGCATCTCGAATCTCCTGCGCGCCATCCCTGTACCTCCGGGCAAAAGCCCACAGGGTAGAGACGGCGGCGCTCAATTCGGGGTGTCGTTGACCGACCCGTTGCTGCGTCAGTGGCTCCATTACGGCGATCACGCCATGGCTCCATTACGCCGGTCAGCGGCTGGATCCTATATGCCGATCACGTAGTGGCTCCAATATGGCGGTCGGTGACAGCAAGGCGGCCCCTTGTCGCCGGTGCTGGCCAACGTGGTGCTGGACGAACTGGATTGGGCGCTGGACGCCCGAGGTCACCGCTTTGCCCGCTATGCCGATGACTGCAACCTCTTTGTCAAAAGCAAACGCGCGGGCGAGCGGGTCATGCAAAACGTAACGCGCTACCTTCAGCGCTCACTGCGGCTCACAGTGAACGCCCAAAAGAGCGCAGTAGACCGACCAGCCAACCGCAAGTTTCTGGGTTTTACCGTCAGCAAGCAAGGTGCCAGGATCAAGGTGGCCGACAAGGCCATTGAGAAACTGAAGGACACCATCCGCGAGTTGACCCGTCGCACACGTGGTCACCGGCTGATTGACATCGTGCGAGAGTTAAAGACTACCCTGACCGGGTGGAAAGCGTACTTCGGGATAGCCGAAGTGTTGAGCCCTCTGCGCGAAATCGACAAATGGGTGCGACGGCGGTTACGATGCTACGCATGGAAACAATGGGGCAGCGCGGGCTACCGCGAACTCAGGAAACGCGGGGTCACTGTGCGCGAGGCTTGGAACACAAGCAAAAGCGCGCATGGGCCATGGCGCCTGAGCCAAACACCAGCCTTGAGCCTGGCACTGCCCGCAAAACTGTTTCGTCAAATGGGGTTGCCCGAGCTGGCGCAAGCCAGGGCAGCATGAGAAAAACGAAGTGTCAAGGAACCGCCGGATACGTGACCCGTATGTTCGGTGGTGTGGGAGGGGGAGGTCGTGAGGCTTTCTCCTATCCCGATTAGGGGACAGCCGTGACCGTCCAAACTGAGAAGCTGCTTGTCCTTAAAGCCTTTTACATGGGGCACCCGAGTTCGACACCAAACCGCAGATTTCCGCGATTTTCGGCGCCCCCTCTCAATGAAATCAACAGCTTAGCCGCTTTTTTGGAAATTTTGTGTAGTGGCAATACGTTGTATGTAGTGTGCTGGCAATATGCATCTATTCCTGCTACACTCCCCGCATGTTCATCAAGACCACCCGCTCCGGCGGCCACAGCTACGTGCAACTGGTGGAGTCGTACCGCAACGAGGACGGCAAACCCCGCCAACGCACCGTTGCCACCTTGGGGCGTCTCGATGAAGTCGGTGGTGGTGTGGACTCCCTGCTGGCGGGCCTGATGCGCGCTACCGGGCGGGGGTTGGTGGGTCGTAGTGAGTCGCCCCAGGTATCGTTTGAATCCGCCCTGGCGCTGGGCGACGTGTGGGCCCTGGATCAACTGTGGAAAGAACTCGGATTCGATAGCTTGGCAGGCGTCTTTCGGCGCGCGCGCTACACCACACCCGTGGAACATGCCATACGCGTGATGGTGTTCAACCGGCTGTGCGATGCCGACTCCAAGCTCGGTGTGCTGCGCTGGCTGGAGACTGTCAGCCTACCCGAGGTCAACACCGCTGCCATGACGCACCAGCACCTGCTGCGCAGCATGGATGCGCTGATGGATCACAGCAGCGCAGTCGATGAGGTGGTGGCGGGCCTCTTGCGCCCTTTGGTGGACCAGGACTTGTCCCTGGTGTTTTATGACCTCACCACCATCCGCGCCGCTGGCCTGAGCGAGCAAGACGACGATGTGCGCCAGTTCGGCATGTCCAAAGAAGGCCTCATCGCGCGCCAATTCATGCTGGGGGTGGTGCAAACGGCTGAAGGCCTGCCGATCTACCACGAGGTATTTGATGGCAACCAGGCCGAATCCCCCACGCTGATTCCCACCCTGAAGAAAGTGCTGGAGCGATTTCCCCACATCCAACGCTTGATCGTGGTGGCTGACCGGGGATTGCTCTCGCTGGACAACATCGAAGAATTGGGCAAGGTCAAGCTGCCTGGGGACAGAGTGCTGGAATTCATCCTGGCCGTGCCGGGGCGGCGCTATGGGGACTTTGTGGAGCTGTTGCAAGACTTTCAGCGCAAGGCGGCTGACGCAGCCGATGAGGTCATTGGCGAGGTGAAATGGGAGGGCCTTCGCCTGGTGGTGGCCCACCAGCCCGATAAGGCCAAAGAGCAATCGCAGTTGCGCAATGCGCGTATTGCCGAGATTGAGAACAAAGCCGCGCAGTGGGCGGGCAAGCTCGACGGCCAGGATGCGGGTGAACATGCCCGCGGGCGCAAGCTCAGCGACAGCGGGGCCAAGGCGCGGCTGTACCACGAGGTGTGCGATGCGCATTTGGCGCGCATCGTCAAGGTCGATCTCAAGAGCGAGCTGTTTAGCTACTCCATTGACGAGGGCGCCAAGGCGCGCGCGCAGATGATGGATGGCAAATTGCTGCTGGTGAGCAACGTCGCCGACCTCACGCCAACTGAGGTGGTGAGCCGATACAAGGCCTTGGCCGACATTGAGCGCGGCTTCAGAGTCCTGAAGTCAGAGATCGAGATTGCGCCGGTGTACCACCGCCTGCCCCAGCGAATCCGCGCGCACGCCCAGATTTGCTTCATGGCACTGATCATCTACCGGGTGATGCGCCAGCGGCTGAAGCTGGCCAAAAGTGAGTTGTCACCGGAGAGGGCGTTGGCGCAGTTGCGTCGGATTCAGCGCCACCAGGTCAGCATCAACGCCGCCACCCCCATCACGGGCATCTCCACCATCGATAACCGGCAGGCCGAAATCTTGGCGGCACTGAGCATCAATAAACCCACCGCAGACACCCAGTTGAACCTCTTGTAGTGGCATTTTTTAGGACCGCCCTATATGAATCAACAACTTACGGCGTTTGGTGTCGAACTCGGGGGGGCACGCAATATCAGAAAAGAAGCACAACATTTCCGTTGCCCTCGACATGGTTGAGACGGCAATTCGGAAGTTCGTAGCGAGCGAAGACAGCCAAAGCAGGCTGCGCCTCTTGTTTTACCTTTTACTGAAAGCTGAAATCCTGCGAGAAACTCCAGACGTCATAGAAATTCGAGCTCGTGCGAAAGAGGTATCACGACAGATTGGTGGCCGCGTCTTTGACTACTTTATGGCCATTGAGGACAGCACGCAGTCCAGAAAGAAAGTGTACGGAATGCAGGTTGGTGTAATAGCCGATGAAGGAATTAAGCCCACTGTCAGTTACATCGTGAGCGACGGTTTCAACGTGTGGACAGTTCGTTATGACGCGGCGTGTAGAGCGCTTGGCGTAGACGAGCGGCGACTGACAGAAAAGGAAAATCAGTTCCTGAGAAAGGTAACGCTCAAGGAAATGCTCGAAAAACACGGGGTCGAATATGCGGCCCCCTAACGTTAGGGGAAATTAGCATGCTCAAGACCATCCGCGAGATTTTCTTCACTGTTCTCGTTGTCGTCGTGGTTGCGACTGTCATCGGTATCGTGAAATCTGAACGCCGTGCCGCTCAACAACCCACGCCTCAAGTAGCCACACAACAAGACAAGCAACGTTCCGCCGAAAAGATGAACGTTGAATTGAACCGCGGACTGCCTACTATGCTGGACAGCCGAACGATGCTCACGAAAGCAGTGGCTGAACCAAATTCGACGACCTATTACATCAAGATGGTCAATTACCCTTCCGCATACCTCGATCAGGATTTTCTGATTAAAGCCCAAGAAATTATTGGTCGCCGAAATTGTGCAGATAGCGATATCCGATGGTCTTTCGATCAAGGAATGCACATGAAATACATCGTCTCTGGCTCTGATAACCAGCAAGCCGGATCTTTCATTATCTCGAAGGTCTATTGCCAGCGCTTTCGCTGAACTTCAGGAGTTCCTCAATGCTTTCCGATCGGGATATTTGCTCACGCGTCCAAGCTGCTTTTCCACCTTATCGCTGCGTTGCCGAAATATGGGACTATGGACAAAAGCTCCGATTCAGAGTCTTTGGCGCTAACGACGAGATACTGATAACAATGGCAGAAGTCGTCGTAAGTTCTGTGCGAGATTCCGGAGCACTTGAGTCACTAATTGCTGACGTCAAGCATCGCCTTGATGGTCACAACCCCTAACATAGAGCTCCAGCGGACACTGCGCGATAAAGCCGCGCAGCCCCGCTGAGCCTGAACGTTAGGCCTCACAAAAATCAAGCTCTGGAACTCTCTCCATGACCCCAGCCGTAAAAGTTGCAGCAGTCGCAGGTGTCTTTTTTGTCGCCGCATTCGTGCTTAATCCTTCAGCCGAAAAGCACCGAATCCAGATCAAGGAGTCCATCGCCGAGCGTAGTCCATTGGCTGGATTTTTAGGTGTTGGCGCACTGACTGCATTCGCCAGCAACTATCACTCCTTAGGCGTGGTCTCTTACACAAGCATCCATGACAAGACCGTTTCCGTTGGCTTCCTCGGGATGGTGTTTGTGATCGACGCACACAAGGACACTTGAAAGTCTGCGAGCCTCATCGAGGGGCTTATGTGGTTACCCGTCCTACCGCGGGCTGCGCAGAGAAGCTATATGGCCTAAGCCAATCGGCATCAGGCAAAATTTCTGCAAATCAAATCAAGGGAGCAAGACTATGCGAAGGTCAAGCATCATTGCCAGGCGCACACCGCACACTTCGCGCCCAGCATCTTGAGCCACCTTGGAGGCGCGCAGCACACTCCTGGCCCCGTGGGTGAACAACATGCGCAAGTAACGATCCCCCTTCTTGGGGATCGAACCAAGATCGCGACGGTTGTGCGCGAAGACATGACGCCGATTGAGGACGCCAGTGTTTCCTGGCCGACGCCCTACACCACCGTGGCTACGCTGCGCTTGCCCCGACAAAAGACCGACCCGCAAGGTGGTGTACTACCGCAGCCAGCAAGAACGCGGCGCGGCCTGATCAGGTTTAGGGTTTCCAGCTCGCAAGTCCAAAGCGCTTGGACAAGATGGCGTCCAAGCGCCGCGTGGGTAGCCAGCGTTTGAGCAGCGGCAATAGCGTGCTACCTTTGCCGCCACGCACCACCACGGGCGGCGGTGATGTCAGCAGGGCGTCCACCACCGGCCGCACGAACACCTCTGCCGGTGTTGCCCCCACCTGACCGGCCTGGGCGCGCTGGCGAATACCTGCCGCCACGCCGTGGTAGCGCGAATTCTCCGGCAGGTGCAGGGCTTCGGTGGCGTGGTTGCCAAAGCTCGACAGCACCCCACCGGGTTGGATGGTGACCACCTGTACGCCCAGCGGTGCCGCTTCCATGCGCAGCGCATCGGTCAGCGCATGCAGGGCTGCCTTGCTGGAGCAATAGGCCCCGGCAAACGGGGTGGTGAACAGCCCCACGATGCTGCCTACATTGGCCACCGTGGGGTGGGCTATGCCCGTGGCGGGGTGTTCACGGGCTGCCAGCAACAGGGGTAGGGCGGCACGCGTGACTGCCATGGGTGCGATGACGTTGGTTTCAAACTGGCGGCGCAGGTGCTCGCGCTGCAGGTCCAGCACGGCACCGACCTGGGAAAAACCGGCGTTGTTCACCAGCAGGTGCAGGCAGCCTTGCTCCTGGCGCACCACGTCCAGCGCCGCTGCAATGCTGGCGTCATCATTCACGTCCAAGGTCAGGGTGCGCAGCCCGGCCTGGGCCAGCGCGGCCAGGGACTCGGGGCGGCGCGCGGTGGCATAGACCACCGCACCGCGGGCATGGAACTCACGCGCCAGGGCAGCGCCAATGCCGCTGGAGCAGCCGGTAATCAACACGCAGGGAGAGGTCATGGTGTGTATCCATCGGAGTTCGCCAATCGGGGCATTGTGCGCCATCGAGCAGTTTCTGCGGGTTAACCCTATACTTCAGGCCCCTTTCGCGAGACTGTCATGACACCCACCACTCCTGCCTTGCAGCAATTGCTCGATTTGTTCGTTCTGGAGCCCGCCGGTGTGGACCATTTTGTGGGCCAAAGCCTGGACCTGGGGTTTCGCAACCTGTTTGGCGGCCATATCCTGGGCCAATCGCTGGTAGCGGCGGGCAACACCTGTGCCGAGCGCGACGCCCATTCCCTGCACGCCTACTTCATCCGCGGTGGTGATCCGCGCGCTCCTATCCACTACCACGTCGAGCGGGTGCGCGATGGGCATTCGTTTTCGGTGCGCCGGGTGGTGGCTTCGCAGGGCGACAAACCCATCCTGGTGTTGTCGGCGTCGTTTCAAGTGGACGAAGGGGGCTTTGAGCACCAGGACACCATGCCCCAGGTGCCACCGCCCGAAGACGTACCGCGCGAACCCAGTAGCCGACGTCCCGTGCCCGAGCTGATTCCGACCGAGGTTGCGACGGAATCGACCCAGCCCGATCTGGCTATCGAGATTCGCCCGATCGACCCCATGGACCGCTACGCACCGGAAGTGAAGCCGCCGCACCAATGCGTATGGTTCCGGGCGGCCGGCGCAGTGCCACAGAGCCGGGCCTTGCACAAATGCCTGCTGGCCTACGCTTCGGACTTTGGCTTGCTGGGTACCAGCCTGCGACCCCACGCCGCCACGTATTACGAGCCCGACATGGTCACGGCCAGTTTGGACCACGCGATGTGGTTCTACCGTGACTTTGCCATTGACGACTGGCTGCTTTATGTGTGCGACAGCCCCAGCGCAGCCCGTGCGCGCGGCCTCAACCACGGCAGCATCTACACCCGCGATGGCCGACTGGTTGCCTGTACGGCACAAGAAGGCCTGATTCGCAAGGTGCCGCCCAGGCCCTAGGCCGACGCCACTTCAGCATCCAATGCGGCGATGCAGGCCACCATATGGGCGTGGCAGCGTGCCATGAGTGCAGGCATGTCGTCCAGCGTGAGGCCTGCGGTGGCGATGGCGGGCAGTGTGCGCACCAGCAACTGGCCCGCCTTCCAGCGGTTCAGGCGCATGCTGTTCTTGTAGGTGTTGCAGCACAGGGGCACGATGGGCACCCCTGCGTTGATCGCCATCTGGAATGCACCTTTCTTGAACGGCAGCAAGCCCCGGCCCAGGTTGCGTGTGCCTTCCGCAAACACCCAGATCGACGCATGGTCGTTTTGCAAGGTGTCGGTGGTCTTGAGCATGGCATCCTTGGCTTGGGCGGCGTTGCCGCGCTCAATCAACACGTTGCCTGCCAGCCAGTAAATCTGCCCGAAGAACGGAATCCAGCGCAGACTCTTCTTTCCGATGTTGACGGTGCGGGGCGGTACTACACAGCCCAGCATGAACAGGTCGTAATTGGATTGGTGGTTGGCGACGATGACGCACGGCGACTTCTGATCGCGCAGGGTCTGGTCCTGAACCTGGACATTCATTCCCAGGATGCGCAGGGCGGGTACCGAATAAACCCTGCCGCAGATGGCGCTGTTGCGCCGGTCAAATGGACGGGCCAGTACCACCAGGAGGTTGATGAAACCCGCCACGATGAAATGAATGCTTAGAAGAACAAGGCGAAAGGCATGCAGCATCCCCCGACTATCCCACACCTATTGCTTCAACCGCACGGGTGGCGCCGGTTACGGTGCGGTGCAAGCAAGGCAAGGAGGTCCTGTGACTCGATCATGGTTTCTGCTGGGGGTGCTGGCGCTATTGACCTTGGCGGGACGGGTATCTGCGCAAACCTACGAGTTCCGTCACGGCTATGTCTTTGAGCAACCCTACGTGCAGCGCGTTAC
Organism: Rhodoferax sp.; assembly: GCA_046348185.1. Taxonomy (GTDB): domain Bacteria; phylum Pseudomonadota; class Gammaproteobacteria; order Burkholderiales; family Burkholderiaceae_C; genus Allorhodoferax. Next base: position 72,457 of record JAXMER010000014.1, on the reverse strand, counting down.
GGTGCGCGATGCGGAAGAGGCGGCCCAAACGCCTGGGTTGTTTACCCCGTTACTGAACTTCGACTGGACCCGAAAGCCGGAGCAGATTCACGATGCGCGTGTCCAACGTGTGGGTAATCGCCTGGTTCTGCATTTCGATGGCAAGGCGTGGCTCTCGCTCCAAGACTACGCAACCAAGCGCGGCGACGGCGAATTTCAACGTTTCAAATACCTGATGCGCATGGCAGGGTTCCACATCGTCGGGGTGGAATACGGGCACGACCAACCGCAATTTCTGTTGATTGCAGACACGGGGCGACCGATCTACTTTGTCAATACGAATTGACCGAGCAGGCCTGCGCGGGCTCAAGCGCGGCGGGCGGTGATGGTTACGGTGTCAAGCTTGACCACCAGGGTCGAGGCTTGGCTTGCCAGCGCCAGGTTGTTTTGCTGGGCCACTTGGTCAAACTGCCACAGCATGGTGCCTTGGGTGGCCACGGTCATGACGGCGGCGATAGCAAAGGCGGCGAAGTGGGTGGTGGTCTTGGTCATGGTGTTGACTCCTTCAATAGCGCCAACGCAGCGCTGATGGAGTGAACTGTAGGTGGTGTGTTTCGACTGCGCATCCCCATTGCGACCAGGCGCAATGGCGTGCGACGGACTGCGGTTGGTGATCGATGAATGACAAGGGGGGGTGCCGCCGCGGTGTTGACAAATGCTGTGCGCCGTCATTGAAAGTGTTCAGAGACCCAGGTGCCGATCTTGCTGCGCAGGGGGTGCTTGGCATTGCCCTCGGGGTTGCCGGTGATCCAGCCAGCAATCAGGTCGGCGCTAATCTCCTGCGGGTGGTAGCTATTGGTGGGGTTGGGAAAATGAGCCTGGTAGTCCTTGATCCGTTTCAAGTCCTGCATCTGCGGCAAGCCCTTCTCATCCACAGCGACACTGAAAACGCCGTCCTTTTCGATCAAGTCGATTCCAACGGTTCGGGTGTCGTCGGCCATGTCAGGCTCCTCCAGCACACGAAGCATCAGGTCTGATCGAATCCAGCGCTGCCTACCGTTGTCAACGAAACCGTAAGCCCAGCGCAGATCAACCGCATCTGGATTCACCACCCGATGTGTCACAAGCCAAGGGTGATCCGGCAGCGCATCCAGCCGTCGAAACCCGAGCAAGTTGGTGTACAGATTGAAGAAACGCTCGGGATACGCGCGTTGCAGGACGTGGACCTGTTCGTGCACCAGCAGCGGTCCGGCCATCTGGTCAAGAATGGAGGTCCAACCCCAGCGGTACATGCGAAGCATGGATTTCAGCTCGGTCGGCGCCAGCACGATGGACTGGCCTCGGGTATGGGGTATGCCCGCTTCGACGCTAGTTCCCGTTTTTACGAAGGAAAACGGCGTACGCGCCATCAAGGGGAACATGGCGATTCTCGGGGCCAATCTTTCCAGAACGCTGCGCAGCATTGCCTCCTCTTCCGCAGAAAAAGCCTGCACGTCCTCGGCAAACTTGGCGCGCACCTGTGCACGTGCCGCTGCCAACGAGACGCCTTGCAGCGCGAGCTTGCTTTTGGCGCGTAAGTCCCCCAGTTGCAAGCCTTCGAAATACTGGGCCTCGGCGCCTTCCGTCAGGATCTTGCGCCCCTCGGCGGGCGACGCAAAATGCACGACGAGCGCGCTCTGGGCGTGGGCGCTCAGCGCCATTGAAAGTAAGCAGAATCCAGAAAGCAAGAGTTGTCGCATAGGGGGCAATCAGGTTGGTGCGGGCCGATCCATGCATACCAGGCGAACCGCCAAGGCGCACAACACTGCGGCCATGAACCAGGATTGTTTTCGTGCAAAGCGTGGGTTGCGTTGCAGGTACTGGCCTATCCAGCCGCTGAAATAGCCCAGCGCGGTATTGAACACCACCGCAGCCAGGCTCAGGATCAGTCCCAATTCGAGTAGTTGCCATGCGATGTCGCCCCGAGTCTGGTCCACAAACTGCGGCAGAAACACCATGAAAAACAGCAGTGCTTTCGGGTTCAACAGGCTGTTGAACATGGCCTTGACAACAATGCCCGACAGGGATGCTTCGGTTTTTGGGCGAGCCAATGCCGAAACGGGGGTGCGCAAGGCCTTGACGGCGAGCCAGACCAGATACAGCGCACCCGACAGGCGCAGCAGATCAAACGCTGGTGGCCAGGCCGCTACCACAGCGGTAATGCCGACGGCGGTCAGCACGGCCAGTAGCGCGTCGGCCAGGCCAATGCCCAATGCCGCCGCAAAGCCTCCCCGAGGGCCATAGGCCATGCCGTGTGACAGCACGAAGGCCATGTTCGGGCCGGGAGATAGAAAGAGCGTGAATACCGCCAGCAGAAAGACCAGCAGGGTGGAGAGGCTAATCATGGCGCGCTGGAAGCCCGGGTCAGGCGCGGCGTGCGGTGATGGTGACTGTGTCCAGTTTCACAGTGGCGGCAGCGACTTGATGCGCATGGGCCAGTGAGCCTTGCTGTGCCAGGCTATCAAACTGCATAAGCATGGTGCCCTGGGTGGCCACGGTCATGATGGCGGCAGCGATGAAAGCGGCGAAGTGGGTGGTGGTCTTGGTCATGGTCTTTACTCCTGGCGTTGCACCGAAATGGCGCTGTTGGAACGTAATGTAGGCACGTCCTTTTTGAATTGCATCCTTCTTGCGACCAAGTGCGCCGAGGTGCGACGGGGCGCAACTAGCGCCGGACGGATGGCATTGCCCAGGCCGCATGTGGCCACCGCTGGCGGACACGGTCTACGGCAATTACAGGGTTGGCAGTACGTTTTATTTGTTCCATACTGGTAACTCAACGACAAGAAACAGCAAGGACGTTGGAATGAAACACACGATATGGGCAGCCGCTCTGGCGGTATGGCTTGCAAGCGGCGGCGCAGGGGCACAGACCACCAGCTTGCGTTTGACGACCGAGAGCTCGCCGCCTTTCAACATGATGGAAGGCGACAAGATCGTGGGCCGCGCCACCGACATGGTGCGCGAGATGGCCGATCGTGCCAAGGTGGGCATCACCATCGAGATGCTGCCGTGGGCACGGGCCTACAATCAGGCGCTCAAGGAATCTGATGCCTGTGTCTTCACCACCACACGAACGCCCGAGCGTGAAGCCCTTTTCAAGTGGGTGGGCCCGGTGGGGTCGTCTGACTGGGCGCTGTATGGCAATGCCGAACGCAAGCTCAAACTCGGCAGCATCGAGGATGCCCGCCCTATGATCATCGGCACCTATTTGGGCGACGCGCGCGACGAGTATTTCCGCAGCCGGGGTTTCAAGGTGGAGAGTGTGTCTGATGACCTGTCCAATCCGCGCAAGCTCCTGCTCAACCGCATCGACCTGTGGGCTGCGAGTGTGGTGCGCGGTTCCATGCTCGTGGCACAGAATGACTGGACGGGCAAGGTGGTGCCGCTGCTGGTCTTTCACAAAGTCGATCTGTACATGGCCTGCCATGTCGACCTGCCCACCGCGCTGATCGATCGGCTCAATGCTGCCTTGCAGACCATGGTGCGCGATGGAACCACCAAGGCCATCGAGAAGAAGTACGCCCACTGGCCGCTGCCACCCACGTGACACCGTGGATGCGTGGAGCTGCGGTTTTCACGCCACAATGGCTGGATGCCCTGGGACTACGCCAATCCTTTCACCCTTGCGGTCGCGCCGCAGCAGGCTGATATCGACGGCCTGAACCACACCAACAACGCGGTCTACGTGCACTGGTGCGAGCGCATTGGCTGGGCCCACTCGGTCGCGCTGGGAATGGATCTGGCAGCCTGGCAGGCGCTGGATCGTGCCTGGGTCATCCGCCATGCTGAATACGACTACGCCTTGCCCACCCTGCGCGGCGAGGCACTCACTTTAGGTACCTGGCTGACGCAGTGCGACGGAAAGCTCACCATGGAGCGCCGCTTCCAGCTGGTGCGCGATGCCGACGGGCAGACCGTGCTGCGGGGGCGCTGGAGTCTGGTGTGCGTAGAGATCAGCAGCGGCCGCGCGCGGCGCATGCCCGACGCGTTCGCGCGTGCCTACGGGCCTGCGGTGGTGTCGCCGCCGCCAGGCCTTAGCCCCGGGGCCCCAGCAGCCGCGCAGGCAAGAACAGCAGCGCCCGAATGAATGCCAACAGTGCGGCCACACTGATGCCGATGAGCGCCAGCGGCAGCGACAGCAGCCACACCACGGGCCACAGGATTAGGGCCACGATGGCAACGGGCCAGCACACCACCAGCAGGAGTAGCCAGACAGACAACACCAGCAGCGTCTTCATGGTTTAGGCGCGACGTGCGGTGATGGTCACGGTGTCGAGCTTGACGACGGAAGCGCTGGCCTGGCTGGCCAAAGCCAGGGTGTCGTGCTTCGCCACCCGATCAAACTGCCACAGCATGGTGCCTTGCGTGGCCACGGTCATGATGGCGGCGGCAACAAAAGCGGCGATGTGGGTTGTGGTCTTGATCATGGTGCTGACTCCTTCAATGACGCCAACGTGGCGCTGATGGAACGTACTGTAGGCACCGCTATCCCCGTTTGCACGCCCCTTGCGACCAAATGCAAGGGGCTGCGACCAAGCGCGCAAAACCCGAGATCAATGCGCCCTCGGTGGGGACGTATTTAGCTACGCGGCCAGTGGCGCCGTGATGGCGTCGATGCGTTCCAGCACCGCCGGTGTGAGCCGCTCCACCACGGCCAGCGCGCCCAGGTTGTCTTGCAGCTGCGCCAGTTTGGATGCACCCAGGATCACGCTGCTTACGCGCGGGTTGCGTGCCACCCAGGCAATGGCCAGTTGCGCCAGCGAGCAGCCCAGTTCGTGGGCGACGGATTCCAACTGTCCGACGGCGACATTGCGCTGGGTGTCGGTTAGGCCCTTGACCAGGAATGCCATGCTCTCGAGCGCGCCGCGGCTGCCTGCGGGCACGCCGTTGCGGTACTTGCCAGTCAGCAGCCCGCTGGCCAGTGGGCTCCAGGTGGTCAGCCCCAGACCGATGTCTTCGTAAAGACGGGCGTATTCCTGCTCCACGCGCTTGCGGTGGAAGATGTGGTATTGGGGTTGTTCCACCACGGGCTTGTGCAGGTGGTGGCGTTCGGCCAAGTTCCAGGCCGCGCGGATTTCGTCGGCCGACCATTCGCTGGTGCCCCAGTACAAGGCCTTGCCCCGGCTCACCATGTCATGCATGGCCCAGACGGTTTCCTCGATGGGCGTGTTGGGATCGGGGCGGTGGCAGTAGACCAGGTCTACGAAGTCCAGGCCCAGGCGCTTAAGCGAGCCGTCAATGGCTTGCAGCAGGTACTTGCGGTTCAGGGTGTTCTGGAAGTTGACGGTCACGCCTTCGCGGTCGATGCCCCAGTACAGCTTGGTGGAGACCACATAGCGGTGACGCCCCCAGCCCAGCTGGCGCAGAGCCTCGCCCATCACTTCTTCGCTCTTGCCCATGGCGTAGACCTCGGCGTTGTCGAAAAAGTTGACACCCGCATCAAAGGCGGCTGCCATCATCTCGCGGGCAGCCTCCACGTTGACCTGGTTGTGGTAAGTGACCCAGGAGCCCAGGGACAGGGTGCTGACTTGTAGGCCGCTACGGCCCAGACGACGGTATTGCATGGTGTGCCTTTCTCACGCGAAATCGGGGGGAGAAGGCTAGCAGACTTGGCAAGGGCTTGCGCTGCGTCAGGGCACCACCAAGCCGTCCATGCGCACCACCTCGAAGTTGCTGCCCTTGACGCTGCCCAACTCGGACACCAACTTGTCGTTGTTCCAGCGCTCGTCCGGTGCGCCGCTGATGTACCAGTTGGAGCCGTTGTCCGCCACCAGCATGCCGTAGGTCTTCATGGCTTGCAGGATGGCGCGCGTCTCGGCGCTGAAGCTGCTGGGAATGACATAGCTGGCCTTCAGGCGCACGCGCATGCCCATGGGGGGTAGATTGGCGTTGGTACTGCTGCTGGCCCAATGGGTGGCTGGCGGCAGGTAGGCCTTGCGCGTGCTGGCCACGGTAAAGCGCAGCGCGTGGCGGATGGTGCCGCTGGCGGCTTCGTCATAGCGCACCAGGCCCGGGAAGATCGGCAGCCCGGCGGCATCGGCGCTGGTCCAACCTGGCTGGGCCGTAGGGCGCACGGTGTTGCTATCCAGGTGGAAGACGGCGCCGCTGCTGGCGTTCCAACTGCCGTTGGCTTGTGGGAAAGCGTTGTAGAGCTCGTAGAGACGGTTGGCGTCGCGGTCTACCACCAGTACGTGGCGGTCGCCACCAAAGCTGGAGCCATCTGCCTTGCGGCCTTCAATGGGGGCATCAGCGGGAACCGGATAGGGGCCGGGGTCGCTTTCGCTGCCGTAGTCGGTGAAGTTGATCGCCACCTTGGCCTGGCTGGCGCCCACCACCACGTAGGGAATGCCGATAGGCGCACCATCCCACAAGCCCGAGCCAAAGTCGGGGTGCAGGCCGCGCGTGAGGCCGATGCTGGCGATGAGGGCGTCGGAATTGGGGTCCACCGCAGCGCCGGAGATGTCGGTGTTCCAGGCATTGTTGGCGGGGAATGGCACCGCACCGTTCAGAGATGCGCCCGCGCCCAGGCTGGCGCCGCCCAGGTTGGCATAGGTGGTTGAGCCGCCGCCCGGCTCCAGCGTGGCGCTCAGCACCGTGTAGCGGTCGATCTGCACGCGCACATTGTTGTAGGTCTGACTCAGGTAGCTGATGGCCCCCAGGCTTAGCAGTTGCGAGGTGGTGTCAAAGCGGTTGGGCTGGGCGTTGCCGCCATCCACACCCAGCAGGGTGTAGGCGTTGACTGTGACGCGGACCTGGCGGTAGCTGGCACTGCCCACAGCAATGGTGTCGAGCTCCAGCAGGTTGGTGCTGGGGTCAAAGCGGTCCGCTGCTTGGGCGCAACCCGCTAGCAGGATTAGGGTGGCGAGCGTGGCGCGGGGGGTAACGGATTGCATGCGCATCTTTGATGTCCCGGTGGCAACGAGGTCGCTCATCTTGCCAGCGCACAGCGCTTCGCGCCGCAAGCGTTACATCTACTCACCTTGTTGTTGTCAGTATGCGGACTATTGCAACTCTGGCGCTTCCGTCCAGTTGTCGGGCAAGTCAAATTGAAAGACCTCCAGATGGTCGAGCTGTCCGCCCCAGTTGATTCCGACATAGATGCGATTGCCGAACAGATTGATGGCAGCCGGCGCCTCTTCGCGATAGGTTTTTTCACCGTTGCCCGGATCGGTGCGGTAGGCGTTGTAGTTGGGGCCGATTCGCCAAACCTTCGGTGTGCTGGCCTTGGGCTTGGTTTGGATCATGAACATCTGATTGTTCGCCCAGCCGGATGTGTTTTCCGTGGCGTAGGTATTGACAAAAATCCATCCTTTTCGCGATAGCGGCATGCGTCCGTAGTGAAACCCGTTCTCCCATCCAAAATCACCGTGTTTCGCGACTTCGACCACGTTCTGGTGACCGGCATTGGCACCCGTGGTGTAGCTGGCATCGAGGTTGTCGGTACTGCTGTTTTGAATGACGAACATGGCGCGGCCATCCGCGCCAAACGCCCAGCCCGAGTGGTTCTCATGCATGCCGATCAGCAACGGAGTCTTCTTCTGCCAGTCCAGATCCAGGGGCCATAAGTGTGGCCGGTCAAACCAGCCAATGGGGGACTGGTAGGCGGCGAACAACAGCACAATGCCACTGCCATCGGGAGCCATATCCACCATGTTGGGGACAACAAAGGCCGTGCCTTTCGATGTGCGAACCAGCCCACGTTCCTTCTGGGCCGAAGCGGGGGCTGCATCCAAATCCGAAGGTTTTAAGGTGTGGACCAATCCCGTGGACTTTTGAAAGTGGATGAACATATCGACCACATTGCGCCCCAGCCCGGTATCGTAGCGTCGCGCCATGAATATCCAATGATCACTGTCGCTAGTACTGTCACCCTCGACGTCGTTCAGGATCTCGGTCGAGTTGGGCGAGATGGACGAAAAGTCCTTGACGAGGGATCGCGTCGTAAGGGGTGATGAGATGTCATCAATCTGATAGAACTTCATCCCTTTGCGGAAGTACACGCGCTTGGGATGGCTTCCGGTGTAGTCCCAGCGCACCTCCTGGTTTTCGCCGATGCGGTAGCCATCTTCACCTTTGAGTTCCGAGATGACTTTGAACGTCTCGCGTTCAACGACCCAACTGCTGTTCGAGTCGTAACCATGGATCAGCACATATTTCCCGTCCGAACTCTCGGGTGAATAGCGCGAATAGACAATCAAGGCATTGTTCGTTGCGCCACCGAAGTCCTTCACGTCGGTAAGGCGTGTGATGCGCACGCCGGTTACTGGATCGATGCGGCTCTCCCCCTTGGCCGGTACCGAGGCACCCAAGGTCGGTTGAATGATCGCCCGCGAGGTGATGTAGTTCGAGCCAATCCCCTCTGCGGTAGCGCTCAGCACCGTGTAGCGGTCGATCTGCGCGCGCACATTGTTGTAGGTCTGGCCCAGATAGCTGATGGCCCCCAGGCTTAGCAGTTGCGAGGTGGTGTCAAAGCGGTTGGGCTGGGCGTTGCCGCCATCCACACCCAGCAGGGTGTAGGCGTTGACTGTGACGCGGACCTGGCGGTAGCTGGCACTGCCCACAGCAATGGTGTCGAGCTCCAGCAGGTTGGTGCTGGGGTCAAAGCGGTCCGCAGCTGGAGCGCCCAGGGCCAGCAGCGCCAATGTCGCGATCGCGGCTCGCGAGGTCAAGGTTGTTATTCGCATAATGAATCTCCCGGGTGCGGTGTGGCCGCGCATATTGCCAGCGCGGTGCGCCCTACGCTGCAAGTGTTACATCTGCTAACCTTGCCGCCATCGCCATTCGGAGGGGATATGTCCGCAGCGCAGTTCAAGGAACTCAAGTCCCAGATCACCGCCAGTGCTGTTGCCAACCCCACCCATTTGTGCGCGGAGTTGGCCGCGCGGTTCGGTGTAAGCCGCTCCACCATGGGCAAGTGGCTGCGCAAGTTGATCGACGAAGGCTGGATCGCCCGTGAAGGGAAGTCCCACCCGGTGTATCGACCAGCCCAGTTGCGCGACGTGAGCCGGGGCTATACCCTGGAATCCTTGGACGAGGAAACGCCTTGGCAGCGGGACTTCGCCTCATGTTTTGACCTGCCTCCCCACATTCTGCGCCTGGCCCACCATGCGTTTACCGAGCTGCTCAATAACGCCGTGGATCACAGCGGTGGCAGCCGGGTGTCCATTTCCATGCGCCAGAACCGCACCCATCTGCATCTGCTCATTCGTGATGACGGTTGCGGCGTGTTTGCACGCATCCAGCAGGCCTTTGGCATCGAAACGCCGCAACAGGCGCTACTGGAGCTGAGCAAGGGCAAGCTGACCTCGCAGCCCGAATTCCACACAGGGCGCGGCTTGTTCTTTACTTCGCGCCTGTTCGATGTGTTCGACCTGTACGCCAACCACCTGACCTACCAGCACAGCCACTGGCAGCGGCGCGAGTGGTTGCGTGCCAACCCGTTGGCGGTGCAAGGGACGGCTGCGTTCATGTCGATTGCGTTGAACGCCACGCGTACGCTCGATGAGGTGTTTGCCGCCCATTCACGCGGCTCCCAGGATTTCAGTTTTGCCCGCACCGAAGTGGCGCTTCGGTTGGCTCTGGGTGCCGAAGGCCAGGCGCTGGAGTCGCGCGCGCAAGGCAAACGCATCGCGAACCGGCTGGAGGCGTTCGAGGTCGTGGACCTGGACTTTGAGGGTATCGATGCGATCGGTCAAGGTTTTGCGGATGAGCTGTTTCGTGTGTTTGCCAGCCAGCATCCCCAGGTACAGTTGCGGCCTCGCAATATGAACGGCCCCGTGGCTGCCATGGTGGCGCAAGCGCGCGAGGCGGCCGCGCCAAACCTTGTGAGGGCCTAGGTCGGCAAGCGAAAGTCCGCGCCCAGGGTGCGCCCCGGAAAGTGAAAGTGCACCGGCCCGTCGGGGCGGGCGTGCACATACTGGAACACCATGGGGTCGGTGCTGTTGCGGATGGCATCGGGCGTGCCCTGCGCGGCTACGCCGCCATTGGCCAGCACGATGACGTGGTCGGCCGTCTCCAGCGTGAACGCCAGTTCGTGCGACACAAACAGGCTGGTCAGCCCCATGGAGTCGTTGAGCTGGCGAATGAGTCTTGCGGCGGTCTTGAGCGAGATGGGGTCCAGTCCGGAGAAAGGTTCGTCGTACATCACCAGTTCGGGGTCCAGCGCAATGGCGCGCGCCAGCGCAATGCGCCGCGCCATGCCGCCGGATACTTCGGCGGGGCTCAGGTCGCGCGCGCCGCGCAGTCCTACCGCATTGAGTTTCATCAGCACGATGTCACGGATCAACCGTTCGGGCAGGTCGGTATGTTCGCGCAAGGGAAAGGCCACGTTGTCGAACACGCTGAGGTCGGCAAACAATGCGCCAAACTGGAACAGCATGCCCATGCGCCGACGCGCCGCGTACAGCTGCTCTTGGGTCATGGTGCCTACATCCTGCCCATCAAACAGAACCTGGCCTTGTTGCGCGCGCTGCTCCCCGCCCATCAGGCGCAGGGTGGTGGTCTTGCCCGCACCCATGGGGCCTATCAGGGCTGTCACCTTGCCGCGTGGCACCTGCAGGGACACGCCCTGGAGCACGGCATGCTCGCCGTAGGCAAAGTGCACATTGCGGAATTCAACCAGCGAGGCAGCAGCGGAAGTCATCCCGCCATGATAGGGGATGCAGGCACAATCACGCCCATGCTGCGCTACGAAACCATCCCCGTCACCCCTTTCCAACAAAACGCCTCCTTGGTCTGGTGCGACCAGACGCACAAGGCCGCCGTGATCGACCCCGGCGGTGATCTGGACACGCTCATTGCCGAGGCCAAGAAGCGGGGCCTGGCGCTGGAGCAGATCTGGCTCACCCACGCCCATATCGACCACGCCGGTGGGGCGGGCGAACTGGCCCAGCGCTTGCAGCTACCCATCATCGGCCCGCACCCCGGCGACCAGTTCTGGATCGACGGCCTGCCCCAGCAGAGCCAGATGTTTGGCTTTCCCCAGGCCCAGGCCTTCAAGCCCACGCGCTGGTTGCAAGATGGTGACACGGTCAGCGTTGGCAACTGCACGCTCACCGTGCGCCACACGCCCGGACACACGCCGGGGCATGTGGTGTTCTACAGCGCCGATATCCAGCGCGCCTTCGTGGGCGATGTGCTGTTTGCGGGCTCCATCGGACGCACCGATTTTCCGCAGGGCGATTACGACACGCTCGTAGCCAGCATCACCCAGCGCCTGTGGCCCATGGGCGACGATACCGTATTCATTCCCGGCCACGGACCGGAAAGCACTTTCGGCCGCGAACGCCGCACCAACCCGTTTGTGGGCGGCACCTGATACGGCACAATTTCTCCAGCATCTTTCACTGCGCACCACCATGACCGAAACCGCTGCCCCCGCCATCACCCCCCGCGACCAGGCCGAGATCCTGGCCCAGGCCCTGCCCTACATCCGCAAGTTCCATGGCAAGACCATGGTCATCAAGTACGGCGGCAACGCCATGACCGATCCGGCCCTGCAAAAGGCCTTTGCCGAGGATGTGGTGCTGCTCAAGTTGGTGGGCATCAACCCGGTGGTGGTGCACGGCGGCGGCCCGCAGATCGAGGGGCTGCTCGCGCGCCTGGGCAAGAAGGGCGAATTCATCCAGGGCATGCGCGTGACCGATCCCGAGACCATGGAAGTGGTGGAGTGGGTGCTGGCTGGCGAGGTGCAGCAGGACATTGTGGGCCTGATCAACCACGCCGGCGGCAAGGCCGTGGGCCTGACCGGGCGCGACGGCGGCATGATCCGCGCGCAAAAGCTCAAGATGCTGGACAACGCCGACCCCACCAAGGAGCACGACGTGGGCCAGGTGGGCGACATCGTCAGCGTTGATCCGGCCGTGGTCAAGGCCCTGCAGGACGATGCCTTCATTCCTGTGGTCAGCCCCATCGGCTTTGGCGAGAACAACGAGAGCTACAACATCAACGCCGACGTGGTGGCTGCCAAGCTGGCCACGGTGCTCAAGGCCGAGAAGCTGATGATGCTGACCAACATCAGCGGGGTGTTGGACAAGACCGGCCAGTTGCTGACCGATCTGACGGCGCGGCGCATCGACGAGCTCTTTGCCGACGGCACCATTTCCGGCGGCATGCTGCCCAAGATTGCCGGGGCGCTGGACGCGGCCAAGAGTGGCGTGAACTCGGTGCACATCATCGACGGTCGCGTGCCGCACGTGCTGCTGCTCGAAATCCTGACCGAGCAGGCCTTCGGGACCATGATCCGGTCGCACTGAGTGTGCTATTAAAGTTGTAGCTGCTTACGCCCGTTTTGCGGGGGCTGGAGGCCAAAATCATGCGACTCTTGTTGGTGGAAGACGATGTCATGGTGGCCAGCGGCATCAAGCTGGGCCTGACCGGCGCGGGCTATGCCGTGGACTGGGTGGGCAGTGCCGAGCGCGCACTGGAAGTCAGCCGTACCGAGAGCTTTGACGTGGCTGTGGTCGACATCGGCCTGCCCGGCATGGACGGCCTGGCGCTCACTGCGCAGTTGCGCAAGGAAGGTCGAACCTGGCCGGTGCTGATCCTCACCGCGCGCGACGCCTTGCAAGACCGGGTGCAGGGGCTGGATGTGGGCGGCGACGACTACATGATCAAGCCCTTTGAGCTGCCTGAACTGCTGGCACGTTTGCGTGCGTTGCTGCGCCGCTCGCAAGCGGCCACGTCGGCCACGCTCAGCTTCGGCCCGCTGGAGTTGGACACCGCCCAACGCCAGGCTTGCATCCGCGCCAGCGACGGCGCCACGCAGCCCATTGAGCTGGGTCCGCGTGAGTGGACGGTCATGGAATACCTGATGCTGCAGGCACCCAAACCCGCCAACAAAGACAAGCTGCTGCAGGCCCTGACCGGATGGGACAAGGAGATTACCCCCAACGCGGTGGAGGTCTACATCTCGCGGCTGCGCGGCAAGCTCGAACCCCATGGCCTGGCGCTGCGCTCCATCCGGGGCTTTGGGTACCGGCTGGAACTGGCCGCGCCACCGCAGGCCCCCAAGGCGTGACGCAGACTGCGACACCGGTGGCGGCAGGCATGGCCCTGGGGCTGCAGCGTCGGCTGCTGCTGCTGCTGCTGGCCCCCTTGTTCCTGCTGGCGGGCTTGAACACCTGGTTTGATTTCCGTTCGGCCGACAGCGCCGCCTTGCAGCAGGACCGTCAATTGCTGAGCCTGGTGCCGCTGCTAGCGGGATCGGTTGTGGCGCGCGGTGCAACCGAAGCCGATGCGCCGGTGCTGCTGATGGCGCCGCCCGTGGGCGACTTTCTCAACGACCGCCCCGGCCTGGCGGCCTACGCCATCGTCGGCAAGGAAGGCAGTGTGGTGCTGGGGGAGTCGTGGCTATCGGGCATGCCACCGGCCACGAACGATCCGGAGTTTTCCAGCCAGGAGTTTGATGGTGTGGTCTACCGTATCGTGACGCAGCGCATGTCCACGCCCGGCGGCGAGTGGGTGCTGCGCCTTGCCGACGGCTCCGACCCCCGCCAGCAATGGTTGCGCCAGGTGGCGGTCAAGGTACTGCTGCCCAACCTGGTGTTGACGGTGGCGGCCCTCTTTGCCGTGAATTGGGCGGTACGCCGCGCGTTGCGCCCACTGATCGTGCTCAAGGAGGCGGTGGAGCGGCGCTCCCCCCGGGACCTGACAGCCCTGGATGTGGAGAGTTCGCCCGAAGAGGTGCGCCCCCTGGTGCAGTCGCTCAACCGGCTCTTTGAGCTGGTCAACGCCCAGGCCGAGAGCCAGCGCCGTTTCGTGGCCGATGCGGCCCACCAGCTGCGTACGCCGCTGGCGGCCCAGCAGGCGCAGGTCGAAGCCTGGGCCCAGACCCTGTTCACGCAGACCCAGCTGAACGCCCATCCTGACCACCTTTACATGGCAAATAGCCCATCAGCCCCCGCAAAATCTGCGCATGGTGCTATTGTTTTGGAAGCAGATCAGGTGCTGAAGTTGCGTCAGGCGGTGCGTCGCACCTCGCAGCTGGCCAATCAGTTGCTGGCGCTTTCCCGTGCGGATGCGCGCAGCGCCGACAGCCATGCACAGCAGCGCGTGGATTTGCGTCTGCTGTGCGAGGTCATGCTGGAGACCCATCTGGACGCAGCCACCGCCAAGGACATCGACCTCGGTCTAGATGCACAGGAGGCGCACACCTGGGGCCAAGAGTGGCTGCTGCGCGAGTTGCTGGCGAATCTGGTGGACAACGCCGTCAAGTACACCCCCCCTGGTGGGCGCGTCACGTTGCGCTGTGGTACGCAGGCCCGAGGCGATGACACGTGCTCGTTCCTGGAAGTTGAAGACAACGGACCCGGCGTGCCGCTGCCCGAGCGCGAGCGCATGCTAGAGCGCTTCTACCGGGTGCCCGGCACCACCGGCGAAGGCACTGGCCTGGGCCTGGCCATCGCATCGGAAATCGCCCGCGTGCACCACAGCCACCTGCAGGTGCTCGATGCCCGTGAGGGCCAAGGGCTGCGCGTGCGGCTGGAACTGGTGGGGTAGATTTACGATTTGAGTCATTGGAAGGGGACTGATTATGAATATTCGAACCTGGTCGAAAACGCTTCATTCTTGCGTGCTGGCTTTGTTTTCGAGTTCCAGCGTCCTCGCGCAGGAAAAGCCATTAGAAATTTCGCAAAGCGATTGGGTTGCTCCATGGATCGTAACCATCAAGGATCAAGAGCGAGTTCTACTGCTGCGGATCAACAACATCACAAGAAAGGATGACCGCAGCGCCGATCTGGATGCCGAGTTCAATTGGCTGGATAGCAAAGGGCGGCCCGTGGTTGGGCAAGTCTTGCAGACTGATCAAGGCCCGCAACTGCTATTTGTGACCGCCTCAGGGAATCGGTACAAGGCCGTTCAGTCGGCTGTTGGGCGGTTTGACGGTGGTTACACGGACGCGAGTGGCAATTCGAAGTTGGCGACGATTGAGCGGATTACCGAAGACTCGTTGAAAGAAAGGATCGAGTACATCAGGCCGACCATCATCAAACCGGGTCCCAACGTTCCTTCAGCATGTGCCGCGTTTTCGGGGGAATGGTTTGGAACTTGGTCGGTCGCCAACACAGGGACCGGAACGTTGCGAGTCTATGAAGTCAGTGAGAAGTGCGTCGCTAAATTCATCAGCTCTGGAAACATACGTTTAGAAGTGGAAATCAAAGATGGATCGCTGACGTTTCTTTGCAATCGCTCCACGCAAGGCACTTGTATTTTCACCGTCCATGGTGATGATTTGTGGGCGAGTTACAGCAACATTTCGGGAGGAAGAAACAACGCTGTCTATAAAAGGCGAAACTGACAATTTCAGTTGGCACACGACAAATCATGCTGGAAGTTGGAATAATCGTGCTAACATTTGGCATGACAATCGCGAAAGCCTTGTTTACTGAAAGCCAGATCCGCTTATTCCCGTGGCTCTTTGGTCAGCCGCAGCGGGCCTTCCATCTCAATGAGTTGCGCCGGCTGACTGGGTTGGGAAGTGCTTCACTGCAACGAGAGTTGGGCCGGTTGACGTCTTCCGGTTTGGTCGTTTCGGAAGCGATCGGCAATTTACGCCGATTTCAGGCCAATGCGCAGTCACCAGTCTATGGGGAACTGATCGCGCTAACCCATAAGGCGGTGGGGTTGGTGCCTGTCTTGCGCGAAGCACTGACCTCCCTGCAGCCAGATTTGCGATTGGCCTGGGTGTTTGGTTCCGTGGCCAGGCAAGCCGACACGGCGTTCAGTGATATCGACGTCATGCTGATTGGATGCAATTTGACCCTCGGACGCGTCTTGGAGGCGTTGGAGCCCGCGCAAGGTAGCCTGGGCCGCAAAATCAATCCGGCGTGCTATTCACCGGAGGAGTTCAATCGACGCCGTGAGGAACCGGAGTCTTTTGTCAGCCGGGTCTTGACGCAACCGATCCTGCCATTGATAGGAGACCTTCATGGGACAGGCTGAGTTGAACAATCTTGTGCGGATTGGGCAACTGAAGACAGAGCCACGTAGCAATTCTGAAGTTCAAAGGCTGTTGACACTGGCGCGTATCCGACTTCAGGACGCAAGGCAACCACAAGTTTCAATCGAGGGCCGATTCACCAGCGCCTACAACGCTGCACATGCTACCGCGCTTGCCGCGCTACGTTGGCATGGCTTTCGGAGCGAAAACCGTTTCACAGTATTTCAATGTCTGGTTCACACCGTGGGGTGGCCCGCCCATCAATGGCGGATTCTGGATGTTGCGCATCACAAACGCAATCTCGCCGAGTACGAAGGCTACATCGAAGTCGAAGAGGCGACTGTGGCCGAGTTGTGTGACGTCGCCCAATCGCTGATCAGAGATGTAACAACCATGGTGGGCATGTAGGCAAGGCGGCGCATGCGGCTGGAACTGGTGGGATAGCCTGCTAGGGCAAACCCTGCCGGGGCCTGTGCGAGAATCATTTTTCACCCCAACACCCCTTGCGCGCCATGATGTCTGAGCCTCAGGACAGCCTTGCCGATACCCCCCCCGATGAAGCGGTCGCGGCCCTTGCGCCGGCACGCAAGCGCCCCAAACCGGGCGAGCGACGGGTGCAGATCCTGCAGGCGCTGGCGACGATGCTGGAGCAGCCCAGCGGCGAACGCATCACCACGGCGGCACTGGCAGCACGTCTGGCCGTGAGCGAAGCCGCCCTGTACCGCCACTTTGCCAGCAAGGCGCAGATGTTTGAAGGGCTGATCGAGTTCATCGAGCAGTCGGTGTTCACTCTCACCGGGCAGATCCAGCAGCGCGAGGCCAGCGCGCTTGAAACCGCGGCGCAGGTGGGACTGCGCCAGGCCGCGCAGATCGCCACGATGCTGATCCAGTTCGGCGAAAAGAACCCTGGCATGGCCCGCGTCATGGTGGGCGACGCACTGGTGTTCGAAAACGAGCGCCTGCAACAGCGCATGAACCAGTTCTTCGACAAGGTGGAAGCCACGCTCAAGCAGTGCCTGCGCGACGGCGGCCCCGATGCCCAGGTGCGCGCCAGCGTGCTGGCGGCCTTCGTGGTCGGGCGTCTGCAACGCTTTGTGCGCTCGGGCTACCGGCGCGCCCCGTCCGAAAATCTGGATTCCGCATTGGCCTTGATGCTGGGGTAAACCCGTATTTTGGTTAGAAAGCAGCCTCTAGAACCATAAAAGGCTGGCGGAGTGGCATGGAAATGCTGCAAAATAGAACGACCGTTCGTTTTTGCATTGCACCAATCCCATGTCCGTTGCTCCCGTTTCCGTCAAGACTGCCCGCAAGCCCCGATCGGCTTCTGGCACGGCCAAGCCGACACCCGGGCGCGCCATGCAAAAAGGCCAGCAAACCAAGCTGGCCATTGTGGATGCGGCGCTGGGGCTGGCCACCCAAGTGGGGCTGGAGGGACTGAGCATCGGCGCTCTGGCCGAGGCCACGCACATGAGCAAGTCGGGCGTGTTTGCCCACTTTGGTTCCCGCGAAGACCTGCAGATTGCCGTCGTCCACCGGTATTTCAACCTGTTCCAGCAGGACGTGTTCGACCCGGCCATGGAAGAGTCGCGTGGCCTGCCACGGGTGCGAGCCCTCTTTTCCAACTGGATGAAGCGCGTTGCCATCGAAATCCAGTCGGGCTGCATCTTCATCAGTGGCGCGGTGGACTTTGATGACCGCCCCGGTGCCGTGCGCGACGCACTGGCCGAGTCGGTGCAGATCTGGTTGGCGGCCATGAACCGCGCCATTGTGTCCGCCCGCGACTGCGGCCACCTCAAGCCCGATACCAACGAACACCAGATGGCTTTCGAAATCCATGGCCTGATTCTGGCCTTGCACTACGAGGCCCGTTTCCTGCAGAAGCCCGGCTCCATCGAGCGCGCCAACCGCGGCTTCGAGAACATCCTGGCGCGCTACGGTGTGCCCTCCATATCCTGACCTTTTTTCAACAAGGAGTACCTCAGATGCCTACCTACAACCCGCCCCTGCGCGATATGCAGTTTGTGATGCACGAAGTGCTCCAGGTGGTTGACGACCTCAAGCAAATCCCCAAGCATGCCGACATTGATGCCGACACCATCAATGCCGTTCTGGAAGAAGGGGGCAAGTTCGCCTCCGAGGTGATCTTCCCGTTGAACCAGTCAGGCGATGCCGAGGGCTGCACCTTGAATGCGGCCACCCACGAAGTCACCACGCCCAAGGGTTTCAAAGAGGCCTACAAGACCTACATCGAAGGCGGCTGGGCCGCGCTGGGTTGCGACCCGGCCTACGGTGGCCAGGGCTTGCCGTATGTGGTGAACACGGCCTTTTACGAAATGCTCAACAGCGCCAACCAGGCCTGGACCATGTACCCCGGCCTGACCCACGGCGCCTATGCCGCCTTGGAAACGCACGGAACGGACGAGCAGAAGGCAACCTACCTGCACAAGATGACCAGTGGCGAGTGGACTGGCACCATGTGCTTGACCGAGCCGCACTGTGGCACCGACCTGGGGCTCATGCGCACCAAGGCCGAGCCCCAGGGCGATGGCACGTTCAAGATCACTGGCAACAAGATTTTCATCAGCGCCGGTGAGCACGACATGTCGGACAACATCATCCATCTGGTGCTGGCTCGCCTGCCCGATGCGCCTCCCGGCATCAAGGGCGTCAGCCTGTTCATCGTGCCGAAATTCCTGGTCAACAAGGATGGCTCCCTGGGTGCACGCAACGGCATCTACTGCGGCGGCCTGGAGCACAAGATGGGCATCAAGGCCAACGCCACCTGCCAGATCGTGATGGAAGACGCCATCGGCACCATGGTCGGCCAGCCCAACAAGGGCATGCAAGGCATGTTCGTGATGATGAACGCCGCTCGCCTGGGCGTGGGCAACCAGTCTGTGGGCCTGACCGAAGTGGCTTACCAGAACGCACTGGCCTATGCCAAGGACCGTATCCAGATGCGCAGCCTGTCGGGCCCCAAGGCCAAAGACAAGCCTGCCGACCCCATCATTGTGCACCCCGATGTACGCAAGATGCTGCTCACTGCCAAGGCTTACGGCGAAGGTGCGCGGGTACTGGAAAGCTTCTGCGCCATCCTGCTGGAGAAGGAGCACAACCACCCCGACGAGAAAGTGCGCAAGGATTCCGGTGAACTGCTGGCGCTGCTGACCCCCATCGCCAAGGCCTTCATTACCGACAACGGCCACATCTCGACGAACGCCTGCATGCAGGTGTTTGGCGGCCACGGCTTCATCAAGGAATGGGGCATGGAGCAGTTTGTGCGCGACAACCGCATCAACATGATCTACGAAGGCACCAACACCATCCAGTCGCTGGACTTGCTGGGTCGCAAGGTGCTGGGCAACAACGGTGCCACCCTCAAGAAGTTTGGCAAGCTGGTGGGCCAGTTGGTGGAGCAAGAGGGCGTCAACGAAAAGATGGCTGAGTTCATCACGCCCATCGCCATCTTGGGTGACCAGATGACCAAGTTCACCACCGAAATCGGTTTCAAGGGTTTCCAGAACCCAGACGAAGTGGGTGCCGCTGCAGTCGACTATCTGCGCGTGGCTGGGCACTTGGTGTTTGGCTACTTCTGGGCCCGCATGGCCCAGGTGGCATTGCGCGAAATCGCTGCTGGCAACACCGACCCGTTCTACGTGGGCAAATTGCAGACTGCGCGCTTCTACTTCGCCAAGCTGTTCCCCGAGACCGCAACGCTGATGCGCACCGCGCGCACCGGCAGCAAGGTGTTGATGGACACCGATGCCGCGCTGGCCTGACCCGATGCCACGGCAACAACAACGAGGAGACAACATGACACGCACACTCGCTGCCTTGGCTCTGGGCGCATGGATCAGCACTGCCGCCATGGCGCAGATGACGCCCGTCGGTTTGTGGCAAACCATCGACGACAAGGACGGTACCGTCAAATCCGAGATACGGATTGTGGAGACTGCGGGCGTTATTTCGGGCAAGGTCGAAAAGATCCTGGATCCCAAGGCCAAGCCCGATGAGAAGTGCGTGGAGTGCAGGGACGAGCGCAAGGACCAGCCCATCTTGGGCATGGAGATCCTGCGTGGTCTGAAGAAGTCCGATGGACAGGACCTATGGGAAGGAGGCAACATCCTCGACCCCAAAAACGGCAAGGTCTACCGTGCCACTGTCACGCCCATCGAAGGCGGCAAGAAGCTGCAGATGCGCGGCTATATCGGCCCTTTCTACCGCACCCAAATCTGGAATCGCGTCGCATCCTGATCGGCGCCATTCCGTCTGAACCCCTAGAGGAATTTTTATGTCCCGCTTTACCGTCAACAAAGTCGCCGTCCTCGGTGCTGGCGTGATGGGTGCGCAGATCGCCGCCCATCTGGTCAACGTCAAGGTGCCCGTGGTGCTGTTTGACCTGCCTGCCAAGGAAGGCCCGAAGAACGGCATCGTCACCAAGGCTGTCGAAGGCCTGAAGAAACTCAAGCCTGCACCCCTGGGCGTGGCCGACGACGCCGTGCTGATCCAGCAGGCCAACTACGAAGAGCACATGGAGGTGCTCCAGGAGTGCGACCTGATCATCGAGGCCATTGCCGAGCGCATGGACTGGAAGCTCGATCTGTACAAGAAGATTGCGCCCTTCGTTGCGCCGCACGCCATCGTCGCTTCCAATACTTCGGGCTTGTCCATCACCAAGCTGTCCGAGGCGCTGCCCGAGGACATCAAGCCGCGCTTCTGCGGCATCCACTTCTTCAACCCCCCGCGCTACATGGCGCTGGTGGAGCTGATCAACACGCCCACCACGCAGGCGCAGGTGCTGGACGACCTGGAAGCCTTTGTCACCAGCAACCTGGGCAAGGGCGTGGTGCATGCCAAGGATTCCCCCAACTTCATCGCCAACCGCGTCGGCATCGCCGGGATGCTGGCCACCATGAAGGAAGTGGAAAACTTCGGCCTGACCTACGACGTGGTCGATGACCTCACCGGCAAGAAGCTGGGCCGCGCCTCCAGCGGCACCTTCCGCACCGCCGACGTCGTGGGCCTGGACACCATGGCCCACGTCATCAAGACGCTGCAGGACACCCTGTCCATCGAGACTGACCCCTTCTACGAGAGCTTCGCAACCCCCGCTGTGCTTAAGAAATTGCTGGAACTGGGCAACCTGGGCCAGAAGACCAAGGCCGGCTTCTTCAAAAAGGTTGGTCGCGATGTGATGCGCTTCGATCTCGGCAGCGGCGAGTACGTGCCCGCCGGCCAAAAGGCCGACGAAGTCTATGCCCGCATGCTGAAAAAACCGGCTGCCGAGCGCCTGAAGCTCCTGCGCGCTGCAGAAGGCAAGGAAGGCCAGTTCCTCTGGGCCATCCTGCGCAATAGCTTCCACTACGCCGCCGTGCACCTGGCCTCCATTGCCGACAACGCCCGCGATGTGGACTTCTGCATGCGCTGGGGCTTCGGCATGAAGCAGGGCCCCTTTGAGCTGTGGCAGGAAGCCGGCTGGCTGGAAGTCGCCAAAATGGTCCAGGAAGACATCGATGCGGGCAAGGCCCTGTGCAAGGCGCCGCTGCCCAAGTGGGTGTTTGAAGGCCCCGTAGCCGAAGCCGGTGGTGTGCACACACCCGCCGGTTCCTGGAACCCGACCACGGGCCAGTTCGTTGCTTCGCGCAGCCTGCCGGTCTATGCCCGCCAGCACTTCCCCGAGAGCGTGTTGGGCGCTAACGCCGCGTCGGCCGCAACCGCTGGCACCACGGTGTTCGAGGACGAGTCGATTCGCCTGTGGACGCTGGACGGTGACGTATTGATTGCCAGCATCAAAACCAAGATGCACGCCATCGGCCCCGGTGTGGTCGAAGGCCTTTTGCAGGCCCAGGCCTTGGCCGATAAGGACTACAAGGGCTTGGTGATCTGGTCCAACGATGAAATGTTCTCTGCCGGTGCCGACCTGCAATCCATGTTGCCCGCGTTCATGATGGGCGGTGCAGACGCCATTGCAGGCGCTGAAGAGCAGATGCAGCAGGCCATGCTCAAGCTGCGCTACTCCAACGTGCCGGTCGTCTCTGCCGTGCGCGGCCTGGCCCTGGGCGGCGGGTGCGAGTTGGCCGTGTACTCCAGCCGCCGTGTTGTGGCCATGGAAAGCTACATTGGCCTGGTGGAAGTCGGCGTGGGCCTGGTGCCCGGCGCTGGCGGGCTGACCTACATCGCCCGCCGCGCCGCTGAAAACATGGCACTCAGCACCTCCAAAGACCTGTTGCCGTTCCTGACGGAAGGTTTCACCGCCGCCGCCATGGCCAAGGTGGGCACCAGTGCGCTGGAGAGTCGCAAGCTGGGCTACCTGCTGGACAGCGACGTCATCGTGCCGCACAAGGACGAGCTGCTGTATGTGGCCATCAACGAAGCCAAGGCCTTGGCCGCCGGTGGCTACCGCGCACCGCACAAACGCTTGTTCCCGGTGGCCGGGCGCAGCGGTATTGCCACCATTACGGCGCAGCTGGTCAACATGCGCGACGGCGGGTTCATCAGTGCGCACGATTTCCACATTGGCAAGCTCATTGCCGAAGTGGTCTGCGGTGGCCAGGTGGATGCTGGCACCCTGGTCAGCGAGGAATACCTCATGGCCATGGAACGCAAGGCCTTCTGCAGCTTGCTCAACCATCCCAAGACGCAAGAGCGCATCATGGGCATGATGAGCACCGGCAAGCCGGTTCGTAACTGATGAAGCTACTGCGCAACTGTCATTCGTCGTTGGGCGGTGCTCACCATCCTCACGTACAGACGTACGTTCCGGTGGCTGTGCTCCGTCCGCCTTGCCTGACAGCTGCTCGTTACGCTTCCTCTGCCACGAACCCCGTTCTTCCAAGGAGAACCGATGACTAGAACAGCCGTTGTCCCCAACCGCCTGGCCCGCACCCTGGCCAAGCTGGACCTGGTGCCCGCACCCTTGCGTCAGCATGCGCGCAACTTCGTGTTGCGCCGCGCCGTGCCCTTTACCGGCACCGCACGGCTGGACTTTGCCGTGATGACGCCGGAGCAAGTGGAGATTGGCATTGCCAACGAACGCCGCGTGCAGAACCACATCAAGGGCGTGCACGCCGCTGCCATGACGCTGCTGGCAGAAACGGCCACCGGCATGGTGGTGGGCATGAACGTGCGTGACGACTGCCTGCCGTTGGCCAAGGAGCTCAAGGTGCAGTTCAAACGCCGCACCCAGGGCGACATGCGCGCCGTGGCGCGACTCACTGCGCAGCAGCGCCAACTGATGCAGACGCAAAACAAGGGCGAGGTGGTGGTCCCCGTGACCGTGACCGATGCCTCGGGCCAGGCGCCCATCGAGTGTGAATTCATCTGGGCCTGGGTGCCGTCCAAGAAGGCCGCCACCCCCCAACCCAGCAGCGTTCCGGCCTGAGGCCGGAACCAACCGAACCAACAAGGAGCTACTCCATGAAGCAGGTACAAGACGCCTACATCGTTGCCGCCACACGCACGCCCATCGGGCGCTCGGGCCGCGGCTATTTCAAGAACACCCGCCCCGATGAGCTGCTGGTCGCCGCCATCAAGAGCGCCATGCTGCAGGTCCCCACGCTGGACCCCAAGGCGATTGAAGACGCCATCATTGGCTGTTCGTTCCCCGAGGGCGAGCAGGGCATGAACATGGCCCGTATCGCCACCGGCCTGGCATTCACCCACCCTATCGGCGGAGTCACGGTCAACCGCTTCTGCGCCTCCGGCGTGACCGCAATCCAGATGGCCGCCGACCGCATCCGTGTGGGCGAGGCTGACGTGATGATCGCCGGCGGTGCCGAGTCCATGAGCATGGTGCCCATGGGTGGCAACAAGACATCGTTCAACCCGGCCGTGTTCGAGCGTGATGAGAATGTCGGCATTGCCTACGGCATGGGGCTGACCGCCGAAAAGGTGGCGCAGCAGTGGAAAGTGACGCGCGAAATGCAGGACGCCTTTGCGCTGGAATCGCACTTGCGCGCCATCAAGGCACAACAGGCCGGTGAGTTCACCGATGAAATCACCCCCATCGACGTGATCGAGCGCACCCCCGACCTGGCCACCGGTGAAGTCCGAACCAAGACCCGCACCGTGAACCTGGACGAAGGCCCGCGCCCCGACACCTCGCTCGAAGGCCTGGCCAAGCTCAAGCCCGTGTTCGCCGCACGCGGCAGCGTCACCGCCGGCAACAGCTCGCAAACCAGCGACGGCGCCGGCGCCCTGATCCTGGCCAGCGAAAAGGCGGTCAAGCAGTTTGGCCTGACCCCGCTTGCACGCTTCGTGTCCTACGCCGCCCGCGGTGTGCCGCCCGAGATCATGGGCATCGGCCCGATCGAGGCGATTCCCGCCGCCCTGCGCTACGCTGGCCTGCAACACAGCGACATCGGCTGGTTCGAGCTGAACGAAGCCTTCGCCGCGCAGTCGCTGGCCGTGGTCAACACCCTGGGCCTGGACCCGGCCAAGGTCAACCCCATGGGTGGCGCCATCGCCTTGGGCCACCCGCTGGGCGCTACCGGTGCTATCCGGGCCGCGACAGTGGTGCACGCCTTGCGTCGCCATAATCTGAAGTACGGCATGGTGACCATGTGCGTGGGAACGGGCCAGGGAGCAGCAGGCATCTTCGAGAGAGTCTGATTGCACGCCACAACAAGGCCACCTGCGGGTGGCCTTTTTACTGGGGAGTATGGATGTGAGTAGTCACGAGTTTGACCAGGCCATTGCCCTGCAACAGCAAGCCGACGGCAGCTTTGCTGGCCATACCAGCGCGGCCTACGCCAACATGGTGGGGCCCTTTGGCGGCATCAGTGCTGCGCAGTTGCTCAACGCCATCTTGTTGCATCCGCAGCGACTGGGCGACCCCGTGGCGTTGACCGTGAACTTTGCCGCCGCGGTGCAGGACGGCGCTTTTCGCATTGAGGCTGTACCGGTGCGTACCAACCGCTCCACCCAGCATTGGACCTTGTCGCTATGCCAGCAGGAGGAGGTCCTCATGACTGGCACGGCCATCACGGCCGTGCGCCGCGAGACCTGGGGAGTGGACGACGAAGTAATGCCCGATGCGCCCGCGCCCGAGGAAGTCCCCCCTGGTCAGGGCCCCGTGCCCATGGAATGGATCAAGCGCTATGAAATTCGCCCTTTTGTGGGGGCCATTCCACGCGTATGGGATGGCGGCGGAGACAACAGCCTGTCGCGCCTGTGGCTGCGCGACAACCCGCCGCGCCCATTGGACTTTGCCTCGCTGGCGGCTTTGGCCGATGTGTTCTTTCCGCGTGTCTTTGTGCGCAGGGCGACCTTGGTGCCCATCGGTACCATCAGCTTGAGTGTCTATTTTCATGCCAGCGAAGCCGACCTGCGTGCGAGCGGCGACGGGTATCTGCTGGGACAGGCCCGCGCGAAGGCGTTTCGCAACGGCTACTTCGACCAGACGGGATTGCTGTGGAACCAGGCCGGACGGGTGCTGGCCACCACGCACCAAGTTGTTTACTACAAAAACTAATATCCTTGCGGGACAGACCGCAGCCACACAGTGGCAAGCTCTGTCCCCAACTGAAAGGAAAAGCAATGTCCGACATCCTGATCCACACAGAGTCCGGCGTGCAAACGCTCACCATCAACCGCATAGCCAAGAAGAACTCGCTCACCCCGGCCATGTATGCGGCACTGGCGCACGCACTGACGGCGTCCGCCCTGGACGACGCTGTGCGCGTGACCGTGATCCAGGGGGATGTCACGGTGTTTTGTGCTGGCAATGACATCGAAGACTTCTTGCAGCGCAAGCCTGCCGATGGCGAATCGCCAGCGTTTGTTTTCTTACGGGCCATCGCCCAGTACCCCAAGCCGCTGGTGGCGGCGGTTTGTGGTCCTGCAGTCGGTGTCGGGACCACGATGCTGTTGCATTGCGACCTGGTCTATGCAGGTGACAATGCCGCGTTTTCCATGCCCTTTGTCAACCTGGGCCTGTGCCCGGAGGCAGCGTCAAGCCTGTTGGTGCCGGGGATGTTGGGGTACCACCGCGCAGCCGAAGCCTTGCTGTTGGGCGAGCCTTTCCTGGCCGAGGCGGCGTTAGAGGTAGGCCTGGTCAACCGCGTTGTCCCACCGACCGAAGCCAATGGCGTGGCGCAAGCCCAGGCGCGCAAGCTTGCGGCTAAACCGATGGCCGCCTTGGTGGAGACCAAACGGCTCATGAAGAAAGGGCACATGGCAAACGTCTTGGCTCAGATGACCGAGGAGGGCGCCAGCTTCGCCCGCTTGCTGCAAGAGCCTGCCGCCAAGGAGGCGTTTTCCGCGTTTCTGGAGAAACGCCGCCCCGACTTCAGCCAGATGTGATGGGTAGCGGGCCATTGCACCAAACTGGTGCGAATGTGGGCTGGCGAAGTTTTTTTGTGGTTTTTTAGAAATAGGCCTAAATAACCCCCTAAATCTGCCGTTATGAAACGTACGTCCACTCAAAAAAGTAACTGGAGGGGCTCCAAGGCCCAAGCAAAATGCAACTGCCCAGCATCGATCGAAACCCGAACCTGCGCCCCGCTGGCGTGGATTTGGCTTCGTCTGGGGCAAGCAGGGTCATCCCGGTTGCACCAGTGAATCCGTCCGTCAGCGCACATCCCTCCATCGAACCCGCCGCAGGCGTGGTGGACTTGGTCAATCCGGCGCTGAAGGGGCACGAAAGCGAGAAGATCTACACCGGCACGCAAGATCCGGTCAAGCCCGGCGCAGAAGCTGCGCGCACGGACAAGGACTGGACCATCCACAAGCCCCCGCCCGAGAAGGTCGAAAACCCACCGCCCAAGCCCATGTACCAGGTGCTACTGGATCACATCAAGAGTATGTGGACCGCCAGCGCCAACGCCGTGCAGATGGAGCAGGTATCTAACCAGCTGAACCTGCATGTGCCTGCGCCGGTTGCGCCTACCGATACACCCGGCACCTTGGCCAAGGAAGTGCTGGTGTACCAACCGCAGACGATCAAGAAGACCGAGAACGTCTGATTCTGGCGCCGAGCTGCGCGCAATGGTCTACCATTTCGACCATGCATACCAGTGCCCTTGTGCTTTTCTCCGGCGGGCAGGACTCCGCCACCTGTCTCGCCTATGCCCTGCAGCGGTACGAACGCGTTGAAACCATGGCGTTCGACTACCGCCAGCGCCACCATGTGGAACTGGAGTCTCGGCTCAACGTTTTGCGCGAGTTGCGCGCGCAGTTTCCGCAGTGGGCGTCCCGGCTCGGTGAAGACCATGTGCTGGACTTGGCGGTACTGGGTGCGGTTAGCGAAACTTCGCTCACGCGTGAAACCGCCTTCCAGATCGAGTCTAGCGGCCTGCCCAACACCTTTGTTCCGGGACGTAACCTGCTCTTCATGACGCTGGCGGCTGCGGTGGCTTACCGGCGCGACTTGCAGGTACTGGTTACTGGAGTCTGCGAGACGGATTTCTCGGGTTATCCCGATTGCCGCGATGACACCATGAAAGCCCTGCAGCTGGCCTTGTCGCTGGGGATGGATCGCCGCTTTCTCATTGAGACGCCGCTCATGTGGATTGACAAGGCCGCCACCTGGCGCATGGCCGAAAACCTGGGCGGGGCCGCACTAGTAGACCTGATCGTGGAGCACACCCACACCTGCTACCTGGGCGATCGGGTGCACCGCCACCCTTGGGGTTGGGGCTGCGGCGCATGCCCGGCCTGCCAGCTGCGCGAGCGCGGGTGGCAGGCGTACCGAGCAACAAAACACGAAACGCTATAAATATCGTAGCTGTGTGTTCAGATTTGACGAGGGCTAACGCCCTGTTTTATTTGTAACCTCAGTTGCGGATGCCACTGGCCACGTGCCCGGCGGGAACGTGGCGGGCGGCCGATTCAATGTGCCCGGTCTGGTCGTCAAAGAAGAAATCGGGCTCGAATTCACGCAGGAACTCCCCTTTGTCCAACCCACCCAGGAACATGGCCTCGTCCACGGCGATGTTCCAGTTCATCAGCGTGCGAATCGCGCGTTCGTGTGCTGGCGCACTGCGTGCGGTGACCAGGGCGGTGCGAATGCGCATTTGTGCGCTGCCCGCCTGCTGCAGACGGTGCAGCGATGCCAGCAAGGGTTTGAACGGCCCATCGGGCAGGGGCAGGGCCACCTTGTCCTGCTCATGCTGCTGAAAGGCACTCAGCCCCGCGCTTTGGTAAACGCGCTCGGCCTCGTCGCTGAACAAGACCGCATCACCGTCGAACGCAATGCGCACCTCGTGCGGATGTGCGTCGCTGGCGTGGGCTGATTGAGGGTAGACCTGTGCCGCCGGTACGTCGGCCTGCAACGCCGCGCGCACGTCGCTCAGGTGGGTGCTCAAGAACAAGTGTGCACGTAGCGGGTGCAGGTAGCGCCAGGGCGGTTCGCCACGGGTGAAAGCGCAGCGGATGATGGGCAAGCCATAGTGTGCGGCGGATTTCATCACCCGCAGGCCACTGACGGGGTCGTTGCGCGAGAGGATGACCACCTCGACTTGCTGCGCGGCGGGGGTGTTGAACGCCAGCAGCTTGCGCACCATGGAAAACGCCACGCCGGGCTTGGCGGGCACGTCCAGGCGTGAGAGCTGCAGGCTCATGTAGGCCGTGTCGTCGTTGTCTTCAAAGACCCGGTTCTCTTCTTCAAAATCAAACAAGGCGCGGCTGGAAATTGCCACCACCAGTTTGCCGTCCAGACTGATACCCATGGTTCACTGCCGTGAAGTTGGAGATGCGCCATTTCATCACAGGCGCAAGGCAGGCCTTACGACGCCTGCAAGAACATCCGGTACACCGGATTGGCGGTTTCTTCCACCCAGGGATAGTCCAGCGTCTGCAGGAACTTGGCGAACGCCTTGTCGTCTTTCGGGGGGACTTGCATTCCCACCAGGATGCGCCCGTAGTCGGCCCCCTGGTTGCGGTAGTGAAACAGGCTGATATTCCAGGTCGGTCGCATTAGGCTCAGGAATTTGAGCAAGGCGCCGGGGCGCTCGGGGAACACAAAGCGCAGCAACCGCTCGTCCTGGGCTAGGGACGAGTGGCCACCCACCATGTGCCGGATGTGTTCCTTGGCCAGTTCATCGTGGGTCAGGTCCAGTGTGCTGAATCCATGCTTGCTAAAGCTGGCGGCAATCTTGGTCGACTCGCCTCGGCCATGCGTGGTCAGGCCCACGAAGACGTGCGCTTTTGCCTTGTCGCTGATGCGGTAGTTGAATTCCGTCACACTGCGGGCGCCGCCCGGCAATTCGCCAATCAATTCGCAGAAACGCTTGAAGCTGCCGCTTTCTTCAGGAATGGTGACCGCAAACAGGGCTTCGCGCTCCTCGCCCACCTCGGCGCGCTCGGCCACGAAGCGCAGCCGGTCGAAGTTCATGTTGGCGCCGCACAGGATGGCTGCGTAGGTCTCGCCCTTGGTCTTGTGCCTGGCCACGTACTGCTTGATGGCCGCTACGGCCAATGCGCCGGCGGGTTCCACGATGGAACGGGTGTCGACAAATATGTCCTTGATGGCGGCGCAAACGGCATCCGTATCCACTGTGACAAAGTCATCCACCAACTCCTGGGCAATGCGAAAGGTTTCCTCGCCCACCACCTTGACTGCGGTGCCATCGGAAAACAGCCCCACATCAGTCAGCGTAACCCGTTTGCCCGCTTGCACCGACTGCATCATGGCGTCGGAATCATTCATCTGTACGCCAATGACCTTGATGCGCGGGTCCACCGCCTTGATGCAATTGGCCACGCCCGCAATCAAGCCGCCGCCGCCAATGGCGACGAAAACGGCATCCAGGCTTTGTGCGGCCAGGGCGGCTGCCTTGTTGCCGGACTTGGCAGCCTTGTCTGCGCCCAAGGTTTGCACCTGGCGCAGGATTTCCATCGCCACCGTGCCTTGTCCTGCAATCACATCCGGGTCATCGAACGGGTGCACAAAGGTGAGCCCTTGCTTCTTTTGCAGTTCCAGGGAATGTTGATAGGCGTCCGAGTACGAGTCACCAAACAACACCACTTCGCCACCAAACCCCTTAACCGCATCGACCTTGACCTGTGGCGTCGTGGTCGGCATCACGATCACGGCGCGGGTGCCCAGGCGGTTGGCAGCCAGCGCCACACCTTGTGCATGGTTGCCGGCCGACGCACAAATGACGCCACATTCGAGCTGCTCGGCCGTCAGGTGCGCCATCTTGTTGTAGGCGCCGCGTAGCTTGAAACTTCGCACCGCTTGCTGGTCTTCGCGCTTGAGCAGCACCGTGTTGTGCAAGCGTCGGCTCAGGTTGCGCGCTGGCTCCAGTGCCGATTCGCTGGCTACGTCGTAGACGCGGGCGGTGAGGATCTTCTTCAGGTATTCGGCGGGGCTGAGGGCGGGCGCAAGACCCTGCGAAACGGAGACTGGAGGCATGGGGCTACACTTGCAAAAGACCACGGTGCGTGGCTCAGAGCCGCCCCGCGCGGGGCGATTCATGACCATTGTACCGAGTCACCAGGATGCCCCGCGCGGAGCACTAGAAAGGAAAATTGCAATGGAATGTGTTGTCAGTTGGACCGGTGGCCTCCAAACCCGGTCTGCTATGGGCTTCGTGGCGGAGACCGGCAGTGGGCATACCCTGGTCATGGATGGGGCTCCCGATCCGGCCCGGCCCGAGGCAGGTGGCCAGAACCTGGCGCCGCGCCCGCTGGAAACCGTGCTGGCGGGCACCGGCGGGTGCACGGCGTATGACGTGGTCTTGATTCTGCAACGGGGGCGTCATGCGGTGCAGGGATGCTCGGTCAAGCTGACGGCCGAACGGGCCGAGACGGAGCCCAAAGTTTTCACCAAAATCCACATGCACTTTGTCGTAACCGGCAAGTCGGTGCCACCCGCAGCAGTGGAGCGGGCCATTGCCCTGAGTCACGAAAAATACTGCTCCGCCAGCATCATGCTTGGCAAGACGGCCGACATCACCACGAGCTTTGAGGTGGTGGAGGCATGACAGTCGCTCAAAGACGGTAAGCCGTTGTCGTCATGACCTTGGCGGCCAGGCGCATCAGGGTTTTCACAGGTCGCGGCAACTCCAGGGCCCCAGCATTTTGGGCGTCTTGGGCGTGTTGAAGTTCGTCGGCATGCATTTGCGTCACGATGGCCCGCGACGCATGGTCTTGCTCGGGCAGTTGCTGCAGGTGGCTTTCGAGGTGCTCGCCTACCTGGCGCTCGGTTTCGACCACAAACCCCAGGCTGACGGCGTCGCCCATGCGCCCGGCGAGCAGTCCCAGGCCGAAGGCACCGGCGTACCACAAGGGGTTGAGCAAAGATGGGCGCGTACGCAACTCCGCCAAGCGCTGTTGCGTCCAAGCCAGATGATCGGTCTCTTCGCGGCACGCTTGGGTAAAGTGCGCCCGCAACGCCGGGTTGGATGTGGCCAGCGCTTGGGCCGAATATAAGGCTTGCGCGCAAACTTCACCCACGTGGTTTACCCGCATGAGTCCCGCCGCATGGCGACGCTGGGTATCATCCAGCTCGGCCGATTTCGATTCGGCGGTTGGGCATGAACGCCCCGCGTGGGGCACTGCGAGCAGGGTGCGCAAGGCGGAATCGGCGGTTTCCAGTAGCATTTCCATGGCGCGGGGGAGGCCTTCGGGCGCGGTTGTGTTGCGGGGAAAATTCATTCCGGATGGTGAAAAACAATTTGTTGCAGACCTGCAACGGAAGCCGTTTGATTTCGGGTTTTTACCATCTTTTTGGGGGCAATGCTTTGCCAAAAATGCGCTGGTCTGGTGCAATAGACCCAACTTCCTGAACTAGGAGGTTGGCCCGGGGTTCCATGCCCGTGTGACCGGAGCCCGCTGTTTAACCTTTGTGAGAAACCCGAAATGAAAAAATCCCTCATCGCTTTGGCCGTTCTGGCCGCTTCCGGTGCCTCCATGGCCCAAGTTACTCTGTACGGCGTGGTTGACGTTGCCGTTGGCTCTGTGTCTGGCCCTGCTGGTTCAAAGAGTGACTGGAACATGCAATCCAACCAGGCTCTGAACGACGGTAACAGCCGTTGGGGCTTCAAGGTTGTTGAAGATCTGGGCAATGGCTTGAAGTTTACTGGCCAGTTTGAGCAAAACATTGATTACTCCACTGGTGAAATCAATAAGAACAACGGTTCTGTCGGCAACATCGGTTACGCTGGTACGACCGACGTGCAAAGTCGCTACGCTTACGGCCAACTGTCTGGCAACTTCGGCGCGATCAAGTATGGCCGGACGTTGTCTCCCTCTTTCTTCGGCGTGGCTACTTGGGAACTGACTGGCGCTGCCAACTTCTCCGCTGTGGCTAACCAGTTCGGCTTTGCCGGCGGCGGTTCGCGCAACAGCCGCGAGTTCAGCTACACCACGCCCAACATGGGCGGTTTCTCTGCTACGCTGGGCTATGTCTTCGAGTTGGACGGCATCGAAAACGGTGGTCTGGGAAGCAAGGTTGATGCCAACGCCATCTACGCAGCTGGTCCCCTGTCTGTCGGCCTGTCCTATTGGAAGAATGACAAGGTTGCAGCCGGTGCTTCCACCGACGGCAACTACGCTCTGGGCGCTAGCTACAACTTCGGTTCCTTCATCCTGGCTGGCTCCTTCCAAGACGCCGCTGGTGATTCCCAAGGTTGGTCCCTGGGTGCTCGCGTTCCCGTCGGCGCCTGGGCCTTCACGGTTGACGTCGCTCAAGACACCGGCTTTGACGACACCGACTACCTGTTGTACGCTGGCTACAGCCTGAGCAAGCGCACCACCGTGTACTTCGACTACCGTCGTGATGGCAAGTCTGGCAAGACTGCCAAGCTGGCTTCTGGCGCTATGGGCGTCAAGACTGGCGTCGATACCGACTACTACGGCCTGGGCATCCGCCACAACTTCTAATCATCCGCTGGCTTAAGCCAGCTGGTTGGTTGAGTTTCAAAACCCGCTGCGGCAACGCCAGCGGGTTTTTTTATGGAACCCACGCTTGAAGATGAATGCGACCGGTGTTGCCATTCGGTGTCAATACCCGCACAAAGCTGCACCACGCTAGCGTCGTTTGTCATACTGGGGTAGCATTAACCCCCATTTCGGAGTGCAGCCATGTTCAGCGGTTTTCTAGGAAAAGGCAAAAAACCTGATAGTCCTAAGCCTAAGGATGCGGTCGATTCGCGCGGACTCGAAGTGGTGGAGGATGATCCAGATACCACATGGGGCCTGTGGCAAAACGCGGTGGCTGAACAGGACTCGCGCTTTCCCTCTATCCAGGCCAATTTGCCCGCTCCCGATGCGGGCGGAAACTTCCTGCGCACCGTTCCGCTTCCCATCATGGAAGGGGCCGGAGACGCCAGCGAACGCACGACCGCCCAGCGGCGTGAAGATGCCTTGCAAGTAGTCGAACTGCACCACAGCCGCATTGCCAAGTCCATTCGTTCACTTTGGGGCTACCCCGAGTGCAGCCAGTACATCGGCAAACTCATCATGGACGGCGGCTACCGTGAGGGGCACGCGCGCATGGGCTTCAATCAGGAGGCCGCGCAGGCCATGATGGTGCTGGCTGACCTGCACGATGCGGAGTTCGGCAGTACGCCGCAAAGCGATCTGGGCTTTCCCGATTCCATGATGCGTTCCAGCTTCGACGGCAATCGTTAACAGCGAATCGTTAAGCGCAAATTCCGCTGGCACGCGTGCTGCGCGGCATCCCTTGCAAGGTTCAGATGGGGGCTTGCTTGGCGGCTTGCGCCTTTTGTGCAAACTCCGCCCGCAATGCCTTGAGCTTTTCGCGTGGATCTTCCCGCAAGGTGGCCTGGTCCAGGCCCATCTCGGCAATGAAGCGGCTGGGTTGAACCGCCACGGTCTCCCGTCCCTTCTTGCGCCGGCGCGTCCAGCTCACCGCCAGCGTGCGTTGGGCTCGGGTGATGCCCACATACATCAGGCGGCGTTCCTCTTGCAGTCGCTGGGCCATATCCTGTTCATCGCTTTCTTCGTCGTCGATCTTGAACGGCAGCATGCCTTCAGTCACCCCCACCAGCATCACATGCGGCCATTCCAGGCCCTTGGAGGCATGCAGGGTGGACAGGGTGACCACATTCTGATCCTTCTCGCGCTCGCTCACCGTGGAAAGCAGCGCAATGGTCTGCGCCACCTCCAGCACGGTCTTGATCTCGGTGGGCGTGCTGCCGGTCGCATCGTCCAGCGCGCCGCCACAGCGCAGTGCCATCCAGTCGCAGAACTCCAGCACATTCGTCCATTTGGCGGCGGCCACCTTGTCGCTGTCTTCGCTATCGAGCAGGTGTTGCTCGTAGCCAATGTCCTTGAGCCAGTCCAGCATGAAAGCCTTGGCTGCCTCGGCTCCCTGGGTATGGCGCGCGCGGTGCTGCAAGTCGTTCACGAAGCGACCGAATTCTTGCAGCCCACCCAGGGCACGGGCCGAGAGCACCGTGCCCAGCGAGTGGGAGAACAATGCTTCGAACAAACTCAGCTTGAACTGGCTGGCAAACACCCCCAGGCTGGCCAGCGTCTGGTGGCCGATGCCGCGTTTGGGCGTGGTTACGGCGCGCAGGAAGGCCGGGTCGTCATCTTCATTGGCCCAGAGGCGAAACCAGGCGCACAAATCGCGAATCTCGGCGCGCTCGAAAAAGCTCTGCCCGCCCGATACCTTGTAGGGGATATTGGCCTTGCGCAACGCCTTCTCGAACGGCTTGGCCTGGTGGTTGGCCCGGTACAGTACGGCAAAGTCTTTGAATTCCTTGTACTGCGCCCCGGTCTGCGCCAGGGCACCCTGGGCCCGCAGGCTTTGGATGCGGGCCACCGCGCGTTCGGCCTCGTGTTCTTCGTTGTCGGCATCCACCACGCGCACCGGCTCGCCCTCACCCAATTCGGAAAACAAGGTCTTGGGAAACAGCTTGGGGTTGGGACCGATCACGTTGTTCGCGGCACGCAAGATGGCCGAGGTGGAGCGGTAGTTCTGCTCCAGCTTGATGACCTTGAGATGGGGAAAATCGACCGGCAGCTTCTTGAGGTTGTCCAGTGTGGCCCCGCGCCAACCGTAAATGGACTGGTCGTCGTCCCCCACGGCAGTAAAGCGGGCCTTCTCGCCCACCAGCAGCTTGAGCAGTGCGTACTGCGTGGCATTCGTGTCCTGGTACTCGTCTACCAGAATATGACCCATCAGCCCCCGCCATTTCTCGACAATGTGCTCACTTTTCTGTAGCAGATGCAGAGGCAAACCGATCAGATCGTCGAAGTCCACGCTCTGGTAGGCGCTCAGTCGCTCCTCGTAGCGCGCCATCACGGTGGCGGTGACCCGTTCGTCTTCGGTGCTGGCCTGGGCCAGGGCTTGCGCGGCGTTGAGCCCGGCGTTTTTCCAGGCGCTGATGGCCCATTGCCATTGCCGCGCTGTCGCCGCGTCGGTGGTTCCCCCTGCGTCCTTGAGGATGCTGGTCACGTCGTCACTGTCCAGGATGCTGAATTGCGGCTTGAGGCCTAGCTCCTGCCCGTCCATGCGCAACATGCGCACACCCAGTGCGTGAAACGTGCATACCACCACGTCCTTGGCGGCCTTGCCGATCAAACCCGCGGCGCGTTCGCGCATCTCGGCAGCGGCCTTGTTGGTGAAGGTGATGGCAGCAATGCGCCGCGGCTCCAACCCGGACTGAATCAGGCGTGCAATCTTGTGGGTGATGACGCGCGTCTTGCCCGAGCCAGCGCCGGCCAGCACCAGACAAGGTCCGTGCAGGTAGTTCACCGCCTCTTGCTGGGCCAGATTCAGGCCATGGTTGACGGCGGGCTTGGGAGAAGAGGCGGACATGGTGCGGGACGCAAACGGCAAAGCGCGCCATCTTACCGGCAACGCTGCTGGTCGGCGGCGGCGTTGGCTGCTTGTCAGGATACCGACGCAGCAGCGCAGCAATTTCCCTGACAATGCTGTGGTGCTGCAAATCCTGTCGGTAACCTTCCCCTTCTTTGCCCTGGTGCTGTGCGGATTTGTGGCCGCGCACCGGGGCATGTTGCCCCTGGCGGCCATACCGGGGCTGAACAGCTTTGTACTGTTCTTTGCCTTGCCATGCATGTTGTATCGGTTTGGCGCGAACACGCCGATCGCCCAGTTGCTTGATCCCAGCGTGGCACTGACGTATTTGTTGTGCGCGTTGGTGGTGGTGGCCTTTGTCGTGGCGGTGACCTTGCACGGGCGCATCGGCTGGAACGACGCCGCATTTGGCGCACTGGTGGGTGCATTCCCCAATACGGGCTTCATGGGCGTGCCGCTGCTGGTGGCGCTTCTGGGTCCCAAGGCGGCGGGGCCTGCCATCGTAACCATCCTGGTGGACATGGTCATCACCACTTCCTTGTGCATCGCGCTGTCACGCCTGGATGGACACGACGGCGCTTCGGCGGGCCGCGCCGTTCAGAATGCACTCAAGGGGGTGGCGACCAACCCCATGCCCTGGGCCATCATGCTAGGCGCCCTGGTGTCGGCCCTGCAAGTGGAGCTCCCCAAGCCGCTGGTTCAAACCGTGGGGCTGTTGGCCGATGCGGCCTCGCCCGTGGCCTTGTTTACCATTGGTGCGGTACTGGCCCGCTCACAGATCATGGCGCGGTCAGGCGAGGCGCACCCCGTGCATTGGATGGAGGTGGTGCCGGTGGCGGCGGTGAAGCTGTTTCTGCACCCGCTGTTGGTGCTGCTGATCGGTGTGGCTGCGGTTCAGATCGGCATCCCACTGTCGCGTTTTGCGCTCACCGTTTTGGTCTTGCTGGCTGCGCTGCCCAGCGCCAGCAACGTCTCGCTGCTGGCCGAGCGCTTTGGCGCCGACAACGGACGCATCGCCCGCATCATTCTGGTGTCCACGGCAGCGGCCTTTTTTACGTTTGCCGGTGCAGTGGCCCTTATGACCTGAGTCGCTCGCGGTATACGCCGGGGCTGTGCCCGCTCCATTCCTTGAATGCGTGGGTGAAGGCGCTCTGGTCCTGGTACCCCAACAGGAAAGCAATGTCGATCAGGCTGAGGTCGGGGCGCTGTAGGTACTGGTTGGCCAAATCCTGGCGCACCTGGTCCAGCAGCGCCTGAAAGCCCGACTGTGCCTGTGCCAGCTTGCGTTGCAGCGTGCGCACCGTCAGGCCCAGTTCGTCGGCCACCACGGCCAGGGTGGCCCGGTCGCGCGCCAGGTTGCGCTGGATGCTGGCCTGCACCTGACTCAGGATGTCGTTGCCCGCTTGCTGGCGTTGGCGCAGCAAACCTTCGGCATGCTGTTGTAGTACCGGCACCAGGGCAGGGTCGGCGTGCGGCACGGGCAAGGCCAGCAGCGCGGCATCAAATCGTGCGCAATGGCTGGGCGCATCAAACTGCACCTCACAGCCAAACAGATCGTTGTGTGCATGGGTTTGCGCGGGTGCCGGGTGCGCAAACGCTACCTGTAAGGCGGGCAGACGCTGACCCGTGAGCCAATCCCCAAAGACGCGCACACCGGCAAACACACTTTCGGCCAAGTGTGCACTGGCCTCGGGAAAATGGCTGTGCCAGCGGTACTCGGCGATCCCATGCACCACACGCAAGTCTGAGCGGCCCAGGTCGTGGGCCAGGCCCTCATAGCGCAGGGTCTGCTCAAAAGCCTGTCCCAGGTCGCGGCAGCTCAGCAGGATCAGGCCATACACGCTGTACGTGCCGGGCCGCACGCGCTGGCCCACCCGCAGCCCGAAATGCGGGTGGCCGCTCAGGCGTGCGCCGACATCGAGCAGGCGCACGTAGTCTGCTGCGGGCAACGAATCGGGGACGGGGTGCAACAAATCGGGGGCCACTTGGGCTGCGCGCGCCCAGGTTTGCAGCGCGATGCCGCTGTGCGCCACCTCTTCCAGCAGGGGCTGCATGTAGGCACCGGTGACGCGGGCTTGCGCAGGTGCAACGGTGTGGGTTGAATGCATTGGCACGATTGAACAAACCGCTTGGCGGGGATGCGCAAGACTGACGGCGCTGCGCGTCCTAAGCTTCGCACCAGTGTAGCAATGGAGCCCATGATGAAACGCTGGAACGGTTGGGGCGATGACGCCATCACCCTGGACATCAATGCGCAGGCGCTGGCCTATTTGCGCGAGCAGGTCGGACCCGGCACGCCCCCCACGGATGCCACGCTGGCCGACGCTTGCGCCGCCATTCCAGCCAGCCGCCTGCCCGTGCATCCGCTGGTCGATACCGGTGCGGCCACACGCCTGGCCAATAGCCTGGGGCAAAGTCTGCCCGATTGGCTCCAGCGGCGCTTGGGTGCGGTGGAGGCCGTATGTGATGGCGTGGCCTATCCCGAGAGCGAGGAACAAGTCCAGTCCCTATTGGCCTACGCACAGGGTTGCGGTGCCGCTGTCATACCGGTGGGTGGTGCGACCAGCGTGGTTGGGCACCTCTCGGTGCGCGCGGGGCAGCAGCCGGTGCTGTGCATCAACATGACCCGCATGGGTCAACTGCTGCACCTGGACGCCCAGGCGCAGCTGGCCACCTTTGGCGCCGGTGTGCTGGGGCCCGATCTGGAGGCGCAGCTGCGGGCACAGGGTTTCACGCTGGGGCACTTTCCGCAGTCGTTTGAATACTCCACGTTGGGAGGATGGGTGGTGACCCGCTCGTCGGGGCAGCAGTCGCTGCGTTACGGGCGCATGGAGCAGTTGTTTGCCGGGGGGCGCATGCTCACGCCGGTCGGGGTGCTGGACCTGCCCACGTTTCCGGCCTCCGCCGCAGGGCCGGACCTGCGCGAGTGGGTGCTGGGCTCAGAAGGGCGTATGGGGGTGCTCACGCAGGCCACCGTGCGTGTGACGGCCTTGCCCGCGCACGAGGAGTTTCATGCCGTGTTCTTTCCGGACTGGGAACGCGCGCAGGCCGCCGTGCAGGCGCTCGCCCAGGCGAAGCTGCCGCTGTCCATGCTGCGCCTATCCAACCCCCTGGAGACCCAAACCACCCTCGCCATGGCAGGGCATGCGCGTCTGATTGGCGCCATGCAAACCTACTTGCGCTGGCGTGGCTGTCAAGGCCAGACCTGTGTGCTGCTGTTGGGCGCCAGCGGCGACCGTGCTACGGTGCGTCATGCATTGCGCTGTGCGCAGCGCATCGCCCGCCGACAGGGCGGTGTGGCCATGGGCCAGACCATGGGCCGCAAATGGAAAGCAAACCGGTTTCGCAACGTCTACCTGCGCAACACCTTGTGGAGCCTGGGCTATGCCATTGATACGGTCGAGACTGCCTGCGACTGGGGCCGCGTTACGCCCATGATGCAGGCGGTGGAGGCTGCTGCCCGCGACGCCCTGGCCTTGGAGGGCGAACGCGTGCACGCCTACACCCACCTGTCGCACCTGTACGCCCAGGGCGCCAGCGTGTACAGCACCTTCGTATACCGGCTCGCGGGTGACTATGCCACCGACTTGGCGCGCTGGCAGCGCCTGAAGACCGCTGCCAGCCAGGCCATCGTGGCCCAGGGCGGCACCATCAGCCATCAGCATGGCGTGGGACGGGACCACGCCCCATATCTGGCCGCAGAAAAGGGGGCGCTGGGGCTGTCGGCCTTGCAGGGTTTGGTGCAACAGTTCGATCCGCAGGGTTGCATGAATCCGGGCAAGTTGTTGCCATCCGCCCCGCAAGCGTCATGACAACCGATCTGGCGACCCGTCTGGAGCAGCCCTGGGACCTGGTGGTGGTGGGTGGTGGCATCACCGGCGCTGGTATCGCGCTGGAAGCCGCCCGTGCGGGTTGGCACGTCTTGTTGGTGGAGCAGCGCGACTTTGCCTGGGGGACGTCCAGCCGCTCCTCCAAGCTGGTACACGGCGGACTGCGTTATGTGCGTCAGGGCCAACTGGGGCTCACCCGCGAATCGGTGCATGAGCGCGAGCGCCTGCTGCGCACCCTGCCGGGGCTGGTGACGCCGTTAGGGTTTGTCTTTCCGTTGTACCGCGGCGCGCGCCCTGGGCGCTGGCTCCTGCAGGCGGGGCTGGCCGTGTACGACGCACTCGCCGGGCAATGGCGTCGGCATTTCCAGCCGGTTGATGCCCTGCGTCTGCTTGCTCCCCACATCGCGCAGGCCGGGCTGGAAGGCGCCATGTGCTACCAAGATGCCCAAACCGATGACGCGCGCCTGGTGCTGCGGGTGCTGCAGGAGGCACAGGCACTGGGCGCGGTAGCCGTGAACTACCTGGCTGCCGACGAACTGCTGCGCGATAGCACCGGCACGCTGCGTGGCGTGCGTGTGCGCGATGCGCGCGATGGTCAGACACACACCGTGCACTGCCCGCTGGTCGTGAATGCCACCGGCGCCTGGGCTGATCGCCTGCGCGTGCAGCAGGGCGCACGCGCACGGTTGCGACCCCTGCGCGGCAGCCACCTGGTGCTGCCGGGCTGGCGTTTGCCACTGGCCCAGGCCATCAGCTGGATGCACCAGCAGGATGGCCGCCCGGTGTTTGCGATTCCCTGGGAGGGCGCCACGCTGGTCGGCACCACCGACCTGGACCACCGCGCAAATCTGCAGCAAGAAGCCGCCATCACTCCCGCCGAAGTGCGCTACCTGCTGGGGGCCGTGCAACATCGGTTCCCCAGTCTGGCGCTGACACAAGCCGATATTCGCAGCACCTTTGCCGGTGTGCGCCCGGTTATCGACACCGGCAAGGTCGACCCGTCGCAGGAAGGACGCGACCACGCCGTGTGGATGGAGCAGGGCTTGCTGACCGTGACCGGCGGCAAGCTGACCACCTTCGGACGCATTGCCCAGGATGCACTGCACACACTCAAGCCCCTGCTGCCCGCACCCAGGGTGCAGGCTACACACGGTAGCGGTGCACCAGCAGCCCCATGCCGTGTGCCTGTGGGCACCGATGCTGCTTTGTGGCAGCGCCTGCACGGGCGCTACGGCGCGCTGGCAGCGCAGGTTCTGGCCTGCGCCCAGCCCGGTGACTGCAGCCGTATTGAGGGCACGCCGGTTTATGGGGTGGAACTGCGCTGGGCTGCGCGCCACGAGGCGGTGCTGCATTTAGATGACTTGTTGCTGCGTCGCACCCGCCTGGGCCTGCTGCTGCCGGGTGGTGGTGCCGAATTGCTGTCCCGCGTGCGGCTTTGGTGCCAGAGCGAGCTAGGTTGGGACGATGCCCGCTGGGCGCGTGAAGTGGCCGATTACCAAACATTGTGGCAACGGCATTACAGTGTGCCGCACGAGGACTTCCATGGCTAAACCGCTGCTGCTTTCCATCGACAACGGCACCCAGAGCGTGCGCGCCCTGCTGTTTGACCTGCACGGGGACATCGTCGCCAAAGCGCAGGTGCACCTGGAACCCTATTTTTCCGAGCAACCGGGCTGGGCGGAGCACGACCCCGAAGACTACTGGCAATCGGTCTGCAAGGCCTGCCAGCAGCTGTGGGCCGAACACCCATCGGCGCGCGCGCGGCTGGCGGGGGTGGCAGTGACCACGCAGCGTGGCACGGTGGTGAACCTGGATTCCAAAGGCCAGCCCCTGCGAGCGGCCATCACCTGGCTGGACCAGCGTCGCACCGATACCGTGCCCCCCATCAGCCCATGGTGGGCGCTGGCGTTTCGCGCGGCGGGCGTGCACCACACCATCAACTACTTTCGCGGCGAGGCCGAGGTCAACTGGCTGCACGCACACCAGCGCAGTGTGTGGGATGCCACGCACAAGTACCTGCTGCTTTCGGGCTACTTGAACTACCGGCTGTGCGGCGCATTCGTCGACTCGGTGGGGTCGCAGGTGGCCTACCTGCCGTTTGACTACAAGCGGCTGCAATGGGCCAGCGCGCGCGACTGGAAGTGGCAGGCGCTGGCCATCAAGGCCGAATGGCTGCCCGAACTGGTTGCACCGGGTACGCGCATGGGTGCCATTACGCCCGAGGCTGCCCGCGCCACCGGCATTCCCGAGGGACTGCCCTTGCTGGCCGCCGCTGCCGACAAGGCCTGCGAAGTCATCGGAGCCGGTTGCCTGCGCCCGCACATGGGCTGCCTGAGCTACGGCACCACCGCCACCATCAACACCACCAGCCGACGCTACCTGGAGGTGACGCCCTTCATCCCGCCCTATCCGTCGGCCCTGCCCGGCGCATACAGCACCGAGGTACAGATCTTTCGCGGCTATTGGATGGTGAACTGGTTCAAGCAGCAGTTCGGCCACCACGAGCAGCACCAGGGCGCGGCCCTGGGCGTGGCACCCGAGGCACTGTTCGACGAACTGGTCAATTCGGTGCCACCGGGTTCCATGGGTCTGATGCTGCAACCCTACTGGTCACCGGGCATCAAGATTCCCGGCCC
Source organism: Rhodoferax sp. (assembly GCA_046348185.1). GTDB lineage: Bacteria > Pseudomonadota > Gammaproteobacteria > Burkholderiales > Burkholderiaceae_C > Allorhodoferax. Next base: position 30,295 of record JAXMER010000014.1, on the reverse strand, counting down.
CGAGGCCAAGGGCGCCATCATCGGTTTTGGCGATGTGCATACCCGTGCCCACGTGTACCGTGCCATCCTTGAAGGGCTGGCCTATGCACTGCGCGAAGGCAAGGAGCGCATCGAAAAACGCAGCGGCGTGCCCATTACCGAGCTGCGTGTATCGGGCGGTGGCTCGCAAAGTGACGCGGCCATGCAGCTGACGGCCGACATCTTCGGCCTGCCTACGGCGCGTCCCCACGTGTACGAAACCTCGGGCCTGGGCGCTGCCATCAACGCGGCGGTGGGCCTGGGGCTGTACCCCGACTTCGCCAGCGCCGTGCGTGCCATGACCCGAATCGGCCAGACATTTACACCCGACGCCGCGCACCAGGTCACCTACGATGCGCTGTACCGGCAGGTGTACCAGCGCATGTATGGCCGTCTGCAGCCGCTCTACCACGCCATCCAGCGCATTACCGGCTATCCGCGCGTGCCCTAGTTTCCATCGGCTGCAAAGACCACTTCGCAGGGGATTTGGCGGGGTTTGCGTTACAGTGCGGCGCAGGACGGGATCCACTTGAGGGGGAGACTGGTTTGATCACGGGCTGGACACGCAGACTGAGGTTGCGCCTGCACTCGCTTCGGGTGGTGATTGCCGTGTCGGTCGTGGCCGGGGTGCTGGTGGCGTCGATTCTGTCCTACCTGGAACAAACATCCAACCTGCGTGAAGCCCATCTGACACAGATTCGCGCCGCGATGGACAACCTGGGCACGCTGGCAGCCCTGGCCCTGCGCGAACCCCTTTGGCAGTTTGAGGCGGAGCAGGCCAACTCCATCATGGAGGCAGCATTCACCAATCCCGACGTGGTGTCGATCCGGGTGTGGGACGACAAAGGCACGCTGTTCGCCCGCAACCAGCGCGCCGCCGAAGATCCGAACCAGGTCATCACCGCGATGCGTGCGATCGAGCGCAACCACGCCTTGGTGGGGCGGCTGGAGATCCAGATGTCCACCGCCGGTTACCTGCGCCAGGTCGAGGCTGTGCGGCGCCAGCACTTGCGAAGTGCTGCGCAGATTTCGATCGGCGCCCTGGTCGTGATCCTGTTGCTCATGCATTGGCGCCTGGTGCGCCCGCTAGACCGCCTGGTGCAGGCGTCGGGGCGTATCGAGCAAGGGCAGCTTGACGTGCCCATCCGTCCGGTGTTTCCCGATGAAGTGGGCGCGCTGGCCGAGAGCCTGGACGCCACGCGCCGCGCCCTGCTGCACCTGATCGCCGAGCTGGAGAACCGCAACACCGAGTTGGTCGACGCCAATGAGCACCTGGAGCAGCGCGTGCTCGAACGCACCCAGTCCCTGCAAAATACGTTGGCCACTCTGGAGCGGGCGCAGGAAGAAATCGTCCAGACCGAGAAGCTGGCCTCATTGGGCCGCGTGGTGGCCGGGGTGGCACACGAGCTCAATACCCCCATCGGCAATGCGCTGACCATCATCTCCACCCTGCAGCCCGAAATCGAATCGCTCAAGGGCGAGCTGGCCACGGGTACCATGCGTCGCAGCCACCTCAGCGCCTTCGTGGGGCGATCGGAAGAGGGGTTGACGCTGGCCTTGAACAACCTGCAACGTGCCGCGCAACTGATCTCGGATTTCAAGCAAGTGGCGGTCGACCAAACCAGCGACCAAGTGCGCATCTTTGACCTGGCCGAGGTCACCAGCGAATTGCTCAACATGCTGCAGCCCACCTTGCGCAAGCACGCATGCGAGGTCGAACGCCTGCTGATCCCGGGCCTGCGTTGCGTGAGCTACCCCGGCCGCTACGGCCAGGTGCTGACCAATCTGGTGGTCAACGCCATGACCCATGCCTTTGAGCCCGGCCAAGGCGGGCAGGTGCGCGTGGCCATCGGGCCGGTGGATGCCACGTCGGTGGAACTGCGCGTATCTGACAACGGATGTGGCATGAGCGAGGAGGTGCGCGAGCGCGTGTTCGACCCCTTCTTCACCACCAAGATGGGCCGCGGCGGTACCGGCCTGGGCATGCACATCGTGCACACCATCGTTACCCGTGTTCTGCGTGGCCAGATCACCGTGACCAGCCAAGTGGGCGTTGGCACGCAGGTGCGGGTGGTCTTTCCGCGCGAGTTGCCCGACGAGAGCGCACCACAGACACTCCCGTCGGCATTCGGTTGAATCCGGTGTGGGGCAGCGAAGATGCCAATTTGTGCCCCTAGCCCTTGTTGTAGCTGTCTAGAACGCTATCAACTCGATAGCATTTGTCGGCACACTAGTCGCTAGCGAATAGCGCACCAGCCCCAGCGTACGGGCCAGTCCAGGTCTTGCGTCAGGCGCGCTGCACGTCCAGGTGGTACAGGCCCCAGGGGCATTGGGCAAAGCGTTCCTTCAGCGGCAGGTCCTTGAAGGGGGCAACCGAATCGGCATCGAACACCGCCCACAGCGGCCCCAGGCCCCCCAGCGCCAGTGGATGGCCGTCCAAGTGGGTGGCCACCAGCATGCGCATGCGTGCCAGCTCGGCCAGGCCCACGTTCACGTTGTAGCCATCCACGGCACGCATGCCGACCGTGAAAGCGCCGTCGGCGGGCACACCGGCAGCCGCCAGTACCGTGGTCAGCAAGGGGCCCGCCAGGGTGTGCAGCTTGGCGTCGTACTCCAGCGTAGGTTTGATTTGCACCTTGGGTAGCCGGTACAGGGCCTGGGCGTCCAACGTCAACGCCTTGTCGAACTGGATGCCGTGCTTGGCCATCATCTGGTCCAGCGCCGGGTCCAGCGCGCCGCGGTTGGCATGGGTGATGGCGCCACTGACGGTGAGCAGCACGGGGCCGCGCCCGGCGCTGGTGGCGGCGTGTGCCGAGGCCAGCGGCAGCAGGCTGGCGACGGCGGCGGTAGTCAAGAGTTCACGTTTGTTCATCCGATGGGACTCCAGGGTGGGTTGCGGGCCATGTGCAGGGTCCAAGTGTCCGCGAAACTGGCTTTGCCTTCTGGTTAGAGGGATTTGCCGCTACAAAAATAATAGCTTCTAGGTGTTCAGCGATTGCAACCAGTGGTGCAGATCGGGCATGACACTGGCAGGGTGGCGACACCAAGCGAAGTGCCTACGCAAGCGAGGAACGCCTGGCAGCAGCGTGGCCGAGAGGGTACGCGCCTGGTGCGCCAGTTGGGGGAACTCCGCCAGCAGGTGGTCGGTGGCGGCGGGGGGTGCCAGGTGATCGCCTTCTACGCGCAGGCTCAGCGCTGGCGTGGTGAGCGTGGCAAATGCTGCGGCATCGGCTTGCAGGCCGTTCACGCTGGCCAGCCGCCCAGTACGCGCCAGCACGCCCCAGTCGCGCATGAGTCGGCGGCTTTGGTGGCCGCCAAAGCCCAGCCAGGTACCGGGATACCACGGCAGCAGGGCATTGACCACGCCAATGGTGCCGATGCCCCGGCGCAAGCGGGCCTGCTCGCCAGCAGGCCAGGCGCCCCAGTGGGGTGTGCCGGATGCAACCAACACCACGCCGTGCAGCGCGCTGCCCAGGCGCGCGGCTGCGGCCAGGGCGAAGTGGCCACCCAGGCTGTGGCCCAGTAATACCACCGGGCGCTGCGGGTCTTGCGCGCGACTGGCGCGCACGGCGGCGACGATGCGTTCCACCATGTCGCCATAGCCCACCTGCACCTGGCCCAGCAGGCGCTGGCGCCAGCGTTGCGGACTTTCAGGGGCGATAACAGACACCTGTGCCGGCAACTGCTCCAGCGCCTGCTCCAGCAGTGTGTAGTAACCGGGGGCAACACCCAAGGCGGGGAGGACAAAAATGCGATAGCGGTTCATGGTCATGTGTGCTACGAAAACAGTAGCTAAAAAACGAGTATTTACGGGGGCTGAAGCAATAAATTGCCTGAATAGCCTAGCGAAACACCGTGCAGGTGCGCAGGGCCTGCAGGTTCAGCACGCGCAAGCCGCCGTATTCGATCTGGATGGCGCCGTGTGCTGCCAGTGCGGCCAGCGCCTCGTTCACGCGCTGGCGTGACAAACCCACCAAGTAAGCCAGCTCTTGCTGCGTGATGCGCAGCACCTCGCCGACATTGGGGTACAGCACCGGGTTGAACAGCGTGGCCAGGCTGCGTGCCACGCGGATGTCGGGGTTGGTCATGCGATCAATCTCGCGTGCTGCGATGAACTGGCCCAGGCGCTCGTTGAGCTGGTTCATCACAAAGCGGTTGAAACCGATGGAGTGGTCCAACAGCCAGTGAAACGTGTCCACATGCAGCCCCGCCACGCGGCTGCGGCGCAGGGCCTGGATGTTGTAGCGGTAGACCTCGCGTTTCATGGCCGTGCCCTCGCCGAACCAACCGCCCGGCGGCACGCCGGTGAAGGTCATGGTCTGGCCCTCCGCCGTGTCGCTGCTCATCTTGAGCAGGCCATCGACCACGCCAAACCAGTAGGTTACGGGCCGCCCCATGCGGCAGATGTATTCGCTGGGACTGGCGTCGGCGATCTTCAGATCTTCGACGGCACGCTCGCGCTCTTGCACCGACAGCAGATGCAGCCAGGGAATGGCCGCCAACTCATCGTCGTGGAGCGAACGCCGCCGCTGGTGCAGGCTGGAGTCGAGGTGCATGGGCGCTTTGTAAGTTGTTAGAAAGTGAAGGGAAAACACCTAGCCGTTTTGCGTCCAATTGTCGTCGAAACGACAACTTGGCGTCAAACTTTGGCCCAATAATCGCGCTCAACAGGACCCCGGCTATGGATGTGCCGGGGCATCAGTCAGGCAAGAAGGATTGGGCATGCAAACCACATTTCCACGGCTGCTTCAGCAACACGCCAGCACCCGCCCGGATGCGCCAGCCATGCGCGAGAAGGAATACGGCATTTGGCAAACCCTGACCTGGGGCGATCTGCTGGTGCTTGTGCAAAAAATCGCCGCCGGGTTGCACCAGGCGGGTCTGCACCGCGGCGAGCACATGATCGTCATCGGTGCCAACCGCCCGCGTCTGTACGCCACCATGCTGGCCGTGCAGTCGCTCGGTGCCATCCCGATTCCGTTGTACCAGGACGCAGCGGCGGCCGAATGCGTCTACCCCATCAACAACGCCGAAGTGCGCTTTGCCTTCGCCGAAGACCAGGAGCAGGTGGATAAGCTGCTGGAAGTGCGCGAACAGTGCCCGCAGCTGGCCCACATCTACTACGACGACCCGCGGGGCCTGCGCAACTACGAAGACGAGTGCCTGGCGGCGCTGGACGAATTGATAGCCGCAGGCAAGGTGTTCACTGACCTGCATCCCGACTTCTATGCCGATGAGGTGGGCAAGGCGCAGCCAGACGACGTAGCCGCCATGTTCTTTACCTCAGGTACCACGGGCAATCCCAAGGGCGTGGTGCACACCCACTTCAGCTTGCTCAACCGCGCCCGCGTTGGCGCTGACTTCGACAAGCTTGACGGAGCCGACGAAGTGCTGGCCTACCTGCCACCGGCCTGGATCGGGCAGAACATCTTCTCGTATGCCCAGTGGCTGGCATGCGGCTATGTGGTGAACTGCCCCGAGTCGGGGGCCACGGTCACCATCGACATGAAGGAAATTGGCCCGACCTACTACTTTGCGCCGCCGCGCGTCTTTGAAGGCCTGCTTACCAGCGTGATGATCCGTATGGAAGATGCCGGTGCCGTCAAGCGTGGCATGTTCCACTACTTCATGGATGTGGCCAAGCGCGTCGGCCCGGCCCTAATGGACGGCAAGACCGTGGGCCTGGGGGATCGCCTGCTGTACACGCTGGGCGACTTCCTGGTCTATGGCCCGCTACGCAACAACCTGGGGATGAGCCGCGTGCGTGTGGCCTACACCGCAGGGGAAGCTATCGGCCCGGACCTGTTCTCGTTCTTTCGCTCCATCGGCATCAACCTGAAGCAGTTGTACGGCTCCACCGAAACGGCCGTGTTTGTATGCCTGCAGCCCGACCACGAGGCACGCTCCGACACCGTGGGTGTGCCCTGCGCGGGCGTGGAGATCAAGGTGGCCGACAACGGCGAGATTTTGGTCAAGTCGCCGGGCCTGCTCAAGGAGTACTACAAGAACCCGGCGGCCACCGCCGAAGTCCTGACTGCCGAGGGCTGGTACCACACCAGCGATGCGGGCTTCATCGACAGCCATGGCCACCTGAAGATCATCGACCGCGTGAAAGACGTGGGTCGCATCCAGGGCGGCGCGTTTGACGGCGCCATGTTCGCGCCCAAGTACGTGGAAAACAAGCTCAAGTTCTTCCCGCAAATCAAGGAAGTGGTGGCCTACGGCGATGGCCGCGACCAGGTCTGCGTGTTCATTAACATCGACTTCGAAGCCGTGGGCAACTGGGCCGAGCGGCGCAACCTGCCCTACGCCGGGTACACCGACTTGGCGCAGAAGCCCCAGGTGTACGAGCTCATCAAGGATTGCGTGGAAAAGGTCAACGCCGACCTCGCGCAAGACAGCCTGCTGGCCGGTAGCCAGATTAGCCGCTTCCTGGTGTTGCACAAGGAACTCGACGCCGACGACGGTGAACTCACCCGTACCAACAAGGTCCGCCGCGGCTTCATCGCCGAGAAATACCAGGTGCTGGTGGATGCCCTCTATGCGGGCAAGTCCAGCCAGTACATCGAAACGCAGGTCAAGTTCGAGGACGGTCGCACCGGCAAGGTCAGTGCCACGTTGGCGCTGTCGGATGCCAAGACCTTTGCCCCGGTCAAGGCTGCGGCCTGATACAGACGGATTTTGCACAAGGTTTATCCATGGCGAAGAAACACATTGGCGACGTCATCCTTGACGTCAAGAACATCTCCCTGAGCTTCGGCGGTGTGAAGGCACTCACCGACATCAGCTTCAACGTGCGCGAGCATGAAATCCGCTCCATCATCGGGCCCAACGGTGCGGGCAAGAGCTCCATGCTCAATTGCATCAACGGCGTCTACAAGCCGCAGGTCGGCTCCATCACCTTCCGGGGTCAGGAGTTCAAGCACATGGACAGCCACCAAGTGGCCACCATGGGCATCGGGCGCACCTTTCAGAACCTGGCGCTTTTCAAGGGCATGAGTGTGCTCGACAACATCATGTCCGGGCGCAACCTCAAGATCAAGAGCAACCTGTTCATGCAGGCGCTGCGCATCGGCCCGGCCGAGCGCGAAGAGATGATGCACCGCGAGTTTGTCGAGCACATCATCGACTTCCTGGAAATCCAACCCTACCGCAAGACCCCCGTGGGCCAGTTGCCCTATGGCCTGCAAAAGCGCGTGGACCTGGGCCGAGCCCTGGCCATGGAGCCGCAGGTGCTGTTGCTGGACGAACCCATGGCAGGCATGAACGTGGAAGAAAAGCAGGACATGTGCCGCTTTGTGCTGGACGTGAACGACGAGTTCGGCACCACCGTGGTGCTGATCGAGCACGACATGGGCGTGGTCATGGACATCAGCGACCGCGTGGTGGTGCTGGACTACGGCAAGAAGATCGGTGACGGCGCCCCCGACGACGTACGTGCCAACGAAGACGTGATCCGGGCCTACCTGGGCACTAGCCACTGATATGGCCCCCACGCTTGTCACTGTGTGTACTGCGCTGCCCCCCAAGGGGGCCTCGGTCGCCTTGGGGCGGCCCGGCGGCGACCGACCCTGAATGGAGATAAAAATGGGATTTTTTCTGGAAGCGTTGTTTGGCGGCCTGATGGCCGGCATGCTGTATGCCTTGGTGGCCCTGGGGTTCGTGCTGATCTTCAAGGCCTCGGGCGTATTCAATTTTGCGCAGGGCGCCATGGTGCTGTTTGCAGCGCTGGCCATGGCCCGGTTTTCTGAGTGGATTCCGCACTGGCTGGGGCTGGAGAGCAAGCTGGTGGGCAATCTGCTGGCCTTTGCCGCGGCGGCAGCGCTCATGTTCGTACTGGCGTGGTTGATCGAGCGCCTGGTGCTGCGCCACCTGGTGAACCAGGAGGGCGTGACACTGCTCATGGCCACTCTGGGCATCACCTATTTCCTGGACGGCATGGGTCAGACCATCTTTGGCAGCGACATCTACAAGATCGACGTGGGCATGCCCAAGGACCCGATCTTTTTGTTCGAGTCCATGTTCGAAGGCGGCGTGCTGATCAACCAGGAGGACGTGATTGCGGCCCTGGTGGCGGCGGTGCTGGTGTCGGCCTTGAGCCTGTTCTTCCAGAAGACGGGCACCGGGCGCGCCCTGCGCGCGGTGGCCGACGACCACCAGGCCGCCCAGAGCATCGGCATTCCGCTCAACCGCATCTGGGTCATCGTATGGTGCGTGGCGGGCATTACCGCGCTGGTGGCCGGCATCATCTGGGGCTCCAAGCTGGGCGTGCAGTTCTCGCTGACCACCGTGGCGCTGCGGGCGCTGCCCGTCATCATCCTGGGGGGGCTCACCTCGGTGCCGGGCGCCATCATCGGCGGGCTGATCATCGGTGTGGGCGAGAAGCTTTCCGAGGTCTATATCGGCCCCATGGTGGGCGGTGGCATCGAAATCTGGTTTGCGTATGTGCTGGCACTGGTGTTCTTGCTCTTCAGGCCGCAGGGCCTCTTTGGCGAGAAGATCATCGACCGCGTGTAAGGAGTCAAGAGCATGTTCTATCGTGAAAACGGCCAATTCAAGACCACCTACCGCGCCGACCAACAGATTTTCGGCATCACGCAAGACCGCTGGTTTGTGCTGGCGCTGATCGCCTTTGCCTTCGCGGGCGTACCGATGCTGGCCGACGAATACCTGTTCCGCGCCATCTTGATTCCCTTCGTCATCCTGTCGCTGGCGGCGCTGGGGGTGAACATCCTGGTGGGCTACTGCGGCCAGATCTCGCTGGGCTCCGGGGCCTTCATGGCGGTAGGGGCCTACATGGCTTACAACACCTATGTCCGAATCGACGGCATGCCGCTCATCGCTGCGCTGTTGTCGGGCGGCTTCTTCGCCACGCTGGTGGGTATTTTCTTCGGCATTCCCAGTCTGCGCGTCAAGGGTCTGTACCTGGCCGTGGCCACGCTGGCGGCGCAGTTCTTCTGCGACTGGGCCTTCTTGCGTATCGGCTGGTTCACCAACAACAACCCCTCGGGCTCGGTGTCGGTGTCGGGTTTGTCGGTACTGGGCTGGAATATCGACACGCCTGTCGAGAAGTACCTGTTTTGCCTGATGTTCCTGGTGGTCTTTGGCCTCATGGCCAAGAACCTGGTGCGTTCGGCCATCGGCCGCGAGTGGATGGCCATCCGCGACATGGACGTGGCCGCCGCTGTGATCGGCATCCGCCCGGTCTACGCCAAGCTTTCGGCCTTTGCCGTGAGTTCGTTCATCGTGGGCGTGGCCGGGGCCTTGTGGGGCTTTGTGCACCTGGGTGCCTGGGAGCCGGCTGCGTTCTCCATCGACCGTTCGTTCAACCTATTGTTCATGGTCATCATCGGCGGTATGGGCTCCATCATGGGCAGCTTCTTTGGTGCCGCCTTCATTGTGGTGCTGCCCATCTTCCTGAACCAGTTCCTGCCCTGGGTGGGCGACCTGCTGGGCCTGAACATTTCCACGGCGGCGGTGTCGCACACCGAATTCATGGTGTTCGGAGCCCTCATCGTCTGGTTTCTGGTGGTCGAGCCCCACGGCCTGGCCAAGCTCTGGTCTATCGGCAAGCAGAAGCTGCGCCTGTGGCCCTTTCCTCACTGAGTTCCCGTCGTTCTTGCACTGTTTTGTTCCCGCTTCATCTTTCATAAGGAGACAACCATGAAGCTACGTCAACTGGCACTCGCCACCGCTATCGCTGCAACCGCCATGGTCGCTTCGACCCAGGCCTTTGCCGAGGCCAAGGAGCAGTTCTTCCCCGGCCTGCCGTACCGAACCGGCGCTTACGCCCCCAATGGCGTGCCTTGGGCCAACGGTTATGCCGACTACCTCAAGCTGGTCAATGCCCGCGGCGGCATCAACGGCGTGAAAATCGTCTACGAAGAGTGCGACACCGGCTACGACACGGCACGTGGTGTGGAGTGCTACGAGCGCCTCAAGGGCAAACACGGTGGTGCCACGGTGTTCCAGCCCCTGTCCACCGGCATTACCTTCGCGCTGACCGAAAAAGCCCCGATCGACAAGATCCCGCTGATTACCGCCGGCTATGGCCGCAGCGAATCGCAAGACGGTGGTGTCTTCAAGTGGAACTTCCCTCTGGCTGGCACCTACTGGCTGGCGGCTGATGCGCTGATCCAGCACATCGCCAAGAAAGAAGGTGGCCTGGACAAGCTCAAGGGCAAGAAGATTGCCCTGGTCTACCACGACAGTCCCTATGGCAAGGAACCCATCCCGGTGCTGCAGGAACGCTCGGCGGCGCATGGCTTCAACCTGCAGTTGCTGCCGGTCACGGCCCCCGGCATCGAGCAAAAGGCCACCTGGCTACAGGTACGCCAAAGCCGCCCCGACTACGTGCTGCTGTGGGGCTGGGGCGTGATGAACTCCACCGCGCTGAAGGAAGCGCAAGCCACCGGCTATCCGCGCGACAAGATGTACGGCGTGTGGTGGTCGGGTGCTGAGCCCGACGTGAAAGACGTAGGCGAAGGCGCCAAGGGCTACAACGCCGTGACCATGCAGCACGGTGCCGAGCCCAACTCGGACCTGGTCAAGGAAGTCCTGCAAAAGTTGCACGCCAAGAACGAGGGCACCGGGCCGAAGGAAGAAGTGGGCACCGTGCTGTACATGCGTGGCGCCATGAGTGCCATGTTGGCCGTGGAAGGCGTGCGCGCGGCGCAGGAGCGTTTTGGCAAGGGCAAGTGGATGTCGGCCGAACAGGCGCGCTGGGGTTACGAAAACCTGAACCTGACTCAGGCCAAGCTTGACGCCCTGGGCTTCAAGGGCGTGATGCGCCCCATCGCCACCACCTGCCAGGACCACATGGGTTCGAACTGGGCCCGCGTGCACACCTGGGACGGCGCCAAGTGGCAATTCACCGGCGACTGGCTGCAGGCCGACGAGCAGGTGCTCAAGCCCATGGTCAAGGCCGCAGCTGACAAGTACGCCGCCGACAAGAAGTTGACCCGTCGCACGCCGGCTGATTGTCAGTCCTGATTCGGAACATCCCCCTGAGCGGCTTTGCCGCTTCCCCCTTCTCTCGCGCTGCGCGCGGGAAGGGGGACGACACCGGTGGCCGGGCCAAGCCCGTTCCACGGTGTCCCTGCCCCGGACGGGTGGCCTGCTTCGCTTGCCACCCGCCAAATGCAAGCCTCGCGCTGCGGGTCTTGCACTTGGTTTGAACGGAACTACCACCATGAGTGATGCAAAGAATATTGTTCTCAACGTCAACGGCATCGAGGTCATCTACAACCACGTGATCCTGGTGCTCAAGGGCGTGTCGCTGCAGGTGCCTGAAGGCGGCATCGTCGCCATTTTGGGCGGTAATGGCGCGGGCAAGACCACCACCTTGCGCGCGATTTCCAACCTGCTCAAGGGCGAGCGCGGCGAGGTCACCAAGGGCAGTATCGAGCTGCGCGGCGAGCGCATCGAAAACCTCTCGCCCGCCGATCTGGTGCAGCGCGGCGTGGTGCAGGTGATGGAAGGGCGGCACTGTTTTGCCCACCTCACCATCGAGGAAAACCTGCTCACCGGCAGCTATACCCGCAGCGACAAGGGCGAAATCGCCGCCAACCTGGAAAAGGTCTACAACTACTTCCCGCGCCTGAAAACCCGGCGCACCAGCCAGGCCGCCTATACCTCGGGTGGCGAGCAGCAGATGTGCGCCATTGGGCGCGCGCTCATGTGCAACCCGTCCATGGTGTTGTTGGATGAACCTTCCATGGGTCTGGCGCCGCAGATCGTGGAAGAAGTGTTCGAAATCGTCAAAGACCTCAACGCCAAGGAAAAGGTCACCTTCCTGCTGGCTGAGCAGAACACCAACATGGCCCTGAAGTACGCCGACTACGGCTACATCATGGAAAGCGGCCGCGTGGTGATGGACGGCGCGGCCGACTACCTGCGCACCAACGAAGACGTGAAAGAGTTCTACCTCGGCATGGGCGGCGGCGAACGCAAGAGCTTCAAGGACGTCAAGAGCTACAAACGCCGCAAGCGCTGGCTGGCTTGATGCTCCAAGCCATATTGGCGTTTAGCCCCCGTGGAATCTGCGCAAGCAGCTACGTTTTTTATAGCAACTGGATTTGTTTCAGGAGAGCCGCATGACCGCTGTCTATGACGCGCTGGAAACCCGCTCACCGGCCCAGCGCGAGTCCGCGCTACTGGCGGCCTTGCCCGCCCAGGTGGCTCACGCGCAAAGCCGCAGCCCGGCCTTCGCTCGCATCCTGCACGGTGTGGATGCCGCTGCCATCACCAGCCGCGCGGCGCTGGCAAAGTTGCCGGTGACCCGCAAGGGCGAGTTGCAGGCGTTGCAGCAGGAAGGCCGCGACGCCGGGGGCGACGCCTTTGGCGGCTTTGCCGCCGTGGGTTTTGGTGCCGCCATGCCGCGCGTGTTTGCCAGCCCTGGCCCCATCTACGAGCCCGAAGGCACGGCGCGCGACTACTGGCGCATGGCCCGCGCCATCCATGCGGCGGGCTTTCGCCCTGGCGAGCTCATCCACAACAGCTTTTCGTACCACTTCGTACCGGCCGGTTCGATGATGGAAACCGGCGCTCACGCCCTGGGCTGCACCGTGTTCCCCGGCGGCACCGGCCAGACCGAGCAGCAGGTACTGGCCATGCGCGACCTGCAGCCTGCGGGCTACATCGGCACGCCGAGCTTCCTCAAGATCATCGTGGACAAGGCCGCCGACATGGGCGTGGCCCTGCCCAGCGTCAAGAAGGCCATGTTTGGCGGCGAGGCGTTCCCGCCCTCCCTGCGCGACTGGTTCCTGGCCCACGGCATCGACGGCTACCAGTGCTATGCCACCGCCGATCTGGGGCTGATCGCCTACGAAACCGCTGCGCGCGAAGGGCTGGTCTTGGACGAGGGCGTGATCGTCGAAATCGTGCGCCCCGGCACCGGCGACCCGGTGCCCGAAGGCGAGGTGGGCGAACTGGTGGTGACAGTGCTCAACCCCGACTACCCGCTCATCCGCTTTGGCACGGGCGACCTCTCTGCCATCCTGCCCGGAACCTGCCCCACCGGGCGCACCAACACCCGCATCAAGGGCTGGATGGGCCGTGCCGACCAGACCACCAAGATCCGCGGCATGTTTGTGCACCCCAAACAGGTCGATACCGTGGCCAAGCGCTTTCCGGAAGTGGCCCGGGCGCGGCTGGTGGTGTCGGGCGAAATGGCCAACGACATCATGATCCTCAAGGTTGAGGCGGACACGGCAGCACAGGACCTGGCCGCGCGCATCGGCGACGCCGTGCGCGAGGTGACCAAGCTGCGTGCCCAGATCGAGGTGGTGGCCATGGGCAGCTTGCCCAATGACGGCAAGGTGATCGAGGACGCGCGAACGTATCAGTAGTTTCGCGTCACTTCCATTGAACCGAGAAAGTCCATGAGGGCTTGGGACGGCCGCAAATGCCCCGCTGACGCCCCAGCAGCACCGAAGGTGCGCCGAATGGATTTTCTCGGTTTAAGATTTAACGGGAAGCGGTGCAGTCGCGCGGGGGCTTCACTTTTTTGGAGGTACTGATGGGCTACGCATTCACAGCATTTTTTTTCCAGCGCGCCAAGATGGCCTTGGCGAGCGCGGCAGTGGCCCTACTGGCTGCATGCCCCAGCTGGGCGCAAGACAACACCAAACCCTGCGCCGTCGTGTTGCTGCATGGCAAGTGGGGCAATACCCAGTACATCGGTCATTTTGGGCGTCGACTCGAGCCGTACTGCACCGTCAAAGCCGTTGAGATGCCCTGGTCACAGCGACGCGGCTACGATGCGCCGTACCCGCAGGCCTTGCAAGAAGTCCAAGCCCAGGTGCAGGCGTTTCGCGCCGAGGGCTTCCAGCGTGTGGCCGTCATGGGCCATAGTTTTGGAGGCAATGCCGCGATGGCTTATATGGCTCACGTCGGTGATGCGGACGCGGTCGTCGTGCTGGCTCCCGGCCATGTCCCCGCTTTGATGTACGAACGCGGCATCGGCAAGGAGGCGGTCGACAAAGCGCGCGCGCTGGTCCAGTCCGGTCAAGGTGGCGAAACACTCACCATGGACGATCTCAACCAGGGCAAACGCCAAAGCATCCGGATGACGGCCGACGTGCTCTTGAGTTATTTCGATCCCGCGGGTCTGGGGCACATGCCCGCAACTGCAGCGGGTTTCAAAAAGGCGGTTCCATTTTTATGGGTCGTGGGTACCGGGGATCGCGCGTATGACCTGGGCGAAGACTATGCGTTTCGCAAAGCCCCAATGCATGCAGCCAGCAAGTACCTGGTCGTCACGGCCGACCATGCCAGCACACCGGACGCGGCGGTCGAACCGGTGTCGCAGTGGCTCAAGTCGCTGCCGTAGGTTGCCAGCGCAGCATCAAGGACGTCAGTCCAGAAAACCCCTGCGAAGCAGCCGTTCCTGCGTGTTGAAGGCCGCAATCCCCTGAGCGCAAAGGTGCGGGTGTTGAACCTATCGCACCTTGCGGCGTTTTGCATGCGTCGCGCCGGCGGTGCGGCGCGGAGATCGCCCGCCGGTCACACCCCCCAGACGATCTCCTGGTCCGCCTGATGGCAGCGGCGCAGCATGTCCATGAAGGGCAGGGCGCGCTGGCGCAGGGAGACGGCGCCGTCGTTGTGGGGCGGGTCTTCGCCCTGGGTCCGGGCGACTTCGGCGCGCTGGCGCTGGCTGGCGTCTTCCTCGGCAATGGCCGCGTCAAGGGCCGCCAGCGCAGCGGGCATGTCGGCGGGCAGCAGGATGCCCTTGCCCAGCGCCGCCGGGTCCTTGCCGATCACGGTCAGGATCTTGCGGGCGTTGGGTTCGAGCATGATGAGGTCACCCGTGACCTTGGACTTGAACTTGTACAGCATGGTGGTGCGCCTTCCGGGTTTGGGTTTTATGATGGCGACACAGTAGTGTCCGGTTAAAAAGTGAACAAATTCAACTGGTTAGAGCTGATGGGTGTTTTTGGGATTGCGGCATCGGGCTGCAAGGCGCATGAAATCTGGGTTTTCTCGAAAACCGACACCGAAAGAATCTGTAGCAATGTGTAGAGCGAGGCGGGCAAGTGAAGCTCCTTTTTGACGATAGCAATGAGTACATAGGTGGCCACGGCGCACCAGATTTGCGTCTTGACCGCGTTCTCGCTCGTGCCCAGGAAACGCTTGATGCGCAGGTGCTGCTTGATCCACTTGAAGAACAACTCGACCTGCCAGCGGTTCTTGTACAACGCGGCGATGGTCAACGGCGGCAAGCTCGTGTTGTTGGTCAGGAAGACCAGTGTCTTGCCCGACTCCGGGTCCTTGAAACGAATGCGGCGCAACTGCTCGGGATAGTCCTTCGCGGTAAGAACCCCGTTCATGGCGATGCTCTGATCGCAGATCACTCCGGTACTCCGGTCGGTTGCCGTCGAGTACACCCGGCGCGCATCCATGTTGCGCTTGGCGCGGGTGACAAAGAACGCCCCGGCCTGATGCATCTTGTAGAGCCGGGCGAAGTCCAGGTAACCCCGGTCCATCACGTAGAAGGCACCGGCTTCGATGGGCAGGATGTCCAGCACGTTGACCTCGTGCATCTTGCCGTCGCTGATGTGAATGAAGGCGGGAATGGCCCCACGCAGGTCCAGCAGCGTGTGCATCTTCACCGCTGCCTTGGCAGAGCGAAACGGTGCCCAGTCGAAGAGACTCAGGCACAGATCTATGGTGGTGGCATCCAGGGCATAGACGGTGGCGTCCAGATCGATGTTCAAGGCGTCTTTGGCGTACAGCGCCCGGGCGCGACGGATCATGTGCATGGCCAGCGCGTGGTAGATGCGCCAGTCGCGCAGGTTCAGCGCATCGGAGAGTGTCGAGCGGGCAGGCACGCCCTTCAAACCCATGTGAAACAGCTTGCCTTGGTTGGCGCCCAGGCAGACCTCGATGTCGCGCAGCGATTCGCGCCAGGTCAGTTGTGCAAAGGCCATCACACGAAACAAGTCCGCGCAACTGAGTGTTCGAACACCGGCATCGCCCCCGTGGCGTTCGACGATCCGGCCAAAGGTCTTCCATGGAATGAACTCCATGACTTGCGCAAAAAGCGTCTTGCCCACGTTCATGCGTCACCCCGGATGGTTCAAACCCGAGAGCATCGCAAATGCGCCAACTGAAATTCAAATCGTGGACACCCATGGAACCCTTGAAACCCGCGTCGTTATTGGCCTGCAGGCCGATGACCCTCAAATAAACCGGACACTAATGATGGCGACAGTATGAAGCACAACGTGGCGCTGAACGCAACAGGAGACCGCAATTGACCCAACTGCACATTCACCGTGACCACACGCTCGGGCTCGCTGCTGCCCGCAAGATCGCCTGGTCCTGGGCCGAACAGGTCGAAGCCGAATTCGACATGGCCTGTACCTACGAAGAAGGCGCCCGCGAGGACTGGGTGCACTTCAAGCGTTCAGGCGTTACCGGCAAGCTGCATGTGACGGCGGATCATTTCGACCTCGACGCCAAGCTGGGTTTCCTGCTGGGAGCCTTCAAGGGGCGCATCGAGGCCGAAATCGTGAAGAACCTCGACGACCTGCTTGCGCCCAAGCCCGCGGCGAAGAAGACCACCGCCAAAAGCACCGCAGCCAAGACGGCCACCAAAAAGAAATAGCGCCCAAGGCGCTATTGTTTTTGTAGCTGCAACCCCTGTTTTTACGGGGGATGACAGCCATTTCTTCTGGACTCAGCTGAGCGACTCGATCAGGTCGATGTACTGCTGCATGGCCTCCTTGGCCTGCGTGCCCTTGAGCTTGTCCCAGGCGTCCCACTTGGCGCGACCCACCATGTCGGTGAAGCCGGGTTTCTTTTCGGTGTTGTCGCCGACCGTGGCCTGCTTGTACAGGGCGTAGATCTTGAGCAGGGTGGTGTTGTCCGGGCGCTCGGACAGGTTCTTGGAATTGGCAACAGCGGCTTCAAACGTTTTCTTCAGATCGGCCATGGGGACCTCCGGTTGGGTTGCGAGAAACGGTTCGCCCGGTATCTTACGGGTGTTTTGCCTGCAAAATAGGTCGCAAAGCCTAAATGCGTACCAGCCCGGGTGCGCGGCCCCCCGGATCTGACCCTACTGGAGACCCCCATGGTGACTCGCCTGCCCCAATCCCGATCGGTGTCCACCGGCCAGCCTGCGTCGGAGGAAGACCAGTCCCATCCCTGGGGCAACATGGCACACGGACTGCAAAAGCAGGTCAGCGACGCGATGGCGGGCCTGCTGGGCCTGCATGGCACGCGCATGAGCAAGGTCGATACCGCCTGGCTGCGCATGGACTCGGCCACCAACCTGATGCTGATTGTGGGCGTCTGGGTGCTCAAGCCTGGCCTGCGCCGGGCCGACCTGTGCCAGCGCATCGAGGAGCGGCTGCTCAAGTACCCGCGCTTTCGCCAGTGCGTGGTGGAGGACGCGGCCGGTGCCAGCTGGATGAACGACCCCGCCTTTGACCTGGAGCGCCACGTCGTCACCGAGAAACTGCCGCGCATGCCCCGGGGGCGGGAGCAGGAGGCGCTGCAGGACCGTCTGGCCCAGCTCACCATGGAGCCACTGGACAAGGCACACCCGCTGTGGCAATTCCATTTGGTCGAGCACTACAAGGGCGGCTCGGCCCTGATGGTGCGCATCCACCACTGCATTGCCGACGGCATTGCCCTGATTGCGGTGACCCAGTCCCTGGTCGATGGCGGATCGCCCCCGCCCGAGCCTGCCCACCACCACTACCGGGCCGACCTGCAGGGCGCAGAAGAGTGGTTGGCCGACACCTGGATCAAGCCGTTGACGGGCCTGACCGTGCGCGCGCTGCAGTTTGCCGGGGAAAGCGCGGCACGCTCCATGGAGTGGCTGGTGCAACCGCAAAAGGGCATGGAGCAGGGCTTGCACGGCTCGCTGGATGCGGCGCGCCTGGTTGCCCACGCCACCAGCGACCTGGCCGCGCTGGCCCTGATGAGCGACGACTCCCCCACGCGCCTGAAGGGCACGCCCGGACGCCACAAGCGCGTGGCCTGGTGCGCACCCATTCCCCTGGCCGACGTCAAGGCGGTGGGAAAAGGGCTGAACTGCTCGGTCAATGACGTGCTGCTGAGCTGCGTGGCCGGTGCCATCGGGGCCTACCTGCGCGGCCACGGCGACGCTGTCGAAGGCAAGGAGATCCGCGCCATGGTGCCGGTCAACCTGCGCCCCATGGACAAGGCCTACCAGCTCGGCAACCAGTTTGGCCTGGCGCCCCTGGTGCTGCCCATTGGCATTGCCAACCCGATCGAACGCGTCTATGAGGTGCGCCGGCGCATGCAGGGGCTCAAGGGCAGCATGCAGCCGCTGATGGCCTTTGGACTGCTGGCGGTGGCGGGGCTGCTCGTCAAGCCTTTGCAGGACGCGCTGCTGGGGCTGTTCTCGCGCAAGACCACCGCGGTGATGACCAACGTGCCCGGCCCGCGCGAGAAGATCCGCCTGTGCGGCTCCACGGTGGAGGAAAACCTGTTCTGGGTGCCCCAGACCGGCACCGTGGGGTTGGGCATCTCCATCCTCAGTTACGGCGGGGGCGTGCAATTCGGCGTCGTGGCCGATGCACACCTGTGCCCCGACCCGCAGGCACTGATCGACCAGTTCGCCCCCGAGTTCGCCAAGCTCTCCACCGTGACGCTCATGCTGCCCTGGGGCGAGGCCCATGCCTGATCCGGGCAAGAACCGCCCGGTCGGCGTTGCCTGGCTCTGGGTTGCCGCCTGAACCCGGGGTTATCAGGCCAAAAGGTGCTCGGTAATGGCTTGTGCAGCTTTCTTCGCTCCATCTTCGGCCAGCAAGGCCGGACCAATCCGTGCCAGCGACGCATGAATGGCGCGGTCGGCGAGGAGCTCGCTCAGCCCGGCGGACACGCGCTGGGGCTCTGTCCCGCCCCGCCACACGACCCGGGCTACGTTGGCCTGCTCGGCAATTTCTGCATTGTCGAAATGGTCCCAGTTTTTGGGCACAATCAAGGACGGCACCCCGGAGCGGACCGCCCAACCCAAGGCCCCAATCCCCCCGGAGTGGATCAACGCGCACGCATCGTGCAACAAACACGAATAGGGCAGGTAGGGGCATACGAGAACGTCGGGGTCGGATTGGGGCAGTTGCCCATGAAAGCGTTTCGCCGCAACCACCACAGCGCGGCGCCCCGCGCCCTTGACCGCAGCCAAGGCGGTTTCGAAAAAAGCCGTCGGCTGGGTTCGCGTGCTGCCGCCGGGCGCAATGACCACGGGCGCGGAACCTCGTTGCAGAAAGGCGTCCAAGTGGCCTTGCGCTGCCGCGTCGTCCATGTAACGCGGTTCGAACCAACCAAAGCCGGCCAGTGTCGTGCGCGCGGGCCAGTCAGGTCGTTTGGCCATTAATGCGGGCGACACCATCAAAAGATTCAACTGGTCGGAATACAAACCTTCAAAGCGCGGATGCAGGCCGTTCCAGATGCCAAGGCGCCGCTGAAACGCCACGTTTTCCTGCATGAACAGCCGCGTGACGCCCTGTGCCAGCGGTAAGAACGGCCTTTGCGCCCAGTTGGTTGTACGCAGCCTGCGCTGCAGACCAAACAGGTACGGAAATAGCGGCGGCTGCGTCGGGGAGGGCAATGCCAGCGGGGACGCGGCACAGTACACCCAGGGAATACGCTGCACCCGACTGACCATACGCCCAACGTAGGCGGCTTGGTTGCCGATGATGATGTCGGCACCGTGCGCGGCTGCCAGCGTCTGCTCGAACTCTGACTGCAGCGACGAAGGATTCAAGAAACGCAGGAATTCCGTGCGGACGCCGGGGCGCGCTGGGATGCCAGCGCGGACCTGATCCGTTGCGTGCAGCGCAAGCCCAATCGAGCGGACCGCATCGTGATGGTGGCTTTCGGCGGCGATGGTCAGCGTATGCCCGCAAGCCTGCAGCTGCTGCGCAATGGCAAACAGCGGAAACAAATCCCCAAAGCCGCCGCGCCCCACGATCAAGCAGTGAGCCATGTGTTCCCCCTAGGTCGTGCGCAACTCCAGAAAGGCCCCGCACCGGGATTGCGCGAGTGCCTGCCTGCTTCCCTTCCATTGTCGTCGACGGACTGGCTCCTAAAACGCCCAGGTCGCCACCACATAGCCCTGGCGCTGCACGGGCAGTTGGCGCACGATGGCCGCGCTGGGGCCGCCGGTGTCGCGCAGGCCCGCTTCGAGCTTGACGCCCTCACCCGTCCAGAGCACGCTGGCGGTCGCCATCAGGCCCTGGTCAGAAGGGGTGTAGAGCAGGTCCAGCGCGGTTTGCCAGCGCTCGTGCTGCCAGCTCAGCCGGGCAAACAGGTTGTCTTGGCGCAGGCTGCTACCGCTGCGAAACAGGTTCGCCTGGGTGGCCAGGCTCCCGGCTACGGCTGGCGCCGGGACACCGCGCGCCAGCAGCAGCGGCAGGAACTGGTTGCGCGCTTGCCAGGCGTCCCACTGTGCGTTGCTGGGCGCCGTGTCGTCGTGCCAGGCTTCCAGCAGCAGGCTGACTTGGCTCTCGTGCGTCCAGGTGCCCCCCACCAGTTGCTGGCCACCCCGTGCCGAGGCGTGCAGTTCCAGGGCATCGCTGGCCACCCAGGACACGGCCGCGCCCAGGCTGGCGCCGGTTTGTGCGCCCTGGCGGGCGAAGATGTGCCAGTCTGCAGCGCCCTGGCGGGTGTACCAGCGTGCGGCCAGGGTGGATTCGTTGGTGCCATTGGTGGCGAAGTCTTGCGTGGGGTTCGCCCATACCAGCGACCAGGCGCTGTCGGCGTTGAAATGCTCGGCCATCAGGAGCGGGTGGCCTTCCAGCGCCCCGGCTGCCAGTGTGCGGCGGGTTTCCTGCTGTATCACGTCGTTGGGGCGAAAGCCGTAGCCCACGTCCCAGGAAACCACTTTTTTGCCCGCGCTCCACTGCCACCCCGCGCCCGACCAGCTGGCATACGCTTCGTTGATGCGGTTGTGGTTTTCTGCTGCGCCAGCATCGGCCTGCTGCGTGTGCAGCAGCGCTCCGGCGTGCAGGGTCAGGCCTGCTACGGTGGTGTCGCCCACCAGTTCCATTTGCAGGATGTTGGTGGAGGCGTCGATGGCGGCGGTGCCCGGTTGCAACGTGTTGGCTGCGGTCAGGGGGCCGGTGCTGGCGGCTTCGCGGGTGATGCGGTACGCGCGCACGGTGCCGGTCACACCGTCGCCCTCGGCCTGGGCGGCCAGTGGCATCAGCAGGGCAAGCGCACAACAGGCGCTGGTGGTCAGGCGCTGCATGTTCATTCCAGTGTCGCCGTGCGGGCCAGGAACATGGGGTTGAGCCATTCTTCGGGCACGGTGCGTTCCTTGCGGCCCAGGTAGCGGATGCGGGTTTCCTTCTTGTTGCTGAGCTGGTCGGTCAGCACCATCTCGGACACCGTGGGCGGGTTAGCAGTCTTGTCCAGCACGAAGCGCGCCTGTTTGGCCAGCTTGTCGGACTGCACAAACAGGTCGGCGCGCACCGGCTCATGGCGGGCCTTGCCCATCCACAACTCCACGCGCTGGTAGGTCGCGCCCTTGCGGGCGGCCTGCAGGCTCAGGTGCAGGCACAGCGGGCCTTTGCCGTCGGTGGCACAGGGCTCCTCGCCGACCAGCTGACCGTTGTAGTCACCGGCCCAGCGCATGGTGGCGATGTCACCGGTGGAGGCGTCGCCCAGCAGCTTTTGCATGGGCGTGATGCGCAGCGGGCGCTGGCTGCCGGGCATGACGAGCCAGAAGTCGTCGCCCAGCATCAGGACCTTCTGGCCTTTTTCCACGGGGGTCTGCATCAGCACCAGTGACTTGCGCCCGCCTTGGGCGTAGACGGTGTAGCGGCGTTCCTTGTCCGTGCTGCCGTCGGTGTTAAACACGGTGATCTGGGTGTCGACTTGCAGGTTGTCGGCGCTCATGCGGTAATGGTCGGCATCCTTGAGCAGGGTGGCCACGTCGGGTGTTTGGGCGGTGACCAGAGTGCAAGCGCCCAGGGCCAGTGCGGCAAGGGTCGTGCGGGTCAGGCGAATGGAAGTGATCGCATGCATGATGGTTTTTGGGGGTTGTAAGCAAAACGGGGAATTGGCCCCCGTAAATGCTGGTGTTATAGCTATCAAAAACAGAGCGGCTGTCGTGTGTCAGGTGTGGGCGAGAGCATCCACCACCGGCAGGTGCACGGTCTTGCGTGCCACCCAGCTCGATGCCGCCATGGTCAGCAGCACCATGACCACCAGGGTCACCGCGTACATCCCGGCGTCGATGGCAATGGTCAGCGGATAGCCCACCGAGCGCCCTGGGGGCGGCGGCATGTTGACCGGAACCACGTACAGAAACAAAGCAGTGCCTAGCGCCAGCGCCGCGCCCACCACGGCACCCACGCCGCCCAGCACCATGCCTTCCAGTGCCAGGGTGCGCAGCAGCTGGGCCGGCAGCGTGCCCAGGGCGCGCAGGGTGCCGATCTCGCGGGTGCGCTCGATCACGGCCATGGCCATGGCATTGGTCACGACAAACACCACAATCACGCCAATGATCAAGCCCAGCGCCCCGAAGATGCGGTTGTACAGGTCGCGCACGGCGCGGTAGAAGAAGGCCTGGTCCATCCAGGTCTGCACCGTGAGCGTGGGGTGCAGGGTGGCCAGGCGCTGCTGCGCCGCGGCGGTGGACTCCATGCGGTCCAGGAAAATGCCCAGGGTGGTGACGCGTTGGGTGACCAGCAGACGCTGCGCAGTGGCGATGTCGGTGTAGACCAGGCGTTTGTCGATGTCAGGCACGCCGGTGGTGAAGATGCCTTTGACGCGAACGTCCAGCGCGTTCATGGCGCCTTCGGTGGTGCTCGCTAGCAGGGTCAGGTTGGTGCCGGGCGTGGCCTTCAGGCTTTTGGCCAGGCCTTCGCCCAGCATCACTTCGGCGTCGCTGCTACCCGAGGCCAGCACCTGCCCGCCGGTCAGGGTGAGGAAGGGGCCTTTGACGGCGAACTCGCTGTCGGGCTCCACGCCGGTGGCCATCATCACGGTGGACTTGTCGCCGTTGCTGATGAGGCCGCTGAACTCCACCTTGGGCAGCACGTGGCGCACGGCCGGGTCGGTCAGCAGTGCGGCGCGCAAGGTGGCCACGTCGTCCAGGCCGTTTTGCAGCGGCGTGTCCTCGTCGCGGGTGAACTGTGCGGGCGTGCCCAGGATCAGGTGGCCGGTGCTGCGGGCTGCGGCCTGAGCCAGTGCCTCGTAGGTGGACAGGGCAAAGCCTCCGGCGAGCAGAATAGCGGCCGTGCCCAGGGCAGCGATGGACACCGTCACCAACGAGCGGCGGCGGTTGCGCAGGGTGTTCTGGATGGCGAATTTCAGCCACATGTTCATTGGGATACTCCTTGAATCTTGCCGTCCAGCAACGCCACCACGCGGTCGCAACGGCGCGTGAGGCGGCTGTCGTGGGTGGCGATGACAAAGGCCGCGCCTTCGGCGTGGCAGCGTTCGCGCATCAGGTCCAGCACCTGGTCGGCGGTGTGCGAGTCCAGACTGGCCGTGGGCTCGTCGGCAATCACCAGGCGTGGGCGCTTGATGAGCGCGCGGGCTATGGCCACACGCTGGCGCTGGCCGCCCGAGAGCGCATCCGGGTGGTGCTGGGCATGGTCCTGCAAGCCCACGGCGTGCAGCTGCGCGGCCACGCGTTCGCGGCGCTCGGCAGCGGGTACGCCGGTCAGGAACAAGGGGTAGTCCACATTCTCGGCCACGGTCATCACCGGCACCAGGTTGAAGTTCTGGAACACAAAGCCCAGGGCGTCGCGGCGTAGCAGCGTGCGCTGGTCTTCTGCCAGCGCGGTGGTGACCTGGCCGTCCAGCGCAATGCTGCCGCAATCGGGCGCGTCGATCAGGCCGCACAGATTCAGGATGGTGCTCTTGCCGCTGCCTGAGGGGCCGGTCAGCGCCAGCAGCTCGCCGCGCTGCACGGTCAGATCCACCCCCTGCAGCGCGGGGATGACATGCTGGCCCAAGCGGTAGGTCTTGTGCACGCCTTGTAGTGCCATCACGGGGGTGTGGGTGTTGGTGGCTGCACTCACAACGCCATGCCCTTGAGCAGCGCCTGGGCCTGTGCGGCTTGTGGTGCCTGTTGTTGCACGATCAGGTTCAGGTAGCGTTTGGCCTCGGCGGGTTTTTGGGCCTTGCTGGCTTCCTTGGCGGCCTTGAGCCAGACCGACCCGCGAAAGCCCAGGGGCGCACTGGCCAGTAGCGGGTGCGCCAGCACTTCACCGAGCAGCTTGGCACCGCGTTCGCGGCGGTGCATGAATTCAGGTACCGCCAGGAAGGTGTTGGCGGCGACGAACTTCACTTCCAATACACCAGGCGTGCCGTTTTGCACCGGGGCTTCGTGGGCTGGCGAGAGCAGGGCCAGCGCCTTGTCCAGCTCGGCCAGGCCGTCTTCGGCCAGGGACATTTTCTTCCAGGGCAGCCAGCTGTTGCCCGCCTGCATGGCCGTAGCGGCGCCGGCATAGGCGTGCAACACCGGGTTGGCGGGTTCGATCTTGACCAGGTCCTGGAATGCCTGTGCGGCAGCGTCGATGGCCGCACTGTCACCGGCACCGGCCTGGACGAAGCGGGAGAAGGCATTCTGGAACTGGGTATCAGAAATGGCGCTGGCGGTCGTGGCCAGGCCCAGCCCTAAGGCGGCGCCGAGGACCCATGGACTGGCCAGGCGCATAAGCGTAAGAGGGAACATGAAGAGACTCCTGAAAGGGTTTGAGGCCTTCAGTGTGTCTTTCGGGAATCCGGCGCGCTGCAACCGCGCGACCAATCGACGAACGCGATCGTGAAATGCAGCGCATTGCGCGCGAAATGCAGTCGCGCTGGCGTGTGCTGCGATGGATCAGCTGGCCATTTCGGCCTGCGCCAGGTCCAGGTCCAGGCGCTGTTGGGCGTCCAGGGCGGAGCACTGGGTTGCGCGCTCGAACAAGCGTGCGGCTTCTTCAGAGCACGCGTCACCTTCCAGGATGAGCAGGGCGCGTGCGTATTCCATCAGCGTACTGGCGGACTGCGGTGTGAGTTGGACAGCCAGCTCGAACAGTCGCAGGCAGGTTTCCTTGCGTGCACCGTAGGTCATGCGAGCAATCAGTGCCCCGACCTTGTCGATCACCTCGGCATGGAAGGCTCCCAGCGTAACGTGTGCATCGGCGTGGGCGGGTTCCAGACCGATCACCATTTCCAGGTCGGAACGCACCTTGGATCCCAGCCCAAGGGCCAGGGCTTTTGCCACGCTGATGCACTGGCTGTAGCGCGCCAGGGCATAGGCACGCCAGTAGTAGGCGTTGGGGTTGGTGGGCGCTTGCTGGCAATGGGCGCTGGCCCGGTCTGCCACCTGCAGGAACAGCTTTTGGCGCTGCTTTTCCTTGGGCTCCAGAAACGTTGCATACATGCAGGTGGCCTTGTTGGCCAGGCTCATGCCGGGTTCGCCCAGCTCCAAGGCCGCATCGGCCGCCTGCTGGAAGGCGCCGGCGTGGAACCAACTCCAGGCGCTTAGCAGGCGGGGGTCTTTGGGTAGCGGCTCGCGGTCGCCGGCATGTAATTTGTGCCAGAGCTTGCAGACGCGCGCGTTGTCAAACGGATAGTCCGTGGGATAGGGAAATGCCACCCAGGTGGTCATGATGCATGGGGGGTGCTGTAGGCCCCAACCAGTTGCAGCAGGTGCTGGCGTTGTCCCGCCTCAAGGTATGGAACCAGCAGGTTCAGGACATGGTGCGCACCGCGCAGCAGCGCTGCCTGCGCGCTAGCAGGCTCCAGCGCATTGCGCGGATCGCGCACGTATTCGAAGCTGAGCCAGTAGGTCAGCACGACCACCATGCTGGCAGCGGTGGGCTCCATCTCGCGCACGTCAATGTGCATGGCGCCAGCGCGGTTCATGCTTTCGAGCATGGCCTTGACCGAGCGCGTCTTGTTCTTAAGCACCCACTGGAAATGGGTTTCCAGGCGGCGGTTCTTGCTGAGCAGGTCGTTGAGATCGCGGTACAGGAAGCGGTATTGCCAGATCAGCTCGAACAGCGTGTGCATGAAGAACCAGGCGTCTTCGACATCGCGTACGTTGTCGCTGGCGTTAAGCAGCTCGTTGAGCGCTTTTTCATAGCGGTCGAACAGCGAATTGATCAGCTCGTCCTTGGCTGGGTAGTGGTAGTACAGGTTGCCCGGGCTGATGCCCAGTTCGGCTGAAATCAGCGTAGTGGAGACATTGGGCTCGCCAAAGCGGTTGAAAAGCTCCAGCGTCACTTCCAAAATGCGTTCGGCGGTCCGGCGGGGGGCTTTTTTGACCATGGCGCGTCTCAGTGGGCAGTGCGACGGTTGGCGGCGGCGACGGTGTCCCCCAAGTCGTCCATGACATCCTGCAGCAGCGCAATCGCTTGCCCGATGCGGGTGGGGGATTTGGGCGGTGCCGACAGATGTCGCCGGGTATCGTCCAGCACGGCGTGGTTGAGGCTGATGCCGTGCCGTGCCAGCTTGGCGGTCAGGCCAGTCTTGCGTGAGCGCAGCATCTGACGGGTTTGCTGGTAGGCGTGCTCAGCCAACTGGCGGCGTTCGGCGTAACTGAAGGTATTAGCCAGATACAGCTCGGGGTCGCGGTGATCGGGCTCAATGAGGATGATGTCCGTGTGCGGATAGGCATGGGTGTAGTGTTTCATGCCCAGCTCCATGCGCGAATGAATCATGGAGCGAAAGGTTTGGCTGAGCACCGAAGGCAGGCCACCCTCCACGATGCGTGGGATTTCGCGCTTGTGCGCAGGCAGGCCGCGTTGCATCACCTTGGGTGCCTGCGGCGTGCGGGCGTCAAAAGGCACCAGGGGGTTCAGGCAGATCATCAGGTCCACCTCGTCTTCCAGTGCCACCGAGGCGTGCATGGTTTTCTTCAGTGCGCCATCCACATAGCATTGGCCGTCAATTTCCACGGGTGGAAACAAGCCTGGCAGGGCGGCGCTGGCGCGCACGGCCTGCGAGATCGGCACATGGTCCCAGCCGGGTTGACCAAACGGTGCAGCCTCACCGGTATCGAGGTTGGTGGCAACCAGGGTCAGTCTGGTCTTGAGCTGGCGAAAGTCATTGGTGCGACCTTCACGGCTGAATAAACGCGCCAGTTCGGTGTGCACCGCGCGGTTGGAAAACACCCCGGTGGGCAAGCCCGGACTAAGGCGTTCCAAGGCACCTAGAAACGACTTGCGTCCCCAGGTGAAGTGCCACAGTGCCGACAGCAGCAGGCGTGGCAGCATCACGCCGCGGCGCATGAATTCGCCATAGGCGGGCTTGAGCAGCCAGGACGGGTCAAACGTCTCCGAGGGTTCACTGTCGTTCTCGATAAACGATGCGCACAGTTGGCGCGGTGTCAGCCCATTGGCCAACGCCGCCACGATGAACCCACCCGCCGAAACGCCCACATAGTGGTCGAGCTTGGTGAAGTCCAGGCCATTGAGTGACTCTTCCAGCGCGCACATCGCACCCACTTCGTAAATGGCTCCCAACGGGCCACCACCGGCCAGCGCAAGGGCGATTTTGGGGGGCTTTTGCGAGGTCACATCCATAGGTTCAGAGTGTAGAGGGCAGGTGGGGGGCTTTTTGCTGCAATGCAACAGGAGTCATCAGAAAAAAGGGCGCCCATCAGCGCCCCGTGTCTGCTCCGTACCCAGTCGCACGGGGTTAGTTGGCGCTTTTGCTTGCAACGGATTTGGCCTTGGTGCTGCGTTTGGCAGTCGGCTTGGCGGGCGCCTTGCTGGCGGTTTTTGCGCTCGACCGGGCAGGCGCTGATTTTTCGGAGAGCTGTTGTACAGCCTGGTTCAGGGACTCAATGCGCTCGATGAGATCGTTGATGTCCTTGGCTGACGGGACTCCCAGCTTGTTGAGGGCCTTGGCCACCCGTTCCTCAAAGATGTTTTCCAGCTTGTCCCAGCCGCCGGTGGCCTTGGAGGAAATGTCGGTTGCCATGGATGACATGCGATGCGTGGCTTCCGAGATTTTTTCCTCTGCCACGGCCTGGGTCTTGCGCTGAAACGCCACCCCTTCCTTGACCAGGGATTCGAACGCCTTGCTACCCTCGGCCTGCGCGCGGGTAAAGGCACCTAGACCGGCCTGCCAGATTTGTTGCGCGGAATCCTTGACGGAGTCCTTGATGGGGCCGTTGCCTGCTGATGATGGGTGTAGTTTCTTGACCATGTGGTGCTCCTTGCCGGTTTTTGAGTGAGTGCGCCACGCACGATGGCTACGCGCGCCAAGCCCAACTGTACGCCCTGCGCCACGGGGTGCGTAGGTGGAAAGCACTAACTCCCCGGAGTTTCGGTCATACGAAAAGTGGCCCGTTACACTACACCCGTGACATTCCTAGATCGATCTTATCTCCCCTGGCGCAGTCGAACTTTGTTGTGGCAGTTTGCCCGGCGCGATGTGTTGGGGCGCTACCGCGGCTCCGTGCTGGGCATTGCCTGGTCCTTCTTGACACCCGTACTGATGCTGGGTGTGTATTCATTTGTGTTCGTCGGTGTGTTTCGGGCCAGTTGGCCGGGTGCGGCCAAGGGCGGCGGTGTTGAGTTTGCGCTGCAGGCGTTTGCAGGTCTCTTGGTATTCAATCTTTTTGCCGAGGTAGTGGGAAAGGCCACCAACTTGGTCGTTGAGCAGTCCAACCTGGTCAAGAAAGTCATTTTTCCTGTTGAGTTGCTGCCTTGGGTCACGGTATTGTCTGGACTCTTTCACTTGACGATCAGCGTGATCACTCTGCTGGTGGTCGTGGTTGGGGTGCGCGGTGGCGTACCTTGGTCGGCGCTTGCGCTCCCTCTGGTTGTACTGCCCTTTGTGCCCTTATTGCTGGGGCTGGGGTGGTTCTTGTCAGCGCTGGGTGTCTACGTGCGGGATGCCGGACCCATCATCACCATGTTGGTCAGTCTCATCATGTTCATGTCGCCAGTGTTTTACTCGGTGAGGTCGTTGGCCGACGAATGGCAATTCTGGATGCATCTCAACCCGTTGACACTCATCATCGAGCAGGTTCGTACGGTCCTGCTTCTCGGACAATGGCCCGATTGGGCTGCCTTGGGGGTATACGGAGCGATGGCATGCGGTGTTGCCGTGCTTGGGGGGCTGTTCTTTCAGTTGACTCGACGGGGGTTCGCCGATGTCCTCTGATATTGCGATCCGTGCCGACCAGCTTTGCAAACGCTACCAGCTGTTCGACCGCCCGTTGGATCGTCTCAAACAAATGCTGGTGCGCGGACGCAGACGCTATTACCGCGAATTCACCGCCTTGGAGAACGTCAGTTTCGAATTGCGTCGTGGTGAAGTTCTCGGGCTGATCGGACGCAATGGCGCTGGCAAGTCGACTCTGCTGCAGCTGATTTGCGGCACCCTGAATCCGACCTCCGGGCAGGTTGCCGTGCAGGGGCGTGTCGCTGCGTTGTTGGAATTGGGCGCCGGGTTCAACCCGGAATTTTCGGGGCGCGAGAACATCTACCTGAATGCATCGGTGCTGGGGTTGAGCAAAGCCGAAATCGATGCTCGCTATGCGTCTATTGTGGATTTTGCGAGCATCGGCGACTTCATTGAGCAACCAGTCAAGACCTACTCCAGTGGCATGTACGTAAGACTGGCGTTCTCTATTGCCACCAGCGTGGACCCCGACATATTGATCATTGACGAGGCGCTTTCGGTGGGCGATGGCGCATTTGCGCGCAAGTCATTTGACCGCATCATGCAGTTGAAGGCCAAGGGGGCCACCATTCTGTTTTGCTCCCATTCGATCTATCAGATCGAGGCCCTGTGCACACGGGCCCTGTGGCTGGACAAGGGCACGGTGCAGATGATGGGAGAGCCATCTGCGGTGGCCGCGCGCTACCAGAATTTTTTGGATATGGATGCGGCACCTGCGGGGGGGCAGCCTGAACTGGGCCATATTCCGTCGCCCACGGGAACCGCGCGTATTCTCGCGACACAGTTGTCGGTAGATGGGAACTCGGGTGCCTCTTTGTCAGTTCGCAGTCGGGAGCAATCGGTGGCCATTGCCGTCGGATTTTCGTCCGATCCGGATTTGCCCACGCCAGTTGTCGGGTTGATGGTGCATTCTGCTGACGGTCGGGTCATAGCCAGCAGCAGCACGCAGGCCGACGGCGTTCTTCTGGAGCGCGACAGTGCAGGACGCGGAGTTGCAACGATTGAGTTTCCCAATGTTCCCTTGTTAAAGGGGGAATACTACATTGGTGTTTACTTGCTCAGCGAAGACGGTATTCATGTCTACGATGGCGCGCCCAATATTGGCAACTTGCATTTCAGCCAGGCGTCGCTGGAGCAGGGAGTTGTATCGTTGAATCAC